>NZ_CP048810.1:1200000-2400000 GCF_013347965.1 Pseudomonas bijieensis | reverse complement strand
TTCGCTGACCCGTTTCGCTCAGGCCCAGCGGGAAATCGCCCTGGCCATCGGCGAACCGCCAGCCACCAAGGGCTATCCGCCTTCGGTATTCGCCAAGCTGCCGAAACTGGTGGAACGTGCCGGCAATGCGGAAAAGGGCGGTGGTTCGATCACCGCGTTCTATACCGTGCTGTCCGAAGGCGATGACCAGCAAGACCCTATCGCTGACTCGGCCCGGGGCGTACTCGACGGCCACATCGTGCTGTCCAGGCGCCTGGCCGAAGAAGGGCATTACCCGGCCATCGATATCGAGGCTTCCATCAGCCGGGTCATGCCGTCGGTCATCAGTGCCGAACACATGAAGCGGGCCCAGCAGTTCAAGCAGTATTGGTCGCGCTACCAGCAAAGCCGTGACTTGATCAGCGTCGGCGCCTATGTGCCTGGCGGCGACCGCGAGACCGACACCGCGATCAACCTGCACCCGTCGATGGCCGTCTACCTGCGCCAGAGCCTGAACGACAACATCGGCATGGGCGCCAGTGAGGCGCACTTGCAGACTCTTTTCGCCCCGATCTCAGGCACTTAACCGACCATGGCCACGAGTCGTGCGGCCCGCCTGGCGCCCGTGGTGGACATGGCGGAAAAGGCCGAGAAGACCGCCGTCCAGCGACTGGCGTATTTCCAGGGCCAGGTCAAAGTCGCCGAAAGCAAGCTGGCAGACCTCGAAAACTTTCGACTCGAATATCAGGAACAGTGGATCGCCCGTGGTGCCCACGGGGTTTCCGGGCAGTGGTTGTTGGGCTACCAAGGCTTTCTTGCGCAGTTGGGTACCGCTATCGACCAGCAGCGCCAGAGCCTGGTCTGGCACCAGAACAACCTGGAGAAGGCTCGCCAGAGCTGGCAAGAGGCGTTTGCCCGGGTCGAAGGGTTGCGCAAGTTGGTGCAGCGCTATATCGATGAGGCACGGCAACTGGAAGACAAGCGCGAACAGAAACTGCTCGATGAGTTGTCCCAGCGCCTGCCGCGGCAGAATCCCTATTGATGCGAAACCGGGATTTTGTCGGCAGATTCTGACAAAACCTTGCTCAGACCTTTACCAGATGCTACACCTTGTACACGTATGTCCATGACAAGGAAGCCGATCATGTCAGTCGTTACCGAAGTATCTCCCGATGGGCACAAGCTGACGATCTCGATCAAAGGTCGATTCGATTTCGGACGGCATCAGGAGTTTCGTGAGTCCTATGAACGGCTCAATCAGAAACCTGACTCCATCGTGGTGGATTTGAAAGAAGCCACTTATCTCGACAGTTCCGCCTTGGGCATGCTTTTGTTGTTGCGCGATCATGCCGGTGGCGACCAGTCGGATATCCGTGTCGTCAACAGCAGCAATGACGTCAAGAAAATCCTCGCGATCTCCAATTTCGACAAGCTGTTCGACATCAGTTGACGGCCATGCAATCGTCGTCGGAGCCGCTGACGGTCCTGATTGCCGAAGACAGTGCCGCTGATCGACTGCTGTTGTCGACCATTGTCCGCCGCCAGGGGCATCATGTGCTCACTGCGGCCGATGGCGCCGAAGCGGTCGATGTCTATCTGGAGCAACGTCCGCACCTGGTGCTGATGGATGCGATGATGCCAGTGATGGACGGCTTTGAAGCCGCGCAGAAAATCAAGCAGTTGGCCGGGGACCAGTTGGTCCCGATCATTTTCCTCACCTCGTTGACCGAGAGCGAAGCCCTGGCCCGTTGCCTGGAAGCGGGCGGTGACGATTTCCTGGCCAAACCCTACAACCAAGTGATCCTGGCGGCCAAGATCAAGGCCATGGACCGCTTGCGTCGGTTGCAGGCCACGGTGGTGGAGCAGCGCGACCAGATCGCCAGGCACCATGACTACCTGCTCAACGAACAACGGGTCGCCAAGGCTGTATTCGACAAGATCGCCCACTCCGGCTGCCTGAGCGCGCCGAACATCCGCTACTTGCAATCGCCTTATGCCTTGTTCAACGGTGACCTGCTGCTGGCGGCGTTCAACCCGGCCGGCGACATGCACGTCCTGCTGGGGGATTTCACCGGGCACGGTTTGCCGGCGGCGGTCGGTGCGATGCCGCTGGCGGAAGTGTTCTACGGGATGACCGCCAAGGGCTACGGCCTGGCGCAGATCCTGCGGGAGATGAATGCCAAGCTTAAACGCATCCTGCCAGTGGACATGTTCTGTTGCGCGACGTTGCTATGCCTGAGTTTCCAGCGGTGCACGGTGGAAGTCTGGAATGGCGGCATGCCCGAGGGTTACCTGCATGACAGCCTCAGCGGCGTGCGCACGCCATTGCCGGCACGGCACCTGCCGTTGGGTGTGCTCTCGCCCCAGCTATTCGATGATCGCACCGAAGTGCACGCCATGTCGTTGGGGGACCGGGTGTTCCTGTTGTCTGACGGCGTAATCGAAACCAGTGACGACCATGATCGGCCGTTTGGCGTGGAGGGGTTGCAGCAGGTGTTTGCAGCCAACCGTGAGCCCGATCTTCTTTTCGAAGATATCCAGCAGGCCCTGCGGGACTTTCGCGGCGAGGCTCGGGACGACTTCAGTATGGTCGAGGTACGGCTGGTCGCACCGACGCAACTCAATCCGCCGCCGCCGGTCTATTCCGATAGCGGCCAGTCCAGCCCGCTGGATTGGTCGGTGAGCTTCGAGTTCCGGGCGCAGACACTCAAGCGCTTCAACCCGATGCCTTACCTGTTGCAGTTGTTGCTCGAGGTCCATGGACTCAGGGCGCAGAGTGGCGCCCTTTACAGCGTCATGTCGGAGCTCTACTCCAATGCCCTGGATCATGGGGTGCTGGGGCTCGACTCGAGCCTCAAGCGTGACGCGGCGGGTTTTGCCCGCTACTACCGGGAGCGCAATACGCGCCTGGATGAACTGAGCGACGGTTACGTTCGGGTGCACTTGCATGTCTCGCCAGATGGCGAGGGTGGTCGCCTGGCCATCGAAGTCGAAGACAGTGGCGAGGGTTTTGATGTCGCCAGGGTGCTGGCGCGGCCCGTGGACAGTGATCGGTTGTCGGGGCGCGGCGTGAGCCTGGTACGCCAGTTGAGCCACCAGGCCAGTTGGTCAGACGATGGTCGTAGTGCGCGCGTGGAGTTTTTCTGGGAGGCTCTGGCATAATCGGGGCCATTCTTGATCAGGGAGCGAACAAGTGAACGAGATTCATCTGGACCGCGACGTGCTCAGCACGTTGAAGGAAGTCATGGAGGAGGGGTATCTGGAGTTGCTGGATACGTTTCTCAACGACTCCGAGGCTCGCCTGCGGGTGCTGCATGAAGCACGGGATGCTGAAAAACTGAGCGCCACGGCCCACAGCTTCAAGGGCAGCAGCAGCAACATGGGCGCCATCCGCCTGGCCGAGCTGTGCGGCGAGCTGGAACAGCGTGCCAAGCAACCGTCATTGGGCGGTATCGAAAAGCTGGTCAACGAAATCGACAATGAATTTGCTCATGTCCGCAAGCTTTGCAGGGAAGAGCGTGAAGGCTTTCACTGCTGAGATTCGACGGTCGGGCAGACGTTGGCCCGTGCCTTGCATTGCCTAGTCTCGACTGTACCTATGATTCCAGTGCAGCGGAGACCCTTTTATGCCTGTTACCCCCAACACACTGCTTCAGGCCTCTGTCCAGGCCAAGCCCCAGGTCGCCGTCAATTCACCGGCAGCGGCCCCGGAACTCGGGGATAGAGCCTCCAGCTTCGCTCAAGTCTTCGCCAAGCAGGCGCCTGCCAAATCGGCTGCGGCCCCTGAGCCATCGGTGAAATCGGTACGCGACAAGGCTGCCGACAACACCGTCAAAAAAGACACTGGCAACCAGACCCCTGCCGCCCCGGAGCCGACGGTTGCCGATAGCGGCAAACCCTTGCCCACGGAAAAACCGGCCAGCGCCGACGATAACGCCGCCAGTGACGACAACGCCGACCCTGCGCAAACGCCAGTTGCCGATGCTGCGCCTATCGATCCGAGCCTTGATCCAGGACTGCTGCCGGACATGGCGGTGCCGGTGGCGACAGCCACGGCGGAACCTGCACCTGTGGCGGTCACGACTGACACCCAGCTGGGTACGGCAGTAGCGGCGCCGGTTGCCCCCTTGGCCGCACCGGTCCAGGTGACCCAGGCGGCGGTCCCGGTGGATGATCCCGCCTTCGATCCTGAAGCAGACCCACTCGACGCGTTGCCAGCCTTGCGCTTGGCGATGGAGCAGGGCGGCCATGTTTCCGCCACCAGCCAGGCCCAACCCAAGAGCGCGGCCCCGGCGTCGCTCGATGGTGAGCCGACTTCGGCACAAACCTTTGCCGCCGGTATGGCGAGCATGCTTACTGTGCAAGCCGACCAGAACAGTACCGGGCCCGGCAGCCAGGGTGGCGACAAGGCATTCGGTGGCTTGATCAGCGAAGGCCTCAAGGACCTGGGCGCCGCTTCCAGTGACACTCGCGTGGACGATTTCGCCAACCGCTTGGCCGCACTGACCCAGGCCGCTACGCCTAAAACCGCCAATGCGGTGCCGGTCAACCAGCCTATCGCAATGAATCAGAACGGTTGGACCGAAGAGGTGGTCAACCGGGTGATGTACCTGTCCAGCGTCAATCTCAAGGCGGCCGATATCCAGTTGCAACCCGCCGAGCTCGGGCGCCTGGATATCCGGGTGAACATGGTTCCGGACCAGCAGACCCAGGTCACGTTCATGAGCGCCCACTCCGGCGTTCGCGAAGCCCTCGAAGGTCAGTTGCATCGCCTGCGGGACAGTTTTGCCCAGCAGGGCATGGGCCAGGTCGACGTCAGTGTATCGGACCAGTCCCGTGGCTCGCAGAACCAGGGGGCAGCAGGCCCAGCAGCAAGCCCAGGCGGGGCGCACCACGTCGTCCGGTGGGCGGGTGGATTCGGCGGACGACGCTGGCACGGCCAGCATTGCTGAAGCGGCCGTCAGCACGACCAGTGTCATCGGCACCAGCGCGGTCGATTACTACGCCTGACCCAACGATGCTCGCCCCTGTGGGAGCGAGCCTGCTCGCGATAGCGGATTGTCAGTCACCCTTGCGTGGGCTGATCCACTGCTATCGCGAGCAGGCTCGCTCCCACTTTGTTTTTATGGGGATTGAAGATCGCGTCTGCCCGTCATCTTAAGCGCCGACACTTCTGGCATAACACTTGCTCCAGCCTTGCCGTGCAACAGTGAAAACCCCGATTAGTGACGGATTATTGGCATGGCGAAGAGTGAAGCAGCAGCTGTAAAAAGACCCTGCAACCAAAGGCAAACTCAAGCTGATCATCATGATCGTGGTGGGTTTGCTCCTGGCGATCGGCGTTTCGGTGGGGGCGACCTGGTATTTCATGCACAGCGCCCAAAGCAAGCCGGCGGTGGCGGTCGAAGCCGCACCAGTGGGCAAGCAACCGGCGATTTTCGAGCCGATGGCGCCAGCCTTCGTGGCCAACTACACCCAGAACGGTCGTCAACGCTACATGCAGGTCAGCATCACCCTGCTGGGTCGCAACCAGGCTGACCTGGAAGCGCTGCGGGTGCACATGCCGCTGATCCGCAATAACCTGGTGATGCTGTTTTCCGGACAGAATTTCGACACCCTGGCCACCCCGGTCGGTCAGGAAATGCTGCGTCAGAAAGCCACGGCCAGTGTGCAGGAAGTGGCTCAGAAAGAGCTCGGCAAAGTGGTGATCGAACAGCTGCTTTTCACTAACTTCGTATTGCAGTAGGAACACGACATGGCCGTGCAGGACCTGTTGTCCCAGGACGAAATCGACGCGCTGCTACATGGTGTCGACGATGGCCTGGTGCAGACCGAAAACGCTGCTGAACCGGGCAGCGTCAAAAGCTACGACCTGACCAGCCAGGATCGCATCGTTCGCGGACGCATGCCGACCCTGGAAATGATCAACGAGCGTTTCGCCCGCTATACCCGCATCAGCATGTTCAACATGCTGCGCCGCTCGGCCGACGTGGCCGTCGGTGGCGTGCAGGTGATGAAGTTCGGTGAGTACGTGCACTCGCTGTACGTGCCTACCAGCCTCAACCTGGTGAAGATCAAGCCGTTGCGCGGCACCGCATTGTTCATTCTTGACGCCAAGCTGGTGTTCAAGCTGGTGGACAACTTCTTCGGCGGCGACGGTCGTCACGCCAAGATCGAGGGGCGTGAATTCACCCCGACCGAGCTGCGGGTCGTGCGCATGGTGCTGGAGCAGGCTTTCGTCGACTTGAAGGAAGCCTGGCAAGCGATCATGGAAGTGAACTTCGAGTACATCAACTCGGAAGTGAACCCGGCCATGGCCAACATCGTCGGCCCGAGCGAGGCCATCGTGGTCTCGACCTTCCACATCGAGCTCGATGGCGGTGGCGGCGACCTGCACGTGACCATGCCGTACTCGATGATCGAGCCGGTGCGAGAAATGCTCGATGCCGGTTTCCAGTCGGACCTCGACGACCAGGACGAGCGCTGGATCAATGCGCTGCGCCAGGATGTGCTGGATGTCGACGTGCCGATCGGCGCGACGGTTGCCCGGCGCCAA
The DNA here is from genome assembly GCF_013347965.1 of Pseudomonas bijieensis. Classification (NCBI taxonomy): domain Bacteria; kingdom Pseudomonadati; phylum Pseudomonadota; class Gammaproteobacteria; order Pseudomonadales; family Pseudomonadaceae; genus Pseudomonas; species Pseudomonas bijieensis. The sequence continues at coordinate 2,393,465 of NZ_CP048810.1, read as the reverse complement.
CTGCGCCTGCGGGACATCCTGCACATGCAGCCGGGTGACATCATCCCCGTCGAGATGCCGGAAGACATGATCATGCGCGCCAATGGCGTACCGGCCTTCAAGGTCAAGATGGGCTCTCACAAAGGCAACCTGGCGTTGCAGGTGATCGAGCCGATCGAACGCCGCTGAGCGGGGTCGAACCCCTTGAGTTTGTAACGGATTTTACGTTTTTAACTGATTTTTGCCCGCCGAGGACAAATGATGGCTGACGATATGAATACCCAGGATGACCAGGCGCTTGCCGACGAATGGGCCGCAGCCCTGGAAGAAACCGGTGATGCCGGGCAAGCCGACATCGACGCCTTGCTGGCGGCCGACAGTGGCGCTCATGCGTCCAGCCGCCTGCAGATGGAAGAATTTGGCAGCGTGCCGAAGAGTCATGAGCCGGTAACGCTCGATGGCCCGAACCTGGATGTGATCCTCGATATCCCGGTGTCGATTTCCATGGAAGTGGGCAGCACCGACATCAACATCCGCAACCTGCTGCAGCTCAACCAGGGCTCGGTGATCGAGCTGGACCGCCTGGCCGGCGAACCACTCGACGTGCTGGTCAACGGTACCTTGATCGCCCATGGCGAAGTGGTGGTGGTCAACGAGAAGTTCGGCATTCGCCTGACGGACGTGATCAGTCCGAGCGAACGCATCAAGAAGCTGCGCTGAGTGAAAGGTTTCTTCGCAGCCGCCGCGATGCTGCCATTGAGCGTGCTGGCGGCCGAACCGGTTGCCACGGCCGCCGCTGCGCCGGCTGCCGGCAGTGGCGTGGCCGGGCAACTGGCACAGCTGGTGCTGGGTTTGCTGCTGGTGCTGGGCTTGATCTTCTTCCTCGCCTGGATGCTGCGTCGGGTGCAGCAGGCCGGGCCAGCCGGCAAAGGCCAGGTCATCGACATCATCGGCTCCCGCGCGCTCGGTCCGCGGGACCGGCTGGTGCTGGTGCAGGTCGGCAACGAGCAGATTCTCCTAGGCCTGAGCCCGGGCACCATTACCGCCTTGCATGTCCTCAAGGAGCCGGTGCAGGTGCCCTCCGCCGAGCAGGCAAGTCCCGAGTTTGCCCAGCGCCTCATGGAACTGTTGGGTAAAGACCAGAAGGATAAAAAGTAATGCCGTTGCGCATTCTGTTGGCATTGGCCCTGATGCTGGCCGCACCGTTGGCGTTTGCCGCCGATCCACTGTCGATTCCGGCGATCACCCTCGGAACCAACGCCGAAGGGGCCCAGGAATACTCGGTCAGCCTGCAGATCCTGCTGATCATGACCGCGCTGAGTTTCATCCCGGCGTTCGTCATGCTGATGACCAGTTTCACCCGGATCATCATTGTCTTTTCGATCCTGCGCCAGGCCCTGGGCCTGCAACAGACCCCCTCGAACCAGATCCTCACTGGCATGGCGCTGTTCCTGACCATGTTCATCATGGCGCCGGTGTTCGACCGGGTGAACCAGGATGCGCTGCAACCCTACCTGGCGGAAAAAATCACTGCTCAGGATGCCGTGGCCAAGGCTGAAGTGCCGATCAAGGATTTCATGCTGGCCCAGACTCGCAGCAGCGACCTGGAGCTGTTCATGCGCCTGTCCAAGCGCACCGATATCCCCAGTGCCGATCAGGCGCCATTGACCATCCTGGTGCCGGCGTTCGTGACCTCCGAGCTCAAGACCGCTTTCCAGATCGGCTTCATGATTTTCATCCCGTTCCTGATCATCGACCTGGTGGTCGCCAGCGTACTGATGGCCATGGGCATGATGATGCTCTCGCCGCTGATCATTTCCCTGCCGTTCAAGATCATGCTGTTTGTGCTGGTGGATGGCTGGGCGTTGATCATCGGTACCCTGGCGGGCAGTTTCGGCGGTGTTTAGGCCTTTTGTGCGGGTAGGACGATATGACGCCTGAAGTAGCGGTAGACCTGTTCCGTGAAGCGCTCTGGTTGACGACCATGATGGTTGCCATCCTGGTGATCCCCAGCCTCCTGGTCGGGTTGCTGGTGGCGATGTTCCAGGCCGCGACCCAGATCAACGAACAGACCTTGAGCTTCCTGCCACGCCTGTTGGTGATGCTGGTGACGCTGATCGTCGCCGGCCCCTGGATGGTACAAACCTTCATGGAATACATCCTGCAGTTGTACGGCAGTATTCCGCAGTTGATCGGCTGACCGCATGTCGATGCTCGAGCTGACGGACACTCAGATCAGTTCCTGGGTGGCATCGTTCATCCTGCCGCTGTTTCGCGTCACCGCGGTGCTGATGAGCATGCCGGTCTTCGGCACGACCCTTGTGCCCCGGCGCGTGCGCCTGTATTTCGCCCTGGCGATCACGGTTGTCATCGCGCCCGGGCTCCCGCCGATGCCGCCGGTCCATGCCCTGGACCTCAGTGCACTGATGCTGGTGGCCGAGCAAATTCTCATCGGCGCCTTGATGGGCTTCTCGCTACAGCTGTTCTTCCAGGCCTTCGTGGTGGCTGGGCAAATCATTTCGATCCAGATGGGCATGGCCTTCGCGTCCATGGTCGACCCCACCAATGGCGTGACGACGGCAGTGATCGGTCAGTTCCTGACGATGCTGGTGACCCTGTTGTTCCTCGCCATGAATGGGCATCTGGTGGTCTTCGAGGTCTTGACCGAGAGCTTTACCACCATGCCGGTGGGCAATGCGTTCCTGATCAATCATTTCTGGGAAATCGCCGGCAAGCTCGGCTGGGTCCTGGGCGCGGCGATGGTGCTGGTATTGCCGGCGATCACCGCGTTGCTGGTGGTCAACATCGCCTTTGGCGTGATGACCCGGGCGGCACCGCAATTGAATATTTTCTCCATCGGCTTTCCGCTGACCCTCGTGCTGGGCATGGTGATTTTCTGGGTCAGCCTGGGGGATATCCTCAACCAGTATCAGCCGCTGGCCACCCAGGCCTTGCAGCTTTTACGCGACATGGCGCAGGCACGCTGAACCATGGCCGAGAGCGAGAGTGGTCAGGACAAGACAGAAGACCCCACGGAAAAGCGCCTGCGCGAATCCCGGGAAAAGGGTGAGACTGCCCGGTCCAAGGAACTTAACACGCTGGCGGTGATGCTGGCCGGGGCGGGCGGGTTACTGGTCTATGGCGGTGGGTTGGCCCTGGACCTGCTGGAAATCATGCGCCTGAATTTCTCCCTGCCCCGTGAGGTGCTGCTCTCCCCGGGCGCCATGTCCCAGCATCTGCTGCACTCGGGCAAGATCGCGATCCTGGCGGTGCAGCCGGTGCTGATCTGTTTGCTGCTGGCCGCCGTGATTGGCCCGATTTCACTGGGCGGCTGGTTGTTCGCCGCCGGTAGCCTGGCCCCCAAATTCAGTCGAATGAACCCGGCCGCAGGCCTCAAGCGCATGTTTTCTACCTCGGCGCTGATGGAGTTGCTCAAGGCTTTCGGGAAGTTCCTGCTGGTCTTGTTTGTCGCGCTGACAGTGTTGCAGGCCGATATCGACGATCTGCTGCGCATTGCTCACGAACCGCTGGAGCAGGCGATTATCCACAGCGTGCAGTTGGTGGGCTGGAGCACGTTGTGGATGGCTTGCGGCCTGATCCTGATCGCCGCCATCGACGTGCCGATCCAGCTGTATCAGAGCAAGCAGAAGCTGATGATGACCAAGCAGGAAGTGCGCGACGAGCACAAGGACTCGGAAGGCAAGCCGGAGGTCAAGCAGCGGATCCGGCAGTTGCAGCGCGAGGTCTCCCAGCGGCGGATGATGGCGGCAATTCCCGATGCCGATGTGGTCATCACCAACCCGACCCACTACGCCGTCGCCCTCAAGTACGACCCCGAAAAAGGCAACGCCCCCGTGTTGCTGGCCAAGGGCAGTGATTTCCTGGCGCTGAAGATTCGTGAAATCGCCGTGGCTAACGAGGTGATGCTGCTCGAATCCCCGGCGTTGGCGCGGTCGATCTACTACTCCACCGAACTCGACCAGGAAATCCCTGGAGGCTTGTACCTGGCTGTGGCCCAGGTGCTGGCGTATGTCTACCAGATCCGCCAGCACCGCGCGGGTAAAGGCAAGCGTCCAGAGCCGCTCAAGGACTTGCCGATTCCGCCGGATTTGCGGCGCGATTCCTGAGTCACGCTGGCGCAGAGAAACATTGGCGTCGATTGAGTGCCTGGATCGGCTTGGAAGGTCTGTACTACGGCCTGCGATAGGCGTCAGGTATCCCCGGTACCTGTCAGTCCTGACAGTAGACAGCCGCTTCCCATGGCAATGTAATGCTTCTGGATGACTACTCAATCCAGGGGTGTGCCATGACAATGCGCGAATACAAAAAACTCGGCGGCATGGAACTGAACTTCGTGTCAGGGGCGGTCGAGGCCAATGCCGGTGAACGAGCCATCGCTTGTGCGTTCACGTTTGACCTGATGCTCGAGTTTGCGCGCTTCAGGGACGCGGCGAACAAGTATGTGCCCAATTACCTGGAGGGTGAGGTCAATGCCATTCGGCCTGAATTGGAGGGCCTGGCTTATCACATTTCCTACGATTACTTCGCTGGTCAGGCCGGCAAGATCGGTAATAACGAGGCGCTGTTCCGTATCTTCACCCACCCTGATAGTTATTTCGATGGATGGTCGAGTGGGGGGCTGGAGCGGCGTTATCACAAGCCGATTTTCCAGATCCTTGATGGGAAATTGAGGCTTGCCGCGCGCACGGATTTTCGGTGGGAGGATCCCAAGCAGATCATCACGATCGCGGATCTTCCGATCATCCAGTTTCAATGGGCGCTCAATGTGATGGAGGGCCACCAGATCAACGCGCCTGAAGAGCCCTTGGCCGACGTCAAGGCGCCTTCTTCGATGGTGGTGTTCATGTACGCCAATCAAGACCAGGTTGAAGTCGATGGTGTGCAAATGTTCCGGGGCGCGCGTTACGTCAGGGGCTGGAAATTGAATTTTGGCCCAATCACACCGGCGCAAATACTTACAGCGCAGTGATTCACCGGGTGCATCGCGCCGAATGAATGCACGCCGTTGCGAATCTTGACTGCAAGTTGGAAGGCTTCTTGCAATACCCCGTCTGCGCCCGTCCAGGGCGTCAAAAGTTTGCTTCACAGGAACGGGGAATATTGGTGGATCGCTCTCAGTTACTCAGCACCGCGCGCAGCAATGTCGTAGACCTCAGCCGGGGTAATCTGGGCGTGCCGCTGTTGCTGCTGGTCATGCTCGCCATGATGATGCTGCCGGTACCACCGTTCCTGCTGGACGTGTTTTTCACGTTCAACATCGCCCTGTCGATTGTCGTGCTGCTGGTGTGCGTATACGCCCTGCGGCCGCTGGATTTCGCCGTATTCCCGACCATCCTGCTGGTGGCCACGCTGTTGCGCCTGGCGCTGAACGTGGCGTCCACCCGGGTGGTCATGCTCCACGGCCAGGACGGGCACGCTGCCGCCGGTAAGGTGATCCAGGCCTTCGGTGAGGTGGTGATCGGCGGTAACTACGTGGTCGGTATCGTGGTCTTCGCCATCTTGATGATCATCAACTTCGTCGTGGTGACCAAGGGCGCCGGGCGGATTTCCGAGGTGAGCGCGCGTTTCACCCTCGATGCGATGCCGGGCAAGCAGATGGCGATCGACGCCGATCTCAACGCCGGCCTGATCGACCAGAGCCAGGCCAAGCTGCGTCGCCTGGAAGTGGCCCAGGAAGCCGAGTTCTACGGTTCCATGGACGGTGCCAGCAAGTTCGTGCGCGGTGACGCCATCGCCGGCCTGCTGATTCTGTTCATCAACCTGATCGGCGGCATGGCCGTCGGTATCTTCCAGCACGACATGACCTTCGGCGACGCTGGCAGGGTTTACGCCTTGTTGACCATCGGTGACGGTTTGGTGGCGCAATTGCCATCACTGTTGTTATCCACAGCGGCCGCGATCATGGTGACCCGTGCTTCGGGCTCCGAAGACATGGGCAAGCAGATCGGCCGGCAAATGTTCGCCTCGCCCAAGGCCCTGGCCGTTGCTGCCGGCCTGATGGCGGTGATGGGCCTGGTGCCTGGCATGCCGCACTTTTCCTTTCTGACCATGGCTGCCCTGGCGGCCGGTGGCGCCTACCTGTTCTGGAAGAAGCAGAACGTGCAGAAAGTCCAGGCCCTGCAAGAGGTCAAGCGCCAGCAGGAACTGCTGCCGTCGCCGGCTCGCGCCATGGAAACCAAGGAACTGGGCTGGGATGACGTGACCCCGATCGACATGATCGGCCTGGAAGTCGGCTATCGCCTGATTCCTTTGGTCGATCGCAACCAGGGGGGGCAATTGCTGGCGCGGATCAAGGGGGTGCGCAAGAAGCTCTCCCAGGACCTGGGCTTCCTGATGCCCACCGTGCATATCCGCGACAACCTCGACCTGGCGCCGAGCGCTTATCGCCTGACCTTGATGGGGGTGATCCTGGCCGAAGCCGAGATCTACCCCGACCGCGAACTGGCGATCAACCCCGGACAGGTCTACGGCAGCCTCAACGGCATCACCGCCAAGGATCCGGCTTTCGGCCTGGAAGCGGTGTGGATCGAAATCAGCCAGCGGGCCCAGGCCCAGTCTCTCGGCTATACCGTCGTAGACGCCAGTACGGTGGTGGCGACCCACTTGAATCAGATTCTGTACAAGCACTCCAGCGAGCTGATCGGCCACGAAGAAGTCCAGCAGCTCCTGCAAGTACTGGCAAAAGGCTCGCCGAAGCTGGCCGAAGAGCTGGTGCCGGGTGTGGTTTCGTTGTCGCAGTTGCTCAAGGTGCTGCAGGCGCTGTTGGCCGAACAAGTGCCTGTGCGCGACATACGCAGTATTGCCGAAGCTATCGCCAACAACGCTTCCAAGAGTCAAGATACCGCCGCCTTGGTGGCAGCTGTTCGGGTCGGCGTGTCCCGCGCAATCGTCCAAAGCATTGTAGGCACTGAGTCCGAGCTGCCTGTGATCACTCTGGAACCAAGGTTGGAACAGATATTGCTCAATAGTCTGCAGAAGGCAGGGCAAGGCTCGGAAGAGGGTGTCCTGCTGGAGCCAAGTATGGCCGAGAAGCTGCAGCGTTCGCTGATCGAAGCAGCCCAGCGGCAAGAGATGCAAGGCCAGCCGGTGATCCTGCTGGTGGCCGGTCCGATTCGCGCGATGCTCTCGCGATTCGGGCGCCTCGCGGTCCCGGGGCTGCATGTGCTGGCGTACCAGGAAATACCGGACAACAAGCAAGTGACCATCGTTGCGACAGTAGGGCCCAACGGCTGAGGTAGTGGTTTATGCAAGTGAAGCGTTTTTTCGCCGCCGACATGCGTCAGGCCATGAAACTGGTTCGTGACGAGCTGGGCGCTGAAGCAGCCATCATTGGCAACCGTCGTATCGCCGGCGGTGTCGAGCTGACGGCGGCCCTGGATTACAAACTGTCTGCGCTGGCCCCGCGGGTTCCGAACATGGAACTCGAAGATGAGCTGCGCAAGACCCAATCGCGCATCGCCAGCGCCCAGGCCGAACTGAGCCTGCGTAGCAGCGAAGGCGAGGGTGCCGCGGGCACCAATCGTCAATTGTTCGCCGGTCAGCCACTGACCGCCGGCTTGCCGTTGACCGCTGCCGAGCCGCTGATCGAGCAGGCCCAGGCCGAACCGCGTCGTCCAGAGCCGGCACCCGCCGCGCCTGCCCGTGGGGTCGATCCGCGCGCCCTGGACTCGATGCGCTTCGAGCTCAACAGCCTGCGCGAGCTGATGGAAGTCCAGCTCGGCTCCCTGGCCTGGAACCAGTTGCAAGGCAGCCGTCCGGCCCAGGCCAACCTGTGGCGTCGCCTGCAACGCATCGGCCTGTCCGGTCCGTTGTCCCGGGACCTGCTGGCATTGATCAATGGTATCGAAGAACCTCGCCAGGCCTGGCGCATGTTGCTGGCGCACCTGGCGCGGATGATTGCCACGCCGGAAGTCGAGCCGCTGGAAGAGGGCGGGGTGATTGCCATGGTCGGTCCTGCCGGCATGGGCAAGACCACCACCCTGGCCAAGCTCGCCGCCCGCTACGTACTCAAGTACGGCGCCCAGAGCATCGCCCTGGTGAGCATGGACAGTTTCCGCATCGGTGCCCAGGAGCAACTCAAGACCCTGGGACGGATCCTCAACGTGTCGGTGACCCATGTGGATCCGGGCCAGTCCCTGGCCCAGGCATTGGAACCGTTGCTGCGCAAGCGCGTCGTACTGATCGATACCGCCGGCCTGCAAGCCAGCGATCCGGCCCTGCGCATGCAGCTCGAAAGCCTGGCCGGACGCGGCATCAAGTCAAAAAATTATCTCGTGTTGGCAACCACCAGCCAGAAACAGGTTCTAACCGCCGCATACCACAGCTACAAACGCTGCGGGCTGGCCGGCTGCATCCTGACTAAGCTGGACGAAACGGCAAGCCTGGGCGAGGTGTTGAGCCTGGCGATCGGTCATGAACTACCGGTGGCCTACCTGACCGACGGGCCGCGGATCCCGGATGATTTGCATCTGCCGCGCCGTCATCAACTGGTCAGCCGTGCCGTGAGTGTGCAAATGCAGGAAGAACCCAGCGAAGAAGCCATGGCTGATATGTTCGCTGATATCTACCACAGCCCGACCAAGCAGGTTGGCTGAGGTAATCATGAATATTTTTTGTACCTACATCGATGGTCTGCCATGCATTGTTCCGTATGCGAACGCGCAGCCAGTAATGTGGCCTCCGTCTAAGTAAGACAAGGTAAAGAACGAACATGGGCAGCATGCATCCCGTACAGGTGATCGCGGTGACCGGCGGCAAAGGTGGCGTCGGGAAGACTAACGTGTCAGTGAACTTGTCCCTGGCTCTGGCAGAGCTTGGCCGACGGGTCATGCTGCTGGACGCCGACCTGGGCCTGGCGAACGTCGACGTGCTCTTGGGGCTTACACCCAAACGCACCCTGGCGGACGTGATCGAAGGCCGTTGCGAATTGCGCGACGTGCTGTTGCAGGGGCCAGGCGGGATTCGCATCGTGCCGGCTGCCTCCGGCACCCAGAGCATGGTTCACCTGACCCCGGCCCAGCACGCCGGCCTGATCCAGGCTTTCAGCGACATCGGCGACAACCTCGATGTGCTGGTGATCGACACCGCGGCCGGTATCGGCGACTCGGTCGTCAGTTTCGTACGCGCGGCCCAGGAAGTGTTGCTGGTGGTCTGCGACGAACCGACGTCCATCACCGACGCCTATGCCTTGATCAAGCTGCTGAACCGCGACTATGGCATGAATCGCTTCCGCGTCCTGGCCAACATGGCCCAGAGCCCGCAGGAGGGCCGCAACCTGTTCGCCAAGTTGACAAAGGTCACGGATCGCTTCCTGGACGTCGCCCTACAATACGTCGGCGCCGTGCCCTACGACGAAAGCGTACGCAAGGCCGTCCAGAAGCAACGTGCCGTTTATGAAGCCTTTCCACGTTCCAAATGCGCGCTGGCGTTCAAGGCGATCGCCCAGAAGGTCGATACCTGGCCGTTGCCGGCCAACCCGCGCGGGCATCTGGAATTTTTCGTCGAGCGTCTTGTGCAACAAACAGCAGGGCCCGTGCTATGACAGCCAGCGGTTACAACCATCTCTACAAAAAATCGGCACGGGACGCCCAGTACGAATTGATCGAGCGTTACGCGCCACTGGTCAAGCGTATCGCCTACCACTTGCTGGCGCGGTTGCCGGCCAGTGTCCAGGTCGAAGACTTGATCCAGGCGGGCATGATCGGCCTGCTCGAAGTGTCGAACAAATACGACGCGAGCAAGGGCGCCAGTTTCGAGACGTATGCCGGTATTCGCATTCGCGGGGCCATGCTCGATGAAGTCCGCAAGGGCGATTGGGCGCCACGCTCGGTGCACCGCAATACCCGCATGGTCAGCGATGCAATTCGGGCAATTGAAGCTAAAACCGGGCGTGACGCTAAAGATCACGAGGTTGCGGCCGAACTCCAGTTGAGTCTCGATGATTATTACGGGATTTTGAACGATACCTTGGGCAGCCGCCTGTTCAGTTTCGACGACCTGTTGCAGGACGGTGGTGAACACGAGGGACTGCACGAGGATGGCGCGAGTGCTCACATGGAGCCATCGCGTGACCTGGAAGATGAACGTTTCCAGAGCGCGCTGGCGGATGCGATTGCCAATTTGCCGGAGCGTGAGCGACTGGTCTTGGCGCTGTACTACGACGAAGAGCTGAACCTCAAGGAAATCGGTGAGGTCCTGGGGGTCAGCGAATCGCGGGTCAGCCAGTTACACAGCCAGTGCGCGGCCCGTTTGCGGGGGCGTTTGGGGGAGTGGCGAGCGCGTTGACAGGCAGTGTGGGGACACTGCGAACGAGGCTGGCCTGGCAAGTACTGCGCCAGTCTCCATCCGTTGTGCTCCAGACCGTTGTCGAGTGTTGTGCCGGATTGATTGAAATGGCGCGTCCAGGTGCTGGGCGCGTTTAAGACTGCTTGGAGGTCGAATTGGACAAGAACATGAAAATCCTCATCGTTGATGACTTCTCAACGATGCGGCGGATCATAAAAAACCTGTTGCGTGACCTTGGGTTCACCAACACGGCCGAGGCAGATGACGGGACCACTGCGCTCCCGATGTTGCACAGTGGCAACTTCGATTTTCTGGTCACCGACTGGAACATGCCGGGCATGACCGGTATCGACCTGCTGCGTCAGGTGCGTGCCGACGAAAAACTCAAGCATCTTCCGGTGCTGATGGTCACTGCCGAAGCCAAGCGCGAGCAGATCATCGAAGCGGCCCAGGCCGGTGTCAACGGCTATGTGGTCAAACCCTTCACGGCCCAGGCGTTGAAAGAGAAGATCGAAAAAATCTTCGAACGCATCGGTTAACGGCGCCACGGGGGAGCTATGGACAACGAATCTTCAATGGGCGATTTCGAATCGACCCTGAAAAAACATGCCCGCGAACTGGTCGACAGCCTTGAAAAAGGTCGCTTTGGCGATGCGGTTCAAATGATCCATGAGCTCAACCAGACCCGTGACCGCGGTCTGTATCAGGAAGTGGGCAAGCTCACGCGTGAACTGCACAGCGCGATTGTCAATTTCCAGATCGACCCGCATATGCCGCAGGCCGAGGAAGTCTCGCAGATCACCGACGCCACCGAGCGTCTGGGGTATGTGGTCAAGCTGACCGAGGCCGCGGCCAACCGCACCATGGACCTGGTGGAAAGCGCAACGCCGCTGGTCAATGGCCTGAGCGAAGAAGCCCAGGCCTTGAGCACCGACTGGGGTCGGTTCATGCGTCGAGAAGTCGGCGCTGAAGAGTTTCGGGAACTGGCCCGTCGGGTCGACGGTTTCCTGACGCGCAGCAGCACCGAGAACCGCGCCGTAGCAAGCAACCTCAACGACATTCTGCTGGCCCAGGACTATCAGGACCTGACCGGCCAAGTGATCAAGCGTGTGACCCAACTGGTCACCGAAGTGGAAAGCAACCTGCTCAAACTGGTGTTGATGGCCAGCCAGGTCGACCGCTTTGCAGGTATCGAACACGACCGTGAAGCGATGCTTGCTGAAAAAGATCCACAAAAACATCTCTCTCAGGGTGAAGGTCCGCAAATTCATGCCGATAAAAGAGAAGACGTTATGTCCGGTCAGGACGATGTGGACGATTTGCTGTCCAGCCTTGGATTCTGAGTTTTAGCCCTGTTTTAGGAGCAGCCATTAATGAGCTTCGGCGCCGATGAAGAGATCCTTCAGGATTTCCTGGTTGAGGCCGGCGAGATTCTAGAGCAACTGTCCGAACAGCTGGTCGAGCTGGAAAGCCGACCTGATGATGCGGATCTGCTCAATGCAATTTTTCGCGGTTTCCACACTGTAAAAGGAGGCGCCGGCTTCCTCCAGCTCAACGAGCTGGTGGAGTGCTGTCACATTGCCGAGAACGTGTTCGACATCCTGCGCAAGGGTGAGCGTCGCGTTGATTCGGAACTGATGGACGTGGTGCTTGAAGCGCTGGATGCGGTCAACAGTATGTTCAGCGAAGTGCGTGAGCGCTCGCCGATTACCCCTGCCACCCCCGAGCTGCTCGCCGCGCTGTCGCGCCTGGCCGAGCCGCAATCGGCTGACGAAGCGGCGCCGGTTGCCGAGGCAGTGGTCGAAGAACCGGTCGCCGAGGAATCGGGCGACATCACCGATAACGAATTCGAACAACTGCTGGACTCCCTCAACACCGTCAAGGCCCAGGCCGAGGCGCCGGCCGCTCCGGTTGCACCCGCTGCGCCGGCCGCCGATGGAGCTGCCAGCGATGAAATCACCGATGCCGAGTTCGAGTCGCTGCTCGACCAGCTCCATGGCAAGGGCCAGTTCGCACCTGATGCCGTCGTCCCGTCGGCGGCCCCGGCCGCCCCGAAAGCCGCGGGCGACAGCTCGGACATCACCGACGATGAATTCGAAGCATTGCTCGATCAGTTGCATGGCAAGGGCACCTTTGCCGTGGACGCACTGGATTCGGCCATCGCTTCGGCGCCGACACCGGCCAAGCCTGCTGCCGCTGCCGCGGGTAGCGACCTGATCAGCGACCACGAATTCGAATCACTGCTCGATGAGCTGCATGGCAAGGGCAAGTTCAGCGAAGTCGGTACCGCTTCTGCCGCGCCTGCCGCCGCCACTGCGGCAGCACCCGCGGCCAAGGCTGTGCCCAAACCCGCGGCCAAGGCACCGGAACCCAAGGCCGAGCCCGCCAAGCCCGCCGCTGCTGCCCCGGCACCCGCCCGCGCTCCAGCGGCTGCGCCAGCGGAAAAACCGGCCAGCGAAGCCGAAACCACCGTTCGGGTCGATACCGCACGCCTGGACGAGATCATGAACATGGTCGGCGAGCTGGTGCTGGTGCGTAACCGTCTGGTGCGCCTGGGCCTCAACAGCCAGGACGAAGCCATGTCCAAGGCCGTGTCGAACCTCGACGTGGTCACGGCGGACCTGCAGACCGCGGTCATGAAGACCCGCATGCAGCCGATCAAGAAAGTCTTCGGGCGCTTCCCGCGCCTGGTTCGTGACTTGGCTCGCCAGCTCAAGAAAGAAATCAACCTGGAACTGGTGGGTGAAGAGACCGATCTCGACAAGAACCTTGTCGAGGCCCTGGCCGACCCGTTGGTCCACTTGGTGCGCAACGCGGTCGACCACGGTATCGAGTCGCCGGAAGAGCGCGAAGCTTCAGGCAAGGTCCGCAGCGGCAGGGTGATCCTGGCTGCCGAGCAGGAGGGCGACCACATCCTGCTGTCGATCTCCGACGATGGCAAAGGCATGGACCCGAACGTATTGCGTTCCATCGCGGTGAAACGCGGTGTGATGGACAAGGATGCCGCCGACCGCCTGAGCGACACTGAGTGCTACAACCTGATCTTTGCCCCGGGCTTCTCGACCAAGACCGAGATTTCCGACGTGTCGGGCCGTGGCGTGGGCATGGACGTGGTGAAAACCAAGATTTCCCAGCTCAACGGTTCGATCAATATCTACTCGACCAAGGGTCAGGGCTCGAAGATTGTCATCAAGGTTCCGTTGACCCTGGCGATCATGCCAACCCTGATGGTGATGCTGGGCAACCAGGCGTTTGCCTTCCCGCTGGTCAACGTCAACGAGATCTTCCACCTCGACCTGTCGCGCACCAACGTGGTGGACGGCCAGGAAGTGGTGATCGTACGGGACAAGGCACTGCCACTGTTCTACCTCAAGCGCTGGCTGGTCAGCTCCGCGGCCCATGTGGAGCAGGGCGAAGGCCATGTGGTGATCCTTTCGGTGGGCACCCAGCGGATCGGCTTCGTCGTCGACCAGTTGGTGGGCCAGGAAGAAGTGGTCATCAAGCCGTTGGGCAAGATGCTCCAGGGCACCCCGGGCATGTCCGGCGCCACCATCACCGGCGACGGCCGCATCGCGTTGATTCTCGATGTGCCAAGCATGCTCAAGCGTTACGCCGCACGGCGTATTTGATTCTGGAGGGGCGGGGCCCAGGGCCGCGCCTCGTCTAACGGAGTGTTTATGGTAGTTAAAGTCCTGGTGGTGGACGATTCGGGGTTTTTCCGCCGCCGCGTCTCGGAAATTCTTTCGGCGGACACGAGCATTCAGGTCGTCGGTACCGCGACCAACGGCAAAGAGGCGATCGATCAGGCCCTGGCACTCAAGCCGGACGTGATTACCATGGACTACGAGATGCCGATGATGGATGGCATCACGGCCGTGCGGCATATCATGCAGCGCTGCCCGACTCCGGTATTGATGTTCTCGTCCCTGACTCATGAAGGCGCCCGGGTAACCCTCGATGCGCTGGATGCCGGGGCGGTGGATTTCCTGCCGAAAAATTTCGAAGACATTTCGCGCAACCCCGACAAGGTCCGGCAGTTGCTGTGCGAAAAGGTCCACAGTATTTCCCGCAGCAACCGGCGTGTCAGTGCCTACAGCGTACCCGCGCCAGCCCCTGTCGTGGCGCCAAGCCCGGCGCCGACGTCGTCGGGCAGCTTCAATCCAGCCCCGGTACGCAGCGCTCCGGCACCGACTCCTGCCCGTCCGGCGCCCGCCGCCACTGCGTCGTCGCCGGCCCCCAAGCGTAAAGCCTACAAGCTGGTCGCCATCGGCACGTCCACGGGTGGTCCGGTGGCGCTGCAACGGGTCCTGACCCAGTTGCCGGCCAATTTCCCGGCCCCCATCGTGTTGATCCAGCACATGCCGGCGGCGTTCACCAAGGCTTTTGCCGAACGCCTGGACAAGCTGTGCAACATCAGCGTCAAGGAAGCCGAGGATGGCGACATCCTGCGTCCCGGCCTGGCGTTGTTGGCGCCAGGTGGCAAGCAGATGATGATCGACGGCCGTGGCGCGGTGAAAATCCTGCCGGGCGACGAGCGCCTGAACTACAAGCCTTGCGTGGACATTACCTTCGGTTCCGCGGCCAAGTCCTACGGTGACAAAGTTCTGGCGGTGGTGCTCACCGGCATGGGCGCCGACGGTCGTGAAGGTGCGCGCCTGCTCAAGCAGGGCGGCAGTGCGATCTGGGCCCAGGACGAAGCCAGCTGCGTGATCTACGGCATGCCGATGGCCATCGTAAAAGCTGATCTTGCCGACGCAGTGTACGGGTTGGACGACATCGGTAGACACCTGGTCGAGGCCTGCCTGTAATGGATGTGCTTAGCCTGATCGGCATCATCATGGCGTTCGTCGCCATCATTGGCGGCAATTATCTGGAAGGCGGTCACCTGGGGGCGCTGGCCAACGGCCCGGCGGCATTGATCGTGCTCGGTGGCACCATTGGCGCTGCGTTGTTGCAGTCGCCCATGAGTGCTTTCAAGCGCGCCATGCAAGTGCTTATCTGGATCCTGTTCCCGCCGCGGGTCGACCTGGCCGGCGGTATCGACCGGGTAGTGAACTGGAGCCTGACCGCTCGCAAGGAAGGCTTGCTGGGGCTGGAAGGGGTGGCCGATGCCGAACCCGACAGCTATTCGCGCAAAGGCCTGCAATTGCTGGTGGACGGTGCCGAGCCGGAAGCCATCCGCAGCATCCTGGAAGTGGACTTCTACACCCAGGAAAGCCGCGATATCGAGGCGGCCAAGGTATTCGAGAGCATGGGCGGCTACGCGCCGACCATTGGTATTATCGGTGCGGTGATGGGGCTGATCCATGTAATGGGCAACCTGGCCGATCCGTCGCAGCTGGGCAGCGGCATTGCCGTGGCGTTCGTCGCCACGATCTACGGTGTGGCGAGTGCCAACCTGGTGCTGTTGCCCATCGCGGCCAAGCTCAAGTCCATCGCGTTACGCCAGTCGCGCTATCGCGAAATGCTGCTGGAAGGGATCCTGTCGATCGCCGAAGGTGAAAACCCACGTTCCA
This sequence comes from Pseudomonas bijieensis, assembly GCF_013347965.1. Classification (NCBI taxonomy): domain Bacteria; kingdom Pseudomonadati; phylum Pseudomonadota; class Gammaproteobacteria; order Pseudomonadales; family Pseudomonadaceae; genus Pseudomonas; species Pseudomonas bijieensis. The sequence continues at coordinate 2,377,665 of NZ_CP048810.1, read as the reverse complement.
TTGAATTGAAGCTGCAAGGCTTCATGGACTGATGGGGAGCATGGACCATGGCACGTCGCAGGCATCGTGAAGAACACGTCAACCATGAACGCTGGCTGGTTTCCTATGCCGATTTCATTACGTTGCTGTTCGCCTTTTTCGTGGTCATGTATTCGATTTCGTCGGTCAACGAAGGCAAGTACAAAGTCATTTCCGAGGCGTTGATCGGCGTTTTTACCGACTCCGACCGCGCCCTCAAGCCCATCCCTATCGGCGACGAGCGGCCCAAGAGCAGCACCCCGGCCAAACCTTTGATCAAGGACAGCGAACAGGTCGATGCCGGTATCGCCGGTGGCAGCGACCCGTTGAAAAGCATCGCCGACGACATCAGCGCCGCGTTCGGTGACTTGATCAGCTCCAACCAGATGACCGTACGCGGCAACGAGTTGTGGGTCGAGATCGAGCTCAATTCCAGCCTGTTGTTCGGCAGCGGCGACGCGATGCCCAGCGACATGGCCTTCAACATCATCGACAAGGTGGCGGCGATCCTGAGGCCCTTTGACAATCCGATCCATGTCGAAGGCTTTACCGACGACCAGCCGATCCGTACTGCGCAGTACCCGACCAACTGGGAACTGTCCTCGGCCCGTTCGGCGAGCATCGTGCGCATGCTGGCGATGCAGGGTGTGAACCCTGGGCGCCTGGCATCGGTGGGCTACGGCGAGTTCCAGCCGGTCGCCAACAACGCCACTGCCGAGGGGCGTGCGCGCAACCGGCGGGTGGTGCTGGTGGTGTCGCGTAACCTCGATGTGCGTCGTAGCCTGACCGGTACCGGTACGGCCAATGCAACCCCGGATGCGGCATTGAAGCGGGCTGGCACACAAACTGCACCGGCTCCGGTCAAGCCGCCGGGAAGACAGAGTGCCGTCAATTCTCCGTCACCCGCTTTATAACCGAGCTATTTCTCGGTCGAGCCTGTTTCGGCCGGGAGGAACGATCCGAATGAGAGTCTGGGCAGTCGCCAATCAAAAAGGTGGTGTGGGCAAGACCACATCTTCCATCGCTTTAGCCGGGTTGCTGGCCGAGGCGGGCAAGCGCGTGGTCATCGTCGACCTGGACCCCCATGGCTCGATGACCAGCTATTTCGGCTACGATCCCGACAGCCTGGAGCACAGCAACTACGACCTGTTCCTGCACAAGGGCGTTGTGCCCGAGGGCCTGCCGGGGCAGTTGCTGTTGTCCACCAGCGACGAGCGAATTTCCCTGTTGCCCTCGAGCACCGCCTTGGCCACCCTGGAGCGACAGTCGCCCGGGCAGAGCGGCCTGGGCCTGGTGATCGCCAAGAGTCTGGCGCAGCTGTGGCAGGATTTCGATTACGCGATTATCGACAGCCCGCCGTTGCTGGGTTTGCTGATGGTCAATGCCTTGGCTGCCAGCCAGCAACTGGTGATCCCGGTACAGACCGAGCACTTGGCGGTCAAAGGCCTGGAGCGCATGGTCAATACCCTGGCGATGGTCAACCGCTCGCGCAAGCAGACGCTGGCTTTCAACATCGTGCCGACCTTGTTCGATCGTCGCACCCAGGCGTCCCTGGGTACCCTGCGTGTGTTGCGGGACATGTACCCGGATGACATCTGGCAAGGCTATATCCCCGTCGATACCCGCCTGCGCGACGCCAGTCGTGCCGGAGTGACCCCTTCGCAGTTCGATGGCAAGAGCCGTGGCGTGTTGGCCTACCGGGCGCTGCTCAAGCACCTGCTGGCCCAGCAGCTTGTTCCGCAGCAGGTGGCTTAACGTGACGAGGCTTTCCACTGGCACTGTGTTCGCTTGCGAACGCTCAAGTCCTACCGCATTCATGCCGATAACCTCTTCAAGTGGCGCACTGTTCCCATGAGCCGCCCGATTAAGACAACCTCGCGTCCGCAAATGGCCCTGCAATCCTATCTGGATGGGCTGTTGCAGGAAGCGACCGAAGAATTGCCACCGCAGCCAAGCGTGATCGAGGCGTTGCCCGAGCACGTCGAAGCCAAGGGTGTGCTGGACGAATTTCAAGCGGCCGTGCTCGAAGAGCAGGCCCGTGACGCACAGAAATCAGTAATGGCGGCAGCGGTCGAGGCACCGTTTATCAAGCCTCAGGTGGCGGTAATGGATGCGCCTGCGCCGATCCTGGCGCCGGTCTCCACCGTTGCCCCGCTGTTGCAGGGCCTGGTGACGCCGGTAGTGGAAGTCCACTTGCCGCCGAGCAATCCGCCGCCACCGGTGCCGGGCGACGACCGTCCGGCCTGGGCTGCCGAGCCGTTCGAGTGTTTGTTGTTCGATGTGGCCGGGTTGACCCTGGCGGTACCGCTGGTATGCCTGGGATCGATTTATTCCCTGGCCGGGCAGGAATTGACGCCGTTGTTCGGCCAGCCGGAATGGTTCCTCGGGATCCTGCCGAGCCAGGCCGGCAACCTGAAGGTGCTGGATACCGCGCGCTGGGTCATGCCGGACCGTTATCGCGATGACTTTCGCCAGGGCCTGCAATACGTGATTTCGGTGCAGGGGTACGAGTGGGGGTTGGCGGTGCATCAGGTCAGCCGTTCGCTGCGCCTGGACCCGAACGAGATCAAGTGGCGCAGCCATCGAGGGCAACGGCCATGGCTGGCCGGTACGGTGATCGAACACATGTGCGCCTTGCTGGACGTTTCCGAACTGGCGGAACTGATCGCCAGCGGCGGGGCAAAACACCTGGGCGGCAGCAAGCCGGTCCGGAAACCGAAATAAGACAACCGGTGGCGCGCAGCGTCGCCGGACAGAATACACGCCGCCACAGGCGGTTTTTCGAGGGGTCAGGGTATGAATGATAAGGCGTCGTCTCAAAAGGGTTCTGAAGATCCGATTCTGCAATGGGTGACCTTCAAGCTCGATAACGAAACCTACGGCATCAACGTGATGCGCGTTCAGGAAGTGCTGCGCTATACCGAGATCGCCCCGGTACCGGGTGCACCGAGCTACGTGCTGGGGATCATCAACCTGCGTGGCAATGTGGTCACGGTGATCGATACTCGCCAGCGCTTCGGCCTGATGAATGCCGAGATCAGCGACAACACCCGGATCGTCATCATCGAAGCCGACAAGCAAGTGGTTGGCATCATGGTCGACAGCGTCGCCGAAGTGGTTTACCTGCGCCAGTCGGAAATAGAGACTGCGCCGAACGTGGGTAACGAAGAGTCGGCCAAGTTCATCCAGGGCGTGTGCAACAAGAACAACGAGTTGCTGATCCTGGTTGAGCTGGACAAGATGATGAGCGAAGAAGAGTGGTCGGAACTGGAGAGTATCTGATTGATTCTTGAGGTAGCAGTCATTGTCCTGTTCCTTTTCTGGGCAGGCACGCTGGCGATGTTCCTGGCGTACATACGCGGCCAGCGGCAGATCGCCGCTCAACAGGCCCAGGGCGATGCGCTGCGCGACCAGCGCATCAAGGACCTGGCCAAGCGCGTCGATGATTACCAGAACGGCACCGTGCGCATGGGCGAAGCGCTCCATGAGCTGCGTGCCGTGGTCGCGCCGTTGCCGGATAAACTTGCCCAGCTGGAACAGCGCGACCCCTCCAGCCTGTCCTTCGCCCAGGCCGCCCGCCTGGTGGGCATGGGCGCCAGCGTCGATGAACTGACCCAAGCCTGCGGCCTGACCCAGGCCGAGGCGGAGTTGATGAGCAAGCTGCACCGGGGCGGCTGATCGCTTTACCTCGATCCAACTAATGAAATGGCTACCCCCACCGCCCCCTGCGATCGCCCACTAAGCTTTCGCAGGGGGCTCATCGGAGACTGTTGCCATGAACAAAGTAGCTATTGCCGCCATCGATTTGGGAAAACACTCCTTTCACCTGCATGCTCAAGATGATCGTGGTCATGAGCTTTATCGCAAAAAATTTACTCGAGTGACGCTCGCTCAACACCTGGCGAATCTCGAACCTTGCACCGTCGTGATGGAAGCTTGTGGCGGAGCCCACTTCATGGCGCAGGAGGTCGCGAAGCTGGGACATACGCCCAAGCTCATTGCTCCTCATCTCGTGCGTCCTTACGTGAAGAGCAACAAGAACGACTTCGCTGATGCCGAGGCGATCTGCGAGGCAGCGACTCGCCCAACGATGCGCTTTGTGCCGCCAAAAAACCAAGCTCAGCAGGCGCTAGCCATGCTCAACTCGACCCGCGATTCGTTCATCAAAGACCGCACCGCGACCGCCAATCGGATTCATGCCGCCCTTCTAGAGGTGGGCATCAGCCTGGCCCCAGGCTTCAAATCCATCAAAGAGCTTCCGGCGTGGCTGGAGGCGAGTTCACTTTCTGAACGCTTCAAAAAAATTCTGATGAAGCTGCATGAGCACTTCAACCACCTGGATGAGCAGGTCAAGACACTGGACAAGGACGTGGAGAGCCAGGCCGCTGAAGATGATCTGGCGGCTCGTTTGATGACTATGCCCTGTGTCGGGCCGATCACCTCCAGCGCCCTGGCTGCTGAGTTGGGCGATGGTAAACAGTTCAAGTGCGGGCGAAACTATGCGGCCTCAATCGGGCTGGTGCCCAAACAGCATTCCACGGGCGACAAGACGGTACTGCTGGGCATCAGCAAGCGCGGTGATCGGAATCAGAGGCGTCTGCTCATCCAGTGTGCCCGAGTCTACTTAATGCAGCTGGAGCGCCAAAGAGGCTGGCTGGCGGACTGGGTCCGGCAGCTGTTGGCCCACCATCACTCCAACCATGTGGTCTGCGCGCTGGCCAATAAGATGGCGAGGATCGCTTGGGCGATTGCGGCACACCACACTGAATTCGATGCAGGGCCAGCTGCGATGAACACCTGACCCTGCTGTCATCCGAGCACCACCCACCTGGTTTTGCGATGCTGGATAACTGATGACGTGAACGGCCAACCGGCCTGACGACAACCCTGAGCTCCCACACGGCTGAAAGGCCGTCCAATTAATTAGGATCGTCGGGCATCGATTCTCATCGAGGCGCGGGGCCACAACCCCACTCAGACGCCGGATAGATGAAAGCAAGCCAACCACGCATCAAAAACAGTATTGCAGAAAAGGGGATAACCATAGATGTGGGAGCGAGCCTGCTCGCGATAGCGGTGTGTCAGTCAATATCAATGTTGGCTGGCAGGACCTCATCGCGAGCGAGCTCGCTCCCACAGGTTTTTCTAGTGCTCACACACTGATCGTTCCAGCCAGCACACCGCCCTGGTGGCTGTGATCAGTAATCATCGCCACGCTCGGTCACATCCTTCTCGACACTCGGCGCATTCGGGTCATAGCCCTGGGGAAACTTGCCCTTGAGGTTCCAGGCAAACGCGATGATCTCGGCAATCGTGCGGTACAGCTCTTCTGGAATGCTGTCCCCCAGTTCCATCCGCGCCAACAACTTCACCAACTCGGCGTTTTCATAGATCGGTACTTCGCTTTCGCGGGCGATGCGCAGGATTTCCTCGGCCAGGGCTTCGTCGCCCTTGGCGGTGAGGGTCGGGGCGTGATGGCCATCGTACTTGAGGGCGATGGCCTGGCGGGGTTCGGTGTGGGTTGTCATGCGGTTTCGTCCACCCAGCGTTGTTCCAGGCGAGTCTTGGGGCCTTGGGGCGGGGTGCCGAGGTGGCAGTCCAGTTCGCCGACGTTCAGGCCGCAGGTTACCAGGCGCTCGCGTAATGCGGTCAGGTTGCTTTCGATCAGGCTTGCGGTGTACGGCCGCTCTGCCCACAACTGGCTGGACAGGCTGCCGCTGAGCAACTGTGCCTGAACCTGCAACGGGCCGAGCGGTTCCATGTCGAACGCCAATTCCACCCGCCAGAGCTGCTGTTTCGGCTCGCGTTCTTCCCGGCGATCCTGTGGTTGCTCCCGGGGCGGGGTTTCCTCGCGCTGGAACTTGACCTGCAACGGCACGATGTCCTGCAGGTTGCGCATCGGGATTTCCAATTGCCAGGTGCTCATCAGCCGACCGTCGTCGGTCAGGCCGGTCTGTTCCAGGCTCGACAACTGATGGCTTTGCAGGCGTGACACAGCAGCTGCGGCCAGGCGTAGCAGGTGTTCCAGGTCGCCGCCTTCGTCCTGCTCTTTCAACAGGCGCGAGGGCAGTGGAAAGCTGGTGGGTTGCGGTTTGGCGCTGACCTGGCCGAGCATCCCCAGGGCGCTGCGCACGAAACTGGGCAGGACCTGGGCCAGCGTGTTGGCGGCAATGATGGCGCCGAGGTTGGTGGAGGCGGGCAGGGCCGGTGTCAGTTGGGCGATCAGTTTCAGCAGGTCGCCTTTCATGTCCGGCGCCAGGCTCGGTGGTTGCCCGGCGAGCAATTTGCTTTCCAGGAACACCCCGCTGGCGACCATGGCCTGGGCCAGGCCTTTGGGCGTGCTCAGTTGCTGGACATCCGGCAGGCCAGCCAGCAAACGAGTCACCGCGGCGCGCAGCTCGGTGCCGGTGTCGTCAGTGACCGGCAGGTTTTGCAGGGCGGTGATCAGGCTGTCCAGCGAACCCTGGCGGCTCACTTGGGTGACCAGTTGCTGGCTCACCGCCAATTGCTCGTGGCGGTTGCTCAGAGGAACGAATTTCAGCGTCTGGGCATCTTGCACCTGAGCGCTCAAGAGCGTGCCGATGCGCAGCGGTTGCGGGCTGTCGATGTCCAGGGTGCTGCCAGCCTGGGCGGTGTTGAGCAGGCTCACCAATGATCGATAGACCGCCGGCTGCCCGGGCAATGACGGCAGCGCCTGGCTGGTCAGTACCTTGCCTTGCAGCAACGTGCCGACCGGCATTTGCGCCGTGTCGATGCGGGTCAAGGTGGCGACGCTGGAGGCCACGGCCTGTTGCACGGCGATCGCCAGGTTGCTGGCGGACGGCTGGGTCACGGCCAGGCTGGTGCCCTGGGGCAGTGGCTGGCTGCTGGTGGCCTGCACGGTGGTCTGGCGGCCGCTCTCCAGGGTGACCTTGAGCAGCAACTGGAAAGTCTGGTCGGCCTGCTTGAGCGAGAGCACTTCGGCCTGGGCGGTCTGGCCCGAGCTGATCAGGCCTTCGGTCGGCACCAGCAGTTTGAGCAGCTCGCCACTGACCACTGGCGTACGCGTCGTCGCGGTGGGCTGGGGCAGCGGCAGGATGTTCATGTCGCCTGTCATTTGCGGTCTTACCTGGGAAAATAAGCCCTCTTTAGAGTAGGGCATGACATGTATAATGCCGCCCGTCTTTCAGGGAGTGGCGAAAACCTTGCAATTGTTTGACGCAGCTCTGTGGAACAGGTCGTCAAAGCATCTATGCTGCACCTCTTTAACGGCCGCTGCACCGCCGACTTGAACCGTATAAGGCCCGCGATCCCTTGACCAGTCCTCTCCTGCAAACCGTTGGCCTCGCCTGTGAGCGAGACTTGCGACTGCTTTTCGAAAATCTCGAATTGAGACTCTCGCGTGGCGATATGGTGCAGATCAGTGGTCCCAACGGCAGCGGCAAGACCAGCCTGCTGCGCCTGCTGGCCGGCCTGATGCAGCCCACCGCAGGTCAGGTGTTGCTCAATGGCCAGCCCTTGCACAGCCAGCGCAGCGAACTGGCCCGTAACCTGCTCTGGATCGGCCATGCCGCCGGTATCAAGGATTTGCTGACCCCCGAAGAAAACCTCAGTTGGCTGTGCGCGTTGCATACGCCGGTCGGGCGCGAGGCGATCTGGCAGGCGTTGGCGGCTGTAGGGCTGCGCGGTTTCGAAGACGTGCCGAGCCACACCTTGTCCGCCGGTCAGCAGCGCCGAGTGGCCCTGGCCCGGTTGTACCTGGACAGCCCGCCGTTGTGGATTCTCGACGAACCGTTCACCGCCCTGGACAAGCAGGGCGTCGCCCAGCTCGAGGAACACCTGGCCCGGCACTGTGAAAACGGCGGCATGGTGCTCTTGACCACCCACCACACGCTGGCGCGAATGCCAGCCGGTTATCGCAACATTGATCTGGGGAACTGGGCCGTATGAGTGTGTTTGGCCTGTTGCTTGCCCGCGAGGCGCGCCTGCTGTTCCGTCGTCCGGCCGAATTGGCCAATCCACTGGTGTTCTTCGCGATCGTCATCGCACTGTTCCCGTTGGCGGTCGGTCCAGAGACTCAATTGTTGCAAACCTTGTCTCCGGGACTGGTCTGGGTCGCCGCGCTTTTATCGGTCCTGCTCTCGCTGGACGGGCTTTTCCGCAGTGATTTCGAAGACGGTTCACTGGAACAGTGGGTCCTTTCGTCGCACCCCCTGGCCCTTCTGGTTTTGGCCAAGGTACTGGCACACTGGGTTTTTTCCGGACTGGCACTGGTGCTGCTCTCGCCGCTGCTGGCGATGATGCTGGGGCTGCCCGGCGCGTGCATGCCGGTGTTGCTGGTGTCGTTGCTGCTGGGCACTCCGGTGCTGAGCCTGCTTGGTGCGGTGGGCGCGGCGTTGACGGTGGGGTTGAAGCGCGGCGGCCTGTTGCTGGCGTTGCTGATCCTGCCGTTGTATATCCCGGTCCTGATCCTGGGCAGTGGTGCCTTGCAGGCGGCATTGCAAGGCATGCCCGCGATCGGTTATCTGCTGTGGCTTGGGAGCCTGACCGCCCTGGCGATAACCTTGACACCCTTTGCAATAGCCGCTGGCCTGAAGATCAGCGTCGGCGAATAATAACGAGGCCTGGTCAGAAACTGACCACTTCTTTGGAAGTAAAGGCCGCCCCGGCGGTTCGTGATGGCGAGCCGCAACCGTGATGGAAACAGTAATGAACTGGACCTGGTTTCATAAGCTCGGCTCACCCAAGTGGTTCTACGGCATCAGCGGCAAACTGCTCCCATGGTTGAGCATCGCGGCACTGTTGCTGATTGGTTCTGGCGTGGTCTGGGGCCTGGCCTTCGCACCGCCGGACTACCAGCAAGGCAACAGCTTCCGCATCATCTACATCCACGTGCCCACGGCGATGCTGGCCCAGTCCGTCTACGTGATGCTGGCGGTGTGCGGTGTGGTCGGGCTGGTGTGGAAGATGAAGCTGGCCGACGTGGCCCTGCAATGCGCCGCGCCCATCGGTGCCTGGATGACCGCGGTGGCGCTGATCACCGGTGCGATCTGGGGCAAGCCGACCTGGGGTTCGTGGTGGGTCTGGGATGCGCGACTGACGTCGATGCTGATCCTGCTGTTCCTGTACTTCGGTCTTATTGCGCTGGGCAACGCCATCAGCAATCGTGACAGTGCCGCCAAGGCCTGTGCGGTGCTGGCGATTGTCGGCGTGATCAACATCCCGATCATCAAGTACTCGGTGGAGTGGTGGAACACCCTGCACCAGGGCGCGACCTTCACCCTCACCGAAAAACCGGCGATGCCCGTCGAAATGTGGCTGCCGCTGTTGCTGACCGTGCTGGGTTTCTACTGTTTCTTCGGCGCGGTGCTGCTGCTGCGCATGCGCCTGGAAGTGCTCAAGCGTGAGTCCCGGACCAGTTGGGTGAAGGCCGAAGTACAGAACAGCCTGGAGGTCGCTCGATGAGTTTCGCTTCATTCGGCGATTTCCTCGCCATGGGCCATCATGGCCTGTATGTCTGGTCAGCCTATGGCATCTGCCTGGTGGTGCTGGGCCTCAACGTGGCGGTGCCGATCCTGGCCCGCAAGCGGTATCTGCAACAAGAGGCGCGTCGTCTGCGCCGGGAGAACGGTCAGTGAATCCGCTGCGCAAAAAACGTCTTGTCATCATTCTTGCGATCCTGGTGGGTGTCGGTGCCGCGGTCGCCCTGGCCCTGAGTGCCTTGCAGCAGAATATCAACCTGTTCTACACCCCGACCCAGATCGCCAACGGCGAAGCGCCCAAGGACACCCGCATCCGCGCCGGCGGCATGGTGGAAAAAGGCTCGCTGGTGCGCTCCGGGGATTCGCTGGACGTGAAATTCAATGTCACCGACTTCAACAAGACCGTGACCATCAGCTATCGCGGCATCCTCCCGGACCTGTTCCGCGAAGGGCAGGGCATCGTCGCCCTGGGCAAGCTCAACGCCGACGGCGTGGTGGTGGCCGACGAAGTGCTGGCCAAGCACGACGAAAAATACATGCCGCCGGAAGTGACCAAGGCCTTGAAAGACAGCGGCCAGTCGGCGCCCGCTCCCGTGAAGGAGGGTTGATCGATGACTACCGGCATCTTTATTCCCGAGCTGGGCCACCTGGCTATGATCCTGGCCCTGTGCTTTGCCCTGGTGCAAGCCGTGGTGCCGTTGCTGGGGGCCTGGCGTGGTGACCGATTGTGGATGAGCCTGGCCCAGCCGGCGGCGTGGGGCCAGTTCGTCTTTATGCTGTTCGCCTTCGGTTGCCTGACCTATGCGTTCATGGCCGACGACTTTTCCGTGGAGTACGTCGCCAGCAACTCCAACAGTGCTTTGCCCTGGTACTACAAGTTCAGTGCCGTGTGGGGCGCCCACGAAGGCTCGCTGTTGCTTTGGGCGTTGATCCTCGCTGGCTGGACCTTCGCCGTCTCGGTGTTCTCCCGGCAGTTGCCCCAGGTGATGCTGGCCCGGGTGCTGGCGGTGATGGGCATGATCAGCACCGGTTTCCTGCTATTCCTGATCGTCACGTCCAACCCGTTCAAGCGCATCCTGCCGCAGATGCCGATGGATGGTCGCGACCTCAACCCATTGCTGCAAGACATCGGCCTGATCGTTCACCCGCCGATGCTCTACATGGGCTACGTCGGTTTTTCCGTGGCCTTCGCCTTCGCCATCGCCGCATTGCTTGGCGGTCGCCTCGATGCCGCGTGGGCACGCTGGTCGCGTCCGTGGACCATCGTCGCCTGGGCTTTCCTCGGCATTGGCATCACCTTGGGATCGTGGTGGGCCTACTACGAACTCGGCTGGGGCGGCTGGTGGTTCTGGGACCCGGTGGAAAACGCCTCGTTCATGCCCTGGTTGGTGGGCACGGCACTGATCCACTCCCTGGCCGTCACGGAAAAACGCGGTGTGTTCAAGAGCTGGACCGTGCTGCTGGCCATCGCGGCGTTCTCGCTGAGCCTGCTGGGGACGTTCCTGGTGCGTTCCGGCGTGCTCACGTCGGTGCATGCCTTCGCCTCGGACCCTGAACGTGGCGTGTTCATCCTGATGTTCCTGTTGTTCGTGGTCGGCGGTTCCCTGACGTTGTTCGCCCTGCGTGCACCGGTGGTCAAGAGCCAGGTCGGCTTCAACCTCTGGTCCCGGGAAACCCTGCTGCTGGGCAACAACCTGGTGCTGGTGGTGGCCGCGTCGATGATTCTGCTGGGGACGTTGTACCCGCTGGTACTCGATGCGTTGTCCGGCGCCAAGCTGTCGGTCGGGCCGCCGTACTTCAATGCGCTGTTTATCCCGCTGATGGCAATCCTGATGGTGGTCATGGCTATCGGTGTGCTGGTGCGCTGGAAAGACACCCCGCTCAAGTGGCTGCTGGGCATGTTGACCCCGGTACTGCTGGGCACGGCCGCCCTGGCCGTGGTGGCCGGCGTGGCCTATGGCGACTTCAATTGGGCGGTGCTGGCGACGTTCGTGCTGGCGGCCTGGGTGTTGCTGGCGGGCGTACGGGATATCTTCGACAAGACTCGTCACAAAGGCCTGATCAAGGGCCTGCCGACCCTGACCCGCAGTTACTGGGGCATGCAGGTCGCCCACCTGGGCATCGCCGTCTGCGCCCTGGGCGTGGTGCTGTCCAGCCAGAACAGCGCCGAGCGTGACCTGCGCCTGGCGCCGGGAGAGTCCATGGACCTGGCCGGCTATCAGTTCGTTTTCGAGGGCGCCAAACACTTCGAGGGGCCGAATTTCACGTCCGACAAAGGCACTGTGCGGGTTCTTCGCAACGGCGAGGAAATTACCGTGCTGCATCCGGAAAAGCGCCTCTATACCGTGCAGAACTCGGTCATGACCGAAGCCGGGATCGATGCCGGTTTCACCCGCGATCTCTACGTGGCGCTGGGCGAGTCCCTGGGCGACGGCGCGTGGGCAGTCCGAGTCCACGTCAAGCCGTTCGTGCGCTGGATCTGGTTCGGTGGCTTGCTCACCGGCCTGGGTGGGGTGCTGGCGGCGCTGGATCGTCGATATCGAGTCAAGGTGAAAACCCGGGTGCGTGAAGCCCTGGGCGTGACGGGAGCCACTGCATGAAACGTTGGTTGATGTTGGTGCCGCTGGCGCTGTTCCTGCTGATGGCGGTGTTTTTGTACCGAGGGCTGTACCTGAATCCGACCGAGTTGCCCTCGGCGATGATCGGCAAGCCGTTCCCGGAGTTTTCCCTGCCATCGGTGCAAGGCGACAAGACCCTGACCCGCGCCGACCTGCTGGGCAAACCGGCGCTGGTCAACGTATGGGGCACTTGGTGCATTTCCTGCCGGGTCGAGCACCCGGTGTTGAACAAGCTGGCCCAGAACGGCGTGGTGATCTACGGCGTCAATTACAAGGACGTCAATGCCGACGCCTTGAAGTGGCTGGCCGAGTTCCACAATCCATATCAACTGGACATTCGTGACGAAGACGGCTCCCTGGGCCTGAACCTGGGGGTCTACGGCGCACCGGAAACTTTCCTCATCGATGCCAAGGGTGTCATCCGCGACAAGTTCGTCGGCGTGATCGACGAACAGGTCTGGCGCGAGAAACTGGCTGCCAAGTATCAAGCCCTGGTGGACGAGGCCAAGCCATGAAGCGCTGGTTAGCGGCTGCCGTCCTCGGCTTGAGCCTGGTCGGTGTGGCCCATGCCGCCATCGACACCTACGAATTCGCCAACGACGGCGAGCGCGAACGGTTTCGCGAACTGACCAAGGAACTGCGCTGCCCCAAGTGCCAGAACCAGGACATCGCCGACTCCAATGCACCGATTGCCGCCGACCTGCGCAAGGAAATCTTCCGCATGCTCGGCGAGGGCAAGGACAACCAGCAGATCATCGACTTCATGGTCGATCGCTACGGTGAGTTCGTGCGCTACAACCCCGCCCTGTCCTCCAAGACCGCGCTGCTCTGGTTCGGCCCCGCCGGGCTGCTGCTGGGTGGTTTCGTGGTCATCGCGGTGATCGTGCGTCGGCGCCGGGTCCAGCGCACGGCCGCCCCGGACACGCTTTCTGTCGAAGAGCGCCAGCGCCTCGACCAACTGTTGGATAAAACCAAGCATGATTGATTTCTGGCTCGCCGCAGGTCTGCTTCTTCTGGTTGCCCTGAGTTTTCTGTTGATCCCTGTGCTGCGTGGTCGTCGCGCTCAACGAGAGGAGGACCGTACCGCGCTCAACGTGGCGCTGTACCAGGAACGCATTGCCGAGTTGCAGGCCGAGCAAGAGGAGGGCGTGCTCAACGCCGCGCAACTGGACACTGGTCGCGCCGAAGCCGCCCGCGAGCTGCTCGCCGACACCGAGGGCGCCGATGCGCCACGGGAGTCCCGATTGGGCAAGCCATTGCCGTTGCTCGCCGCCGTGCTGGTGCCGCTGTTGGGCCTGGCGCTGTACCTGCACTTCGGTGCCAGCGACAAGGTCGAGCTGACCCGTGAATTCGCCCAGGCGCCGCAGTCGATGGAGGAAATGACTCAGCGCCTGGAACGGGCGGTGGCGGCGCAGCCGGACTCCGCCGAGGGCTTGTATTTCCTCGGCCGTACCTACATGGCCCAGGATCGACCCGCAGACGCGGCGAAGATCTTCGAGCGCACCGTGGCGGTGGCCGGCCGCCAGCCCGAGCTGCTCGGGCAGTGGGCCCAGGCGCAGTATTTCGCCGATGGCAAGAAATGGTCGGACAAGGTCCAGACCCTGACCGATGAAGCGCTGAAACTCGATCCCAAGGAGGTCACCAGTCTTGGCCTGCTGGGCATCGCCGCGTTCGAAGGCGAGCGCTATCAGGATGCGATCGATTACTGGGGGCGCCTGCTGGTGGAACTGCCGGAGGGTGACAAGTCCCGTGAGGCGCTGCAGGGCGGTATTACCCGGGCCACCGAGAAGCTGCAAGCCAGCGGCGGCAAGGTCGTCCAGGCTCCTGTGACCAAGGCTGCGGCACTGCTCAAGGTGCGTGTCGACCTGGCGCCGGCACTCAAGGCCAAGGTGCAGCCGGGCGACAGCGTGTTCATCTTCGCCCGCGCCGTCAGCGGCCCGCCGGCGCCGCTGGCGGCCAAGCGCATGACCGTCGCCGATCTGCCGATCACGGTGGAGCTGGGTGACGCGGACGCAATGATGCCGCAGTTGAAACTGTCGAACTTCCCCGAAGTCCAACTGGTGGCGCGCATCTCCCGGGCCGGCCAGCCGACCGCCGGTGAGTGGATCGGTCGCAGCCAGCCCCTGGCGAGCAGCACCACGGCGCAGCAACAACTGACCATCGACAGCCCGGACAAATAACAGGAATTCGCACCATGACCGCCATCGCTCGTATCACCCTGCTCACGCTCGTCATGGGCCTGAGCGCTTGTGCGGTCCAGCGTCCGTCGGAGCCCTCGGCGCCGCTGCCACCGATCCCTCCGTCGACCCCGACCACCAAGCCGGTCCCGTCCACACCGCCGGGCAAGCCTGTCACCCCGAACAAACCGGCCAAGCCGGTGCCACGTACCTCCGCCAGTTTCGCCCCGCCGCCGGGTGGTAACAGCCACTGGGACGCCAAGCTTGGGGTCTATGTGCTGGACAACCAGACGAACACGTTCTATCGCCAGCGTACCTATTACCGCTGGAACAACGGTTGGAGCCGTTCAGTCAGCCCCAATGGCCCATGGGAAGACACCACCATCGAAGGTGTGCCGGCGGGCTTGGGGCGGCAATTCCACTAAGCACGGGCCCCTGGAGCCAGAGGGCATCTGTGGGAGCAAAGCTTGCTCGCGATAAAGGCAATGCGGTCTTTCAGAAATCGAGGCGCCTGTTTCGCGAGCAAGCTTTGCTCCCACAGATAAATCCTTTTGCCACAATAGCGTTCGGCTCAACTTCATCAATCGGCCGGGCTTTTTTGTGTTTCCGGATATTCTTTGAACGAAATTTTCACAAAATCTTGCGGACAATCCCCCGCGCTTATATCGCCGCCGGTTATTTAATGGCAATGCCATAGCCGTTCGTGCAACATTTGCGCTCTCGCGCAAGCCCCGAGGCCAGGCTTTGGTCAACAGAGGGCGCGCCGTTGTTTCTTTTGTCACTCCAACTCCAATAGGGTCCTTAAACGACATGGCAATCCCGGACGCCCTGAGTCAGCAGCGCAATACGCATCGCCTGCTGCAACCGACCGTCAAATCGCACCTGGCCTATACGTTGCTTTGCGCCCTGGTGATGATGGTCATGTTCAGCCTGCTGCGCGTGGCGCTGCTGGTCTATAACCGCGAGATGATCCTCGACACCCCGGCCTCGACCTTCGTTGAAGCGTTCGTCAACGGCCTGCGTTTCGACCTGCGCCTGGTGGTCTACCTCTGCATCCCGTTGCTGCTGGCGTTGTTCAGCGCCAGGGCCATGGCGGCCCGTGGGTTCTTTCGTTTCTGGCTGACCGTCACCTCCAGCATCGCGCTGTTCCTGGGCTTGATGGAGATGGATTTCTACCGTGAATTCCACCAGCGCCTCAACGGCCTGGTCTTCCAGTATGTAAAGGAAGACCCGAAAACCGTGATGAGCATGCTCTGGTACGGTTTCCCGGTGGTGCGCTACCTGCTGGCCTGGGTCGGCGGCACCCTCATCCTGAGCCTTGCTTTCAAGGGCGCTGACCGCGCCACTCGGCCCCGTGGGCCGTTCAGTGGCGGCACCATCGGTACCCGGCAGATCGCTCCGTGGTATGGGCGTGTCGCGGTGTTCATGGTTTGCCTGCTGGTGGCCGTGGCCGCTGCACGCGGCACCCTGCGCCAAGGCCCGCCGCTGCGTTGGGGTGACGTCTACACCACCGATTCGAACTTCGCCAACCAGTTGGGCCTCAACGGTACGTTGTCGCTGGTGGCGGCGGCCAAGAGCCGGATGTCCGAAGACCGCGACAACATCTGGAAAGCCACCCTTGAACAACCGCTGGCACAGCAGACCGTGCGGGACATGCTGGTGATGCCTGACGATAAACTCGTGGACACCGAGACCGCCGCCGTGCGCCGCGACTACACGCCGCCAGCGGACAAGACCCTGCCGATCAAGAACGTGGTTGTGATCCTCATGGAAAGCATGGCCGGTCACTCGGTGGGCGCCCTGGGCGCGCCGGGCAACATCACGCCTTACCTGGACAAGCTGTCCAAGGAAGGCCTGTTGTTCGACCGTTTCTTCTCCAACGGCACCCACACCCACCAAGGCATGTTCGCTACCATGGCGTGCTTCCCGAACCTGCCGGGTTTCGAATACCTGATGCAGACGCCGGAGGGCAGCCACAAGCTGTCGGGCCTGCCGCAACTGCTCAGCGCCCGTGACTACGACGACGTGTATGTCTACAACGGCGATTTCGCCTGGGACAACCAGTCGGGGTTCTTCAGCAGCCAGGGCATGACCAACTTCATCGGGCGTAACGACTTCGTGAACCCGGTGTTCTCCGATCCGACCTGGGGCGTGTCCGACCAGGACATGTTCGACCGTGGCCTGATCGAGCTCAAGGCGCGGGAAAACGGCAAGCCGTTCTATGCCTTGCTGCAAACCCTGTCCAACCACACGCCGTATGCTCTGCCGACACCGTTGCCCGTGGAGCGGGTCACCGACCGCGGCAGCCTGAACGAACACCTGACCGCCATGCGCTACGCCGACTGGGCACTGGGCCAGTTCTTCGAGAAGGCCCGCAAGGAGCCGTACTTCAAGGAAACCCTGTTCGTGGTGGTCGGCGATCATGGTTTTGGCAACGAACGCCAGATCACCGAAATGGACCTGGGCCGTTTCAACGTGCCGATGCTGCTGATCGGCCCGGGCATCCAGGAAAAATTCGGCCAGCGTAACCATACCGTGGGCACTCAAGTCGACATCGTGCCGACCATCATGGGCCGCATCGGCGGGCAAGTGCGCAACCAGTGCTGGGGCCGCGACCTGCTGAACCTGCCGCAAGGCGACCCTGGTTTTGGTGTGATCAAGCCGTCGGGCAGCGAACAGACCACGGCGATCATCCGCGATGACCAGATCCTGGTACTGCCGAAGGAGAAGGAAATGGCGCCGAAGATGTATCGCTATGAGCTGGGCGCCAACCCGCATGCGGAAATCATCCCGGATGCAGCGGATACCGCGCAGATGAAACTCAAGCTCGAATCGTTCCTGCAAACGGCGACCAAAAGCCTGTTGGATAACACCGCTGGCGTCGTTGACGGCAAGCCGGATTGATAAAACAGCGAGCATAAAAAGAGGCCTCTAGAGGCCTCTTTTTTTTGCACTTACTTGGTGGTTTATATCTTGCCCAGTAATAGCAGGACCAACAGCACCACCAACACTACACCAATGATACCGGACGGACCGTAACCCCAACTTCTGGAGTGCGGGAAGACCGGAAGACCACCGATCAGCAGGAGGATCAGGATGATGATAAGAATTGTGCCCATTGTAGATTTCCTTATTGGTCAGTTCTGGGGTGATACAACTTTCAACTGCCAGCGCGCATGCGTTAAATCCGGGCGGCTTAATAAGTCCGACCGTAACGTCCTGTAAAAAATTCAAAGTTTTTTGTGGTCGTATGAAAGTGCAATTGTGCAGCCCAATACCCACAAAGGGCGCTCCTCGATCAAAACCCATTACGGTTTGCCCTCGCCATTCAGCAATCTGATGGAGCGTGGGTCCGCAGAACTCCTTCGCTACACTCGGCCTATCTCTCCCGGAACAAGGCTGTTTGCTATGCAAAATCGCATGATGATCACTGGTGCCGGCTCCGGCCTGGGTCGCGAAATCGCGCTGCGCTGGGCCCGCGAAGGCTGGCGTCTGGCCTTGTCGGATGTCAGCGAGCCAGGCCTTGTGGAAACCCTCAAGCTGGTGCGCGCCGCCGGTGGCGACGGCTTCACCCAGCGTTGCGATGTGCGCGACTACAGCCAATTGACTGCGTTCGCCCAGGCTTGCGAAGAGAAGCTCGGTGGCATCGATATCATCGTCAACAATGCCGGCGTTGCCTCGGGCGGGTTCTTCAGTGAGCTTTCCCTGGAGGATTGGGACTGGCAGATCGCAATCAACCTGATGGGCGTGGTCAAGGGCTGCAAGGCGTTCTTGCCGCTGCTGGAGAAAAGCCGCGGCAAGATCATCAACATCGCCTCCATGGCGGCCCTGATGCAGGGGCCTGCCATGAGCAACTACAACGTGGCCAAGGCTGGAGTAGTGGCATTGTCGGAAAGCCTGTTGGTGGAACTGGCGCAGCAGGAAATTGGCGTACACGTGGTGTGCCCGTCGTTCTTCCAGACCAATCTGCTGGACTCCTTCCGCGGCCCGACCCCGGCCATGAAGGCCCAGGTTGGCAAGTTGCTGGAAAGCTCACCGATCAGCGCCGCGGATATTGCCGACTACATCTACCAGCAAGTCGCCCAGGGCCAGTTCATGATCCTGCCTCATGAACAGGGGCGCATGGCGTGGGCCCTCAAGCAGAAGAACCCACAATTGCTGTACGACGAAATGACCGTCATGGCCGACAAGATGCGCGCCAAGGCCCGGCAAAACCTGAATTGACCTGGCTGCCCGATGTCCTCAGGATGGCGCCATTCGGCCTTCCTGATGGACATCTGCATGCTCAATTACCTGTGGTTTTTTCTCGCCGCGCTGTTTGAGATCGCGGGCTGCTACGCCTTCTGGTTGTGGCTGCGCCAGGGCAAGAGCGCCTGGTGGATCGTCCCGGCATTGCTCAGCCTCACGTTATTCGCCCTGTTACTGACCCGCATCGAAGCGACGTACGCCGGGCGCGCCTACGCCGCCTATGGCGGTATCTATATCATTGCCTCGATCGGCTGGCTGGCCATGGTGGAGCGGGTGCGGCCATTGGGTTCCGACTGGATTGGCGTGGCGCTCTGCGTGTTGGGGGCGAGTGTGATTCTATTCGGCCCACGACTCTCGGCGCCCTGAAACCACCTGCGATCCGACAGGGTTTTGCAGGAAGTTTCCGTCAGTCACAGGAGCTTTGCTTGTAGGGCCTTACTGAATTCTCGCGGGTGTCTTGAGAACAGGAAACAGGCCGGGCATGGTCAGGGTCCAGACATTCTTAAGGACAAGAACCATGCTTGTACTAAGCCGCGCTGTAGGTGAGTTGATTTCCATCGGTGACGATATTTCCGTCCGTGTGCTGTCGGTCAGCGGTGGCACCGTGCGTTTTGGCGTGGAAGCGCCACGGCACGTCGATGTCCATCGTTCCGAAATCTACGACAAGATCCAGAAGAGAAAGGCCCAAGCCACTCGCAAGGCCTGTTCAGTCGAATAGGTGCTTGGGCACGTCGTGCTTGAGCATCAGTTGGCACTGTTCACTTTCGGGGTCGAAGACGATCAACGCCTGGCCTTTGGTCAGGGCTTGTCTGACTCGTAGAACCCGTGTTTCCAGGGGCGTGTCGTCACCATTGTCGGTGCCGTCGCGGGTCACGAAATCTTCGATCAGGCGAGTGAGCGTGTCGACTTCGAGTTGGTCGTGGGGGATGAGCATGGGGTACCTCGGCTAGACAATGAGGCGATGCTACGGCCAATGGGCTTTTGCGGCTAGCCTGGGTTTTACGGTTGTTTGTCCCGGCCTCATCGTCGGAACGCCGCCCGGAGCAAGCTCCCCCCAGGGTTTTTGAGTCGCACTGAAAACTCAATGTGGGAGCGAGCCTGCTCGCGATGGCGATATTCCAGGCCGTGAAAATGCTGGGTCAGTTATCGGAACGCTGCCCCACCAGGCTATCCAC
Organism: Pseudomonas bijieensis; assembly: GCF_013347965.1. NCBI lineage: Bacteria > Pseudomonadati > Pseudomonadota > Gammaproteobacteria > Pseudomonadales > Pseudomonadaceae > Pseudomonas > Pseudomonas bijieensis. The sequence goes on along the minus strand of NZ_CP048810.1, from coordinate 2,357,968 downwards.
CGACGGTACCCGGGTATCGCTTTCCATCTGTGCATCGTGCTCGATCTGGTGGCTGAAGCGGTCCAGCGAGCCCTGGGCCGGTTGCGCGTCGCTGGCGAATACCGGCGGGCTGAGGATGTAGGCGCCGAGCAGGCGGCTGAGGGCGGCCAGGCTGTCGATGTGGGTACGTTCGTAGCCATGGGTGGCGTCGCAGCCGAAGGCGAGCAGGGCGGTGCGGATGTCATGGCCGGCGGTGATGGCCGAATGGGCGTCGCTGAAGTAGTAGCGGAACAGGTCGCGGCGTGCGGGTACCTCGTTTTCCTTGGCCAGTTTCAACAAGTGTCGCGACAGGTGATAGTCGTAAGGGCCCCCGGAGTCTTGCATCGCCACGCTGACCGCATGTTCGCTCGAATGCTGGCCAGGTGCGACGGGCGCGATGTCGATGCCGACGAATTCGCTCACATCCCAGGGCAGTGCAGCCGCCGCACCGCTGCCGGTTTCCTCGGTGATGGTGAACAGGGGGTGACAATCGATCAGCAGTTCTTCGCCGCTGTCGACAATCGCCTTGAGCGCCGCCAGCAGCGCCGCGACCCCGGCCTTGTCGTCCAGGTGCCGGGCGCTGATATGACCGCTTTCGGTGAATTCCGGCAAGGGATCGAAGGCCACGTAATCGCCGATGCCCACCCCCAGGCTTTCGCAATCGGCGCGGGTGGCGCAATAGGCGTCCAGGCGCAGCTCGATGTGGTCCCAACTGATGGGCATTTCATCCACGGCGGTGTTGAATGCGTGCCCGGAAGCCATCAACGGCAGCACGCTGCCCCGAATCACGCCGGTGTCGGTAAACAGGCTGACCCGGCTGCCTTCGGCAAACCGACTGGACCAGCAACCCACCGGGGCCAGGGTCAGGCGGCCGTTGTCCTTGATGGCCCGCACGGCAGCGCCAATGGTGTCCAAGTGGGCCGATACTGCTCGGTCGGGGCTGCTCTTGCGGCCCTTGAGCGTGGCGCGGATCGTGCCGCGGCGGGTCATTTCAAAAGCGATACCCAGCTCTTCGAGTCGTTCGGCGACATAGCGCACGATGGTGTCGGTGAATCCGGTGGGGCTGGGAATGGCGAGCATCTCCAGCAGGACCTTTTGCAGGTATTCGAGATCCGGTTCGGGAATTTTGCTGATCATGGAAACTCCTCACGGAACATTAAATTGAAGTAGGGAACCTGTGGCGAGGGAGCTTGCTCCCGCTGGACCGCGGAGCGGTCCCTTTTGAGCTCCAGGTCGATGCAAAAACCCGGAGGGCCGCGGAGAAGGGCCGCTTCGCAGCCCAGCGGGAGCAAGCTCCCTCGCCACGGAAGAAGGGCTAGGCCACCGCCTGGCTATGGGGAAACAGCAAATCCACAAAACGCTCGGCGGTGGGTTGTGGTTCGTGGTTGGCCAGGCCTGCGCGTTCGTTGGCTTCGATGAATACGTACTCGGGTTGATCGGCCGCCGGCACCAGCAGGTCGAGGCCGACCATGGGGATGTCCAGCGCCCGCGCGGCGCGCACCGCCGCATCGACAAGGGTCGGATGCAGGATGCTGGTGACATCCTCCAGCACGCCTCCGGTATGAAGGTTCGCCGTGCGTCGTACGAACAGATGCTCCCCGGCGGGCAACACGCTGTCATAGTCGAACCCCGCCGCGCTGAGCGTGCGCAAGGTTTCGGCATCCATCGGGATTTTGCTTTCGCCGCCCGTGGCCGCTTGCCGTCGGCGACTCTGGGCTTCGATCAACGCGCCGATGGTGTGCCGGCCATCGCCGATCACCTCCGCCGGGCGCCGGATCGCTGCCGCCACCACTTCAAAACCGATTACCAGGATCCGCAGGTCCAATCCTTCGTGGAAGCTTTCCAGCAGCACCCGGCTGTCGAACCGCCGAGCCGCTTCGATGGCGCTTTGCACCTCCTCGATGGTGCGCAGGTCCACTGCCACGCCTTGGCCTTGTTCACCGTCCAGCGGCTTGACCACCACCCGTTCGTGCTCGTCGAGAAACGCCAGGTTGTCATCGGCATTGCCCGCCAACTGCTGGGCCGGCAGGTTCAGGCCGGCATTCTTCAGTACCTTGTGGGTCAGGCTTTTGTTCTGGCAAAGAGTCATGCTGATGGCGCTGGTCAGGTCGCTCAGGGACTCGCGGCAGCGCACCCGACGGCTGCCGTGAACCAGGGTGAACAAGCCGGCCTCGGCATCGTCTACCTGCACTTCGATGCCACGCCGGTGAGCTTCTTCGACAATGATTCGCGCATAAGGATTGAACTGCGCTTCGGGACCTGGCCCGAGGAACAACGGCTGGTTGATACCGTTCTTGCGTTTGATGGCGAAGGTCGAGAGGTTGCGAAAGCCGAGTTTGGCGTAGAGGTTTTTCGCCTGGCGATTGTCATGCAACACCGACAGGTCGAGGTAACTCAAGCCACGGCTCATGAAATGCTCGACGAGGTGGCGCACCAGCACTTCGCCAACACCGGGCCGCTGACATTGCGGATCGACGGCCAGGCACCAGAGGCTGCTGCCGTTTTCCGGGTCGTTGAAGGCCTTCTGATGATTCAGGCCCATGACGCTGCCGATCACCGCACCGGTGTCATCGTCTTCGGCCAACCAATAGACCGGGCCGCCTTCATGACGTGGGGTCAGTCGCTGCGGGTCGATGGGCAGCATGCCCCGGGCCTGGTAGAGCTGGTTGATGGCCTGCCAATCGGTCTCGCCCTGGGCCCGACGGATGCGGAACCCGCGAAACACCCGCGTGGCCTGGCGATAGTCGCTGAACCACAGGCGCAAAGTGTCGGATGGGTCGAGGAACAGTTGCGCCGGTTCCAGCCCCAGCACCTGCTGGGGCGCGGCGACGTACAAGGCAATGTCGCGTTCGCCGGGTTGTTCGTTGAGCAGTTCCCGGGCCAGGCTCGCCGGGTCCGGGAAGGTGTGGCCGATCAGCAGTCGGCCCCAGCCGCAATGCACCGCGATCGGGTCGGCGCCCAATTCGCTGCCATCTTCGGCCAGGCGCGCCTGCAGGCGTTCGTAGGACGGTGCCTGGCCACGCAAGAGGCGTTGGTTGTGAACGGTTGCGTAAGGTTTCATCGATCAGATTCCTTGCTCGCTGAGCCACAGGTTCAGCGCCGCCAACTGCCACAGCCGCGACCCGCGCAACGGCGTGAGCTGGCCGTTGGGGTCGGTCAGCAGGCGGTCGAGCATGGCCGGGTTGAACAGGCCGCGATCCTGGCTCGGATCGAGCAGCAGTTCGCGGACCCAGGCCAGCGTGTTGCCTTCCAGGTGCTTGAGGCCAGGCACCGGGAAATACCCCTTCTTGCGGTCGATCACCTCGCTAGGGATCACCCGCCTGGCGGCTTCCTTGAGCACCTGCTTACCGCCATCGGGCAGCTTGAATTTCGCCGGGACCCGGGCCGAGAGTTCTACCAAGCGGTAATCCAGGAAGGGCGTGCGCGCTTCCAGGCCCCAGGCCATGGTCATGTTGTCGACGCGTTTGACCGGGTCGTCCACCAGCATCACCGTGCTGTCCAGGCGCAGGGCCTTGTCCACCGCCGCATTGGCGCCCGGCTGGGCGAAATGCTCCTTGACGAAATCACCGGCGGCATCGTTGGCCGTCAGCCATTTGGGTTGCACCGTGGCGGCATATTCTTCGTAGCTGCGATCGAAGAAGGCGGCGCGATAGGCCGCGTACGGATCGCTGGCGCCATCGACCTGCGGGTACCAGTGGTAACCGGCGAACAGCTCGTCGGCGCCCTGGCCGCTTTGCACCACTTTGCAATGCTTGGCCACTTCCCGTGAGAGCAGGTAGAAGGCGATGCAGTCGTGGCTGACCATCGGCTCGCTCATGGCACGGAATGCTGCCGGCAGTTGCTCGATGATCTCTTTCTCGTCGATGCGCAGTTGGTGATGACGGGTGCCGTAGTGCTTGGCAATCAGGTCCGAATATTGGAACTCGTCACCGCGCTCGCCGCCGGCATCCTGGAAACCAATGGAGAACGTGGACAGGTCTTCAACACCAACTTCGCGCAACAGACCCACCAGCATGCTCGAATCCACCCCGCCGGAAAGCAGCACGCCGACATCCACGGCGGCGCGCTGGCGAATGGCGACCGCTTCACGGGTGCTGTCGAGCACGCGGTCGATCCAGTCTTCCAGGTTCAGGTGCTGTTCGTCGGCCCGGGGACCGTAGGGCAGGGTCCACCAGGTTTTCTGCTCGGTGCTGCCGTCGGCTTCGATCCGCATCCAGGTGGCGGGCGGCAGTTTTTCAATGCCGGCCAGCAAGGTGCGAGGCGCCGGGACCACCGCGTGGAAATTCAGGTAATGGTTGAGCGCCACCGGGTCGAGTACGGGGTTGATATCACCGCCCTTGAGCAGCGCCGGCAACGCCGAGGCGAAACGCAGCCGCTGGCCGGTGCGCGACAGGTACAGCGGCTTGACGCCGAGGCGGTCGCGGGCGATGAACAGCCGCTTGGTATCGCGCTCCCAGATGGCGAAGGCGAACATGCCGTTGAGCTTGGGCAGCAGCGCCTCGCCCCAGGCGTGGTAGCCCTTGAGCAGCACTTCGGTGTCGCCACCGGAATAGAAGGTGTAGCCCAGGCCTTCGAGTTCAGTGCGCAGTTCGGGGTAATTGTAGATCGCGCCGTTGAAAGCCAGGGACAGGCCCAGTTGATTGTCGATCATCGGCTGGGCCGAGCCGTCCGACAGATCCATGATTTTCAGGCGCCGATGGCCCAGGGCAATCGGCCCCTGGCTATGAAAGCCCCAGGCGTCGGGGCCGCGTGGGGCCAGGTGATGGGTGATTCGCTCTACGGCCGCAAGGTCCGCAGGTTGTTGATCGAAACGTAACTCTCCAGCTAATCCGCACATAAGTCCTTACCGGTTTTTCCGTTGGGGAGGGGTCAAGCAGCACGCGCCGACATGGCGGGTACCCTGAAACTGACCGGGGGGATTGCTGTGAGTTTTAGATCGATGCGTTATAAGGCGAAGGGTGGGGGCCGCTTGGTCTGCCGTATAACTCAAGGATATGTGGGAGCGAGCCTGCTCGCGATCGCGGTGTGTCAGTCAACCCAGGTACCATCTGAGCCACCGCCATCGCGAGCAGGCTCGCTCCCACAGGATTTGTGGTGGGAGCAAAATCGGCGCTAGGCCTTGCCCCGAATCAATGCCCGCAACGCAAACCGGTTCGGATGGCAGGCCTCGGCCACGATGCGGGGCAGTGGCAGCGGTTCGTTGTCCAGCCAGGCGGCGATCAGTTCGCCCGATAGGGGCGCGGTGATCAGGCCGCGGGAACCGTGACCGCTGTTGATGTACAGGCCATCGAGCCACGGACAGGGGGTATCCGGCACCTGGCGGGCGTCCTTGCCCAGCGCTACATAAGCCTCGGTAAAGGCCTGGCGGTCGGCCAACGGTCCGACGATCGGCAGGTAATCCGGGCTGGTGCAACGGAACGCCGCGCGGCCTTCGAGGTGTTGCGGGTCCAGGGTGGCGGCGTTCAGGCGCTCCACCAGGTCTTGGGAAATTTCTTCGAGCATCCGCAGGTTGCCGGCGTGCTCGGCGGCGGTGGGGGTCAGGTCGTCGCTGTTGAAGTCGAAACTGGCGCCCAGGGTGTGTTCGCCCAGCCGTGGCGGGGCCACATAGCCTTCGGCGCAAACCACGGTCGCCAGGCTCTGGCTGCGGCTGGTTTGCGGCAGGCGGGTGATTTGCCCGCGAATGCGCTTGAGCGGCAACTCGGCGGCCGGTTCGAAACGCTTGATCTCGGCCGCGCTGGCGAGGATCGCCACCGGCGCACTGGCCAGGCAGCGTTCGCCGTCCCATGCCTGCCATTGGCCGTCGATTCGGCGCAGTTGCAGCACTTCATGATGGGGTTGCACATCAATCCCTGGCTGCGAGGCTTGCCAGCGACACAACGCCGGCGGATGCACCCAACCGCCCTCGGGATAAAACAAGCCACCACAGGCCAGGTCGATGCCGGACCGAACCTGCGCCTCTGACTGATCCAGGGTGTGCAGCAAATCCCTTGGGAACGCGTCGGCCAGTTGCGCCTGACGCTCGGCTTCCTTGCCGTTGAAGGCCAATTGCAAGACGCCGCAGGCGTCCCAGTCAACGCCGCGTTGCAGTTGTTCGAGCACGCGCCGGGTGTAGCCGAAGCAGCTGAGGATCATCTGCGATAAAGCGGTGCCGTGGGCCGACAGCTTGAGGTACAGCACGCCCTGGGGGTTGCCGGAGGCTTCCTCGGCCAACCCGGCATGACGCTCCAGCAGCGTCACCTGCCAGCCGCGGGCAGCGAGGCTGGCCGCGCTGGCGCAACCGGCCAGGCCGCCGCCGATCACCAGTGCCCGGCGCTCGCCGATCAGAGTGGTCGGGCGGGCGTACCAGGGTTTTGCCGGGGCTGGTGCGGGTGTCTGCTCCGGCCAGCCAAGAAACACGCCACGAAGGATTTCCCATTTATGGCCGATGCCTGGCGTGCGCTTCATCTTGAAGCCCGCCGCGTTCAGCGATCGACGGACCCAACCGGTGCTGGTGAAGGTGCTGAGGGTGGCGTCGGGTGCGGCCAGCCGGGCCAGTTCGGCGAACAGCTCGGCGGTCCACATCTCGGGGTTCTTCGCCGGGGCGAAGCCATCCAGGAACCAGGCGTCGATCTGCCCGTCCAGTTGCGGCAACTGCTCCAGGGCATCGCCGATCAACAAGGTCAGTGTCACTCGTCCACCCGCCAAAGTCAGCCGCTGGAAGCCCTGGTGGACCGCGACGTACTGCTCAAGCAATTGCTCCGCCTGATGCTTGAGTTGCGGCCACAGTTCCAGTGCCCGGCGCAGGTCCCGGGGGCTCAGGGGATATTTTTCGACGCTGACGAAATGCAGCCGCGCCCCGGTCGGTGCGCACTGCTCGAACAACTGCCAGGCGCAGAGGAAATTCAAGCCGGTGCCAAATCCGGTTTCGCCGATCACCAGCCGCCCGTCATCGGCCAGGGCCGCGAAACGCTCGGTCAGATTGTTCTGCTCGAGGAACACATAACGGGTTTCGTCCAGGCCCGACTGGTCGGAAAAATACACATCATCGAACACCCGCGAGCGCGGGCGCCCCTGGTCATCCCAGTCGAGTTGGGCGTGTTGCTGGATGGGCGTCATGGCAGGCTCGGTCAAAACTGAGCGGCCATTCTAGCCGATCGGTATGGGCTTGCTTGACCCATCGCAATAGAGCGCGCATCTGGATGGAATCTGCTGCACAGGGCCGCATCCAATCCGCTAGTCTTGGCCCATCCCCGGAAGGAGCTGCCCATGTTTGAATCCGCTGAAATCGGTCATGCCATTGATAAAGACACCTTTGAGGCCGAGGTACCGGCCCTGCGTGAGGCGCTGCTGGAGGCGCAGTTCGAGTTGCAGCAGCAGGGCCGGTTTCCGGTCATCGTGCTGATCAACGGCATCGAAGGCGCGGGCAAGGGCGAGACGGTGAAGTTGCTCAACGAGTGGATGGACCCGCGGCTGATCGAAGTGCGCACCTTCGACCAGCAGACCGACGAGGAACTGGCGCGGCCACCGGCCTGGCGTTATTGGCGGATGCTGCCGGCGAAGGGGCGCATGGGGATTTTCTTCGGCAACTGGTACAGCCAGATGCTGCAGGGCCGGGTCCATGGCGAGTTCAAGGACCCGCGGCTCGACCAGGCGATCGCCGGTGCCGAGCGCCTGGAAAAAATGCTCTGTGACGAAGGCGCGCTGATCTTCAAGTTCTGGTTCCACCTGTCCAAGAAACAGATGAAGGCCCGGCTCAAGGGGCTCAAGGATGATCCGCTGCACAGCTGGCGCATCAGCCCGCTGGACTGGCAGCAGTCCCAGACCTACGACAAGTTCGTCAAGTATGGTGAGCGGGTGCTGCGCCGCACCAGTCGCGATTACGCACCGTGGCATGTGATCGAAGGCATGGACAGTTGTTATCGCAGCCTCACCGTCGGACGGATCCTGCTCGACGGCTTGCGCCAGGCCCTGGACCGGTCGAAGGTCAAGCCGCAAAAGGTCAGTGTGGCGCCGCTGCCGGAGTTGGATGGCCAGATCACCTTGCTCGACAGCCTGGACATGACCCGGCGCCTGGACAAGGCCGACTACGAAGAACAGCTGATCACCGAGCAGGCGCGCTTCGCTGGCCTGCTGCGGGACAAACGCATGCGCCAGCATGCCCTGGTGGCGGTGTTCGAAGGCAATGACGCGGCGGGCAAGGGCGGCGCGATCCGACGGGTCACGGCGGCCCTGGACCCGCGCCAATACAGCATCGTGCCGATTGCCGCACCCACGGAAGAAGAGCGCGCCCACCCTTACATGTGGCGATTCTGGCGGCATATTCCCGCGCGCGGCAAGTTCACCATGTTCGACCGCTCCTGGTACGGCCGGGTGCTGGTGGAGCGGGTCGAGGGGTTTTGCAGCCAGGCCGACTGGCTGCGGGCCTACGGTGAAATCAACGACTTCGAGGAGCAGCTCGCCGATGCCGGCGTGGTGGTGGTCAAGTTCTGGCTGGCCATCGACAAGGAAACGCAGTTGGAGCGTTTCCAGGAGCGTGAGGACATCCCGTTCAAGCGTTTCAAGATCACCGAGGATGACTGGCGCAACCGCGACAAGTGGGACGCCTACCGCGCCGCGGTGTGCGACATGGTAGACCGCACCAGCACTGAGATTTCCCCTTGGACATTGGTGGAAGCCAACGACAAGCGCTGGGCGCGGGTCAAGGTGTTGCGCACCCTCAATCAGGCGCTGGAGGCGGCTTTCGAGCGCAGCGCACGACAGGCTCGCAAGAAGAAGCGCTAGGACGATGAGCACGCATACGCGAGGTGAATGATTGTCGCGGTCGGTTATGCAGTGGATCTATGCTCGATTCACTCTCAACCGACTACAACAATGAGGTACAGCCATGCGTGAAGTGGTGATCGTCGACAGCGTACGGACCGGCCTGGCCAAGTCCTTTCGCGGCAAGTTCAACATGACCCGTCCGGACGACATGGCGGCTCACTGCGTCAACGCCCTGCTGGCGCGCAATGACATCAACCCGGCCAGTGTCGAGGACTGCATCGTCGGAGCCGGGTCCAATGAAGGCGCCCAGGGTTACAACATTGGGCGCAACGTGGCGGTGCTCTCGCAATTGGGCATCGGCACCGCCGGCATGACCCTCAACCGTTTCTGTTCCTCGGGCCTGCAAGCCATCGCCATCGCGGCCAACCAGATCGCTTCCGGTTGCAGCGACATCATCGTGGCCGGCGGCGTGGAGTCCATCAGCCTGACGATGAAAAGCGTCAACACCGACAACCTGATCAACCCGCTGCTCAAGGAGCAGGTGCCCGGGATCTATTTCCCCATGGGCCAGACGGCCGAGATCGTCGCCCGCCGTTACCAGGTCAGCCGCGAAGAGCAGGACCGCTACGCCTTGCAGAGCCAGATGCGCACCGCCAAGGCCCAGGCGGCCGGGTTGTTCGATGACGAAATTATCCCGATGGCGGTCAAATACCGGGTCGAGGACAAGCAGACCGGCGCGGTGCAGATTCTCGATGGCGTGGTCGATCGCGATGATTGCAACCGCCCGGACACCACCTACGAGAGCCTGGCCGGCCTGAAACCGGTGTTTGCCGAAGACGGATCGGTGACGGCGGGCAACTCGTCGCAGTTGTCCGACGGGGCCTCAATGACCTTGGTGATGAGCCTGGAAAAAGCCTTGGCGCTGGGGCTCAAGCCCAAGGCGTTTTTCCGTGGTTTCACCGTGGCCGGTTGCGAGCCGGACGAGATGGGCATCGGCCCGGTGTTTTCAGTGCCCAAGCTGCTCAAGGCCAAGGGCTTGCAGATTGCCGATATCGACCTGTGGGAACTCAACGAGGCGTTTGCCTCCCAGTGCCTGTACAGCCGCAACCGGCTGGAAATCGATCCGGAAAAGTACAACGTCAATGGCGGCTCGATCTCCATCGGCCATCCGTTCGGCATGACCGGCTCGCGGCAAGTGGGGCATCTGGTGCGTGAGCTGCAACGACGCAACCTGCGCTACGGCATCGTGACCATGTGCGTGGGCGGCGGGATGGGGGCTACTGGGTTGTTCGAGGTGGTGAGATAACCGCAAGCGCTTTTGTGGCGAGGGGAGCTTGCTCCCGCTCGACTGCGAAGCAGGCGCCGATCGGTGCGGTTTATTAATCGGCAGGGGGGCCGCTTCGCGACCCAGCGGGAGCAAGCTCCCTCGCCACAAAAATGTTGCGCCAGCCGTGGGAGTGTTTAGCTGGCAACCTGGGTCAGTTGCAGCATTCGCTGCACATACGCTTCCACCTCCCGCAAGGCATCCTCGCGACTGGCGAATGGCCCTTCCTGGGTGCCTTCGCGGGTATTGAAATAGAACTCGCCATTGACCCGGCAGATCCGGTCGCTGCGAAAAAATGGTCGTAGGGGCGGGATCCAGGGCGCGTTTGCCAAGCATGTCGGGTCTCCAGGGTGCAGCGAGGTCAGTTTCAAATGAGCATATGTGCAGTCCCTGATTCTCGCCTGTCCAGCCGATCGACGGCTGCGACCCATACAATCCCATGAGCGCCCGACGCCTAACTGTCCCTGTGTCGTGCAGCGATAGACGCCTAGAATGGCCGTTCATGTCTTGAGCTTCGAGGGTTGCATGCACATATCGTCCGGTCGCTGGGTCTATGGCCTGTTCCTCGCCCTGTTGACCGCCTTGCTGTGGGGCATCCTGCCGATCAAGCTCAAGCAAGTGTTGCAAGTGATGGACCCGGTCACCGTGACCTGGTTTCGCTTGCTGGTGTCCGGCGGGTTGTTGTTCATCTATTTGGCGGCCACCCGGCGTCTGCCCAGTCGCAAGGTCCTGGGCCCTCGCGGTGGCTGGCTGGTGGCGATGGCGGTGCTCGGGCTAGTGGGCAACTACGTGTTGTACCTGATGGGCCTGAACCGCTTGAGCCCTGGCACCGCACAACTGGTGGTGCAGATGGGGCCGATCATGTTGCTGGTCGCCAGTCTGTTCGTGTTCAAGGAGCGTTTCAGCGTGGGGCAGGGCATCGGCCTGCTGGTGCTGTTGATTGGCTTCACGTTGTTTTTCAACCAGCGCCTGGGCGAGTTGCTGACGTCCCTGAGCGACTACACCGCCGGGGTCCTGATGGTGTTGCTGGCGTCGACGGTCTGGACGTTCTATGCCTTGGGCCAGAAGCAACTGTTGACGGTGTGGAATTCGTTGCAGGTGATGATGGTGATCTACCTGTTCTGCGCGTTGCTGCTCACACCCTGGGTACATCCGTTGGAGGCGCTGCAATTAAGCCCGTTGCAAGGCTGGTTGTTGCTCGCCTGCTGCCTCAACACTCTGATTGCCTATGGCGCGTTTGCCGAAGCCCTGGCCCATTGGGAAGCGTCACGGGTCAGTGCGACCCTGGCGATCACGCCGTTGGTGACCTTTGCCGCAGTGGCGATGGCGGCCTGGTGGTGGCCCGACTATGTCCATGCCGAGCAGATCAATCTGTTGGGCTATGGCGGGGCGGTGCTGGTGGTGCTGGGGTCGGCGCTGGTGGCGCTGGGGCCGTCGCTCATCGCCGGGCTCAAGGCACGGCGCGAGCGTTTGGCTGTAGAGCGATAGAAGGTGGCATGTCTGACATGAACCGCTGTGGGAGCGAGCCTGCTCGCGATGCGGCCTGACAGTCGATGAAGAGTCGACTCATACATCGCTATCGCGAGCAGGCTCGCTCCCACATGGGGTCCGGCGTTAGCCCTGGCTACCCGCCTCCAGCATATTCTCCGGCCTCACCCAGGCATCGAACTCTTCATCGGTCAGGTACCCGAGCTGCAACGCGGCCTCACGCAGGGTCAGCCCTTCGCCGTAGGCTTTCTTGGCGATTTCCGCTGACTTGTCGTAGCCGATGTGCGGGTTCAGCGCGGTCACCAGCATCAAACCACGCTCCAGGTGCGCGGCCATCTGCTCAGCGTCCGGCTCCAGTCCGGCGATGCAATGCTGCTGGAAGTTGCTGCAACCATCGGCCAGCAGGCGAATCGATTGCAGCAGGTTGTGGATGATCACCGGTTTGAACACGTTCAACTGTAAATGACCCTGGCTGGCGGCAAAGCCGATAGTCACGTCGTTGCCCATGACCTGGCAGGCCAGCATCGACAAGGCTTCGCACTGGGTCGGGTTGACCTTGCCGGGCATGATCGAACTGCCCGGTTCGTTGGCCGGCAACTTCACTTCGGCGAACCCGGCCCGTGGTCCTGAGCCTAGCAGGCGCAGGTCGTTGGCGATTTTCATCAGGGTCACGGCGAGGGTTTTCAGTGCGCCGGACAGGGACGTCAGAGGTTCATGGCCGGCCAGCGCGGCAAACTTGTTCGGTGCGGTGACAAATGGCAGGCCTGACAGCGCCGCCAGTTCAGCGGCGATCGCTTCACCGAAACCATGGGGTGAGTTGAGCCCGGTGCCGACCGCCGTGCCGCCCTGGGCCAGTTCGCAGACCGCCGGTAACGCCGCGCGGATCGCCCGTTCGGCGTAATCGAGTTGGGCAATGAACGCCGACAGTTCCTGGCCAAAGGTGATCGGCGTGGCATCCATCATGTGGGTACGGCCGGTCTTGACCAGCTTCATATGGCGCGCCGCCAGTTCCGCCAGGCCACCGGACAGCTCGCTGATGGCCGGGAGCAATTGCTGGTGGACGGCCTGGGCGGCGGCGATGTGCATGGCGGTGGGGAAGCAGTCGTTGGAACTCTGGGAGCGGTTGACGTGGTCGTTGGGGTGCACCGGGCTCTTGCCGCCGCGGGGGTTGCCGGCCAGTTCGTTGGCACGCCCGGCGATTACCTCGTTGACGTTCATGTTGCTCTGGGTGCCGCTGCCGGTCTGCCAGACCACCAGCGGGAACTGGTCGTCATGCTGGCCGGCCAGCACTTCGTCGGCGGCCTGTTCGATCAGGCGGGCGATGTCGGCGGGCAGGTCGCCGTTGCGGTCATTGACCCGCGCGGCGGCTTTCTTGATCAGTGCCAAGGCGTGCAGCACCGACAGCGGCATGCGTTCGTTGCCAATGGCGAAATTAATCATGGAACGCTGTGTCTGGGCGCCCCAGTAGGCGTCGTCCGGGACTTCAACCTGGCCCAGGCTGTCGGTTTCGATACGGCTCATCGGGTCAAACTCCTTAAAGGCTGAATGCGCAGTTTAGGCCCAGATGGGCGGTACCGGTTCCCTCAATCTTCCCTCAATCTAGGCGTGGCGGATTCGGCCCGTCAATCGGACCCGACAAGCATCGGGGTTGAGGCCCGGCGTTTTTTAGGCGCAGAATGGTCGCCCTTGGGGTTTTACCTCGCCTGTAATGAAAGGAAACTCGATGACCCGTCTTCGTGCCATCTGTACCGCAGTTGCTCTGGTGTGTGCCAGCGGCCCTGTTTTCGCCGATACCGCCAGCCACAACGCCAGCGCCGAAGCGTTCCTGACCCTGGCGCACGCTGACAAACTGGGCACTCCGGTGTACATGCAAGTGCAGCAGATGTTTGCCCAGCGCTTTGAACAGACCAAGGCCCCTGAGTCGAAAAAAGCCACCCTGGAAACCTACCAGGCCAAGGCCAATGCCGCGCTGGACCAGGCTATCGGCTGGAACAAGCTCAAGCCGGACATGGTCAAGCTCTACACCAGCAACTTCAGCGAGTCGGAGCTCAAGGACCTGGTAGCCTTCTACCAATCGCCATTGGGCAAGAAAGTCCTGGAAAAAATGCCGCAGTTGACCCAGCAATCGGCCCAACTGACCCAGGCCAAGCTGGAAAGCGCGGTGCCGGTGGTGAACAAGCTGCTGGCCGACATGACGGCCGAGCTCGAGCCAAAAGCCGCTGCCCCTGCCAAGAAAAAGCCGTAAGCGGAGCCCGGTATGAGCATGCAACAACGCATCGAATCGACACTCGGGCTCTTGCAGCCTGAGCACTTGCAAGTGCTGGATGAAAGCCACATGCACAGCCGTGGCCTGCAGACCCACTTCAAGGCCGTGGTGGTCAGCCAGCAGTTCGAAGGGCTCAATCGCGTCAAGCGTCACCAGAAGGTCTACGGCACGCTGGGCGAACTGATGGGCGAATTCCATGCGTTGGCGCTGCACACCTACACCCCTGAAGAATGGGCGCAGATCGACGCCGCCCCGGCTTCGCCGACCTGTGCCGGTGGTAGCAAGCACTGAGCGGGCAACCTGCTTTTGGGTGAACAAGTTTTTGTGGCGAGGGAGCTTGCTCCCGCTGGGCTGCGAAGCGGCCCCCTGAGCGACGGCTTCGCCGTCGAGCGGGAGCAAGCTCCCTCGCCACGATAAGCGCTTCGCTTCAGGGCACTTCGCTCCTAAAGCCACATCGTTTTTGTTAGAATCCGCAACGCGCCGCTCACCCGGCGCGTTTTTTTTCGCATCCGGTTCACCCTTTACGAGGGTAGCCACCTGGAGAAACACCCATGGCACAACCCATTGTCGTGGCGGCACTGTATAAGTTCGTCACCCTGGAAGATTACGTCGAGCTGCGTGAGCCCCTGCTCAAGGCCATGCTCGACAACGGCATCAAAGGCACGTTGCTGATCGCCGAAGAAGGCATCAACGGCACGGTTTCCGGTACTCGTGAAGGCATCGATGGCCTGCTGGCATGGCTCAAGAACGATCCGCGCATGATCGACATCGACCATAAAGAGTCGTACTGCGACGAGCAGCCGTTCTACCGCACCAAGGTCAAGCTAAAGAAAGAAATCGTCACCCTGGGCGTTGAAGGCGTGGATCCGAACAAGCAGGTCGGCACCTATGTCGAACCGCAGGACTGGAACGCACTGATCAGCGATCCGGAAGTGCTGCTGATCGATACCCGCAACGATTACGAAGTGGCCATCGGCACCTTCGAAGGCGCCGTCGATCCCAAGACCACCAGCTTCCGCGAATTCCCCGAGTACATCAAAGCCAACTTCGACCCGGCCCGGCACAAGAAAGTCGCGATGTTCTGCACCGGCGGCATTCGTTGTGAAAAAGCCTCCAGCTACATGCTTGGCCAGGGGTTCGACGAGGTCTATCACCTCAAGGGCGGCATCCTGAAATACCTCGAAGAGGTGCCTCAGGAAGAAACCAAGTGGCGCGGCGACTGCTTCGTGTTCGACAACCGCGTCACCGTTCGCCACGACCTCAGCGAAGGCGACTACGATCAATGTCACGCTTGTCGTACTCCGGTCAGCGTCGAAGACCGCGCCTCGGAGCACTATGTACCTGGCATCAGTTGCCCACATTGCTGGGATAAGCTGAGCGAGAAAACCCGGCGCAGCGCCATCGACCGGCAGAAGCAGATCGAATTGGCCAAGGCTCGCAACATGCCGCACCCGATCGGCTACAACTATAAGCAGACATCTTCCGAGGCCTGAACCATGGCGTCACGCTTGCTCTATGTGATGGACCCGATGTGTTCCTGGTGCTGGGGCTTTGCGCCGGTGGCCGAGGCATTGGTGGGGCAGGCGCATGCCGCGGGGGTGGAGTTGCACCTGGTGGTGGGCGGCTTGCGCACCGGCAGCGGTTCGGCGCTGGAGCCGACCACCCGCCGCTACATTCTTGAACACTGGCAGGCCGTCACCCAGGCCACCGGCCAACCCTTCAAGCTTGAAGGTGCGTTGCCGGACGGTTTCGTCTACGACACAGAGCCTGCCTGTCGGGCACTGGTGACGGCCCGCAGCCTGGCCCCGGACCTGGCCTGGAAGCTGTTGAAGCTGATCCAGGAAGCCTTTTATGTGCAAGGCCGTGATGTCACCCACGCCAGCGTCCTGGTGGAGCTGGCCGAACAGGCCGGGCTGCCACGCATCGAATTCGCCGCGGCTTTCGACCGCGCCGACCAACATGCCGCCACCGCTGCGGATTTCACCTGGGTGCAGGACTTGGGCATTGCCGGGTTCCCCACGTTGTTGGCCGAGCGTGACGGCCAGTTGGCCTTGCTGACCAACGGTTATCAGCCCCTGAGCCAACTGTCGCCTTTGCTGGGCCGTTGGCTCGAGCGCGCGGCCTGTGCCTGAGCGGCCGCAGGATACATCGGCCTCGCCGCGTATCGACCGGTTGAGCTGGACGGAAATCCGTCGCCTGGCCCTCAAGCATAAAAAAGCCCTGTGGATCGCCAACGGCGTGGCTGTGCTGGCGACGCTGTGCAGCGTGCCGATCCCGTTGCTGTTGCCATTGCTGGTCGACGAAGTGCTGCTGGGTCATGGCGATGCCGCCTTGAAAGTCATGAACCATGCATTGCCCATGGGTTGGCAGCGCGCTGCCGGTTATATCGGGCTGATGTTGCTGGTGACCCTGGCCCTGCGCTGTGGCGCATTGCTGTTCAACGTGGTGCAGGCGCGCCTGTTCGCCAGGTTGGCCAAGGACATCGTCTATCGCATTCGCATCCGGCTGATCGAGCGTCTCAAGCGAATCTCCCTGGGCGAGTACGAAAGCCTGGGCAGCGGTACCGTGGCAGCCCATCTGGTCACCGACCTGGACACCCTCGACAAATTCATCGGTGAAACCCTCAGCCGTTTCCTGGTGGCGATGCTGACCCTGGTGGGCACGGCCGGGATCCTGGTATGGATGCACTGGGAACTGGCGCTGTTGATCCTGCTGTTCAACCCGCTGGTGATCTACGCCACGGTGCAGTTGGGCAAGCGAGTCAAGCACCTCAAGAAACTGGAGAACGACAGCACCTCGCGCTTCACCCAGGCCTTGACCGAAACCCTGGATGCCATCCAGGAAGTGCGCGCCGGTAACCGCCAGGGTTATTTCCTTGGCCGCTTGGGGATGCGTGCCAAGGAAGTCCGTGATTACGCCGTGAGTTCGCAGTGGAAAACCGACGCCTCGAACCGCGCCAGTGGTTTGCTGTTCCAGTTCGGCATCGATATTTTTCGCGCGGCGGCCATGCTCACCGTAGTTTTTTCCGACCTGTCCATCGGCCAGATGCTGGCGGTATTCAGCTATCTCTGGTTCATGATCGGTCCGGTCGAGCAGTTGCTCAATCTGCAATACGCCTTTTATGCCGCTGGCGGTGCCTTGAACCGGATCAATGAACTGCTGGCCCGGGCCGACGAGCCTCAGTACACGGGTGTCGTCGATCCGTTCAAGGGGCGTGACACCGTAGGCATCGATATCCAGGGGTTGAGTTTCGGTTACGGTGAAGAACTGGTGCTCGACCAGTTGAACCTGTCCATCTCGCCTGGCGAGAAAGTCGCTATTGTCGGTGCCAGCGGCGGCGGCAAGAGCACCCTGGTGCAGTTGTTGCTGGGGTTGTACACGCCGCAATCGGGCAGCATTCGTTTTGGTGGCGCCACGCAGCAGGAGATCGGCCTGGAGACTATTCGGGAGAATGTTGCAGTGGTGTTGCAACATCCGGCGCTGTTCAACGACACGGTGCGTGCGAACCTCTCCATGGGGCGTGAGTGCAGTGACGACGACTGCTGGCGGGCACTGGAAATCGCCCAGCTCGATGCCACTGTACGGGCGCTGCCCCTGGGCCTGGAGAGTGTAGTAGGGCGTTCCGGGGTGCGGTTGTCGGGCGGGCAGCGTCAACGGCTGGCCATCGCCCGCATGGTACTGGCCAACCCCCGGGTGGTGATTCTCGACGAAGCCACCTCGGCACTGGACGCTGCCACCGAGTACAACCTCCACCAGGCACTGGCGCGCTTTTTGAGTGCACGCACCACACTGATCATCGCCCACCGGCTCTCGGCGGTGAAGCAGGCCGATCGGGTATTGGTGTTCGACGGTGGGCAAATCGCCGAAGACGGCGACCATTTGCAGTTGATTGCCGAGGGCGGTCTCTACGCCCGACTCTACGGTCACTTGCAACAGATACAGCAGCCTTGAGTTTGCGCAGCTTTTCTGCGCTTAGTATCGGAAAAAAAGCAGGCAAACACGCCGATTTTTCCCAATTCCACGCAAAGCCTGTCGATCTGTTCATCCATTCATTCGAAGGGTTGAAAACTAGCCTAGGCTATTGAGTCAGGAGCGGAATTCTGGCGGGTGTTCGTCCGGCAATACCTGTGCAAGGGACCTCATGAAGCAAAAGCAGACTCTCGGAACACCTCGGCTGCTGGGCATCGTCTGGCCCTTTATCGCCGTTGTGCTATTTCAGGCATTGCTTGGCGGCGTCAGTCTTTACGTGCTGTCCGCCGTTCGCGGCTACGTGGCGGGGGAGAGCCTCTGGTCCAAGGGCCAGAAAGACGCCATCTATTACCTCAATCTCTACGCCGACAGCCGTGACGAGACAATTTTTCGCAAATACCAGCAAGCCATCGCCGTCCCTGAGGGCGGCCATGAGTTGCGAGTGGCGCTGGACCGCGAACCACCGGACCTGAAAGCGGCAAGGGCGGGCATCCTCAAGGGCGGCAATCATCCGGACGATGTGTCCAGCCTGATCTGGCTTTATCTGAATTTTCGTCACTTCAGCTACCTGGAAGAAGCCATCGATCTCTGGACGGTGGGCGACGGCTACCTGATCGAGCTGGACAACGTCGCCCGGCAGATGCACGGTAGCATTAGCGCAGGCCTGGCGTCGGAGCTGGATATCCGGGGCTGGAAGGCCCAGATTTTTGCGATCAATGACTCCGTCACCCCGGCCGCCAAGGCCTTCAGCGATGCATTGGGCGAGGGTTCGCGTTTCATCCTGCGGCTCTTGCTGGTGACCAATTTCGCCACCGCCCTGGGGTTGATCGTCCTGGCGTTGTTGCGTACCCATAAACTGCTGGCCCAGCGACAAGTGTTCGCCAATGCGCTGCAGATGGAGAAAGAACGGGCGCAGATCACCCTGCAATCCATTGGCGACGGGGTCATCACCACCGACGTCGAGGGTGCCATCGCCTATATGAACCCCGCTGCCGAGGCGATGACCCATTGGAAAACCGAACACGCGACGGGCCTGCCCCTGGCCGCGCTGTTCAATTTGCTCGATGACAATGCCCAGACCGAGGGGCTGACCCTGATCGAGCACATCCTCAGCGGCCGGCTCAGCGGCGCCAGCGAGCATTCGAAACTGATCCAGCGCCTGGACGGCAGCACCGTGTCGGTCACCTTGGTGGGCGCGCCGATCCGTCATGCGGGCAAGGTCAGCGGCGCCGTGCTGGTGCTGCATGACATGACCCAGGAGCGTCAATACATCGCCAACCTGTCGTGGCAGGCCACCCATGACGCCCTGACTGGCCTGGCGAACCGCCGGGAGTTCGAGTATCGCCTCGAGCAGGCCTTGCACAACCTTACCCGCCAGGTCGGGCGCCATGCCTTGATGTTTCTCGACCTGGACCAGTTCAAGCTGGTCAACGACACCTGCGGCCATGCCGCGGGCGACGAATTGTTGCGTCATATCTGCGCCTTGCTGCAATCAGGGCTGCGGGAAAACGACACCCTGGCCCGGTTGGGCGGGGATGAGTTCGGGATCTTGCTGGAGAACTGTTCGCCGGAAGCGGCGGAAAAGATCGCCGAAGGGCTGCGCCAGACCGTGCAGAACCTGCACTTTGTCTGGAAGGGGCGGCCGTTCGTGACCACTGTGAGCATCGGCCTGGTGCATATCGCCCAGACGCCGACCACCCTGGAGGCGTCCCTGCGGGCTGCCGACATGGCCTGCTATATGGCCAAGGAAAAGGGGCGTAACCGGGTCCAGGTCTATCACGCCGACGACTCGGAGCTGTCCCTGCGTTTTGGCGAGATGGCCTGGGTCCAGCGCTTGCATATGGCCCTGGAGGAAAATCGCTTCTGCCTCTATGCCCAGGAAATCGCCGCGCTGGGGCCGGGCGATCATGGTGGTGGGCACATTGAAATCCTGCTGCGCCTGCACGATGAAGCCGGGCGGATGATCCTGCCGGACAGCTTCATTCCCGCAGCGGAACGCTATGGCCTGATGACGTCCCTGGACCGTTGGGTGGTGGAAAATGTCTTCAAGATCATCCGCCAATGCCTGAATGATTCGCGACAGGGACCCATGGCGATGTGTGCGATCAATCTGTCAGGCACTACTATCGGAGATCAGGCGTTTCTCGATTTCCTGCGTAAACAGTTTGCGGCCTACTCGATTCCGCCAGAAATGATTTGTTTTGAAATTACAGAAACCAGCGCTATTTCGAATTTGGGTAGTGCGATCCGCTTTATCAATGAACTCAAGAGCTTGGGCTGTTACTTCTCGCTGGATGACTTTTGCGCCGGAATGTCTTCATTCGCTTACCTGAAACATTTACCTGTAGACTTCCTGAAGATCGATGGGAGTTTCGTAAAGGATATGCTGGACGACCCGATTAACCGTGCAATGGTCGAGGTGATCAATCACATCGGTCACGTCATGGGTAAGCGCACGATTGCCGAGTTTGTTGAAACCGCCCAGATCGAGCAGGCATTGCTGGAGATTGGGGTGGACTACGCTCAGGGGTATGTGATCGAACGCCCGCAATTGTTTACCTGCGACACGTTGCAATGTCGGCCGGCCCGGCCCCAGCCGTTGTTATTCAAGGCCCCCGGCACGTTCCGCTGAACCTCTTGTTGATCCGGAAAATCACAATCAAAAGGAGCCCGACAGTGATCGACACATTCAACCGAACAGGCCCGCTCATGGACCCCACGAGCTATCCGAAATGGGCACAGCAGCTCATTACCGATTGCAGCGAGAGCAAGCGCCGGGTTGTCGAACACGAACTGTATCAGCGCATGCGCGACAACAAGCTCAGCGCCAAGACCATGCGCCACTACCTCATTGGTGGTTGGCCGGTCGTCGAACAGTTCGCTTTATACATGGCACAGAACCTCACCAAGACCCGCTTCGCCCGCCATCCCGGCGAGGACATGGCGCGTCGCTGGCTGATGCGTAACATTCGTGTCGAACTCAACCATGCCGACTACTGGGTGAACTGGAGCGCCGCCCATGGCGTGAGCCTGGAAGACCTGCAAGCCCAGCATGTGCCACCCGAGCTTCATGCCTTGAGCCACTGGTGCTGGCACACCAGCTCCTCGGATTCGCTGATCGTGGCCATCGCCGCGACCAACTATGCCATTGAGGGGGCGACGGGAGAGTGGTCGGCGCTGGTGTGTTCCACCGGCGTCTATGCGGCGGCTTTCGCCGAGGAAGATCGCAAGCGGGCCATGAAATGGCTGAAGATGCATGCCCAGTACGATGACGCCCATCCTTGGGAGGCCCTGGAAATCATCTGTACGCTGGCGGGGATGAATCCGAGCAAGGCCCTGCAAACGGAGCTGCGACAGGCTGTGTGCAAGAGCTACGACTACATGTACCTGTTCCTGGAGCGTTGCATGCAACTGGAGCAGTCGGAGTCCGTGGGCAAATCTTCTTCCACCCGTGAGCGCCTGGCGCTGGCCGGGAGCTGATTTCTACCGCTACAGATAGCTGCACCCATGTGGGAGCGAGCCTGCTCGCGAAGAGGCCTGGCAGTCGACGGGGAGGTTGACGGCTAGACCACTATCGCGAGCAAGCTCGCTCCCACAGTTATTTTCAGCCTGCCATCGCCAGCCGATTGCGTCCTTCGCGTTTGGCGACGTACAGCGCGCTGTCGGCCCTGCGTAGCAGGCTTTCCGAGGACTCCCCCGGTAGCAACGTCGCGCAACCCAGGCTCACCGTCAGTTCGATCCGTGTGCCAGCGGCGAAATAATCCTGGGCCTGGGCGGCATAACGTAGCCGTTCCCCCACCATGGCCGCAGCGTCGCGGCTGGTATTGGCCAGCAGAATCAGAAATTCTTCACCGCCGAACCTGAACACCATGTCCACATTGCGCAGTTGGCTCTTGATCGATTCGGCCACGGCCTTGAGCACTTCGTCGCCGACGCCATGCCCATGGCTGTCGTTGATACGCTTGAAATGATCGATGTCGAGCATCAGCAGCGACAAGGGTTGTAGATGCCGCCTAGCCATGTCGATTTCACGAACCAGGGTCTGGTCCATGGCGATGCGGTTACCGGTGCCGGTCAGCGGATCGCGCAGCGCGCTTTGAGTGGCGGCTCGATAAAGCAGCGCGTTGCGCAATGGATACAGCAATGTCGAGAGCACCGATTCCAAGTCGGCCTGTTCCGCCTCAGAGAAGCGTTGGTTGCGCCGGAATACCAACTCGCCCAAGTGTTCGCCTTCATGGCTGAGGTTGTAGCTGAGGGTGTGATGGCCCCGCTGTCCGAGTTCGAGACGCAGATCGCTGGGCTTGTGTTGATAGGCCAATGCATCCAGGGGCACCAATCGCTGAACTTCCCGGAAAAACAGGCCCAGGATGCGTTGTGGTTCCAGGCTGGTCTGCAATTGTTGGCCCAGTTGCTTGCGCAATTGCGAAAGGCTGACCGAGCGTGGCACGAGCGGCGACGGCTGGCCGAAGCCCAGGCGCTGCAACTTGGCGCTGTCGAAGTCTATCGCGTTGATCTGGGTGGGCGTTTTCATTTGGCGTTAGCCCCTAAGCTAAATCTGTCCTGCCGGGCTGGGTGATGCCGCTTAAGGTAGCGTGTCGTACTGATCCTTCAGTCCCGTAGGACATCTGATTTGAGTTTAGACCGCTTTCCCTGTCAGGCGTAAGACTCGTCTCAACGTCCGTTCCCCGCCGAACATGGCGTGTTTGAGGATATTTAGAGCGAAAGTCGTGCCATTCAGTTCATTAGAATAAAAACCGATAGAAATCAATGAATTGATGATCATGGGCGAGCGCCGCGTCAGCATTTGGGCGGCGTGGGCTTGGCGTTTCGCCTGGCAGGCGATTGAAGGAGCCCGCGTCGCGACGGTAAATCGTCGCGACGCGGAGAAAGGCAGTTATTGCGCGTTGAAGGCTTGGCCGTTGATACCGGTACTGTCCGGGCCCATGAGGTACAGATAGACCGGCATGATCTCTTCAGGCGTCGGATTGTTGAGCGGATTTTCCCCTGGATAGGCCTGGGCACGCATGCTGGTGCGGGTAGCGCCGGGGTTGATGCTGTTGGCGCGCACTGCGGCGACGGTATCGACTTCGTCGGCCAGGGTCTGCATCAGCCCTTCGGTGGCGAACTTGGACACGCCATAGGCGCCCCAGTACGCCCGGCCCTTGCGCCCGACGCTGCTGGAAGTGAATACCACGGAGGCGTCCTTGGACAGCTTGAGCAGGGGCAGCAAGGTGCTGGTGAGCATGAACATGGCGTTGACGTTCACATGCATCACGCGCATGAAGTTCTCGCCGGACAACTGTTCCAGCGGTGTGCGCGGGCCGATGATCGAGGCGTTGTGCAGCAGGCCGTCCAGATGACCGAACTCGGTTTCGATCATCGCCGCCAGTTCATCGTACTGATGAGGCAACGCCGTTTCGAGGTTGAACGGGATCACCGCTGGCTGCGGATGACCGGCCGCCTCGATCTCATCGTAGACCTGGGTCAGGTTGGCTTCGGTCTTGCCCAGCAACAGCACAGTGGCACCGTGGGCTGCGTAGGCTTTCGCCGCAGCGGCCCCGATCCCGCGACCGGCGCCGGTAACCAGAATCACCCGGCCATTGAGCAGGTCGGGGCGGGCGGAATAATCAAACATAAAAAAACCTCAACAAGTCAATCTGTTGGCAGACGCTGTGTGGCGAGGGGATTTTCCCCGCTATGTGGGAGCAGGCTGTGGGAGCAGGGCTTGCTCGCGAACAGGCGTCGCGATTTCTGAAAGACCGCATCGCCTTCATCGCGGGCAAGCCTTGCTCCCACAAAAATCCCGTCACCACAAGAACAGTCAGATCAGCAACTGCACAACGCGTTATCCAGCACCTCGCGCAGCGCCAACGGGTGATCGATCACCACATCCGCACCCCAGTGCCGGGGGTTGTCGTCCGGGTGGATGTAGCCGTAGGTCACCGCGCAGGTCTTGGTGCCGGCGCTGCGGCCGGACTCGATGTCCCGCAGGTCATCGCCCACGAACAACACGCTGGCCGGGTCCAGGTCGAGCAGCTTGCACGCCAGGGTCAGCGGTTCCGGGTCCGGCTTGCTGTTTTTCACGTGGTCAGGGCAGATCAGCACTTTCGAACGCTCGGCCAGGCCCAGTTGCTGCATGATCGGTTCGGCGAAACGCACCGGTTTGTTGGTGACCACGCCCCAGATCAGGTTGGCCGCTTCGATATCGGCCAGCACCTGGGCCATGCCGTCGAACAGGTGGCTGTGGACCGCGCAACCCTTGAGGTAGCGGTCGAGGAATTCCTGGCGCAGGTCCTCGAACCCTGGTGATTCCGGGTCCATGGAAAAGGTCACCGCGACCATCGCCCGGGCGCCGCCGGAAATCTCGTCGCGAATGTGCTGCGTGTTCATCGGTGGCAAGCCACGGTCGGCGCGCATGGCCTGGCAGATGGCGATGAAATCCGGCGCGGTGTCGAGCAGCGTGCCGTCCATGTCGAAAAGAACCGCTTTGAGACGCATCGACTTACTCCTCGCGCAGGGTCTGGATCATGTAGTTGACGTCAACATCGGCGGCCAGCTTGTAGTGCTTGGTCAGCGGGTTGTAGGTCAGGCCAATGATGTCCTTGACGGTCAGCCCGGCCATGCGGCTCCAGGCGCCCAGCTCGGAAGGGCGGATGAATTTCTTGAAGTCGTGGGTGCCGCGTGGCAGCAGCTTCATGATGTATTCGGCGCCGATGATGGCGAACAAGTAGGCTTTCGGGTTGCGGTTGATCGTGGAGAAGAACACCTGGCCGCCGGGCTTGACCATGCTAAAGCAAGCGCGGATGACCGAGGACGGGTCTGGCACGTGTTCGAGCATTTCCAGGCAGGTGACCACGTCGAATTGACCGGGCATTTCTTCGGCCAGGGCTTCGGCGGTGATCTGCCGGTATTCCACGTTGACGCCGGATTCCAGCTGGTGCAGTTGCGCAACCGCCAGCGGCGCTTCGCCCATGTCGATGCCCATTACCGTCGCCCCGCGCTGGGCCATGGCCTCGCTGAGGATGCCGCCGCCGCAACCGACGTCGAGGACCTTCTTGCCGGCCAGGTTGACCCGTTCGTCAATCCAGTTGACCCGCAGCGGGTTGATGTCATGCAGCGGTTTGAATTCGCTTTCACGGTCCCACCAGCGATGGGCCAGGGCTTCGAATTTGGCGATTTCGGCGTGGTCGACGTTGCTCATGTGCAGATCCTCGAAAAGCTTGGAAAATCAGTGCCCCGAGCCGTGGCTCAAGGGGCGTGGTTATTCGTTGTGACCGCTGATGCGGCGACCCCAGGCCTGGGCCGTGGCGATCAGGCTTGATTCGTCCATGCGAGTCAGCCGGCCATCCTCCAGTAACGGCTTGCCGCCCACCCACAGGTGTTTGACGCAATCGCGACCGGTGGCATAGATCAACTGCGACACCGGGTCGTAGATCGGCTGCTGGGCCAGTCCCGACAGATCGAAGGCCACCAGGTCGGCGGCCTTGCCCACTTCCAGCGAGCCGACTGTCGCCTCGATGCCCAGCGCCCGGGCGCCATTGAGCGTGGCCATGCGCAGTGCCCGATGGGCATCCAGGGCGGTGGCCGAGCCGGCGACGGCCTTGGCCAGCAGGGCGGCGGTGCGGGTTTCGCCGAGCAGATCCAGGTCGTTGTTGCTCGCCGCGCCGTCGGTACCGAGGGCGACATTGACGCCGGCCTGCCACAGGCGCTCCACCGGGCAGAAGCCGCTGGCCAGCTTCAGGTTCGATTCGGGGCAATGAATCACGCTGCAATTGCTTTCTACCAGCAAGGCCTGGTCTTCGTCGCTGATCTGAGTCATGTGCACGGCCTGGAAGCGTGGCCCCAGCAGACCCAGTCGTCCCAGGCGCGCCATCGGCCGCTCAGCGGTGTTATCCACAGCCTGCTGTACTTCGAAGGCGGTTTCGTGGACATGCATATGAATGGCCGCGTCCAGCTCCTCGGCGATCACGCGGATTTTCTCCAGGTTCTCGTCGCCCACCGTGTAGGGCGCGTGCGGGCCGAATGCGACTTTGATCCGCGGATGGTGCTTGAGGTCGCCAAACAATTCGATGCCCTGACGAATGGCTTCGTCGGCACTGGCGGCACCGGGGATCGGAAAGTCGAGGATCGGAATGGCGATTTGCGCACGAATGCCACTGTCGTGGACGCACTCGCTGGCGACCTTGGGGTAGAAATACATGTCGGAGAAGCAAGTGATGCCGCCCTTGATCTGCTCGGCGATTGCCAGGTCGGTGCCATCGCGGACGAAATCTTCATCGACCCATTTGGCTTCAGCCGGCCAGATGTGCTGTTCGAGCCAGGTCATCAAGGGCAAGTCATCGGCCAGGCCGCGAAACAGGGTCATGGCCGCGTGGCCGTGGGCATTGATCAGGCCGGGGCTGAGCAGCATGCCGGGCAGCTCGCGGACCTGTGCGGCGTCGCACTTCAGGGCTTCGGCTCGGGGGCCGATGAACACGATGCAACCGTCGCGAATGCCCAGGCCATGGTCCTTGAGCACCACACCGGCGGGTTCGACAGGCACCAACCAGGTCGGCAGCAATAATAAGTCGAGCGCAACGGCAGGCTTGGGCATCGTGGAACGGTTCCATGGGGTATAAAGGATGGCGAAGTATACCCGAGCGTCTTCGCGGAGGGATCGCTATAATCGGCGGCTTTTGTTCATGAGTGCGGGGTGAAGGATGCGCGATCGACTATTGGCTGCGGAGAAGGTGAAAGCCATCGATTGGCGCGATGGCGTCCTGTACCTGCTGGATCAGCGTAGCTTGCCGTTCGAGGAAAACTGGATCGCTTGCACCCGTGCCGCCGATGTGGCCGAGGCCATTGGCTCGAGGGTGGTGCGCGGCGCACCGGTCATCGGCATCAGTGCGGCCTATGGCGTCGTGCTGGCAGCGCGGGCCAGGATGGCTGAGGGGGATGACTGGCAAGCGGCGCTGGAGGCTGATTTTGCCTTGCTGGCCGAGGCCCGGCCGACGGCGGCGAACCTCTTCTGGGCGCTGGACCGGATGCGCGATCGGCTGGGGCGCTTGAAAGAGCACGCCGAGCCGCTGGCTGTGCTTGAGGCCGAAGCCATCGCGATCCACGAGAGTGACCGTGAAGCCAACCTGACCATGGCCCAGCTCGGTGTCGACCTGATCCGCAAGCACCAGGGCAATGCCCAGGCCATCCTGACCCATTCCAACACCGGCGCCCTGGCGACCGGCGGCTTCGGCACGGCCTTGGGGGTCATCCGTGGTGCGTATATCGAAGGCATGGTCGAGCGGGTCTATGCCGACGAAACCCGTCCATGGCTGCAGGGCTCGCGCCTGACGGCATGGGAGATGGCTCGTGAGGGCGTCCCGGTGACCCTCAACGCCGATTCCGCTGCTGCCCACATCATGAAGACCAAGGGTGTGACCTGGGTGATCGTCGGTGCCGATTGCATCGCCGCCAATGGTGACGTAGCGAACAAGATCGGCACTTATCAACTGGCGGTCTGCGCCATGCACCATGGCGTACGCTTCATGGTGGTGGCGCCGAGCTCGACCATCGACATGAGCCTGGCCAGCGGGGATGACATCCCGATCGAGGAGTGTGACGGGCGCGAACTGTTGGAAATCGGTGGCAAGTGGCTCGGCGCGGATGTGGATGCCTTCAATCCGGTATTCGATGTCACCCCGGCGGACCTGATTGATGTCATCGTCACGGAAAAGGGCATCATCGAGCGCCCGGATTCCGCGAAGCTGGCGCAGCTGATGTGCCGCAAGCGGTTGCACTGAGCCGCTTGTCGTCAGGCATAGCGCTATCGCGAGCAGGCTCGCTCCCACATTGGATCGGTGTTATGTCCTGAATTCTGGGCACACCAAAACTCCCTGTGGGAGGCGAGCCTGCCCGCGATAGAGTCCAGAAAGTCAACAAATGCCTTGCATTTGCCCTTCAATTCTTCATCCGCAGCGCTTCTGAGCCCCTCTGGTCCCATATCAGCCTGTCACCGGTCAACTAACTACGCACCATGCGCATCTGGGGGATAGGTGCGTGGCGGCTCTTGTGATAACATCCGGCGGTTTCCAGGGCTGCCTCGCGAGGTGGCCTTTACTGCGCAGATCCATGGCATAACTCGTTGATTTGTCGTAAGTCGCTGCACGGCACTTGTTCTGCAGCGGCGAGCTTCGTTCGTCCCATCTGGATGTGACGAGGTTTCACCAGAAAAAGGAATCAGGCTTCTCATGGGCGAACTGGCCAAAGAAATCCTCCCGGTCAATATCGAAGACGAGCTGAAACAGTCCTACCTCGACTACGCAATGAGCGTAATCGTCGGGCGGGCGCTGCCGGATGCGCGCGATGGCTTGAAGCCCGTGCACCGGCGCGTGCTGTTCGCGATGAGCGAACTGGGCAACGACTTCAACAAGCCGTACAAGAAATCCGCCCGTGTCGTCGGCGACGTGATCGGTAAGTATCACCCCCACGGCGACACTGCCGTGTACGACACCATCGTTCGTATGGCGCAGCCATTCTCCTTGCGCTACCTGCTGGTAGACGGCCAGGGCAACTTCGGTTCCGTGGACGGCGACAACGCCGCGGCCATGCGATACACCGAAGTGCGCATGACCAAGCTGGCCCACGAACTGCTGGCCGACCTGCACAAGGAAACCGTGGACTGGGTGCCGAACTACGACGGCACCGAAATGATCCCGGCGGTCATGCCGACCCGTATCCCGAACCTGCTGGTCAACGGCTCCAGCGGTATCGCCGTGGGCATGGCGACCAACATCCCGCCGCACAACCTCGGTGAAGTCATCGACGGTTGCCTGGCCCTCATCGACAATCCCGAGCTGACCGTCGATGAGCTGATGCAGTACATCCCGGGCCCGGACTTCCCGACCGCCGCGATCATCAATGGTCGTGCCGGCATCATCGAGGCCTACCGCACCGGTCGTGGCCGCATTTACATGCGTGCCCGTTCGACCGTCGAAGACATCGACAAGGTTGGCGGTCGCCAGCAGATCGTCATCACCGAGCTGCCGTACCAACTGAACAAGGCTCGCCTGATCGAGAAGATCGCCGAGCTGGTGAAAGAGAAGAAGCTCGAAGGCATCACCGAGCTGCGTGACGAATCCGACAAGGACGGCATGCGCGTCGTGATCGAGCTGCGTCGTGGCGAAGTGCCTGAGGTGATCCTCAACAACCTCTACGCCCAGACCCAGCTGCAAAGCGTGTTCGGTATCAACATCGTCGCGCTGATCGACGGCCGTCCGCGGATCCTGAACCTCAAGGACCTGCTGGAAGCCTTCGTGCGTCACCGCCGCGAAGTGGTCACCCGTCGCACGGTGTTCGAACTGCGCAAGGCTCGCGAGCGTGGTCACATTCTCGAAGGCCAGGCCGTTGCCCTGTCGAACATCGACCCGGTGATCGCCTTGATCAAGGCTTCGCCAACGCCGTCGGAAGCCAAGGAAGCGCTGGTCAGCACTCCTTGGGAGTCCTCCGCGGTGGTGGCAATGGTCGAGCGCGCCGGCGCCGATTCGTGCCGCCCGGAGAACCTCGATCCGCAATACGGCCTGCGCGATGGCAAGTACTTCCTGTCCCCGGAACAGGCGCAAGCCATCCTTGAACTGCGCCTGCACCGCCTGACCGGCCTGGAGCATGAGAAGCTGCTGGCCGAGTACCAGGAAATCCTCAACCAGATCGGCGAGCTGATCCGCATCCTCAATAGCGCCACGCGCCTGATGGAAGTGATCCGCGAAGAGCTGGAAGTGATCCGCGCCGAATACGGCGACGTGCGCCGCACCGAGATCCTCGATGCGCGCCTGGACCTGACCCTGGGTGACATGATCCCGGAAGAAGAGCGCGTGGTGACCATTTCCCATGGCGGCTACGCCAAGACCCAGCCGCTGGCTGCCTACCAGGCCCAGCGTCGCGGTGGCAAAGGCAAGTCGGCGACAGGCGTCAAGGACGAGGACTACATCGCTCACCTGCTGGTCGCCAACAGTCACACCACGCTGCTGCTGTTCTCCAGCAAGGGCAAGGTGTACTGGCTCAAGACCTACGAAATCCCGGAAGCGTCCCGTGCCGCCCGCGGCCGTCCGCTGGTCAACCTGCTGCCGCTGGACGATGGTGAATACATCACCACCATGTTGCCGGTGGAGGAGTACACCGAGGGTCACTACATCTTCATGGCTACCGCCAACGGCACCGTGAAGAAGACCCCGCTGGAATCCTTCAGCCGCCAGCGCAGTGTCGGCCTGATCGCACTGGAGCTGGACGAAGGCGACGTGCTGATTTCCGCTGCCATCACCGATGGTGAGCGTGAAGTGATGCTGTTTTCCGACGGTGGCAAGGTGACTCGCTTCAAGGAGTCCGATGTTCGTGCCATGGGCCGTACCGCCCGCGGTGTACGCGGCATGCGCCTGCCGGAAGGCCAGAAACTGATTTCCATGCTGATCCCTGAAGAGGGCAGCCAGATCCTCACCGCTTCGGCGCGTGGTTATGGCAAGCGCACGGCCATCAGCGAATTCCCTGAGTACAAGCGTGGCGGCCAGGGCGTGATCGCCATGGTCAGCAACGAGCGTAACGGCCGCCTGGTCGGCGCCGTCCAGGTGCTCGATGGCGAGGAGATCATGTTGATCTCCGACCAGGGCACCTTGGTGCGTACGCGAGTCGCTGAAGTGTCGAGCCTGGGTCGTAACACCCAGGGTGTGACGCTGATCAAGCTGGCCAGCGACGAAACGCTGGTAGGGCTTGAGCGGGTCCAGGAACCGTCGGAAGTCGAGGGCGAGGAGCTGGAAGGCGAGGATGGCGCGGTGTTCGACGGTGCCCTGGGTGCCGATGTCGACGATGTGACCGGCGACCAATCGCTCGACGCTGCCGCAGACGAAGAAGAACCGCAGGACTAAGCGGACACGCAGGGGGCGGATGAAGATTCGCCCCCTTGTTGTTTGTTCTGTTTGAAATTTCGTATCAAATTGCAGCTTTGTGAGAGCAAGGCTTGTGTGGGAGCAAAGCTTGTGGGAGCAAGGCTTGCCCGCGATGGCGGTAGACCAGTCAACATCAATGTTGGATGACAGTCTGCTATCGCGGGCAAGCCTTGCTCCCACACCTTTGCTCTCCCGCCCTAGGTCCACAATGCGCACCACCTGATACCGTATTAATTGCGTGAACCACCAGATCAGAGCGAGATTGGATGTGAGCAAGAGAGCCTATAACTTCTGTGCCGGCCCGGCGGCGTTGCCTGAAGCGGTCCTGAAACGTGCCCAGGGTGAACTTCTCGACTGGCATGGCAAGGGCCTGTCCGTCATGGAAATGAGCCATCGCAGCGATGAGTTCGTGTCCATTGCCACCAAGGCCGAGCAGGACCTGCGTGATCTGCTGAACATCCCGTCCAATTACAAGGTGTTGTTCCTGCAGGGCGGCGCGAGCCAGCAGTTCGCCCAGGTTCCGCTGAACCTGCTGCCAGAAAGCGGCAAGGCCGACTACATCGACACTGGTATCTGGTCGCAGAAAGCCATCGAAGAGGCTTCGCGCTACGGTCACGTCAACGTGGCTGCCACCGCCAAGCACTACGACTATTTCGCCATTCCCGGCCAGAACGAGTGGAATCTGTCCAAGGATGCGGCCTACGTTCACTACGCGCCGAACGAAACCATCGGTGGCCTGGAGTTCAACTGGATCCCGGAAACCGGCGACGTGCCCCTGGTGGCCGATATGTCCTCGGACATTCTCTCGCGTCCTGTGGATATCTCCCGTTTCGGCATGATCTACGCCGGAGCGCAGAAGAACATCGGCCCGAGCGGCATCCTGGTCAGCATCATTCGCGAAGACCTGCTGGGTCGCGCCCGTTCCCTGTGCCCGACCATGCTCAACTACAAGGTCGCGGCCGACAACGGCTCGATGTACAACACGCCGCCGACCCTGGCCTGGTATCTGTCCGGCCTGGTGTTCGAATGGCTGAAAGAGCAGGGCGGTGTCGAAGCCATCGGCAAGCTCAACGAAGTGAAGCAGCGCACGCTATATGACTTCATCGATGCCAGCGGCCTCTACAGCAACCCGATCAACAAGACCGATCGTTCGTGGATGAACGTGCCGTTCCGCCTGGCCGATGACCGTCTGGACAAGCCGTTCCTGGTCGGTGCCGACGAACGTGGCCTGCTGAACCTCAAGGGCCATCGTTCGGTCGGTGGCATGCGCGCTTCCATCTATAACGCCGTCGACATCAACGCCGTCAATGCGCTGATCGCCTACATGGCAGAGTTCGAGAAGGAACATGGCTGATGTCTGAGCAAGAACTCAAGGCGCTGCGCCTGCGCATCGATGCCCTGGACGAAAAGGTCCTGGAGCTGATCAGCGAGCGCGCGCGCTGCGCCCAGGAAGTCGCCCGGGTGAAGATGGCTTCCCTGGCCGAAGGCGAAGTACCAGTGTTCTATCGCCCCGAGCGTGAAGCGCAGGTGCTCAAGCGTGTCATGGAGCGCAACAAGGGGCCGCTGGGCAACGAAGAGATGGCGCGTCTGTTCCGCGAAATCATGTCTTCGTGCCTGGCCCTCGAGCAGCCACTGAAGGTCGCCTACCTGGGCCCGGAAGGCACCTTCACCCAGGCTGCCGCCATGAAACACTTCGGCCACGCCGTGATCAGCAAGCCGATGGCGGCCATCGACGAAGTCTTCCGTGAAGTGGCGGCCGGGGCCGTGAATTTCGGCGTGGTGCCGGTGGAGAACTCCACCGAAGGCGCGGTCAACCACACGCTGGACAGCTTCCTCGAGCATGACATGGTGATCTGCGGCGAAGTCGAGCTGCGTATCCACCACCACCTGTTGGTCGGCGAGAACACCAAGACTGACAGCATCAGCCGGATCTATTCCCACGCCCAGTCGTTGGCCCAGTGCCGCAAGTGGCTGGACGCCCATTACCCGAACGTCGAGCGCGTGGCTGTATCGAGCAACGCCGAAGCGGCCAAGCGGGTCAAGGGCGAGTGGAACTCGGCGGCGATCGCTGGCGACATGGCGGCCGGCCTCTATGGGCTGACCCGCCTGGCCGAGAAAATCGAGGACCGCCCGGACAACTCCACGCGGTTCCTGATGATCGGCAGCCAGGAAGTGCCGCCGACCGGCGACGACAAGACCTCGATCATCGTGTCCATGAGCAACAAGCCCGGCGCGCTCCATGAACTGCTGGTGCCGTTCCATGACAACGGTATCGACCTGACGCGGATCGAGACCCGTCCGTCGCGCAGCGGTAAATGGACCTACGTGTTCTTCATCGATTTTGTCGGCCACCACCGTGATCCACTGGTAAAAGGTGTGCTGGAAAAAATCAGTCAGGAAGCAGTGGCACTCAAGGTGCTGGGTTCCTACCCCAAGGCAGTTCTTTAAGGGCGGATAGCAAATGAGTGGCAACTTCCTCGCTCTGGCTCAGCCAGGCGTGCAACAACTCTCGCCTTACGTTCCGGGCAAACCCGTGGACGAACTGGCTCGCGAGCTGGACCTGGATCCGGCCAGCATCGTCAAGTTGGCGAGCAACGAAAATCCGCTGGGTGCGAGCCCCAAGGCGCTGGCGGCGATCCGCGACGAATTGGCCGAGCTGACCCGCTACCCCGATGGCAATGGGTTTGCATTGAAAAGCCTGCTGGCCGAGCGCTGTGGCGTCGAGCTGAACCAGGTGACACTGGGCAATGGCTCCAACGACATTCTTGAGCTGGTCGCCCGTGCATACCTGGCGCCAGGTCTCAACGCTGTGTTCAGCGAACATGCGTTTGCGGTCTATCCGATTGCCACCCAGGCCGTCGGCGCCGATGCCCATGTGGTTCCGGCCAAGGATTGGGGGCACGATCTGCCGGCCATGCTGGCCGCCATCGACGCCAACACCCGGGTGGTTTTCATTGCCAACCCGAACAATCCGACCGGCACCTGGTTCGATGCCCAGGCCCTGGACGACTTCCTGCAAGACGTGCCCGCGCACGTGCTGGTGGTGCTGGACGAGGCCTACATCGAATACGCCGAAGGCAGCGATTTGCCCGATGGCCTGGATTTCCTCGCGGCCTACCCGAACCTGCTGGTTTCGCGCACGTTCTCCAAAGCCTACGGCCTGGCTTCACTACGGGTTGGCTACGGCTTGTCCACTGCTGTGGTGGCCGATGTGCTGAACCGCGTGCGCCAGCCATTCAACGTCAACAGTTTTGCCTTGGCCGCTGCTTGTGCGGCATTGCAGGATGAGGATTACCTGGCGGAAAGTCGTCGCCTGAACGCGGCCGGTATGCAGCAGTTGGAAGCGGGGTTGCGTGAGCTGGGCTTGGGCTGGATTCCATCCAAAGGCAATTTCATCTGCGTCGACCTGGGGCGTGTCGCCGCGCCGGTGTACCAGGGGTTGTTGCGCGAAGGCGTGATCGTGCGTCCGGTGGCCAATTACGGCATGCCGAACCACTTGCGCATCACCATTGGTCTGCCTGCGGAAAACAGCCGTTTCCTCGAGGCGTTGAGCAAGGTCCTGGTTCGTGGTTGATGTCACCTCGCTGCAACCTGCTGCCCCTATGATCGGTCGCCTGGTGGTGGTTGGCCTGGGGTTGATCGGCGGTTCGTTCGCCAAGGGCTTGCGTGAAAGCGGCCTGTGCCGCGAAGTGGTCGGTGTCGACCTGGATCCGCAGTCGCGCAAGCTGGCCGTGGAGCTGGGTGTGGTCGATCGCTGCGAGGATGACCTGGCGATCGCTTGCCAGGGCGCGGACGTGATCCAGCTGGCGGTGCCGATCCTGGCCATGGAAAAGCTGCTGGCGCGTCTGGCGACCATGAACCTGGGGCAAGCGATTCTGACCGACGTTGGCAGCGCCAAGGGTAATGTCGTGCGCGCGGCTACCGAGGCTTTCGGCGGAATGCCGGCGCGTTTCGTGCCCGGTCATCCGATTGCCGGTTCCGAGCAGAGCGGGGTGGAAGCCTCCAACGCCGAACTGTTTCGTCGTCACAAAGTGATCCTCACGCCGCTGGACCAGACGGATCCAGCCGCGCTGGCGGTGGTTGACCGTTTGTGGCGCGAACTGGGCGCCGATGTCGAGCACATGCAGGTCGAGCGTCATGATGAAGTGTTGGCCGCTACCAGCCATTTGCCGCACCTGTTGGCGTTCGGCCTGGTGGATTCGTTGGCCAAACGCAATGAAAATCTTGAGATCTTCCGTTACGCTGCCGGCGGTTTCCGCGATTTCACGAGAATCGCTGGAAGCGACCCGGTCATGTGGCACGACATCTTCCTCGCCAACCGCGAAGCTGTCTTGCGCACACTCGATACATTTCGCAGCGATCTCGACGCCTTGCGCGACGCGGTCGATGCAGGGGACGGGCACCAATTGCTGGGCGTTTTCACGCGCGCCAGGGTGGCCCGCGAGCATTTCAGTAAAATCCTGGCCCGTCGGGCCTATGTGGACGCTATGAACTCCAATGATCTGATTTTCCTGGCACAACCTGGTGGCTCCCTGAGTGGGCGTATTCGTGTACCGGGCGATAAATCGATTTCCCACCGTTCGATCATGCTCGGCTCCCTGGCCGAAGGCGTGACCGAGGTGGAAGGCTTCCTCGAGGGCGAAGATGCCCTGGCGACGTTGCAAGCGTTTCGCGATATGGGCGTGGTCATCGAAGGCCCGCACCACGGCCGCGTGACCATCCATGGTGTCGGCCTGCACGGCCTCAAGCCTGCCCCGGGGCCGATCTACCTGGGTAACTCCGGGACCTCGATGCGCCTGTTGTCCGGCCTGCTGGCCGCCCAGGACTTCGACAGCACCCTGACCGGCGACGCCTCGCTGTCCAAGCGCCCGATGAATCGCGTCGCCAACCCGTTGCGGGAAATGGGCGCGGTCATCGAGACGGCCGCCGACGGTCGTCCGCCGATGACCATTCGCGGTGGCCACAAGCTCAAGGGCCTGACCTACACCATGCCGATGGCCAGTGCCCAGGTGAAATCCTGTCTGCTGCTGGCCGGCCTCTATGCCGAAGGCAAGACCACCGTCACCGAACCGGCTCCGACCCGCGACCACACCGAGCGCATGCTGCGCGGCTTCGGCTATCCAGTCACTGTCGATGGCGCCACGGCGTCCGTCGAGTCTGGCAGCAAGCTGTCCGCGACCCACATCGAAGTGCCGGGCGATATCTCCTCGTCCGCCTTCTTCCTGGTGGCCGCTTCGATTGCCGAAGGCTCCGACCTGGTGCTCGAACACGTCGGCATCAATCCGACCCGTACTGGCGTGATCGACATCCTGCGCCTGATGGGTGCCGACATCACGCTGGAAAATCAGCGTGAAGTCGGCGGCGAGCCAGTAGCGGACTTGCACGTACGAGCAGCTAAACTCAAGGGTATCGAGATTCCCGAGGCGTTGGTCCCACTGGCTATCGACGAATTCCCGGTGCTGTTCGTGGCGGCCGCCTGTGCAGAAGGGCGCACTGTGTTGACTGGCGCCGAAGAGCTGCGGGTCAAGGAATCGGATCGTATCCAGGTGATGGCTGATGGCTTGCTCGCCCTGGGCGTCAAGTGCCAGCCAACGCCGGACGGCATCATCATCGACGGCGGCCAGATCGGCGGCGGCGAAGTCCATGGCCACGGCGATCACCGTATCGCCATGGCCTTCAGTGTTGCGTCTTTGCGCGCCAGTGCGCCGATTCGCATCCATGATTGCGCCAACGTCGCGACGTCGTTCCCGAACTTCCTGGCGCTGTGCGCACAGGTCGGTATCCGAGTAGCGCAAGAGGCACAGTCGTGAACATCAAGGCACCGGTCATCACCATCGATGGCCCAAGCGGTTCGGGCAAGGGCACCGTCGCCGGAATCCTGGCCAGGCAGTTGGGCTGGAACCTGCTCGATTCGGGTGCCTTGTACCGTCTGCTGGCATTCGCCGCCGCCAACCATGGCGTCGACTTGACCAATGAAGAGTTGCTCAAGGCATTGGCGGCTCATCTGGACGTGCAATTCATCGCGGCGACCGACGGTCAGCTCCAGCGCATCATTCTGGAGGGTGACGAAGTCAGCGACGTCATCCGTACCGAAAGCGTGGGCGCCGGGGCCTCCCAGGTCGCCGCGCTGCCGGCGGTTCGCGAAGCCTTGCTGCAACGCCAGCGCGCCTTCCAGGAGCCTCCGGGGCTGGTGGCCGATGGTCGCGACATGGGCACTGTGGTATTTCCCGACGCGCCGCTGAAGATTTTCCTCACCGCCAGTGCGGAGGAGCGGGCGCGTCGCCGATATTTGCAGTTGAAGGGCAAAGGCGAGGATGTTAGTCTGTCGAGTCTGCTAGATGAGATCCGTGCACGCGATGAGCGTGACACCCAGCGCGCAGTGGCCCCGCTCAAACCGGCGGCCGATGCGATACAGCTGGATTCCACGGAGTTGTCCATCGATCAGGTGTTGCAACGCATCATGAGCGAGATCGCCATTCGCGATATCGCCGGGTGACCAGGAAGCTCCGCAGGGGACCAGTCATAGTCCTGCGGTGCTTCTTTTATATGAAACTAACCCACACCGTCTGGGGTGTGGAGGCGGGCGTATTCTTCGCCCTAATCAACAGGAATTAAAATGAGCGAAAGCTTTGCGGAACTCTTTGAAGAAAGCTTGAAAACCCTGAACCTTCAGGCAGGCTCCATCATCACCGGCGTTATCGTTGATATCGATTACCAAGCTCGCTGGGTAACCGTTCACGCTGGTCTGAAGTCTGAAGCACTCATCCCGCTTGAGCAGTTCTACAACGACGCTGGCGAACTGAACATCAATGTTGGTGATGAAGTTCACGTTGCGCTGGACTCGGTTGAAGATGGTTTCGGTGAAACCAAGCTGTCCCGTGAAAAAGCCAAGCGCGCTGAA
This sequence comes from Pseudomonas bijieensis, assembly GCF_013347965.1. NCBI lineage: Bacteria > Pseudomonadati > Pseudomonadota > Gammaproteobacteria > Pseudomonadales > Pseudomonadaceae > Pseudomonas > Pseudomonas bijieensis. The sequence continues at coordinate 2,320,352 of NZ_CP048810.1, read as the reverse complement.
TGCTGGATCGTTCTGGAAGCGGCCTTCGCAGCTGAGGAAGTGGTCAAGGGCGTTATCAACGGTAAGGTTAAAGGCGGCTTCACTGTCGACGTTAACGGCATCCGTGCGTTCCTGCCAGGTTCCCTGGTTGACGTCCGTCCAGTGCGCGACACCACGCACCTGGAAGGCAAAGAGCTGGAATTCAAGGTCATCAAGCTGGACCAGAAGCGCAACAACGTTGTCGTTTCCCGTCGCAGTGTCCTGGAAGCCGAGAACTCCGCCGAGCGTGAAGCTCTGCTGGAATCGCTGCAGGAAGGCCAGCAGGTCAAGGGTATCGTCAAGAACCTCACCGATTACGGCGCATTCGTCGATCTGGGTGGCGTCGATGGCCTGCTGCACATCACCGACATGGCCTGGAAGCGTATCAAGCATCCTTCGGAAATCGTCAACGTTGGCGACGAAATCGATGTCAAGGTTCTGAAGTACGATCGCGAGCGCAATCGTGTTTCCCTGGGCCTGAAGCAACTGGGCGAAGACCCATGGGTTGCTATCAAAGCCCGTTACCCAGAAGGCACCCGCGTCACCGCTCGTGTTACCAACCTGACCGACTACGGCTGCTTCGCTGAGCTGGAAGAAGGCGTTGAAGGCCTGGTACACGTTTCCGAAATGGACTGGACCAACAAGAACATCCACCCTTCGAAAGTCGTACAAGTCGGCGACGAAGTGGAAGTCATGGTTCTGGACATCGACGAAGAGCGTCGTCGTATCTCCCTCGGCATCAAGCAGTGCAAGTCCAACCCATGGGAAGACTTCTCTGGCCAGTTCAACAAGGGCGATAAAATCTCCGGCACTATCAAGTCGATCACCGATTTCGGTATCTTCATTGGTCTGGACGGCGGCATCGACGGCCTGGTTCACCTGTCCGACATCTCCTGGAACGAAGTGGGCGAAGAAGCCGTACGTCGTTTCAAGAAGGGCGACGAGCTGGACACCGTTATCCTGTCGGTTGACCCAGAGCGCGAGCGCATCTCCCTGGGTATCAAGCAACTGGAAAGCGATCCGTTCTCCGAGTACGTTCAAGAGAACGACAAAGGCGCAATCGTTAAGGGCATCGTGAAAGAAGTTGACGCCAAAGGCGCCATCATCACCCTGGCCGACGATATCGAAGCGACTCTGAAAGCCTCCGAAATCAGCCGTGACCGCGTTGAAGACGCGCGCAACGTGCTGAAAGAAGGCGAAGAAGTAGAAGCCAAGATCATCAGCGTTGACCGCAAGAGCCGCGTAATCCAGCTCTCCATCAAGTCGAAAGACGATGCTGAAGAGAAAGAAGCAATCCAGAGCCTGCGCGACAAGCCAGCTGCTGACATTGCTGCTGGTCCTACCACTCTGGGCGACCTGTTGCGTGCACAAATGGAAAAACAGAACTGAGTTCTGTCAGACCATAGAAAAAGGGCGACTTCGGTCGCCCTTTTTTGTGGGCGCAATATCTACAAGCGCTCTGCTCCCTATAAGCCGTTGTCGATGGTGGAGTTCATTCGGGGCGTTGCGAAACCAACCTTGCAACCAAGGTGTCTCTTTTATGAAGCAGATCATTAATCCAATCAGGGCCAGGCTCTGATTTGTATAAATGATCGATCCGGGTCTCTGTCTAAAGGAACTGAATGAACAGGCTCTTTTTGGTGTTGGGTGTCTTGGTATTGGCGGGTTGCTCTACGAGCGCCAAGACTCATGCAGTGCGTGGAGTCAGCGGTATCGAGGTCGACTGTTCAGGATTGGGCTCTGGCTGGGAGAAGTGCCATAAGAGGGCTGCAAGGGAGTGCAAGGGTGCTGGCTACAAGGTCATTACCCGATCAGACGATGCCAAGGATGACGATCAGTACCCTTTTGGTTTCAATCCCGCTGGCTATCTGACTCGCACGATGCTGGTCATCTGTCGATAGCTTGAGAAAATCTCCCTATCTGCATGGAAAGAGGCGACAAGGGAGCAAAGAAGAATGTCAATACTTGGGCTGTTCAAATCCCTCCGGTCATGCTAAAACCTTTTCAAGCGATTTTCCTAGCTGCTTGAAAAAGAAGGGAAAAATATGACGAAGTCGGAGTTGATCGAACGAATTGTCACCCATCAAGGGCTACTCTCATCCAAGGATGTGGAACTGGCCATCAAGACCATGCTTGAACAAATGTCCCAGTGCCTGGCGACGGGGGATCGTATTGAAATCCGTGGTTTTGGCAGCTTTTCCCTGCATTACCGAGCCCCGCGGGTAGGTCGTAATCCGAAGACCGGTCAATCCGTCAGTCTTGACGGAAAGTTTGTTCCTCATTTCAAACCTGGTAAGGAGCTTAGGGATCGTGTGAATGAGGAGGAGGGGGATGAGCTTTAACCAGAAGACCATGCAAAGGTGGCTTCATGCGGAACTTTAAACGCTTGGCGCTTGTCGTAGCTGCGCTGCTCGTGGCGTCTGCCGTTATTCTTTTCGTGCTTGAGAATACTCAGCCTGTCGCCCTGTTTTTCTTGGGTTGGTCGACCCCACAGTTGCCGATTTCGGTTTTTGTGCTGCTGGCGCTACTCGCTGGTATGATGCTAGGGCCGTTACTCGCATGGTTCGTGAGTGCGCGTCGACGGTTGAAATAAATGGATGTGTGAGCCCAGTAGTCTTGGTAAGGATCACTGTCTACAATTTTTTCTGACTTTGGGTGCGTTTTGTTCGTATTTAATCTAACTCAGTTTGCTGTTGTGTCCGATATTTTCAACACGACTGTTGTGTCTGCGAGCGTGATGCCCTGCGAGGCTATTTATGCAAAGTGATCGTATTGATGCGCGTCGCGAAGATGAAATTGATCTGTTTGAGCTGGTTCGGGGGCTTTGGGCTCAAAAATGGCTGATTTTGGGTGTCACTTTTTTGGTCACTGTTGGTGCAGGTTTTTATGCGTTTCTTAGTAAGCCTGTCTATGAGGCTAAGCTTTTTATCATGCCGCCTACTCAGAATGATATTGCTGAGTTAAATTACGGTCGTGGGAAAAGTACGGAGCTGGAGATTTATTCTATCCGGCATGTTTATGATGTTTTTGTTCGCAATCTTCAGGCGGAGAGACTTCGTCAGAAGTTCTTTAATGAGGTTTACCTTCCTTCGCTTGATGAGTCTAGGCGGAAGGGGACGCTTGAGAGCTTGTACGAGCGCTTCTCCCGAGAGTTGGTAATAAAGGGGCCTGGTAAAGATACGCCTGATCGTTTCTCGATTGCTGTTCAAGGTGCCGATCCTGCTCAAGCCACGGAGTGGGCAAAGAGTTATATCCAGCGTGCTAGTGAGGCTGCTGAGTCGGAATTAATCAAAAACGTCACGGCCGAAGCCTCGGTCAGGGCGCGTAACCTAGAGCAGCGAATTGTCAGTTTACGCGAGAATGCACAGCGCGTACGCGAGGACCGTATTCAGCAGTTGCGCGAAGCGTTGAAAGTTGCTAAGTCCATTGGCCTGACTACCCCAGCAATTAACTCCACCGCCGCAGTGGATATCACCGTGGAAACGGGAAACAAAATGGACTATCAGCGGGGAAGTAAAGCGCTGGCGGCTGAGATTGATGCGTTGGAGACTAGATCTTCCGATGATGCTTTTATTAACGATTTGCGTTCATTGCAAATGAGGTACAGCTTTTATCATAAATTAAACATCGACGCTGAAAGTATTGCGGTGTATCGGCAGGACGGTAGTGTTGAGGTGCCCGAGAATCCGATAAAACCTAAAAAAGGCTTGGTCTTGGTATTGGGGGTCTTGGCGGGGTTGCTATTGGGCGGGTTTGCCGCATTGATCAGGTTTGTATTGCTTCGCAATGTGGAAGTGCAACGAGGTGGCTAAGCCAGTCTCGATTGAATACCACTTTGCCGACATGAGTATGTAAAGAATAAGTAATGTCTGTTCGGTTTTATTGAGGCTGTCGGTATTAGGTGTTATCCAATGGAAGCAGGCTTTTTGATGCGGAAGGAAAACTCTACGCGCTGCTGGTCGACTGATCTTTAAGTCATGCACTGGCTCGCTTAGTGTCTTTTGGCGGTATTGGTGTTAGGTGTGTGACCGCCTCGGTGGTCATGTCTTGTGCAAAAAAGATAAACTGTCAGGCGAAAGCGGTTCTGGTTATCTATGAGCATTGCCTGGATCGGACATCCAGCGTGTACGTGGGAAACCTTAAAACCATTTTGCTCGAGAGCAGGCATAATACGCGCAGGCTGATTGTGCCTCCTGAGTGGTTGCTGGCCAGGCCCAACTAGGTCATTACACCGAGCAGGGTGACATGCTGATGGTTGCCGTCGCTTAACCAGAATGGACTGTGGAGCAGGTTGATCACCTGGTATGAGAAAGGAAGGGAAATGCAAGCTAGACCACGCTACCCAAGTCCCTGATGATCCAGGCCAACGTGGGGCTCTCCTACAGTGCAAGCCTCGTCAAGATGAGAATGTGTAAGACAACCTTGGCCGGCAAGGCTACCAGTGCGTGTGTTCGACATGCAGGCGTGAGCGCATCGTGTGTCGACAACTGCGGACTAACACCGAGTCGTTGTTTCCTGTTTATCTGTTCATTCAGATGGGGGCCATGATTGGGGAAAAGTACGGTCCGCGCCGCGGCGCTGCTCGAATAATCGCGTTTGGTGGCGGCCGCTTCACGCAGCCGATGAGCTGATTTTTCAACTGCTACAAAGATCAAAATCCGATGTAGGAACACCCTTCTGTCTGGGTGGAAACGTCCGTGTCCTCCACTGCGATCACGCTGGGATAGGCGCTGTGTATCTGGCCATGACGGGGGATGAACGAGTCATTTTGCTGGTCAGTATGCTCAGTTGCCAACAGCAAACCAGCGTACCGTTGGCGGCTGTTATTGCAGCCTAATAAGCAGTCATGGGGGGAGGCGATATAGTTAAGTGATCGTTTTCTCAGGAAAACGACGGTAATCCTTGGGACGGCAGCGTGCCAAGGGTCAAACACAGGGATAAAAAGTGCTTTTTATGCGACTGCTATCAGGTGCGAACGTGAATAGACCAATCTAATGCCTGCTCGAAATTTTTTACAGATTTCCAATGTTGCAATTCGTGGCTTGACGCTTGTCAGCAAATTTTTGCTGATTTTTTTTCTTGCCCGTTTTCTAGAGCCGGCCGAGCTAGGAATCTATGGCTTGTTGGCCGCGACCGTTGGTTATTCGCTGTATTTTCTCGGGTTCGATTTTTATACCTATAGCACTCGTGAGCTGCTCAAGCGCGAGCGTCACGAGTGGGGTGGGCTACTCAAAGCGCAAGGGGCTTTGACCCTGATGCTGTACGTCATTTTTTTGCCGTTGCTGAGCTTGGTTTTTATCAAAGGCTTGCTTCCAATGAAGGTTATTGGCTGGTTCTTCGTTTTACTGATACTTGAGCATCTGACTCAGGAATTGGGTCGCTTGCTGATCGCGATTTCTGATCAACTCTTTGCGAGTCTGATACTGTTTTTTCGGTCGGGGGTCTGGGCCGTCCTGATCACGGGATTGATGTTTGTTGAACCCGAGACGAGAAATCTGGACATGGTATTTGGAGCTTGGACGCTGGGATCGGCGGCAGCGCTTTTTTTGGGTATATATCGCGTCAAGCGCATGGAGCTATCTGGTTGGCGGCAAGGTGTTGACTGGTCCTGGATCGTCAAGGGATTAAAGGTAGCGTCCGCATTGCTGATTGCGACCTTGGCCATTCGGGGGGTTTTCACCCTGGACCGTTATTGGTTCCAAGATTTGGCGGGATTGGACGTGCTCGGTGCCTATGTCTTGTTCATGGGCGTCAGTATGGCGTTGATGTCATTTCTGGATTCGGGCGTATTTGCCTTCATTTATCCAGGGCTGATCAGCGCCTACCAGCAGCGCGATCCAGTCGGTTTTCATCAAGGTATACGCAGATTATTGCTGCAGACCGTTGGTCTTTGCGGCGCTTTTTCGGTAATCGCACTGGTTATGATAGGCCCATTGCTGGCTTGGCTAGGCAAGCCGCTTTACAGTGAGCAGCAGGGACTTTTCGTCTGGATACTTTTGGCTACGGTGCTCTACGCGCTGGGCATGATTCCCCACTATGGGTTATATGCCCAAGGTCGTGATCGACCGATCATTCATAGCCACCTGGCCAGTCTGATCATTTTTGTTCTGGCGACCTGGAGTTTTGTGCAAATCTGGCCTCATCTTGCGGTGCCGCTAGGGCTGTGTACCAGTTTCTTTGTCGTTTTGTGCTGGAAGTCGTGGAGCTTCTATCGCCTCACGCCAGCACCTTACCGTTTATTTCAATCCTGACTTCGTGCAGGAAGCAACCAAGGGACGCGTCAATGTTCACCAATAAAACCATTCTCATCACCGGTGGTACCGGCTCTTTTGGTAACACGTTTGTGCCAATGACCCTGGCCAAATACAACCCGAAAAAGATCATCATCTTTTCCCGAGATGAAATGAAGCAATGGGACATGGCGAAGAAATTCGAGGGTGATTCCCGCGTTCGATTCTTCATCGGCGACGTCCGCGACAAGGAGCGCTTGTACCGCGCCCTGGACGGTGTTGATTATGTGGTTCACGCAGCGGCGACCAAGATCGTGCCAACCGCAGAATACAACCCTTTCGAGTGCATCAAGACCAACATCAATGGCGCGATGAATCTGATCGATGCCTGCATCGACAAAGGCGTCAAACGCGTTGTCGCATTGTCCACCGACAAGGCCAGCAGCCCGATAAACCTGTACGGCGCCACCAAGTTGGCGTCCGATAAGCTGTTTGTTGCCGGTAACTCCTACGCCGGTGGTCACGAAACCCGCATGGCGGTTGTGCGTTATGGCAACGTGATGGGGTCGCGCGGATCGGTGATCCCGTTCTTCATGTCGATCAAGGACAAAGGTGAATTACCAATCACCGATGAACGTATGACCCGTTTCATGATCTCCCTGGAGGAGGGTGTCGAGCTGGTTTGGCATGCCTTCGAAGACATGGAAGGTGGTGAGATCTATGTGAAGAAGATCCCATCGATGAAGGTGACAGATCTCGCTCGTGTCGTTGCACCTGAAGCTACCCAAAAGATCGTTGGCATTCGTCCTGGCGAAAAACTGCATGAGCAGATGATCAGCGCCGAAGATTCCTACTACACGTACGAGTACCCTGAGCACTTTAAGATTCTGCCGGTTATCAACGAATGGGCGACCTGCCCCAAACGAATCAAAGACGGCAAAAAGGTCGCTGAAGGCTTCGTTTACGCCAGTGATAACAACACTGAGTGGATGAGCGATGAGGATCTGAAAAACTGGATCACCCTCAACGAAGCCAAGATCGGGAGTATCTGATACATGATCCCCTACGGTCGCCAGGACATAACCCAAGCTGATATCGATGCGGTGATAGGGGTGTTGCAATCCGATTTCCTCACCCAAGGGCCTATGGTGCCCCGCTTCGAGCAGCAGGTTGCCCAGCATGTGGGAGCCAGCCATGCGCTGGCGGTGAACAGCGCGACGTCCGCGTTGCATATCGCTTGTCTTGCACTGGGATTGGGTCCTGGTGATCGTTTGTGGACGAGCCCTATAACCTTCGTGGCCTCTGCCAATTGCGGTCTTTATTGCGGCGCGCAGGTTGATTTCGTTGATATCGATCCTCGCACCTACAACCTCTGCCCACTGGCGTTGGAGCGCAAGCTGGAGCAGGCCGAGCGAGAGAATGCGCTGCCCAAAGTTGTCGTGGTGGTTCATCTCTGCGGGCAGCCCTGCGACATGAAAGCAATTCACGGGTTGGCCAAGCACTATGGGTTCAAAGTAATCGAAGATGCCTCCCATGCCATTGGTGGCAAATACCAAGGCGAATTTATCGGAAACGGAAAGTACAGCGACATTACTGTATTCAGTTTTCACCCTGTAAAAATCATTACTACTGCCGAAGGCGGCATGGTTTTGACCAACAATGCAGCGCTGGCCAATAAAATGGCTCTGCTGCGTAGCCACGGTATTACCCGCGATGCGCAACAGATGACTCATGAATCGGATGGTCCCTGGTACTACCAGCAGATTGATTTGGGATTCAATTACCGAATGACCGAACTGCAGGCAGCCTTGGGCGTCAGTCAGATGGAGCGTCTGGACGAATACGTCGGCCGTCGCCATCAATTGGCTGCACGTTACAACGATCTGTTGGCGACTTTACCCGTCACTGTTCCTTGGCAACACGCTGACAGCTACTCGGGTCTGCATCTTTATGTGATTCGTTTACAGCTGGATAGAATCAGCAAGACTCATCGTCAGGTGTTTGAATCGCTGCGTGAGCAAGGAATTGGCGTGAACCTGCATTACATCCCGGTTCATACCCAGCCTTACTATGCGCAGATGGGCTTCAAGCCTGAGGACTTCCCGGCGGCGCAAGCGTACTACCGCGAGGCCATTAGCATCCCGATGTTCCAGACGATGAGTGACGAGCAGCAGGATCAGGTGATTGCCTCGTTGCGAAAGGCTGTTTTATGACAAGCGTTGCAGTACTGCAGGCGAGGACTTCTTCGTCTCGCCTTCCCGGCAAGGTGCTATTACCCATCAATGGTATTCCGCTGGCGGTATTGGCGGCGAAGCGTGCGGCTAACACCGGTCGAGAAGTGATCGTAGCTACCTCTAGCCAGGCCAGTGACGATGCGCTCGCCGATGTGCTCGATATGCATGGTTTGAATTGCTTTCGGGGAAGTCTGGAAAGCCCTCTGGAACGTATAGTCCTAGCGTTGGACGCGTACCCTGACAACACCATTGTTTTTCGTTTGACTGCGGACAATGTTTTTCCAGATGGTCACTTGCTGGATGAAATCGAAGAAGCCTTCGTTCAGGGCGAGTACGAATATCTTTGTTGCAATGGTATAGAGTCCGGTTTGCCCTACGGGGTCAGCGCTGAAGTTACCCGACTCGAGCATCTACGCTGGGCGTTGGACAATGCTGTCGACGCTTTTGATACTGAGCACGTAACGCCTTTAATCATCAGACGCTTTGGTCGTTGTTATTTTGAGCGTTATAAATTTCGCGAGCTGGGATTGTTGCGCTGCACAGTCGACAATCTTGACGATTATCTTGTGGTCCAAAGGGTATTCAGCTCGGTTACAGATGCTGTAAACGTACCTTGCCAGGAGTTAATGCGAAGGCTGGAAGTCTCACCGGACGGGCCAGTCGTGGCTCAAGCGCCCGATAAGCTGGTATTTGGCACTGTGCAATTGGGACTGAACTATGGAGTCAGTAATAAAACCGGTCGTCCTGATCTTGCCCTTGCTTGTATTATGCTTCGCACCGCTGTGATCAACGGCGTCAAGTATATCGATACTGCGCGTGCCTACGGTACTAGTGAGGCTGTTGTTGGGGCAGCTTTCAAGGGTGGATGGGAAGGACGGGCAACTGTCATTACCAAACTCAGCCCTCTGGCTGATTGCCCAGTAGATGCTGACTCCTTGTGGGTGCGAGCGGCTATAGATGCCAGTATTTTCGAATCATGCCACCATTTGGAATCAAAAACGCTAGATGTAGTCATGCTGCACCGTGCTGCCCAGCTTGTTCAATGGCAAGGGGCTGCTTGGGAAAGACTCTCTGAGTTACGACAGCAAGGCGTCATCGCTGCACTGGGTGTTTCTGTGCAGAACCCAGTAGAGCTGCAATGGGCGTTGGCAGAACCGCTGGTCAGTTATATCCAATTGCCATGTAACCTTCTGGACTGGCGTTGGGACGACTCGATACCGCTTATTGAGGAGGCCAAACAAGACCGCTCGCTCATAATCCATGTGCGCAGCGCCTTGTTACAAGGACTGTTGGTTAATGAAAATGAGGTGAGCTGGCGTTCCGCTCATGTGGATGATTCGGCGACGGTGCGTGAATGGTTGAGTAATCAGGTTTCGACCTTAGGGCGCGCCAGTATTGTAGATCTCTGTTTCGCCTACTTGCGAGCATTGACCTGGGTCGATGGGGTCGCAGTAGGAATGGAAAATATCGAACAGCTTTCGGAAAACCTGAAGCTGTTCTGTAAACCCTCGTTAGAGCCCGGGCAAATAGCAGCTCTACAAGCCTCCCGTCCTCGGTTGACGGAGCAGGCATTGAACCCTGCATGCTGGTTGAGGGGGTGAGATTGAACAACGGAACCGAGTTGTTTTCATTGGCTGGCAAAACCGTACTGATAACTGGCGCTACAGGGTACCTAGGCATTGCGATGAGCAATGCTGTGGCTGCTGCAGGCGCGCATGTACTGGTCAATTCCCGTTCCTTTGAGCGTGCTACTTTGCTAGTTGAGGAATTGTCGAACCAAGGCTTTTCCGCCGAGCTGGCTGTATTCGATGTGAGCGACGAAATACAGGTGCGGGATTTTATGGACGGGTTTGCTCCGCGTGAACTGCATGTATTGATCAATAATGCCTACGCCGGGGGCGGTGGAACGGTGGAAACCAGCAGCGGTGAGCATTATCTCGATGCTTATGAAGTGTCATTGGTGGCCGCTCATAACGTTTTAAAATGCGCCCTGCCGGCGATGCGCCGAGCTGTGCGCTCTTCGGGCGAGGCATCGGTCATCAATGTCGGGTCGATGTATGGCATGGTCAGCCCGGATGCTCGAATCTATGACTCTGCGGCCGGAACCAATCCTCCTTTTTACGGTGCAGCCAAGGCCGCGATGATCCACTGGAGCAAATACGCGGCATGTGAGTTTGGCAAGGAAGGTATTCGTATCAATTCAATTTCGCCTGGTCCATTTCCGTCGATCCAAGTACAACAGGCCGCTCCTGAGTTTATTGCCAAACTCGCACAGAAGGTTCCTATGGGGCGTATTGGCCAAGCCAAAGAAATAATGGGGCCGATACTCTTTCTTGCCTCCTCGGCAGCGTCTTTTGTAAACGGTACCAACGTAGTCGTGGACGGTGGTTGGACGGCATGGTGAACAAGACCACCGTAGCTTTTCGGGTGGACGCCTCGCTGCAAATAGGTAGCGGACACGTCATGCGTTGTCTGACGTTGGCCGAAGCTCTTCGGGATGGGGGGGCGAAATGTCACTTCATTTGCCGTGAGCATCCAGGGCACTTGCTGGATTTGATTTGTAGCAAGGGGTTCAATATTCATCGTTTGAGCACGGTTGACAGCGCCGTCTCCTCAGGCAGGCCAGCTTTACAACGCGTTGAGCCGGCTCATGCTCATTGGTTAGGTGTCGCTCAATCAAAGGATGCGGAAGTCTGCCGAAAGATCCTTGAGGATGTGAAACCTGACTGGCTAGTCGTCGATCATTACGCCTTGGACACGCAATGGGAAACGGCGCTTCAAGCGTTCGCCCTCCGTCTTTTGGTAATTGACGATCTCGCTGATCGCAAGCACATCTGTGATTTATTGCTTGACCAGAATCTGGGGCACACAGAGCTGGACTATGCGGCATTGGTGCCCAACGGCTGCCGGTTGATGGTCGGTCCGCAATATGCGCTCCTGCGACCTGAATTTGCCAGACTTCGCAAGCAAAGTCTGGAACGGCGAGCCTCTCCAAGCCTTCAACATATTTTGGTTACGATGGGAGGAATTGACCAGGCGAATGCTACTGGACTGACGTTGCAAGCCTTGAAAATGTGTCCTTTGCCAGTGAGCTGCCGGATCAGCGTTGTGATGGGACTCAATGCACCTAACTTGGCGGAAGTAGCTGACGCGGCGACTAATATGCCATGGCCGACCGAAGTGCTGGTAAATGTTACCGACATGGGGGAGAGAATGGCCTCGTCGGACATCGTTATCGGTGCAGCAGGAGGTACCTCCTGGGAGCGATGCTGTCTGGGTGTCCCCACAATAATGGTGGTATTGGCGGATAATCAAAAGTCAGGTGCCGAGGCGCTGTTAAGTTCTGGATGTGTTGAACTGATCGAAAAGGTTCGGGATATTCCCGTGCAATTGCCAGCAGCTATACGTGCCTTGGCGAACGAAAGTACATTGTCGGCGCTGAGCGAAAACGCACGTAGAATCTGCGACGGCTTGGGGGTTCAGCAAGTTCTCAAGCAAATGAGTGATATGAATGGATAGTTCGCAGGCAATGCGTTTAGCGATACGTAAGATGACAGCGAATGATCTGAATGTCGTCCGGGCTTGGCGTAATCATCCAGAGATTCGTCGTTATATGTACACCCAGCATGAAATCTCAATCGAAGAGCATCGCGCGTGGTTTGAGCGAGCCTCCCAGGATTCAAAAAAACACCTATTGGTTTTTGAGGTAGGCGAAAAACCTCAAGGCTTTGTGAATATAACGGAACTTAGCTCGTCCGCAGTGGCGGACTGGGGATTCTACATTGCACCGGACGCTGTTAAGGGTACTGGCCGCCAGCTAGGGAAAGCTGCTCTGGATTATGCTTTTAATCACCTCAATCTGCATAAGGTTTGTGGTCAGGCACTTGCATTCAATGAACGGTCAATTCAATTTCATCATGGTTTGGGATTTCAGCAGGAAGGCGTTCTGCGCGATCAGCACTATGATGGCGAAAATTATCATGCGGTCATCTGCTTCGGTTTATTGAGCGATGAGTGGCAGTCAGGCAATAGGAATCAATAATATGACAAATCCTACTATTACAATTGCAGGTCGAACGATCGGTGTTGATGAGCCGCCGTATATAATAGCTGAGTTGTCTGCTAACCATAACGGTAACTTTGAAACCGCAAAGAGAATTATCGAAGAAGCCAAAAAAACTGGTGCTGATGCGGTCAAGTTGCAAACCTACACGGCCGATACCATTACGCTGGATTGCGACTCTCCAGATTTCAAGATCAACGGTGGACTTTGGGATGGGCGGACACTTTATGAGCTTTATCAAGAAGCTCATATGCCTTGGGAGTGGCACGCGCCGCTTTTTGATTATGCGCGTAAATTAGACATTACAATCTTCAGTTCTCCGTTCGATAATACGGCGGTCGATCTGCTGGAAGGGTTAAATGCTCCAGCCTATAAAATTGCATCTTTTGAGGCTATTGACTTACCACTCATCAAATATGTTGCCAGCACCGGTAAACCCATGATTATTTCCACTGGGATGGCTGACGCCGAGGAGATAGCAGAAGCTATTGAGGCTGCTCGTGAGGGAGGTTGTAAAGAGCTGGCAGTATTGCACTGTGTAAGTGGTTATCCTGCCCCGGCGCATGACTATAACCTGCGTACAATACCTGACATGATCCAGCGTCACGGGCTGGTGACTGGTTTGTCCGATCACACATTAGATAATACTACTGCAATAACCAGTGTTGCACTGGGTGCTTCAATCATTGAAAAGCACTTTACTCTTGATCGGAGTGGTGGTGGCCCTGATGACAGTTTCTCTCTTGAGCCTGCAGAACTCGTAGCTTTGTGTCGGGACAGTAAGACTGCATGGGCTGCGTTGGGAAGGGTTGATTATGGCCGGAAATCTAGTGAGCAAGGGAACGTGCAGTTTCGGCGGTCATTGTATTTTGTGAGAACTTTGAAAGCAGGCGACGTCATCACTGCTGATTCGGTGAGGAGCGTCAGGCCAGGATTTGGCTTGCATCCAAAGCTAATGGACTCCGTGGTGGGTAGCGTGACGACTCGAGATATTGATAAGAATACTCCTGTCAAGATAAAAGATTTTTATGTTAAGTAAAAAAAATATCAGAGTGGCTCTCGGAAAGTTACCGCTGCCACTTCAGCTCTTGTGTGCACGGCTAATACTTTGGCTTGAATCCATTTTGCAAGAGGTGCGAGCTTCCAAGCTGAAGCGGCTGGGGATGCAGGAGTTTGTTGCTTCTGCTAATAAGTTCGACTCTTCGCTTGAATGTCATATCCTGGCGTCAGGTTGGAGTCTGAATCACTCCTATGAAACTATCGATCGTGCAAAATCGTTTGTTATAGGTTTCAATTTTTCATTTTTGAAATGTAATGATCCCGACTTGCATTTCATTGAGAATGCGTCAGTTAAGGATTTGCGTTTTTTTGTGAATACCTATCAAACATTTTTTGCTTTGGAGAAACTTAATGTTTATGCGAATGCAAAAGTTATTTTCAAGAACTTATCTGAATTAAAAAATTCGATGGGTCTTATCGGTACGCTGTATTCGGATAAAGCATTCTTTATAAAGGATCGACATTTCAGGATTTTTGGCAACAAAGGCGTTGCTCCCATAGTGGCGCAGATGTGTGCGGAAACCCAAGGCTTGCCCCAAGCAGTATCCAGTGTCGTTGGTTTGGCTGTTTTGGCCAAAATGATGGGTTTTAAGAAGATTATCGTTCACGGTCTGGATTTTCAGGGGCCGCACTTTTATGGACGTGACGCTTCTGAGATTATTTTCAATAATGGGGCGTTGCCGCAACCGATAAATCCAGATGAGGGTGGCTTCGAGTTGCATAAAACCGCGATCGGCGAGAACGGTGTCGGAGTGGTGGCGGTAATAAAAGCGCTAAAGCACGAGCTAAAAAAATACGGTGTAGAAATATTGGCGGCAAGTAAGTTGTCTCCATCGGCCGAAATTCTGGGGTGGGCTGAGTTGGAATGATGGCAGGCATTAATTTCGTGAGGAAGATTTAAATGGCCGCTGTCCTTCGAGGTAGCGCATTTTTTTATGCGTGTATTTATATTGTTCTTTCTGCGTTGGCTTTTTATTACGGAGAAATTAGTTATCGTACGGGGGCAGTGGCCGTTGGAGTCGTTGTATTCGCTGTCATGCTTTCGGTTTCTCGAGGACGAAGTGGCTTATCTTTTTTCGGTCTAGTGCTTTTGTTTTTCTGTTTGTTTATTTTTTCGTTGTTTAACTATGATTGGTCAGAATACAGAAGTGTCTTCACGGTCTTTGTTTTCGTTTCAGGACTTGGTATTGCCTGGTATGCAGTGGAGTTTCGGAAGACGTGGGTATTCTTTGAGCTTCCCTTCTTTATGTTCTTGACTGTTACGATCTGGCTGATTCTGGTGAAGGGGTATGGGGCGGCAGAGTTTAACAAGGTGCTTGTCGGGTCGAGTCGAAATGTATATTCTGGAATATTGTTGGCGCTTGCAAGTGGGTATATTTTTTCCCGAGAGTATGCAGGTAAGTCTATATCGGTGATCTTGTTTGTTTTGGTGTTCTTGATAAGTATTCCTTTGTATAGTCGTAATGGGGTTTTTGTTTCTTTTGTGCTTTTGTTATGTGTCTTATGGAGGAAAAGTATTCTCGCGTTTTCGGTAATGGCTGTTATGGGTTTTGTTGTTTTGGTTGTGGGGTGGGAGTATTTTTATGATCTTGTGCAGTCTCGTACAAATTTGGCTGCGGGGTTGGAAAGTGATCGATATTATATTGCTCAAGATTATTTTGCACATTTGGATCTGGTTGGTTTTTTTGCTGGAGTAAATTTAACAAGCGTACCGATGGTCGAAGCCTTTGGTGGTAATCCTCATAGTGCTTTCTTGCGACTGCATTCTTTTTTCGGTGTTTCAATATTTTTCTTCCTCTTTATCGTTGGTGCTTCATTTGTCAGATTAATTCTTGACAAGCAGTATTTGTTGATGGTTGTGCTTTTTTTGTACCTGTTTCGAGCTGCGTTTGATATATTTTATTTGTTTAACTTAATGGATTTTTTGGTTTTTCCGCTGGTTTTCTATTGGTATTTCAGGCGGTTTACACCCAATTTTAGAAGAGAAGTGATATTGCTTCCTTCGCATGGCGAGGCGGATTCGTCTGTCGTTGCCAGAACTTAAAAATGACTGGGAGAATGGGAGCATGAAAAGAGCTTTAATTACCGGGGTTACAGGGCAAGATGGGTCCTATCTGGCTGAACTGTTACTTGAGAAAGGTTACGAAGTCCACGGCATCAAACGTCGAGCTTCCTCCTTTAATACTCAGCGTGTCGATCATATCTATCAGGATCCACATGTCGATAACCGTAATTTTGTCCTTCATTATGGCGACCTGAGCGACTCCTCGAACCTCACCCGGATCATCAAGGAAGTTCAGCCGGATGAAGTCTACAACCTAGGGGCCCAGTCTCACGTTGCCGTGAGTTTCGAGTCTCCTGAATACACCGCTGATGTCGATGCGATGGGCACCTTGCGGATCCTTGAAGCGATTCGTTTGTTGGGGTTGGAGAAAAAAACCCGTTTTTATCAAGCATCGACTTCTGAACTGTATGGCCTGGTGCAGGAAACTCCGCAACGGGAAACGACTCCTTTCTATCCGCGTTCTCCGTATGCCGTGGCAAAACTCTACGCCTACTGGATCACAGTGAACTACCGCGAAGCCTATGGTATGTATGCCTGCAATGGCATCTTGTTCAACCATGAGTCCCCACGTCGTGGCGAGACTTTCGTGACGCGCAAGATTACCCGGGCCTTGGCGAACATTTCTCAAGGGCTGGAGCAGTGTCTGTTTCTAGGCAATATGGATGCGTTGCGCGATTGGGGGCATGCAAAGGATTACGTACGCATGCAGTGGATGATGCTGCAGCAGGACCAACCGGAAGACTACGTGATCGCCACCGGTGTGCAATATTCGGTACGTGAGTTCGTGCGCTGGTCCGCAGCTGAGCTGGGGATTACCTTGCGCTTTGAGGGCGAGGGTGTAGAAGAGCGCGCTGTGGTCGAGCGCATTGACGGCGAGTTGGCACTGGCGTTGAATGTCGGGGACGTAATAGTACGTGTTGATCCGCGTTATTTCCGGCCCGCCGAGGTTGAAACCTTGTTGGGGGATCCTAGCAAAGCCAAGAAGAACCTGGGCTGGGTGCCGGAAATCACCGTGCAGGAGATGTGTGCCGAAATGGTCCGCGAAGACCTCAAGGTCGCTCAGCGCCATGCCTTGCTCAAGCAACACGGTCATGATGTTCCGGTCGCTGTGGAGAACTGATGATGTCCCGTGAATTGAACCAGAACATTTTTGTCGCGGGCCATCGAGGTATGGTCGGCTCGGCCATCGTGCGCCGCCTTCAAGCCCTGGGTTATCGCTCCGTTCTTTGCGCCGGACGGGACGAACTGGATTTGCTGGATCAGCGAGCGGTACGCGCCTACTTCGCCGAGCACCGAATTGATCAGGTGTATCTTGCGGCGGCCAAAGTCGGAGGAATTCATGCTAACAATACGTTCCCCGCGGACTTCATTTACGACAACTTGATGATTCAGTCGAATGTGATTCAAGCGGCTCACGCGTCGGACGTCCAACGGTTGTTGTTTCTTGGATCTTCCTGCATCTACCCCAAGCATGCGATTCAACCTATGAAGGAAGACGCGTTGCTGACCGGAGTTCTGGAACCGACCAACGAGCCTTATGCGATCGCCAAGATTGCCGGGATCAAGTTGTGTGAGAGCTATAATCGCCAATATGGTCGTGACTACCGCAGTGTCATGCCAACCAATCTTTATGGACCTCATGATAATTATCATCCACAAAACAGCCACGTGATTCCGGCATTGCTTCGCCGCTTCCACGAGGCCGTGCAGGCGGATCAGGCCGAAGTGGTCATCTGGGGTAGCGGCAATCCGATGCGTGAGTTCCTGCATGTCGATGACATGGCAGCGGCCAGCGTCCATGTTATGCAGCTTGATGGTGCTACTTATCAGGCCAATACCCAACCAATGTTGTCGCATATCAACGTGGGGACTGGTAAAGACTGTACGATTCGCGAGCTTGCAGAAACCATCGCCAAGGTCACCGGTTTCAAGGGGCAGCTATCTTTCGATGCAAGCAAACCTGATGGTTCCCCGCGCAAGTTGATGGATGTCTCGCGGCTCCGTGCACTGGGCTGGCAGGCCACCATAGATCTGGAAGACGGGCTGGGCGATGCTTATCGCTGGTTTGTAGAGCATCGGTTGGAAGCCAGGGATTAATGCACTGCAGACTGGATTTATCAGGCTATTGATGTAAATAAGCCTATGAATAAAAAGAATTTAATGGCAACTCGATAGCTGCAAAGGACGATTTTGTATGTTTCTTCCAGTAATCATGGCTGGCGGCTCGGGGTCTCGCCTCTGGCCATTGTCTCGCCAGCTCAATCCCAAGCAATTTCTGCCGTTGATTGATGCCGAGCAATCGCTGCTTCAGTCGACAATCAAGCGGCTGGAGGGGCTTGATCATCATCTGCCGATACTGATCTGCAATGAACAGCAGAGATTCCTTGCGGCAGAGCAATTGCGACAGCTTGACATGGAGGAAGCCCGGATTTTGCTTGAACCGGTAGGGCGCAATACTGCACCGGCTATTGCGCTCGCAGCATTGCAAGCGACTGCTGGCGGAGATGATCCGATTCTGCTGGTTCTTGCTGCCGATCATCTCATTCAAGATATTGAAGCGTTCCACGCCAGTATTGGCCATGCTTTGACACTGGCTGAATCGGGTAAATTGGTGACGTTCGCGGTGTTGCCTACTCATCCAGAAACCGGTTTTGGCTATCTGGAAAGGGGAAAGGAACTGGCTCTTGGCGGTTACGTTGTCAGCCGGTTCGTGGAAAAGCCCGACTCAGCTACTGCCCAAAGATACTTGGACAGCGGCCAATACTTTTGGAATAGCGGCATGTTCATGTTTCGAGCAAGCCGTTATCTGGAGGAGTTGGGGCGTTTTGCGCCGAATATTCTCCATGCTTGCCGTGCCTCTTTTGCAAGTGCCCGGCAGGATATGCATTTCACCCGTGTCGACGCCCAGACGTTCGGGGCTTGCCCGGAGAACTCAGTTGACTACGCGGTGATGGAACGTACGTCCGATGCGGTAATGGTACCGCTTGATGCTGGATGGAGTGACGTGGGGTCGTGGACGGCGCTATGGGACACTGCTGACAAGGATGCCGATGGTAATGTGCTCAAAGGCGATGTGCTGACTGAACGTACAAGTAGTAGCTATGTACATGCCACTCATCGACTTGTCGCAACCATCGGCGTTGATGATCTTGTGATTGTTGAAACCAAGGACGCGGTGCTCGTTGCGCATAAGGGTGACGTCCAAGACGTAAAAAAAATAGTCGACCAACTGAAAAATTGTAAACGCACTGAATATGCAAATCATCGTGAAGTTTATCGTCCATGGGGCGTTTATGACTGCATAGATAATGGCCCGCGTTATCAAGTTAAACGCATTACAGTTAATCCCGGCGCGAAGCTATCGGTACAAATGCACCACCATCGTGCAGAACATTGGATAGTTGTGAGCGGCACTGCACGTGTAACCAATGGTGATAAGAGCTATCTCGTAACGGAAAACCAGTCTACTTATATCCCTGTGGGCCAGGTCCACGCGTTGGAAAACCCAGGCGTGATACCGTTAGAGTTGATTGAGGTTCAATCAGGTACTTATTTGGGCGAGGATGATATTGTCCGGTTTGAAGATATATATGGTCGGAGTTAGGTTGCGTTGAAAATCTCGATAATTACTGTTTGTTATAATGGTGTTGACACAATTAGAGATACCATTGAGTCTGTTCTTGCGCAGCAATATAAAAATATCGAATACATTATCGTGGATGGCGCCTCGAAAGATGGAACTCTGGATGTAATATCCGAGTATGATGGTCGGATTGCCAAGGTGATAAGTGAGCCGGATAAGGGCATATATGATGCCATGAATAAGGGTGTCAGGGCCGCAACAGGTGATTATGTTGGTATCTTGAACTCGGATGACTTTTTTGCTGGGGATCACGTCATCCAAGATCTGGTTACGCACTTGCAAAATAACCCTGGCGCGGATGCTACTTACGCAGATCTCGTTTTTGTACAGCGTAAGCAGACTGAGGTTGTTATCCGAAAATATTCTTCAGCAGGTTTTTCTCCGTGGAAAATTCGTTTTGGTTTTATGATTCCTCATCCGACTTTTTATGCGCGGCGCGAGCTTTTTCAGCGGTTCGGTGATTATAAGTTGGGCTATCGCGTTTCCGCTGATTTCGAACTGATGGCACGGTTTTTTCCAAAAAATGTAAGAATGGTAAGGCACGATGCGGTCATGGTTAAGATGCGGGACGGCGGAATAAGTACAACGGGTTTTTGGTGGCGAATTCACCAAAATCTCGAAATTGTCAGGGCTTGCCGGGAAAATGGCATTTATACCAATATTTTACTGGTTGCTATGAAGGTTCCGTTCAAATTGGCGAGCTATCTAAAAAAATGAGACCAACTAAACGGATTCTACTTACAGGTAGTACGGGTTTTGTCGGGAGCAGGTTACATGCGGTTCTCGGCTCTACCTATTCCGTTGTAGCGGTATCCCGTTTGCCGCAACTTGCTTCGGACGGTTCCCAGACGATCGGTGTCGGTGATCTTTCGGGTGATACTGCGTGGGCCGATGTTTTACAGGGTGTTGATTGCGTTGTGCATGTTGCTGGTCGAGCTCATAAATTAAATGACAAATGTGAAAATCCTTTGTTGGAGTTTAGGAAGGTAAACGTTGAGGCGAGTCTCAATTTGGCGCGACAAGCCCACGACGCAGGTGTGAAGCGATTCGTTTTTATCAGTTCAATCGGCGTTCATGGAGCGAATACGACAGGGACGCCTTTGGATGAGCTCTCTCCATTAATGCCCCATGCCGATTATGCACTTTCAAAATTGGAAGCAGAAAACGGGCTAAAGAGTATTTCGATAAAAAATGGTATGGAGCTGGTTGTTATTCGTCCACCATTGATTTATGCCGGGCATGCGCCAGGAAATTTTCAGGCCTTGTTGAAGTTAGTGGCCAGTGGGTTGCCACTTCCTTTTCGGGGGGTAGAAAATAGGCGTAGCATTATTGCTTTGGACAATCTGGTTGATCTGGTGTCTCTATGCGTTGAGCATCCGGCGGCTGCCAATCAAACCTTTCTCGCGTCTGATGGGGTTGATGTGTCGACTCCTCAAATTATTCGCTGTCTCGCAAAGGGAATGGGGCATGAGGCGAGATTGTTTCCTGTGCCTGATGGGTTGATTAGTAAGGTTGCTCGATTAATCGGGCGTGAAACGACATACGATCAGCTTTATGGCTCCCTTGTGGTTGACTCGAATAAAGCCCGTAGCCTTTTGGGATGGACACCCTCGATAGCTCCAGACGAAGCGTTATTCAGGGCTGGGAAAGATTATTTTTCTCGCGCTCGTTAAGCTTCCTCTTTCTATAATGGAAACTGTTTATTCTATGTCTCCTTGGTTAATAATTCCTCTCGCGGCTGCGCTGTCACTCCTCTTGACCGGTGCATTGCGTAGATATGCCCTCGTCCGAAGTATCATCGACATCCCCAACGCCCGTAGCTCACATACAGTCCCCACCCCTCGTGGTGGCGGCGTGGCGATCGTCCTAAGCTTCCTGTTGGCCTTGCCCATACTAGCAACTACCGGCGTTCTGCCTTGGTCAGCCATGTGGGCAATGCTTGGAGCGGGCTCTGGGATCGCTGTGCTGGGATTCTTGGACGATCATGGTCACATCGCTGCCCGCTGGCGGTTGCTCGGTCATTTCGCGGCGTCGATTTGGGCGTTGTATTGGTTGGGCGGTCTGCCGGCAATCAGCTTGTTTGGTCTTGAACTTGAATTAGCTTGGTTTGGGCACGCCCTGGCAGTCTTCTACCTGGTCTGGATGCTCAACCTCTACAACTTCATGGACGGTATCGACGGTATCGCCAGCGTCGAGGCAATTTGCGCTTGCCTCGGGGCTTGTCTGCTTTACTGGTTGGGGGGCTTTGATAGCTTGATTGCGGCGCCACTGGTACTCGCAATGGCAGTGGGAGGGTTTCTTTACTGGAATTTCCCTCCCGCACGAATTTTTATGGGGGACGCAGGAAGCGGATTCCTCGGCATCATCCTTGGTCTGTTTTCGTTGCAGGCAGCTTGGACTTCACCCAAGCTGCTTTGGGTCTGGCTAGTTTTGTTGGGTGTGTTCATCGTCGATGCAACCGTCACCTTGATACGACGCTTGTTACGAGGCGATAAGGTGTATGAAGCCCACCGCAGTCATGCGTACCAATTCGCTTCGCGTCAGTATGGCCGTCATTTGCCGGTAACCGTGGCGGTGGCGGTGATTAACCTGTTCTGGCTTCTGCCTCTGGCGGCATGTGTCGTTTTGTGGCACATGGATGGCGTGTTGGCTTTGATAGTGGCTTATGTTCCGTTGGTGCTGCTTGCCGTCAGGTTTCATGCTGGTGAGCTGGAGAAGCCCTGATTTCAGGGTAAGGTTCGCGGTTTTTCCTTATCGGTTGTCTAAGAGACGGAAATATAATTGCGTGCTGTATAGGGATGCATTGTTTTAGGAGCTGACCAAGGTGCGTGAAGAGGTTATGGATAAAATAAGATCGGCTCTGTTGGGGCTGCCAAGACGCCACAAGCGAGCAATCCAAGTAGCCACCGATGTGGTTTTGGTTTGGTTCGCCTTGTGGCTGGCATTTGTCGTTCGACTGGGTGTCGAGGCGTTAGCCAGCCCAATCGAAACACATCTGTGGCTTTTCGTATCCGCTCCGCTGATCGCTATTCCAATTTTCATTCGCTTTGGGATGTACCGCGCTGTCATGCGTTATTTTGGCAACGATGCGCTGATTACTATTTGCAAGGCGGTCAGTCTTTCAGCTTTGTTGTTGGCGCTTTTGGTGTATTGGTACAGCAACCATAAAACCGTGGTGCCACGCTCCATTATTTTCAATTATTGGTGGTTGAGCCTGATCATGATTGGCGGCTTGCGCCTGATGATGCGGCAGTACTTCCTGGGGGACTGGTTTACCGCAGCCCAGCATGTACCGTTTACCAACCGGGATGACGGACTGCCCAAGGTTGCTATTTATGGTGCCGGGGCCGCAGGTAACCAGCTCGTGGCTGCGCTACGCATGGGGCGGGTGATGCGGCCGGTGGCATTCATTGATGATGACAACAGCATCGCGGACCGCGTGATCGCTGGGCTACACGTCTACGCGCCCAAGCATATCCAGAAAATGATCGATACAACCGGTGCGCAGGAAATTCTGCTGGCGGTGCCTTCCTCTTCACGTGGGCGCCGTCGGGAGATATTGACGTTGCTTGAAGGCTTTCCGCTGCATGTCCGCAGCGTTCCCGGGTTCATGGACCTGGCCAGCGGCAGAGTCAAGGTCGACGACATCCAGGAAGTGGACATCGCGGACCTTCTCGGGCGCGATCCGGTTCCCGCGCAACCTGATCTGTTGGAGCATTGCATTACTGGCCAGTCGGTTCTGGTCACTGGAGCCGGTGGTTCGATTGGCTCCGAGCTTTGTCGACAAATCCTGGCACTGAAACCGACTACCTTGCTGCTGTATGAGCATAGTGAATTCAATCTCTATAGCATTCTGTCTGAACTTGAACCTCGAGTTAATCGGGAGTCGTTGTCGGTTCGGTTGCTGCCTATCCTTGGATCGGTACGAGACCAGGACAAACTGCTGGACGTGATGAAGACCTGGAATGTCGACACGGTCTATCACGCCGCGGCCTACAAACATGTGCCGATGGTCGAGCACAATATCGCCGAAGGCGTCCTGAACAATGTGATCGGTACGTTGAATACGGCACAGGCTGCGTTGCAGTCTGGTGTGTCGAACTTCGTGCTGATCTCCACGGATAAAGCGGTGCGCCCGACCAATGTAATGGGTAGTACCAAGCGGCTTGCAGAACTGACCTTGCAGGCCCTTAGTCGCGAGCTGGCCCCCGTGTTATTTGGCGATAAGGCCAACGTCTCAAGGGTCAATAAAACCCGCTTCACCATGGTCCGGTTCGGCAATGTGTTGGGTTCATCCGGTTCGGTTATTCCACTGTTCCACAAACAGATCAAATCCGGCGGGCCGTTGACCGTCACGCATCCAAAAATCACGCGTTACTTCATGACCATCCCCGAGGCCGCTCAGTTGGTGATTCAGGCGGGTTCTATGGGGTTGGGCGGAGACGTTTTTGTGCTGGATATGGGCGAACCGGTAAAGATTGTCGAGCTGGCGGAAAAGATGATTCATCTGTCTGGCTTGAGTGTCCGTTCGGATAAGAACCCCCACGGAGACATTTCAATCGAGTTCACCGGCCTGCGCCCAGGCGAGAAGCTTTACGAGGAGTTGCTGATTGGCGACAACGTCGTCGCCACGCAGCACCCAATGATCATGAGTGCCAACGAGGACCATCTGTCTTGGGATGCGCTTAAGATCAAGCTGGCCGAGTTACTGGCCGCCATTGAGCACGATGACTACACCAGGGTCCGCCAGCTGCTTCGGGACACGGTCAGTGGTTACGCCCCGGACGGCGAGATTGTCGACTGGATCTACCAGCAACGCCGCCTCGAACCCTGATTGTTACATATGCTGTAACGTACACATTTTTGACAGCGACACTTCATCGCCTAAGTTTGAGAAGCAGCTTCGGAAAAGCTGCTTCTCTCTTAACGATGTCATGGAGCGTCATTTATGCGTACAGGCTATTTCTATTCTCTGGTTTTTGCCTTCCTCACCAGCGCCTCGATTGCTGCTATCGCTGCCCCTGCGGTCAAACCCGAGTCGGTCGTTACGCCCCAGGCCGTGGAGCAGCCAGCCAAAACGCAGAGTACCAAGGTCGATTTGAACGGGGCGGATGCTGCAACTCTGCAGCGCGAGCTGTCAGGGATAGGCAAGGGCAAGGCCGAAGCGATTGTTGCGTATCGGGAGAGTAATGGGCCGTTCTCTTCGGTAGAAGAATTATTGGAGGTCAAGGGAATCGGCAAGGCGATTCTCGACAGGAACCGTGACAAGCTGGAAGTGAATTGAGTTTGTGATTGAAGGAGGCCGGTCGAATTGACTGGCCTTTTTGCTTTCTGGTGGATGCAAATCCTGGACGAATTCTGCGAGCGTCTCCCTTTGGCACAAATAATGATTATCTACAGCCAATCGATTGTTCAACAATCTGAGGTTTCCCTTTCATGATCAACACACTCTCCCTCGCTGACCACATTACCTTGGAGCTGCGCGCCGACATCATCAACGGTCGCCTGCTGCCAGGCATGGCATTGGTGGAGAACAACCTGGTCTCGGCCTACAACGCCTCGCGCAACACCATCCGCGAAGCGTTACACCGCCTGGGCCAGGAAGGGTTGACCCGTTACGTGCGCAACAAAGGAGTGATGGTCCGCAGGTTAGGTGTCGATGACGTGCGAGATCTGTTCAAGGTCCGTCGCACCCTGGAACTGCAAGCCATCCTGGGCAGCCAACCATTGCGTGAGTATCAATCCGACCGGATGCTCGAAGCCCTCGAGGCTGCGGATTTGGCTCGCGAGCGTGAGGACTGGCGTTCGGTCGGTACCCATGGCCTGGCCTTTCATCAGCACATCGTTGGATTGATGCGCAGCCCGCTGCTGGATGAGTTTTTCACCAATGTGGTCGCACAACTACGTCTGGTATTTAGCTCTGCGCCTGATGAGGCGCGTTTCCAGGCACCGTGGCTGGCCCGTGATCGACGTATCCATGATTGGCTGGCCGAAGGCGACAAGCTTGCGGCTCACGAAGCCATGAGCCTTTACCTCGACGATTCCGAGCAACTGCTTTTGCAGTTGCTGACGCCCACCCCTCACCACTGATCAAGGATCCGCGCCATGTACAAAGACTACCCAGCCGCCTACCAGGTCAGCAAAGGCTCAGCCCTACACGTGGACAAACCCTTCTACGACCGCATCCGCACCCAGCAGGACAAGCGCACGCTGATTGAGCAGTTCGAAGTGCCGATCCGTACCGGCCGCGCCTGGCACGTACCGGCCGGGCATGTATTCCGCGTCACCACACCGGTGGGCCCGCAGGTGGGAGACTTCAACGTCTGGAACGCCCATGACCCGCGGGAACGTCTGTGGGCGGCGCGTACGCGCCAACTTCAGGGTGCCCATGTCAGCACCCATGATCGGTTGTGGTCGAACCTGCCATTCCTGCGGCCATTAGTGACCATCACCGATGACAGTCTGGCCGGCTACGGCATCGATGAGCATGGCGGACGATTGCACGATCTGCTGGGCACGCGCTGTGATCCGTATGTGAACCGGATGCTCACCGGGGAGGATTTCCACCATCATTGCCACTCGAACCTGACCCGCGCGGTGCTGCCCCACGGCCTGACGGAGTTCGATGTGCACGACGTACTGAATATTTTCCAGTGCACGGGGCTCAATCATGACGACATGTACTTCATGAAGGCCTGTCCGGCGCAGAAGGGTGATTACCTGGAATTCTTTGCCGAGATTGATCTGTTGTGTGCCCTGTCCACCTGCCCGGGTGGTGACCTGTCGTTGGCGATGTGGGGGGCCGGATGCACAGGATCCACTCAGCGTCTGTCGTCCGCTGGGAGTGGAGATCTATCGGCTGGAGGAATCATTGCTGCAAGGCTGGAGCCAGCCTGAGCGGGCGACGTACAAGGGGTTGCATGGCTTGCATATCGCTAAGGCGGATTGGGAAAAGTGAAGCCGAAGGCGCGGGCTTTTTGTGGCGAGGGAGCTTGCTCCCGCTGGGCTGCGTAGCAGCCCCAACGGCTAAAACCCGATTAGCCTGACACTCCGCGCCAGCAGGTTTAGGGCCGCTTCGCGCCCCAGCGGGAGCAAGCTCCCTCGCCACAAAAGCACTATGTAGCCGGGACAGGTAATAGCTCAACGATCCTTGGCCTCCTTCGCATCCATTTCCGCGTTGCGCTCGGCAACACGCTTGCGCTGTTCATCCGTCAGTTCGACCTTGGTGGCGGTGTCGCGCAGCATCATCAGACCACCAACGATCGAGCCGATTGCAACAATCAGAATCAACCAGGCATACCAGGGCATAGGGCTCTCCTTGAGGGGGCGATGGACGGACGAACATTTCGCCGATCCATCGCACCTACCACTTATGAGCGAAGGTTGTTCGCAGTGGTTCAATACTACGCCCGTTCGGCCGGGTTCACCTCAAAGCCCGGTCAGCATCGCGTCGGCGGGAGCGTCTGCACGCAGTTGTGCGGTGAGGATGAAGTAGACGAAACCCACCACCATGAAGCCGAGGAAGATCAGCCCGATCAAGGCGTTGAACCAGGCCATCGCCACCAGGCAAACCACGGCCAATACCAGGGCGACGCCGGGTACAAGCGGATAACCCGGTGCGCGGAAAGTGCGTTCCAGGTTGGGTTCGGTTTTACGCAGTTTGAACAGGCTGAGCATGCTCATGATGTACATGACGATGGCGCCGAACACGGCCATGGTGATCATCGCCGCGGTCAGGGTCATGCCGCCGAGGTTGATCAGGCCGTCGCTGTAGATCGCTGCGATGCCGATCAGCCCACCGGCGATGATGGCCCGGTGTGGGGTCTGGAAACGGGACAGTTTGGCGAGGGAGGCGGGCAGGTAGCCGGCGCGGGCCAGGGCGAAAAATTGCCGCGAATAGCCAAGAATAATGCCGTGGAAACTCGCCACCAGGCCGAACAGGCCGATCCACACCAGCATGTGCAACCAGCCGGAGCTTTCGCCGACTACGGTTTTCATGGCTTGGGGCAGCGGATCGTTGATGTTCGACAGGGTGCGCCAGTCGCCAACGCCGCCAGCGAAGAACATCACGCCCATGGCCAGGACCACCAGGGTCAGGATGCCGCTGATGTAGGCCTTGGGAATCGTGCGTTTCGGGTCCTTGGCTTCTTCGGCGGCCATGGCCGCGCCTTCGATGGCCAGGAAGAACCAGATCGCGAAGGGGATCGCGGCGAACATTCCGGCGATGGCCGGCGCGCCGAACGTATCGGAACCGGCCCAGCCGTTCAGGGCGAAGCTGCTGAAGCTGAACGCCGGGGCCACGACGCCCATGAACACCAGCAGCTCGGCCACCGCCAGTACGCAGACAATCAACTCGAACGTCGCGGCCAATTTGACCCCGAGGATGTTCAGGCCCATGAACACGATATAGGCTCCGACCGCCGCGTGTTTCGGGTCCAGGGCCGGGAACTGCACGTTCAGGTAGGCGCCGATGGCCAGGGCAATGGCCGGCGGGGCGAAGACGAATTCGATCAGCGTCGCCAGCCCGGCGATCAACCCGCCTTTTTCACCAAAGGCCCGTCGGCTGTAGGCAAACGGTCCGCCGGCATGGGGAATGGCGGTGGTCAGTTCGGTGAAGCTGAAGATGAAACAGGTGTACATGGCCGCCACCATGAAGGACGTCACCAGGAACCCCAGTGTCCCGGCCACGCCCCAGCCGTAGCTCCAGCCGAAATATTCGCCGGAAATCACCAGGCCGACGGCAATGCCCCATAAATGCAGGGTGCCCAGGGTGGGTTTGAGTTGTGTGTTCATCGGTGGCTCCCCTCGATCCATAGCAAAAGCGCTGGAAGAGGGCAGTGCAGTGGGCGTGCCAGTGTGGCGAGGGCGGTCGTAATGGGTGAAATCGTGTCGTATCGGGGATGTTCCTTGCTTGATGTGCCCCTGTTGTGCGCCAGTTGAGGGCGTTGGCGCTGATGATGCCGCCTTCGCGAGCAAGCCCGCTCTCACACTGGATTTGTGGTGTGCATGAAATCGACTGCTCACCGCAAGTCCAGCGTGGGAGCGGGCTTGCTCGCGAAGAGGCCCTTCCGATCGCCGCCATAACAACGCCATAAGTTCATTTTTTACAGATTCTTTATCCCCAACCCCCTCTCTCGATCTCGTTCCTTTACAGCCTCCCTGCCGACAATCACTCCACACACGGCACGACGCCGTACCACGGAGAAATCCCATGAATGTTCTGGACGGGGTGTCGCTGCTGCTGGCAGTGGCGCTGTTCATTTATCTGCTGGTTGCGCTGTTGCGCGCAGATCGGAACTAGGAGCGGCTATGCACGGTTATGACTACGGGCTGATCCTCGCCTTTTTCGCCCTGGTGCTGATTCCGGCACCGTTCCTGGGGCGTTTTTACTATTGGGTGATGGAAGGCCAGCGCACTTGGCTTTCACCGATCCTCGGCCCGGTGGAGCGCGGTTGCTATCGCCTGGCGGGAGTCGATCCCACTGCTGAGCAGAGCTGGCAGAAATACACCCTGGCCTTGCTCGCGTTCAACCTGGCGGGTTTTGTATTGCTGTTTGCGATTCTCCTGCTGCAAGGATATCTGCCCCTCAATACCGAGCAACTGCCCGGCATGGAATGGACCCAGGCCTTCAACACGGCCGTGAGTTTCATGACCAACACCAACTGGCAGTCCTACAGCGGTGAAGCGTCCCTGAGCTACCTGAGCCAGATGGTCGGCCTGACCGTGCAGAACTTTGTCAGCGCCGCCACCGGCCTGGCGGTGCTCGTGGCGCTTTGTCGCGGAATCGGACGCAAGTCCGCCGCGACGCTGGGTAACTTCTGGGTCGACATGACCCGCGCCACCCTCTACGGGCTGCTGCCGCTGTGCCTGCTGCTGGCGTTGTTCCTGGTCTGGCAGGGCGTACCGCAGACCTTTGCGCACTACGTGCACAGCGTCACGATGCAGGGCGCCGACCAGGTCATCCCACTGGGCCCGGCCGCCAGCCAGATCGCGATCAAGCAGTTGGGCACCAACGGCGGCGGTTTCTTCGGCGTCAACTCGGCGCACCCGTTCGAGAACCCGACGGCCTGGAGCAATCTGTTTGAACTCGCCTCGATCATCCTGATTCCCGTCGCGCTGGTGTTCACCTTCGGCCATTACGTCAAGGACCTGCGCCAGAGCCGGGCGATCATCGCTTGCATGCTTGCCCTGTTCCTGATCGGCGGCGCCACGTCACTGTGGGCCGAATACCAACCCAACCCGGCCCTGAATGACGCGGCCGTCGAGCAAACCGCACCGCTGGAAGGCAAGGAAACGCGCTTCGGCACCACCGCCACGGTGCTCTGGTCGGTGACCACCACGGCAGCGTCCAATGGCTCGGTCAACGCCATGCACGACAGCCTCAACCCGCTCAGTGGCATGGTGTCACTGGTGAATATGATGGTCGGCGAAGTGATCTTTGGCGGTGTCGGCACCGGGCTCTACGGCATGTTGCTGAACGTGCTGATCGCGGTGTTCCTGGCCGGCCTGATGATCGGTCGCACCCCTGAATACCTGGGCAAGAAGCTCGGCGCCCGGGAGGTGCAACTGCTGGTGGCAACCCTGCTGGTGATGCCCGTGAGTGTGCTGGTGCTGGGTGCCGTCGCCGCGAGCCTGCCCGGGCCGGCCGCTGCCGTGAGTAATCCGGGTGCTCACGGTTTCAGCCAGTTGTTGTACGCCTACACCTCGGCGGGGGCGAACAACGGTTCGGCATTCGGTGGTTTCGGCGCCAACACACCCTTCCACAACCTGGTGCTGGGCCTGGGCATGTTGATTGGTCGGTTCGGTTACATCCTGCCGGTGCTGGCGTTGGCCGGCAGCCTGGCCTTGAAGAAGACCGCGCCGATTGGTCAGAACAGCTTTCCAACCCACGGCCCGCTGTTCGTGACCCTGTTGACCGTGACCATTGTGCTGGTGGGTGGCTTGACCTTCCTGCCGACCCTGGCGCTGGGGCCGATTGCCGAACACCTGAGCATGGGCTTCTGAGGACCTGATGATGAATATGCCGATGAGCAAAGCCGTCGCTGTCAAGGCGCCGGAACAACCGAAGACCCACCTGTCGGCCCTTTGGCGGCCAGCGTTGGTACAAGCCTTCGTCAAGCTCGATCCACGTCAGTTGCACCGCGCGCCGGTGATGCTGGTGGTGGAGCTGACCGCGATCCTCACCACCGTGTTGTGCTTCATCCCCGACAGCGCCGTGCCGACGTTCGTTGCTGCGCAAATTGCCCTGTGGCTATGGTTCACCGTGCTGTTTGCCAACTTCGCCGAAGCGTTGGCCGAAGGCCGCGGCAAAGCCCGGGCCGACAGTCTCAAGGCCGGCAGCGAAGGCCTCCAGGCACGTCGCCAGACCGCCAGTGGGTTTGAAATGATTCCCGCCACCCGTCTGCGCAAGGGCGATGTGGTGCGCGTCGAGGCCGGCGACATGATCCCCGGCGACGGCGAAGTGATCGAAGGCATCGCCGCGGTCAACGAGGCGGCGATCACTGGCGAATCGGCGCCGGTCATCCGCGAGTCTGGCGGTGATCGTTCGGCCGTCACCGGTAATACACGGCTGGTCTCCGACTGGCTGCTGGTGCGCATCACCAGCAATCCCGGCGAGTCCACCCTGGACCGCATGATCGCCTTGGTCGAAGGCGCCAAGCGCCAGAAAACCCCGAACGAGGTGGCGCTGGATATCCTGCTGATCGGCCTGACGCTGATCTTCCTGTTGGTGGTGGTGACGCTGCAACCGTTCGCCCATTTCGCCAACGCCAGCCTGCCGCTGGTGTTTCTGGTGGCGCTGCTGGTCACCTTGATTCCCACTACCATCGGCGGGCTGCTGTCGGCCATCGGCATCGCCGGGATGGACCGGTTGGTGCGCCTGAACGTAATCGCCAAATCCGGCCGTGCGGTCGAGGCGGCGGGGGATGTGCATGTGCTGATGCTGGACAAGACCGGCACCATCACCTTTGGCAACCGTCGTTGTACGGCGGTCTATGCCGCCCCCGGTGTGAGTGCCAAGGAACTGGCCGAAGGCGCGTTGTTCGCCTCGCTGGCTGACGACACGGCCGAGGGCAAGTCCATCGTCGAATACCTGCGTGGTTTGCATCCACAGCCTGAGCCCGGCGTCGAAGCGTTGGTGGCCGTGCCGTTCAGTGCCGAAACCCGTTTGTCCGGGGTCGACTATCAGGGTCGCATC
The DNA here is from genome assembly GCF_013347965.1 of Pseudomonas bijieensis. Classification (NCBI taxonomy): domain Bacteria; kingdom Pseudomonadati; phylum Pseudomonadota; class Gammaproteobacteria; order Pseudomonadales; family Pseudomonadaceae; genus Pseudomonas; species Pseudomonas bijieensis. The sequence goes on along the minus strand of NZ_CP048810.1, from coordinate 2,288,844 downwards.
TACCGCAAGGGCGCCGTGGACTCGTTGCTGGATTTCATCGGCCACGCCCGCAATGAGTTGCCGTCGGCCCTGGCGCGGGAGGTCGACAAGATCGCCCAGAGCGGCGGTACCCCGTTGCTGGTGTGCGTAGACGGCAGGCTGCTGGGGGCCATTCACCTCAAGGACGTGGTCAAGCCCGGCATCCGCGAGCGTTTCGCCGAGCTGCGCAAGCTGGGGATTCGCACGGTGATGGTCACCGGTGACAACCCGTTGACCGCCGCGGCGATTGCCGCCGAGGCGGGTGTCGACGACGTACTGGCAGAAGCCACGCCGGAGAAAAAACTGGCGCGCATCCGTCATGAGCAAAATGACGGTCGGCTGGTGGCGATGTGCGGCGATGGTGCCAACGACGCCCCGGCCCTGGCCCAGGCCGATGTCGGCATGGCGATGAACGACGGCACCCAGGCCGCGCGGGAAGCGGCCAACATGGTCGATCTCGACAGCGACCCGACCAAACTGCTGGATGTGGTGCAGATCGGCAAGGAATTGCTGGTGACCCGTGGGGCGCTGACCACCTTTTCCATCGCCAATGACATCGCCAAGTACTTCGCGATCCTGCCGGCGCTGTTCGCCTCGATTTATCCACAGCTCGGCGTGTTGAACGTGATGCACCTGAGCAGCCCGCAGAGCGCGATCGTGTCGGCCATTGTCTTCAATGCCTTGATCATCGTCGTGCTGATCCCCCTGGCCCTGCGCGGCGTGCGAGTGCAAGCGGCAAGCGCGGCGGCGTTGTTGCGGCGCAATCTGTTGATCTATGGCCTGGGCGGGATCGTGGTGCCGTTCGTGGGGATCAAGGCGATCGATATGTTGCTGACGGCGTTGCACCTGGTTTGAGTTCACCATTTGTGGGAGCAAGGCTTGCCCGCGATGAACGATGACGCGGTCTTGCCTGGGATCGAAGTGTCTGCATCGCGAGCAAGCTTTGCTCCCACAAGGCGATTCCCAGGATTTACTTCAATTCGAGGATTTTGAAATGTCCACTCTGATTCGCCCGGCCTTGAGCCTGCTATTGCTGATGACCCTGATCACCGGTGTCGCGTATCCATTGGTGGTCACCGGCGTGGCGCAAGTCGCCTTTCCCGTCCAGGCCAACGGCAGCCTGATCGTCGATGCCGCCGGCAAGGTTCGTGGCTCGACGCTGATCGCCCAGGATTTCACTGGCGATGCCTGGTTTCATCCACGGCCATCGGCCGGTGTCTTTGCCACGGTCGCCAGCGGCGCCAGCAATCTTTCCCCGAGCAATCCGGCCCTGGCCACACGGGTGATCGATGACGCCCGCAAACTCCAGGTGCCCGCTCAGGGCCCGGTGCCGCTGGCATTGCTGACCACCTCCGCCAGCGGGCTGGATCCGCACTTGCCTCCAGCGGCGATTGCCTATCAACTGGCGCGTGTCGCCGCCGCACGCAACCTGCCGTCCTCGACCTTGCAGCAATTGCTCGACGACAACATCGAGCAACCCTTGGTGGGGCCACCGGTAGTGAATGTGCTGGCGCTGAACCTGGCCCTGGAAAAGCTGTAAGAACCTGTGGGAGTGGCGCCTGTGAGAGCAAAGCCTGTGGGAGCAAAGCTTGCTCGCGATGAACGATAACGCGTTCATCAGTTGAACCGTATCGCCTTGGTCGCGAGCAAGCTTTGCTCCCACCGGTCCGGCTCCCCACAGGGTGTTTGATCAATATTTGAAAGAGATTTCCACGCCATGAGCGATTCCGGCCGCGCCGACGCACTGTTAGCCAATCTGCCTCGCAACGACCGTGGCCGGCTCAAGGTCTTTCTGGGCGCGGCCCCAGGCGTGGGCAAGACCTACGCCATGTTGCAAGCGGCCCACAGCCAATTGCGTCAAGGCGTGAAGGTCATCGCCGGGGTGGTGGAGACGCACGGCCGAAGTGAAACCGAAGCGCTGCTCGGCGGCCTGGCGCAGCAGCCTTTGGTGCGCTCGGAATATCGCGGCGTGATGCTCGAGGAAATGGACCTCGACGGTTTGCTCGCCGCCCGCCCGACGTTGGTCCTGGTGGACGAACTGGCCCACAGCAACGCGCCCGGCAGTCGCCATGCCAAACGCTGGCAGGACATTCAGGAACTGCTCGCGGCGGGCATCGATGTCTATACCACGGTCAATGTCCAGCATCTGGAAAGCCTCAACGACCAAGTGCGTGGCATCACCGGCGTGCAGGTGCGCGAGACGTTGCCGGATTGGGTCCTGCAGGAAGCCGATGAGCTGCTGCTGATCGACCTGCCACCGCGCGAGCTGCTGGAGCGCCTGCGTGATGGCAAGGTCTACGTGCCGGAGCAGGCCCGGGCGGCAATCGATGCGTTCTTCACCCAGACCAACCTGACCGCGTTGCGTGAGCTGGCCATGCAGACCGCCGCCGCCCAGGTCGACAACGACCTGGCCCTGGGCTACCGACAACTGGGGCAGGCGGCGCCGGCGGTGCGCGGACGCTTGCTGGTGGGGGTGGACGGCGACGTGCAGGCTGAACGGCTGGTGCGTCATGCCAGCCGCGTCGCCCAGCGTCGACATCTGCCGTGGAGCCTGGTGCATGTGGACAACGGTAGCGCCCGTGACGAGGCCTCGCGCCAGCGCTTGCAGAATGCCCAGCAACTGGCCGAACGCCTCGGTGGTGAAGTGGTGCTGCTGCGGGCCGGTGAAGTGGCCAGGACGCTGATCCAGCATGCCAGCGAACGGCGCGCCACGCTGGTGCTGGTAGGCCAGTCTCGGCCACGCCTGCGCCGACGGCTGTTTGGCGGCGGCCTCGCGTCGCGTCTGCTGCGCGATGCCCGGGGCCTGGAAATCAACGTGTTGGACAGCGATGAGCAACCGCGTCCCGCCCGCGTGCACTCAACAGCTGTCCAGACCGGGTTCGATTATGTGCTGGCGTTGCTGGCGACTGTGGCGGCCAGCGCATTGGCCTGGGGGATCTCGGGGCTGCTGGCATTGCCCAATATCTCCCTGGTGTTCCTGATGGCGGTGTTGCTGGTGGCGGTACGCAGCAGCCTCGGCCCGGCGCTGGCCTGCGCAGCGCTGTCGTTCCTGGCTTATGACTTCCTGTTCATTCCGCCGAATTTTTCTTTCACCATCCAGCGCGAAGAGGACGTGCTGACGCTGGTGTTTTTCCTGCTTATGGCAGCCCTGACCGGCAACCTTGCCGCGCGCCAGCGTCGCCAGTTGCAGGCCCTGCGCGATACCCAGCAGGAAACCGGCGAACTGCTCGACCTGTCGCGCAAACTCACCGCCGCCACCGACCGCCAGGCGGTGATCAGCGCCGCCGCGCAGCACCTCAACGGTTGGCACGACCTGCAACTGTGCCTGCTCAACCGCGACAGCCAGGGCGGCTGGAAACTCGAGAGCGGTGAGCCATTGACGTTCACCGAGGCCGAGCGCGCGGCGGCGGACTGGTCCTGGCAGCACGATCAACCGGCCGGTGCCGGCACCGGAACGCTGCCGTCCGGGCGTTGGTGGTGGTGGCCGTTGTCGGCGGAGGGCGGGCCGCTGGCCTTGTTGGGCGTTTGCCCGAAAGAAGGCAAGCCGCTGAGTGGCCAGCGTCGGCGTTTATTGACGGCCCTCAGCCAACCATTGGCCCAGGCGTTGGCTCGGGCGCAGTTGGCTCAGGATCTGGAAGCCGCGCGTCTGCACGGTGAAACCGAGCAACTGCGCAGTGCTTTGCTGGCTTCAGTGTCCCACGATCTGCGCACGCCGCTGACGGCCATGCGCGGCAGCATCGACAGCCTGCTGGCATTGGGGGAGGCCATCCCGCTGGCCGATCGTCGCGAACTGCTCGAAGGCACCCGCGATGAAGCCGAGCGGTTGGATCGTTACATCCAGAATCTCCTGGACATGACCCGCCTGGGCCACGGTGCGCTGAAGCTGGCGCGGGACTGGGTGGCCCCGGCCGACATCGTCGGCAGCGCGCTGAACCGCCTTCGGGCGGTGCTGGCGCCGCTGGCGCTCAGTGTCGAGGTGCCCGCTGAATTGCCCCTGCTGTATGTCCATGCGGCGTTGATCGAACAGGCCCTGGTGAACGTGCTGGAGAACGCCGCGCGATTCTCGCCGACCCAGGGGCGGTTGCTTTTGAGCGCCGGGGCGTCCGACAGCGAAGTGTTTTTTGCCGTGGCCGACGAGGGGCCAGGGATCCCTGAACAAGAACGGGAGAAAATCTTCGACATGTTCTATACCGCCGCGCGCGGTGATCGAGGCGGGCAGGGCACGGGGCTGGGCTTGGCGATCTGCCAGGGCATGGTCGGTGCCCATGGCGGGCGCATCAGTGTGGCCGATGGCCTCGACGGGCGCGGCACCTGCATCACGTTGCACCTGCCCCTGCTGGCACAACCGGGCATGGACGATGAAGCTTGAGCCGGGTTGCGATACTCTTTTGTGACCGGCAGCTTGTGACCTGCTTACCTTTCCACCTGACTGCAACGAACGAGCCTCATGAGCCAGACCGCGACCCTTTTGGTCATCGATGACGAACCGCAGATTCGCAAATTCCTGCGCATCAGCCTGAGCTCCCAAGGCTACAAGGTGCTGGAAGCCGGTACCGGCGCTGAAGGGCTTGCCCAAGCGGCGTTGAACAAGCCTGATCTGCTGGTACTCGACCTGGGCCTGCCGGATATGGATGGCCAACAGGTGTTGCGCGAGTTTCGCCAATGGTCGACGGTGCCGGTACTGGTGCTCTCGGTGCGGGCCAGCGAAGCACAGAAGGTCGAGGCACTGGACAACGGCGCCAACGATTACGTGACCAAGCCGTTCGGCATCCAGGAATTCCTTGCCCGCATCCGTGCCTTGTTGCGCCAGGCTCCGGCGGGCGAGCCACAGGAAGCTGCGCTGAAGTTCGGCCCGCTGACGGTGGACCTGGCGTATCGGCGGGTGCTGCTGGACGGCACCGAAGTGGCCCTGACCCGCAAGGAGTACGCCGTGCTGGCGCAACTGGCGCGGCATCCGGGGCGGGTCATCACCCAGCAGCAACTGCTCAAGGACATCTGGGGCCCGACCCACACCGAAGACAGTCACTACCTGCGGATCGTGGTCGGTCACCTGCGCCAGAAACTGGCCGACGACCCGACCCGGCCGCGGTTCATTGCGACCGAGGCGGGGGTGGGGTATCGGTTGTTGGGGGAGGGTGGTGTTTAATCACAAGGTTTAAGCCAAGCGCTTTTGTGGCGAGGGGATTTATCCCCGTTGGGCTGCGAAGCGGCCCCAAAAAGCTTCAGACATGATTTGGACCTGACACACCGCGGGTTCAGGTTTTAGGGCTGCTTCGCAGCCCAACGGGGATAAATCCCCTCACCACAGATTCAGTTCTGGTCACTCTCATACCGATCCAGCGTATCGCTGGCAATCTCCCGCCCCAATGCGATCAACTCCGGCGCCTTGTAGAACTCGAAGAACCGGCACACCCGCTTCGGCACGTTGATCAGCACATCCGGCGGATAACCGGCGATCTTGTACTGGGCCAGCGAGGTCTGCATCACTTCGAAGCTCTGGTTGATCAAGTCCAGCAACGAGGCCGGGCCGACGTTGTCGATGATGAACGAGCCGGTGGCGGATTTTGGTGCGCCTTCGTTTTCTGGCGCGGCAGCCGGTTGTTGGCCTTCGGGCTCGGCCGAGTCGATCCACGGGTTGATGTCGGCGGCTTCGGCCTTCAAGGCTTCCTGTTCCAGCAGCAACAACTGTTCGGCCTGCTGGCGGCGAAACGGCAGGCGCGAACCCAGGGAGCTGACCAAGGTGTCGAAGCGGCGCCTGAAAGCGGCGGGGCGTGGGATCACCGGTAATCGATACTGTTTCTGGTTGGTGGCGTTGAGGTTGACCGCGATGATCAGGTCGCAGTGGCTCGACACCACCGGCACGATCGGCAACGGGTTGAGCAGGCCGCCATCCACCAGCATGCGGTTGCCTTGCATCACGGGCGTGAACAGGCTGGGAATCGCCGCCGAAGCGCGCATTGCCTGATGCAGGCAACCTTCCTGGAACCAGATTTCCTGTTGGTTGGTCAGGTCGGTGGCCACGGCGGTATAGGGGATGCGCAAATCTTCGATGTTGAGTTCACCGACGATCTTGCGAATCTGCCCGAAGACCTTCTCGCCACGAATCGCTCCGAGGCGGAAGCTGACGTCCACCAGGCGCAGGACGTCCAGGTAATCGAGGCTTTCGATCCAGTTGCGATAATCCTTGAGCTTGCCCGCGGCATAGATCCCGCCCACGACAGCACCCATGGAACACCCGGCGACGCAGGCGATGTCGTAGCCACGTCGTTCGATTTCTTCGATCACCCCGATATGGGCATAGCCCCGGGCACCACCGGAGCCCAATACCAATGCGACACGTTTTGTCATGACCCGGCCTCTTGTCGAACAGGTTTCAACAATGCACTTATCGACAGCTTGGCTCAATCGTTGTGGCGCAAGCGTCGTTTTTTGACACGCCGGCGTGGCATTTGCGTATTCTCATCCACACTGAATTTACACGGTCGGGCCTTGGCACTTTTTCCAGGCGCGACCGTCTTACCAGCACGACTGTTTTCCTGACTTGAGGTGTAATCGATGAAAGCCCGGATCTGCCTGCCCCTGGTGGCATCCCTGATGGTTCTGGCCCTGGCCGGTTGCGCAGGCAAAACCGCTTACCGTGACAGCTGTGGCAGCCAACTCGACAGCGCCTGGCGTGAACTGGACCTGGCCAAGGCCGAAGGTTTTGCCGGCACCGTCAGCTACTCCAAGGCCCTGTCCCTGCTGACGGGCGCCAAGACCCAGCAGCAATTCGAAGCATTCGAAGGCTGTACCAAAAAAGCCGAGAAAGCGCGTTTCTACATCCGCGAATCCCGCGCGGGACGATAAGAACAGCGACAAGCTTTAAGCTGCGAGCTACAAGGAAGGAGCGGGCGACGCGATCCTCCCTTGCAGCTTGAGGCTTGTCGCTTGAAGCTGCGTACGGAGTACGTCCATGATCGATCGGCTGGTGGCCCGGATACTGGGCCTGGAAGTCCGCCTGTTGGCCTGTCAGGCCCGCTTGAATGCCCATACCGACAGCGAAGCGCTGCATGACCTGCGGACCACGGTACGTCGTTTGCGCAGCCTGCTTCGCCCGTTGCGCGGGTTGCCCGGCGTCCAACAACTGGAAACGGCTGCTTCGGCGGTGGGCACCCTGACCACGCCCTTGCGCGACCGGGAAGTCCTGGCCGCTTACCTTGAGCAGCATGGCCAGGCCGAGGCGGCGCGGCGACGCCAGGTGCAAATGGCCGATGCCTATCCCGCCGTGGCCGCGAGTGTTGAATTGGCGCAGTTGCTGATGATCCTCGATGCCTTCCCGCGCTTCATTCGCGCCGCCCAGCGTGAGGGCCTGCTGAAGGGCTTGCGCAAACGCATCGAAAAGCGCCTGGACAAACAGTGGAAGAAACTCGGCGAAGCCCTGCGCGATCCAGCCCATGACCGTCACCGGTTGCGCCTGCTGATCAAGCGCGTTCGCTACGCCCTCGAAGCCTACCCTGAACTCGACCGCCTGCCTGAAGCCGCCATGCCACGGCTCAAGTCAGCCCAGGCTGCGCTGGGCGACTGGCACGATTGCTGGCAATGGCTGGTCCGGGCCAGGGAGGAAACCGATCTGCAATCTTGTGTGCCTACCTGGCACGCCACGATGGAAAAGGCCGAGGCCAAGTCCGACAAGGTGCTCGACAAGTTGATTGCCAGTTGCTTCGAAAAATCCTGAACCTTGCACTTACCCCCTGTGGGAGCGAGCCTGCCCGCGATAGCGGTGTATCAGTCGATAGATAGGCAAGTTGACCCACCGTCATCGCGAGCAGGCTCGCTCCCACAGGGGAGCAATTCAAGATCCTCGGCTTTTCTGTCAGCCTCTTTGGCCGGAATGAGCCCTGTGCCGCCAGCCCAGGCTGGTTAAGATCCCTTCATCCTTTTCCCTGTTTTCGAGGTCGTCATGCGCTTTTCCGATTTGATCGATGCCGTGCGCCGGCAGCCCGGTGCGGTGAGCATCGCGCCTGAATGGGGCCAGGGGCGGGCCAGTTTTGGTGGGCTGGTGGCGGCGCTGCAATATGAGGCGATGCGTGCCAAGGTGCCGGCGGATCGCCCGGTGCGCTCGCTGGCGATTACCTTTGTCGGCCCGGTCGAACCCGATGTGCCTGTCAGCTTCGAAGTCGACGTGTTGCGTGAAGGCAAGGCCGTCAGCCAGGTGCTCGGACGCGCAGTGCAGAACGGCCAAGTGGTGACCGTGGTGCAAGGCAGTTTCGGCGCATCGCGCTCATCGGTGGTGGCGGTGCAGGCCGACCCCGCGCCGGAATTCAAAAGTGTGGAGCAATGCCAGGAACTGCCCTACGTCAAGGGCGCTACGCCGGAGTTCATGCGGCATCTGGCGATGCGCTGGAGCGTTGGAGGCTTGCCGTTCAGCGGCAATAAGTCCCGGAGCATGGGCGGCTGGGTGCGTTTGCGCGGCGATGTGCAGGAGGAGCCACTGAACGAAAGCCATATCCTGGCCTTGGTGGATGCCTGGCCGCCGGCCTTGTTGCCTCACCTTTCGCAAATGGCCCCGGGCAGTACGCTCACCTGGACCATCGAGTTCGTCCAGCCGCTGCTGGAACTCACGACACTGGACTGGTGCAAGTACCTGGCTGAGATCGAGCATGCCCAGGACGGTTACGGCCATGTCGCCGCGAAGTTCTGGAGCGCCGATGGTCGCTTGATCGCCATGAGCCGGCAGACGGTAACCATCTTCGGGTAAGGCCGCTGCGGGCATGGCTTGCTTCGGCTAAGGCTTGTGGTTGTGACGGTGGCGATCCCGCCAGGCGCGCCACCAGCCACCGCTGAGGAAGAACCGCGGGAAAGTCAGGAACTGTTCCACCAACAGGCGCGAGACGGCATCCTTGCGATCGCTGAACGGTTCGCTGGCTTGGGCCTCCAGGCTGTGGCCGTGACGCTGCAAGCCGAGTGCCGCGAGCAGGCCGATGATGCCGATGGCGACATCGCCCAGGCTCAAGCTGAACACCCCCGACACAATCAGCAGAAACGCGACGATGAACAGCGGCACGGCAATCAGGTGCAACACCAGGTTGGTGGGGTGGCGATGATTGTCAGGGTAGGCGCGCCATTGCCAGGCCGGAAGATTGGGGTGACGTTTGCCCATGATGCTATTCCTTGAACGAAACCGAATGACCCAAGGATAGGTCCGGGCGGGCGGGGCGGCGAATGGCGGTTGGCTATCGAAGCGATAGATGGCCATACAGTTTTGCTGTTGTGGCGAGGGGACTTGTTTGTGGGAGCACGGCTGTGGGAGCAAGGCTTGCCCGCGATGGACGCGATACGTTCTTTGGTGAACCGAGCTGCCTCCATCGCGGGCAAGCCTTGCTCCCACAGAGGGAATTCCCTCAGCAGGGAGTCGGGCAAGCCAGCGCTCTACAGTTTCAACTGCCCGATCGCCTTGCTCAACTCGCCCGCCAACGTTGCCAATTCATCGCTGGTGGTGGCTGAATCCACGGTCTGGCGTACGGTGTTCTCGGTCACGTCGCGAATGCTCACCACCGCCCGGTTCATTTCCTCGGCGACGTGGCTTTGCTGCTCGGCCGCGACAGCGATCTGAGTGTTGCTCTCACGCATTTGCGCCACCGCTGCGGTGATCTGTGCCAGGGCGTCGCCGGCCTCGCGGGCCTGTTGCACGCAATCGTCGGCCTTGAGCGAACTCTCCTGCATGAAGTCCACCGCGTCCCGGGTCCCTGCTTGCAGGGCCGAAACCATGGTGGTGATTTCATCCGTGGAGGTCTGTACCCGCTTGGCCAGGTTGCGCACCTCGTCGGCCACCACGGCAAATCCTCGGCCCATTTCCCCGGCCCGCGCCGCTTCGATCGCCGCGTTCAGGGCCAGCAGATTGGTTTGTTCGGCAATGCTGTGGATCACGCTGACCACGCCGTTGATCTTCTGGCTGTCTTCGGCCAGGCGCTGGATCATTTCGGCGGTCTGCTGCACACCCGAAGACAGCCCGGTGATTGACTGTTGCACCCGGCCAACCACTTCGTGACCGTTGCCGGCCAGGGTGTCGGCGGTTTTCGACAGGTCGCGGGTGGCGCCGGCATGCTGGGCGATGTGATAAACCGTGGCGGACATTTCGTTGATCGCCGTGGCTGCCTGATCGGTTTCGCTTTGCTGGCCCAGCATGCCGTGGCGCACATCGTTCATGCTCGATGCCAGGCGCGCCGCACCACTGTCCAACTGCCGGGCGGTGCTGGCAACAGTGTCTACCACCCGTTGATAACCGGCCTGCATGGCGTTGAACGCGGCCGCCATCTGACCCACTTCGTCCCTGCACGCCAGGGGAACGCGGGCGGACAGGTCACCGGTTTTCTCCACGTGCAGCATCACGTCTTTGAGCGTGTTGAGCTGGCTGAGCAAAAAGCGGATCAACAGTTGTGATGCGCCCAGCATCGCCAGCATCAGCACGAACACTGCCACAGCGTATTGGCTGAAGCGTTCACCGAACACTTGACCCAGGCTTACACCCTGGGCCAGCACGGCGAGCTGTTGACCGTCCCCTCGACGGATCACTTGGGCGCCCAGCAGCGGATCGTTATCAAGCAGCGACCCGGCATCGAGGTCTACCCAGCCATCGGCCTGCGCCAGCGAAGGCAACGGTTGTTCGTTGAACACCGGCACCTGGTCGCGCTGCAATGCCAAGAGGCCTTCGGCCTTGGGCAGGGGCTGCCCGGCAGGCCAGGCAGCGAGCATGTGGGCCTGGGCCTGGGCGTTCGCCTGGGCCGCATGGTTGCGCGCCTGCTGTTCAAGGTGCACCGCGTAGAGCACCAGCAGCAGGGTAGTGACAAAGGCGACCGCATTGACCGCCCAGAATTTGTATTTCAACGAGATATTGCTAAGCCAGGCACCCATGGAAGGTCTTCTCTGATAGCGGAAACAGCATTGGCAAGGTGCCATTATTCTGCCGCTACTCAGGTGACGGGATTTTGATATGGGTCAACAGACGATATAGGTGTCGGGGATTTTAATAGGGACCAACAGATAACCAAACTCCCTGTGGGAGCGAGCAAGCCCGCTCCCACAGGGGGATGTGGGTTCATTCGGAAAGGATGGGCAATCCGAAAAACGCCCGGGCGCACGCGGTGCTGTGGGCTGCCAGGTCTTCCTGGGTTTCGCCCCGGTGCAAGGCCACTTCGCGCAGGACCTCTGTCAGGTAGGCCGGCTCGTTGCGACCGTTCTTGGGTTTTGGCCGCAGCGTGCGGGGCAGCAGGTACGGCGCGTCGCTTTCGAGCATCAGCCGGCCACGGGGTATCTCGCGCACCAACGGGTGCAGGTGCGTACCCCGGCGTTCATCGCAGATCCAGCCGGTGATGCCGATGTGCAGGTCCAGGTCGAGATAACTGAACAGCGCCTTTTTTTCACCGGTAAAGCAGTGCACCACCGCTGCCGGCAACTGATCGCGAAAATCCCGGAGGATGTCCAGCAAGCGTTGGTCGGCGTCACGTTCGTGCAGAAAAACCGGTAATTGCAGCTGGACGGCCAACGCGAGGTGTTCTTCCAGAACCTTTTCCTGTTGCGGTCGGGGAGAGAAGTCCCGGTTGAAATCCAGCCCGCATTCACCCACCGCGCGCACGCGGCTGTGCATCAGCAGATCCTTGAGGTGCCGGGCGCTGTCGGCAGTCCACTCACTGGCGCTATGGGGGTGAATGCCGGCGGTGGAAAACAGTCGCTCGCCAGTGTCGTCGAGGTGATCGCACAGTTCCAGGGCCTGCTCGCTGCCCTCGATGCTGGTACCGGTCAAGACCAGTTGGCAGACCCCGGATTCATAGGCGCGCTCAAGCACCACCTGATGTTTGTCGGCGAAACTGGGGTTGGTCAGGTTGACGCCGATATCGATGAGTTGCATGGTGCTACCTCGGCCCAAAGGCCGGAAAGCATATCAGAGCTGTAGATTTATAAGAAAAGCCAAGAACTACAAAGAGTTGAGGCTGTCTGTTAAGGCCGCGAGACACGTCGGGTTGGTATAAAAGCCATCACTGTGCCAGTCTTTCGCACTTTTTCAGCGCCCCAGGCGCTCTGTTTCTGTCGACTCAGCCTCGTTTTTTCACGGAGGCGGTCCGCAGTATTCCTTCCGGAGAGTGGATGACACGTCCCCTGGTGTTGCTACTGTTGTGTTGTTCGCTGTTGTTGCCAATGCTGGCCGAAGCGCGGCTGCCCGGCCCGGTGCAAGCGGTGGCTCCGGGTGCGGTGCGCGACCTGGCGCAGATCCGCAGCAGTCGGGAGTTGAAGGTCCTGGTCAACCAGAGTCGCAACAGCTCCGGTGAAGTCCAGGGGCAACCCATTGGCGTCGAATATCATCGGCTGCGTGCCTTCGAACAGTACCTCAATGGCCACGCCCGGGATGGCCAGCAAATCACCCTCAAGATCATTCCCAAGGCCAAGGACCAACTGCTCGGCGCCTTGCAACGCGGGGAGGGCGACCTCGTGGCGCCTGGGGAGTTACTCGAACCCCAGGCCGGTCATGCGGTCAGCGCCAGCGATCCGATCCGTACCGACGTGCCTTTGCTGCTCGTGGGTATCAAGGGCGAGAAACGCTACACGCGGGTGGAGCAACTCTCCGGCAAGACCCTGGCGCTGCCCAACGGCAGTGCGGCAGGGGATGCGGTGAGCCAGATCAACCAGAAGCTGGCGCTGCTCAAGCTGCCGCCAGTGAAGATCGAATGGGTCGATCCCACCCTGGCTGTAGAGGATGTCCTGGAAATGGTCCAGGGCGGGATTTTCCATTTGACCATCGTCGAGCAACCCATCGCCGAGCGTTGGGGCAAGATCCTGCCCAAGCTGCGCCTGGACCGTCAGGTACTGATCGGCGAGCCGGCTGACGAGTATTGGTTCGTGCGCCGTGACGCCGCCATGCTACGGGCGAGCATCGATCGATTCCTGGCGACCTACAAGGTACCTTCCAACCAGGATGCGGCATTCCTGCGGATCTACCGTCGTTTGTACCAGGTCCACTATCCGTTGGCCCGGGCCGATCGCCAGCGCTTGGAAAAACTGCGCCCGGTGCTGCAAAAACATGCCGAGACCCAAGGCATGGACTGGCTCAACCTGGCGGCCCTGGCCTTCAAGGAATCAGCCCTGCAACCCAATGCCCGCAGCGGCAGCGGCCCCACCGGCCTGATGCAGATCACCCCGGCGGCGGCCCAGCGAGTCGGGGTCGATAACATCCAGAACCTGGATGCCAATGTGCTGGCAGGCGCCAAGTACCTGGCCCTCATCCGCCGAAAGTTTTTTGCCAGCCCCAAGCTCAACGAGCGCGAGCGCATGGCCTTCGTCCTGGCTGCCTACAACATGGGGCCCGAGCGCGTCCAAGGCATGCGAGCCGAGGCCCGGCGGCGGGGGCTGAATCCCAACCAGTGGTTCTTCCAGGTCGAGCGCATTGCCATGGAGCAGGTGGGAATGGGCGCCGTCAGCTACGTTAATAGTGTCAATAAGTACTATTTGGCATTCGATCGTGAACGAGAGTCGCTGGAGCCTGGAGATCAAAAAGTCGCCCTGCGAAAGTGATCTATTAATTCGATTGGTATCTCGCATTTTTTGCGCTTTTAGTACAAGTTTTTTTGATTAATATGGCGACCAACAACCACACATCTAGGGATGAACCCGCATGAGCTCATTGATCAACAAAGTCTTGTTTACCCGCGCCGGCTACGGCCTGACGGTCTTGCGCATCGTTGTCGGCATCGTTTTCGCCGCCCACGGCTCGCAGAAACTCTTCGGCCTGTTCGGTGGCTACGGCTTGGCGGGCACGGCGCAGTGGATGGAAAGCATCGGCCTGACCCCGGGCTACGTGATGGCGACACTGGCCGGCGGTACCGAGTTTTTCGCCGGGCTGGCGCTGATCATCGGTTTGCTCGCGCGTCCCGCGGCATTGGGCCTGGCCTTCCTGTCGCTGGTAGCGATTTTCTCCGTGCACATCGGTAACGGCTTGTTCATGGCCAACAACGGTTATGAGTTTGCCCTGACGTTGCTGGCGGGCAGTATTGCCGTGCTGATCGAGGGCGCGGGGAAGCTGTCGGTCGATCGTGCCATCGCGGATTGATTGCACGATTTGAATTCGAGGCCCGTCTTGTACGGGCCTTTTTTGTGGGCGGTGATTCTTGACACTGGCCGGTCAGCTTCTCTAGGATGCCGCTCATGCGCCGATTTAAACAGCTACTTGCGGGGCGCCAGGTGACTCATCCAGTTGCCGATAGAAGCCGGAGACAAGGCTTCGAAATACCGCTAAAGCGCTGGTTCGGTGTTGCCTCTCACCTGCCATGCAGACTTTTGAGGCAGAGACACGACACGATGAACGCACCCAGTCCCCTTGTACGTCTTGCGCCGATCACGGCGAACCTTGTGCAGCGCAACCCGAAAATTCTCCTGGGCGGTACTCACCAGCCAACGCTCTTGCGCTATCTCGACGGTTGGCCGCGCCGTAACCATGGGCCCGCCGCTTTCCTGATCCAGTTTGTCGAAGACGGCGAGTCACTGGCGCGCTTCGCCAATGACAGTTTTGACCTCGCCGTCATCCAGTCCCCCAGCGTGGCGGACGCTCCTGAAATGATCCGACAACTGACTCGTATCGCGCGGCAGGGCTTGATCACTCGCCGCTGAGATATCCGGCCTGAAGGCTATGGATAAGCGATGTTCACGATGTAGACCCTCTTCTCTCCCGTAGGCGTCTGGACGCTGACCTCGGCGTCCAGGGCCTTGCCAATCAGTGCCCGTGCCAACGGTGAGTCGATGCTGATCAGGTTCTGTTTCAGGTCCAGCTCGTCCGGGCCGACGATGCGATAGCGTGATTCCTTGCCATCCTCATCTTCCACCGTCACCCAGGCGCCGAAGTACACCTTGTTCGGATCGCTGGGTTTTTCACTGACCACTTTGAGCGCCTCGAGGCGCTTGGTGAGGAAGCGCACGCGACTGTCGATTTCCCGCAGCATTTTCTTGCCGTAGGTGTATTCGGCATTTTCCGAACGATCACCCTGGGCCGCCGCCTCGCTGACCGCCTGGGTCACCTGGGGGCGGCGCACATGCCACAGCTCATGGAATTCGGCGCGCATCCGCGCTTCACCTTCGGGGGTGATCAGCGCGGTGCCGGCGGTGCGGGGTGGGCGATAACGGCTCATGGCAACTTCTTGTAGGAGCGAAGTCGGGAGTCTATCAACCCTCGCGCAATACTGTCAGCGGGCTGGCGTTGAGCGCTCGACGGGTGCCAAACACCCCGGCCGCGCCGATCAACAAGGCTCCCAGCAGTGGCAATACCAACAGCCATGGATGTGGATGCCAGGGCAGGTCGAAGGCGTACCGATAAAGCACCAGGCTCACCAGCTCCGAACCCAGGGCCGCGAGCAGGCCACTGACCGCGCCCAGCAGGCCGAACTCGATGCGCCGAGCCTTGACCAGCAAGGGGCGTTCGGCACCCAGTGCACGCAACAGCGCGCCTTGGCGAATCCGTTCGTCGAGGGTCGCCTGCAGGCCGGAAAACAGCACTGCCATTCCCGCCGCCAGCACAAACAGCAACACATACTCCACCGCCAGGGTCACCTGGGCCAGGATGCTGCGCAGCTGTTCGAGCAGGGCCTCGACCTGCAGGATCGTCACCGCCGGAAAGGCTCGGGACAGGTCGACGATCTGTTGGTCGTGGCCCGGCGCCAGGTAGAAGCTGGTGAGATAAGTGGCCGGCAGATCCTTCAAGGTGCCGGGCTGGAAGATCATGAAGAAATTGGGCTGGAAGTTGTCCCAGTTGATTTCCCGCAGGCTGGTGACCTTCGCTTCACGATTGACGCCGCCCACGCTGAAGACCAGGCGGTCGCCCAACTTGATCTTGAGGTTCTCGGCCACTTTGCCTTCCACCGAAACCCCTGGGACATCGTCTGGAGGTTGCTGCGGCCACCAGGTCCCTGCGGTGACGACGTTGCCCTGCGGCAGGTCCGCGGCCCAGGTCAGGCTCAGGTCGCGTTGCAGCGCCCGGTCACCCGCAGAGTCCTTGGTGACGAACTCCGTGGCCGGCTCGCCATTGATGCTGATCAGGCGCCCGGGCACCACGGGGTAGAGCGGGGCCGATTGCGCGGACAATTCCAGCAGCTTGTCGGTGAAGGCCTGCTTGTCGTTGGGCAGGATGTTCAGGGCGAAATAGTTCGGCGCGTTTTTGGGCAGCTGGTTTTGCCAGGTGTCCAGCAACTCGCCGCGCAGCAGCGCGATCAACGCCATGGACAGCAGGATCAGGCCGAACGCCAGGGCCTGGCCGGCCGCCGCCAAGGGATGGCGCAGCAATTGGCCCAGACCCAACCGCCAGGGCAGGGAGGCGCGGGCCAGCAGGCGCCGCAGGCTCTGAAGCAGCAGCAACAACAAGCCGCCGAGTACCAGTGCGGCAACGACACCACCGCCCAGCAAGGCGAAGGTGAGGACCAGGTCCAGGCTCAGGCGCCACATGATCAGGCCCAGGGCACCCAAGGCGGCACCGTAGATCACCCAGGAGCTGGAGGGGATCGGCAGCATGTCCCGGCGCAGCACGCGCAACGGCGGTACCCGGCCCAGCGCCGCCAGTGGCGGCAGGGCGAACCCCGCCAGCGCCACCAACCCAGTACCGATCCCGGCGATTGCCGGCAACAGCCCGCCCGGTGGCACCGCGGTGGGCAGCAGGTCATGCAGCAGGGCGAACAGGCCCAGTTGGGCAATCCAGCCGAGCAGGGCGCCACTGAGGCTGGCGAGCAGGCCCAGCACGGTCAATTGCAGGCTGAACAGCACCATGGTTTCCCGGCGTGACAGGCCCAGGCAACGCAGCAGCGCGCTGGCATCGAAACGTCGGGTGGCAAAACGGTTGGCCGAGAGCGCGACGGCGACACCGGACAGCAGCACCGCCACCAGGCTGGCCATGTTCAGGTAGCGTTCGGCCTTGCCCAGGGCGCCACCGATCTGCCGGTTGCCGTCGCGGGCATCCTGCAGGCGCTGATTGGCTTCAAGGCCAGGCTTGAGCAGGTCGCGGTAGGTTTGCAGCGCCGGTGCCGGGCCCCGCCACAGGTCGCGATAGCTGACACGGCTGCCCGGTTGGACCACGCCAGTGGCCTCCAGGTCCTTGAGGTTGATCAGCACCCGCGGGGTGAGGCTGTAGAAATTGCCGGCGCGATCCGGCTCATAAGTCAGCACGCGGCTCAGGCGCAGGGTCTGGTTGCCGACGTCGATGCTGTCACCGATCTTCAGGTCCAGTGCCGTCAGCAGCCGTGCTTCGACCCAGGCCTCGCCAGGGTTCGGCCGTCCGCCGGTTTCTTCCGGGGCGAACGGCGCCGGCGCGCTCTTGAGCTCACCGCGCAATGGGTAGCTGTCATCGGCCGCCTTGACGCTGGACAGCTGGATGCCATTGTCGGTGGCCACGACACTGGAAAACTCCACCACCCGAGCGTGGTCCAGCCCCAGCTCGGTGCCGCTGCGGATCTGCTCCGGACGGGCGGGGGAGCTGCCTTCGAGCAGCAGGTCGGCACCGAGGAACTCGGTGGCGCGCATCATCATCGCGCCGTTGAGGCGGGCACCGAAGTAACCGATGGCGGTACTGGCTGCCACCGCCACCAGCAGGGCGAAGAACAATACCCGCAATTCCCCGGCGCGGGCATCGCGAAGCAATTGACGGATAGCGAGACTGAACAGGCGCAACAGCGGCAAGCGTGCCATCAAGGCTCCAGGGGGGCGACCATCTGGCCGGCTTCAAGTCGGATCAGGCGCCGGCAGCGGTGGGCCAGGCGTTCATCATGGGTCACCAGTACCAGGGTCGTGCCGCGTTCCTTGTTCAGTTCGAACAGCAGGTCGCTGATACGCTCGCCGGTGTGGCTGTCGAGGTTGCCGGTGGGTTCGTCGGCAAACAGCACGTCGGGTTCGGCGGCAAAGGCGCGGGCAATCGCCACGCGTTGCTGTTCGCCGCCGGAGAGCTGGCGCGGCGAGTGGGTCAGGCGCTGCCCCAGGCCAACGCGCTGCAACAGTTGCGTGGCGCGCTCGCGGGCATCCTTGCGGCCGTCCAGTTCCAGCGGCAGCATGACGTTTTCCAAGGCATTGAGGCTGTCGAGCAGCTGGAACGACTGGAAGACGAAACCGACATGTTCGGCGCGGATCCGTGCACGCTGGTCTTCATCCAGTGCGCTGAGGGCCTGACCGGCGAGGGTCACTTCGCCGCCGCTGGGCAGGTCAAGGCCGGCCAGCAGGCCCAGGAGGGTGGATTTGCCGGAACCGGACGCGCCGACGATGGCCAGGCTGTCGCCTTTGTTCAGTTCCAGGCTGAGTTCGTGCAGGATGGTCAGTTCACCTTCCGCGCTGGAGACCACTTTGCTAAGGTCCGTCGCGGTGAGAATGCTTGAGCCCATGGAGAATCCGATGCGTGTGTGGTTTTTGAGTGCCGGCCTGGCCCTGATGTGCATGGCCCAGAGCGCAGCGGCGGGTACAGTCCTGATCGTTGGCGATAGTATCAGCGCGGCTTTCGGCCTGGATACCCGGCAAGGGTGGGTGTCGTTGCTCGAACAACGGCTCAAGGCCGAGGGTTTTGACGATAAAGTGGTCAATGCTTCCATCAGTGGCGACACCAGCGCGGGAGGCCAGGCGCGGCTGCCGGCGCTGCTTGCAGCCCATAAGCCGGACGTGGTGATCCTGGAACTGGGCGGCAACGATGGCTTGCGCGGACAGCCGCCAACACAATTGCAACAAAACCTTGCAGCGATGATCGACAGTGCCCGCGCGAGTGGTGCCAAGGTGCTTTTGCTGGGCATGCAGCTGCCCCCTAACTATGGGCGGCGCTACACCGATGCCTTTGCCCGGGTCTACAGCACCCTGGCCGAGGAGAAAAAAGTGCCGTTGGTGCCGTTTTTCCTCAAGGACGTCGGTGGCATTCCAACAATGATGCAGGGCGACGGATTGCACCCGTCCGTCGCGGCCCAGGGCAAGTTGCTGGAAAATGTCTGGCCGACGCTCAAACCGCTGCTTTGACGCTTTTCTACAGGCGGGCTTTCGGCTAATGTGGCGCCCCCGATTTGGAGCCCCCGATGCCGCGTCCCGCCTGGTCCCTGTTTGCCTACCAACTGATCGAGCCTGACGAGCAGCTGGATCTGTTCGCCTGCCAGGAAGTACGGGTGCACCTGGTGACCCGGCAGCTGGAGCTCGGTGGTTCGGCCGACCGGACCCTCTGTGGCAGCCTGCTGCCGGCCCAACCGCGCTGGTCGAGCGTCGATCGCAAGATTTTCCAGGACCATCGCCTGTGCTCGCTGTGCCGGGCGATCCTGGAGTCGCAAAAGCGCGGTACTTCGCCGATCTGGCCGGAGCTGCGGTTCGAGTTGTAATCGCTCCCACAGGTCTCATTTCAGTTCCAGACATGCTGCGCATCGGACGCCTCTGTACCGCTCTCCCCGAAATAACAGGTGGCAGTGTACAATCGCCGCTTTCATACCTCCTGTTCGATCTGCGAAGGATTTCCCGGATGTTGCCGCGCTTGCCTGCCGTCGCCCGCTGCCTGTCTCTTGCCGCCCTGTGTATGGCGGGCCCCGTTGCCGCCCTGGAGCTGCCACTGCCACCGCCGGGTGAAGACATCATTGGCCAGGTACAGGTCATCAAGGCCAAGTACGAAGATACCTTCGCCGACCTGGGCACTACCTATGACCTGGGCTACAGTGAGATGGTCGCCGCCAACCCGGGGGTCGATCCCTGGTTGCCGGGTGCTGGCACCGAGATCGTGCTGCCGACTCGTTTCATCCTGCCGCCGGGCCCGCGCGAGGGCATCGTGATCAACCTGGCCGAGTACCGTCTCTACTATTTCCCCAAGGGGCGGAACGTGGTCTACACCTTCCCGCTGGGGATTGGACGTGAGGGCTGGGGATCGCCGATCGCTCACACCAGCATCATCGCCAAGACGCCGAACCCGACCTGGACTCCGCCTGCATCGATCAAGGCCGAACACGCCGCCGACGGCGACCCCTTGCCCAATGTAGTGCCGGCTGGTCCCGATAACCCGCTGGGCCCCTTCAAATTCACCCTGGGCACCCCGGGCTACCTGATCCATGGTTCGAACAAGAAGTTCGGCATTGGCATGCGTACCAGTCACGGCTGCTTCCGGATGTTCAACAACAACGTACTGGAAATGGCCAGCATGGTGCCGGTGGGCACGTCGGTACGGATCATCAACGACCCCTACAAGCTGGGTTTGAGCGGCGGCAAGGTGTACCTGGAAGCTCACACACCGTTGGACGACAAAGGCAACCCATCGGTGGTGGACAAGCACACCGCAGTGATCAATGCGATGCTCAAGCGCGAAGACATCACCAGCAACCTGCGCATGAACTGGGACGTGGTACGGGACGTGGTGGCGGCTGAAGATGGTCTGCCGGTGGAAATCGCTGTTCCGAATACTTCGGCACCGATGGTCACGAGTGCGCCGATCGACTTGCAGCAGTAAAAAGCTCCAAAACAACCCGCCGACGTTTCGCGATGTCGGCGGGTTTTTTATTGCCTGGGAAAACACCGGGCATTAAAAAGCCGACCCAAAAAATGGGTCGGCTCGGTAACAATCCCGAAGGACTATTACTTGCGGCTAGCTTTTTCCAGCATGCGCAGAGCACGCTCGTTAGCTTCGTCAGCAGTCTGTTGTGCTTTTTGAGCAGCAGCCAGAGCTTCATCAGCTTTACGGTAGGCTTCGTCTGCACGAGCCTGGGCGCGAGCTGCTGCGTCTTCGGTAGCAGTCAGACGTGCTTCGGTTTCTTTCGATGCGCTGCTGCAACCGGTAGCCAGAACTGCGGCCAGGGCCAGAGCAGAGAATTTCAGAACGTTGTTCATCGGTTTCCCCTTCAAGGACTTTCTATTAGTGACTGTCTCCCCAGACTGAGGAGTTAGCCGGCGTACATACTACCCATTACTTGTAGTAAGTAAACTGACGTAGCGCAAGAAGCAAAAAAATTGTAGGCGGTGATTCTTTTTCGAGCAACTTTTCTTAGGGCTGTTTAAAAAATATACAGCTCCAAGCCCTTGGCTGGAGCGCGTCGACGAAAAAAAGTTCCGCAGTGGGGGAGAACTCTTACGGCCCTCGCTAACGTCGTTGTTTATTGATTCACCTACACTTTTGTACATTTTTTGTGCAAATGCCCCAGGCATCTTTATTGGTATTGGCGGTGACTTTAACTACGCGCGCTCGTCTCAAGACTCAACAACTGGCGATGTTCAGCTATTGCACCGTGACCGACTACAGCGCGACGATGGCGCTCAATCGATAAACCCGACGAGGTTTACCCCTTCGATGACAGGCGTGCCTTGAGCATTTGCGTCATTGGTGCCTACTATTCACGACGTGCTCGGGTTTGAGCGGTTCGGTTTTGGCGCTCGGTGACCAGGAAGGCACGGGGTGGCGTAGATGTTCCTTCGCCGGAAAAACATCGGTAAGGTAGGGGTCAGCATTCAGACCCGCGAGGAGTAGTGATGAGCGAGGCGGTTACCATCCACCATGACCAGGCTGGTCATCAGTTCGAGACCAATGTGGACGGTCATCGTGCCTATCTGACCTACATGGACCTGGGCAAGCAGACCCTGGATATCTATCGCACCTTCGTGCCCAATGCCTTGCGCGGCCGTGGCATCGCGGCGGCGTTGACCGAAAGAGCGCTGCAGTACGCCGAAGAAATGGGCTACACGGTGATCCCGTCCTGCTCCTACGTGGAGCGCTACATGGAGCGTCACCAGCGGCACGCGGCGAAGCTCTGAGAAAACGGATTCCCAATAAAAACGCCGGACTGAGAAGCCCGGCGTTTTTTTATGCGTTGCTTTTTATGCGTTGAAGCAGGTCGATCAACTGCGTTGACGCTTTGGCAGCACGTCCTTGAGTTTGGCGTGCATGCTGCGCAGGGTGTTCTCGGTCGCGCTCCAGTCGATGCAGGCATCGGTGATGGATACGCCGTACTGCAAGTCGGCGAGGTCTTTCGGAATCGCCTGGCAGCCCCAGTTCAAGTGGCTTTCGACCATCAGGCCGATAATCGACTGGTTGCCTTCCAGGATCTGGTTGGCCACGTTCTCCATCACCAGCGGTTGCAGCGCCGGGTCCTTGTTGGAGTTGGCGTGGCTGCAGTCGACCATGATATTCGGCTTGATCTTGGCTTTGTTCAGCGCCTGTTCACACAGCGCGACGCTGACCGAGTCGTAGTTCGGCTTGCCGTTGCCACCGCGCAGCACCACGTGACCGTAGGCGTTGCCCTTGGTGGTGACGATCGACACGCCACCTTCCTGGTTGATGCCCAGGAAACGGTGCGGGCTGGAAACCGACTGCAAGGCGTTGATCGCTACGGTGAGGCCGCCGTCGGTACCATTCTTGAAGCCTACCGCCGAGGACAGGCCGGAGGCCATTTCGCGGTGAGTCTGGGATTCGGTGGTGCGTGCGCCGATGGCCGACCAACTGATCAGGTCCTGCAAGTATTGCGGCGAAATCGGATCCAGGGCTTCGGTGGCCGTGGGCAGGCCCATTTCCGCCAAGTCCAGCAGCAGTTGGCGACCGATGTGCAGGCCGTCCTGGATCTTGAAGGAGTCGTCCAGGTACGGGTCGTTGATCAGGCCTTTCCAGCCGACGGTGGTCCGCGGCTTTTCGAAATACACCCGCATCACCAGGTACAAGGTGTCGGAGACTTCCGCCGCCAGCACCTTCAGGCGCTCGGCATATTCGTGGGCGGCCTTGATGTCATGGATCGAGCAGGGCCCGATGACCACGAACAGGCGATGGTCGGTGCCGTCGAGAATGTTGCGAATGACTTCCCGGCCCTTGGTCACGGTGCGCAGGGCAGCGTCGCTCAGGGGGATATCGCGCTTGAGCTGGTCAGGCGTGATGAGGGTCTCGTTGGAGGCGACGTTAAGGTCATTGATCGGTAAATCAGCCATCGTGTTACTCGTCAGGTCACGGGTGCCGGCCGCCAGCGATCCCCGCGCGGCGGTGCACAGCGAATGTTAAGCGCGTCGGGGAGCCGAACCTTATCGCGTTCCGAGGTGGCTCGACAATGGGCTGGGGGCGGTTTAATGCCCTACAGGCTGGGGAAAAGCCTTGAAGAGGGGGCAGCAACAGAATCGTGAGCAGATGTAATGGAGATTGCATGCCATGCCGCTCCCGCTGATAGTGTGCAGGGCCGTTTACCAGAGGAGTTGCAAAGATGCAGTCAGGCGTTAAGCCGCGGATCGGGATGATCGGCACCGGGGCGATCGGCGGATTCTATGGGGTGATGCTGGCGCGTGCCGGTTATGACGTGCACTTTTTACTGCGCAGCGAGTTCGGTGCCGTGGCCGAAAACGGTTTGCAGATCGACAGCGCGGTGCATGGCGCGCTGAGCCTCAACCCAGCCCAGGCCTATCGCTCGGCCGTCGAAATGCCGCCCTGCGACTGGCTGCTGGTAGGCGCCAAGACCACCAGCAATGCCGAACTGGCCCCGGCCATTACCCAGGCTGCCGCTGATGGTGCAAAAGTCCTGTTGCTGCAGAACGGCCTGGATGTCGAAGACGACCTCCGACCCTTGCTGCCCGATTCGTTGCACCTGTTGGGCGGCCTGTGCCTGATCTGCGTGCACCGTGTCGGCCCTGGCGTCATCGCCCACCAGGCGCTCGGCGCGGTCAACGTCGGTTACCACAGTGGTCCCTGCGCCGATCAGGCGCAACGCATGGTGATCGTCGAAGAGGCGGCGACGTTGTTTCGCAACGCCGGTATCGACGCCCAGGCCATGCCGTGCCTGCAGTTGGCCCGCTGGCAAAAGCTGGTGTGGAATGTACCGTATAACGGTCTTTCGGTTCTGTTGGGCGCCAGTACCACACCGTTGATGGCCAACGATCATAGCCGCGAATTGATCCAGGCACTGATGGGAGAGGTGGTCCGCGGTGCGCAAGCCTGCGGGCATCACATCACGCCGGGCTATGCCGAGTATCTGTTCACGATGACCGAGAAGATGCCCGACTACTGGCCGAGCATGTACCACGATTATTCTCACAAGCGTGCGCTGGAACTGGACGCGATCTACGGCCGGCCACTGGCGGCGGCGAAAGCGGCCGGGTGTGGACTGCCGAAAATCGAAGCCTTGTACCAGGCGTTGGCGTTCGTGGACCGGTATAACCGTTGAACGGGCGTAAGGGGGAGCGGCATGGCAAGTAACATCGACGACAAACTGGTGCTGGCGATTTCGTCGCGAGCGCTGTTCGACCTGAGCGAAAGCCATAAGGTGTACCTGTCGAGTGGTGTCGAGGCCTACCGGCAATACCAGATCGAGCATGAAGACGAAGTCCTCGCGCCAGGGGACGCCTTCGCTCTGGTGCAAAAACTGCTGAACCTCAACGAGCACCTGGGCCGGGCCCGGGTAGAGGTGGTCCTGGTCTCGCGCAACAGTGCCGACACCGGCCTTCGCGTGTTCAACTCGATTCATCATTATGGGCTGGCGATCTCACGCGCGGCCTTCGTTGGCGGGCGCAGCCCTTACCCGTATCTCAAGGCATTCGGTTGCGATCTGTTTTTGTCCACCCACGCTGAAGACGTACGCAGCGCCCTGGACGCCGGGTTTGCCGCAGCAACCATTCTGTCGGGCGGTGCCAGCCGCGCCGCCAGCGAAGAACTGCGCATCGCCTTCGACGGCGATGCGGTGCTGTTTTCCGATGAATCGGAGCGCGTCTATCAGGCCGCCGGTCTGGAAGCCTTCCAGGCCCGCGAGCGACAGGCTGCCCGCGAGCCGCTGCGAGGCGGGCCGTTCAAGGGGTTCCTGGCCGCGCTCAATGCACTGCAGCGCGAGTTTCCCGAAGACGCCTGCCCAATCCGCACGGCGTTGGTGACGGCCCGTTCTGCACCGGCCCACGAGCGGGTCATCAGGACCTTGCGTGAATGGGATATTCGTCTGGATGAGTCATTGTTTCTCGGCGGCCTGACCAAATCGGCCTTCCTCGAAGCCTTCGCCGCCGATGTGTTTTTCGATGACCAGACCGGCCACTGCGAACTGGCCAGAGAGGTCGTCGCCACCGGCCACGTGCCCCACGGTATCAGTAACGAAATTAAGCCCTGAGTGCCTCAGGTCTAGGACGTCAAGCCGCACGTCGCAGTCCCCAAGGCGCTGCTAAGCTGAATCAATCTCCGCCATCTTGGCACGCGAGGAGGTCACATGATTCGTTCGATGCTGTACGCCACAGACCTGGGTCTCTATGCCCCTTATGTGATGCAGCATGCCTTGGCGCTGGCACGGACGTTTGAAGCCGAGTTGTATGTGGTGCATGCGGTAGAACCGATGGGGCTGTTCGCCGAGTCGGTGTTGCAAAGCTATCTCGACGAGCAGGCGCTGAACGAATTTCACCGTCAGGGTCTGAATACGGTGATGGCCAATATCGAACAGCGAGTGCTCGACAGTTTCCGCGAGGAGTTGGGAGAAGGGCAGCAGGATTTGAAACTGATCAAATCGGTCAGGGTGTACCAGGGTGATCCTTCCCAGGTCATTCTGGAGCAGGCTGCGAAACTCTCTGTCGATTTGCTGATCGTAGGCAGTCATTGCCAAGGGGCAAGCGGTGAAACCCCCTTGGGCAGGACGGCTGCGCGGGTATTGCAGCTATCCCGGGTGCCGGTCTACCTGGTACCGCTGGTACAGCGCCGACGCCAGGGAGAGGCTTGAGGCTAAATGATGGCTTTTTATAAAAAGTTCTAGATTTATTGTCGAAACCTTTCATATAGTTATATACCGTCGCTGATGCCCGTGGCGTCCAATTGCTTTGAGGGATACATATGAAGCTTCAACAACTGCGCTACATCTGGGAAGTGGCGCACCACGACCTCAACGTTTCCGCTACTGCCCAAAGCCTCTACACGTCGCAACCCGGCATCAGCAAGCAGATCCGCCTGTTGGAAGATGAACTGGGCGTCGAAGTCTTCGCCCGTAGCGGCAAACACCTGACCCGCGTGACACCGGCCGGCGAGCGCATCATCACCACGGCTGGCGAGATTTTGCGCAAGGTCGAAAGCATCAAGCAGATCGCCCAGGAATTCTCCAACGAGAAAAAAGGCACCCTGTCGATCGCCACCACTCACACCCAGGCCCGCTATGCGCTGCCACCGGTGATCAGCAATTTCATCAAGCAATACCCCGACGTGGCGCTGCACATGCACCAGGGATCGCCGATGCAGATCGCCGAGATGGCGGCCGACGGCACGGTGGATTTCGCCATTGCCACCGAGGCCCTGGAGTTGTTCGGGGACTTGGTGATGATGCCGTGCTATCGCTGGAACCGCTGCGTGGTCGTGCCCCAGGGACATCCGTTGACCAAGCTGCCAAAGCTGACCCTCGAAGCCCTGGCCGAATACCCGATCGTGACCTACGTGTTTGGTTTCACCGGTCGTTCCAAGCTCGACGAAGCCTTCAGCCATCGTGGCCTGACGCCGAAAGTGGTGTTCACCGCCGCCGACGCCGACGTGATCAAGACTTACGTTCGCCTGGGCCTGGGCGTGGGCATCGTCGCGAAGATGGCCGTCGATACCAAGCTCGACAGTGATCTGGTGGTGCTGGATGCCAGCGAGTTGTTCGAATCCAGCGTGACCAAGATCGGCTTCCGTCGTGGCACCTTCCTGCGGGGTTTCATGTGCGATTTCATCGAGAAATTCGCACCGCACCTGACTCGGGAAGTCATGGCCAAGGCCATCCAGTGCCACAACAAGCAGGAGCTCGAAGAGCTGTTCGACGGCGTCGAACTACCGGTGCACTAAAGCCCTCCTAGATCGCCTCGGTGACAGCGAACTGTTGCCGGGCGCCCGCTACCACGATCTCCACTTCATCCCCTTCGAACTTGCCCAGCAGGCCTCGGCCCAGCGGTGAGCGAGGGGTGATGACCGTGATTGGCTGGCCTACCAGCGAGACCTTCAAGCCCGCCGCATCCGGCCCCAGGAACAGCCATTGCTGGCGGCCGTCCTCATCCTCCAGCCCGATCAATGTGCCAACCTGAATGCCGCGTTGATCGTCGTATGGCCTTAGCGTCAGGTTTTGGCAGAGGGCCAGGGCCTGGCGGATTTCTTCCACGCGCCTGGCTTGCCCGGCGGCGAGGTAAGAAGCTTCCAGGCCCAGGGTGTCGTACTTGTTCTCGGCGATGTTTTCTTCGTGGGTCGCGGTTTCGTAGGCGGTCTGGGCGGCGCGTTCGGCGATGTCGAGATCAATCCTGAGCTTGTCGAGAATCAACTGGTGGACGGTCTGTTTGTTCATGGTTATTCACAGAACTGCAAAACGTTGGCGCGGCTTTTTTCGCTGGGCGCGTTCTGGTCCTGTTGCAACCAGAACTGGCACTTGGGGTTGGACAGGTTGCGCGGGTTGTTGCGGGCCTGATCGAGGGCCTGGCGCTGCTCGTTCCTTTGCAGGTTCTGCTGATACTGCTCGAACATTGGCGTGGGCGGCTCTGGGGCTGGCTGCACTGCCGGTGGTTGCGCCAGTTGATGGACGGCGGCGGCCACCGGGGCCAGTTGTTCGTTGAACAGGAATCTGGACAGCAGCCAGCCCGTCAATACGATGGCGAGGAACCCCAGCCACAGGCCCAGGGCAATGCTGAGGGTCAATTGCAAAGCCGTAAGGCGCGAGGGGGTCGAGTGATCGGGCATGGCTGCTTCCTGGCAGGGGCATGGGAGGTGGTGATTGTCGCATGAAGATTAATCGCCGTCGGCTCTTCTGCATCATCGCTTTATTCGGGACAATCGGGCCTTTGTCACAGGGAGTCGGGAATGGCCGTGCGCTGGGATATTTTTTGCACCGTCGTCGATAACTATGGCGACATTGGTGTCACTTGGCGCCTGGCTCGGCAGTTGGTGGCCGAGCATCGATGCGCGGTGCGACTGTGGGTCGATGACCTGCGTGCCTTCGAGCGGTTGTGTCCAGAAATCGACGTCACCCTGTCCGAGCAATGGCAGCAGGGCGTGCAAGTGCGTCACTGGCCCGGGGAGTGGGTGCCCACCGAAGCCGCCGATGTGGTGATTGCCGCATTCGCCTGCCAGTTGCCGAGTGCCTACATGGATGCGATGGCCGAGCGTCAGACAACGCCATTGTGGATGAACCTCGATTATTTGAGCGCCGAGGACTGGGTGATCGGTTGCCACGGCTTGCCGTCGGTCAAATATAAACATGTGCAGAAATATTTCTTTTTCCCAGGCTTCCAGGCGGGAACCGGTGGCCTGCTGCGTGAGGCCGGTCTTCTGGAGCGTCGTCGGCAATTTCAACAGGATGCCGGGGCGCAACGAATTTTCCTGCAGGAATTGGGTGTCGAACGGGCGCCGGATACTTGCCTGATCTCGCTGTTTGCCTACGAGAACGCCGGGGTGGCGAGTTGGTTTGACGCAATGGCAAGCGATACCCAGGCGTTTCATGTGCTGGTTCCCGAAGGACGGGTACTGGGCGATGTCGAGCGTTGGCTCGGGATCGACGGCCTGAAGGTCGGAGCGTTGCATCGACGCGGGGCGTTGACGGTGCAGGTGCTGCCGTTCGTCCGCCAGGATCAGTACGATCAACTGTTATGGTGCTGCGATTTCAATGCCGTGCGTGGCGAAGACTCTTTCGTCCGTGCCCAGTGGGCTGGCCGGCCGCTGCTCTGGCACATCTACCAGCAGGAAGAAGACGTCCACCTGGAAAAACTCGAGGCGTTTCTCAGGCTCTACACCCAGGGGCTTTCGCAAGCGGCGCAAAAAGCGATCAGCGGTCTTTGGCGGGCCTGGAATGCCGGCCAGGACATGGCCGAACACTGGAAAGCTACCCGTGAACAGCAGCAGGAACTGGCCGAACATGCCCAGGCATGGTGTCTGGAACAGGCCTCGCGAGCCGATCTTGCCGCAGCGCTGGTGAAGTTTTATGGAAATTGGATATGATACGCGGCCTAGATTTTTGTAAATCCCATCCAAATTCGGATATTCGCAATGAAAACTGGTAAAGAACTGAAACCCGGGACCGTGATCCGTCTCGAAAACGATCCTTGGCTGGTTCAGAAAGCTGAGTTCACCAAGTCGGGTCGTAACAGCGCGATCATGAAGACCAAGCTGAAGAACCTGCTGACCGGTTACAAGACCGAGATCGTCTACAGCGCTGACGACAAACTGGACGACGTGATCCTCGACCGCAAAGAAGCGACCCTGTCCTTCATCAGCGGCGACACTTACACGTTCATGGACACCACTGACTACACCATGTACGAGCTGAACGCCGAAGACATCGAAAGCGTTCTGCCGTTCATCGAAGAAGGCATGACCGACGTCTGCGAAGCCGTGTTCTTCGAAGAGCGCCTGGTTTCCGTAGAACTGCCGACCACCATCGTGCGTCAGGTTGACTACACCGAAGGTTCCGCTCGCGGCGACACTTCCGGCAAGGTCATGAAGCCTGCCAAACTGAAGAACGGTACCGAGCTGTCGGTTGCTGACTTCATCGAAATCGGCGACATGATCGAGATCGATACCCGCGAAGGCGGTTCCTACAAAGGCCGCGCTAAATAAGCGAAGCCTTGTGTATGAAAAAGCCCGACCATTGAGTCGGGCTTTTTTATTTGCGCTGTCTTCTGTTAGACCGGGGGACGGCGGGAGCTTGTGTGGGAGCAAAGCTTGCTCGCGATACAGACACCTCGATTCCAGAGGCACCGCGCCGCTTTCATCGCGGGCAAGCCTTGCTCCCACAGCCCTCGCCACAAAGGTTTCGACGCGTAGTTACTTCAAGTGCTGCTTGAGCTCTTCGGACACCTGCAACATCGCCGAACGCACCGCTGGCACCTGGCTCACCACGTTGAGCAAACCGTAGTCGTGGATCATACCGTTGTAGCGTACGGCAGTGACGGGCACCCCGGCTGCGTCCAGCTTGCGGGCATAAGCTTCACCCTCATCGCGCAAGACGTCGGCCTCGGCGGTCTGTACCAGCGCGGGCGGCAGGCCCTTGAGTTGCGCGGTGCTGGCGCGCAGCGGCGAGGCATAGATCTCGCTGCGTTGCCCGGCATCGGTGGTGTAGTTGTCCCAGAACCACTTCATCATGTTTCTGCTGAGGAAGTGTCCTTCGGCGAACTGGTTGTAGGACGCCGTCTCGAAGCTGGCATCGGTCACCGGCCACAGCAATGCCTGGAAACGGATCGCCGGCGTGCCCTTGTCCTTGGCCATCAGTGCCACGACTGCTGCCATATTGCCGCCGACGCTGTTGCCCACCACGGCCAGGCGCTTGCCATCGACGTTGATTTGCTTGCCGTGTTCGGCCACCCATTTCGTCGCGGCGTAGGCCTGGTTGATCGCCACCGGGTAATGCGCCTCGGGTGAAGGCGTGTAGTTGACGAACACCGCGACAGCGCCCGAACCGGCCACCAGATCCCGAACCAGTCGTTCGTGGGTCGGGAAGTCGCCCAAGACCCAGCCACCGCCGTGGAAGAACATGAACACGGGCAACTCACCCTTGACTCCGGCCGGACGAACAATGGTCAGGCTGATCGGCTGACCATCGACCTGAATGGTCTTCTCACTGACGTCGGCCTTGGGCAGTGTCAGCTTCACACCGGCCTGGGCGCCAACCAATACGACGCGGGCGTCCTTGGGTGACAGTTGCTCCAGGGGCTTGCCGGTGCCGGCATTGAGCGCGTCGAGAAACGCCTGAGTGTTGTGTTCGACGATGCCATCGGCGAAGGCGCTGCTGACGCTGAGGGCGAGAAGGGTGCCGGTAAGGGCTTTGCTGAGCGTGTTCATGTGCATCTCCTTAAGTTCGGGTCCAGGGTCGGGTCAGACGGTCACGTGCAGGCGCACATCGACGTTGCCGCGGGTGGCGTTGGAGTACGGGCAGACTTGGTGAGCCGCCTCCACCAGGCTTTGCGCGTCGGCCTGGTCCAGGCCTGGCAGGCTGATGTGCAGATCGATGTCGAGGCCGAAACCGCCGGGAATCTGGCCGATGCCGACATGGGCGGTAATCGAGGCGTCGTCCGGGATCTTGCGTTTGCTCTGGCTGGCCACGAATTTCAGCGCGCCGATGAAGCAGGCCGAATAGCCGGCGGCGAACAGTTGCTCAGGGTTGGTCGCCGCACCGCCGGCACCGCCGAGTTCCTTGGGCGTGGCGAGTTTCACGTCGAGAACGTTGTCGCTGGAAATGGCACGACCATCACGGCCGCCAGTGGAGGTTGCGATTGCGGTGTAGAGAGTTTGCATGGTGAGAGCCTCGTTTCTGGGTTGGTTTTTTTTTGCGCTAAATGTTTGCGCGCTAAGTAGGTGTGAAGAGAATGTATAGCGCTAATATTTAGTGCGCAAGTTAAATTTTCGAGACGAGTTCGGTTTTAAACGCTGAAAGGGCGTGTAACCCTTGAGATAGAGCTGTTTCAGAGGGTTGAATTTTTTTAGTGACGCCAGGCTGAACGCAATTCAGGCTCGCCACGATTCTCCTGTGGGAGCGGGCTTGCTCGCGAAAGCGGTGGGTCAGTCAGAGATGATTCAGGATGTGCCGCCGTCTTCGCGAGCAAGCCCGCTCCCACATTGGATTTGTGGTGTTCACAGCGTTTGGGTTTGACTCAGTACCTGTGGGAGCGAGCCTGCTCGCGATAGCGGTGGGTCAGCCTCGCTCTACAGGGAAAGTCAGAGACTGTCTTGCAAATGCCCGCGCAGTGCCTGCAGATCAAGCTGCAGTTTCTTCAACTGCTCCAGGGTCTGGCCGCTGGCGGCGAGGATGCATTGGGGGATGCCGAGGGCTTTTTCCCCGCAGGGCACGGCCCTGTTCGGTGAGTTCGACAATCACCACGCGCTCGTCTTCCCGGCTGCGGGTGCGGCTCAGCAGGCCTTCGGCCTCCAGGCGCTTGAGCAGGGGTGTCAACGAGCCGGGGTCTGTCAGCAGGCGCGTGCTGATTTCACCGACGGTCAAACCATCCTTTTCCCACAACACCATCATCGCCAGGTATTGCGGATACGTCAGGCCCAGGGCTTGTAGCAGCGGCTTATAGACCTTGGTCATCAGTAGCGACGTGGAGTGCAGGGCGAAACAGACCTGGTTGTCGAGCAACAGGGCTTCGCAGGCTTCGGGGGTATCGCGCAGGGTGCTCATGGCAAAAACCTTCAATCAATGATCGTGATGAATCTAGCGGGCGAATCTTTAATGCGCCAGATAATTCTGACGTTCTGATCAGATGTTACGTTTCCCCGCTGGTGCCGACTGCGTAGGATAAGCGCCTTGAGGAAAGGGGAATCGTCTTGTTCGAATTTGTGCTGTTTTTGGTGTTTGGTGCCGCATTGGGCACCTTGGGGGGATTGTTCGGGATTGGTGGCGGCCTGATTGCCATTCCAGTGCTAGGCGTCTGGTTCGGTCTCGACCAGCAATTGGCCCAAGGTACGGCATTGGTCATGGTAGTCCCCAACGTGATGCTCGCGTTGTGGCGCTATCACCAGCGCAATCGCATCGAGTTGCGCCATGTCCTGCCGTTGGCTCCCATGGGTTTCTGCTTTGCCTGGCTCGGCTCGATCTGGGCGGTGGGGATCGATGCGGACAGCATGCGGATCGGCTTCGTAGCGTTCCTGATCGCGTTGACACTCTACAACCTGGCGCGGATGTTCGTCGCTACCGCACCGGCTTCGGGGCAGATGCGTTATGGCTGGCCGTGGCTCGGGGTACTGGGGGCCGCATCAGGCACCATGGGTGGTCTTTTCGGTGTTGGCGGGGCCGTTGTCGCGACCCCGATCCTGACCAGCATTTTTGGCACCAGCCAGGTGGTAGCCCAAGGGCTGTCCCTGGCGCTGGCCTTGCCCAGTACCGGCGTGACCCTCGCCACCTATGCGTTTCACCATGAGGTGGATTGGAGCATCGGCCTGCCGCTGGCCGTCGGTGGCCTGCTGAGCATCAGTTGGGGAGTGAAAGTCGCCCACGCCTTGCCGGAGCGACTGTTGCGCGGGCTGTTCTGCGGTTTCCTGGTGCTGTGCGCGGTGCTGCTCGCCTTTAAAGTTTGAAGCCCTCAATGATGTGCTCGGCCAGGCACTCGGTGATCGGCGATGGATTATGCAGGTTGCGGATCAGCATGATGCTGGCCTCGGGCAGTTCCGGCAGGTCTTCGGCCTCGCCCAGTACGCGCATGTCCGGGGTCAGCAGGCTTTCCAGTTGCGCCGTGATTGCCAGGCCGGCGCCCACCACCGCCATGAGCGCCGACAGGCTCGAGCTGTTGTACGCCACGCGATAATCGCGGCCCATGGCATCCAGCGCATTGCAGGCCCATTGCCGGCAGAAACAGTCACTGTTGAACATCGCCAGCGGCAGCGGTGTTTGTTCGTGGACGTTGAAGCAGGCGGCTTCGGCCCAGACAAAGCGCTCCTTGCGTAGCAGCTGGCCGATTTCGTCCCCCGGTTTGCGGGTGACGATGGACAGGTCCAGGTCCTGGCGCAGCAGCAACTGCTTGGACGACTCGCAGTGCACTTCGATTTCGATCAAGGGGTAGAACTGGGCGAAGCGTTGCAGGATGCCTGGCAGGAAGCGCATCACGTAATCGTCCGGCGTGCCGATGCGCACCGTGCCGACCATGTGCGGTTCACGCAGGGTATTGAACACCTCGCTGTGCAGCTTGAGGATCCGCCGGGCGTAGCCCAGCAGCACCTGGCCTTCGGCGGTGAGCTTGACCTGGCGCCCGTCACGCTCGAACAACCGCCGTTGCAACACGTCCTCTTCCAGCCGCTTCATCTGCATGCTGACGGCAGACTGGGTGCGATTGACCAATTCCCCGGCCCGGGTGAAACCGCCCTGGTCGGCGATGGCGACAAAGGTACGCAGCACTTCCGTATCGATGCTCGGGTAACTCGACAATTGATCAATCTCCGAGATGTATTGCATAAGAAACATTCGTTGGATTGATCTTAGCGTTAGCGCGAGACTTGAACCATCCCCAACGGAGGACATCACGATGAAAGGTCAAAAAGGTTATCTACTGATAGACAAACTCTCCCACAGCTTTTCCATCAGCGCCTTGCTGCACAAGTTTAGCCGCTGGTACGAATTGCACCACGAGCGCGAACTGCTGGCCGGAATGAGCGACGAGGCGCTCAAGGACATCGGCGTGAGTCGGGCCGACGTGGAACAGGAAGTGGTCCGACCATTCTGGGATGACCCAATGCACAAATGAGCCATCCTTTCCTACACAAACCCCTTATTGGTGAGGTAGGTTGCGAGCAGACAAGGAGATCTCCATGCCCGCGACTCTGTCCTTTACCCTCAAACAGGCCCGGCGTCTGGCGTTGGCCGCCCAAGGATTCGATGGGCGGTCGCCGCCAGCTTCGGTGCAACCCTCGCGCCTCAACCGCCTGATCGAACGCCTCGGCGTCCTGCAGATCGACTCCGTCAATGCGCTGGTGCGCTC
Organism: Pseudomonas bijieensis; assembly: GCF_013347965.1. Classification (NCBI taxonomy): domain Bacteria; kingdom Pseudomonadati; phylum Pseudomonadota; class Gammaproteobacteria; order Pseudomonadales; family Pseudomonadaceae; genus Pseudomonas; species Pseudomonas bijieensis. The sequence continues at coordinate 2,254,497 of NZ_CP048810.1, read as the reverse complement.
GCATTACCTCCCGCTGTTTTCCCGCCTCGGTCACTACAATCGCGATTTGCTCGACCAGGCAGCCTGGAGCCAGGGCCGACGTCGCACGCTGTTCGAATACTGGGGGCATGAAGCGTCGTTGCTGCCGATGTCGATGTATCCGCTGATGCGCTGGCGCATGAGTCGTGCATCTCGTGGCGAAGGTATTTATCAGCAGTTGGCGCGGTTCGGTCATGAGCGCCAGGATGTTATTCGCCGCGTTTTGGCTTCGGTGCAGGAGCAGGGCGCCATTGGTGCGGGCAGCTTGTCCACGCGCCAGGACAAGGCCGGGCCGTGGTGGGACTGGAGTGCGGAGAAGCATGCGCTGGAATGGTTGTTCGCCGCAGGCGAAGTCACGGTGGCGGGGCGACGCGGTTTCGAGAGGCTCTACGACTTGCCGGAACGGGTGCTACCGGAATCGATCCTGCAACAACCGTTGCCGGACGAAGCCCAGGCACAACGCGCTTTGCTGGTACATGCTGCCGAGGCCTTGGGCATTGCGACCGAGAAAGACCTGCGCGACTACTTTCGCCTCGACCCGGCCGACAGCCGGGCGCGACTGGCCGAGCTGGAGGAGGCCGGGGACCTGCTGCGCTGCGAAGTGCAGGGATGGAAACAACCGGGCTGGTGCCGACCCGGGGCGAAAATCCCGCGCAAGGTAGCCGCCAGTGCTTTGTTGTCGCCGTTCGATTCGCTGGTCTGGGAGCGAGGCCGTACCGAGCGGCTGTTCGACTTTCGCTACCGGTTGGAAATCTACACGCCTGCTCACAAGCGGGTGTACGGCTACTACGTGCTGCCGTTCCTGCATCACGAGCGCATTGCGGCGCGGGTCGATCTGCGAGCGGAGCGGGCTTTGGGGCGCCTGGCGGTGCATGCCGTGCACGAAGATGCGTCGGGGCTGGACGAGGAGGGGATGCAGGCCCTGGCGCTGAACCTGCGGCGCATGGCCCAGTGGCTGGGGTTGGAGCGGGTTCAGCTTAATTGCCAGCGAGAGAGTGGGGTTCGGTTGGCCCGGGCATTGGCTCAGTCAAGTGATGGCTGACCCGACGCTATCGCGAGCAGGCTCGCTCCCACAAGGGATCTCGGGTGACCACAGCTTTTATGTTCACAGCAGATCCAATGTGGGAGCGAGCCTGCTCGCGATAACAATTTAACCGGCGAAGAAGAGCTTACTGACTCACCGCCGAACCTGCTTCAACGTCTCGGCAATCAAAAACGCCAACTCCAGCGACTGGTCGGCATTCATCCGCGGATCGCAATGGGTGTGGTAGCGGTCCGACAGCCCATCCTCGGTAATCGGCCGTGCACCGCCGATGCATTCGGTGACGTTCTGCCCGGTCATTTCGATGTGAATCCCGCCAGCATAGGTGCCCTCGGCTTCGTGGGCCTGGAAGAACTGCTTCACCTCGCCGAGGATCTGCGCGAAGTCCCGGGTCTTGTAGCCGCTGCTGGCCTTGATGGTGTTGCCGTGCATCGGGTCGCTGCTCCACAGCACCTGCTTGCCTTCACGCTGTACGGCGCGCAACAGGGGTGGCAAGTGTTCGCCGACCTTGTTGGCGCCCATCCGGGCGATCAGGTTCAGTCGGCCGGGGTCGTTGTCCGGGTTGAGCACGTCGATCAGGCGGATCAGGTCGTCCGGGTCCATGCTCGGGCCAACCTTGACCCCGATCGGGTTGTTCACCCCGCGCAGGAATTCGACATGGGCGCCGTCCAGTTGACGGGTGCGGTCGCCGATCCACAGCATGTGGGCCGAGCAGTCGTAATAGTCGTTGGTCAGGCTGTCACGGCGCACGAAGGCTTCTTCGTAATTGAGCAGCAACGCTTCGTGGGCAGTGAAGAAACTGGTTTCGCGCAGTTGTGGCGAGCTGTCCATGCCGCAGGCGCGCATGAACGCCAGGGTTTCGTCGATGCGGTCGGCCAGGTGGCTGTATTTTTCCGCCAGGGCCGAATTGGCGATGAAGTCCAGGTTCCACTTGTGTACCTGGTGCAGGTCGGCGAACCCGCCCTGGGCGAAGGCGCGCAGCAGGTTCAAGGTGGCGGTGGACTGGTGGTAGGACTGCAGCAACCGCTCCGGGTCCGGCACGCGGCTTTTCTCGTCGAAACCGATGCCATTGACGATGTCGCCCCGGTAGGCCGGCAGGGTCACGCCATCGATGGTTTCGTCGTTGGCCGAACGTGGCTTGGCGAACTGCCCGGCCATGCGGCCGACCTTGACCACCGGGCAACCGGCGGCAAAGGTCATGACGATTGCCATCTGCAAGAGCACCTTGAAGGTGTCGCGGATCTTGGCCGCCGAGAACTCGGCAAAGCTCTCGGCGCAATCACCGCCTTGCAGCAGGAACGCCCGGCCCTGGGTCACTTCGGCGAACTGACGGCGCAACTCCCGGGCTTCACCGGCAAACACCAGTGGCGGATAACTGGCCAAGGTCTGCTCTACCTGCAACAGGTGCGCGGCGTCGGGGTAGCGGGGTTGTTGCTGGATCGGCAGGGCGCGCCAGCTGTCAGGGCTCCAGGGTTGGCTCATCATGATCTCTAGGTGATTTACGCTCGGACGGCCATGTTATCAGCAAATTAGTGCGTGACCTGTTTGCGTCGCTTCGCGGACAATTGCCCCTTTGTACAACTTGCGTACAGTCCAGCGCGTTGCCGCAGTCCGTCCGGCGACCATCAGGAGATGAAATGACAGAGGAGCGCGTCGAGCATCTGCTCGCCGAAGTGCACGACGAGTTCGGCATGATCCGGGTCTTCGAAGTGGCCGACTACCGGTTTCTTGAGTTCGGCGATGCCATTGAGCAGAGCTGCGTGTTCACGGCTGATCCGAGCTGGCTCGAATACGACTACACCCGCGCCATGCTCATCGGTGCGTTGTGTCACGAGCAGCCGGAAAGCGCGCTGTTCCTGGGGTTGGGCGCCGGTACGCTGACCCAGGCCTGCCTCAAGTTCCTGCCGCTGGAAGATGTCGAAGCCATCGAACTGCGCCCCGACGTGCCGCGCCTGGCCATCGAATACCTGGGGTTGGACGACGACCCGCGACTGTACATCCGCGTTGGCGATGCCTTGGAATTGCTTGAAACGGCGGAGCCGGCGGATCTGATTTTCGTCGACCTCTATACCGATGTCGGCCCAGGCGTCGGGCATCTGGCCTGGGGGTTCCTGGAAAACTGCCAGAAGCGCCTCAATCCGGGCGGCTGGCTGGTGATCAACCAGTGGGCCACCGATGACGGCAAGCCATTGGGTGCGGCGCTGTTGCGCGGTTTGTACCACCGGCATTACTGGGAACTGCCGGTGAAGGAGGGCAATGTGATCCTGATCGTGCCGGCGGACCTGGACCAGGAGCTGGACATGCAAGGACTGGTCGCCAGGGCCGAAGGGCTGGCGCCGAGGCTGGGTTATTCGTTGCAGTCGTTGATCAAGGCCATCCGTCCGGCAACGTGATACATGCCAGGTGTGATAAACCCTGTGGGAGCAAAGCTTGCTCGCGATACAGGCACTGCAATTCCCGCAAGTGCTGAGTTGTGTTCATCGCGAGCGAGCTTTGCTCCCACAGGGGAAAGATGAACCGTTTTAGCACCCCACCCCCGCAACGCCGAGCCTTCGCAAAACAAACGGTTGTACCGTTAATCCCAGGGCCCGTGGCAGAGAGCCCTATAACGGGGTCTGGCGATAAAAAAAGCTCCCTTTTCGGGCGAATTCCGGTATAGTGCGCGCCGGCCTTTAGCCGGGCCGCGTCAAGGTAGCGCAATTCCCCGAAGTCAGCTTCGGTTGCATGTCCGCACAACGGATGCTTCCACGACGTTCTTTTTCCATTCATTCGTTTTCGCAAATCCCCGCCGACAAAGCAGCCAGGGCGACTCTTGAGTCTCAACACGGCACGCGCAGCTTTGGAGCATGGGTCTTTGCGGATGCACTTAGAGGCAGACCCATGACCCAGGAAACCGGCGGCTTCGCCGCTTTTAATCTCAACCCGAACATTCTTGCCGCCGTCACTGCGACCGGCTACGAAGAACCTTCGGCTATTCAGCAGCAATCGATCCCGATCATCATGGCCGGCCACGACATGATTGGCCAGGCGCAAACCGGTACGGGTAAAACCGCTGCGTTCGCCCTGCCGATCCTGCATCGCATCGATCCTGCAAAGCGCGAACCGCAAGCCCTGATCCTGGCGCCAACTCGTGAGTTGGCGCTGCAAGTAGCAACCGCTTTCGAAACCTATTCCAAGCAGATGCCTGGCGTTACCGTTGTGGCCGTCTACGGCGGTGCGCCGATGGGCCCACAACTGAAAGCCATCCGTAATGGTGCGCAGATCGTTGTCGCCACTCCGGGTCGTCTGTGCGATCACCTGCGTCGTGACGAAAAAGTCCTGGCCACCGTGAACCACCTGGTTCTGGACGAAGCCGACGAAATGCTCAAGCTGGGTTTCATGGACGACCTGGAAGTCATCTTCAAGGCCCTGCCAGCAACCCGTCAGACCGTATTGTTCTCGGCCACCCTGCCGCAATCGATCCGTGCCATTGCCGAGCGCCACCTGCGCGATCCGCAGCACGTGAAGATCCAGACCAAGACCCAGACCGTTACCGCGATCGAACAAGCTCACCTGCTGGTTCACGCTGACCAGAAGACTTCCGCTGTTCTCAGCTTGCTGGAAGTGGAAGACTTCGACGCCCTGATCATGTTCGTGCGCACCAAGCAAGCGACCCTGGACCTGGCCAGCGCCCTGGAAGCCAAAGGCTACAAAGCCGCTGCGCTGAATGGTGACATTGCCCAGAACCAGCGTGAGCGCGTGATCGACTCCCTCAAGGATGGCCGCCTGGACATCGTGGTCGCGACCGACGTCGCGGCCCGTGGCCTGGACGTTCCGCGCATCACCCACGTGTTCAACGTGGACATGCCGTACGACCCGGAATCCTACGTTCACCGTATCGGTCGTACCGGCCGTGCCGGTCGCGAAGGCCGCGCGCTGCTGCTGGTTACCCCGCGCGAGCGCCGCATGCTGCAAGTGATCGAGCGTGTGACTGGTCAGAAAGTCGCTGAAGTTCGCCTGCCGGACGCTCAGGCTGTTCTCGATGCCCGCATCAAGAAACTGACCAACAGCCTGTCGCCACTGGTGGCTGACGCCGAATCGACCCACGGTGATCTGCTCGATCGCCTGACCGCCGACATCGGTTGCACCCCGCGCGCACTGGCCGCCGCACTGCTGCGCAAGGCCACCAACGGCCAAGCGCTGAACCTGGCTGCAATCGAGAAGGAACGTCCCCTGGTGCCGAACAGCGCCCCGCGTGGCGATCGTCCTGAGCGCACCGGTGATCGTCCGGACCGTGGTGATCGCGAGCGTCGTGCCCCGATCCCGCTGGCCGAAGGTCGTGCTCGCTGCCGTACCGCGCTGGGTGCCCGTGACGGCATCGCGGCCAAGAACCTGCTGGGTGCCATCCTCAACGAAGGCGGCCTGGCCCGCGAAGCCATCGGCCGCATCCAGGTGCGTGACAGCTTCAGCCTGGTCGAGCTGCCGGAAGATGGTCTGGAGAAGTTGCTGACCAAGCTGAAAGACACCCGCGTGGCCGGCAAGCAGCTCAAGCTGCGCCGCTATCGCGAAGATTGATCGGCTCTTGGGCTGATTGATCGAACATGAAAAATCCCCGACTGGTTCGGGGATTTTTTTGTCTGTTGTTTGGCGTGCCTTCAGGAGAGTGGTGTGGACGCCAATCGCGAGCAGGCTCGCTCCCACAGGGGTTTTGTGAACGCCGAAAATCCAATGTGGGAGCGAGCCTGCTCGCGATTGGAGCGACCCGGTCTATCTGTCAGTCAAACCGATAGATATCCATCCCCAACGTCCCCATCGTGAAGCCTTGGTGGGCAACGCTGAACTTCCCACCCGCACCCCGGGCGAAATACAGCGGCAACAAATGCTCGTCGCTGGGGTGGCTGCGCACGGCATTGGGCGCCTGACGCCGGTAATCGTGCAGCGCGGCCTCGTCGTCGGCCGCCAGTCGCTCGACTATCCAATCACGAAAGGCCTTGGCCCAAGGCTCGATGCTGTCGGGGCCAGCGTTCCAGTCCAGGTCGCGCAGGTTATGGGTGATGCTGCCGGAGCCGATCAACAGGATGTCTTGCTGGCGCAGGCCCGCCAGGGCTTGGCCGACCTGTGTCTGCAACGCCGGCCCTTGGCGGCTGGGCAGGGAAACCTGCACCACCGGAATGTCGCCCTCCGGGTACATCAACGACAATGGCACCCAGACGCCATGGTCGGAGGACCGTTGAGGGTCGAGGCGTGCTGGCAGGTGCGCGGCATTGAGCATGTCTGCCACTTGCGTCGCCAGTTGAGGATCACCAGGCGCGGGGTACTGCACCTCATACAGCGCCGGTGGAAAGCCGCCGAAGTCGTGCCAGGTGCGCGGCTGCGGATTGGCACTGACCAACAGTTCATTGCTTTCCCAGTGGGCGGATACGATGACGATGGCCTTGGGCTTGGGCAATTGAGCGGCCAGGCGAGCCAATGCCGGACCGCTGTCGCCGGGTTCCAGAGCGAGCATGGGTGAGCCATGGGAGATAAACAGGCTGGGCAGCATGAAGGGGCTCCTGAGCGTTAAGATGTGATCATCTTCCGTCAGGTCAATGATCTAAATCTAATATAAGTTTTAGCCCGTTTTGATCGAGTTTTTTGGAGTGAATCATGGAGCCCGAGTTTTGGCACAAGCGCTGGTCATCGAACCAGATTGGTTTTCACCTGCCGGAAGTGAACCCCTACCTGCAACATTTCTGGCCGCAACTGGGCCTGGCGCAGGGCAGTCGGGTGCTGGTGCCGTTGTGCGGAAAAAGCCTGGATCTGCTGTGGCTTGCCCATCAGGGGTATTCGGTGTTGGGCGTGGAATTGTCGGAAAAAGCCGCCACTGATTTTTTTCTTGAACGTCAGCTTGAGCCGAGCGTAAGTGAGGAGGGCGCGTTCAAGGTCTTCCGTGCCGAGGGTGTCGAAATCCGCTGTGGTGATTTCTTTGCCTTGAGTGCTGCAGATGTGGCCGATTGCGCGGCGTTGTACGACCGTGCTGCGTTGATTGCCTTGCCAATGGCGATGCGAGAGCGGTATGCGGTTCATTTGCAGAAAATCATGCCCGCGTGCGTGGGATTGCTGATTACCCTGGATTACAACCAGGATGAAATGCCTGGCCCACCTTTCTCCGTAGGAAATGATGAGGTGCTGCGGCTGCTGGGAAATGTCTGGCGGCTGGAGGTCTTGCAGGAACAGGATGTGCTGGGGGAAAGCTGGAAGTTCTTGCAGGCTGGAGTGAAGCGGCTGGATGAGCGGGTGTATCGGATTTCCAGTCGTTGAAGTGAGTGTTTGTGCTGGCGTGCCTAAACCAGCAGACAAAAAAAGCCCGCATCGCTGCGGGCTTTCTCTTGAGGCTTCAGTCAGCCGCGACGACGCAGTGCGTCGATACGCTCTTCCAGCGGCGGGTGGCTCATGAACATGCGCGCCAGGCCCTGCTTGATGCCACCGTTGATGCCAAAGGCATTCAGGGTGTCGGGCATGTGCACCGGCAAGCCTTGCTCGGCGCGCAGGCGTTGCAGGGCACCGATCATGGCGCTGGTACCAGCCAGGCGTGCACCGGCGTCGTCGGCGCGGAACTCGCGCTTGCGCGAGAACCACATGACGATGGCGCTGGCGAGGATGCCCAGTACCAACTCGGCGAAGATGGTCGCCACGTAGTAGGCGATGCCTTGGCCCTCTTCGTTCTTGAAGATCACCTTGTCGACGAAGTTGCCGATGATGCGGGCGAAGAACATCACGAAGGTGTTCACCACGCCCTGGATCAGCGCCAGAGTCACCATGTCGCCGTTGGCGACGTGGCCGATCTCGTGGGCCAGCACGGCCTTGACTTCATCGGGCGAGAACCGCTCGAGCAAACCCTGGCTGACGGCGACCAGGGCGTCGTTCTTGTTCCAGCCGGTGGCGAAGGCGTTGGCCTCGTAGGCCGGGAAGATACCGACTTCCGGCATCTTGATGCCGGCTTCGCGGGACAACTGCTCGACGGTTTGCAGCAGCCATTGCTCGTGGCGAGTGCGCGGCTGGCTGATGATCTGGGTGCTGGTGCTCATCTTCGCCATCCACTTGGAGATGAACAGCGAGAACAGGGAACCGGCGAAACCGAACACCGCACAGAAAATCAGCAGCTGATTGAGGTTGAGGTCAACCCCGTTGGCCGCCATGAACCCGTTGAAGCCGAAGAGGCTCAGGGTGATGCTGGCAATCAGCACGACCGCCAGGTTAGTGGCCAAGAACAGCAGGATGCGCATCATGGTTGTGGAAATCTCCTCGTGCTAAAGATGTAGCGTTATGCGGGGTATATAAGGTGCTGCCGCAGGCTATTCAACTCACCGACTATTTCAAACTGTGTCCTACAGCTGTCCTAAATGTTTGAAAGACTTTTCTGAAAGTGACTGGGGAAAAGAAATACGGCGCCTGCACCCCGTGAACATTGAGCCGGGGTGCCCGTTGGCTCTCCAGTCCCTAGTGTAGAAGGCCTGGCGGAGTCGGCAGAACGGATATGTTGCTGAATCAAACAGCGTGCGAGGCGAGGACTCCCCGCACGCTGCCTGGCTTATTGACGGTAGGACTTGAGGAAGTTGCCGATCCGGCCAATGGCCTGGTCGAGGTCATCGACCCGCGGCAGGGTCACGACGCGGAAGTGGTCCGGCCACGGCCAGTTGAACGCCGTTCCCTGGACCACCAGCAGCTTTTCGGACAGCAGCAGGTCGAGGACGAATTTTTCATCGTTGTGGATCGGGCAGACCTTCGGGTCGATCCGTGGGAAGGCATACAGCGCGCCCATCGGCTTGACGCAACTGACGCCAGGAATGTCGTTGAGCAATTCCCAGGTGCGATTGCGCTGTTCCAGCAGCCGGCCCTGGGGCAGGACCAGGTCGTTGATGCTCTGGTAGCCGCCCAGCGCCGTCTGGATCGCATGCTGGCTCGGCACGTTGGCGCACAGGCGCATGTTGGCCAGCATGTCGATGCCTTCGATGTAGCTCTGGGCGTGGTGCTTGGGCCCGGAGATAGCGATCCAGCCGGAGCGGAAACCGGCGACCCGATAGGATTTGGACAGGCCGTTGAAAGTCAGGCACAGCAGGTCTGGCGCCAGGGACGCGGTGCAGACATGCACGGCATCGTCGTAGAGGATCTTGTCGTAGATCTCGTCGGAGAACACCACCAGGTTGTGCTGGCGGGCCAGTTCCAGCATGCCCAGCAGCACTTCCCTGGAATACACGGCGCCGGTTGGGTTGTTCGGGTTGATGATCACCAGTGCCTTGGTATTGGGCGTGATCTTGGCCTTGATGTCCGCCAGGTCGGGGAACCAGTTGGCCTGTTCGTCGCACAGGTAATGCACCGGGTTGCCACCGGACAGGCTCACGGCAGCGGTCCACAGCGGATAGTCCGGCGCCGGCACCAGCACTTCGTCGCCGTTGTTGAGCAGCGCCTGCATGGACATCACGATCAGCTCGGACACGCCGTTGCCCAGGTAGATGTCCTCGATGCCGATCCCTTCGACCTGCTTCTGCTGGTAGTACTGCATCACGGCCTTACGGGCACTGAACAGGCCCTTGGAGTCGCTGTAGCCCTGGGCCGTCGGCAGGTTGCGGATGACGTCCTGGAGAATTTCATCGGGCGCTTCGAAACCAAAGGGCGCCGGGTTGCCGATGTTCAGCTTGAGGATGCGATGGCCTTCCTCTTCCAGGCGTTTGGCGTGCTTGAGCACCGGGCCGCGAATGTCGTAGCAGACGTTGGCGAGCTTGTTCGATTTGCTGACCTGCATGGCGATGTGTTCCCGAAAATGAACGATCCAGGCGGCGTATGAACTACCGTACTGGGGATCCTGCGTCTGTGCCCAGGCCTGACGCGGTAATAGGCGCCACAATCCGTTTGAATGCGCATGACGTGACTGCCAGACTGGCGTCTGACGAGGCGCAATCATACGTGCCGCCCGATCTGCGGAAAAGCATCGGATCGGGCTTTTTCAATTGCCGAGGTAGGACGATGGAAAAGTTGCAGAAAACCCTTGAAGAATGGCGCGCCATGCTCGACCCGGAGCAGTACAACGTCTGTCGGTTGAAGGGCACCGAACGACCGTTCTCCGGTAAGTACAACGCCACCAAGACCGACGGTGTGTACCACTGCATCTGCTGCAATGAACCGTTGTTCGATTCGCGGACCAAATTTGACTCTGGCTGCGGCTGGCCGAGTTTCTACGCGCCGATCGAAGGCAGCGCGGTGGTCGAGGTGCGGGACGTCAGCCACGGCATGATCCGTACCGAGGTGGTCTGTGCCAAATGTGATGCCCACTTGGGCCACGTCTTCCCCGACGGTCCGCCGCCGACGGGGCTGCGGTACTGCATCAACTCGGTGTGCCTGGATCTCGTGCCTCGGTAGGGACTGTTCACCACAATCCTCCTGTGGCGAGGGAGCTTGCTCCCGCTGGGCGGCACAGCCGCCCCAAAACGGCCTGGCATAATTCTCCTGGCAGACCGCGTCGGCCGGTTTTACGACGGCTGCGCCGCCGAGCGGGAGCAAGCTCCCTCGCCACAAAAGCCCGGAGGGCTGAAGTCATGGTTTCGGACAATTAAATTGCACACAATTGAATCGTTCGCTATCTTCGCCGCCTATCCCATACATTTTCGGAGCCTTGCCATGAGCGACAACCTGCTGAGCATCCCCTGTACCACCATCAAGGGTGAGCAAAAGACCCTCGCCGATTTCGCCGGCAAGGCTGTGCTTGTCGTCAACACCGCCAGCCAGTGCGGATTCACTCCGCAATACAAGGGCCTCGAGGCGTTGTGGCAGACCTACAAGGACCAGGGCCTGGTGGTGTTGGGCTTTCCCTGCAATCAGTTCGGCAAGCAGGAGCCAGGCAACGAGGGGGCGATCACCGAGTTCTGCGAACTGAACTTCGGCGTGAGTTTTCCGCTGTTCAAGAAAATAGAAGTCAACGGTGCCAACGCTCATCCTCTGTTCGTCCAGCTTAAACAGCGGGCGCCCGGCGTGCTGGGGTCCAAAGGCATCAAGTGGAATTTCACCAAGTTCCTGATCGGCAAGGACGGTCAGGTGGTCAAGCGTTTTGCCCCGACCACCAAGCCCGAGGATTTGACCGGTGAGATCGAAGCGCTGCTCAAATGAATGACCTGTCAGTCGATTCGCTGAAGCTCGACAGCCAGTTGTGCTTCAAGCTGTACGCCGCTTCGCGCGCGGTGATCCGTGGCTACAAACCCATGCTCGATCAACTCGGTCTGACCTATCCGCAATACCTGGCGATGCTGGTGTTGTGGGAATGGCAGGACACCGCCCCGCAACAACCAACGGTCAAGGCCCTGGGGGAGCGTTTGCTGTTGGATTCCGGCACGCTGACGCCGCTGCTCAAGCGCCTGGAACAGCTGGATCTGGTCCAGCGCCAGCGTTCGGCCCTGGACGAGCGGGAGGTGCACTTGAGCCTGTCGACTGCCGGGCGAGCCCTGCGTGAACAGGTTGGCCCGCTCAAGGCCCGGTTGTTGTGCGACAGCGGTATCGACCTGGACCGCCTGGGGACGTTGCGAGACGGCCTGGATCACCTGTTGGGCCAGATCAAAGCGCTGACGTAGTGGGCACCCACTGGTCCAGCACCGCTGCCAGTTCTTCGCGGCGGAACGGCTTGGACAGGTAGTCGTTCATGCCAGCCGCACGGCAGCGCTCGCGTTCCTCGGGCATCGCATTGGCTGTCAGGGCGACAATCGGCAGGTCCGACCAGCGCCCGCTGTGGCGGATTTGCCGGCTGGCTTCGTAGCCATCCATCACCGGCATGTTGCAGTCCATCAATACCAGGTCGAAAACCCGCTGTTCCAATTGAGCCAGGGCTTCGGCGCCGTGGGCCGCGACGGTGACTTCGCAGCCCAGTTTCACCAGCATCCCCTTGGCCACCAGTTGATTGACCGGGTTGTCTTCCACCAGCAGCACCCGCCCACGCAAGGACGGCGCCAGGGCTTCGATCTGTGCGTCATTGATGATGGTCGCCTCGCTCTGCATGGCACGCCGCAGAATCTGGTACAGCGCATGGCGCGCCAGTGGCCGGGCCTGTTGGATCAGCGGCGCGAGGGCGGCGGCTTCTTCGCCGGGCATGAAACTGCCATAGGCGGTCACCAGCAGGATCGGTGCGTCAAAGGTGGGCCGCAGGTTGAACAGGCATTCCGGGCAGTCGGTAATCAGCACGTCGGGCGTGAGCCCCAGCAACCCGTCGTCGATGGAGCGTTGTACATAATCCAGTCCCCATCCCGGCAACAGCATGCCCAGCAACTCGGCCAGCCCGCTGCTGCTGGCGGTGATGGCGACGACGTTGCCGTGCAACGGTTCGACCGGCGGCGCAGGGAGATGGCAAGGCAGGGGCAGGTCGGCACAGAACTGACTGCCAAAGCCGGCTTCGGAACTGATCGTCAACCGGCCCTGCATGGCTTCGCAGAGGTTGTAGGTCAGTGCCAGGCCCAGCCCGGTGCCACCGAATTGGCGGGTAATCCCGGCGCCAGCCTGAGTGAACGGCTGCAGGATTCTTGCCTGGGCTTCCTGGGGGATGCCGATGCCCGTGTCGCAGACCTCGATTCGCACGCCGCCTTCGTAATGGCTCAACTTCACGTCGACCCGGCCGAAGCGCGTGAATTTCAGTGCGTTGGACAGCAGGTTGCTGACGATCTGGCGCACCCGGGTCGGGTCGCCCAATACCTGCGCCGGGAACTGCGGGTCGATCAGGCAGGCCAGTTCGACACTGGGGGCCGCGTTCTGGGAAAGCAGGTTGGCGGTGTCCTCCACCAGGGAGCCGAGGTCGAACGGAATGCGTTCGAGCTCCAGTTGGCCGGCGTCGAATTTCGACAGGTCGAGGATGTCGTTGAGCAGTTCGACCAATACCTTGCCCGAGTCATGGGCAATCGATAGCTGCTGCTGTTGTTCGGCCGTCAGGGGGCCGTCCAGGGACAGGGCGATCATTCCCAGCAGGCCGTTGAGCGGTGTGCGGATCTCGTGGCTCATGTTAGCGAGGAACACGGAGCGGGCTTCGGCCATGTCCAGGGCGGTGCGCCGGGCCACCTCCAGCTCCTCGTTGGACTGGCTGAGGCGGGCATTGATGGCCTTGAGTTCGGCGGTGCGGGCCGAGACGATGTTTTCCAGTTGCGCCAGGTATTCAGTGAGGCGATTTTCGGCCGTGCGTCGTTGCTGGATTTCGGTGGAGATATTTTCGAACTGCTGGTTGGCGACGGACACCAGCACGCCGATCTCATCGGACTGGTGGCCGGAAGGGCATTCCAGGCGGTTCTGTTCGCTGCTGCTCGGGTCGCGGCTGCTCAGTTCGCGGATGACCCGCACCAGGGGCTTGGTCAGCATCACGTAGAACAGCGCCAGCAACAGGCCGGTCAGGATCAGGCTGCGGGCGAAGCCATTGAGCAAGGTGACCTCGGCACGGCGCAGGAAACGACTGCCGAACGCATAGGTGTCGACGTCCAGTCGCAGCATGCCCAGGGATTCTCCGGGCAGGTGGTCCAGGTAGAGCCGGTCCTCGAACTGCCGCTGGGCGCCGAACAGGAAGTCACTGATGAACCGATAGCTGCTTTGCAGCTCGGGCCGCTTGACGCTGGCCAGCACCGTATTGTTATTGTCGATCAGCTCGGCCCCGATGATGGCCGGTGAGCGCAACAGGCCCATGGACAGTTCCTGGGCGAGCTCGGCGTCGATGTTGTAGGCGATGCGCGAAGCCGGGTTGTGGCTGATTTCCAGCAGCGAGAGGATTTCACGGTTGATCGACGCGTCTTCACTGGCATAATCGATGCCGATCTGCATCAGGCTGAGCAAGGTGCCCAACACGAAGCCCACCAGGACGGTCAGGCGGGCCTGCTTATAGGAAAGCCGTTGGGTGAATCTGATGTCCATTGAGTGATGAACCACTTACGTTTCCCTTCGCCGGTCAAGCATAGCTGATCATCTCTGAATACCGGTGCAGCCGGTGTGTATTGTGTGAAGTAGACCCGCCATTGGCTACGGCGTTTCGTAGCCCGAGCGCCATCATTACTGTGAACCTGTCCGAGGAAAAGACGTGGACTCGCGATTGAATGCTTTTCTTGAGCGTGCCGATGCCGTGCTGGCCCGGATCGAGCCTTTGCTGCCGGCGCCCCGGCCCGCCATCGATTGGACCCAGACCCTGGCCGCCCGCTGGCAGCGTGATGGACGTAGCGGCTATCTGCTGCCGCTGCAGGTCAGCCTCGACATGCGCCTGTCGGACCTGATCGGCGTGGACCGCCAGGTCGAACAACTGGGCCGCAACACGCGGCAGTTCCTCGATGGCATGCCCGCCAACCATGCCTTGCTCTGGGGCTCGCGTGGCACCGGCAAGTCTTCCCTGGTGCGTGCCCTGTTGGCCGAACATGCCCAGCAAGGCCTGCGGTTGATCGAGATCGAACGCGATCACCTGGCCGATCTGCCCCGGGTGGTCGAGCAGGTTGCGAAACTGCCACAGCGTTTCGTATTGTTCTGTGATGACCTGTCGTTCGAATCCGGTGAGGGCGATTACCGGGTGCTCAAGAGCGTGTTGGATGGATCCCTGGAGCAGGCACCGGACAACGTGCTGCTGTATGCCACCTCCAACCGTCGGCACCTGGTGCCGGAAAAGGAAAGCGACAACGAGAACTGGAAACGGGTCGACGGCGAACTTCACCCCAGCGAAGCGGTGGAGGACAAGATCGCCTTGTCCGACCGCTTTGGCTTGTGGCTGTCGTTTTATCCCTTTACCCAGGAGCATTTCCTCAACGTGGTGGAGCACTGGATCGGCGAACTGGCGACCAAGGCCGGGCTGGCCTGGCAGCGCGACGAAGCGCTGGATGTGCTGGCGGTGCGTTGGGCAACCGGTCGCGGCAACCGCAACGGACGTTGCGCCTATCAGTTTGCCCGTTATTGGGTAGGCCTGAAATTGTTGGAGCACAAGGCATGATCGATTTGAAGGGCACCGGAGTTGGCCTGGACGGCTACGCGTTGTTATCGGCACAGCTGGAATCCTTGCTGGCCGATGAGCGTGACTTCATCGCCAACGCGGCGCAGTTCTCGGCTTTCCTGTCCAGTCAGCTGGACGACCTGAACTGGGCCGGTTTCTACCTCAATCGCAACGAAGAGCTGGTCCTGGGGCCGTTCCAGGGCCAGATCGCCTGCGTGCGGATTCCCTTTGGCCGCGGCGTGTGTGGCACGGCGGCAGCGACCCGGCAGACTCAGCGCGTCGAAGATGTCCATGCCTTCGCCGGGCACATCGCCTGCGACAGTGCGTCGAACAGCGAGCTGGTGGTGCCGTTGGTCAAGGACGGGCGCCTGATTGGCGTGCTGGACCTGGACAGCCCGAAACTGGCGCGCTTTACCGAACATGACCAGGCTGGCATTGAAGCGTTGGCTGCGATATTCCTGCGCCTGACGGATTGCTGATCATGCCTTCAGCCCGGCCTTGACCAGCAGGGCATCGGGGTCGACTTCATCGATCTGGTGCGGGTCGAGGAACTGATTGGCGTAGCTCAGGTAGACCTTTTCATCGATGAAGAGCCCGAACAGTTCGGGATCGATATGGGCGTCACGGCACATGGTGGCCATGATGCCCAGGGCTTCGCTCAGTTTCTTCGCTTTCTTGTAGGGGCGGTCGGCCGCCGTCAGCGCTTCGAAAATATCGGCAATGGCCATCATGCGTGCCGGCAGGCTCATCTCATCGCGTTTGAGGCGCTTGGGATAACCGCTGCCATCCATCTTCTCGTGATGACCGCCGGCTATCTCCGCCACGTTTTCCAGGTGGCTGGGGAAGGGCAACTGGCTGAGCATCAGGATCGTCTGCACCATGTGATGGTTGATGACGTAGCGCTCCTCGCGGGTCAGCGTGCCTCGGGTGATGCTCAGGTTGTAGAGTTCGCCGCGGTTGTATTTCCAGGCCGGTACATCGAGCTGGAAGCCCCACGGATTGTCCGCCGGGATCAGTTCGCTCGCGTGGCGCTCGAACAGGTGCTCGGGCTTGTCCGCCAACAGCGGCTCAGTGACTGGTAGTGTCGGCTTGGGCGTGCGGGCCTGGCGACGGTTCTCTTCCCAGGAAACTCCCAGGCGATCGTCGAGGGTCCGCGTCCAGGGGCGTTGGGCAATCTGTTGCAAGCGTTGCAGGTCGGCCTCGGCCATGGCTTCGCTGCCTTGGTTGCAATGGGCGACGAAGGCAAAGTCGTCATCCAGGGCCGCCAATGTCGCGTCGCGCCGTTGCGCCAGGGATGAGGCCTCGCCGCCGCTTGCCACGGCCTGCCAGTAATCGACCCAGGCATCGCGCTTGAGCACTTCGAAACGGGTGCGTATCTCGTGGATCCGGTCGTTCAGGGTTTCCAGCTTGGTGGCTTTGTCGACGACGTATTCGGGGGTAGTGACCTTGCCGCAATCGTGCAGCCAGGCGGCGATGTGCAGGGCTTCCCATTCATCTTCCGTTGGCTGATAGGTGTCGAATGCCGGTGCCTGGCTGGCGGCGGCGGCCTGGGCGAGCATCAGGGTCAGCACCGGCACCCGCTGGCAATGGCCGCCGGTATAGGGACTCTTGGCATCGATCGCGCCGGCCAGCAATTGGATGAATGCGTCCAGCAATTGCTTTTGCCTGGCTTGCAGGCGCTGGCTCTCGATGCTCACGGTGGCGGCACCGGATACGGCCTGCAGGAAGGCGATGCGGTCGGGCTGCAGTTTTTCCAGGTCGGCTTCGGTGCCACTGTCGGTGATCAGCAATACCAGTACGCCGACGGTTTCCTGGTGCCGATTGCGCAGACGGATACCGATCAGGTGGACCCGCGGCGAGTCCAGTTCCCGCAGGACGCCCTGCAAGTCGCCCGCCTGCTCGAAGCCCAGGGATGTCACGAAATTTTCCGAGACGGCCAGTTGCTGGAGCCATTGAGGGCTGTCGCCCGCTTGCAACTCATGACCGCGCAGTTTGAAGTCATCGAGATCCCGAGGTGCGCCGTCGATCACCAGCCCATGTGGCTTGACCCGATTGTCGTCGTTCTCGCGCAGGTAGATCAGACCGGCCTGGGCCTGGCCGATTTTCACGGTTTCAAATAACACCCGCTCCAGCAATGGTGCGAAGCGGGTTTCGGCGCGCAGGCTGGCGGTGATTTCAAAGAAACTTGCCAAGGTCTCTTTCATGCGCGCCATCGATACGCTCAATTGATCGACCTCCAGCACCGGGGAACGACGGGACACCGGATAGTTGAAATCAAAGCTGCGAATGGCATCGGCCTCCTGCACCAGTTCGCGCAAGGGCTTGACCAGGATTCTGGACGTCAGCCAGCCCAGCGGCAGGCACAGCAGCAAGGTGGCGAGGGTGATGAGCGCGCCTTGCCAGCGCATGCGATAGGCATTGGCCAGCAGCTCATCCTCAGGGACCAGCAATGCCAGTTCCAGGCCGTGGGGCCCGCCTTCCTGCATATGGCTGCGAGAAACGATCCACTGGCGTCCGGCCGCCTCCAGGCGCGTCGCATCGGTGTTGTCATCGAGCGCAGCGGCGATCGCGGGGCTGAGGTCGCGAGCCTTGATCAGGCGTGCCGACTGGGCATCGACGAGCAGCCGGCTGCTGTCGGGATAACCCACTGCGTTGCCCTTGGGGTCGAGCAAGACGATTTCGGTGCCGCTGGTCACCTTGTGCTTGGCCAGGGTTTGGGACAAGGCCGCCAGGGTCAGGTCGGCGCCAATGACAGCCTGTTCGCCGCTGCGCCGGGCGAGGGTGGTGCCGACGTTATGGATGGAGAAAAAAACGTAGGGCTCGGTGGTGATCTGCTCAGTGCTGCCGACGGCGCTGCGAAACCAGCCGCGGTTGCGTGGATCGTAGGTTTCACCGGTAATGTCCCGGCGTTCGATGAGCGTCAGGGTTTCATCGTAAAACAGTGATTGGGCGAGTATCGGCGCCTGCTCGGTTGTCCGTTCCACGGTCCAGACCTGGTAGGCCGCCTCGGCCGGTGCCTGCAGGGCGGCTTTGAGGGCAGCGGTGCGCAATGGCCGGACCATCAGGAAGTTGCCGTGACGATCGCCCAGGTACAACGACGCCAGGTTCGGGTTATCCCGCAGTGCCTGGCTGAAGGGCACGAGCAGGGCCAGGCGTTGCGCCATCTGCGGCGTGCGCGTCGCCGGGTAGTCGGCCAGCAGGCTCAGCAGATGGCGGATCGGTTCGTAGGTGTCGTACAAATCCAGGCGCACATCCTGTTCAATGCGGTTGAACAGTTTTTCACTGCTGGAGAGGATGATTTGCGTGGTTTGCCGGTAATTGAAAATACCCAGCACCACCCCGGTCAGCAGCAAAAGCAGGGTAAACATCACGCTGATGTGGACGTGCAGGGGGAACCGGCGTTTTTTCGGACGCGGTGCGCTGGGCATTGCAGTCACTCCAAGTGTCGGGGGGCGTTCTCGATGGGTGTTTGCGCGTGCAAGGGAAACCGATCGAGAACCCCCCCATGTACGCACTGCTGAGCGAACAGCATAGTAAACGCTGGATTATTTTGCCTTGGCGATCTCCGTTTCCAGGGCCCGCTCCAGTTCGCTCATGGCGCGGTCGAGGGCGTCGGCGCAAGCGCTGATTCGCTCAGGCGCCTGTGCCTGCTGACAAGCCTGTTCCAAAGCCTCGCACCGCTGGATCAGCGAGGTCGCCTGGACGATGCGGGCGACGCCTTTTATCTTGTGTGCCGTTTCAGTCAATGCTTGCCGGTTTGTGCCGTGGGCGACGCCCAGCAACTCCTGGCGGTCCGAGCGGCTGCTACTGAGCAGTTCGGCCAACAGGCGCCGGTTGGACGAAGGGTCGCCGCCAGTCAATGCCTGTAGGCTTTGTACGCTGAAAATCGCGGGGTGGCCGGCGGGTTTGACCGCCTTGATCCATTGGCTCAAGGCGCTCAGGCTGATCGGCTTGAACAGGCAATCGTCCATTCCAGCGTCCTGGCAGCGTTGTTTTTCCTCCGGTTGGGCATTGGCCGTGAAGCCCAGGACGGTGCAGGGCGGCCGTTGCTGCTCGGACTCGTTGCGACGAATCGACCGGGCCAGATCGTAGCCGCTCATGATGGGCATGTTGCAATCGGCGATGACCAGATCGAAATGCCCATCCTGCCAAACCTTGAGCCCATGCGCACCATCGTAGGCGACCTGGTAGTGGTGACCCAGATACTCCAGTTGCTGCGACATCAGCAGGCGGTTGGCCGGATGATCGTCCACGACCAGCACATTCAAGGCGGCTTCGGCCGTTTCGATGGCCGGCTCAAGCGCAGCGCAAGCGTTTGTCGGCGGCAGGATGTTCAGGTGCAGGCAGATCCGGACCTGGGTTCCGGTGCCGGGCTGGCTGTTCATGTGCAGGCTGCCGCCCATCATCCGGCACAGGTTGCGACTGATCACCAGCCCCAGTCCCGCACCCGTACGGGCCATCCGGCCGCTATTGTCGACCTGGGCAAAAGGCTCGAACAAACGTTGCAGGTCCGCCGGGCTGATGCCGATGCCGCTGTCGTTGACCTCCAGGTGCATTTGCAGCACGTCGTCCCGGTCGGTTGGAGACAGCCGGACCTTGATCAGAACCTGGCCCTGCTCGGTGAATTTGAGGGCATTGCTGATCAGGTTCGACAGCACCTGCTTGAATCGCAACGGGTCGATCAATACGTCAGGGTTACCCTCGGCAGTGTCGAATTGCAGCGTCAACGCCAGGTTTTTCTGCCGGGCCACGCCCTCGAATACCCGTATCACCGATTGCAGCAGGGCCCTGAGGTTGACTCGTTCGGGGGCCAGGCTCAGATGGCCTGATTCGATACGCGCGATGTCCAGGATATCGCCTATCAGCTCGAGCATGCCGGAGGCCGACTCGTACGCGACTTCGATGGTCGAGCGGTCGACGTGGCCCTTGTCGGCGTGTTTGAGGGCCAGTTCGAGCATGCCGATCACCGCGTTCATGGGGGTGCGGATTTCATGGCTCATGGTCGCCAGGAACGTGCTTTTGGCGCGGTTGGCGTCATCGGCCTGTTGCTTGGACGCGCGCAGTTCCTCGAACAGCTGGCGCCGTTCACTGATGTCGATCCAGCCACCGATGATGCCTTGCACTTCGCCGGCGGAGTTTCGGTAGGGCAGGATCCAGTGATAGATCGTCAGTTTCCTGTCCCCGATGTGCAGGGGACGATCCACGATCAGGGCGGTGCCTTCGGCCATGACGCGCTGGTAGTCCGCCTGGTACTCCTGCGCTTCGAAGGCGTTGCTCATGGAGCCCGGCATCAGGCTCTTGCCAATGACGTCTTCGCGTTTTGCGGCGAACGCTTGCAGGTAACTGTCGTTGCAACTTTGCAGGATGCCGTTGTGATCCCTTACGTAGATGGGATGAGGGGTGCCGTTGAGCAGCGAATGCATGAACTCGAGTTGATCATTGAGGGCCAGTTCCGCCCGCTGGCGTTGCCTGATCTGGCGCTGCATGTAGGCGTTCCACGCCAGGGAAAGCAGCAGCAACAGGCCGACGCCCGCGACGATCTGGAAGAACAGACGGTTGTAGGTGCGCCAGGTGTGTTCCGAGGGTGAGACATAACCGCGCCAACGGTTGTTGATGACGCCCAGTTCGTCGGGGTCGATGCTGGTCAGGGCCTTGTCGAGAATGGCATTCAACTCGGTGGCGTTTTTCGCCGTGGCCAGCGCGAACATGGCCTGTTGGGTGCCCACCGTGCTGCTGATTTGCAACCTGTCCCGCAACACGTGGGAGGCGATGAAATAGTTGGCCATCACTTGTGAGTTCACGCTGCCGTCGACCTGGCCATGGGCGAGCATTTCCACGGCGCGCAAGGGGCCGTCCGTTTCGATGATTTGGATGCTCGGGTACTGGTTGCGTAACCATTCAATGACCGGGTTGCCTTTGGCGATTGCCAGGCTTGCGTGGCCGAACTGATCGAGTGTCGTGGGCGTATCGGACTGTTTGCGGGTCAGCAGGACGAATGAACTGGTGATGTAGGGGCGACTGAATTTCAGTTGGAGTTGTCGTTCATTGCTGGGCAACAGTGCAGCGATCATGTCGGCTTGATCGTTCAGGACCGCAGCAATCATTTCGCTGTCGTTCTGGCGGCGCTGGATGTCCAGGCGCAGGCCGGTGCGCAGCCGGATCAGTTCCAGCAGATCGGCACTGATGCCGCGAAAGTCGCCGTCAGAATCGAAGAAGGTGAAGGGTGCGGACGTTTCGTTCACCGCCACCCGGACCACCGGATGCTTCGCCAGCCAGCGTTGCTCGCGTTCGGTCAGTTGTATCCTGTGGTCCGTGAGGTACAGGTCGCTACCTGCGCTCCAGCGCTTGGAGATGGCTGCCTGCTCGGCAATGGGGACCTGGTTCAACGTAGCGTTGATGACGTCCAGCAAGCGGGTATCGCTGCGTCGTACGGCGAACCCGAACCCGTGGGATTCATGCTTGCCGAAGCTGGCCATGCGGATATTGCCCAAGTATCCATTGTTGATCATGTAATGGGTGGAAAGGGTATCGCCGAGAAATACATCGGCCTGGCCGAAGGCGACGGCGTTGATGGCGTTCTGGTAGGAAGGGTAGGTGGTGATGAGTGCCTTGGGGTAGAGTTTTTCAATTTCCTGTAGCGGCAGGTAGTGATAGACCATGCTCAGCCGCAACCCCTCGAGATCGTCGGTCAGGGATCGGCTTTCATTCGTTCGGGTGACGAGAACGGGTTGGTCCACGGCGTACGGCGTCGACAGCACGATGTCGGGGTTGCGGGCTTCGAAACCGTTGGCGGTGCCAAGCATATCGATTTGCCCCTCCATGAGTGCGGCCATGGCCGCCTCGCGGGAACCAAAGCGCAGGACGCTGATGGGCAGGCCGGTGGCCTTGGCGATGATATCGGCATAATCGGCGGTCAGGCCCTCGTAGTCGCGTCCACTGGTGGAGAGGTCGAAGGGCGGGTAATCCGGGGCGGAAGTTCCCAGGACCAGGTTCTGTCGATCCTGTAGCCAGGCGCGCTGAACATCATCGAGCTTGATCTCGGTATGGGTCATGGAGGAACGACCCAGCAGCGTGTATCGCTCGGGCGTATCCGGTGCCGCCGCGAGTACTCCCGTATATAACGCTGCGCTGATCAGCAAGAGGCATTCCGATAGGCGTCTGAGCATCCTTTTTTCTCACACCAGCGCGTTGCGCTTCGCCATTTCAATCAACTCGACCAGGGACTTGACCTTGAGTTTCTGCATCAGCCGTTTCTTATAAGTACTGACGGTCTTATTGCTGAGAAACATTCCCTTGGCTATTTCCTTGTTGGTACGTCCCTGTGCAAAAAGTTGCAGCACCATCAGTTCCCGATCATTGACACTTTTGAAAAGGTCCAGCTCGATACTGCGTGGATCATCCGGGCGCACCGGATTCAGCGCCTGGCTGGGGAAATAGTTATAGCCGGACAATACCGCTTTGATCGCGCTGACAAGTTCGCTGAGGTCTTCTTGTTTGCAAACGTAACCAGAGGCACCGGATTGCATGCATCGAATGCCGAAGAGCGTCGGCGACTGGGCCGTGAGCACCAGCGTCTTGAGCGGAGTCGTCATGGCGTTGAAGCGCGAAAGGATTTCCAGTCCATCGAGTTTGGGAATGCTGATGTCCAGGATAACCAGGTCTGGCATGCATTCGCGCACCATTTGCATCGCGTCGACGCCGTTGTCAGTTTCTCCTACGACCTTATAGCCCTCATGCTCCAGAAGCATGCGAACGGCGAGGCGGATGACCGGATGATCGTCGACAATGAAAACGGAGTTCATGAATAAATTACCCTGCGAACTTGAATAAAGCGCGCACCTTAGCCCACTTACCACCCGGGCCGTACGAAGAGACAGGCATGCAACTTCAATTTCAGAAGTTTCCTACAAAAAAAGAGGCAAGATATTACGATGTAATCGGGTTTTTAGTAGGCGATTGAAATAAGACGGTGAGGGTTACTGGCCGTTTGTGAAAGGATATTTCTTTCGAAGGGATGTTTATCCAAACAAGTGTGACGGATTTGTTCAATATTGCGTGGAAAGTTTCATGCCGTGGAACTTGTACGATGAAGCCATTGTGGAAGCGGGCTCGCTCGGGAAGGCGCAGGCTCATTCAACATCGTCGCAGCTTGACCCGCCGCTTTCGCGAACAAGCCCGCTCCCACCTATTATTGGCGCGTGCGGCCTGTCATCTCCTGAGCCATTTCGCTGGCGTAGCTGTCGGTCATCCCGGCGATGAAATCGATCATGCGTAGGAAAGCGCCATGCAAGGGGCCGTTGGGATCCGGCGCGTTATTCCCCAGCAGGTCGAGAATGCGACGGTTCTTGAACGAAGGCGTGCGGCCACCGTGCTGTTCGAGGGCGGCTCCGCAGAATCCGTTGAGCAGGATTTCCAGCGTGGTGTAGGCGCCGATTTCATGCAGGGTCTTGCGCTTGTCCTGGAAAATTTTCCGCCGCGCCATGTCCTTGGCATTCAACACGCAGCGTTTTGCCGGGCCATGCATATGCTCCACCAGATCCCCTGGCAGCGTGCCGGCAAGCAGCGCTTCCTGCTGTTCGACAAAAGCCCGGGCGGCGGCGTTGGTCAGGTGTTCGATGGCCTTGCCCCGCAGGATCGCCAGTTTGCGCCGCCGCGAATCCAGTGGCCCAAGCTGCCGGTAGGTGTCCGGAAGATCGTCGCCCACCAGGTCCAGGAGCAGCGACTCCACCTGCGGGTATTCCAGAAGATCCATCTCCACGCCGTCTTCCAGGTCGATCAGCGCGTAGCAGATGTCATCGGCGGCTTCCATCAGGTACACCAGGGGATGCCGCGCCCAGCGTTGGTCCTCGATCTGTGGCAGGCCGAGCTTGTGGGCAATCTGCTCCAACAGCGGCAGTTCGCTCTGGTAGCAACCGAACTTGTGTTTCTTGTAACCCAGCGAGTCGGCGTGGCGGGCGGTCCAGGGGTATTTCAAATAGGTGCCGAGGGTGGCGTAGGTCAGCCGGGTCCCGCCGTCGAACTGATGGTATTCAAGCTGCGTGAGGACGCGGAATCCCTGGGCGTTGCCTTCGAAGTTGAGGAAGTCGTTGCGCTCGGCTTCGCTCATGGCATCAAGCCAACCACGGCCGGCGGCCTGCTGGAACCAATAACGAATAGCGTCCTCGCCGGAATGACCGAACGGTGGGTTGCCGATGTCGTGGGCCAGGCAGGCCGATTGCACGACCATGCCCAGGTCGCTGGGCTCACACCAGTCAGGCAGGGCACTGCGAATGGTTTCTCCCACGCGCATGCCCAGGGAACGCCCGACGCAACTGACTTCCAGGGAGTGGGTCAGGCGTGTGTGGATGTGGTCGTTGCTGGAGACCGGATGCACTTGTGTCTTGCGTCCGAGACGGCGGAAGGCGCCGGAAAAGATGATGCGGTCGTGGTCCTTGTGGAAGGGACTGCGGCCCAGCTCTTGCGGACTGTGCAGCGGTTTTCCGAGGCGTTCGCGAGTCAGCAGGGTGTGCCAATCCAAGGCCGGTTACTCCGTGTGATGAGGTCGATGCCCTAGCTTCCCGGTTCGTGGGGCGTCCTGCAAGGTCCAAGGGCTTGTGCAGGGTCGCAAGATGGTCAAGTACAAAACCCTGTGGCGCGAGCCTCAGGGCTTGCGCACACTCTTGGCCAGCTTGATCAACGGCAACAGCGTCGTTGCCAACCGGATCAGGCTGGTCAAGCCGCCGCTGCGACTGCGTTTGCCGGTGATGAAGCCGAGTAAGGTCACTGCGGCCACGCCCCACAGTGGCGCGTGCTTGATGCCGAAACCTTCGTGCCAGCTTTGCGTCAAGCCGCGCACCCGCTGCAAGGGTTGCAGCAACTGGCGGGTTTCCTGACGGATTTCCTGGCGATGCATTTCCATGCGCAGACGCACCAGCGCCTTGCGCATTTCCTGTCGTGTCCGGGCTTGAGGGATATCAGGCAGGCTCATGGCAGCAGGCGCTCCCGGTCATTGGCCAATTCTTCGAGGGTGGCGTTGAAAGGGGAGGACTCGTCATAGATCGCTGCCTTGAGCCGCAGACCGCAGAACAGCGCCGCCAGCAGATAGAACAGGCACAGGCCGATAATGCCCGCCAGGCGATAGGTGTCCCATACCAGGATCAGTACCAACGCCGAAAGCCCGACCAACAGCAGCAAGCCGAACACCAGCGCCAAGCCGGCGAACAGCAGGAGGCTGACGGTGCGTGCCTTCTGTTCCTGCAGCTCCATGCCGAACAATTCGACGTGGCTGTGCAACAAGCCAAGAAACGCCGCGCCGAGGCGGCGTGCAGTCGGTTGGGTGCCCGCTTCGGACGAGCCGGATTCGTCGATACCCATCATCAGCGCCGTGTCGCCAGCAAACCAATCAGAAAGCCAACGCCCGCGGCAATGCCTACCGATTGCCAAGGGTTGGCCTGTACGTATTCCTCGGTGGCGACCACGGCAGCCTGGCCGCGTTCACGCATGGAATCTTCCGTCAGCTTTAGTGTTTCGCGGGCGCGCAAGAGGGTTTCGTGGATCTGGCTGCGCAGTGCATCGGCTTGATCGCCTGCCAGCGTCGCGGTGTGATCGAGCAACCGCTCCGTGTCGCTGACCAGCGTCTGGAAATCTTCCATCAGGATTTCTTGAGCAGTCTTTGCCTGGGTTCTGGCCATCGGTGGATCTCCGTAAGTGACGTCTGAAACGTTCGAGTATGAGCCTTGCGCGAAGGTTCAGTACAAGTGACTGGTACAACTTTTGCTCAGGCTTTTGCCATGTACTGGTGCGTCAGCCTGCGCCAGTGCGCTGAAGCTGGGCGAAATCCCGCAAAACCTTAACCCAAATAATCAAAACCCGCGAAGCACCTCCAGGCGGGATTTCGTTTTTCCCGTTCTTGCGCACCAAAGCGGTTCATCGGCCTGCGTTCGGCAGATGAGCTGTTTCAACTTGGTGCGCTTGCGGGGTGGGCGAGCCGGTTTGGTGCTTTTTTCAACTTTTTCAGGTCTGCCAATACCATGGAAAATATGCAAAGTGCCGTGGACAGTCTGGTCCACAGCTCCAACACGCTGTTCATCCTGCTTGGCGCAGTCATGGTTCTGGCCATGCATGCCGGCTTTGCGTTCCTTGAAGTGGGAACGGTCCGACAAAAGAACCAAGTCAATGCGCTGTCGAAAATCCTCAGCGATTTCGCGGTCTCGACCCTGGCCTATTTCTTCATAGGCTATTGGATTTCCTACGGTGTGACTTTCCTGCAACCGGCGGCGGCGCTCAGTACCGATCATGGCTACAGCCTGGTGAAGTTCTTCTTCCTGCTGACCTTTGCCGCCGCGATCCCAGCCATCATCTCCGGCGGTATTGCCGAGCGTGCGCGGTTCGCACCGCAGTTGTGTGCCACGGTGCTGATCGTGGCGTTTGTCTATCCGTTTTTCGAAGGCTTGGTCTGGAACGGCAATTTGGGTCTGCAAGCCTGGCTGCAAGCCCGGTTCGGCGCCAGTTTCCATGACTTCGCCGGCTCCGTGGTGGTGCATGCCATGGGCGGCTGGCTGGCGCTGGCTGCCGTGCTCTTGCTGGGGCCGCGTAACGGCCGCTACCGGGACGGTCGCCTGGTGGCATTCGCGCCTTCGAGCATTCCATTCCTGGCCTTGGGTTCGTGGATCCTGATTGTCGGCTGGTTCGGTTTCAACGTGATGAGCGCCCAGACCTTGCCCGGGGTGAGCGGGCTGGTGGCAGTCAATTCGTTGATGGCCATGGTGGGCGGTACCGTGGCGGCATTGATTGTCGGGCGCAATGACCCAGGTTTCCTGCACAACGGCCCGCTGGCCGGGTTGGTGGCCGTCTGTGCCGGTTCCGACCTGATGCACCCGGTCGGTGCGCTGGCCACCGGTGCCATTGCCGGTGCCTTGTTTGTCTGGTGCTTCACTGCGGCCCAGGGCAAGTGGAAGATCGACGATGTGCTCGGCGTCTGGCCATTGCACGGATTGTGCGGGGTCTGGGGCGGTATTGCCTGTGGCATCTTTGGCCAGACTGCCCTGGGTGGCCTGGGTGGGGTCAGCCTGATCAGCCAGTTGTTCGGCACGGTGCTGGGTGTTGTCGTCGCCCTGGCCGGAGGCTTTGCGGTCTATGGGGTGATCAAGGCTGTGCTGGGGCTGCGCCTGACCCAGGAAGAAGAGTATTACGGCGCCGACCTGTCGATTCACAAGATCGGCGCGGTCAGCCAGGACTGATCGTCGCACTAACGAACTAACCACACAGGCCACTAAGGCTCCTTGTCCTGGTTACCGGGATAAAAGCCATGGAGCAGACGGTAACGGTCGTGACGCACCTGATCCACATGATGCCGGACCTGTTGCTCGGGCAGGCCCAGCATGATCAGGGCGTGGGAGGCCAGCATCAGGCTCGACTCCAACAGTTCCGGGACCACTTCGCTGGCCCCGGCAGCCTGCAACTCGGCCAGTTGGCTGTCGTCACGGGTACGCACCAGGATGGGTATCTGGTGGTTGACCTGTCGAGCCGCCTTGAGCACGGTGATAGCGATGTCGGTCTTGTCCACCGCGATCACCAGCAACCTGGCGCGGCTCAAGCCAACGGCCGCAAGCAGGTCACTTCGTCGCGAATCTCCATAATGCACGCAGTTTTCCCCGACGGTGGCTTCCTGGATGATCACCGGGTCGTCATCCAGGGCGACGAACGCCTGGCCTTCGCGGCGCAGGAAGCGCCCGATGGACTGGCCGACGCGACCGTAGCCGCAAATGACTACGTGACCCGACAAGCCGGCATTGAGTGCGCTGATCTGGTCCAGTTGTGCTTCTTCGTTGGGTTTGCGATGCAGGCGCGCAGCGATGCGTGGTGCCGCGCGCAGCAACAGCGGGGTCAGTAGCATCGAGCAGAATGTCGCGGCCAGCAGCAGGCCGCTGATGTCGGCGGGCATGAGGCGGTTTTGCTGCATCTGTGCCATCAGGGCAAAGCAGAACTCACCACCTTGGGCCAGGGCCAGGCCGCTGCGCCAGGCCGTTTCACCGTCGCTGCCGCGCCATTTCACCTGGGCGGCGACCACGCAGCCCTTGATGAGCATCAAGCCGAGGGTCAAACCCAGGATCAACAAGCCGTCATCGAGGAACAGCTGCAGGTCGATCAGCATGCCGATGCTGACGAAGAACAGCCCCAGCAGGATGTCGCGAAACGGGCGTATGTCAGCTTCGATCTGATGCCGATAGTGGCTTTCCCCCAGCAACATGCCCGCCAGGAAAGCCCCCAGGGCCGGCGACAAACCGAGCAGATGGGTCAGCCACGCCGTCAGCAACACGATTACCAGGGCAAGCAGCACGAACAGTTCGGCGGACCGGGACGCAGCCACCTCATGGAACAGCCTGGGCAACAGCAGCCGACTGGTCAGCAGCAGGCCACCGAACAAAACCAGGGTCTTGCCCAGGGTCAAGGGCAGCGCCCAGTACCACGGGTGCTCGCTGCTGCCAGCGAATACCGGCACCAAGGTCAACAACAGCACCGCGACAACGTCCTGGAACAACAACACGCCGATGGCGTTCTGGCCGTGGCTGCTGAAGATCTCTCCCAGGCTGGTCAATTCCTTGCTGACGATAGCAGTGGAGGACAACGCCAGGCCTGCGCCAAGCAGCAACGCGGCGATCACCGGCGCGCCACACAATGCCAGCAATCCCGCCAGGACCGCTCCCGAGCACAGCACCTGCAGGCTGCCCAGGCCGAACACGACCCGACGCAGTTCGAGCATTTTCGACAGGGAAAACTCCAGCCCCAGCGAGAACAGCAGGAACACCACCCCGAGCTCGGCCAGGTCTGGCAATTCTTCGCTGTCGTTCACCCAGTCCAGCGCGGTAGGCCCGACCGCCAACCCGACGCAGAGATAACCCAGCACGGGTGGCAGGCGCAGCCGCCTGAACAAGGCGATGACCACCAGGGACGAGGCAAGGATGATCAGCAGATTGGCAAACAAGGGGAACTCCGTTTCAAGGCTACAACCTACAGCGTAGAGGGGAAAATGCGCCAAGCGTCGCTGGAAAAACATTTGTGTTCAGTGATTTGCATCAGCGTTTTACCGAAACACCCTGGAGCGAGCCAGCGACTCGACGGTTTCCCGGGGCGGGCCTAGAATGACCGTCTAACTTTTTTGGGTCTACCCGCCATGCTTCCTGAATGCCAGCTGTTCGGCACCCTGGGGTGTCATCTATGTGAAGTTGCAGAAAGGGTGCTGATGCCTTTCGTCGAACATGGATTGTTGGTGGAGCTGGTAGACATTTCAGAGCGTGAAGACTGGGTGGACGATTATGCGCTGCGTATCCCCGTGCTGCGCAGGCTGGATACCGGTGCCGAGCTGGAATGGCCCTTTGAGGCCGAACAGATCGTGACCTTCCTCCGTTGAGCGGTTCGTCCGTCAGTTCCTGATACGGCGGTTGGCGAAACTAGCGTGCTTCGGTTACTGTATGTGCATACAGCTATCTGGAGTGTTCCCCCTTGGTCAATGTCGAACAACTGAAAAGCAGTGTAAACAGGATGTCCGCGGACGTTGTGCGTGAGGCAGTCCTGGAACTGCGCCTGGATGGCCTGGTGACCGAAGGCAAGACGCCGTTCAATAAGCTGCATTTCAACACCTGTTTTGCCGAGATCGAAGCGTTGTTCCAGCGCGCCGGTTATCACAAACAATTGGATGTGGTGGGTTACCAGGGCTTGCTCTACGCGCTGTACGATCCAGGTCGCTGGGAGCCGGTGGAGGTGCTGCGCTGGTTGAAGGAGTTCACCGAAGCGGCGGCAAAATCGACGTCAGTCACGGCGTAAAGCAATCATCGCTGGGCTGGCTGGTGCGACTGTCGGATAATGCCGCCCTGCAAAAAAATGCCTAAGAGTTTTCAATGTCCGGTCCATCGTTTTCCGCCGCTCATCATCAGGCCAGTACGCTGTATCTGCCGCCCGGTTCCTGGTCGACGGTGTTGGAGTGCCTGTGCGAGCATTTCAGCGCCATCAGTCGCGAGCAGTGGTTGGACCGGATCGCCCGGGGCCGGGTATTGGATGGGGAGGGCAAGGCCATCCCTGTCGATTTGCCGTACCGCGAAGGCCTGCGCATTCACTACTTCCGTGAAGTGCCCGACGAGAAGCCGATCCCGGTGGTGGAGTCGATCCTGTATGTCGACGAGCACTTGGTGGTGGCAGACAAACCGCATTTTCTGCCTGTCACCCCGGCGGGCGAATACGTCGAGCAAACCTTGTTGCGGCGATTGATCCGGCGGCTGGACAATCCGCATCTGGTGCCCTTGCACCGCATCGACCGGCATACGGCCGGGCTGGTGTTGTTTTCGGCCAACCCGCACACACGTTCGGCCTATCAGTCGTTATTCCCGACGCGGCAGATCGAGAAACGCTACCAGGCCATTGCCCGTGCATTGCCCGGGTTGACCTTTCCCCGGGTGCATAAAAGCCGGATGATCGATGGCGAGCCGTTCTTCCGGATGCAGGAAGGGCCGGGCGAGCCCAATACCGAAACGGCCATCGAAGTGCTGGAGCGCAATGGCGAGCTGTGGCGGTATGGCTTGTATCCGGTTACGGGCAAGAAGCATCAGTTGCGGGTTCACATGAATGCCCTTGGGGCGGGGATTTGCAACGATCCGTTTTATCCTGATGTGCTTCGGGATGTTGAGGATGATTACGCTAATCCGCTTAAGCTGCTGGCTCAGGGGTTGCGTTTCGTTGATCCGGTTACGGGGCAGGAGCGGGTGTTCGAGAGCGGTATTTCGTTGCAGTGGTAGTTTTTTTGTTCAGGGTATGGTGTGTATATCCGTTATTTAGGTAACGGCGGCTTATGGTTCCGCCCTTACGTGAACTGCCCCCCAAAAGTTGGACAGGGGACGCTATTGATTTAGTGCCTGGGTCCGAAATTGTACCGGACTCAAGCCATTCAGCCTGAGGCTTATGCGGTCTTGGTTGTAGTAGGCGATGTAATCTTCTATGCCTGATGCCAGCTGCTCCACACTCTCAAATGATTCCAGATAGAAAAACTCACTCTTGAGCGTGCCGAAAAAGCTTTCCATGGCGACATTGTCCAAGCAATTACCCTTGCGCGACATGCTCTGCTCGATGCTCTTTTCGGCCAGCATGTGTCGGTAGGTAGGCTGCCTGTACTGCCAACCCTGGTCAGAGTGCAGTATTGGTTTTTCATCTCGACTCAGTCGCTCGAAGGCTTTTTCCAGCATCATCGAAACCATCCTGAATTCGGGACGTCGGTTGATCTGGTAAGCCAGAATCTCGCCGTTGTACAAATCCATGAGAGGCGAGAGAAACAGCTTTTGCCCCTTCACCTTGAACTCCGTCACGTCGGTTGCCCATTTCTGGTTAGGGGCTTCTGCCTTAAATTCGCGCTTTAGTAGATCAGGCGCAACAAGCCCTTCAGCACCTCGGTAAGAGCGATATTTCTTCACTTTGACCAGCGACTTGAGGCCCATCATCTGCATCAGCCGATGCACCTTCTTGTGATTGATCAACTCACCACTGTTTCCAAGGGTCGCGGTGATGCGGCGGTAGCCGTAACGCCCCTTATGCCCGTGATAGACGCTGCGGATGCGATCTTTAAGGTCGGCATGCTTGTTGGTTAGCAGTGTTTTGCTTTGGTAATAGAAGGTGCTGCGTGCAAGTCCCGCAGCACGTAGCAACAGAGCAAGTGGATGCTCATGCCTCAATCCTTGGACGGCCTGCGTTTTTTTGGCTGCGCAGTACGGGGATCCGCTTGGATTAAGGCATCGAGCTTTTTTAGATAGGCATTCTCCGCGCGCAGATAGGCCAGTTCTGCGAGCATTTGTTCAGGGGTCAGTTCTGCGTCCGCAGGAAGAGCAGGACTTGCTTTGGGTTGCCTGGAAGGTTTGCGGGGCATGCTGGACTCTTTAAGACGATGCGGTTGTAGCGCTTCTACACCGCCTTCATCGTACAGCTTTCGCCACTGCCTGATACTACTTGGACCACGGATATCAAACCGTATACAGGCCTGTTGGTCCGACAGTCCGCCTTGTTCGATGCACTGCAAAACCTTCAATTTAAACTGGGCATCGTAATGGCTGTACTTGGCAATCAAGCCAGAGGCGCCGTGCTTTTCAAAACCCTTGACCCATCGCCGCAGCAGCGATGGACTCAAGCCATGCTTGAGGGCCACCTCATGAACGCTACTGGCAGACAGACACTCTTCAATCAGTGATTGCTTGAGCACTAGGTTGTATTTCGTCATGGAACACCCTCCCGAGGGGTCAGGTGTCCAACATTCGGGGGCCAGTTCACGTAAGGGCGGAACCCTAAGTGGCCGTTACCGCAGCAACGGATATACACCCAAGCCCCAAGCCCCAAAAAAAACCGGCGCTTCCCTCTTCAGGAAGCGCCGGTTTTTCCAGCAACATCGGGCAGCAACGTTACAGATTACAAATCCTTAACGGTACGAACCTGATCCTTGTTCACGCGAGTCTGCTTGCCATCCAGTTGCTCAAATTCGTAGAAGCCGCTTTCTTCATCGTAATGTGGAGTATCGACGGCCTGGATTTCGCGACCGTCATTCAAGGTGATCACTGTTGGCGATGCGCACCCGGCAAGGGTGGCGAGGCCCAGAGCGAGCATGAACGTGGCGAGGGTCCGTTGTATCATGGTGTTTCTCCGAAATGGATTCTTCAAGTTACTGACCTTCAGACGTATACATCGCGCGCAAGTTCCTGGCTAGTGTCAATCTGACACGCCTTTATGTTGGGCCAGTAACTCCGGCGTGTTCAGGTTGGCCAGCCGGGGATCGTCGGCCGGGCATTGCAATGCAACGGCGTGGAGTGCGCGCATGATTCGGCCGGGGCTGCGTTCGCCTTCGCTCCAGGCGTGTTCGAAGGTTCCTGCCAGGACCAACGGAATGACGCACAGCAGCGGCTCCCAGTGCTCGCCGTGCCGCACCATCAGTGGTTTGTCGGGGTGTTGGCTGGCCATCTTGCGCATGTTGTCGAGCAGGCTTGAGTCGATTTGCGGTACGTCGCATGGCAGCACCAGCAAATATGGATGCTTCGCTGCCTTGAGGCCTGCCCGGATGCCCGCCAGCGGCCCGGGGAAGTCGCCTTCCTCGTCATGCACCAACTGATCGGCATACATCGCATAATGTTGCCTATTGCGGTTGCAAGAGATGATCAGGTCGTCGCTCATGGCGCGGGTCTGGCGATGGAGATGGGCTATCAGCGGTTCGCCCTGCCAGTGCACCAGGCCTTTGTCCTGGCCGCCCATGCGTTGTCCGCGTCCGCCCGCCAAGAGCAGGATGGAGCAGGAGGGCAGTGGCGTGTTCGAGGTCATGGCGTGTCTCCGCACGGGCGAAAAAATGAAGCGCTGTGATATAACACCGGGCTGTTTCCTCCACAACTGGACGAGCCTATGAAAGCCAAGGCTGATGTACCTTTCGTGCCGCTCAATATCGCGGTGCTGACTGTCAGTGATACCCGTACCCTGGAAACCGATACGTCCGGGCAGGTCTTCGTCGATCGGCTCACGGCGGCCGGCCACAACCTGGCGGCGCGGGTCCTGCTCAAAGATGATTTGTACAAGATCCGTGCGCAAGTCGCGACCTGGATTGCCGAGGACGTGGTGCAGGTGGTGCTGATCACTGGCGGCACCGGCTTCACGGGGCGTGACAGCACGCCGGAAGCCGTCACCTGCCTGCTGGACAAGCAGGTCGATGGCTTCGGCGAGTTGTTCCGGCAGATATCCGTGGCTGACATCGGCACTTCCACCGTGCAGTCCCGCGCGCTGGCAGGCCTGGCCAATGGCACGCTGGTATGTTGCCTGCCGGGTTCGACCAACGCGGTGCGTACCGGATGGGATGGCATCCTGGCTGAACAGCTGGATGTGCGGCATCGGCCGTGCAATTTCGTGGCTCATTTGAAACAGGCAGATCCGTGTGAATCCCGTGGGTAAACCGGGCAAGGGCGGTGCCTTGATGGCCGTTGAGGTTGCGTTGGAGCGGCTGCTGGAGATGGCGGCGGCCACACCGATTGTCCAGCGCGAGCATTTGCCTTTGGCCGCAGCGCTAGGGCGAGTGCTGGCTGAGGACCTGGTGTCGACCCTTGATTTGCCGCCATGGCCCAACAGCGCCATGGACGGCTATGCCTTGCGGCTGGCTGACTGGAATGGCGAGCCGTTGAGGGTCAGCCAGCGGGTTTTTGCCGGGCAGGCACCGGAACCGCTGGCCGCTGGCACGTGTGCGCGGATCTTCACGGGGGCGCCAGTCCCGGCCGGCGCCGATTGCATCGAGATGCAGGAAAACGCCGTGGTTGAAAGCGACCAGCGCGTGCGGTTTACCGAGCCCATGGTCAGCGGACAGAACATTCGCCCCCAGGGACAGGAGGCTACCGTTGGGGAGCAGGTTCTTGCTGCCGGCACTCGCTTGGGGCCGATCGAGCTGGGGCTGGCGGCATCCTTGGGCTGTGCAACGCTGGAAGTGGTGCGCAAGGTCCGCGTTGCGGTCCTGTCCACGGGGGATGAACTGGTCGAACCCGGTCAGGCGCTGGGCCCAGGCCAGATCTATAACAGCAACCGCGTGCTGCTGTGTGGCTGGCTGCAACACCTGGGCTGTGAAGTGGTTGACGCGGGTATCCTCCCCGACGATTTATCGGCCACCCGTGAGCGCCTGGCACAGTTGTCAGATGTCGATCTGATCCTGTCCACCGGCGGGGTATCGGTGGGCGAGGCGGACTTCCTGGGCATCGCCTTGCGCGAGGACGGCGAGCTGGCGCTTTGGAAGCTCGCTATCAAGCCGGGTAAGCCGCTGACGTTCGGGCATTACCGTGGCGTGCCAGTCATAGGCCTGCCTGGAAACCCTGCCTCGACCCTCGTGACTTTCGCGCTGTTGGCAAGGCCCTACCTGCTAAGGCGCCAAGGCGTCCAGTCGGTGGCGCCGCTCAAGTTCAAGGTGCCGGCCGGTTTCGCCTGGCCGAAGGCGGGCAGTCGACGAGAGTATTTGCGCGGTCGCATGGAGAATGGTCGAGCGATCATCTACCGCAATCAAAGCTCGGGTGTCCTACGCAGCGCGGCCTGGGCCGAGGGGCTAGTCGAAGTGCTCGAGGGGCAGACGCTGGTTGAGGGCGATGAAGTGGGTTTCATTCCCTTGAGCGAAGTCCTGGGTTAGCTGTTCTCCGGCCCGAGTCGGGTACCCGGGCCTTCATGCACCTCACCTTCAGCGCGTGAGCAGCATCACCAGTTGATCGAATCGATTGTTGGCAATCCAGCCCAACAGGCCGAGCACCACCGCTGCGGCGCCAGCCGAATAGGCCAGCCTGTGGCGGATCACCTTTACATCGGTGCGAATTTCATCCATGTCTTTGCGGATGTATTTGAGGTGGGTTTCCAGCTCAACGACGCGCGGTTCCAAATCAATTCCTCCAACGGGATTACTGCAACTTTTGCATTCGTTTCGAGTATCGGCCTGCCCGCCCTCAAAGGGCGCGCGCTGCCGGGGCAGCAGCTTGTATTCACGGTTATGCATGGGACGGTTCATCCCTTTGGCCATAACTGTTCGAACGACTGAGCCGGCCCCGGCGAGCCGTGATGTATCCATCCATGGGTAAGTGCTTCCTTGTGTGATGAGGTTTTAGCGTTCCAGCAAAACAGAGGGCCAAGGTGTCTCAATACCGCTAGAGGGTCAATTGAGCTGATTCGCCAGGTCTTGTAAGAAAACTCTTCGAATCAAGGCGTACCGATCAGGCGAGCGGCCCAACGGGTTCTCTCCTGGGGCAAACCTCCTGCCCTTTTTAATAAATTGAGGTGCACCGAGACTTTTTCGGTCAAATGAGCGGTCCCATTTCCTGAACCTTCCAATGACGGAGACAACGATGAGCAAAGGCAAGGCACTGTTGATTTTGCATGGCAAGCAAGCGCTCAACGAAGAGGTTCGCACGGCCGTGATGCTCAAGCGCGAGCAGGGCTGGGACCTGGCGGTACGGTTAACCTGGGAGGCCGGTGATGCCCAACGATGCGTCGATGAGGCGCTGCGGGCCGGTTACACGCGACTGATCGCCGGCGGCGGTGATGGAACCTTGCGTGATATCGCCGAAGCGATCGTCCTCAAGTCGAGCGATGCCAGCCTGGTACTGCTGCCGTTGGGTACTGCCAACGATTTTGCCCGGGCCGCCGGTGTTCCGTTGGAGCCTGCGCAGGCCCTGGATTTGCTCGACGTTGCGCCGCAGGCCGTGGATGTGGGTGAAGTCTGCGGCCGGATTTTCCTGAACATGGCCACCGGTGGTTTCGGCAGCCAGGTGACGGCGAACACCTCCGAGGACCTCAAGAAAGTTCTGGGGGGCGCGGCCTACCTGTTCACCGGCCTATCGCGATTCAGTGAGCTGAGTGCCGCCTATGGCGAGTTGCAGGGTCCCGATTTTCACTGGCGAGGCGATTTGCTCGCGCTGGGTATCGGCAATGGCCGGCAGGCGGGGGGAGGTCATGTGCTGTGCCCGCAGGCCTTGGCCGATGATGGGTTGCTGGACATCAGCATCCTGCCGGCGCCTCAGGAAGTGGTCAGTACGTTGAAGGACTTGCTGGCGGGAGGCCTGGGCATCGATAACATGTTTGTCCGCGCACGCTTGCCATGGGTGGAGATCAAGGTCGCCCAAGGCCTGGATATCAATCTCGATGGTGAGCCGTTGCAGGTGGACACCCTGCGTTTCACTGTCCGCCCGAAGGCACTGCGCGTGCACTTGCCGTCCGATTCGCCGCTGTTGGGCGCTGCGGCGGCGCTCAATCGTCCAGGCTGATGATTTTTTCGCGCACGGCGAACAGCACAAGTCCGGCCACGTCGTGGATCTGCAGGCGCTTCATGATTTGCGCCCGGTGGGTTTCGACGGTCTTGATGCTCAGGTTCAGGCCGTTGGCAATTTCCCGGGTGGACTTGCCGCGCACGATCAGCCGCAATATTTCCAGTTGGCGTGCGGTCAGGTTATGGGCCTGGGCAGGGTCCGGCTGCTGCTTCTGGACGCGGATCAGTGCCTGGTTGATCACGGTATGGGCGATGGCCGGGCTCAGGTAGCGTTCGTTGTTGCGCAGCGCCTCCAGGGCGTGTTTGAGCTCATTGGCGCTGGTGTCCTTGAGCAGGTAGCCATGGGCTCCGGATTCCAGCGCCTGCATGATCAGTGCTGGATCCGTATGCATGGACAGGATCAGCACCTTGCTATGGGGGCGCACCCGCTTGAGCTGTTGCAAGGCATCCAGGCCGCTGGTGTCCTTCATGGAAATGTCCAGCAGCACGATGTCGGGGTTCAGCCGTTCTACCAATTCCACCAATTGCGTGCCGTCATTGGCTTCGCCGATGACGGCATAGCCCGGGATGTCCGTGACCAGCGCACGTACGCCAGCCCTGATCAGGGAGTGGTCATCTACCAGAAGCAAATTACAAATCAAAGGAGAACCTTATTCTTACTGGCTCGCTCCAGGGCACGCGGCGCCCAGGGAAAGCGTGCTTCGATGTGCGTGCCTTTGCCGGCTTCGCTGATGATCTTGAGGGTACCGCCCAATTGTTCGACCCGTTCCGACATGCCGGCCATGCCCCGTTGACCTTCACGAGCGGGGTGGGTGGCCGGGACAAACCCCTGGCCGTCGTCGCTGATCAGCAGGGTCAGGCCGTCGGGCAGGCGTTGCAAGCGTACCAGCAGATTCGTCGCCCGGGCATGGCGCAAGATGTTGGTGACCGCCTCCTGGGTGATCCGGAACACCGCGACCGACATCTCCTCGGGGATGCCTGTCATGCGCTGTTGGCAATCGAGGCTCCATTTTACCGGGGCATTGGCCAGGGTCTTGAGCAAATGCGCCCGCAGGCTGGCTTCAAGCCCGAGGCTGGCCAGTTCCCTGGGGTTGAGGATCGCCGATACATCGCGGACCTTGTTGAGGGTTTCGTCCAGGGTCTCGCACAGGAGCGCGCACTGGCCCTGCAATTCTTCCGGCATCCGGCGCTTGAGCCATTCGCCTTGCAGTTTCGCCGCAGTCAGCAACTGGCCAATGTCGTCGTGCAGTTCGCGGCTGAGCCGATGACGCTCGTTTTCCTGGACCTCGAGCAACCGCTCGGCCAGTTCCTGCGGCTGGAACTTGATGGATTTGCGCGACAATCGATGGTGGATCCAGACACAGGTCATTGCCGCGACATTCAATGCCAGCAAGCTCAACGGCACCGTATGGGCGTACAGGTAGGTCAACAGGCAGCCGAGGGTCGAGCAGATGCACAATAATAATGTGAAGCGACGGGCGTTTTCTCGGGAGGGAGGCCAGGTGATAAATGACTTGAGGCTGGCGTGCATAGCGGATGGAGCCAATGAATGTTCGCTGCGGGCTGGCCGGTCAGCGCATCTGACAGGCCGGGTCGGGTAAACGTTTCAGGTCGAGGGCTGCTTCGGTTGGCGGCTTTTACGGCGCTGTCTTGAAGTGGCTGACGCGGGAGATAGTACCACTTCACATTTCGTTGGTCGCGTTCGG
This sequence comes from Pseudomonas bijieensis, assembly GCF_013347965.1. Classification (NCBI taxonomy): domain Bacteria; kingdom Pseudomonadati; phylum Pseudomonadota; class Gammaproteobacteria; order Pseudomonadales; family Pseudomonadaceae; genus Pseudomonas; species Pseudomonas bijieensis. The sequence continues at coordinate 2,216,026 of NZ_CP048810.1, read as the reverse complement.
CATGGCGCGACGAAAGCGCTATGGACCAGGCACTCCGCATTGAGCCGGCATCATCGTATCAGGCTTGTTTCTGGGAGTAGGGTACCAACGCCAGCGGACGTGACGCTGCCAATGCCTGGCCAGGACTCTGGCCTACCTGGAAGGCAAATGCTTCGATCAACGAGATCTGTTCGCTGCTGTCCAGGCTCAGCTGGCCGGTGGTGTGATCGACCAGTTCCAATTGCCAGGCCATCAGGGTGAGGCAATCCTTCAGGGCATCCAGGGCCTGGTCATGCAACTGCATGTGGTTCTGCGCGTGGCTGAGCAAGCCATGGATGTGCAGCGAAAACTCCGAAACGGCTTCCAGCGCCAGGGCATTGGCCTTGTTCGAGAGTTTCAGCAAGGTGCTGAGCATGCAATCGATGGCATCCTTGTCGTTGTTGATCAATTGCAGATGGCTCAGGCATTCCTCCGACTTGGCCAACAGCGTCTCGGCCTCGATCAGAAGCTCGGGAAGACGCTGACTCCAGTTTCTACGATCGTTCGGCATGCTTATCTCCACAACATCATGTCAGGCGAAAGAAAACCGCGTATGGCGAACGGCTGGATCTCAAGGACGACCGCGAACGGACGCACGGCGACATGCCCGGGCCGTTCAGCGAAGGCAAATTCGCTAACGATTGCACGGGCGGGATCGGCCGAGAGGCTGCAGGTCCGATGTCCTGTGGTCGCGCACAAAAGCCTGACTCCGTTCAGCAATGAGAATGGCGTCACATTAATGGCTATTGGATAACGGGAATATCAGGTTGGACCTGATTGTGCCTAGGGGAATCCCTTAGACAAGGGAACTTTGCACGCGAACCAGGGTCGCGCGGCAGGGGAAATTGCAGGTGAAAATCATGAAGCCAGTAAAGCATGATGTTAATGTGACATCAATGCCCCTCGCTCGTATTTTATCCGGGGTCAAGATTCGGTTCGTGCAGCCGATATCTCTTTTATTGGATTCAACCGAACAAGCCCAGGAGTCATCGATGGCCGGCATTCTCGACACAGTAGATCAGCGAACCCAACTGGTGGGTGAGAATCGCCTGGAAATTCTCATGTTCCGCCTCGCGGGTCGACAGTTGTTCGCCATTAACGTGTTCAAGGTCCAGGAAGTCCTGCAACTGCCCAAGCTGACCCTCATGCCGCAGCGTCACCCGTTCGTGTGCGGTGTGGTCAATCTACGGGGCCAGACGTTGCCTGTGATCGACCTGTCCCAGGCCATTGGCATGCGTCCGCTGGTGCCGGGTCCGAACAGCACGATTATCGTGACCGAATACAACCGCTCGGTTCAGGCATTCCTGGTGGGTGGAGTCGACCGCATCGTCAACATGAACTGGGAAGCCATCCTGCCACCGCCGACCAGCGCTGGTCGCGAGCATTACCTGACGGCCATCAGCAAGGTGGACGATCAGTTGGTGGAAATCATCGACGTGGAAAAAGTCCTGGCCGAAATCGTGCCATACAACGCCAAGGTCTCCCGGGACAAACTCGAAGACCCGGTGCTGGAGCGCGCTCGTGGCCGCGAAGTGTTGCTGGTGGATGACTCCAACGTCGCGCTCTCACAACTGCGCGATACCTTGGGTCAGCTGGGCGTGAAAATGCACATCGCCAGCGACGGCCTGAAAGCGCTGAACATGCTCAAGGCCTGGGCCGATAGTGGCGAGGTGATGACCGATAAATTGCTGATGATCTTCACCGATGCGGAAATGCCGGAAATGGACGGCTACCGCCTGACCACCGAAATCCGCAACGATCCGCGCTTGCGTGGGCTCTATGTGGTACTGCACACCTCGCTGTCCGGCAGCTTCAACGATTCGATGGTCAAGAAGGTCGGTTGCGACAATTTCCTCTCCAAATTCCAGCCGGACAAGCTGGTCGATGTGGTGCGTCAGCGGCTGATGCTCGACTGAAGCTGATGGTGGTTTGCTTCAATGGCCGGCTCGTATAAGGTGGCATTTTTTCGCCACCAGGGAAGTTGACCATGTTGCGGCTGAGCGCGCTGTATCGGTATCCGTTGAAGTCCGGCAAGGGCCAGCCCTTGCAAGGGATTGGCCTGGACAAGCTCGGGCTGGACGGTGACCGGCGCTGGATGCTGGTGGATGAGGGCACCGGTCGTTTCCTGACCCAACGCGCCGTGGCGAAGATGAGCCAGCTTTCGGCCCTGTGGAACGAGGCCGGCGGCCTGACGCTCAGTGCGCCGGGCCATGAGGCCATCGATGTGCCGCTGCCGCCGGTCCTGGAGGAGCAGCGGCGCGGGGTGATCATCTGGCGTGACACTTTGCGTGTGCCGGATGCCGGTGACGAGGCTGCGGCCTGGGTCAGCGAGTTCATCGGCAATCCTACCCGGTTGGTGCACGTGCCTGTGGAACTGGCGCGCACCACGGCAGCCGGTTATGGCAAGGATGACGACAAGGTCGCCTTTGCCGATGGTTTCCCGCTGCTGCTGATTGGTCAGGCGTCCTTGCAGGACCTGTCGAGCCGGGTCGGTCGCCCGCTGGAAATGTTGCGCTTTCGTCCCAACCTGGTGGTCGAGGGCAGCGAGGCGTTTGCCGAGGACGGCTGGAAGCGTATTCGTATCGGCGAGGTGGAATTCCGCCTGGTCAAGCCATGTTCGCGTTGCATCATGACCACGGTCGATCCGCAGACCGGCGAGCGCGATCCGAATCGCGAACCCTTTGCCACGTTGCAGCGATACCGTTCGACCCCGGACGGTGCGATGTTCGGCCAGAACCTGGTCAACGACAGCGACGGTCGGCTTGAAGTCGGCATGCCGGTTGAAGTGCTCGAATAAAAAAATCCGTGAACAAAAATGCCCGTGTCGTTGGACACGGGCATTTTTCATTACCCCGATGCCATGCCAGGGCTTTTGTGGCGAGGGGATAAATCCCCTCGCCGCAGGGTTATCTGCCGAATCAGCCGCGGTATTCACACAGGTAGGCGGTATCGACGGCCACTTTGAGCTGGAACTTGCTGTTGGCCGGCACATTGAACTGGCTGCCGGCCTCATAGGTTTCCCAGTCGGTGCTGTCAGGCAGCTTCACGGTCAGGGCGCCAGAGACGACGTGCATGATTTCACGTTGGGCCGTGCCGAACTCATATTCGCCCGGTGCCATGACGCCGATGGTCGCAGGGCCTTCGGCAGTGCCAAAAGCGATCGACTTGACGGTGCCGTCGAAGTACTCGTTGACTTTGAACATGGGCGATTCCTCGAAAAAGGGGCTGAAAAAGGCTGGCCAGTATGCACAAGGCTTCAACATTCGTCATCTGTCGGCCGGTAGGTGGTTGCCGCTCAACCGGGAAGTACCAGGGGCAATAACCGTGCGGTATTGCGGGCATCTTCCAGCGCACGGTGCTGTTGACCGCAGAACTGCAGGCCAGCCAGTTGCAACGCGCCGTTGAGCCCCAGTGGTCGTTCCAGCCGACGGGCCTTGGCGAAGCGTTGCTTGAGGTTCATGTGCGGTACCTGGCCGAGGACACTGTGCAATTGCTGGTGCTGCCATTCCTGAAGCAGTTGCTTGCGGTCGTAATCGCCCCAACTGACCCAGCTTTCCAGATTCGGGTGATACGGCGCCAGCCAGCGCTCGAATGCCGGCCAGACCTCGGTCAAGGGCGCGGCACCGTCGATATTGACCTGGGTGATGTGGGTCAGTTCGCGACAGAAAGGCGTCAGCAGCGGTCGTCTCAAGGGCCGCACGAAGCGCTGGAAATGATCCACCTCGCGGCCGTCACGATTCACCAGCGTGGCGCCGATTTCGATAATTTCCATTTCGGTTACCGGCCAGCCACCTTCATCGGTGGTGGCCTCCAGATCAATCACCAGCCAGTGAGGCATCGCAGGGTTCCCGGTGTCGGCGTGCTGATGGGTTTGAGCGTAGTCAAACCCTTGGCATCCGACTAGTGGCCTGTTTCGACACGCAACAAAACCTGACGGTTTTTCACCTGATCACCCCGCATGACCTGCAATTGCCTGACCACGCCGTCGATGCCGGCCTTGAGCGGGTGCTCCATTTTCATCGCCTCAAGCACTATCAGCAGTTGGCCTTGGCGCACCGTGCTGCCTTCACTGACCAGCAGCTCGACGATGGCGCCGTCCATTGGCGCCTCGAGTGTCCCGTCGCTGGCACTGGCCTTGGCGGCGATGGGGGCGTGGGTCCGGTCTTGCAAGTGCAGGCCACCGGGGCGGGTAGACAGCCAAAGATCGTGGCCATCGAGGCGCCACCCATGCCGGCGGCGAATCCCGTCGATGACCAGCGTTGCGCCATGGAGGTCAACGTCGAGCAGTTTCAGTTCGATCAAGCGCCCTGCACTGCGGATGCTGAGCGTCCCGCCGGTTTCGGCCACCAGGCTCAGCACCCAGTCGTGCTCCCCAGCGCCGATCCGGTAGTGCAGCTCCGCGCCGATGTTGTTGTGCCATCCGCCCAGGCCAGGGGCATAGCGTGCCTGTGAGGCTTGATAAAACGCCGCCGCGGCGATGGCGAGCTGTTCGGCCGAGGGCTCAAGAGGCAGGAGCGCCGGATGATTGGCCAAGTGCTGCCCGATGAAGCCGGTGCTGAAGTCGCCGTCGATGAACTGCGGATGTGCCAGCAACGCGGCGAGCAATCGCTGGTTGCTCTGGACGCCAAGCAATACGCAATCTTCCACCGTTCGCAACAATTTGCGCCGGGCCTCCTCGCGTGTGGCGCCGTGAACGATGAGTTTGCCCAGCATCGAATCGTAGAACGGGGTGATGGCCTGGCCCTCCAACAGGCCATGGTCGACTCGCACGCCGTCCCGCATGGGCGGCTCCCAGCCGATCAGTCGACCGGTCTGGGGCAGGAAATCCGCCGCCGGGTCTTCGGCGTACAGCCGCACTTGCATGGCATGGCCGCTGAGCGTCACCTGGTCCTGGCGCAGGGGCAGGGGCCTGCCGGCGGCGACGTCCAATTGCCAGGCCACCAGATCCAGGCCGGTGATCAGCTCGGTGACCGGGTGTTCGACCTGCAGGCGCGTGTTCATCTCCAGGAAGTAAAACCGGCCGTCCCCAGCGAGCAGGAACTCCACGGTGCCGGCACCGACGTAACTCACCGCGCGCCCCGCCTTGAGCGCCGCGTCGCCCATGGCCTGTCGCAGTTCGGCGGTCATGACCGGGCAGGGCGCTTCCTCGATGATTTTCTGGTGGCGACGCTGGATCGAGCAGTCGCGTTCGCCCAGGTGGATCAGTTGGCCGTGGTGGTCGCCGAAAATCTGTACCTCCACATGACGCGGATCGAGCAAGGCCTGTTCGAGGATCAACTCGTCGTTGCCGAAGCCGTGCAAGGCCTCCGAGCGCGCGCTGCGTAACTGCTCCAGCAGATCCTCGGCGCGCTGGACCAGGCGCATCCCTCGGCCTCCGCCACCGGCGCTGGCCTTGATCATCAACGGGTAGCCGATGCGCCCGGCTTCGCGCTGCAGCGTGTCATCGTCCCGGGCGGCGCCCTGGTAGCCGGTGATACAGGGAACGCCGGCTTCGATCATGGCGATTTTCGAGCGACGTTTGCTGCCCATCAGGTCGATGGCCTCGGGGCTGGGGCCGATGAACACGAGACCTGCCTCGGCGCAGGCCTTGGCGAAGCCGGCATTTTCCGAGAGCAAGCCATAGCCGGGATGGATCGCATCGGCACCGCAGCGCCGGGCTGCATCGAGAATGGCCGAAGGGTCGAGGTAGGATTGCTGCACCGGAGCCGGGCCGATCAGCACGGCTTCATCGGCCATGCGCACGTGCAGCGCGTCGGCGTCGGCTTCGCTGAATACCGCCACCGTGCGATAACCCAGGGCCTGGGCAGTGCGCTGGATCCGGCAGGCGATTTCGCCGCGGTTGGCGATGAGGATCTTGCTGAAGGTGGGCATGGTCACTCCTGGGGTTTGCGGTGGCTATCAGGGCCTCATCGCGAGCAAGCTTTGCTCCCACAGGCGAATGCACTCACCAGGCATTATGGGAGCAAAGCTTGCTCGCGATGGCAGCCTGGCAGGCGATGTATTCATTATTTTTTCCCCGGCAAAATCCCCATGAGTTTGCAGATGATCCCCAGCATGATCTCGTCCGCACCGGCGCCAATGGACACCAGTCGCACGTCGCGATAGGCCCGGGCCACCGGGTTGTCCCACATGAAGCCCATGCCGCCCCAGTATTGCAGGCAACTGTCGGTGGTTTCCCGGGCCAGGCGCCCGGCCTTGAGCTTGGCCATCGACGCCAGCCGCGTGACGTCCTGGCCGTTGATGTACTGCTCGGTGGCCTGGTAGACCAGCGCCCGCAGGCATTCGATCTCGCTGGCCAGTTCCGCCAGGCGAAAATGGATCACCTGGTTGTCGATCAGGGCCGTGCCGAAGGTCTTGCGCTCCTTGCAGTACTCGATGGTGCTGTCGATGCAATGCTCCAGGCCCTTGATCATGTTGGCCGCGCCGAACAGGCGTTCTTCCTGGAACTGCAGCATCTGCATCATGAATCCGGCCCCTTCCTGGCCGATACGATTGCGTTGCGGCACCCGCACGTCATCGAAAAACACTTGGGCGGTTTCCGAGCTGCGCATGCCGAGTTTGTCCAGGTGCTGACCGAGGCTGATGCCGGGGCTGTGCATCGGTACCATGATCAGCGATTTGTTGACGTGGGGTTTGTCATCCGAGGTGTTGGCCAGCAGGCAAATGAAATCGGCGCTTGGTGAGTTGGTGATCCACATCTTGCTGCCGTTGATGACGTAGTCGTCGCCGTCCTTGCGCGCCGTGGTCTTGAGCCCGGCGACATCGGAGCCGGCGCCGACCTCCGAGACACCGATGCAGCCCACCTGTTCGCCGCGGATGGCCGGGCGCAGGAATGCTTCGCGCAGTTCATCGGAGCCGAAGCGGGCCAGGGCAGGGGTGCACATGTCGGTTTGCACGCCGATGGACATCGGTACGCCGCCGCAATGAATGGTGCCGAATTCCTCGGCTGCGACGATCGAATAGCTGTAGTCCAGGCCCATGCCGCCGAATGCCGGTGGCTTGGAAATACCCAACAGGCCCAGCTCGCCAGCCTTGCGGAAAATCTCGTGGATGGGGAAACGCCCGGCCTTCTCCCATTCGTCGACGTAGGGGTTGATGTCATGCTCGACAAACTGGCGAACGGTGCGCCGCAGTGCTTCGTGTTCCTGGGTGAAGATCATTTTTATTGTTCTCCTGTGAGTCGTGGAGCGTCCTCAGAAACGGGCCACGCCGAAGCTGTTGGCTTGCAGTGGCCGGTGCTCGGCCTCGTGACAGATGTCCAGCAAATAGCCCAGTAGCGTGCGGGTGTCGCGCGGGTCGATGAGCCCGTCGTCCCACAGGTTGGCGCTGCCGTAGAGGGCGGTGGACTGGCTGTCGAGTTTCTGCGCAGTGGTCTGTTCGAGCAGGTCCAGCATCTTCGGGTCCGGGGTCAGGCCGTTTTTGAGCTGGGTAGCTTCGGTGACCATGCGCAGCACCTTGCCGGCCTGGGCACCGCCCATCACGGCGGTGCGGCTGTTGGGCCAGGCGAAGATGAAGCGCGGGTCGAGCCCGCGACCGCACATGGCGTAATTGCCGGCGCCATAGGAACCGCCCACCACGACGGTCAGCTTGGGCACCCGGGCATTGGCCACGGCCTGGATCATCTTGGCACCGTGCTTGATCACCCCCTGGCGTTCCGACTCGGTGCCGACCATGAACCCGGTGGTGTTGTGCAAAAACAGCAACGGCGTGCGGCTCTGGTCGCACAACTGGATGAACTGTGCGGCCTTGCTCGCGCCCTTGGGCGTGATCGGTCCGTTGTTGCCGATCAGGCCGCAGGCATGACCGCGAATGTGCAGGTGGCCGCAGATGGTCTGTGGATCGAATTCGCCTTTGAATTCGAGGAAATTCGAGCCGTCGGCAATGCGCGCGATGATTTCCCGCACGTCGTAGGGCTTCTTCGGGTCGTCGGGGATCAATCCCAGCAGTTCTTCGGCTGGATACCGTGGCTCCGCCCAGCGTGGTTCGGACTGTGGCGGCAGTTGCCTGTTCCAGGGCAGCATGCCGAGGATTTCCCGGGCCAGGCGGATGCCGTCGGCGTCGTTCTCGGCCAGGTATTCGGCGGTGCCCGCCACTTGCGCATGCATTTGTGCGCCGCCCAGTTCTTCCTCGGTGGCGACTTCGCCGGTCGCGGCCTTGAGCAATGGCGGCCCGGCCAGGAACAGTCGCGCCTTGTCGCGCACCACCACCACGTAATCCGACAGACCCGGCTGATAGGCACCGCCCGCGGTGGCCGAGCCATGCACCACGGTGATCTGCGGCAAGCCCATGGCCGACATCCGCGCCTGATTGGCGAAGCAGCGCGCGCCTTCGACGAAAATCTGCGCGGCGTAATTGAGATTGGCACCGCCACTTTCGGCGAGGGTAACGACCGGCAGTTTGTTTTCCATGGCGATCTGTTGCAGGCGCAGGGTCTTGTACAGGCCACTGGGGGAAATGGTGCCGCCCTTGATCGCGCTGTTGTTGGCCACCACCAGCACCCGCACCCCGGACACGTAGCCGATCCCGGCGATCAGGCCGCCGCCGGCCTGGCTGCCATCCTTGTCGTCATGAAGTTTGTAGCCGGCCAGGCTCGCCAGCTCGAGGAACGGGGCGCCGGGGTCGAGCAGCAGGTTCAGGCGTTGGCGCGGCAACAGTTGACCGCGCTGGTCGAACTTGCCCTGGGCCTGGGTGGCTTTGTCCACCACGGCCTGTTCGAGCTGGCGCAACTGTTCGACGCCGGCCAGCATCGCCGCGTGGTTGCGCGCGAAGTCAGCGCTGTGGGGATCCAGGTGCGATTCGATGACCGGCATGCAGCCTCCTTTCAAACGGATTAGCGCAGAACCCTGTGGCGAGGGGATTTATCCCCGCTGGGGCGCGAAGCGGCCCTAAATGCGTGCAATGGTTTGAGTTGACTGTTTTGGGGGCTGCTGCGCAGCCCAGCGGGGATAAATCCCCTCGCCACAGATTCAATTCAACCTGCTCATCATGTGTGACTGACATGGGCCATAGCGACCATCCCTTAGTTGACCCGGTCTGCAATGTGCTGCGGCACCGGTATCTGGATCTCCAGCAACTGCTGGGCGAACGCCTTGCCCTGGGGATCGATGCGCAGGCTGGCGACACCGCCGCCACCAAGGGCGTTTTCCAGCAGGAAATTCAAACTGTGAGTGCCCGGCAGGTACCAGCGTTCGACTCGGCCCAATCGCGGGTCGAGCACGTGGCTCATCCAGTCGACCAGCACCTGCGGCGTCAGCACTTCGGCGATCCAGGGCAGGTATTCGGGCTTGCGGGCGATCACGCCAATGTTGCTGTGGTTGCCCTTGTCGCCGGAGCGCGCCACCGCCAGTTTGACCAGCGGCACGCTGGCATCGGCCCGGCCCTGGGGTTTGGGCAGGTCCGGGGCGACTGGCAGGTCGCCGGTGTCCAGTGGTTCGAAAGTGGGCAGGGGACAAGGGTGGCGTTGGCCGTCGATTTCGATTTCGGGCTGGCAATTGGCTTTATCGATGAGGAACGAGAACAGGCGAATCAACGGGGACACCGTCGGCCGGCCGCCGACCAGGCCGGTCAGCCCTGGCGCCATGCCGGTGGCGGCTTGGGCGATTTCCCTGGAAAACAGCGTCAGCGGCTGCTTGTCCGGGTGCCGTACCGCCAGCTTGATGACGATCTCACGGCTGTCCCGACGCCGGCCATGCTGGCCGTAAGTGGCTTCGCTGCCCAGCAGTTCGACATTCACTTCGCTGTAGGGCGCCCAGCCACGCTGATCGAACATTTGCGAAGTCTTGTTGATGATCGCCTGACTGACTCGGCCAGCCTTGGTCACCGCATCGATGCCGGCGATCAGGCAGGTGGCGGTGCAGCGCCAGCCGTCCGGCCAGGTGGCGCAAACCTTGTACTGGTCGGTGGGTGGCAGGCCCTTGGCCCCGTGGACCCGTACGGCGTGCCTGCCTTGCTGGACCAACCTGACCTGGCTGAAATCACAGATCACGTCCGGCAGAAGATAGCCTTGCGGGTCGCCGATTTCGTAAAGCAACTGCTCAGCAACGGTCAACGGCGTGATCAACCCGCCGCTGCCTTCGGCCTTGGTGACCAGGAACTGGCCGTCGGCGCTGACCTCGACGATGGGAAAGCCGATGTGTTCGTAATCCGGTACGTCCTGCCAGTCGGTGAAGTTGCCGCCCGTGCACTGGGCGCCGCATTCGATCAGATGCCCGGCCAGCGCGGCCTGGGCCAATCTGTCGTAATCGTGCCAGGCCCAGCCGAACTCATGTATCAGGGCGGCGCTGACCACGGCGCTGTCCACCACGCGGCCGGTGATCACGACATCGGCCCCCAGGCGCAACGCTTCGACGATGCCGGGCGCGCCGAGGTAGGCGTTGATGGAGACGCACGCCGATGGCAGGGACTCGCCACTGAACATTTCACGGATGCCCTGGGCGGCGAGTTGTTCGAATTGCGGTTGCAGGTCATCGCCCAGCAGCACGGCGATCTTCAACGGCACGCCCGCCTGGTCGCAGGCCGCTTGCAGGGCCTTCGCACAGGCTTGGGGGTTGACCCCGCCGGCGTTGCTGATGACGCGGATCCCATCGGCATGCAAACGCTGCAGCAGCGGTGTGAGGACCTCGATGAAGTCCGTGGCATAGCCGCTCAGCGGGTCCTTCAGGCGCGCGCCGGCCATGATCGACATCGTCACCTCGGCCAGATAGTCGAACACCAGGTAATCCAGAGCCCCGCCCTCGACCAGTTGCGCCGCCGCGGTACAGGTATCGCCCCAGAAGGCGCTGGCGCAACCGATACGGATCGTTTTTGGCATGGCGTTGCCTCCGGCAAAGGTGGATCGAGACTACCAAGCAAGCGCTTGGTCTGTAAACGACCGCGGGTTCTTCTGCCGAGCGCTTGCTTGGTTGGCTCGCTCGGCTTAAATTGCCCGCGCCACTGATGATTTGGTGTGCAATGCCCGCGCGTTGGTTGATCGACTGTAGGAGAGAATGGGTGGACGAGCAAAAAGCCCTGGGCGTGATGCGTGAGCTGGTCGACAACGGGCAACTGACCGACCCGGACAGTGCTCGCGGCAAACTGCTCCAGACCGCCGCCCACCTGTTTCGCAACAAAGGCTTCGAGCGCACCACGGTGCGTGACCTGGCCAGTGCCGTGGGCATTCAATCGGGCAGCATCTTTCACCATTTCAAGAGCAAGGATGAGATCCTGCGGGCGGTGATGGAAGAAACCATCCGCTACAACACCGCCTTGATGCGCGCCGCCCTGGCCGAGGCCGATAGCGTGCGCGAGCGGGTACTGGCGCTGATCCGCTGCGAATTGCAGTCGATCATGGGCGGCACCGGCGAGGCCATGGCGGTGCTGGTCTATGAATGGCGTTCGCTATCGGAGCAAGGGCAACGGCAGGTGTTGGCCCTGCGTGATATTTATGAAGACTTGTGGCTCGAGGTCCTGGGCCAGGCCAAGGAGGCCGGGTATATTCGCGGGGACGTGTTCATTACCCGGCGGTTCCTCACGGGAGCGCTATCCTGGACCACCACCTGGTTTCGCACCGAAGGCAGCCTGAGCCTCGATGAGCTGGCCGAGCAAGCCTTGATCCTGGTGCTTGAAGAAAAACAATAGTCGAACAGTGCCTTAAACGATCGTGTGGCTGGCTAAGTGGCTGAAACCGCCTAGCTTGATTGTATTGATGGGGACTTTTGGGGAGTGGGTTATCTTGACGTTTTCATCGATGGGGATGACCTCGCGTTTGCTGCTGGCTGCTCTGGCCGTTTTCCTGGCGTTGCCCATCGAGGCGGCGCAACTGGTGCGGATCGGCGCGGCACATTTTCCGCCTTATACCGTTCGTCCCGAGAACGGCGCCGACACGGGCCTGTTGCCGCAAATGGTGGAGGCCTTGAACCAGTCGCAAACCGACTATCAGTTCGTGCTGGTGCCGACGTCGATCCCGCGCCGGTTCAATGATTTCAAGCAGGGCCGGGTCGACATGGCGATTTTCGAAAACCCCGAATGGGGTTGGCAGGATGTGCCGCATACCTCGGTAGACATGGGCCTGGAAGATGCGGAAGTCTTCGTCTCCCAGCGCCAGGCGGATCGCCAGCAAAGTTATTTCGAAGACCTCAGGGGCAAGCGCCTGGCCCTGTTCAGCGGCTATCACTACGCCTTCGCCCAGTTCAACGCCGACCCCAAGTTCCTCGCTGGCCAATACAACGCCACGCTGACCTATTCCCACGACAGCAACTTGTTGATGGTGTTGCGAGGGCGCGCGGATATCGCCCTGGTGACCCGTTCGTACCTCAACGATTACGTGTTGCGCAATCCTGAAGTCGGCCCGCAATTGCTGGTATCGGAACGTATCGATCAGATTTACCACCATTACGCGCTGATCCGACCGCAGGCGCCCATCTCCAGTGAGGCGTTTGCACAGTTGCTGCAAAAGCTGCGGGATGACGGTCAGTTGCTGAAAATTTTCCAGCCCTACCAGATTCATCTGGTGCCCGCGCACTCCCATTGAAGGTGACACTAAATTTCCCTTCCCGGCTCACGTCCCACGTTGACTACCGACGAATACGCGAGCCCCTTCCATGTCCAACCTCAATCAGCCGACGACGCTGCCCTTGCCTGGCGGTCGTCGTCTCGGCGCCGATGAAACCGAACGCCACCTGAGCCTGATGCTCGAAGGTGCGCCGCTGATCCGGCTGCGCCTTGTGCGTGGCCCGCAGTTGCATGTGCACTTGCAGGAAATCCATGACCGCCCGGTAGGCCCGGCGCTGTGGGCGGCCTGCTATTGGCTGTTTGCTCGCGATCCCGACTGCCAGCGCCTGACCTGGCACCTCGACGAGCGTCCTGGCGAAGCCTTGCTGAGCGGTTTGTTGACGGGCACCGAGCGCGCCGGTGAATACATTTGCGAGCGCACGATGTTCTGGCAACTGCCGCAGCCCTGGCTGGGGGAATCGTTCAACGGCAGTTACCCACAGCACATGATCATCACCGATGGCCAGCGTCATCCACGCCGGCCCATGAAGCCGCGTGGCGAGGTGTATCGGCGTTTTGATGCACGCCTGGGGGCCTGGGTGTCCTTGCGTACCTTGGAAATCGAGCAGGACCTGGAGCGTTTCAACCGCTGGCAAAACAGCCCTCGGGTGGCGAGCTTCTGGCAGGAGGAGGGCAGCCTGGAACAGCATCGCGAGTACCTGGGCAAATTGCAGGCCGATCCCCGGGTCTTGACCCTGATCGGTTGTTTCGATGATCAACCGTTCGCTTATTTCGAAGCCTATTGGGCCAAGGAAGACCGCATCGCGCCGTTCTATGACGCCGGGAACTATGACCGCGGTATCCACATGCTGGTGGGCGAAGAGCAACACCGGGGGCCGCACAAGGTGGCGAGTTGGCTGTCGGCGCTGGTGCATTACCTGTTCCTGGACGACCCGCGCACCCAGCGCGTGGTGGCCGAGCCCCGGGCCGACAATGCCAGGATGATTGGGCACCTGGACAACCAGTGTTTCCATTGTGAAAAGGAATTCGATTTTCCCCACAAGCGCGCGGCGCTGATGATCCTGGGGCGTGAGCGGTTTTTTGATCGGTGTGGGTTGATGTGAGGTTCAGCTCGGCACAAGTGGCGGCCGTCAGGACGCTATCGCGGGCAAGCCTTGCTCCCACAGGAGCTCTATCAGGCACCTTTTTGTGAACAGGTAACCTGTGGGAGCAAGGCTTGCCCGCGATGGGGCCGGAACTGCTGCCCGCATTACCGCCGGGCGAAGGTATCCCCCCGAACCCCCGACACCTTGCGGCAATGCACCAGGGCATCGCGGATCATGAAGTTCACCAGGGTCGGCGAGACGCCCAGTTCCTTGGCGATGTCCTTCTGTGGCACGCCGTGCAGGCGGTACATCTCGAAGGCATAGCGGGTGCGGCTGGGCAGTTCGGTCAGCGCGTCAGCGATGTGCTCCAGGGTGGAGAAGTTGATGTGGGAGGTTTCTGGCGAAGCACCCTGGATCACCACGTTCAACCCTTCCTCTTCCGGCCCCGAGTATTTCTGTTCCAGCGCCTGCTTGCGGTAGTGATCGATCGCCAGGTTACGCACGATCTGGAACAGGTAGCTGAGCTGTGCCTTGAACGAGGAGGTGATCTGGGGCGCCGATTGCAGCCGGAAAAACGCGTCCTGCACTACATCTTCCGCGCGGGACCGGCAGCCGGTAATGCGCGCCGCGATCTTGACCAGAATCATTCGATTATCGACGAATGCCTGGAGTAACGGTGAGTCGCACCTGCTTGTGGATACTTGTTCCGTCATGGAATTCACCTTGCTGCAAAAAGTTAGCAGGACGGCCGGATGCCGGACCCGTCCTACACATCGACGGCCAAATTAGGCTTAATGATAATGATTGTCAATTGAGAAGAAGAATTATTGATGCAATAAAGTCCAGCCTCGGTGCCGCGACCCATTGCCGCGGCGCATGGCGGTTGGCTGCTGCGCCGCAGGCTTCGGTGAGAGGGCGCCCCGACTAATTATTTGCCGGCGCTATCCGTTCCCATGGGTGACAACTTGCAAGCCGAATTCAGGCAGGAAACCCCCATGACCGACGCGTTCGAACTCCCCAGCACCCTGGCTCATGCCCTCCAGCGCCGCGCCGCGTTGACGCCGGACCGGGTGGCCCTGCGCTTCCTCGCCGACACCCCCGGGCAGGGTGTGGTGTTGAGTTATCGCGACCTGGACCTGCGTGCCCGAACCATCGCCGCCGCCTTGCAAGCCGAAGCGGCGCTGGGCGATCGCGCCGTGCTGCTGTTCCCCAGCGGCCCGGATTACGTCGCGGCATTCTTCGGCTGCCTCTATGCCGGGGTGATTGCGGTGCCGGCCTATCCACCGGAGTCCGCCCGTCGCCATCATCAGGAGCGCTTGCTGTCGATCATCCAAGACGCCGAACCGCGCCTGTTGCTCACCAGCAGCGATCTGCGCGAGCCGTTGCAAGCCATCGAAGCGGCGCCGCCGGTGTTGTGCGTCGATACCCTCGACCCGGCCCGTGCCGGGCACTGGCGGATGCCGGTGCTGCAGGACGATGACATTGCCTTTTTGCAATACACCTCCGGCTCCACCGCATTGCCCAAGGGGGTGCAGGTCAGCCACGGCAACCTGGTGGCCAACGAATCGCTGATCCGCCATGGCTTTGGTATCGACCTGAATCCCGAGGACGTCATCGTCAGTTGGCTGCCGCTGTACCACGACATGGGCTTGATCGGCGGCTTGTTGCAGCCGGTGTTCAGCGGCGTCCCATGCGTATTGATGTCGCCGGCCTACTTCCTGGCCCGGCCCCTGCGCTGGCTCGAAGCGATCAGCGAATACGGTGGCACCATCAGCGGCGGACCGGACTTCGCCTATCGATTGTGCAGCGAACGAGTCAGTGACTCGGCCCTCCAGCGTCTGGACCTGAGCGGCTGGCGCGTGGCCTATTCCGGCTCCGAGCCGATCCGCCTCGACACACTGGAGCGTTTTGCCGAGAAGTTCGCCCCGTGCGGCTTCACGCCGGACAATTTCATGGCTTCCTACGGCCTGGCCGAAGCGACCTTGTTCGTCGCCGGCACGCCACGTCGCCAGGGCATTCCTTCGCTGCGGGTGGATGACGCGGCCTTGGCGCAAAACCGTGCCGAGCCGGGGCAGGGCAGTGCGGTGATGAGTTGTGGTGTCAGCCAGCCCGGGCATTCGGTGCTGATCGTTGAGCCGGCCACGTTGCAGCCGCTGGCCGACAATCAGGTCGGTGAAGTCTGGGCCGCCGGCCCGAGCATTGCCCTGGGCTATTGGCGCAACCCCGAAGCCAGCGCCAAGACCTTTGTCCAGCACGACGGTCGGACCTGGCTGCGCACCGGCGACCTGGGCTTCCTGCGCGACGGCGAGCTGTTCATCACCGGTCGCCTGAAAGACCTGCTGATCGTGCGAGGGCATAACCTCTATCCCCAAGACATCGAGCAAACCATCGAGCGCGAAGTGGAGGTGGTGCGCAAGGGCCGGGTGGCGGCGTTCGCGGTCAACGACAATGGCGAGGAAGGCATCGGCATCGCTGCGGAAATCAGCCGCAGCGTGCAGAAAATCCTGCCGCCGGAAGCCTTGATCAAAGCCATTCGCCAGGCCGTGTCCGAGGCCTGCCAGCAAGCCCCGAGCGTGGTGCTGCTGCTCAATCCCGGCGCATTGCCCAAGACTTCCAGCGGCAAGTTGCAGCGCTCGGCCTGCCGCACCCGATGGGCCGACGGCAGCTTGGACAGTTATGCACAGTTTCCGTCAGCCGAAGTGGATGTGGCTGATGAACCTGCGCCGTCATCCGAGTTGCAAATCCTCATCGGCCAGGTCTGGCGCGAGCAATTGCAGGTCGAGCGAGTCCAGGCTGACGACCATTTTTTCCTGCTGGGCGGTAACTCCATCGCCGCCACCCAGGTGATCGCACGCCTGAGCGAAACCTTGGGGCTGACGCTCAATTTGCGCCTGCTGTTCGAAGCCCCAACCCTGGCCGCGTTCACGGCGGCGGTGGCAAACCTGCAACAGGGCGGTGGCCAGGCCCTGGGCGCGATCAGTGCGTTGCCGCGCCATGCGCCACTGCCACAATCCCTGGCGCAGAACCGTTTGTGGATCACCTGGCAGCTTGATCCGACGAGCCTCGCCTACAACATTCCCGGCGCCTTGCACCTGCGCGGCGAACTGGACGAAGACGCGCTGCGCGCCAGCTTCCAGCAACTGATCGAGCGTCATGAGTCCTTGCGCACGCGCTTCCTGGAACGTGACGGCGTGGCCCTGCAACAGGTCGATCCGGCGGGCGAATTCAAGCTGCATGTAATCGACCTCGGCGACCTGCCTGACGACGTGCGTGAAACCCGGGCGCAGCAGATTCGAGAAGACGAAGCGGCCATGCCGTTCGATCTGGAGAAGGGGCCGCTGCTGCGCGTCACCCTGTTGCGCCGCGACGAGGATGACCATCAGTTGTTGGTGACGCTGCACCACATCATCGCCGATGGCTGGTCGATGAATGTGTTGATCGAAGAGTTCTCCCGGTTGTACGCCGCTGCATCCCAAGGCCAGGTCGCCGGGCTGGCGCCGTTGCCTTTGCAATACGCCGACTACGGCAGTTGGCAGCGCCAGTGGCTGGCCCAAGGGGAGGCCGAGCGTCAGCTGACGTACTGGAAGCAACAACTGGGCGACGAACATCCGGCCCTGGCGCTGAGCACGGATCATCCCCGTAGCGCGCAACACCAGCGCAGCGCCGCACGCCATAGCCTGCGTCTGGATAAAGGTCTCGGTGATGCCCTGCGCCAAGTGGCCCAAGCCCATGACGCAACCCCGTTCATGCTGTTGCTGGCAGCCTTCCAGGCGCTGTTGCAGCGTTACACCGGGCAATCCGACGTTCGCATCGGTGTGCCCAACGCCAACCGTCCGCGCCTGGAGACCCAGGGGTTGATTGGCTTCTTCATCAACACCCAGGTCCTGCGCGGGCAGGTCGATTCGCGTCAGCCGTTCGCTGCGCTGCTGGCCCAGGCCCGGGAAGCCACGCTCGGTGCCCAGGCCCACCAGGACCTGCCGTTCGAACAACTACTCGAAGCGTTTCCCCAGGCGCGCGAGCAAGGCCTGTTCCAGGTGATGTTCAACCACCAGCAACGTGACCTGGGGGCGTTGCGGCGCCTGCCGGGGTTGCTGGCCGAGGAGTTGCCGTGGCACAGCCGCGAAGCCAAGTTCGACCTGCAACTGCACAGCGAAGAAGATCGCAATGGCCGGTTGACGCTGTCGTTCGACTACGCCGATGAACTGTTCGAGGCGGCGACCATCGAGCGGCTGGCGGTGCATTACTGCAACCTGTTGCGGGCAGTCTGCGCGGATCCGCAACAAGCGATCGGCGACGTGCCGTTATTGACCGCCGATGAACACAGCCAACAGCGTCAGTGGGGCGCGGCTCCGTGCGTGCCGGCCAGCCAATGGCTGCCGGAGCTGTTGAACGAGCAGGCCCGCTGCACGCCGCAACGGCTCGCCCTGCGCTGGGACGGTGGTCAACTCGAGTATGCCGAGCTGCATGCCCAGGCCAATCGCCTGGCTCATTACCTGCGGGACAAGGGCGTTGGCCCGGACGTGTGTGTGGCGATTGCCGCCGAGCGCTCGCCGCAACTGCTTATCGGTGTGCTGGCGATCATCAAGGCCGGTGGTGCCTACGTACCGTTGGATGCCGACTATCCGGCCGAGCGCCTGGCCTACATGCTGGCCGACAGCGGTGTCGATCTGCTGCTGACGCAAACCGCGTTGCTCGAACGCTTGCCGGCCTGCGAGGGCGTCAGTGTCATCGCCATGGACGCCCTGCACCTGGAGCAATGGCCGAGCAATCCGCCGGGCCTGCACTTGCACGGCGATCACCTGGCCTACGTGATCTACACCTCCGGCTCCACCGGCCAACCCAAGGGCGTCGGCAACACCCACGCCGCCCTGGCCGAGCGCCTGCAATGGATGCAGGCCACTTACGCGCTGGATGAAACCGACGTGCTGATGCAAAAGGCCCCCATCAGCTTCGACGTGTCGGTATGGGAGTGCTTCTGGCCACTGATCACCGGCAGCCAACTGGTACTGGCCGGCCCTGGCGAACACCGTGACCCGCACCGCATCGCCCAGTTGGTCCAGCAGTTTGGCGTCACCACGCTGCACTTCGTGCCGCCGTTGCTCAACCTGTTTGTCGATGAACCGCTGAGCGCCCGCTGCACCAGCCTGCGCCGGGTGTTCTCTGGCGGCGAAGCCTTGCCGGCCGAGTTGCGCAACCGGGTGTTGGCGCAACTGCCGTTGGCAGAGCTGCACAACCGCTATGGCCCGACCGAAACCGCGATCAACGTCACCCATTGGCATTGCACCGAAGCCGATGGCGAGCGCTCGCCAATCGGCCGGCCCCTGGGCAACGTGCTGTGCAGGGTACTCGACAGCGACCTCAATCTCGTTCCCATCGGTGTGCCCGGGGAGCTGTGCATCGGCGGCCTGGGCCTGGCTCGGGGTTATCTCGGCCGTCCTGGCCTGAGTGCCGAGCGTTTCGTCGTCGACCCATTGGGGCTGGCCGGTGCACGGTTGTACCGGACCGGTGACCGGGCACGCTGGAATGCCGACGGCGTGATCGAATACCTCGGCCGTCTCGACCAGCAGGTCAAGCTGCGCGGCTTCCGGGTCGAACCGCAGGAAATCGAAGCGCGCCTGCTGGCCCAGGACGGCGTCGCCCAAGTGGCGGTGCTGGTGCGCGCCACCTCGGCCGGCCCGCAGTTGATCGGCTACTACACCGCCCCGGAGGTCGCTCAAGACCAGGACGAGTTGAACCGCCGGCTCAAGACCGCCCTGGCCGCCGAACTGCCGGATTACATGGTGCCCGCCCAACTGCTGCGCCTGGACGCCATGCCCCTGAGCCCGAGCGGCAAGCTCGACCGCAGCGCCTTGCCCGTGCCGCAGTGGCAGGTGCGCGAACACGTCGAGCCGGCCAGCGCCCTGGAGCAGCAAATCGCCGGCATCTGGCGCGACGTGCTGGGGTTGGAGCGTATCGGCCTGCGGGACGATTTCTTTGCCCTCGGCGGCCATTCGCTGCTGGCGACCCAGATCATTTCCCGTACCCGCCAGGCCTGTGATGTCGAGCTGCCGTTGCGGGCGCTGTTCGAGGCCAGTGAACTGGGGGCGTTCGCCGAACAGGTGCGCTTGATCCAGGCCAGTGGCCAGACCAACCGTCAGCCGCCCATCGAGATGGTCGACCGCAGCCAACCGGTGCCGCTGTCGTATTCCCAGCAGCGCATGTGGTTCCTCTGGCAGCTGGAGCCCGACAGCCCGGCCTACAACGTCGGTGGCATGGCGCGCTTGCGCGGGGTGCTGGATGTCGGGCGTTTCGAGGCCGCGTTGCAGGCGTTGATCCTGCGCCACGAGACCCTGCGCACCACGTTCCCGAGCGTCGACGGCGTGGCCCGCCAGCAGGTGCACAGCGAGACAGGCCTGCGCATGGACTGGAAGGATTTCTCGATGCTGGCTGCTGACATCCGCGAACAGCGGGTCCAGCAATTGGCCGGTAGCGAGGCTCACAAGCCCTTCGACCTGGAAACCGGGCCGCTGCTGCGAGCCTGCCTGGTCAAGACCGCCGAGCATGAGCATTACTTTGTGCTGACGCTGCATCACATCGTCACCGAAGGCTGGGCGATGGACATTTTCGCTCGTGAGTTGAGCGCGCTGTACGAGGCCTTCATCGACGACCGTGAGTCGCCGCTGGAACCCTTGCCGGTGCAGTACCTGGACTACAGCGTCTGGCAGCGCCAGTGGCTGGAATCGGGCGAGCGCCAGCGGCAGCTGGACTACTGGACCGCGCAACTGGGCCGCGAACATCCGTTGCTGGAGCTGCCCGGCGACCGCCCGCGCCCGCCGGTGCAAAGCCACCGCGGCGAACTGTTCCGTTTCGACCTCAGCGATGACCTGGCCGTGCGGGTCCGCGCCTTCAACGCGCAACAGGGCCTGACCCTGTTCATGACCATGACCGCCGCCCTGGCCGTGCTGCTCTATCGCTACAGCGGCCAGACCGACCTGCGCATCGGCGCGCCGGTGGCCAACCGTATCCGCCCGGAAAGCGAAGGGCTGATCGGGGCGTTCCTCAACACCCAGGTGTTGCGTTGCCAGCTCGACGGACAGATGTCGGTGGGCGAACTGTTCGAACAAGTGCGCCACACCGTCATCGAAGGCCAGTCCCATCAGGATTTGCCCTTCGATCATCTGGTGGAAGCCCTGCAACCACCGCGCAGCGCCGCCTATAACCCGCTGTTCCAAGTGATGTGCAACGTGCAGCGCTGGGAGTTTCAGCAGAGCCGCACGCTGGCCGGCATGACGGTTGAATACCTGGTCAACGACGCCCGCGCGACCAAGTTCGACCTCAACCTTGAAGTCACCGACCTCGACCAGCGCCTGGGCTGCTGTCTGACCTACAGCACCGACCTGTTCGACGAACCGCGCATCGCGCGCATGGCCGGGCACTGGCGCAATCTGTTGGAAGCCTTGCTGGTCGATCCAAGCCGACGACTGAGCGAGCTGCCATTGCTGGACGCTGGCGAACAGCAACGGATGCTCGATAGCCTGGGTGTCGAGCCCGGTGCGCATCGCCTGGATCAATGCATTCACCCACTGTTCGACGAACAGGCCAAGGCTCGACCTGACGCGCCGGCCCTGACCTTCGCCGGACAGACCCTGACGTATGGGCAACTGAACAGCCGCGCCAATCGCCTGGCCTGGATGCTGCGTGAGCGAGGCGTCGGGCCGCAGGTGCGGGTCGGCCTGGCCCTGGAGCGCTCGCTGGAAATGGTCATCGGCCTGTTGGCGATCCTCAAGGCCGGCGGCGCCTATGTGCCGCTGGACCCGGAATATCCGCTGGACCGCTTGGGCTACATGATCGAGGACAGCGGCGTCGGCTTGCTGCTCAGTGACCGGGCGATGTTCCAGGCCCTCGGTGCGTTGCCCGAAGGTGTGGGCTGCTGGTGCCTGGAAGATGATTCGGCTGCCCTGGCCCAATACCCGGATCACCCGTTGCCATTGATCAATCTGCCGCAGCACCAGGCGTACCTGATTTACACCTCCGGTTCCACCGGCAAGCCCAAGGGCGTGGTGGTGTCCCACGGTGAAATCGCCATGCATTGCCAGGCAGTGATCCAGCGTTTCGGCATGCGCCCGGACGATTGCGAGCTGCATTTTTATTCCATCAACTTCGACGCCGCCACCGAGCGCCTGCTGGTGCCGCTGCTCACTGGTGCCCAGGTGGTGCTGCGGGCCCAAGGCCAATGGGACGCCGAGGAAATCTGCGGGCTGATTCGCCAGCATCGCGTCAACATCCTCGGTTTTACCCCCAGCTACGGCAGCCAGTTGGCGCAATGGTTGGCGACCCAAGGGCAAACCCTGCCGGTGCGCATGTGCATCACCGGTGGCGAGGCCCTGACCGGTGAGCATTTGCAACGCATTCGCGCGGCATTCAGCCCGAGTCAGTTCTTCAATGCCTATGGCCCGACCGAAACCGTGGTCATGCCACTGGCGAGCCTGGCCCCGGAGCAACTGGAAGAGGGCGCGGCCAGTGTGCCGATTGGCAGCGTGATTGGCGCCCGGGTGGCGTACATCCTCGACGCCGACCTGGCGTTGGTACCGCCAGGCGCCACGGGTGAGTTGTATGTGGGCGGCGCCGGTCTGGCCCAGGGTTATCACCAGCGTCCGGGCATGACTGCCGAGCGCTTCGTTGCCGACCCGTTCGCCACCGCCGGCGGACGCCTTTATCGCACCGGCGACCTGGTGCGCCAGCGTACCGATGGCTTGGTGGAATACCTCGGACGCATCGACCATCAGGTGAAAATCCGTGGTTTCCGTATCGAACTGGGGGAAATCGAAAGCCGCCTGCTGGAGCATGAGGCGGTGCGCGAAGCCGTGGTACTGGCCCTCGACGCGCCCGGAGGCAAGCAACTGGCCGGCTACCTGGTGAGCGACATCGCCAGCCAGGATGGCGAGCAACAAGCAGCCCTGCGCGAAGCGTTGAAAAATCACCTCAAGGCCCAGTTGCCGGACTACATGGTGCCCACCCATCTGATCCTGCTGGCGAGCATGCCGCTGACCGCCAACGGCAAGCTTGACCGCCGCGCCTTGCCAATGCCTGATCCTGAGCTCAATCGCCAACACTACGTGGCGCCGAGCAACGCCCTGGAGCAGACCCTGGCGGCGATCTGGTGCGAGGTGCTGAACGTGGGGCAGGTGGGCCTCAACGATAACTTCTTCGAGCTGGGCGGCGATTCGATCCTGTCCATCCAGGTGGTCAGCCGCGCCCGGCAGCAAGGCATTCATTTCACGCCCCGGGACTTGTTCCAGCACCAGACCGTACAGACCCTGGCCGCCGTTGCCACGCGCAGCCAGCAGGTGCACGCCGAGCAGGGCCTGTTGCAGGGTGAATCGGGGTTGACGCCGATCCAGCACTGGTTCTTCGAGCGCCAGATCCCCAACCGGCATCACTGGAACCAGGCGCTGGTGCTGGAACCGACCTCGGCCCTGGAGCCGCTACTCCTGGAGCAGGCGCTGCGCACTGTCTTCCAGCACCACGATGCCTTGCGCCTGGGCTTCGGCGAAACCGCCGGGCACTGGCGCGCCGAGCACCAACCATTGTCTGACGTTGCGCTGTTGCAGCACCTGTCGGTAGACACCGTGCAGGCTTGTGAAGCGTTGTTTGCCGAGACGCAAAGCCGTTTCAATCTATCGACCGGGCCATTGCTGCGCGCAGTGCTGGCGCAGCTCCCTGATGGTCAGCAACGGTTGCTGATCGTCATCCATCACCTGGTGGTGGATGGCGTGTCGTGGCGGGTGCTGATGGACGATCTGCAAACCATTTATCGCCAGCTCACCGCTGGGCGGGAGGCGCAGTTGCCGGCCAAGACCAGCCCCTTGCGGGACTGGGCCGCGCGCTTGCAGGCCTACGCCGGCAGCGAATCCCTGCGCGAGGAACTGGGTTGGTGGCAAGCGCAGTTGAGTGGCGCGCAGGGGGCGCTGCCGTGCGCGAATCCCGACGGCGGGCTCCAGGAGCGTCACGCGCAAACCGTCAGTGTGCGCCTGGACGCCGAGCGTACCCGGCAACTGCTGCAACAGGCGCCGAGTGCCTATCGTACCCAGGTCAACGACTTGCTGCTTACCGCGTTGGCCCGGGTGCTGTGCCATTGGAGCGGCCATGCATCGGTCCTGGTCCAGCTCGAAGGCCATGGCCGTGAAGCTCTGTTCGACGACATCGACCTGACCCGCACCGTGGGTTGGTTCACCAGCGTCTATCCCGTGCGCCTGAGTCCGGCGGCCGAAGGCTTGAGTGCCTCGATCAAGGCCATCAAGGAGCAACTGCGCGCAGTGCCCCACAAGGGCCTCGGCCATGGTGTGCTGCGCTATCTGGCGGACGCGGCGACTCGCGAAGCGATGGCCGGCCTGCCGCAAGCGGCGATCACCTTCAACTACCTGGGCCAACTCGACCAGACCCTGGGTCAAGCTGCGCTGCTCCAGCCGCTGGATGCGCCGTTGGGCGCGATCCACGATCCCGCCGCGCCGCTGCCCAATGAACTGAGCGTCGACAGCCAGGTCAGCGGTGGCGAGCTGGTGCTGCGCTGGACCTTCAGTGCCGAGCGCCATGATCGACAAGTCATTGCCACATTGGCCGAGGCCTACCTCGACGAGCTGCAACGCCTGATCGAACATTGCCTGACGGACGAGGCGGGCGGTCTGACGCCATCGGACTTCCCCCTGGCGAAGCTGACCCAGGGCCAGCTCGACAGCCTGCCCGTACCGGCCGGGCAAATCGAAGACGTCTACCCGCTGACACCGATGCAGGAAGGCATGCTCCTGCACACCTTGCTGGAGCCGGGCACGGGCCTGTACTACATGCAGGACCGCTACCGCATCAACAGCGAACTGGACCCGCAGCGTTTCGCCCGGGCCTGGCAGGCGGTGATCGCCCGGCATGAAGCCTTGCGCGCCTCGTTCTGCTGGAACGTCGGCGAAGACATGCTGCAAATCATCCACAAGCCTGGCAGCTCGCCGGTGGAGTATCTCGACTGGTCGCAAGTGCCCGAAGACGCCCAGGAAGCCAAGCTCCAGGCGCTGCTCAAGAACGAGCGCGAGGCCGGTTTCGATCTGTTGAACCAGGCGCCGTTCCACCTGCGGCTGATCCGGGTCGACGCGGCACGCTACTGGTTCATGATGAGCAACCATCACATCCTGATCGATGCCTGGTGCCGTTCGCTGCTGATGGACGACTTCTTCGAGATCTACACCGCCCAGGGTGAAAACCGCGAACCACAGTTGGCCGTGCCGCCGCGCTATCGCGACTACATCGGTTGGCTGCAACACCAGAGCCTGGCCGAAGCCCGGCAGTGGTGGAAGCACAACCTGCAAGGCTTCGAGCGGACCACCCCGATCCCCAGCGACCGGCCGTTCCTGCGTGAGCACGCCGGTGACAGCGGCGGCATGATCGTCGGCGACTGCTACACCCGTCTCGATGCCCGGGACGGTGCGCGGTTGCGGGAACTGGCCCAGGCCCATCAACTGACGGTCAACACCTTCGCCCAGGCGGCGTGGGCGTTGGTGCTGCGGCGAGTCAGCGGTGATCGCGACGTACTGTTCGGCGTCACCGTCGCCGGGCGTCCGGTGGAGCTGCCGCAGATGCAACGCACCGTGGGGCTGTTCATCAACAGCATCGCCTTGCGGGTGCGGATGCCTGAAGACCATCAGCCGTGCAGCGTGCGCCAATGGCTCAGCACTTTGCTGGACAGCAACATGCAACTGCGCGAGTACGAATACCTGCCGCTGGTGAGTATCCAGGAGGTCAGCGAACTGCCCAAGGGCCAGCCGCTGTTCGACAGCCTGTTCGTGTTCGAGAACGCCCCAGTGGAAGTCTCGGTGCTGGACCGCGCCCAAAGCCTCAACGCCACCTCCGACTCGGGCCGTACCCACACCAACTTCCCGCTGACGGCGGTCTGCTATCCGGGGGATGACCTGGGGCTGCACCTTTCGTATGACCAGCGCTACTTCGATGAGTCCACCGTCCAGGGTTTGCTCGGCGAGTTCAAGCGCTTGCTGCTGGCGCTGATGGAAGGTTTGCACGGTGACATGGCCGAGCTGCCGCTGATCGGTGCCGAAGAACAGGATTTCCTGATCGACGGCTGCAACCAGAGCGAGCATGCCTATCCGCTGGAGCAAAGTTACGTCGAGCTGTTCGAGGCCCGGGTTGCCGCCCATCCGCAACGCATCGCCGTCAGCTGCCTGGAGGCGAGCTACAGCTACGCCGAGTTGAATGCCCGCAGCAACCGCCTCGGCCACGCCTTGATCGCTGTCGGCGTCGGCCTGGATCAGCCGGTGGCACTGCTGGCTGAACGGGATGCAGACCTGCTGGGCATGATCATCGGCAGCTTCAAGGCCGGTGCCGGCTACCTGCCGCTGGATCCGGGGCTGCCGAGCCAGCGCCTGAGCCGCATCATCGAACTGAGCCGCACGCCGTTGTTGGTCTGCACTCAGGCCTGCCAGGCCCAGGCCGAGGCGTTGCTGGACGAGTTCGCCTGTGCCGGGCGGCCAAAGTTGCTGGTATGGGAAACCGTCCAGGCCGGCGACTTTTCACCACAAAACCCTGGCGTCCGTAGCGGGCCGGACAACCTCGCCTACGTGATCTACACCTCCGGCTCCACCGGCCTGCCTAAAGGCGTGATGGTGGAACAGCGGGGCATGCTCAACAACCAGCTCAGCAAAGTGCCGTACCTGGCGCTGAGCGAGGCGGACGTGATCGCCCAGACGGCGTCCCAGAGCTTCGATATTTCCGTGTGGCAGTTCCTGGCCGCGCCGTTGTTCGGTGCCCGGGTCGACATTGTGCCCAACGCCATCGCCCACGATCCGCAAGGGCTGCTCGAGCATGTGCAGCAGCAAGGCATCACCGTGCTGGAAAGCGTGCCGTCGCTGATCCAGGGCATGCTCGCCCAGGAGCGCATCGGCCTGGATGGCCTGCGCTGGATGTTGCCCACCGGCGAAGCGATGCCGCCGGAACTGGCCCATCAGTGGTTGTTGCGTTACCCGGACATTGGCCTGGTCAACGCCTACGGTCCGGCGGAATGCTCCGATGACGTGGCGTTTTTCCGGGTCGACCTGGCCTCGACCCGTGGCACTTACCTGCCGATTGGCACGCCCACCGACAACAATCGCCTGTACCTGCTCGATGGCGCGCTGGACCTGGTGCCGTTGGGCGCGGTGGGTGAGTTATGCGTGGCCGGCACCGGGGTAGGGCGCGGTTATGTCAGCGATCCGTTGCGCACCGCCCCGGTCTTTGTACCGAACCCGTTCGGGGCGCCGGGAGAACGGCTGTACCGCACCGGTGACCTGGCGCGGCGGCGCAGCGACGGGATTCTGGAGTACGTCGGGCGTATCGACCATCAGGTGAAAATCCGCGGCTACCGCATCGAACTGGGGGAAATCGAAGCGCGCTTGCATGAACAGCCGGAAGTGCGCGATGGGGCGGTGGGTGTGCAGGAGGGCGCCAATGGCAAGCATCTGGTGGGCTACCTCGTTGCCACCGACTCGGCGCTGAAGCCCGCCGAACGCCTGGAGCGTATCAAGCAGCGCCTGCGGACCGAGCTGCCGGAATACATGGTGCCGCTGCACTGGCTGTGGCTCGATCGCCTGCCCCTCAACGCCAACGGCAAGCTCGACCGCAAGGCCTTGCCAGCCCTGGAGATCGGCCAGTTGCAAAGCCAGGACTATCAAGCCCCCGGCAATGAGTTGGAACAGACCCTGGCGGACATCTGGGCCCAGGTGCTGAAAGTCGAGCGGGTGGGGGTGCGGGACAACTTCTTCGAGCTGGGCGGTCATTCCTTGCTGGCGACACAAATCGCCTCGCGGGTACAAAAGGCCCTGCAACGCAACGTGCCGCTGCGGGCGATGTTCGAATGCAGCACGGTGCAGGAACTGGCCGAGTACATCGATGGGTTGGCGGCCAGTGAGATCACTGAGGAGAAGGTGGATCGGTTGAATGATTTGATGGCGCAATTGGAAGGATTGTAGTTTTGCGGCGTCTATGAAGACCTCATCGCGGGCAAGCCTTGCTCCCACAGGGATCGGCTGCGAGCAGATTGTTTGTGTTCAAGCAGCAATCCCTGTGGGAGCAAGGCTTGCCCGCGATGGGGACAGCACAGGCACTGCCGGCTCAAAGGTTGACTGCTCAGCCTGCGCAGCTCAGTCTTCCAAGGCTTTTTTTCCAGACTCAAACAAGGAGGTCACCCATGCCCTTTGCAACGATCGACGGACAACCGCTTCACTACCTGGACCAAGGCCAAGGCCCGGTGGTGTTGCTGGGCAGCAGCTATCTGTGGGACCACACCATGTGGGCGCCGCAGATCGAGGTGTTGTCCCGGCATTTTCGGGTCATTGCCCTGGATCTATGGGGCCACGGTCAGTCCGGGCAGTTGCCTGAGGGCATGACCTCCCTGGACGACCTGGCCCGCCAGGCATTGACGTTGATGGATCACCTGGACATCGACTGCTTCCACCTGGTGGGGCTTTCGGTGGGCGGGATGTGGGGCGCTCGGCTGGCGCTGGCGGCACCTGAGCGCGTGCAGTCGCTGGTATTGATGGACACCTACGTCGGCGTCGAGCCGGAGCCGACCCGCCTTTATTATTTTTCACTGTTCGACAAGATCGAAGCCAGTGGCAGCATTCCCGAGCCGTTGCTGGACATCGTCGTGCCGATCTTCTTCCGGCCGGGTATCGACCCGCAGTCGGCGCTCTATCAACAGTTCCGCGCCACATTGGCCGCGTTGCCGACCGATCGCCTGCGCGACAGCATCGTGCCGCTGGGGCGGATCATTTTCGGTCGGGACGACATCCTGCCGCGCCTGCATGCGCTGGATGCCAAGCGTACAGTGGTGATGTGCGGCGACCAGGACAAGCCACGTCCACCGTCCGAGGCGTTGGAAATGGCCGAGCTGATCGGCTGCCCCCCATGTGTTGATTCCGGAGGCGGGGCATATCTCCAACCTGGAGAATCCGGAGTTCGTGACCGAGGCATTGCTAGAGTTCCTGGCGCGCAAACACTGATGGCTGGCTAACTGTGGCGAGGGAGCTTGCTCCCGCTGGGCTGCGTAGCGGCCCCAAAAAACAAATGCAGTCAACCTGACGAACCGCTGCGAGAAACCCAAGGGGTGCTTCGCACCCCAGCGGGAGCAAGCTCCCTCGCCACAAGAGCTGTTTTGGGCTTTTGTATCACTTCGGCCCGAGAATCTTCACCAGCTTGTCCGGGGATGGCGCGCCTTGCTGCTGTTGCAGGTCGCCTTTTTCATCCAGATAGAAAATCGCCGGGGTGGCGGACAGTTCCAGCTCGTCCATCAACTGCTGGTTGGCATCCAGTTTGGCCTGGATGGCGGGCGGTATGTCCTTGAGCGGTTTGAGCGGGCTGCCCTTGCCGGCCTTTTCATGCTCGGCCAGGGTTTTTTCCGGGTCCTTGGCCGCCAGCAAGGCGGCGGATTTGCCTGGGCTGTCTTCGCGGATGATGCCCACCATGATGTGCCGCAACTGCACCTTGCCGGCCTTGACCCAGGGTCGGGCCTGCTCCCAGAACATGTTGCAGTAAGGGCAGTTCGGGTCGCTGAACAGGTACACCGTGCGCGGTGCGTCCTTGTTGCCGTCGGCGATCCAGTGGCTGGCTTCCATCTTCGCCCAGATTTGCTTGGCCATCGGTGCATAGACCAGTTTTTGCAGAGGCTCGGCGCTCAGGTCCTTGCCGTCGGCGTCGTACAGGTTGCCCAACAGGACGTGCTGCCCATCCGGGGTCAGGTACAGCGCCATGCCTCGGTTCTGGTATTGCGCCGCGTAACCGCGCAACCCGTCCGGCGCCTCGAAGGTGCCGACGATTTTCGCGCCCTTGGCTTCGATCTTCTTGATGGCCGCAGGCAATTCTTCGGCCTGGAGCAGCGGGGCCTGCGACAGGGTGGCGGCAACGGCCAGGGTCAGCAGGTGGCGGAGGCGGGGCATGGCAGTTTCCTTGTGGCGGAGTGGGGCTTCGTGGACGAGTCCGGCGTTTCGAAGTTTTCCAGGGCACGAGCCAGGCTCGCTTCCGACAATTCACCCAGGTGGCTGCCCAGCAGGCGGCCATCGGCGCTGTAGAACAGGGTGGTCGGCAGGGCCATGGAACCGACGGCCTGGCCGAGGCGGCCACTGCCATCGAACAGCACATTGGTCAGGCTCAAGCCTTGGGTGGCGAGGTAGGTGCTGACGCTTTGCATGCTTTCGGCCTGATTGACGAACAGGAACGTCAGGTCCGGACGCTGTTGCTGGGCTTCTTCCAGCACCGGCATTTCACGCCGGCAGGGCGGGCACCAGGTGGCCCATAGATTGATCACCAGTGGGCCACCTTGGTAATCGGTGAGCTTTACGGTCTCGCCGGTGGCGGTGCGCAGGTTGATGTCCGGCAGTCGGGTGCCTTGTTCATAAATCGTCAGCGACAGGGTCGCCACCAGCCAGAACAGCAGGCCGCTGCCGACGCCGAAGCCCAACGGTCGACGCAGGGCCGGGCGGTGCCGGGCCCACGACAAGGCGCCAATCAGCAGCGCCACGATGCCCGGCCAGGCCAGGAAGCCGCCGTCGCGCAGGTCGACGATCTGCCACGGGTCATCCCGGTAATGTTGCCAATAGGCGGCGACGAAACCGATCCGCGCCGCCAGCAGGCCCAGTAAAAACAGCACGAACAGCACCGACTCGGGGTTTTCGCCACCACGCTTGGCCACCCGCCAGCCCACGAAGGTCGCCAGCGCCAGGGCGCTGATCAGCAACAGGTGGTTAAGGGCGATGGCAAAGGTGCCCAGGGTGAGCGTCAGCATCAGCGCGCGTCCCGAGTGAGGTTCCAGCGCTCCAGGAACACCTTGGCATCGACTTCCCCGGTGATCCGCTGGCTGCGGCGCTCTGCACCGTCGGCACCGATCCACAGCAGGCTCGGCGGCCCCGGCACCTGGTAACGGCTCAGCAGTTCGCGGCTGGCGGGGCTGTCGGCGGTGACGTCCAGACGCACCAGGCGCACGCCTTTCAGGGCGTCCAGCACCTCGGCGCGGCCGAATACCTGTTTTTCCATGATCTTGCAGGACACGCACCAGTCGGCGTAGTAGTCCAGCAGCACCCATTGGCCCTGGGCCTTGGCGGCGTCCAGTTCCCGTTGCAGGGCGGCGGGCTCGCTGACCGTGACGAACGCGTCATGGGCACTGACGGTCGCACTTCCCTTGGTACCGGCGTACACCTTCAGGGGCTGGAAGAAATCATCGCCACCGCCCGCGGCGCCAATCACCAGCAGGCTGCCCCACAGGCCGAACAGCAGCGAAGCACTGCCGCAGACGTAGGCAATGCGACCGAACCCTTCGGTCTGGCGCCAGGCGCTGTAGGCGGCGATCAACAACAGCACGCCCCACAGGCCGACCCACAACGAGCCATCGATGATCGGGCGAATCATCAGCAGCGCGGTGCCCAGGAACAGGAAGCCGAACACGCCCTTGAGCAGGTTCATCCAGGCGCCGGGCTTGGGCAGGAAGCGGTTGCCCACAGTCACCAGCAGCAACAGCGGCAAGCCCATGCCGATGCCCATGGTGAACAGGATCAGCCCGCCGTGCAGCGCATTGCCGCTCTGGGCGATGTATAGCAGGGCGCCAGCCAGCGGGGCGGTCATGCATGGGCCCACCAGCAGGCCGGACAAGGCGCCAAGCACGCCGGCGCCCACCAGGCTGCCACCGCGTCGCTGGCGTCCGGCGTTTTCCAGGCGGTCACGCAGGGCCGCCGGCAATTGCAATTCGAAGAAGCCGAACATGGGTAACGCCAGCAACACGAACACGGCCGCGAAGCTGCCTAGCAGCCACGGTTGTTGCAGCAGCGCCTGAAGGTTGGCCCCCAGCAGCGCGGCGAGCACGCCCATGGCCGCATACACCAGGGCCATGCTGATCACGTAGCTGCCGGCCAAGGCCAGGCCGCGTCTTGGCCCGGCGCCGCTGCCCACCACCAGCCCGGCCAGGATCGGCAGCATCGGCAGCGAGCAAGGGGTGAACGCCAGCAGCAGGCCCAAACCGAAGAACACCAGCAGGCTCCAGCCCAAGGCCCGTTGTTGCAGGCCGCTGGCCAGGGCCTGGTCTGGCGCCTCGCCAGTGGCCGCCACAGGTGCGTTGCCACCCAGGTCTACCACCTGGGTTTGGGGGGGATAGCACAGGCCCGCGTCGGCGCAGCCCTGGAAGCCAACCTTGATCTTGCCCGTGGCACCGGCGGGTATCTTCAGCTCCAGCGCTTGGCGGTAGACTTGCTGGTCGCCGAAAAACTCGTCGCTGTGGGCCTCGCCCTCGGGCAATTTCGGTTTCTGGGCCTCGGCCAGGCCATCGAACTTGAGCCGCTGCTGATACAGGTAGTACCCATCGGCGATTTGCCAGAACAGCTGGGTTTCACCGGAATCCAGGCGTTCGGAGGTAAACACGAATGCCTTTTCCACCGGCAGGAAGTCCGGTTTGGTTTCGAAGGGATTGGCGGCCTGGGCCAGGCCCGAGATCAGGAACAGCCACAGCAAAAACAATCGACGCATGGATAAAGCCTTAGAACGAAGCGAGTGGAAAACACAATGGCGGCTGGCGATTAACCGTCGATTAACCCGACGACGACCGGCAGGTAGCGATGATCGCCCATGTTTGCCGTACTCGTCGCATAATGTCGGCTTAATCGGCCGGCGGCCTAATGTACCTTTTTCCACGGGGCTTACCCATGCGCGTACTGGTTTGCGAAGACGATGAGTTGATTGCCAGCGGGATCGTTGCCGGCCTTACGGCGCAGGGCCTGACTGTCGAACACGTCGCCACCGCATCGGCGGCGCGGGCGATGGTCGGCGTGGCGGAGTTTGATGTCATGGTGCTGGACCTGGGCCTGCCCGACGAGGACGGTCTCAAGCTGCTCAGGCAACTGCGCCAGCAGGGGCTGGAGACACCGGTGCTGATCCTCACCGCCCGGGACTCGGTGACCGACCGGGTCGACGGCTTGCAGGCCGGTGCCGACGACTATCTGCTCAAGCCCTTCGACCTGCGCGAACTGGCGGCGCGCCTGCACACGTTGCTGCGGCGCGTGGCGGGGCGCAGCGTCAACCTGATCGAGCACGGTCGCCTGACCTACGATCCCAGCAGCCGGGAAACCACCCTGGACGGCCAACCGGTGGATCTGTCCCGGCGCGAGCAATCGCTGTTGCAGGCACTGCTGCACAGTCGTGGCCGGGTGCTGTCCACCGAGCAACTCAAGGACAGTGTCTACGGGTTCAACGACGAACTGGAAAGCAACGCCCTCAATGTCCATATCCATCACCTGCGGCGCAAGTTGGGTAACGGGATTGTCGAGACCGTGCGCGGCCTGGGCTATCGCCTGGGGCCGGCCGACGGTGGAGAAACCTCCAAGTGATGAGCCTGCGACTGCGCCTGAGCCTGACCCTCGGCGCGGCCTTTGCCTTGATCTGGGCGCTGGCCGCGGCGTGGATGCTCAGCGACCTGCGCAACCAGATGATGTTTTCCCTCGATCAGCGCCTGGTGGCCTCGGCGCGGATGGTCGCCGGGTTGCTGGAGCAGATGCCGCCGTTGCCCAGCAAGGGCGACGGCACGCATTTGAGCTCCGAGCAATTGAGCATTCCCGGTGGCATGGCCTGCCAGGTCAGCTCCTTGCGCGGCGAGATCCTGGCTCGCAGCCATGGCACCCCGGAACAGACCCTGGAAGCCGAGAAAATGGGCTTTCACGACCAGATGATCGACGGCGCGCCCTGGCGCAGCTTCACCCTGGCCCGGGGCGATCTGCGCATCACCACCGCCGACCGCCAGATCGAACGCGAAGCCTTGAACATGTCGATACTGCTGGCCGCCTCGGTGCCGGTGGGCGTGGCGTTGCTCGGTTGCCTGTGCTTGCTTTGGCTGGGCATCGGACAGGGCCTGGCGCCACTCAATCGCATGCGCGATGCGTTGATGCGGCGCAGTGCCGATTCACTGGAACCCTTGCAGATCCATCCGCTGCCCAGTGAGTTGCGACCGTTGCTGGAAACCCAGAACCAATTGTTCCAGCGCATCGGCAAGACCATCGAGCGCGAGCGCCGGCTGACTGGCGATGCCGCCCACGAGCTGCGCAGCCCGCTGACCGCCATCAAGACCCACCTGCAAGTGGCACGCATGACCGAGGGCGTCGCCCGCGACCAATCCCTGGCCCGGGCCGAGGAGGGGGCCGACCGCTTGCACCGCACGCTCGAACAATTGCTGCTGCTGGCCCGGGTCGAAGGCAGCCTGTCGTTCGACGATGGCGTGCAATGCAATGCCGAACAGGTGGCGCGGTTGGCGATTCAGGATGCGGCCAGCAGTGATTCCCGGCGAATCAAGCTGCATCTTTCTCCAGGGGTGTCCGACGCACCGGTGCAGATGCCAGCGGTGCTCTCCATCGCCGCCTTGCGCAACCTGCTGGATAACGCCCTGCGCCATACCCCGGTCGATACTGACGTGGAATTGAGCCTGGAGATGATCGGCCAGCGCGTGCGCTTCCAGGTCCGCGATCATGGCCCCGGCATCGCCGCCGACGACATCCAGCACCTGACCCAACG
The DNA here is from genome assembly GCF_013347965.1 of Pseudomonas bijieensis. Lineage (NCBI taxonomy): Bacteria > Pseudomonadati > Pseudomonadota > Gammaproteobacteria > Pseudomonadales > Pseudomonadaceae > Pseudomonas > Pseudomonas bijieensis. The sequence continues at coordinate 2,181,884 of NZ_CP048810.1, read as the reverse complement.
CTTCTGGCGCAACGGCCAGAGCACCGGCTGCGGGCTGGGGTTGGCGATCGTCCAGGCCATCGTCCAGCGTTGCGGCTGCGGCCTGCATTTCGATAGCCGCCCGGATGGGTTGCGGGTCGAGCTGACGATGCCGGTGCAGGTGTTGCCGGGTTAATCCCCTGTGCAAACACAACCTGCCGGTGCCAAACCTGTGGGAGCAAAGCTTGCTCGCGATGCAGGCACCTCGGTCTGATTGCTGAGCAAGGTGATGCCATCGCGCGCAAGCTTTGCTCCCACAGGTTCAATTCCCCCTCGTTTTGCTCCTTCGCATACATCTGCTGTAACGACCTGCCATTGGCGCGCCCACCTGATCCGGGTCTATGTTTTTTTCAGCTCGACTCAAGGACTGAGGAAAACCGCGCCATGGATACCTTCATCGAAATCTGCACGGCCACCCCCAGCGATGCCGGCATCATCAGCCGGATCGCCGAGCGCTCCATCCGGGTCGGGTGTGCCGCCGAACACCGTAACGACCCCGGCATCGTGGCCGCCTGGGTACGCAACAACACCTTCGCTCATATCCACCCCTGGCTGGCCAATCCACGGTTGCGCCTGACCGTGGCGCGTTTGCAGGGGCGGCCGGTGGGTGTCGCCATGGCTTCGGTCAGCGGCCGGATCGCCTTCTGCTACGTGCAGCCAGAGTCTTTTCGCCGTGGTGTCGGCGAGGCGCTGGTGCGGGACATCGAGGCGTGGCTGCGCGGGCGTGGGGTGACCCGGGTGCGCCTCAACAGCACGCGTACCAGCCGTGCCTTCTATCGACGCCTGGGGTTCGAGCAGAGCTCGGACGCCTTCGCCATCGGTGGGGTCAAGGCCATTGCGATGCACAAGCCATTGATCGCGCCGACGGCGAAAGTTCTGGCCGAGAGTAAATCCCTTCGCGGCTGATGCGTTTCCACAACAGGAAACCTGCACGTGCGCCTCGACCGGATGCGCACCTGCCCGGTGTGTCGTTTGGGTCATTATTGCGGGGTCGAGAGATGTCAGTCGCCAACAGCCTTATCGAAGCACAACCGGCCCGGGTCAGCCCGGCACCGGCCGAGACGCTCTACCAGTTCAATGAGTCGCCGTTGCTGGCTCGCCAGAGTCGGCAGGAGTCCAATGCCCGCAGTTATCCACGGCGCATTCCCCTGGCCCTCAAGCGCGCCAAGGGGGTGTATGTCGAGGACGTCGAGGGCCGGACCTTCATCGATTGCCTGGCTGGTGCCGGCACACTGGCGCTGGGGCATAACCACCCGGTGGTGATCGAAGCGATCCAGCAGGTGCTGGCCGACGAGCTGCCCTTGCATACCCTGGACCTGACCACGCCGGTCAAGGACCGTTTCGTCCAGGACCTGTTCGGCCTGTTGCCGGCGCAATTGGCCGCCGAGGCGAAGATCCAGTTCTGCGGTCCCACCGGCACCGACGCGGTGGAAGCAGCCCTCAAGCTGGTGCGCACCGCCACCGGACGCAGCACCGTGCTGTCGTTCCAGGGCGGCTACCACGGCATGAGCCAGGGGGCGTTGAGCCTGATGGGCAGCCTGGGGCCGAAGAAACCCCTGGGCGCTTTGCTCAGCAGCGGTGTGCAGTTCATGCCATACCCCTACGATTACCGCTGCCCGTTCGGGCTGGGCGGTGTGGCGGGCGTGAAGGCCAACCTGCATTACCTGGAAAACCTGCTGAATGACCCCGAGGCTGGCGTGCAATTGCCGGCGGCGGTGATCGTCGAGGTGGTGCAGGGCGAGGGCGGGGTGATTCCGGCTGATCTGGATTGGCTGCGTGGCTTGCGGCGAATCACCGAGCAGGCGGGAGTGGCGTTGATCGTCGACGAAATCCAGAGCGGCTTCGGCCGTACCGGCAAAATGTTTGCGTTCGAGCATGCCGGGATCATCCCGGACGTGGTGGTGCTGTCCAAGGCCATCGGCGGCAGCCTGCCGCTGGCGGTGGTGGTTTATCGCGACTGGCTCGACACCTGGCTGCCGGGCGCCCATGCCGGGACCTTCCGCGGCAATCAGATGGCCATGGCCGCCGGTTCCGCGGTAATGCGCTATCTGTTGGAGCACGACCTGTCGGCTCACGCCGCCGCCATGGGCGAGCGCTTGAGTGAGCACCTGCACATCCTGCAGCGGGATTTCCCGCAGTTGGGCGATATCCGTGGTCGCGGGCTGATGCTCGGGGTCGAACTGGTGGAGCCGACGGGTAAGTCGGATGCCCTGGGCCATCCGCCGGTGCATGCGCGACTGGCACCACGGCTGCAACGCGAATGCCTCAAGCGCGGGCTGATCCTGGAGCTGGGTGGCCGGCAGGGCGGCGTGGTGCGGTTTCTGCCGCCGCTGATCATCACGGCAGCGGAAATCGACCGGGTCGCCGAGATTTTCGGACGCGCCTTGGCTGCTGCTGTCGCTGGCGCCTAATTTTCACCCGGTCCCGTACGTTCCTTTCATATCCCGCTGCGCATACAACGTAGCGAACCTCGAGCAACGATGGAGAAACACCCATGACTTCAGTATTCGACCGCGAGGACATCGTCTTTCAGGTCGTGGTCAACCACGAAGAACAGTACTCGATCTGGCCGGACTACAAGGCCGTCCCCGAAGGCTGGCGTACCGTAGGCAAAAGCGGATTCAAGAAGGACTGCCTGGCCTACATCGAAGAAGTCTGGACCGACATGCGCCCGCTGAGCTTGCGCAAGAAGATGGAAGAGCAGGCGGCTGCGGTTCATTGAATGTAGAACCTGTGGCAGCAAGGAAGCTTTCCACAGGATGGCTGCGGGAGGATGCAAATCCTGCAGTCACATCGGAATCCATGTGGGAGCGGGCTTGCTCGCGATGGCGGCGGATCAGCAACATCGATGCCGGCTGACACGCCTCCATTGCGAGCAAGCTCGCTCCCACAGGGACCGGCCGGCGTTACCAGCTATTGCCCGATCAAAAAATCAATCAACGCCCGCGCCGCCGCCGGCAATTGTCGATGGGGCGGGTAAATGATTGAAAACGGTCGGCTGCGGCCGCCAACGTCCTCCAGCAACGCCACCAATTCCCCCCGCGCGATTCGTTCCCGGACGATGAAGTCATAGGTCTGGCAGATCCCCATCCCGGCCTGGGCCAGGGACACGATACCCAGCACATCGTCGGACACCTGGACATTGCCCGCCGGCAGCCATTCCCGATCTTCATGGTTTATGCGAAACAGCCAGGGTGCGATGCGTCCGCTGCTGGGCATCACGAAGGGCAGGCAGGCGTGGGTTGCCAATTCGTCGAGGTGCCGGGGCGTTCCGGCGCGTTCCAGGTATTGCGGCGCGGCTACCAGGCAAAGGCGGGCGTCTTCGAGCTTGCGGCCGACCAATCCGCTGTCCGGCAGCGGCCCGAGACGAATCGCCAAGTCATACCCCTCAGCCACCAGATCGACATTGCGGTTGGTAATGCTCAGCTCGACCCGTACCTGTGGAAAAGCCTGGCCGAAGCGCGACAGCAGCGATGGCAAGCGGTAATGGCCGTAGGTGGTCGGCACGCTCAAGCGCACGCGACCGGACAGGACGCCGTCCTGGCCCTGGATTCGTCGCTCGGCATCGTCAATCAGGGCAAAGGCCGAGCGCGACTGTTCCAGGTACAGGGCACCGGCATCGGTCAGGTTCAGCCGCCGTGTCGTGCGTCGTAGCAGTTGCACCCCGAGCCGGGCTTCGAGGCGGGAGATGGCGCGGCTCAGGACCGAAGGCGTGGTCCCCAGCGTCACGGCTCCGGCGCTGAGGGTGCCTTTTTCCACGACCGTGACGAAGGCTTCCACGTCGGCCAGGTAATCGAATCGACGGGGCATTGTTGCCTCCAGGGGCCAGGTGATGTTCCGAAGCGCCAGTTTATCGCCGGTAGGCGCATCAATACAGTGAGCGCATCTTTTATCGAAGCGTCCTGGAGTCATCATGAAAAAGCTCACGTCCTTGGCAACATCTGTTGTACTGGCAGGCATCAGTGTCGTGGCCCATGCCGATAACGTGCTGGTGGTCCTGTCCGATTCCGATCATCTGGATCTGAAAAATGGCAAGGTCTTCTCCACCGGGTTTTACCTCAACGAATTGCTGCAACCGGTGAAACTGCTGCTGGATGCCGGTCACCAGGTGACGTTCGCGACGCCCGAGGGCAAGGCGCCGACGCTGGATCGGTCCTCGCTGGACAAGATGTACTTCAATAACGACTCGGCGGAGCTGGAGCGCTACCAGGCGTTGCTGGCGCAGTTGAACATCACGTCGGCCAAGGACTCTCCGGTGATCAGTCTGGCTCGTGCCGAGCAGATCGGCCTGGAGCAGTTCGACGCCCTGTACATCCCCGGTGGGCATGCACCGATGCAGGATTTGCTCACGAGCGCACCGCTGGGCCGGGTGCTGACGCACTTCCATGCCCAGGGCAAGACCACCGCGCTGGTTTGCCACGGGCCGATAGCGTTGCTGTCGACCCTGGCCGACGCCAAGGGCTTCACTGGCCAGTTGGCCGCCAATGGTCAGGCCTCGGCCCAGGCCGACTGGATCTACGCGGGGGTACAAGATGACGGTGATCAGCAATCAGGAAGAAGAGCTGGCCAAGGGGCTGCTGGGCGGCGGGAGCATGAAGTTCTATCCACAAACCGCGTTGGAGCAGGCCGGTGGGCACTACAGCAGCAACACCGCGCCGTGGACGTCCCATGTGGTGACGGATCGGGAATTGATCACGGGACAAAACCCGGCGTCGGCGCTGGAGGTGGGGCAGGCGTTGGTCAAGCGGTTGAAGCGCTGACCAGGAACGCCACAGGTTCTTTTGTGGGAGCGAGCCTGCTCGCGATTGCGGTGGATCAGCAACATTAATGTTGGCTGACACTCGGCTATCGCGAGCAGGCTCGCTCCCACAGGGGGGATGGGTTTATTTGAACCGCCGCTCCACCCCCTTTCTCCACCAGGATCTTCGCCGAAATCTCTTCCACGGAAAAATGCGTGGAATTGATATGGGGAATGTTCTCCCGCCGGAACAGGTTTTCCACCTCGCGCACTTCGAATTCGCACTGGGCGTAGCTCGAATAGCGGCTGTTGGGCTTGCGCTCGTTGCGGATCGCGGTAAGGCGGTCCGGGTCGATGGTCAGGCCGAACAGCTTGTGCTGGTGGGCGCGCAGGGCGCTAGGTAGTTGCAGGCGCTCCATGTCGTCTTCGGTCAGCGGATAGTTGGCCGCGCGGATACCGAATTGCATCGCCATGTATAGGCACGTCGGTGTCTTACCACAGCGCGACACGCCCACTAGGATCAGGTCGGCCTTGTCGTAATAATGCGTGCGCGCGCCGTCATCGTTGTCCAGCGCGAAATTGACTGCCTCGATCCGCTCCATGTAGTTGGAGTTGTGTCCAATGGAATGGGACTTGCCGACCGAGTAGGACGAGTGCTCGCTCAGTTCCTGCTCCAGGGGGGCCAGGAAGGTGGAAAAAATGTCGATCATGAAACCATTGGACGTTGCGAGAATCTCACGGATGTCCTGATTGACGATGGTATCGAAGATGATCGGGCGGAAACCGTCGTTTTCGGCGGCTTTATTGATTTGCTGTACCATGGCCCGCGCCTTGTCGACGTTGTCGATGTACGGACGTGTCACTTTGGTGAAGGTAATGTTTTCGAATTGCGCCAACAGGCTTTGGCCTAGCGTTTCGGCCGTGATGCCGGTGCCGTCGGAGATAAAGAAAGCAGATCGTTTCATTTGCGCCTTGGGCCTTAAGCTAGTAACGATTCTTGGATATGATAGGCGCGATTTGCTGGCCGCCAGTGGCCCGCATTCTCACTTATTTTCCAGGTCCAGGCCATATCGCCGGTAATCGCTCCCCTGGAGCCTCCGGTGCCTTGAGCTTTTCCAACACAGTTAGTGGAGAGATCACCTTGGTAGAGTACGTAGTTTCCCTCGATAAGCTCGGCGTCCATGATGTGGAGCATGTGGGGGGCAAGAACGCATCCCTGGGCGAGATGATCAGCAACCTCGCCGGTGCCGGCGTATCGGTGCCAGGTGGCTTCGCCACGACCGCTCAGGCTTATCGTGATTTCCTGGAACTGAGCGGCCTGAACAAGCAGATTCACGATGCGCTCGATGCCCTGGACGTCGATGACGTCAATGCCTTGGCCAAGACCGGTGCCCAGATCCGCCAATGGATCATGGAAGCCGAGTTCCCCGAGAAACTGAATGCCGAGATCCGCACCGCGTTCGCCAAGTTGTCCGAGGGCAATCCCGATGTCGCCGTCGCCGTGCGTTCCTCGGCCACCGCCGAAGACCTGCCGGACGCCTCCTTCGCTGGCCAGCAGGAGACCTTCCTGAACATTCGTGGCGTGGAAAACGTCATCCGTGCCGCCAAGGAAGTCTTCGCCTCTCTCTTTAACGACCGTGCCATTTCCTACCGCGTGCACCAGGGCTTCGACCACAAGCTGGTTGCCCTGTCCGCGGGTGTGCAGCGCATGGTCCGCTCCGAAACCGGCACCGCCGGCGTGATGTTCACCCTCGACACCGAGTCGGGCTTCCGTGACGTGGTGTTCATCACCGGCGCCTATGGCCTGGGTGAAACCGTCGTGCAGGGCGCCGTGAACCCGGATGAGTTCTACGTCCACAAAGGCACGCTGGAAGCCGGCCGCCCGGCCATCCTGCGGCGCAACCTGGGCAGCAAGGCCATCAAGATGATCTACGGCGACGAAGCCAAGGCCGGTCGTTCGGTGAAAACCGTCGACGTGGACAAGGCCGAGCGCGCGCGTTTCTGCCTGACCGACGCCGAAGTCAGCGAGCTGGCCAAGCAGGCGATGATCATCGAGAAGCACTACAAGTGCCCGATGGACATCGAGTGGGCCAAGGACGGTGACGACGGCAAGCTGTACATCGTGCAAGCCCGTCCGGAAACCGTGAAGAGCCGCACCCAGGCCAACGTCATGGAGCGCTACCTGCTCAAGGAAACCGGCACCGTGCTGGTGGAAGGCCGTGCCATCGGCCAGCGCATCGGCGCCGGCAAGGTGCGGATCATCAAGGACGTCTCGGAAATGGACAAGGTCCAGGCCGGTGACGTACTGGTTTCCGACATGACCGACCCGGATTGGGAACCGGTGATGAAGCGCGCCAGCGCCATCGTCACCAACCGTGGTGGTCGTACCTGCCACGCGGCGATCATTGCCCGTGAACTGGGTATCCCGGCAGTGGTGGGTTGCGGCAACGCCACCGAATTGCTCAAGGACGGCCAGGGCGTGACCGTTTCCTGCGCTGAAGGCGATACCGGCTACATTTTCGAAGGCGAACTGGGCTTCGACATCAAGAAGAACTCCGTGGACGCCATGCCGGACCTGCCGTTCAAGATCATGATGAACGTCGGCAACCCGGACCGTGCCTTTGACTTCGCACAGTTGCCGAACGCAGGCGTGGGCCTGGCCCGCCTGGAGTTCATCATCAACCGCATGATCGGCGTGCACCCCAAGGCATTGCTGAACTACGACGGCCTGCCGCAGGAAATCAAGGACAGCGTCGACAAGCGTATTGCCGGCTACAACGATCCGGTCGGCTTCTATGTCGAGAAGCTGGTGGAAGGCATCAGCACCCTGGCGGCGGCGTTCTGGCCGAAAAAGGTCATTGTGCGGCTGTCGGACTTCAAGTCCAACGAATACGCCAACCTGATCGGCGGCAAGCTCTACGAGCCGGAAGAAGAAAACCCGATGCTGGGCTTCCGTGGTGCTTCGCGCTACATCAGCGAATCGTTCCGCGACTGCTTCGAGCTCGAATGCCGTGCCCTCAAGCGCGTGCGTAACGAGATGGGCCTGACCAACGTCGAGATCATGGTGCCGTTCGTCCGGACCCTGGGCGAAGCGAGCCAGGTCGTGGACCTGCTGGCGGAAAACGGCCTGGCCCGTGGCGACAATGGCCTGCGCGTGATCATGATGTGCGAGCTGCCGTCCAACGCGATCCTGGCGGAAGAATTCCTCGAGTTCTTCGACGGTTTCTCCATCGGTTCCAACGACCTGACCCAACTGACCTTGGGCCTGGACCGCGACTCCGGGATCATCGCCCACCTGTTCGACGAGCGTAACCCGGCGGTCAAGAAGCTGCTGGCCAACGCCATTGCCGCCTGCAACAAGGCCGGCAAGTACATCGGCATCTGCGGCCAGGGTCCTTCGGACCACCCGGACCTGGCCAAATGGCTGATGGAGCAGGGCATCGAAAGCGTTTCGTTGAACCCGGACTCTGTGCTGGAAACCTGGTTCTTCCTGGCTGAGGGACAGGCTGCGGTCTGATTGAGTGAAGGGCGGTCAACGGTAATACTGTGTACTGAAGGCTGGTGAAGTTCATTGTGGCGAGGGAGCTTGCTCCCGCTTGAGTGCGAAGCGCTCACAAAAAGGGACTGCTGCGCAGTCCAGCGGGAGCAAGCTCCCTCGCCACGGTTTCACTTATCCTCTTCAATGAGCAGCGTTACAGTGACGCGACCCTTTTGATTGAAGTAGGGCGGGCTCCACAAGGATGCCGCCCTTTTTTGTGCAAGAGCATTATGCAAAGCAGCAGCAACCTCTTTCCTGTCGCTCTGATCAGCGCCGAGCGGCGCGGTGATCTGAGTGAAGATGTCTATCGCTTGAAACCCGGCAACAGCCCCGACGCCAGCGTCGAACTGGCCGTCACCCGGCTGGGCATGGCCGATGCCAGCGAAATCCGTGGCGTCCCGGTGATCCTGTTGCACGGCAGTTTTTCCAATCGACGCTTCTGGTATTCGCCCAAGGGCCTGGGGCTGGGAGCCTACCTGGCACGCCTGGGCTTCGATGTGTGGATTCCCGAGATGCGCGGCCATGGGTTATCCCAGCGCAACCAGGCCTATCGAAACAATCGGGTGGCCGACTATGCCCGCTACGACTTGCCGGCCATCGGTGCCTTCGTGCGTGAGCAGAGCGGGCAAGTGCCCCACTGGATCGGTCACTCCTTGGGGGGTATTACCCTCGCGGCAGCCTTGGGTGGCCATTACCTGGGCGAACCTGCGGTGGCTTCGGCGGCGTTTTTCGGTACCCAGGTCAGCCGCACCTACTGGCCGTTGAAGATCCCGCCGGTGGAGTGGAGCGGCCGGTTCATCCTCAAGCGCTTTGCCCAGTTGTCCGGCTCAAGGCTCAAGCGCGGCCCCGAGGACGAGCCCATCGGCCTGGCGCTGGAAAGCATGCGCTGGTACGGCCTGTTCGGACGGTTCGGCGATGCCGAGAAGAACTGGTGGGCCGGGCTGGCCGATGTCCAGTTGCCGGTGCTGGCGGTGAGTGCCGCTGGCGATCACCAGGACCCTACCTGGGCTTGCCGCAAGCTCTTCGAGCAGATCGGTTCCGAGCACAAGCAGTTTGTCTGCCTGGGCCAGGAGCAGGGTTTCAAGGGCGATTTCGGCCACGTCGAGATGCTGGTCAGCAAAGCGGCACAGGCTGAGGTCTGGCCTCTGGTAGCCCGTTGGCTGCAAGATCAGCAGGCGCCGTTGCTGGAAAGTCTGCCCGCCCTGGCCGAGGCGGTTTGAGGGAAAGGCTCTGACATGGGCATTTCGCTCTGGTCGGCTTGCGGCTAAGATATGACGCTTGACGCGGTTCCAGTCACAAACGGTTGCTCATTCAGTCCGACGTTCCAGCCTTTCAGGAGTTGTTCGATGAACCATTACCTCACGCCCGACCTGTGCGACGCCTACCCGGAACTGGTGCAGGTGTTGGAGCCGATGTTCAGCAATTTTGGTGGCCGCGACTCCTTCGGCGGCGAAATCGTGACCATCAAGTGCTTCGAAGACAACTCACGGGTCAAGGAGCAGGTTGAACTCGAGGGCAACGGCAAGGTGCTGGTCGTCGACGGCGGCGGCTCCCTGCGTCGGGCGCTGCTGGGGGACATGCTGGCGGAAAAAGCCGCGAAAAATGGTTGGGAAGGGCTGGTGATCTACGGTTGCATCCGTGACGTAGACGTTATTGCCCAGACCGACCTCGGGGTCCAGGCCCTGGCCAGCCACCCGATGAAAACCGACCGGCGTGGCGTCGGCGAACTCAATGTGCCGGTGACCTTTGCCGGCGTGACGTTTCGTCCAGGCGAGTATGTCTACGCGGACAACAACGGCGTGATCGTCTCGCCTAGCCCGCTGAAAATGCCTGAATGAAGCACCACTGCCATAAGGGATGAGGATGTTCGAGGAAGAAAACGCGCAGTGGGGGCTGGTGCATGCCCTGGTGCTGGACGGTAAAGGCGGCGCGCGTTCCATAGCCCGGACCGAACTCGACGATTTGCAGTTGCAGGCCCATGAAAGCCTGTGGCTGCACTGGGATCGCAGTCATCCGCAAACCCACACCTGGCTGCGCAAATCCAGCGGCTTGAGCGAATTCAACTGCGACCTGCTGCTCGAGGAGAATACTCGTCCGCGCCTGTTGCCATTGCCCAACGCCGAGTTGCTGCTGTTTCTTCGAGGCATCAACCTCAACCCGGGTGCCGAGCCGGAAGACATGGTCTCGGTACGGATCTTTGCATCCGCCCAGCGGGTGATCTCTCTGCGCCTGCGTCCGTTGCGCGCTACCGATGAACTGCTGGCGCAGTTGGCCGAGGGCAAAGGACCGAAAAACGCGTCGGAACTCATCCTTTATATGGCGCAGTACCTCACCAACAAAGTGCAGGACCTGGTCACTTGTCTCTCTGAGATCGTCGATACCGAGGAAGAAAAACTTGATACCGACGAACGGTATACCCCCGAGCACGATGCCATTTTGCACATCCGGCGACGGGCCGCCGGACTCAAGCGCTTCCTGGCGCCACAGCGGGACATTTTCGGCCAGATGACGCGACTCAAGCTGCCGTGGTTTTTCGACGATGACAGCGACTATTGGAACGAATTGAACAACAGCCTGACCCGTTACCTCGAGGAACTGGAATTGACCCGAGAGCGCGTGGGGCTTGTGCTGGAGGCCGAAGACCGGCGCCTTTCGGTGCGGATGAACCGCACCATGTACCGCTTCGGCATCGTCACCGGGATTTTCCTGCCGATGAGTTTTCTCACCGGCCTTCTGGGCATCAATGTCGGCGGCATTCCGTTTTCCGAAAGCCCCTACGGTTTCATGATTGCCTGCCTGTTGATGATCTGCGTGGCGCTCGGGCAGTGGTGGTTGTTCCGCCGCTTGCGCTGGGTGTGATGGGGTTTCATGTGACCCGACGAAATTTGATCGCGTCTTCCACAGACATCACGAGAGGTGCGTATGCACGATCCGTTTGAACAGTCTTTGCGCGACATGCTCAAGGCTTCGCCGTCCAGCCGGGATGATGATGCGTGCCTGGGACGTGTACTGAAAACCGCCAACCGCCAGGTCGGTGCGGGCGATCTGTTCAGCCTGCTGGGCCGCTGGTTGCCTGCGCTGATGATCGCCCTGAATAACGGATCGGCCCATGTCTCGCCGGTTTCCCGCCGTAAACCTGTTACTCGCACCGCTGATAAGGCTGATTGAATATGGAACTTGATCTCTGGACCCAGAGCCTCGTCACGGCAATGACTGCGTTGTGGACCAAGGTGGCTAACTTCATCCCGAACCTGTTCGGCGCCCTGGTGGTGCTGTTGCTGGGTTTTGTCGTGGCCAAGCTGCTGGACACGCTGCTGTCCAAGCTGCTCGCCAAACTGGGTCTCGACCGCCTGATGGGCGGCACCGGCCTGACCAAACTGTTGTCCCGTGGCGGCATCCAGGTACCGATCTCGACCCTGGTCGGCAAGATCGTGTATTGGTTCGTACTGCTGATTTTCCTGGTTTCGGCTGCGGAATCCCTTGGCCTTGAGCGAGTTTCGGCTACGCTCGACATGCTTGCGCTGTACTTGCCGAAGGTTTTTGGTGCCGCGCTGGTACTGCTGGTCGGTGTTCTGCTGGCGCAGCTGGCCAACGGGCTGGTGCGCGGTGCCGCTGAGGGCGTCGGGCTGGATTACGCCGCGGGCGTAGGGCGAATTGCCCAGGGCCTGGTGATCATCATCAGTATTTCGGTAGCGATCAGCCAGTTGGAGGTCAAGACTGACCTGCTCAACCACGTGATCGTGATCGTATTGATTACCGTTGGTCTGGCGATTGCCCTGGCAATGGGATTGGGAAGTCGTGAAATCGCCGGGCAGATCCTGGCGGGAATCTATGTGCGTGAATTGTATGAGGTTGGGCAACAAGTGCGTGTTGGCGAGGTCGAAGGCCAGATCGAAGAGATCGGCACGGTGAAAACCACATTGCTGACCGAGGAGGGCGAACTGGTGTCGCTTTCCAATCGGATCCTGCTGGAACAGCATGTGAGTAGCCGCTAACCCGGCAAACCCTGCTAATGTATGCCGCCGCAAAATGCCCGATACGGCAGGCTGCGGCGCACATTGACCTAGACTGTCGGCCCGACTTGTTTTGAACAAACCCCAATCGCTATCCACGCGCTACGACCCCCGTGATCTCTCCGATGAGGAGTTGGTCGCGCGCGCGCATACGGAGTTATTCCACGTAACGCGTGCATACGAAGAATTGATGCGCCGTTACCAGAGGACATTATTTAACGTTTGTGCACGATATCTCGGGAACGATCGCGACGCTGATGATGTCTGTCAGGAGGTGATGTTGAAGGTGCTGTATGGCCTGAAGAACTTCGAGGGGAAATCGAAGTTCAAGACCTGGCTCTACAGCATCACGTACAACGAATGCATCACGCAGTATCGCAAGGAACGGCGAAAGCGTCGCTTGATGGACGCGTTGAGCCTGGACCCTCTCGAGGAAGCGTCTGAAGACAAGGCGCCCAAGCCCGAGGAAAAGGGTGGACTCGATCGCTGGCTGGTCCATGTGAACCCGATCGATCGGGAGATTCTGGTGCTACGATTTGTCGCAGAGCTGGAATTCCAGGAGATCGCAGACATAATGCATATGGGTTTGAGCGCGACAAAAATGCGTTACAAGCGCGCTCTAGACAAATTGCGTGAGAAATTTGCGGGCATTGCTGAAACTTAGTTCGGCGCAAATATCTCTTACGTGTAGGCAAGTTCTGATAGACTTGCCGCCGAGTTGTCCCCCGGTTTGCGGGACTGCTTCACAATCACCAGATGGGGATTTAACGGATGAAACTGAAAAACACCTTGGGCTTTGCCATTGGTTCTTTGATTGCTGCCACTTCGTTCGGCGCTCTGGCACAAGGCCAAGGCGCAGTTGAAATCGAAGGCTTCGCCAAGAAAGAACAATTCGACAGCGCTCGTAACTTCAAGAACAACGGCAACCTGTTCGGCGGTTCGGTTGGTTACTTCCTGACCGACGACGTTGAACTGCGTCTGGCCTACGACGAAGTGCACAACGCCCGTACTGACGACGGCACCAACGTCAAAGGCGCCAACACCGCTCTGGACGCTCTGTACCACTTCAACAACCCAGGCGACATGCTGCGTCCTTACGTCTCTGCCGGTTTCTCGGACCAGAGCATCGACCAGAATGGCAGCAACGGTCGTAACCGTTCCACCTTCGCCAACGTTGGCGGCGGTGCCAAGCTGTACTTCACCGAGAACTTCTACGCCCGTGCTGGCGTTGAAGCTCAGTACAACATCGACCAGGGCGACACCGAGTGGGCTCCAAGCGTCGGTATCGGTGTGAACTTCGGTGGCGGTTCCAAGCCTGCCGCTGCTCCAGTTCCAGCTCCGGCTGAAGTCTGCTCCGACAGCGACAACGATGGCGTCTGCGACAACGTCGACAAGTGCCCTGACACCCCAGCCAACGTAACCGTTGACGCTGATGGCTGCCCAGCTGTTGCTGAAGTCGTTCGTGTTGAGCTGGACGTCAAGTTCGACTTCGACAAGTCGGTCGTCAAGCCTAACAGCTACGGCGATATCAAGAACCTGGCTGACTTCATGAAGCAGTACCCATCCACCACCACTACTGTTGAAGGTCACACTGACTCCGTCGGTCCTGACGCTTACAACCAGAAACTGTCTGAGCGTCGTGCAAACGCCGTTAAGCAAGTTCTGACCAACCAGTACGGTGTTGAATCGTCCCGCGTTCAGTCTGTTGGCTACGGCGAATCCCGCCCAGTTGCTGACAACGCCACTGAAGCTGGTCGTGCAGTTAACCGTCGCGTAGAAGCGCAGGTTGAAGCCCAAGCTAAGTAATTAGCCCACAGCTTTGGAAAAGCCCGGCTTAGGCCGGGCTTTTCTTTGCCTGCGATTTATTGAAAGAGCCTTGGTGTCGCCACAGTGTGGCTGCTTAAAACACCGAACCTGTGGGAGCAAAGCTTGCTCGCGATGGGGTAGGGCCAGCAACATTCATATGGGCTGACACACCGCTATCGCGAGCAAGCTTTGCTCCCACAGGTTCGGTGGTTGGGTGTTGTTTGTTACAGCGCCGAAGCCTGAACCCACGAAGGCTGCGACCCTGCACATTCGGTCGCGCCTGCCACTGCGCCAATCACCAGGATTGCCGGGCTCTTGAGTTGAAAGGTGCCTGCATCGGCTTCCATCGAAGCCAGGTCACTGCGGCAATCACGCTGATGGGGCAGGGAGGCGTTTTCGATCATGGCCACTGGCGTATTCGCCGCCAGGCCGCCGGCCAGCAATTGCTCACGAATCTCGCTCAGTTTCGCCACGCCCATGTACACCACCAGCGTCGTGCCGCTTTGTGCCAAGGCTTGCCAGTTCAGGCTGCTGCCATCCTGGGTGTGGGCCGTCACCAACGTCACGCCCCGAGCAACCCCGCGCAGAGTCAGTGGAATATCGCACTGGGTCGCCCCCGCGAGGCCGGCGGTGATGCCATTGACCAGTTCGACCTCGACGCCATGCTCGCGCAGCCATTGGGCTTCTTCACCGCCGCGACCGAAGATGCAGGGGTCGCCGCCCTTGAGACGCACCACGCATTTGCCCTGGCGAGCATAGCGCAGCATCAATCGATGAATGAACGCCTGGGGCGTGGAGCGGCAGCCGCCGCGCTTGCCGACGGCAATGATGCGCGCATCGGGGCAATGCTCCAGCACTGCGGTATTGACCAGATCGTCGATCAACACCACGTCGGCCTCACCCAGGGCGCGCACGGCTTTGAGGGTCAGCAACTCAGGGTCACCGGGACCCGCACCCACCAGCCAGACTTTTGCGTTCATAGTGTTTTCCTCACGAGATAGCCGCCAGTGGTTGCGCAGTGGCAACCAGCAGGCGCTTGATTTCCGGTACGCAGGAGCCGCATTGCGTGCCACAGCCCAGTTCCTGTTTGAGTCCCTGCAAGTCCAGACCACGTTCAATGCCTGCACAGATCGCACGCTGGCTGACGTTCATGCAGTTGCACAGCGTTTTGCTGCCCCCCGTCGTGGCGCCGACATTGCCCGGCGGCGCGCTCAGAGGCGCCAGCAGCCAGCGTCGCAGTTGTTCATCGGCACGACCTTCCAGCCACAGGTTCTGCAGCCAGTGCCGAGCCAGGGTTTCGCCAGCCAGGCGAATGGCGGTGATGCGGCCGTTTTCGATTCGAACCCGTTTACCGATAGAGCGACGGGGATCGTCATAGGCCAGTACCGGCCCATCGATCAGGCCCAATTGCTCGTCGATCGCCTGGAGCAGCTGCGGTTCGGGGGCAACAGCGCTGGCCGCGCGAATCAGCAACGCGGGACGCTCACGGCCGGTCAGGCTCAGGCTGACGTAGGAAAACGCCTCACACAGGGGCCGCAGCGCCTCCAGATGCTGTTGAACATCGCCTTCGATCAGGGCGAAAAGCTGCCAAGGCAGGTTCACCGGTTCCAGGCGCACACCGCTGTGTTTGAGTTCCGGTTGTTTCGACAACGGATCGAAGGCCGGTTGAGTCAGGGTATTGACCCCGCCCTTGAGGAACCGATCGCCCCAGTGCATGGGCAGGAACGCCTGGCCAGGGCGTACGCTGTCGTCGCTGTCCACGGCCACGATCACGCTGCCGCGACGGCTCTTGAGGTTGACCAGGTCGCCCGCCTGCAGGCGATGCCGGAGCAGTTCGTCGGGATGCAGGCTGAGTACCGCTTCGTTCACATGACCGAACAACTGCGCGGCGGTACCGGTGCGGCTCATGCCGTGCCACTGGTCACGCAAGCGACCGGTGTTCAGCGTCAATGGGTAGCGGGCGTCACGCAGTTCCTTGGCGGCGCGATAGGGGTCGGCCACAAACCGTGCCCGGCCGCTGTCGGTAGGGAAAATCCCGTCCATGTACAGGCGAGCCGTTCCGACCGTCGCACCCTCGGGGAAGGGCCATTGTTGCGGGCCGAGTTGATCGATCAGGGCATGGCTGATGCCGGACAAGTCCAGGTCACGGCCGCGGGTCAGTTGTTTGTATTCATCGAACAGTTCGGCTGGGGCTGCAAAGGCAAACAGGCTGGGCTGCCCCGGCCGCAGGCGTTTCTCCAGGCGTTGTGCGAAATCCACTGTGATTGCCCAGTCCGCACGAGCCTCCCCCGGTGCGCCGATGGCCCGACGGACGTGGGAAATACGCCGTTCGGAGTTGGTCACCGAGCCTTCTTTCTCGCCCCAACTGGCCGCCGGCAGCAGCAGGTCGGCAAAGGCAGCGGTCTCGGTGGTGCGGAAGGCTTCCTGCAACACCACGAATGGGCAAGCTTGCAGCGCTTCACGTACCGCCGTCTGGTCTGGCATCGATTGGGCTGGGTTGGTGCAGGCGATCCACAAGGCCTTGATCTTGCCACTGCGAACCTGCTCGAACAGCTCGATGGCGCTCAAACCGATGGTGGCGGGCAATTGCTCGACGCCCCAATAGCGGGCGACTTCGGCGCGATGTTCCGGGTTGGCGGCTTCGCGATGGCCCGGCAGCAGGTTCGACAGGCTGCCGGTTTCCCGTCCGCCCATGGCGTTGGGTTGACCGGTCAGCGAGAAGGGCCCCGCGCCCGGCCGCCCGATCTGCCCGGTGGCCAAGTGCAGGTTGATCAGCGCGCTGTTCTTGGCGCTGCCGGCGGTGGACTGGTTCAAGCCCATGCACCACAGGGACAGGAAGCTCGGCGAGGTACCGACCCATTCGGCGCACTGGTGCAGTTGTTCGACGCTGATGCCGCACAACTGCGCGACCATCGCCGGGGTGTAGTCGCGTACCAGGTTCTTCAGGTCCGCCAGGCCTTCGGTATGGGCCTTGATGAAGTCGCGGTCGACCCAGTCTTCCCACAGCAGCAGGTGCAAAATCCCATGGAACAAGGCGACATCGGTACCGGGCAGGATCGCCAGGTGCAGGTCCGCCAGGTCGCAGGTGTCGGTGCGCCGCGGGTCGATGACGATGACTTTCATCTGCGGTCGGCGGGATTTCGCCTCTTCGAGACGACGAAAGAGGATGGGGTGAGCGTAGGCCATGTTACTGCCGACGATCATCACGCAGTCGCTCAGTTCCAGGTCTTCGTAGCTGCAAGGTGGGGCGTCGGCGCCGAGGCTGCGCTTGTAGCCCACCACGGCGGAGGACATGCACAGCCGCGAATTGCTGTCGATGTTGTTGGTGCCCACCAATGCCCGGGCGAGTTTGTTGAAGGCGTAGTAATCCTCGGTGAGCAATTGGCCGGAGATGTAGAACGCCACGCTGTCGGGGCCGTGTTCGGCGATGGTCTCGGCGAAGACGCTGGCGGCGTGATCCAGGGCGCTGTCCCAGTCGCTGCGGGCCCGGGCCAGACCTTTGCCCAGGCGCAGTTCGGGGTAGAGGGCGCGGGCGGTGAGGTCGCCGGTCAGGTGCAGGGTGGAGCCCTTGCTGCACAGTTTGCCGAAGTTGGCTGGATGGGCGGGATCGCCACTGACGCCGAGGATGCGCTCGTCGTCATGCTCGATCAGGACGCCGCAGCCGACCCCGCAATAACAGCAGGTCGAGGCAGTGATCTGGCGGTTCATCAGCTTGCGTCCCGCAGGGCCAGTTGCACTCGGCCGTTTTCGACCCGGGCCGAATGATGATGGGCGCAACCCACATCCGGCGCCTGGGCCTGGCCGCTTTCCAGGTCGATCTGCCAGTTGTGCAGCGGGCAGGCCACGCGCTTGCCGTAGACCAAGCCTTGGGACAACGGGCCGCCCTTGTGCGGGCAACGGTCATCGAGGGCGAACACTTCATCGTCGCTGGTGCGGAATATCGCGATATCGCCTTTGGGGCCATTGATGATGCGCGAACCGAGGATGTTGATTTCTTCCAGTGCGCAGATATCCAACCAGTTCATGCCGGCACCTCCAGGTTTTTCACGGGGATGACTTCAAACTCTTTTTTCAGCAGTGGCTGTTCCAGGCGCTGTTTCCAGGGGTCTTGCTCCAGCGAGAGGGAAAACTTCAGGCGTTCGTGGAGGGCCTTGCGCCGCTCGGGATCTTCCAGCACGGCTTTCTTGATGTGCTCCATGCCGACCCGCTGCATGTAGTGCACGGTGCGTTCGAGGTAGAAAGCTTCCTCGCGGTACAGCTGCAGGAAGGCGCCGTTGTATTCGCGCACTTCCTCGGCGGTCTTGAGCTTGACGAAAAACTCGGCCACTTCGGTCTTGATCCCGCCGTTGCCGCCGATGTACATCTCCCAGCCGGAATCGACGCCGATGATGCCAACGTCCTTGATGCCGGCTTCCGAGCAGTTGCGTGGGCAACCGGAGACGGCCAGCTTCACCTTGTGCGGCGACCACATGTTGAACAGGTCGTGTTCCAGCTCGATGCCCAGTTGGGTCGAGTTCTGCGTGCCGAAGCGGCAGAACTCACTGCCCACGCAGGTTTTCACGGTGCGGATGGATTTGCCGTAGGCGTGGCCGGAGGGCATGTCGAGGTCTTTCCACACGCCGGGCAGGTCCTGCTTTTTGATCCCCAGCAAATCGATGCGCTGCCCGCCGGTGACCTTGACCATCGGCACGTTGTACTTATCGGCCACGTCGGCGATGCGCCGCAGTTCCGCAGGATTGGTCACGCCACCCCACATCCGCGGGACGACCGAGTAGGTGCCGTCTTTCTGGATGTTGGCGTGGGCGCGTTCGTTGATCAGGCGTGATTGTGGATCGTCCTGAGCCTCGCCGGGCCAGGTGGAAATCAGGTAGTAATTAAGCGCTGGCCGGCAGGTGGCGCAGCCGTTCGGCGTGCGCCAGTTCAGGTAGCTCATGGCCCCGGCGATGGTCAGCAGGTGCTGATCGCGGATTGCCTGGCGGATCTGGCCATGGTTGAGGTCGCTGCAACCGCAGATGGCTTTTTCGCTTTTCGGCTTGACGTCCGCCGCACCGCCGACGGTATTGATCAGGATCTGCTCCACCAGGCCGGCGCAGGAGCCGCAGGAACTGGCGGCCTTGGTGTGTTTCTTCACGTCATCGACGCTGAACAGCCCGTGTTCCTGGATCGCCTTGACGATGGTGCCCTTGCACACGCCGTTGCAGCCGCAGACTTCGGCGCTGTCGGCCATGCTCATGGCTTTGTCCTGGCCTTGGTGGCCTACATCGCCCAGGGCGTTTTCCCCGAACATCAGGTGATCGCGGATCTCGCCGATGGCATGGTTCTCACGGATCTGGCGGAAATACCAACCACCGTCCGCCGTATCGCCGTACAGACAGGCGCCGACCAGCACGTCGTCCTTGATCACCAGCTTTTTGTAGACCCCGCCGATGGGGTCGGAGAGGGTGATGGTTTCGGTGCCTTCGCCGCCCATGAAGTCGCCGGCGGAGAACAGGTCGATGCCGGTGACTTTCAACTTGGTCGAAGTGACAGAGCCCTTGTAAGTGGCGAAGCCCAGTTGTGCGAGGTGGTTGGCGCAGACCTTGGCCTGTTCGAACAACGGTGCTACCAGGCCGTAGGCGGTGCCACGGTGGTTGGCGCATTCACCGATGGCGTAGATGCGCGGATCGTAGGTCTGCATAGTGTCGTTGACCAGGATCCCGCGGTTGCACGGGATGCCGGACTTTTCCGCCAGCTCGGTGTTGGGGCGGATGCCGGCGGCCATCACCACCAGGTCGGCGGGGATGATGTCACCGTTCTTGAACTGGACCGAGCCGACCCGGCCGTTGCCGGCGTCGTACAGGGCCTGGGTCTGCTCGCTGAGGCGGAATTTCAGGCCACGGTTTTCCAGGGCGGTTTGCAGCAACTGGCCGCTGGTCTTGTCCAGTTGCCGCTCCAGCAGCCATTCGCCCAGGTGCACCACGGTCACGTCCATGCCCCGCAGCTTCAGGCCGTTGGCGGCTTCCAGGCCGAGCAAGCCGCCACCGATCACCACGGCGTGCTTGTGGGTCTTGGCGGTGTTGATCATGGCCTGGGTGTCGGCGATGTCGCGGTAGCCGATCACACCCTCCAGGGTGTTGCCGGGGATCGGCAGGATGAAAGGCGTGGAGCCGGTAGCGATCAGCAGGCGATCGTATTCGGCTTCGCTGCCGTCTTCGGCGATGACCCGGCGCTTGACCCGATCGATCTCCACCACCTTGCGGTTGAGCAGCAGCTTGATGTTGTTGTCCAGGTACCAGCTCAGGTCGTTGAGTACGATCTCTTCGAAGGTCTGCTCGCCGGCCAGCACCGGCGAAAGCAGGATGCGGTTGTAGTTGGTGTGGGGCTCGGCGCCGAACACCGTGATGTCGTACAGCTCGTTGCTCAGCTTGAGCAGCTCCTCGAGGGTTCGAACCCCGGCCATGCCGTTGCCGATCATTACCAGTTTGAGTTTTTTCATCAGGGTTCTCCGCAAGTTCAGGCCCGTTTCATCACGGTGATCGGGCTGGCTCGGCAATTTTTTCGAAAACAAAAAAAGGCGTCCCGCTAGTTGCCTAGCGAGGACGCCTTTGTCCTGGTCCCGTTCTCTCGGGAAGCACCGCCTTCATCGTTGGAGGCGTTGCTTTATGTATGGTGAGAGAGGTTATGCAGTGGTTGTGCCAAGTGGCTCGGGGTCACGAATTTATTGGGGGAGCGGCTGATGGCGCGCAGGGGAGAGGGATTTATTGCACCGAATCAAAGCGTGTTGCCCGGTAATGGAGCGTGGTAGCCGATAGCTTTGTAGTGGCAGCTAGGCCGCCTTCGCGAGCAGGCTCGCTCCCACAGAGGGCTTCAGTGCATGCTGCAACTGCATACCAAGCAAATCCCCTGTGGGAGCGGGCTTGCTCGCGAACGCGGTGGATCAGCTTGCATCAATGCTGAATGTGCCGCCGCCTTCGCGAGCAAGCCCGCTCCCACATTGGATCTGTGGTGGCCACAAAACCTGTGGGAGCGAGCCTGCTCGCGATGGGCGCGACTGGATCTCAGCCATGAAATACCAAAAACAGCAGCACGATGTTCACCACCAACGACACCAGCGCCAACGTCCGCCAGACCTTCAGCGGTTCTCTTTCCAACAACGGCCTGGGCCTTACGCCCAAGCTGCGACGTTCGCCCTGTTCCAACAGCAACAACCATTCCTCGGCGGTTTCAAAGCGTTGATCCGGATCCGCCGCGACGGCCCGTTCCAGGCTCTGCCCGAGCCATTCGGGCAAGTCCGGCCGATAGCGGCTGGCACCGACCGGCGCGCCAAAACGCGGGCGTTGGAAGGCTTCGATTTCGCCGTAGGGATAATGCCCGGTCAGCAGGAAGTACAAGGTCACACCAACGGCATATAAATCCTGTTGCGCGGTTGGCGCGGTGCCGGCGAAGGCTTCCGGAGCGATGTAACTGGGCGTGCCGGGCAGCACGTTGGCCTGGTCCTCGGACAAGCCCGGGCAGTACGCCAGGCCGAAATCCAGCAAGCGCAACTCCCCGTCGTCACCCAGGTGCAGGTTTTCCGGCTTGATGTCGCGGTGGTAGATCTGCCTTCGATGCAACAGGCCCACCGCCCGCACCAGCCGCTGCGCCAGCTCCAACCATTGGGCGAGAGGTAGTGGCCCGTCCTGGTTGAACAGCTCGGCCAGGGTCACGCCCGAATATTCGCGCATCACGTAGTAGAGATGCTGACGCTGGGGAACGCCATGGACCTCGGGAAATTGTCGCCCGGCGACCCGTTTGAGAAACCATTCTTCCGAGAGCAATGCCTGTGCGGCCCGGCTATCGTCGCGCAACTGAGTCGGCAAGGTTTTCAGCAGCCAGGGCTGGCCCTGACCGTCGTGTACCCGATAGAGCAACGATTGTTGGCTATGGCCGAGCAGGCCTTCGATCTGCCAGCCTTCGAACACCTGGCCCGGTTTCAATGCCGGCGGCAGGGGCCATTGCTGCAGTTGGATCAGGGCATCGCCGATGCTCGCTTCGCCCACGGCATCGACCCGCACCAACAAGGCGCTGGCGTTGTCCTGGCTACCGGCCAGGTGTGCGGCATTGACCAGTGTCTGCGCCGCAAGGTCCAGGTCCGGCTGGTCGCGAAGAATGCCGGCGATGGCCGTGTCCCCCAGGACTGCCCAGACACCGTCGCTGAGCAGCACAAAGGTTTCGTCGATGCGTAACTCGCCGTCGAGAAAGTCCAGGATCAGGTGTTGATCCAGGCCCAGGGCACGCTTGAGCACGTGCTGCATGCCTTGCTGTTCCCAGACGTGATCCTCGCTGACTCGTTGCAGATGATCGGCATGCCAGCGGTAGACCCGGCAATCGCCGACATGAGCGAGGGTGAAGCGTCGGCCCCGCAGCACCAGCGCGCTAACGGTGGTGAGCAGCGGTTGCCCGCCACCGTTGGCCTGCAGCCAGCGATTCTGCGCCAGCAGCAAGCGGTCCAGCGCCTGGGCCACACCCCAGGTCTGCGGTGTGGAGTAGTAATCCAGGGCCAAGGCCTGCAAGGTCGAACGGGCCGCCAGCCCGCCATCGGCGCATTGGCTCACGCCGTCGGCGATGGCGAACAGGTAACCCTTGCTGGCGGCCAGGGCCGGGGCCGGGGTGACCAGGCGCAGGGCGTCCTGGTTTTCTTCCCGCGGGCCGATGGCACTGGCTTCGGCGAAGCTCAATTGCAGGCTCATGGTTGCAGGTTATACCCGGGCAGCGGTGACAGCGGCCGAACCCCAAGTGGTTCTCCAGCGACGCTTGACGCCGTGCAGGCCGAACCAGGCCAGGACCCCGAGGCTGGCGAACAACCACAGGGCCAGTTGATAGCTGCCGGTGCTCTGCTTGATCGCGCCCATGCCCGCCGCCAGGGCAAAGCCACCGATGCCGCCGGCCATGCCGATCAGCCCGGTCATCACGCCGATTTCGCGACGAAAGCGCTGTGGCACCAGTTGGAACACCGCGCCATTGCCTGCACCGAGACCGAGCATGGTGCAGACGAACAGGGCCAGGGCTGCGTAGGAGCTCGGCAGGTTGAAGCCCACCGCCGCGATGCAGACGGCAGCAACGGTGTACATGCCGAGCAAGGTGCGGATACCGCCGAAACGGTCCGCCAAGGCGCCGCCCAATGGCCGCATCAGGCTGCCACCGAAGACGCAGGCGGCGGTGTAGTAGCCGGCGGTGACCGGGCTCAGGCCGTACTGGTCGTTGAAGTAGCCGGGCAG
Organism: Pseudomonas bijieensis; assembly: GCF_013347965.1. Classification (NCBI taxonomy): domain Bacteria; kingdom Pseudomonadati; phylum Pseudomonadota; class Gammaproteobacteria; order Pseudomonadales; family Pseudomonadaceae; genus Pseudomonas; species Pseudomonas bijieensis. The sequence goes on along the minus strand of NZ_CP048810.1, from coordinate 2,158,535 downwards.
GGCGCTGGCCAGGCCGATGAAACCGCCGAAGGTCACGCTGTAGAAGAACATGAACCACCAGCTGTCCCGGTCGCCCAGGGCCTTGAGGTAGTCGGCCATGGATTTGGCTTTTGGCCGTTCGGGGGCGTTCTTGGCCAGCCAGGCGAAGAGCACCAGGGTCAGCACCAGCGGGATCAGTGCGAAGCCGAACACATTGGTCCAGCCGAAGGCCACCGCCATCACCGGGGCGATCAGCGCCGCGAGCACGGTGCCCGAGTTACCGGCACCGGCAATGCCCATGGCCTTGCCTTGGTGTTGTGGTGGATACCACTGGGAGGCCAGCGGCAGCGCCACGGCAAACGAAGCGCCGGCCACACCGAGGAACAGGCCCAGCAGCAAGGCTTGTTCATAGCTGTGGATGCCCAGTTTCCAGGCGCAGAACAGCGCGCCGATCACGATCACCTGGCCCACCATGCCGGCGGTCTTTGGCGAGATCCGGTCGGCCAGCAAGCCCATGAACAAGCGCAGTACGGCGCCGGCCAGGATCGGCGTAGCGACCATCAGGCCGCGTTGCTGGGTAGTCAGGTGCAGGTCGGCGGAGATCTGTACCGCCAGTGGGCCGAGCAGGTACCAGACCATGAAGCTCAGGTCGAAATAAAGGAAGGCCGCGAACAGTGTCGGGGTATGGCCGGATTTCCAGAAGCTTGAATTCATCGCGCACCTCAGCTGTAAAAGTCTCGAGAAATGAGTCAGTGCTTTGAGCAGTGCGCCGTCTGTGGTCGCACCACCGGCCCCGAGAGGCCAAAACAAAAAAAACGCCGCAACCCGGATCGCCAGAGAGGCAAGGAGGGTGTGCGACGTCTTTGTCGTAGGTGGGGCAACCGCCGTTGGTTACCTGTGGGATTGCTTAAGCGAGATCTGTGCCAACCCGGGGATTGTGGGGCGGCCTATCGCGAGCAGGCTCGCTCCCACAATGGATCGTTAGTGGGCACAATACCTGTGGGAGCGGGCTTGCTCGCGAAGGCATCCGGTCAGTCGACATCGATGTTGAATGGAAAGCCGCTTTCGCGAGCAAGCCCGCTCCCACATTGAAACTTCAGTGGCTACAGGACCTGTGGGAGCGAGCCTGCTCGCGATGGCGCCAGGCCAGGCGGTACAAGGCTTTCAGCCGAGCAACTCGTTCATGGCAATGATCTGCTCCGCCACCTGGATCAGCTTCTGCTGGCGGCTCATGGCCTGGCGGCGCATCAGGGGTGTAGGCCTGTTCTTCGTTGCATTCCTTCATCTTCATCAGCATGCCCTTGGCCAGTTCGATGCGCTTGCGTTCGGCCAGTTGCTGGTCGCGGGCCAGGAGTTGGGCGCGCAGGGCCTGATCGCTTTCGAAGCGGGCCATGGCCACATCGAGGATCGGTTGCAGGCGCGCGGCGTGGATGCCTTCGACGATGTAGGCGCTGACGCCCGACTTGATCGCCTGGCGCATCACATTGGGGTCGTGCTCGTCGGTAAACATGACGATCGGTCGTGGTTGGTCGCGACTGACCAACACCACTTGCTCCATCACATCGCGCCCGGGTGACTCGGTATCGATCAGGATCACGTCCGGACGCACCGTTTCGACGCGCGCTGGCAGGTCGATGGTCAAGCCGGATTCATCGATGACTTCGAAGCCGGCCTCAATCAGGGCGGCCTTGAGACGGCCGACTTTTTTCGCCGTGTCGTTGATCAGCAGGATACGCAGCATGGTCGTGGCTCCTGTCAGCGGCTGGCGAGAAGGGGAGCCGCATCGCTCAAGGCGTGCAGTTTGAAGCTCTTGGCATACCCGGCCGGGTCCGAGCCGTCCCAGATAGTGCCGTCGATCAGTTGGCTGCTGCGCATGTCCTGGCGCGGGGACGCGATATCCAGCGCCGCGCAGGCTTCACGGTACAGCTTCAGTTGTTGGACTTCCTGCGCCACGGCCAGGTAATCCGGGTCTTCGCGCAGCAGGCCCCAGCGACGGAACTGGGTCATGAACCACATGCCGTCGGACAGGTACGGCAGGTTCACCTCGCCGTTGCCATGGAAGCGCATCGCGTGAGGATCCTGCCAGCTATTGCCCAAGCCGTCGGCATAGATGCCCAGCAGGCGCGGCTCGATGCAGTCCAGCGGCGCGTCGAGATATTCGGGCGCGCTCAACAATTGTGCGGTGCTGCGGCGGTTTTCGCTGCTTTGTTCGATAAAACGACTGGCCTCGAGGATCGCCATGACCAAGGCCCGGGCGGTATTGGGGTACTGCTCGACGAACGCGCGGGTGCAGCCCAGGACTTTTTCCGGGTGGTCGGGCCAGATGGTCTGGGTGGTCGCCAGGGTGAAACCGAGGTTCTGCTTCACCGCGCTGGCGCACCAAGGCTCGCCGACGCAAAACCCGTCGATACGCCCGGCTTGCAGGTGCGCAATCATCTGCGGCGGCGGCACCACCACGCTGTCGACATCCGACAACGGGTGGATGCCCTGGGCGGCGAGCCAGTAATACAGCCACATGGCGTGGGTGCCGGTGGGGAAGGTCTGGGCGAAGGTCAGTTTCGGGCGAGTTTGGTGCACGTGCCGTTCCAGTGCTTCAGGACTGGTCACGCCCTGGGCCTGGAGGCCATGGGACAGGTTGATGCTCTGGCCGTTCTGGTTCAACCCCATCAGCACGGCCATGTCGGTCGATGCGACGCCGCCGATGCCCAGGTGCACGGCATAGATCAGGCCGTACAGGCTGTGGGCGGCGTCGATTTCACCGCTCACCAGCTTGTCCCGCAGGTTGGCCCAGGACGCCTGGCGCTTGAGGTTCAGGGTCAGGCCGTAGGGTTGGGCGAAACCTTGGGTCGCGGCCACGACCACCGGGGCGCAGTCGCTCAAAGCCATGAAGCCAAGGTTGACCGCGCTCTTTTCCGGGGCATCGCTGCCGTTGACCCAGGCCAGGGGATTGGCTGGAACTTCATTCATCGCGCATCACCTTCTACATAAAAAAAGCGCCGTACCCGGCCGATTGCCAGAGCAGGGCCGGATGACGACGCCGTTGTCCCTAAAAACAGTGTGGCACTCATTCCGCCATTGGCATGGGCGCCGATGAACAGTAATGGTGCAAGGCATATGCCAGCCCGGTTGCTCATCACCTTTCCATCAAGATTCAAGGCGCCCTGTCTTTCATCCTGTCGCTGCTTCCACCGCCACGTAGCAAAGGAGACGGCTGTGCAAAACAAATCCATTCGCGCCACGGCATGGCCTGATCTGCGCGACCGCGTGCTGTACCTGCGTGTCGCCCAAAGCCCGGTTCGACTGGACGCCGCGGGGCTTGGGCTCGATCGCTGCCTGCCGGTCGGCTGGCAAGGATTGCTGGTGTTGCGCGATTCGCTGCAATTCACCGGCGGCGAGCTACACGTATTGCCGGTTTGCGCAGCGCCGCTGGTGAAGCTGCAGGCTTTTTTCGACATGAGCGATGCCTTCGCCAGCCAGAGAACGGAGGTTGCGCCGTGGGCGGTGTTGCCGTTGGAAGATGAGATCGTTGGATCCGGGGAACGACTCGAGCGCTGGTACATCGAGCAAGCGATGGGCGGTACCCCGGATTATCACGCAGTCGCCAACCTGCTGCGGCATCACGAGAGCTACGGGCTCGTGCGGTTTTTGTTGGAGCAGGGCACCCGCAGCGAAAAACTGCAGACCCTGGCGCAGCGTTATGGCGTATCGGTTTCGCATTTTCGCAGGCTTTGCCGTCAGGCCCTGGGCAGTGCGGCCAAGCCGGCCCTGCGTGGCTGGCGCACGGCCCAGGCGCTGTTGAACATGAGCCTTCAAGGCGGCTCGCTGACCGATGTGGCACTGGAGTTCGGTTTTGCCTCTTCTTCGCATTTCTCCAAGGAAGTCCGCGAATTGGTGGGCTTTGCCCCCAGCAATCTCGCCGACATCACCTGCCTTTCCGGTCATTGATCCGATGAGCCGCCGATGGATATTCCTGTCCCTTTTATCCGTCTGCTTGAGCACCGTGTCGCTGCTCGTACCCGTTGCCGCGCGGGCCGATGTCTATACCTTCGAAGCCCGTGAACAGAGCGCGCGCACCTTCTTCAGCGAACTGTCCGGGTCGTTGGGCAAGCCAGTCATTGTCAGCAAGGCCGCCGCCACCAAGCGGATTGGCGGTACGTTCGATCTACGCACGCCGCAACAGACTTTTGAACGCATCAGCGTGCAGATGGGGCTGATCTGGTATAGCGATGGCCAGGCGATTTACCTGTATGACGCTTCGGAAATCAAAAGCGCCATGGCCTCGTTGCAGACCTTGACCGTGGCCAAGCTGCTGGAATTTCTCAAGCAGTCCGGGCTGCATGATGCGCGCTATCCGCTACGCACTGATGGGTTGCGCACCTTTCACGTCTCCGGGCCGCCCATCTACGTCGACCTGGTGCTGCAAGCGGCGGGGTTGATGGACAACCAGCGCTCCGAACTGTTGCTCGGCAAGCAACAGATTGGCGTCATCCATGTGCGCAATACCTTCGTCAACGACCGTCAATATGAACTGCGCGACGATAAAGTGACCATTCCCGGGCTGGCCACGGTGATCGAGGCATTGTTGCGCGGCGAAAAGCACGAGGTCGAGCCGTCTGTGGCGCAAGCCCCCGAGCCGCGAGCGCGGGGAGCGATGCCGGTGTTTCCCCTGGAGGGCCTGGCGAACACATCCTCGGAACAAGATCCAACGGCGCCGCGCATCATTGCGCGCGAGGTGGCCGCCGGCAACATCCGCGTGGTGGCCTATCCGGACACCAACAGCCTGTTGGTCAAGGGCCTGCCGGAACAGGTGCGCTTTATCGAAAACCTGGTCAATGCCCTGGATACGCCGAAACGACATGTCGAGTTGTCGTTGTGGATCATCGATCTGCACAAGGATGAACTCAACCAGTTGGGCATCAACTGGCAAGGCGCCGTGAAGTCCGGGGGCACCTTCAGCGCATCGCTCAACGCCGGCTCGGCGACCACCCTCGATGGCGCATCGTTCGTGACCCAGGTCATGGCGATGGAGCGGACCCAGCGAGCGAATGTGGTTTCGCGCCCGGTCATCCTGACCCAGGAGAACGTGCCGGCGATCTTCGACAACAACCGCACGTTTTATGCCCCGCTGGTCGGCGAGCGCAGTGTCGACCTGCAACACGTGACCTACGGCACCCTGGTGAGCGTGCTGCCGCGTTTCGCCCAGGCGGACGAGATCGAGATGTCGCTCAATATAGAGGACGGCAGCGAAGTCGACTCGGGGCGGGGCGAGCGCCTGGGTGCGTTGCCGACGGTTGGCCGTACCCGCATCAGTACGGTGGCGCGGGTGCCCCAGGGCAAGAGCCTGCTGGTGGGCGGCTTCACCCGCGATGACCACGGCGAACAGATTGGACGCGTACCGGTGTTGGGTTCGATTCCGTGGATCGGACGCTTGTTCAGCTATCGCCAGAACCGTTCGGCCAACACGGTGCGGGTGTTCCTGATCCAGCCCAAGGAGATTCGCGACGGCTTTGAGCCCGCCACCGTCGAACACGGCGCGCAGTTGCTGAGCCCGGAGCAGTATGAGCGCCTGCGCCGCTCCTATTTTCGATTGTCAGAGCCATGATCCTGCCGCCGATCTCCCTGGGAGGGCGAGCGGCCCAGGCTCGCCTGAATGCCGAGAAGGCCGCCGAACATCCCCTGCCGCAAATGGAGGCCGAGACAGGGCTGGACGACAGCGCAACGGCGGCGGTGGCGCAGCGCCTCGTGCAGATCAGCGACGAGTTGTCAGCGGCGCTGACGCAATTTCGAGGCCGGCGCTTGTTCGAACAAAAGTCCGAGGGGCTGACCGACACCTTCGAACGCGTACTGGAGGACGATACCGTGCCCAAGGCACGGCAGGTGTTGAGCCTGGCGCGGATGGCGGACAAACCTGTCACCTGGCTGCTGCAAATGGCGCGACAACTGTTCCCCGATGACAGCGACCTGGCGCTGGTGCTGCGGGCGTTGTTGCGCCGAAGGACATTGGAAGCGCGCACACGGCAGCGGCTCGAAACACTCTTGCAGACGGTGATTGCCCAAGGCTCTCCCAAGCGCATGAACGCCGGGATCAACGCCGCGCTCAAGGCCAGGCTGTTCGGCAAGAGCATGGCGGTACGGGCCGGTCTGTTGCGTGAGACCTACCGGGATTTTCTCGAGTCCGACGACGGCCCGCTCAGTTGCTACCAGGACTGGATTGCCCTGTACGGCCCGGCACAGCGCATGAGCGTGCTGGCCTTCATCGAAGCCGCGCTGCTCACTGATATCAGCGCCCAGGACCCCAGTTGCTCGCGCACCGAGTTCGGCCAACTGCTGGGCCGGGTGACCGACCTCAAGCGCCTGCGCTCAGCCGATGAACTGTTTATCGGCGCGCTGCTCGGCGATGCACTCATCTGTCGGCACAACCCCGATGAGTCCGACTGGCTGGTGTTCCTGTTCGGCGTGTTGACCTATCCCGACGAACTCGACCAGCTGTTGCTCGGCGCGTTGGGGGAGGGTGTGCTGCTCAGTGCTCACCGTGAACGTTCGACAGTGCTGCAGACCCTGCGCCGGCTCAGCCTGCGATTACCGCCGCCGCTGTTTGCCGACGAAGAGGCGCCGTTGCGCCTGGCCACACAATTCACGCGCCTGGCGGACGTGGCCTATGCCCACGAGTGCATCGACCAGCGCCGCGCCGGCGGTCATCCATGATGTTGTCCCGGAGCCAGTCCTGAATGCTCAATGTATTTTTGCGCAACGTCGGCGCTCGCCCGGAACTGCTGATCCTGACCTTGATGGTGATGATCATCGCCATGCTGATCATCCCCCTGCCGACCGTGCTGGTGGATTTTCTCATCGGCCTGAACATCGTCATCTCGCTGTTGGTGTTCATGGGCTCGTTCTACATCGAGCGCATCCTCAGCTATTCGACGTTCCCGGCGTTGCTGCTGTTGACGACGTTGTTTCGCCTGGCGCTGTCGATCAGCACCAGCCGCTTGATTCTCAGCCAGGCCGATGCCGGCGAGATCATCGCGTCGTTCGGTGACTTCGTCATCGGCGAAAGCCTGGTGGTGGGCTTCGTGATTTTCTCCATCGTCACCATTGTCCAGTTCATCGTCATCACCAAAGGCTCGGAACGGGTCGCTGAGGTGGCGGCGCGCTTCTCCCTGGACGGTATGCCCGGCAAGCAGATGAGCATCGACGGTGACCTCAAGGCCGGCGCCATCGACGCGGCCCAGGCCCGGGAAAAACGCAGCGTGCTGGAGCGTGAAAGCCAGTTGTATGGCTCTTTCGACGGCGCGATGAAATTCATCAAGGGCGATGCCATCGCCGGCATCATCATTATTTTCGTCAACTTCATCGGCGGCATGGCCATCGGTGTCGGGCAGCTGGGCATGGACATGTCCACGGCCCTGTCGACCTACACCCTGTTGACCATCGGCGATGGCCTGGTAGCGCAGATCCCCGCGTTGCTGATCGCCATCGGCGCCGGTTTCATCGTCACCCGGGTCAACGGCGATGACAGCAACCTGGGGCGCAACATGCTCGCCCAGATGCTGGGCAACCCGTTCGTCCTCGGCGTCACCGCGTTGCTGGCGGTGGGCGTGGGCCTGTTGCCGGGGTTTCCGCTGTTGACCTTTCTCTCGATCGCTTGTGTGCTGGGGCTGGTGGTGTTTGTGCGCCACCGCCGATCCTCGCGCCCGGCCGGCTCGGGGGAAAGCCGTACCGCATCCGCCGAGCAGGACGCGTTGCCGAGCGATTCCGGGCTGCTGGAGGATGTCGACAACATTGCCACCGAAACCGTCGCCCTGATGCTGCTGGTGCCCTCTGCGCGCCTGCAAGCGCTGGAGAAGGACCGTTGGACGGCGCGCTTTCGCAGCCAGTTCTTCGTCGATTATGGACTGCGCATTCCCGAACCGCAGCTACGGGCCAGCGAGGCACTGCCGGTCCATCAAGTGGCGGTGCTGATCAATGAAGTGCGTGCCGAGCAGTTCGATATTCATTTCGAGCACTGGCGCCTGCTGGACTATTCCCCGGAACTGGAACCCTTGGGTTTTGCCCTGGTGCGCGGCAACGACAGCAATCGCCTGGGCGGCGTCTGGGTCACCGCAGCCGACCGCGAGCGAGTGCAGCAGTTGGGCTATCACCTGCGCGCGGCAGATGAAGAATGCTATCGCTGCCTGGTCACGTTGCTGGCGCGCAACATCCAGGAGTTTTTCGGTGTGCAGGAAACCAAGCAGTTGCTCGACGAAATGGAGGTGCGCTACCCCGACCTGCTCAAGGAAGTCTATCGCCACGTCACGGTGCAGAAGATCGCCGAAGTGCTGCAACGCCTGATTGGCGAGCGTATCTCCGTGCGCAACATGAAGCTCATCCTCGAATCCCTCGCCCATTGGGCCTCCCGGGAAAAGGACGTGCTGGCGCTGGTCGAGCACGTACGCGGCGCGATGGCCCGCTACATCAGCAACAAGTTTGCCCAGGGCAACGACCTGCGGGTGCTGTTGCTGTCGGCGGAGTTCGAAGACGTGGTACGCCGGGGCATCCGGCAAACCTCGGGCGGCAGTTTCCTCAACCTGGAACCGGCCGAGTCCGAAGAGCTGATGGACCGCCTCAGCGTCGGCCTGGACAGTGTGCACATCGCCCACAAGGACATGGTGCTGCTGTGTTCGGTGGATGTGCGGCGCTATATCAAGAAACTGATCGAGGGACGCTTCCGGGAGCTGGACGTGATGTCGTTCGGCGAAATCTCCGAGACGGTCTCGGTCAATGTCATCAAGACCCTGTGAGGTTGAAAATGCTACCGATGGATATCGCCGGGCGATGAACCTGCGACTGGAAAAGCAGGCCGCCCATCCCTTGCGTTTGAGCGGACCCTTGATCGAAGCGGCGCTGGACGGGGTGGTGATCGGCGAAGTCTGTGATGTGCGCCGGCATTGGCGTTTGCCCGAGGTCACGGCGCGGGCGCAGGTGATCGGTTTCAAACCCGGCGCGGTCCTGCTCAGTTTGCTGGGCGATGCAAAAGGCTTGTCCCGGGAATCGATGATCGTGCCCACGGGCGCGATCCTGCAGCTGACTTGTAGTGATGCCTTGCTCGGCAGTGTGGTGGATCCCCAGGGCACGGTTGTCGAGCGCCTGGCACCGTCGACGGCGGTGGCGCAACAGGACCGTCCAGTGGATGCCGACCCGCCGACGTACCAGCAACGGCGCCCGGTGGCGGAACCCTTGAGCACCGGCATTCGCGTGATCGACGGCTTGCTGACCTGCGGTGTCGGCCAGCGCATCGGCATTTTTGCCGCCGCCGGGTCCGGCAAGACCACCTTGATCAATATGCTGATCGAACACACGGACGCGGATGTGTTCGTGATTGGCCTGATTGGCGAACGCGGCCGTGAAGTGACTGAGTTCATCGAGCATTTGCGCCAATCACCCAAGTGCGCCCGGTGTGTGGTGGTGTACGCCACTTCGGATTTTTCCTCGGTGGACCGCTGCAACTCGGCGCTGCAAGCCACGGCCATCGCCGAGTATTTCCGCGACCAGGGAAAGCGTGTGGTGTTGCTGCTGGACTCGTTGACTCGCTATGCCCGCGCTCGCCGCGACCTGGCCTTGGCGGCCGGTGAAGCACCGGCGCGGCGCGGTTATCCGGCCTCGGTGTTCGATGCCTTGCCGCGCTTGCTGGAACGACCTGGCGTGACGGCGAGCGGCAGCATCACCGCCTGGTACACGGTGCTGTTGGAAAGTGACGATGAACCGGACCCGATTGCCGAGGAAATCCGCTCGATTCTCGACGGCCACGTCTACCTCAGTCGCGCCCTGGCGGCCAGAGGGCATTATCCGGCCATCGATGTGTTGCGCAGCGTTAGCCGCGTGGCGACGCAAGTCACTACGCCGCAGGTCCAGCAACTGGCAGCGTCGACCCGGGAAACCCTGGCGCGTCTTGAGCAACTGCAGGTCTTTCTCGACATGGGCGAGTACAGCCCGGGCGCGGACGCGGCCAATGACCACGCCATGCAGCGTCGCGAAGCCCTCAGTCAGTGGTTGCGCCAGCCAACGGGCGAGTGTTGCGCGCCGGACGAAACCTTGCGGAGCCTGCATGAAATCATTGCCTGACCAGCGGCGCCTGTTGGCCTTCAGTCAGTTCCGCCGGCAACGCGGCGAACAGGCCGTGCTGCGGGTCCAGCGCCAGTTGCAGCCGCTGCTTGCCGAGCGCGGTGGCTTCGAGGAACAGGAGGCCGCACTGCAACGCTTGTTGGCCAGTCATCGGGCCAATGACTGTGTGCTGGAGCACGGGCAGCTGTTGGCGCTGTTGCGCACCCAGGCGGTGATCCGGCGGCGGATCGATCTGCTGCGTGTCGAGCGCGACCGCTTGGAGCAGCAGTGCCGGCAGGTCGAGCAGCAGTTGCAGGAGCAGCATGAACACCTGCGCTTGCTCCAGCGCAAGCATGACAAGTACGTGCGTTCAGTCCAGCAATTGTTGCGTGCGCAACGGCTCGAGGCGGTGCGCCGGGAAGAACGGGAGTTGGAAGAGACGATTGGGGTTCGGCGATGAAAGAAATATCTGTGGTGCCTGCTCGACCGGTGCAAACCCTGGACCCCGTCGATGAAGGCCCAATCGACGAGCTGCAAGACCCGCTCGTCCCAGTGCAAGAGGATGAGCTGCCGCAAGGCGTGCTGGATCTTGTGGTTGCGCTGATTCGGCAGCGACAACCGACGATGGAGAACGCCCGGGCAGTGACGGGGCATTCGATGAACATGGCCCAGGCGGCGGTGGATGTCGATCACGATGAAGAACGATCGATTGTCCCGACAACGACGGACGTGGAACCTGATAGAGCACGACCGGCAGCCCGCAATGCGATGCCTTTTCCACACGCCGATCTGCTGTTCAATAAAGCGATGCAACAGGCGTTGCCCCAACGCCTGGAGCCGGGTGCTTCCACCCGCGATCACCTGGCGGCGCCGACATCCCCAGCGTCGGTCGAGCCGATGGCGCTCGATCCTTTCACCGCTGCCGATGCGCGCTCGATATCGGGCTTCGATGAGCCATTGCTCCAAGCGCCGCAGAGCCTTCACAGCATGCGCCATGCGCCTGCGGTTGCCCCTGTATCGATCCCGCCAGCGGCGACATCGGTAGCGCTGCCAACGCCCGAGGTCATGGTCGAGCCCTTGTCGGGTGCCGACCGGGGCTTGCTGCAAGTGCCTTTCAACAGAGGGGCGGCCAGCGGCCAAGTGACGATCAGTCGGTTGCCCGAGGAACCCACTCGGCAACTGACGCTCAGCCCCAGCAATGCCCAGGTGTTCGAGCAACTCAAGGCGCCTTTCGAACTGGCCCGGGAACCTGCCTGGCGGTTGGCTGATAGTGGTGGCGAGCAGCAGCGCCAGGGTTCACAGCAGCAGCCGGATGAAGATCAGGATGAACAGTCCGGGTTTGAAGCGTGAGCGCATTGCGGCTCCGTCGGATCGATTCTGTCGCCCATGCCCGCGCGCAGGCGATTCAACGCTGGCGGCGCACCGGTCGGGACGCGGGCTCGGGCAAGGTGCCGGTGCGCTCCGGCTACCTGGGTTTTTGCGCAGCGGCTGATGGCGCGGATTGGCGCGGGCTGATCCTCGCCCGCGACTGGCTGCATCACACGCTCCCGACCTTGCAATCGTTGCTGGTGCTCGAATGCCCGTTGCCGAGCATCGTCGAACTGTTCCAGGCGGTGCCACGGCCCTTGTTGCTGGAGGTGGAGGAGTTGCGTTACCGCACGCTGACGGACGTCGAATGCGTGGCCCCGACGCGATTGCCCACGCACGACTTGCCGTGGCTCGACACACCGCGAGGGCGCGTGTGGTTGACCCAATTGCCGCCCCGCACCGCCGTGCGTGCTCCGTTGGGTGCTGACTCATGGCTGAGGGACTTGCCGGTGCGCCTGGCGCTGATGCTCGGCGTCAGCCACCTGAGTCTTGCCAGTCGGATGCGCCTGGGTGAAGGCGATGTGCTGCGCATCACCCAGCGGGCTCAACGCTGTTTTCTGGCGGATCGCTGCCTTGGCGTTTTTACCTTTAGCGAAGAGGGTTTACACATGCAATCGACCGTGGCCGATGCCCATCCGGAGAACACGCCCGAACCTGACGTGGACATCGATTTCAGTGCGCTCCCGGTACGCCTGGAGTTCCTGCTCGCGACCCACGACACCGACCTGGCGACGTTGTCGCACATCATCGCCGGGCAACTGATCCCGTTGGCTGAGAACGCCGTGCGACACATCGAGGTTCGCGCCAACGGCAAGCCGATTGCCCTGGGAGAGTTGGTGCAGCTGGACGACCAGTTGGGCGTCGAGCTGCTGAAGGTCTATCGGAACGACGGCGATGAATGACGTCTCGCTGATCGCGCTGCTGGCATTCGCTTCGCTGTTGCCGTTCCTGGTGGCGGCGGGCACCTGCTACCTCAAGTTCTCCATCGTCTTCGTCATCGTGCGCAACGCCTTGGGCCTGCAACAAGTGCCGTCGAACATGGCGCTCAATGCGATTGCGCTGATGCTGGCTATTTTCGTCATGACGCCGGTCATGAAACAGGGCCATGACTACTACAAGCGCGAGGCGGTGGCCTTCACCGACATCGAGTCGGTGGTGAATTTCGCCGAGAACGGCCTGGGCAGCTACAAGGACTACCTGCGCAAGTACACCGACCCGGAGCTGGCGCTGTTTTTCGAACGGGCCCAGGTGGTCCAGGATGAAACCGACGCCGACTGGCCCGCCGATGAAGAACTGGCGCCGTCGTTGTTTTCGCTGCTGCCGGCCTATGCCCTGAGCGAAATCAAGAGCGCCTTCAGGATCGGTTTCTACCTGTACCTGCCCTTTGTGATCGTCGACCTGGTGATCTCCAGCATCCTGCTGGCGCTGGGCATGATGATGATGAGCCCGGTGATCATTTCGGTGCCGATCAAACTGGTGCTGTTCGTCGCCCTCGACGGCTGGGCACTGCTGTCCACCGGGCTGGTCAAGCAATACCTGACTTTGCTGGCATAGGCCCACGCCCATGAATGAACTGGTCTATGCCGGTAACAAGACCCTGTACCTGATCCTGCTGATGGTGGCCTGGCCGATCATTGTCGCCACCGTGGTCGGCCTGGTGGTCGGCTTGGTCCAGACTGTGACCCAGTTGCAGGAGCAGACACTGCCATTCGGCTTCAAGCTGGTGGCGGTCGCCGCGTGCCTGTTTTTGCTCTCGGGCTGGTACGGCGAAACCCTGCTGGATTTCAGTCGTGAAGTCATTCGCCTGGCGTTGGGTTAGGCGATGTCGGTGACGTTGTTCTTCGAGCTGTACGCCTGGTTCGCTGCGGCGCTGTTGGGGGTGGCGCGCCTGGCGCCGATTTTCTTCATGTTGCCGTTTCTCAACAGCGGTGTGCTGACCGGCGTGGCGCGCCAAGCGGTGATCGTCTTGGTCGCGCTGGGGTTCTGGCGCTACGTTGGCGTGCCCGCGCCGGCCCTCGACAGCGTGGCCTTTCTTGGCCTGGTGTTGCGCGAGGCGGGTATCGGCGTGTTGCTGGGGGTGCTGCTGTGTTGGCCGTTCTGGGTGCTGCACGCCATGGGCAACCTGATCGACAACCAGCGCGGGGCCATGCTCAGCAGCACGGTGGACCCGGCCAACGGTGTCGATACCTCGGAGTTGGCGAATTTTCTCCAGCTGTTTGCGGCGGCGGTGTACCTCGAAGGTGGCGGCATGTTGCTGATGCTCGAAACCGTCGGTCACAGTTATCGCATTTGCACGCCGGCGAACGACTGCCAGATACACCTGCCGGCCCTCTATGGTTTGCTCGATGGGTTGGTGAGCAAGACCCTGGTGATCAGCGCACCGGTGGTCGCCACCTTACTGGTCAGCGAAGCGTTGCTCGGTTTGCTCTCGCGGTATGCGCCGCAGATGAACGCCTTCTCGGTGTCGCTGACGGTCAAGAGCCTGGTGGCGCTGGTGGTGTTGATGTTGTATTTCGGCGTGCATCTGCCGGATGAAGTCTTGCGCATGGGCACAACGTCCAATGGGTTGGCCCGCTATCTGGGTGGCGGGGAGGGCGGGCATGTCGTCCAGCGCCTCGAAGACTGAAAAACCCACCGCCAAGCGTCTCCGGGATGCCGCGCGCAAAGGCCAGACGTTCAAGGCAAAGGACCTGGTCATCACCTGCCTGACCTTGTGCGGCATCAGCTACATGGTTTTCAACAGCTCGCTGGGCGAGATCATGGAGGTTTACCGGCGCATCATCGCCAGCGACTTTGACGCGGACCTGCAAGCCTACTCGGCCATGCTGGTGCAGGTCGGCCTCAAGGCATTGCTGCCGTTGTTGTTGGTGTGCGTGCTGACCAGTGCCTTGCCGGCCCTGCTGCAAAGCGGTTTTGCCCTGGCCAGCGAAGCATTGAAGCTGAACCTCGGTGCGTTGAACCCGATCAATGGCTTCAAGAAACTGTTCAGCCTGCGCACCGTCAAGGACACCTTCAAGGCGCTGTTGTACCTGGGCAGTTTCGCCATGGCGCTGTGGCTCGTCTGGGTCACCCAGCGGCAATTGCTATTCGCCCAACTGTTCGCCCAGGCGCCGGACCTGTTCGCGATCTGGGGACACTTGTTGCTGGTGCTGGTGCTGGCATTCCTGGCCTGTATCCTGCTGATCGTCGTGCTCGATGCCCTCAGCGAATACTGGTTGTTCATGAAAGACCAGATGATGGACAAGGATTCGGTCAAGCGCGAACACAAGGAGCAGGACGGCAACCCGCAGATCAAGGGCCGCCGCCGTGACCTGCACATGGAGCTGCTGTCGGAGCAGGTCAAGTCCGATGTGCGCAGCTCACGCATGATCATCGCCAACCCAACCCACATTGCCATCGGCGTGTATTTCCGCCCGGAAATCACCCTGCTGCCGTTCATCTCCCTGATGGAAACCAACCAGCGCGCACTGGCCGTACGGGCGTATGCCAAGGAGGTCGGGGTGCCGGTGATCAACGACGTCGCACTGGCCCGGCGGATTTTCAAGACCCACCAGCGCTACAGCTTTCTGCAGGTGCAGGAGATCGAGGAAGTGCTGCGGTTGTTGATCTGGCTTGAACAGGTTGAACAGGCGTGAGGCCCAGCCCAACCCTGGTGGCAAGGAGGGGCTGTGGGAGCAAGGCTTGCCCGCGATGCAGGCGCCTCGTTTCCCCTGAGACCGCGCGGTCCTCATCGCGGGCAAGCCTTGCTCCCACAGAAATCCCCTAGCCACAAAAGCATTCTCGCCAGGCAGGAGGTTCTTGCGCGTTTCAACAACGGCATGAGCGCAATTTGGCAGCGGGCCTCCCGACGTTTTGGCTCAATGGCACCGGTCAGCGACGCTGACTTTTTTTCAGGGAGTGTGGCTGATGAGTCGCGACAACAAACAAGACGAGCAGGTGGCCCTGGACGTCGTCGACGCGATGCTCGGTGGGGCGGCGTTGAAAGATGTGCAAGGCCTCAGTGACGAGCACATGGACAGTCTCTATGCCTTCGCTTTCCAGTTCTACGAACAAGGGCGACTGGACGATGCCGAGAAGTTCTTTCACTTCCTGTGCATCTACGACTTCTACAACAGCCATTACTGGATGGGACTGGCTGCGGTGCACCAGCTCAAGCAAAACCACCAGAAGGCCATCGACCTGTATGCCATCGCTTTTGCCCAAGGCAAGAACGATTACCGACCGATGTTGTACACCGGCCAATGCCATCTGGCCCTGGGCAGGATCGGCAAGGCCCGGTTGTGTTTCGAATACGTGCTTGAGCAAGCCACGCAAGACGATCTGCGAGAGCAGGCCAAGGTGTATCTCGACACCTTGGCCCACATGGAACAGCAATGTTCGGAGGACTGAACATGAGTGAAATCAGAAGCACCCCAAGCCCCGCATTCCAGGGGGGGATGAGTCGCAGCGAAGCCTTTGAAAAATATGGTGCGGCGGCCAGCAAGGCCGTCAGGACCGCCGATTTTCAGGCGGCCGGCAAGCAAGCCCTGGCGGACCTGATGTCGGTGAAATACGAAGGTCAGAATGGCCCGTCCGTCGCCGCTACTGGCCGGCCCGTGCTGCATGCGCCAGCGCTGCGCGCCGATGGCAACAAACAGGAAACCAACGGTGATCTGTTCACGCTGTTGATGGCGATGATCAGTGAGCTGATCGGTGAGGTCGACGTCAAGAAACTGAGCAACCGCTTGGCGATGTTGCAGAGCATGGCCGGTGCCAAGCAGCAGGGCTATGCCAACCTCTCGGCTGAATACGCCGCAGCCGTCCAGGCCTTGGAGGCTGCCGAGGGCCAGGTCGGCAGCAGCCAGGGACACCTAGAACAGTTGCGTGAACGAGTCCAGCAGGTCCAGGGCCTGCTGGAAGACAGCGAAGCGCGCCTGGCGCAGTTGGACCCTGATTCGCCGGAGTACGCCCAGGAGCTGGCCCGTCGCGATCAGCTCAAAGGCGAACTGGCGAGCCATACCCAAGCCTTCAATGTGGCAGTCGACGCTCATCTGAAGCTGATCGAGATCGCCAATGCCTTTGCCAAAACCCTGAGCGGGGTGGTCGCGAAGGTGCTGGTGGTGTCCGGCACCAGCGGCCCCGCCCTCAAGGACACCGATGAAAAAGCCCTCAGCAGCAGTGCCCTGGCGTTGCTCAATCGCTTGAAGATCATCGAACTGCTCGGCGAGGCGGCGCAGAACAAAGAGGAACTCAGCCAGGAGTTGTTCCAAGCGTTGCAGGTCAAGCTTCAGGAACACATGAAGCGGGAGTCGGATAAATACCTGGAAGAAGTCCGCAAGGCCGAGGCATTGCAGAAAACCATGGGCTGCATCGGCAAGATCGTCGGGGCGATCTTGAGCGCGGCAACCATTGTTGCCGGGGTGTTGACCGCCAACCCGGTGCTGATTGTGGTGGGTGTGATTGGCGCGGGGGTGATGATTGCCGATGCGGTGGTCGAGGAAAAAACCGGCAAGTCGTTCATGGCCGAAGCGATGAAACCGCTGACCTTCGTCATGCAGGAAGCCATCAAGCGGTTCTCCGAGATGTACACCCAAATGCTGATAGACCTGGGCGTTGATGAAGACAAGGCCAAGGAAATCGGGCAGATCGCCGGCATGATCCAGGGCGTCGTTTCGACGCTGGCCGCCGTCGCGCTGGTGGTCATGGTCGGGGCGCAGGTGATCGGGCCGATGATCAGCGCCGTCGCCTCGAAACTGGCATCGGTGGCCGCCCAGGCCGCGCCTGTCGCGATGCAAGCCATGAAGCAGATGGCAACGTCGGTGGGCAACTCGCTGACCCAGATACTCACGCAGTTGCGCGGGTTCATCACCAACGGCGCCGATGCGGTATCGCTGGCCCGTTATGCCGCCAACCTGGAGATCGCCCAGGCCGTCACCGAGTTCGGCAATGTCGCGGTACAAGGCGGGCTGCAAATCAAAAGCGGCCAACACCAGGCCCAGGCTGCCGTGCACCTGGCCAATGTGCGGGTACGCATGGCAATCAGCGAGGAAATCAGCGCCTACCTGACTCAGGTGGTCGAGCACTACGGTCAGGCGATGCACGAACGAACCCGCCAGATCGAGCAGCTATTTGCCGACATGCAACGCAGCCATTCCGTCAGCCTGCAAATGGTTCGGCATGTTTGAAATCACCTACAACAGGTATCCATGATGACCACTATTCACGCTCCAATCAGAATCGCCCCCGTTGTCATTGACCACGATCTGACCAATGACGCGAGGTTGAGCGAGTCAGTCGCTCAAGAGCAGCTTTCAAAGGATCTCAAAGCCAAGTCCCTTTTGGACTCTCGGATTTCCGACAGCAGCCTCGCCAGGCAAGTACTCAAGAACGGCGACTTCATAGCGCCCTCGGCTGTGGAACTGGAGCGTGAAATCAACGGCTACCAGCCCACTGAATCAGACTGGCAGGACTGTCTTTCAGCCTCGATGATGCTCAGCGATGAAGTACGCAACGACCTGATATTCGACCCCGGTGCATGGGAGAAACACGCCAACGTGTTGGTGGCTGCGATCATCGCGCTGAACATCGCCCGAGTGGCCAACGCGCAACTGCGCGGGCATTTCAGCGTCATGGCCTCCGATGCGGCCAAGGCCCAAGGCGCGGCGATTGTCGAGTCCGGCAAGGCGGCGATGTACAGCGCCATCACTGGGGCAATCGTGTCCGGAGCCATTTCCGGATTCGCCCTGCTCAAGACTTTCCAGGGCCAGAAGTTGAGGCATGCGGACATCGACTTGCACAAGCGCAACGCCATGGACGCTCGCGATATCGAACGCGACCTCAAGCTTGAGCGCAACCGTACCGAGTGGAATCCGCAGACCACCTACAAGATCAAGACCGTGGATGACTTCGGTCGCCCGACGACGGTCGATTTCAAACCCAAGGCTTCGTCCCTGTCATCCCAGGATCAAGCCTGGTTAGACAAGCAAATCCTCAACGCGCAAAAGGTCAGTGAGACCTCTGATTGGTTGAGCCAGATGGGCAGCAAGGGGATCGACAAGAAACTGGAAATCGGCCGCGCGCTCAGCGCCATGTCGATGAGCTTGAGTCAGGTGGTGGCGAGCATGGTGCGCCTGACCGAGCACGCCGCCCGGGAAAAAGAAGTGCTGCAGCAAAGTGCGCAGAACAGCCAGAAGAGCCTGAGCGATGAAGTCGGCCAGAAAGACGCGGCCGATGCGGCGCTCTTGCAAAAACTGATGGACATGGTGATGCAGCTTTTTCAAGGGCGCAGCGATGTCATTCGCGCCCTGACGGCTTGAGGAGAAGAGCCCCATGGAGATCGCGCCATTTACTCGTCCCCCTATCGTATTGCTGCCGAACGTGGAGACCATCACTGATACTGCACCGCCTCTCGAGGTACCCGTTGAAGTTCAAACGGTCAGTTCCCTGACCCATCTGCTGGACCGGTCCATGAACGCCATGAATCGTGGCCTCGGCCAAATGCTCAAGTGCCCGTCAATCACCGCCAAGCAGGTGGACGGCATGACCAGCGAGGCGACAGCGCAGCCGTTCATCGCGGAGTTTGTCGAACAGATCCACGCCAAGCGTGACCGAGCGCAAATGTTGGCCATGCAGCTGCGCCAGTGCTGTGCCGTGATGACCCACAGTCTGAAAGCCGGGCTGTTGGACGAAAGCCAACTCCAGCAGGTCGATGACGAACACAACCAAATCCTCCACGCCCTCGAACGACATTTGGAAGAGCACAAGCCCCTTGAGATCGCAGAGGCCTTGGATGCAACGATAAATTCATCGAATGACTTCTTCGAAAAACTCCTTGAACTGATCGACCTGATCAAGAACGGCTACCTCGCCGGTTACGAACATATCATCTCGGCCTATACGGACTTCTTCGCCGCCTTCAATGCCCGAATCACCGCGATGATGAAAAATTGGGTCGAAGGGGCGAACGACGGTAAAGATGTCAGGTTGAACGCGGGTGCACTGCACGCTGCGTTGACGCAACTGATCGCCGATTACAGCCATCCGAACCCGGCCTCCATTCTGTTTCCGAAACCGGGCGAAGAAGCCAGCGAGGAAGAAGCAGACAAATGGCGTCAAGCACTGGGCTTGCCTGCTAATTGCCTTAAACCAAACGGCGACGGTACTTGGTGCGTGGTCATCGATACCGGGCCGCTGACGTTAATGAAAAAAGACCTGCCCTCCAGCGGCACGGTGACCTGGGATACCGCCAAATACAACCAATGGCAAACCGGCTTCAACGCCCAGGAGGAACGCTTGAAAAACATGCTGCAGTCGTTGACGCAGAAGTACTCGAATGCCAATTCGTATCATGACAATTTCAATAAGACCTTGTCGGCGCATTTGAATCAGTTTGCGGATATGTTGAGGGCGATGTTGAATTTCTAGGATTAGCGACAGCGACGATATTGAGTCTGGCTTGGCGTGTACATGTTCCACGTCCGCCAGATTTCTTAGGAAAGAAAAAATGTCAGAAAATCCAATTGATCGGTTTGAAAGTATCCACGCGATCATCAAGTCGTTGGTGGTGGGTATGCCCCTTCGTGGTCGGGTCATTGGCGGTGGTTCGCGGTTGGTCGAAGACCTTTCTATCGATTCCATGAGTCTGGTCGAGCTTGTTTTGGAGCTGAATAACGCTTTCGGTATTGAGTTGTCCGAAGCTGAAGTGGAGGAATGGAGGACGATGCAGGATGTCGTCGATTCGGTGCGCAGGCACATGGAGAGTAGCCCTTGATGGGTACCTGTTCGGGTGGGCAGCGCTCTTTTAAGTGCATCGCTGTGTTTATTCGCCCATCCCGGTCTGGTTAAGTGTTCTAGCTTGATTTTATTGAGTTCCTTCCTACGGTTCTCGTCTCTGTTTCCTACGTTAATAGCATTCAGTACCCTACGGAATCCTCCTACGCATCTTCCTATAGTCACGAAGCTCGTCATCCCGAGCCTGTCACACCACAGGCTCAATCGCGCTTCAGTAACTTTCTATAGAGAAATCCCTGAGTATGGACAGTGCAACTGATCAACCGCCGGTGAAGTCATTCGTTTTTGACCACTGGCTATTGCAAAGCGATGGAACGCTGATGCGAGATGGACAAGGAGTTCATGTTCCTCCCAAAGAGCTGCACGTGCTGCGCCTGTTGTTGACGTCGGCGGGTACGGTCGTGAGTAAGGATTATCTGCTTGATCATGTCTGGCCAAGGATGGATGCGGCGGAGGAGTCGTTGACCCGGTGTATCTATGCCTTGCGCAAGTTGTTCAAGGAGAACAAGGGCTACATTGCGACGGTTTACGGCCAGGGTTATAGGTTTACCGGTTCCGTGGTCGAGCTCGACGTGCCGAGCCAGGCGAGGGTGATGGCGCCTTCGCTGGCGGTCTTGCCTTTTCGCAATCTGGACGAGATCGCGGCGCTGGATCTGCAGGATCTGATGATCCGCCAACTGACCGCGGCGTTCGGTGAGGCGCTGCATGTCATTCCCTCGGGGCTGATCGCGGCCTGCGGGGCGTCGGGCGATGTGCGCTCGTTGGCCGGGCGGTTGTCGGCGGATTATTGCTTGAACGGTCGTTTTATCGGTGCGGGCGGGTTGCAACACTGGTCGATCGAGTTGATTCGTGGACGCGACCAGGCGCTGCTGCATGGACAGACGTTGGATGCCTGGGATCCGGGGGAGGCGCTGGGCGCGTT
This sequence comes from Pseudomonas bijieensis, assembly GCF_013347965.1. Taxonomy (NCBI): domain Bacteria; kingdom Pseudomonadati; phylum Pseudomonadota; class Gammaproteobacteria; order Pseudomonadales; family Pseudomonadaceae; genus Pseudomonas; species Pseudomonas bijieensis. The sequence continues at coordinate 2,137,417 of NZ_CP048810.1, read as the reverse complement.
GACATGTCTGGTGGCGCAGCGCGTACCCGGGTTGCGTCCGGTGGGTGAGCGCTGTGGATCTTATGCGGTGGCGGTGGCGTATCTCAATGGCTTGTGCAGTGTGCAGCAGCACACGGCGCAAAGCCTGCGCGATGCTCTTGTGCTGTTCAGGCAGTGTTTGAAACTCGATGCCGGCTACGCGCCGCCCTGGTGCGGTTTGGCGGATGTGTGGCTGGGGCAGGCGATGATGGGCCTGGGCGACCCGGAGCGCGCCATCGAAGAGGCGCATTCGGCGGTTTCCAATGCATTGGCGCTGGACCCCGGCAGCATCCCGGCATTGACGCGCCTGGCGTTGCTCACCAGTTTGCGCGGCTGCGAGCAGGCGGCCCAGGTGTTGTTCCGCCGCTGCCTGTTGTCGGCCGATCAGGCCGACGTGCTGTACTTTCATGCCTGGCATCACTGGTTCTGGCGGCGCAACGAGCAGGCGGCGGACATGATCGACCAATGCCTGGAGCATGATCCGGGTTGTGTACGGGCGCAGATCATGCGGGTGCGTATTCACGAACAACTGACGTGGATCCGCGAGCGGCGCCTGGCATGAGGCGGCGCAGGAGCAAATGGTTGTGCTGGCCGGTGTGTTTGGGCCTGGGGCTTGGAATGGCCCAGGCGCATGCCTGGTGCTGGAGCAGGGCGGGGCAGTTGCATGCCATCGAACCGGAACTGCTGCAAGCGATTGCCGATGTCGAATCCGGGCAGCGGCCAGATGCGATCAACCACAACCGCAATGGCACCCGCGATATCGGGTTGATGCAGATCAACAGCATTCATCTGCCTCGATTGCGTGCCCGAGGCATTACCGAGCAACGCCTGCTGGATGAGCCGTGCCTGTCGGTGGAGGTCGGTGCGTCGGTGCTGGCCGAGTTTATCGCCCGTCATGGCTACAACTGGACGGCGGTCGGTGCCTACAACGCTGGTAACTCACCCCATCGGCAAGCCGCGCGGCTTCGCTACGCGCGCAAAGTCTGGCAACGTTATCGAGTGCTCACCCAGGCTCGACAATCGGCGCGATGAGCGGGCTGGCGCAGGATTCTGATCCTTTGCCCCAGGCAATCGGCAGAATTCGATCAGGAATCCTGCCGCCGGCCTTTCTACCCTGAGTGCTCATTCGACTGCCCTGGAGTTTGGACGGTGACAGTCCCGACGGCCCCCACCCTAAAGCCCTGCGTCCTGCGGATCCTCAATGGTCCGTTGCAGGGCTGCGAATTTGCGCTAGGCCCAGGCACCAGCTTGTTCGTGGTCGATGCGGTGGAGGTGCTCGGGGATGGCGCACGTTCGGCCAGCGTTCCGGCGGATGCGATCTTCGTTCCCCTGGAACAAGGTGGATGCAATTTTGAGGTGCTGGCCGATCAGGCCACGCCGGACGGCCTGCCGCTGCGGCTGCTCGGCGATTCAGTGGAAGTGCGTCACTGTGCCTTTCAAGCCCGGATGCAGATTGGCGGCCTGCACATCGCCTTGCGTCCTGATGACCAGCCTTGGGCGCCGGAGCTTCTCGGCCATGGGCCCGGCGCTTCAGCCAAGCCAACCCATTTCATGAAGGGACGTGTCGCGTTGACGCGATGGATCGCTGGCGGTCTGGCGCTGGTGGCGCTGTTCGTTGCGATTGGCTTTTGGTCAACGCCGGGGCCCGCGCCGGAAACCGATATCCGTGCGCTGATCAATGGCGCCAGTGCCCAGGTTCAGGTGTTGCGCGGTCGTGATCAGTCGGTCTACGTCTTGGTGTCTTCCGAGCGTGATGCCGGTTGGAGTCGCCAGGTGTTGACCCGCCACAACAACCTGGACGGCCAGGTGCTGATGATCGACCAGGAGCGTCGCCGGCTGGAGCAGGTGCTGGTCGACCACGATCCGCAACTGGCCTGGCATTTCCTGGACCTCAAGGACCCGTCGGTGCCGCGACTGCTGCTCAGCACCCAACGCAATTTGCTGACGCCCGGCAAGCAAGCCCAACTGCTCGATACGTTGCTCGCGGCAGCACCTTATGCCCGCGACGTCGTGGTGCAGATGCAGGATGACAGGCTGCTCGCCGATCTCGCCCAGGGCGGTTTGCAGCGTCTTTCGCTGGCCTTCAGCCGGGTCGAACACCAGGACAGCGTAACGTTTGCCGTCGAGGGCAACCTGCAGGATGCCGAGCTGGCCGCCGCTCGCCAGTACGTCGACGATTTTTACCGGCAGTGGGGTGATCGCTATGTGCATTTCGCTGTCGAGCTCAAGGACGACGCGCTCAAGGGCAAGTCGTTTCAAACCGGCCCCCAGGGCTATGTCAAGACGAGTCCTTCGTCCTGGTTTTTTTCAAACAAGCAGAGCAGGTGACGTATGGCTGGTATCCCGATCGTGTTTCCCGAATTTCCCGATGACTTTCTCGGAGAGCAGGCCGCTGCGTTCGAGCGCGGCGCTCAGAGCCTCAAAGAGGCCCTGGATAAAGCCCTCGATGAGCTCAAAATCGATGCGTCGGACCCTGGAAAGCTCGCCGCCTACCAGACCGCATTTTCGTCCTACACGGTATTCCGAAATGCCCAGACCAACACGGTCAAGGGCTTCAAGGATATCGACATGGCGATCATCCAGGCGGCTCGCTGACGCTTGCTCTTTCGGCTGGCCATTGCTCGTGACAATGGCCATTTTCATGAGTGCCTCGTATGTCCATCCAAACTATTTCCCCGTCGCTTATCGCGCGTTCAGCCTTCGTTGAATTGCGCGGCCCGCAGGAAGGCCCAATCGTTTCCCTGGAATCGCGCTTGATCGAAGCGTTTGCCGGTTCCGCCGTCGACAGTGCGCAAGACGTTTCGGCGATCAATCAACTGCTACAGCGCCCGGACATCACCGACCCTGAAGTGTTGACCCAGTTGCAGGAGTTGACCGGGCAATACAACGTCGACATCAACTTGCTCAACGTGCTGGTGCGCAAAGCGGTGGGCACGGCAGAAACTCTGTTGCGTGCGTCATGACATTGAGGCCTGGCCTGTTGTGGCTGCTGTTGTGCCTGGCGCTGGCGGGGTGTCGCCAGCCGAGCCTGCTGGAAGGGCTGGATCAGCAGCAGGCCAACGAAGTGCTTTCGGTGCTGCAACGCAACAACATCGCGGCAGTGAAAGTCGACGGCGGCAAAGCCGGCTACGCGGTGAAAATCGATCAGCTGGATTTTTCCGCCGCGGTCGATCTGCTCAACCTCTATTCCTTGCCGTCCCGGCCGCGCCTGCAAGTCGCCGAGATGTTCCCGTCCGACTCCCTGGTGGCTTCACCCCGCGCGGAAAAGGCCCGCTTGTATTCGGCATTGGAGCAGCGCATCGAACAGTCCTTGGGGGTACTCGAAGGCGTGGTTTCCGCACGGGTGCATGTCAGTTACGACCTCGACGCCGGCGAGGGTGGACGCAAGCCGGCGCCTATCCATCTTTCGGCGTTGGTGCTGCATGAGCGCGATATCGAAGCGCAATTGCTGATCACTGACATCAAGCGTTTCCTCAAGAACAGTTTTGCGGCGGTGGAGTACGAGAACATCTCGGTGGTGCTGTCCAAGCGTTCGCCGACCCAGCATGTCGCGCCGTCGCTGGCCGTACCGCAGGGACCGTCGCGCTGGCCTTGGTTGTTCGCCGTGATCGGCGGCGTGCTGCTGGCTGGCGGCGCAGCCTGGGTTTTCCATCAGTCAAACGCAGGGCGGCGCGATGTCGGACACTGAGGGGTTACAGCAGATCCTCGCCGAGCCGCTGGCTTATCTGCACCCTCGACGTCTAGTGATACCGGCGGGATTCGAGGATGCCGCGGCCCGAAGGCTGCTCAATCGCATCGTGCTCGAGGGGCTGGAGTTGCAAGGGCCATGGCCGTCTGTGCCACTGACCGGCGTGGCGAAACAATGGGTGCGTCATTGGCGACAACTGCCCTACATCGCCTCGCTGATGGGCGCCTGTCGCTTGCGGTCCGAACTGGCGCGCGGCGCAGCGCTGTTGGACTTGCCAGAGACGGTTCGCCGGTTCGCTCGCTTCAACCTGGGGGCTCGGGAGCGCCTGCCGATCGAATCTTCGCCGGTTTCGCTGGAGCAGGTACAAGCGGCCGGCCTCAACGCGTTGTGGAGCTGGCACGGGGTCGTCCCGTCCCCATTGCTCGAACGCCTGGACCTGCAATTCTGCGAGCCGGTCGTTCACCTGCACCGGCAATGGCCCGTCACGAAACCTGATCCAACCCTATTCTTTTTGGCGGTGCAGCATGCTCGACTCCATCCGAACCCTGACTGATGTGCCCGTTGGCGAAGACGTGCACCTGGCCCGCGAAGACATCGCCGCCGCCCGTCGCCGTCAGGCCTTGCAGCGCGAGGCCCGGCGCCGGGCACGGGAATGTGTCGAACAGGCCCAGCGTGAGGCCGAGGCCGTGCAGGCGCAGGCGTTTCAACAGGGCTACGCCGAGGGCGTCCTGCGGGCGAGCGGGCATCTGGCCGAGGCTTTGCTTAAGACGCAAACCCTGGCACAGCAATTGCGCAACGGTCTGGCCCAGGCCGCCGGTGACCTGCTCGCCCAAGCCTTGAGTCGCCCCGAGTGGCTGGACGAAATACTGGAGCGTTGGCTGGCCGAGCAAACGAGCGACTCGGGCGCGGTCTTGCACCTGTTAGTGCCACTGCACTGTCGTCCGCGCGGCCAAGCGCTGCGTGAGAGCGTGGGCAGGCAATGGGCTGGCGAACTGATCCTGGAGTATCACCCGCAAGACCGCTATGTGCTGCGGCTGGCGGATCAACTGCTGGAGTTCGATGTCGAGGCGACCCGGGAACGGCTGGCGCCGCGGTTGTTGGCAAGCCTGGCCAACCTGCCGGAGACGGTGCGTTTGCTGGATCAGGCATCGAGACAGGCGCTGGTGGACCTGTGCGCCAGCTTCACCGATTCCACGCCCGCCGGCCTGGCCGAGGTTCGCCATGAAGATTGAGCCCACGACAACTCCCAGCGTTCTGGATCGCGACGCGAATTCGTCGGTAGAACCGTTGGAATCACGGCTACTGGCTGCCCGTGAGCAAGTGCCTGAGAGCAAACGTCCGGATCCTGAGTTCGAGCACTTGTATCAATTGCTGCTAGTCATGGAAGGGCAGGGGGAGAAAGCGATCCATGAATTTTTACGCACGCTGCGGGGGGCGGATGGCGCCACGGCGGCGTACCCCACGGCCCAGGCGTTGCTGGCGATCACGCTACAGGTTTTGGTTCGCTTGAAGAATGACGGGCTGGAAAAGTCCCAGCTCTATAAAGAGGTCAGCGGTGCCAATGGCCTGGCGTTCGCGATGGATCTGTTTACCAAAAACTTCATGCGCGATGTGTTCCAACCGATGGGGGATGAGGCGTGGGAGAAGAGTGAGTGGTGAAAAACACTTGAAAATTTGACTGTTCGTATGACTACAAGGAGAAATGACCATGCATATTACAGAAGGGACCGGCATACCCGCTGCTGCTTGGGGCGACGTTGCTTCAGTTTCAAATATCTCGACAGGGTCTTTAGCGAAGCTTGACCCTGCAGCGTTGGACATTACAGGGTTTCAACCGAGCCAGTTGGGATCACCCAGGCAACTCAAAGCGGCTTTTGAACATATCAGTCGCGCAACGGAGTATCCCTCTCCGGAGTGCGATCTGGGAGAACATGATCTAGGCGCGAAAATTGAAATTGAACGCTTTATCGAATCAGGTGAAATGCCTGCTGAGCCTGAACGTAACGGAGTTTTTAACTTAATCGACGGAGGGAACGCCACGGGCGCCGAAAGCCGTGTAGATCGATTGAAAGCTATGCTCGAGGCTGGCATGGAACTGCTCGAAGCCACCAAGGGGCCAGGGCTCAACCTGCTGAATATCGCTGGACACACGGGGATGATCATTGCACTGGCCACCTGTTTGCGCCAGTACGTTGGCTATCTCGTCGAGAACGCTATGCGTGAAGGTGACGCCCCCGAGGCTTCTCGGGCGTGGGCGGCGGTTGCGCTGGCGATGATCGGGCCCGGGTTGACGCTGATGGGGGCCATCCGCAGGGAGTTCTCAGGGGAGGCGAGCTGGAAGTCGCGGATGGGGTGTGCATGCCTGGCGATCGCTGTGATGGGAGCCACGCTCGGAGCCGTTCTCACGGGAGCGGCGTCAAAGCTCTTCCCTGCAATGACCGGCTCAGTGGTCTACATCACGGCCAGGGCCGTGGCTCAATCCTTCTTCCCTTTGAAAGACAATGCAGGTTCCGCGAACGAAGCGGCAACAGGGGTTACAGCTGCGGCTTATGGCGCAGGCCAATTTGCGCTGGCGGAACTGGGCAAGGCCATGCCATTGAGTGGTCCTGCCAGGGCCGCCGAGGGGCTTGGTTACGATTTCGGGGCGGATGCTATTCAAGCCGGGCTGAATGCTCTCGGAATGGTAGCCGATGTGGCTACCTTGATTGCCTGCAAAAGTTGGCATGTGCTATCGCCCCAGCGAGGACTGGATTCGGTCTTTTCTGATCCGGAGTTACAACAAATGGCCCTGGAGGTGCGCGTTGGTGTTCAGTGGCCCACCCGCACTCAATTGGCCGATGCATTTGTGAATGTTGCGGGGGCACGGCTCTCGTTTGGGCACGCTGTCAGCTTGTTCGTAGGTGCGGTAACGGCCTTGTTGGGTGACGAGATGGGTGAGGATACCCAAGGCCATGTTCTCAATGGTTGTTTCGCCGTGATGGTTGCGCTTCTTTACTTTCCACTCATCTTTGCCAACCTAAAGCAAACCAACAACACTTATGCTCTGCAGGAAACGACCACGTCTTGATCCAACCCCAAGAGTGGGCAACCATCGGTTGCTCGCTCCCATCCCTCCACCCCGGCTATAATCCGCGCCTCATTTCTCCGATCGAGTCAAACCCACCCATGTACACCCTGGCCCGTGAGCTGCTGTTCAAACTTTCCCCGGAAACCTCCCACGATCTGTCCCTGGACCTGATCGGCGCGGGCGGACGTTTGGGCCTCAACGGTTTGCTGTGCAAGGCGCCGGCGAAGTTACCGGTGACGGTCATGGGCCTGGAGTTTCCCAACCCGGTCGGGTTGGCGGCGGGCCTGGACAAGAATGGCGCGGCCATCGACGGGTTCGCCCAGCTGGGTTTCGGTTTTGTGGAGATCGGTACCGTTACCCCGCGTCCACAGCCCGGCAACCCCAAGCCACGGCTTTTCCGCCTGCCGCAAGCCGAGGCGATCATCAACCGCATGGGCTTCAACAACCTGGGCGTCGACCATTTGCTGGCCCGCGTAGCGGCGGCCAAGTACAAAGGCGTGCTGGGCATCAACATCGGCAAGAATTTCGACACCCCGGTGGAGCGTGCCGTCGACGACTATCTGATCTGCCTGGACAAGGTCTACGCCCATGCCAGCTATGTGACGGTCAACGTCAGCTCGCCGAACACTCCGGGCCTGCGCAGCCTGCAATTCGGTGATTCCCTCAAGCAACTGCTGGCCGACCTGGCCCAGCGTCGCGCGGAACTGGCATTGACCCACGGCCGGCATGTGCCACTGGCGATCAAGATCGCCCCGGACATGACCGACGAAGAGACCATTCAGGTGGCCCAGGCCCTGATCGAGACCGGCATGGACGCGGTGATCGCCACCAACACGACCCTGGGGCGCGAAGGTGTCGAAGGGCTGGAACACGGTGACGAGGCGGGTGGCTTGTCCGGTGCGCCGGTGCGTGACAAGAGCACCCACACCGTGAAAGTGCTGGCTGATGAGTTGGCAGGGCGTTTGCCGATCATTGCGGCGGGAGGCATCACCGAGGGCCGGCATGCCGCCGAGAAAATCACCGCCGGGGCGAGCCTGGTGCAGATTTATTCGGGTTTTATCTACAAAGGGCCGGCGCTGATTCGTGAATCAGTGGATGCGATTGCGGCGTTGCGTTGATTCAGGCGCGCTCGGCTCTATTGTGGCGAGCAGGTTTTTTTGTGGGAGCAAAGCTTGCTCGCGATACGGGCACCTCGGTTCCAGATAGACCGTGTCGTCTTCATCGCGGGCAAGCCTTGCTCCCACAGAAGGTGGGGCTCGCCCACAAGAGTGTTTGCAGTCCAGGTATTCACAGTGTTCAGAAAACCCAGGCATTAAAAAGGGCTCCTCGAAGGAGCCCCTTGGGCCGTAGCCCGCCGTCCGGATGGGACGTGCGTGGTTAAATCGATATGGGTGTCAAATTGTCGAGTTCTTGAGTATTAAGCCCTGTGTCAGCCGACGGCGTGAAGTTCGTTGAGTCTATGGATACCCGCAGTGCCGGTCATACCGTCCCAATTGTCGCCGCGTCCTTCTCGCCAGCCATTGATCCAGGCTTGACGTACCGACGGTAGAGTAAAGGGGCAAAGCTCACGGGATTTACCACCAACGCCATATTGGTAACCACGTAAAAATGCTCTTTCCAACGGATCACGCTTAAGTCTTCTCATAGGGTGTTTCCCTCACTTGTTGACTGTTGCTTCGCGTCGACCTCTATCGAGGCCGGGGCAGAATCATTCTGCCGTTGGTGGCTCGTTGCCGGCGTGACGAGCCAAGGTGTTGGCGCCGTTGCGACGTCAACCTGTGTTGAGTTCTAACCAAAGCGTCACATGGATGGAATGATCGTTTTGTCATAAGCACGTAACAATAAAGATGTTAGGGCGATAAGTAACTTGATGTTCGTTGACCGCTTTTGAGCAAGACCCCTGTATGATCGGCCCTGCGCCAAAGGGGCAGTCTTCCTTCGAATGAGAATGTCCCCCTGTTGCACTCAGGTACTATTCGACGAAAGGGTCGAGTTTTCACAATTTGTTGCACAGAATTTTTTATCTGCCTTCGCATCCAAGCTCTTCTAACCTGAGCGGCGAGGGCGGGACGGCACACTCTCGTGCCACGCGGGTGCTCTTGAGAAAAGCACCTGATTGAACCCGACCCGGCAATGCGTTGCCCGGTCCACTTAGCCAAAGGCTCTGGAAATCCCATGTCCGATCGTTTCGAACTCTTCCTCACTTGCCCCAAGGGCCTCGAAGGCCTGCTCATCGAGGAAGCCGTCGGGCTTGGCCTTGAAGAGGCGCGCGAGCACACCTCCGCCGTGCGCGGCATGGCCGACATGGAAACGGCCTATCGCCTGTGCCTGTGGTCGCGCCTGGCCAACCGCGTGTTACTGGTACTCAAGCGCTTCCCGATGAAGGACGCCGAAGACCTGTACCACGGCGTGCTGGACGTCGACTGGCAAGACCACATGCTCGCTGATGGCACCTTGGCGGTGGAGTTCAGCGGCCACGGCTCGGGCATCGACAACACCCACTTCGGCGCCTTGAAAGTCAAGGATGCCATCGTCGACAAGCTGCGCACCCCGACAGGCGAGCGACCGTCCATCGACAAGCTCAACCCGGACCTGCGCATCCACCTGCGCCTGGACCGTGGCGAAGCGATCCTCTCCCTGGATCTTTCTGGCCACAGCCTGCACCAGCGCGGCTATCGTTTGCAGCAGGGCGCTGCGCCGCTGAAGGAAAACCTCGCCGCCGCGATCCTGATCCGCGCCGGTTGGCCGCGTATTGCCGCTGAAGGCGGGGCGCTGGCCGACCCGATGTGCGGTGTCGGCACGTTCCTGGTGGAGGCCGGGATGATCGCCGCCGACATGGCGCCGAACCTGCGCCGCCAGCAATGGGGCTTCACCGCCTGGCTCGGCCACGTGCCGGCGCTGTGGAAGAAGCTCCACGAAGAGGCGACCGCCCGCGCCGCCGCCGGGCTGGCCAAGCCGCCGTTGTGGATTCGTGGCTACGAGGCCGACCCGCGGCTGATCCAGCCGGGCCGCAACAACGTCGAGCGTGCAGGCTTGAGCGAGTGGATCAAGATCTATCAAGGCGAAGTCGCCACCTTTGAACCCCGTCCGGACCAGAACCAGAAGGGCCTGGTGATCTGCAACCCTCCGTACGGTGAGCGTCTGGGCGATGAAGCCAGCCTGCTTTACCTCTACCAGAACCTGGGCGAGCGCCTGCGCCAGGCCTGCCTGAATTGGGAGGCGGCGGTGTTTACTGGTGCGCCGGATCTGGGCAAGCGCATGGGCATTCGCAGCCACAAGCAGTATTCGTTCTGGAACGGGGCCTTGCCGTGCAAGTTACTGCTGATCAAGGTGTTGCCGGATCAGTTCGTCACCGGCGAGCGCCGTAGCCCGGAACAGCGTCAGGCCGAGCGTGAGCAGGCCGCCTACGATCAAACCCCGGAAGTGCCGCAAGAGCGCCAGTACAACAAGAACGGCAACCCGATCAAACCGGCCCCGTCGCCAGCCCCTGTGGTCGAGCAGGCGCGGTTGAGCGAAGGCGGGCAGATGTTCGCCAATCGCCTGCAAAAAAACCTCAAGTCGCTGAGTAAGTGGGCCAAGCGTGAAGGCGTTGAGTGCTACCGGGTCTACGATGCCGACATGCCGGAATACTCCATGGCCATTGACCTGTACCACGACTGGGTGCACGTTCAGGAGTACGTTGCGCCAAAGTCCATCGACCCGGAAAAAGCCTCGGCCCGTTTGTTCGACGCCCTGGCGGCCATTCCCCAGGCACTGAACATCGACAAGAGCCGCGTGGTGATCAAGCGCCGCGAGCGTCAGAGCGGCACCAAGCAGTACGAGCGCCAGAGCGCCCAGGGCAAGTTCACCGAGGTCAACGAAGGCGGGGTGAAGCTGCTGGTCAACCTCACCGACTACCTGGACACTGGCCTGTTCCTCGACCACCGGCCAATGCGCCTGCGGATCCAGAAGGAAGCGGCTGGCAAGCGTTTCCTCAACCTGTTCTGTTACACCGCGACCGCAAGCGTCCACGCTGCCAAGGGTGGTGCCCGGAGCACCACCAGTGTCGATTTGTCGAAAACTTACCTGGATTGGGCGCGGCGCAACCTGTCGCTCAATGGTTTTTCCGACAAGAACCGTCTGGAACAGGGCGATGTGATGGCCTGGCTTGAAGCCAGCCGTGATGAGTACGACCTGATTTTCATCGATCCGCCGACCTTCTCCAATTCCAAGCGCATGGAGGGAGTGTTCGACGTGCAGCGCGATCATGTCCAGTTGCTGGACCTGGCCATGGCGCGCCTGGCACCGGGCGGTGTGCTGTACTTCTCCAACAACTTCCGCAAGTTCCAGCTCGAAGATAACCTCGGCGAGCGTTATGCGGTGGAAGAGATCACAGCCAAGACCATTGATCCGGATTTTGCACGCAACGGTAAGATCCACCGTGCCTGGAAGATCATGTCTCGTTGACTCGTAGCTGATTGGATCCACGAAGCCTTGTATTTCAAGGCTTCTGGCCTCATTTGGGGACTGGTCAAAGTAATGGCTAATAGCTATAACTTAGGCTGTGTCCAGGGCTGTGCCTATGCCTGGCTCCTTTCTGAGTTGTATTTATGGCATTGCATCAGGTGCGCCCCAGGATACTGGGCTTTATCAGCGAAGATGTGTCGGCATGGCTGGTGGCTTCGCTGGTCCTGCTGGCCGGTACGGTCCTGACCGGCTTGCTGACCTGGGCGATGATGAACCTGTTCAATCAGCAATTGCGCCAGCGCTTCGAACTGCAAGCAGAGGAGCGTTTCAGCCGCATCGAGGAACATTTCCAGGACGAGGAGCTACTCCTCGACAGCCTGGGACGCTTCTTTGCCAACTCCGAAGATGTCTCCGACAGCGAATTCCATGGTTACGCCGACGCACTGTTGCGCCGTACCCGGGCCTTCGCCTGGGCACCCAGGGTGCTACGCGACGAACGGCAAGCGTTCGAACAGCAGGCGCGGGCCGAAGTGGCCAGCCAATTTGCGATCCGCGAGGCGGATGACAACGGTGGCTTGCGGCAGGCCGCCGAGCGGGACGAATACGCACCGGTGCTCTACATCCACAATCGGACTCCCTACGGGGCACCACTGGGCCTGGATCTGCTTTCCGAACCCTTGCGCCGTGCCACCCTCGAACGTGCCCGTCAGCGCGGCGGACTGGTGGTCTCGCAACCCGTGGACCTGATGGGCGCCGACCCGGTGTTTACCCGCGGAGTACTGCTGGTTGCGCCGGTTATCCGGGAATCGGCCAGCGAACCGTTCGGATACGTGGTGGCGGCCATCAGCATGCGGCAACTGGTAGGTGACGGACTGCCAGCGTCCGGTCACGACAATCTGTCGATGCGGATCATGGACCTGTCTGTCGAAAACGCGGAAGAGGCGCTGTTCGAGTCCCACAACCCTGTGGGCCGTAGTGATTTGTCGGCGACCCGTCTATTGCGCTTGGCCGATCGCGACTACCGGGTGGAGTTGCGTCCCAGCCGGGTGTTCCTGTCGACCAATCATTCGTCGGTCACCAGCATGGTGATACTCGGCGGCTTGCTCAGTCTGCTGCTCAGCGCCTTGCTTTATGTGCTGGTCAGCCAGCGGCAAAGAGCCTTGAAACTGGTGGAGCAACGCACCCTTGAGTTGCGCGCCCGGGAGCAGGAGTTGCGCGGTACCCACGGCCAATTGCGTGGTGTGCTGGATGCCGCGACCCAGGTCGCGATCATCGCCACTGACCTGCGCGGTGTCATTACCACCTTCAATGCTGGCGCCGAACAGATGCTCGGCTACCAGAGCTGCGAGGTCCTGCAAAGCATGACCCTGGAAGGCCTGCATGTACCGCGCGAACTCCAGGCCCGCGCCGCGCAACTCGGCGCGCGCTTTGGCAAACCGATTCCCACGTGTCATGCGATGCTGCTCGAGGGCGGCGAGCAGGGCGGACAACAGGCGCGGGAGTGGACCCTGGTGCGCCGCGATGGCAGCCACCTGACCGTGAACATGCTCGCCACTCCGATGCTCGATGACCAGGGGCTGTGGGTCGGGCACCTGGCAATCTGTATTGACATCACCGAACGCAAGCGTGTCCACGAAGCATTAGCCGCCCGAGACCTGTTGTTGAAAAAACTCAGCGCCCATGTGCCCGGAGGCATCTACCAGTTCAAAATGGATTTCAACGGCCGTTTCAGTGTGATCTATGCCAGCGACGGCATTCGCGACATCTATGAATTGGAGCCCGATGTGCTGGTGCAGAACGCCGAGGCGATCTTCTCGCGCATCCACCCACTGGACAGCACGCGTGTTCGCGCTTCGATCCGTTCTTCGGCTCACACCTTGAGCCCGTGGCGGGAAGAGTATCGGGTGCAGTTGCCCTTGCGCGGCCTGCGCTGGGTGCGCGGCGAGGCCACGCCCGAGGAACTGCCCGGCGGCGGGGTGTTGTGGCACGGCTATATCTCGGATATTTCCGATCTCAAGCGGGTGGAGGAAGAGCTGCGAGCCTTGTCCGTGACCGACGCCTTGACCGGCATCCGCAACCGCCGCTATTTCCAGGAACGCCTGACCTCGGAGATGGCCCGAGTCGAACGCGGTTCCGGGGGGCTGGCGGTGATCATGCTCGACATCGATCACTTCAAGCGCATCAACGACCAGCATGGCCACGCGGTGGGCGACCGGGTGCTGCAGGTGGTCTGCCAGCGCGTCGCCCAACGGTTGCGTCGCACCGATGTGTTCTGCCGGCTGGGTGGCGAAGAGTTCGTAGTGCTGTGCCCGGACACCGACAGCGACAGTGCCTATTCCCTGGCGCTGGGGCTGTGGGAAGGCTTGCGGGCAGCGCCCATCGAGGATGTGGGTTTTGTCACCGCCAGCTTCGGTATCGCCACCTGGCGCGCCGGGGAGGGCGCCGATGCGTTGCTGCTAAGGGCTGACTCTGGCGTTTATGCAGCCAAGCAGGCCGGGCGGGATCGGGTCGAAGTGCAGTTGGGTTAGCCCCGATTGATCTTCTGCGGGCACAAGTGCGTGTATGACACAGATTCCCTGTGGGAGCGAGCCTGCTCGCGATAGCGGTGTGTCATTGAACATAGATGTTCGCTGACCGACCGAATCGCGAGAAGGCTCCCACATTGGGTTTGTGCCGGGTCAGAGCACCGAAGCCGTCTGCGGCAGTTTCGGCTGGCGGTACAGGTCCAGCAGCACTTGGTCCAGTACCGAAGATGCGCCCCAAGGCTTCGGATCGTTGAGAATCGCTACCACCGCCCAGGTATTGCCGTTGATGTCGCGGCTGTAGCCGGCGATGGCGCGGACGGTGTTCAGGGTACCGGTCTTGACGTGGGCTTCACCGGCCATGGCAGTGGTCTTGAGGCGTTTACGCATGGTGCCGTCGGTGCCGGCAATCGGCATCGAACTGATGAACTCCGCCGAGTACGGGCTGCGCCAGGCGGCTTGCAGCATGGCGGCCATTTCCCGGGCACTGACCCGTTCGGCGCGGGACAGCCCGGAGCCATTCTCCATCACCAGGTGTGGCGCGGTGATGCCTTTCTTCGCCAACCACTGGCGCACCACCCGTTGCGCCGCCTTTGCGTCGTCACCGTCGGCTTCGTTGCGGAACTGCGCGCCCAGGCTCAGGAACAGCTGCTGGGCCATGGTGTTGTTACTGTATTTGTTGATGTCGCGGATGATCTCCGCCAGGTCCGGGGAGAACGCCCGGGCCAGCACCTTGGCGTTGCTTGGGGTCGGGGCCAGGCGGTCCTGGCCCTGGATGCTGCCGCCCAGTTCCTTCCAGATCGCCCGCACCGCACCGGCGGTGTAGGTGGCGTGGTCCAGCAGCGACAGATAAGTCTGCGAGCTGCAACCGTCGCCGAGCTGGCCGCCGACGGTCACCGTCACGCTGCCGTCCGGCTGGGTCACCGGGTTGTAGCGCACGCCGCCAGCGCATTGCTTGGAATTGACGGCCTTGACCTGGTTTTCGATGCGAATGCTGGCAATCGGTGGCTCTACCGACACCAGCACCCGGCCGCCGTCATTGCGGGCGACGAAGCGCAGGGCCTTGAGGTTGACCAGCAGCGAGTCGGGCTTGACCAGGAACGGTTTGTTCTCGTCGTTGCCGTCGTCGTTGAACTCGGGTAGTTGCGGCTGGATGAAGAAGCCGCGATCGAGCACCAGGTCGCCGGTGACTTGCTGCACGCCGTTGGCCCGCAGGTCACGCATCAGCAGCCAGAGTTTTTCCATGTTCAGCTTGGGGTCGCCGCCGCCCTTGAGGTACAGGTTGCCGTTGAGAATCCCGCCGCTGAGGGTGCCGTCGGTGTAGAACTCGGTTTTCCACTGGTGATTGGGACCGAGCATTTCCAGGGCCGCGTAGGTGGTCACCAGTTTCATGGTGGACGCCGGGTTCACCGAAACGTCGGCGTTGTACAGGGTCGGGGTACCGGGGCCGTTGAGCGGGATCATTACCAGGGACAGGGCGTCATCCTGCAGCTTGCTGGCCTTGAGGGCCTTTTGCACGTTGGGCGACAGGGCGGTATTGATCGTGGCGGCGTGGGTGGTGACAGGCAGGGCCAGGGGAAGAAGAAGGCTGGCCAGAAGCAGTGGACGCAAAGATTTGATCATTTGAAATAAAACCCTACGGGCGAGGGGGAAAAGACGAGGACATGAAAATGAACGTCCTCAACGGTCATGAAAGTGTCGGCATTATGCCCCAAGCCGCAACGGCTTGGGCCGTGCCTGAGCCCTTCGAATGCTATTTTTTACCGACGGTAGGTCGATACGCCCGATCAGTCGGGCAATCGACGCACCAAACTGGTAAAGTGCCGGCCGTTATTACTTATGAGGATTGTTCCAATGGCGACTAACCGTTCCCAGCGTCTGCGCAAAAAACTGTGCGTGGATGAATTTCAAGAGCTGGGTTTCGAACTGAACCTGGATTTCAAAGAAGATCTGGCCGATGAGGCTATTGACGCTTTCCTCGACGCTTTCCTGAAAGAAGCCATGGAAGCCAACGGCCTGGGCTATGTCGGCGGTGACGACTACGGTCTGGTTTGCCTGCAGAAGCGTGGTTCGGTCACCCAGGAGCAACGTGCTGCCGTTGAAGCCTGGCTCAAGGCACGTCCTGAGCTGACCAGCGTGGAAGTCAGCCCGCTGATGGACGTCTGGTACCCGGAAAAGCCGATCAATCCGGTCGCTTGATGTAAAAAAACCGGCAGCCCTTCCGGGCGCCGGTTTTTTTGTGCCTGTCTGTTGGGTAGATGTTGTCCTTCAGGCCGCCATCGCGAGCAGGCTCGCTCCCACAGAGGGATCTGTGTCGTTCACAACAACCCTGTGGGAGCGAGCCTGCTCGCGATGCTTTTAAGCGTTGCGCCAGTTCAGGATCAGCAAGGTCAACACCCCCGCCACAATCCCCCAGAACGCCGAGCCGATGGAAAACAGCGTCATCCCCGACGCCGTGACCATGAAGGTGATCAGCGCCGCTTCCCGTTCCTTCACTTCGCTCATGGCGATGCTCAAGCCGTTGATGATCGACCCGAACAGCGCCAAGGCCGCGATGGACAGCACCAATTCCTTGGGCAGCGCCGCGAACAACGCCGCCAGCGTTGCGCCGAACACTCCGGCGATCCCGTAGAAAACCCCGCACCAGAGCGCCGCCGTGTAGCGCTTGTTGCGATCTTCGTGGGCATGCGGCCCGGTGCAGATGGCCGCACTGATGGCCGCCAGATTGATACCATGGGAACCGAACGGCGCCAGCAGCAACGAAGCGATGCCAGTGCTGGTGATCAGCGGCGAGGCCGGTACGTTGTAGCCGTCGGCCCGCAGCACGGCGATGCCGGGCATGTTCTGCGAGGTCATCGCCACCACGAACAGCGGAATGCCGATGCTGATGGTGGCCGCGAGGGAAAAGTGTGGTGTGGTCCAGACGGGCGTCGCGACTTCCAGGACAAAGCCGCTGAAGTCCAGCAACCCCATCAGGCCCGACAACGCCGTACCGATCAACAGTGCCGCCAGTACCGCGTAGCGGGGCGACAGGCGCTTGACGAACAGGTAGGTGAAAAACATCCCCAGCACCAGGCCGGTGCGATGTTGGGTGGCGATGAAGATTTCGCTGCCGATCTTGAACAGGATCCCCGCCAGCAACGCCGCCGCCAGTGAGGCCGGAATCCGCTTGACCAGGCGCTCGAAACTGCCGGTCAGGCCGCAGACCGTCACCAATACCGCACAGGTGATGTAGGCGCCGATGGCCTCGCCGTAACTCACGCCGCCCAGGCTGGTGATGAGCAGCGCCGCGCCGGGTGTCGACCAGGCGATGGTGATCGGTGTGCGATAACGCAACGACAGGCCGATGGAGCACACCGCCATGCCGATGGAAATCGCCCAGATCCACGAGGAAATCTGCCCGCTGCTCAACCCCGCTGCCTGCCCGGCCTGGAACATCAGTACCAGGGAACTGGTGTAGCCGGTCATCATCGCGATGAACCCGGCGACGATGGCCGAGGGCGAGGTGTCGGCCAGCGGGCGAAGTGGCGTGGTCGTGACTTCGGTCATGGTGCAGAGTGGTCCTTATTGTAGATTTGCCTGGCCTGGTGGAGCCACGGATTGCGGGTTTAAGCCTAAACTCAACGAAGTCACCGATTGCAATACAGCCATGCCCGCAAACAGCCATACAGTCGTGTTGCCATCAGAGGTTGTGTACAATCGAGCTGTTTTTTACGCGATACTTGCCAGCGACCCGCTGTGCCGTATTACAGTCACGGTCAATTCGCCGCAGTTCTCCCGACTCGAGTGCCCATGAACGAACAGTTGCAGCCCCTCAAGAAACAACCGCGAGCAGGTAAAGCCGGCCGCAGCGGAACCCAGGACGATATTGTCTATGCGCATATCTTCGAGGCCATCCTCGAACAACGCCTGGCGCCCGGTACAAAGTTGAGCGAAGAGGCACTGGGGGAGATTTTCGGGGTCAGCCGCACGATCATTCGCCGGGCGCTGTCACGCCTGGCCCACGAAGGCGTGGTGCTGCTGCGGCCCAATCGCGGTGCCGTGGTGGCGAGCCCGAGTGTCGAAGAGGCGCGCCAGGTGTTCATGGCCCGACGGCTGGTAGAGCGGGCTATCACCGAACTGGCGGTGCAGCATGCCACCGCCGAACAACTGGCTGAACTGCGGCAGATGGTCAGCGACGAGCGCGACAGCTTCTCCCGTGGCGACCGCGGCGCCGGCATCCGCCTGTCGGGCGAGTTCCACCTCAAGCTCGCCGAAGCGGCGAAGAACGCGCCGTTGATCAGCTTCCAACGCAGCCTGGTGTCGCAGACTTCGTTGATCATTGCCCAATACGAAAGCGGCAACCGTTCCCACTGTTCCTACGACGAACACACCCAGCTGATCGACGCCATCGAGGCCCGCGATGCCACGCTGGCGGTGGACCTGATGATGCATCACATGGATCACATCGACAGCAAGCTCAACCTCGACGAGGAAAGCGCGTCGGATGACTTGCATGCGGTGTTCTCGCATTTGTTGCAGAGCAAGAAGCCGGGGCGGTCGACGGCCAAACTCTGATGGATTGAGCCAGTTATACCGAGTCGCCTTCTATCGCGGGCAGGCTCGCTCCCACAGTGGATTTGTGTCGTTCACATTCCCCTGTGGGAGCGAGCCTGCTCGCGATTGGCGATCTGGCAGGCAACAAGAATCTAGCGCTGATGCACCAACCGGCCAGCCGCATAAGTTTGCGCCACCGTCCGGTCATCCCCCAGCGTCATCAACACAAACAACTTCTCGGCAATGTCCCAGGCCTGCTTGAGGCGATAGCCCAGCAGCGGCGTGGCGTTGTAATCCAGCACAAGAAAGTCCGCATCGGTACCCGGCTGCAAAGTCCCGATCTTGTCCTCCAGGCGCAGTGCCCGGGCGCCGCCGAGGGTGGCCAGGTACAGCGACTTGAACGGGCTCAGCCGCGCGCCCTGCAACTGCATCACCTTGTAGGCTTCGTTCAAAGTTTGCAGCAGCGAAAAACTGGTGCCGCCGCCCACGTCCGTGCCCAACCCTACGTTCACCTTGTGCTTCTCGGCCATAGGCAGATTGAACAGGCCGCTGCCGAGGAAAAAGTTCGAGGTCGGGCAGAAGGAGATGGCC
Organism: Pseudomonas bijieensis; assembly: GCF_013347965.1. Taxonomy (NCBI): domain Bacteria; kingdom Pseudomonadati; phylum Pseudomonadota; class Gammaproteobacteria; order Pseudomonadales; family Pseudomonadaceae; genus Pseudomonas; species Pseudomonas bijieensis. The sequence continues at coordinate 2,118,549 of NZ_CP048810.1, read as the reverse complement.
GAACCGGTCTCGGCCAGGCGCGCACATTCGTCGTCGCACAAATGCACGCCATGGGCGAACACCGAGCGCTCGCCGAGCAGTTGGTAATGATCATAGACGTCCAGGTAACCCTTGCGCTCCGGAAAGAGTTCCTTGACCCACTGCACTTCCTGCAGGTTTTCACTGATGTGAGTCTGCATGTACAGGTCTGGATATTCCCCCAGCAACTGACCGGCCAGGGCCAATTGTTCCGGCGTGCTGGTAGGCGCGAAGCGCGGGGTCACGGCATAGTGCAGCCGGCCCTTGCCGTGCCAGCGCTCGATCAGCGCCTTGCTTTCGGTGTAGCTCGATTCGGCGGTGTCGACCAGATAGTCCGGGGCGTTGCGGTCCATCATCACTTTGCCGGCGATCATGCGCAGGTCGAGCTTCTGGGCCACTTCGAAAAACGAGTTCACCGATTGCGGGTGCACGCTGCCGAACACCAGTGCGGTGGTGGTGCCGTTGCGCAGCAGTTCCTTGACGAAAATATCGGCCACCGCATCGGCGTGGGCCTGGTCGGCGAACTGGCTTTCGCAGGGGAAAGTGTAGGTATTGAGCCAGTCGAGCAATTGCTCGCCATAGGCACCGACCATGCCGGTCTGTGGCAGGTGAATGTGGGTGTCGATGAAGCCGGGGGTGATCAGCGCATCCGGGTAATGCTTGATTTCGATGTCCGCCGCCAGGGTCGGCAGCAGGTCGTGGGCATGGCCGATGGCGCTGATCTGGCCGTTTTCCACCACCAGCAAACCGTCTTCGAAATATTCATAGGACGCCTCGATGCCGACTTCGGCGGGGTCGGCGAGGCTGTGGAGCAGGGCGGCGCGGTAGGCTTTGCGTGTCAGGGGCATGGGAATACTCAACGATTGTTCAACGGTTCGCCTGGCTACGGCGCGAGGCCGGTAGCAGCTTGGCAATCGGTTCGGCGCGGGCGGTGTGCTGGCCGAAATCGGCGTTATAGGTGGCGATGATTTCGCCGGCGATAGAGATGGCGATTTCCACAGGCAATTTGCCTTTGACTTCGCCGATGCCCATCGGGCAGCGCATGCGCTGCAAGGTGGTGCTGTCGAAACCCCGATCACGCAGGCGATGTTCGAACTTGACCCGCTTGGTCTTCGAGCCGATCAGGCCGAAGTAGGCAAAATCGTTGCGCTTGAGAATCGCGGCGCTCAGCTCCAGGTCGAGCTGGTGGTTGTGGGTCATGACGATGCAGTAACTGCCGGCGGGCAATTCGTCGACTTCATCCAGCGGGTCTTCAGTCACGATCTTGCGCACGCCGTGGGGCAGGTGTTCGGGAAACTCGGCTTCCCGCGAGTCGATCCAGCGCACCTTGCAGGGCAGGCTCGCCAGCAACGGCACCAAGGCACGACCGACATGGCCGGCGCCGAATACGGCGATCTGCGCCTGGACCTGACCCATGGGTTCGAACAACAACACGGTCACACCGCCGCAGCACTGGCCCAGGCTGGCGCCGAGGCTGAAGCGTTCCAGATGGGTGCTTTGCTGGCCGCTGGCGAGCATGTCCCGGGCAATCTCCATGGCCTTGTATTCCAGGTGCCCGCCACCGATGGTGTCGAACGCCTGGCTGGCGCTGATGACCATCTTCGAACCGGCGTTGCGCGGGGTGGAGCCGAGCTCTTCGATGATCGTCACCAGCACGCAGGGTTCGCCGCGATCTTGCAGGTCGGCGAGGGCGCTGATCCAGTTGTACATAGTTCACCTCAACATTTCTGTTGTCTGTTCGGGCCTCATCGTGAGCAGGCTCGCTCCCACATTGGCTGGTGTTCACCATTCTCTGTGGGAGCGAGCCTGCTCGCGATGAGGCTGCGCCACGGTCCTAGAGCGAAGCCAACTCGGTTTCAGCTTCCCCAACCTTCGCCACCCTCAACCCGCGCATCTGCTCGCACCCCCACAACACCCGCTCCGGTGTCGCCGGGGCGTCGATTTTCGGTTGGTGCTGGTAATCCCCCAGGCTCGCCACGGCGTCCTTGATCGCGCACCACGCGGCGATGCCAAGCATGAACGGCGGTTCGCCCACGGCCTTGGAGTGGAACACCGTGTCTTCGGGGTTCTTGCGGTTTTCCACCAGCTTGACCCGCAGATCCAGTGGCATGTCGGCCACGGCGGGAATCTTGTAGCTGGCCGGACCGTTGGTCATCAGCTTGCCCTTGTCGTTCCACACCAGCTCTTCCATGGTCAGCCAGCCCATGCCCTGGATGAAGCCGCCCTCGACCTGGCCGATGTCGATGGCCGGGTTCAGCGAGGCGCCGACGTCGTGGAGGATGTCGGTGCGCAGCATCTTGTACTCGCCGGTGAGGGTGTCGACGATCACTTCGGCACAGGCCGCGCCAAAGGCGTAGTAATAGAACGGCCGGCCACGGGCCTGGCTGCGGTCGTAGTAGATTTTCGGGGTCTTGTAGAAACCGGTGCTCGACAACGAGACCTGGGCGAAATACGCCTGCTGCACCAGCGCCTCGAACGTCAGGATGTGATCGCGCACCCGCACATGGCCGTTGTGGAATTCCACGTCTTCTTCGCTGACCTTGTATTGCCGCGCGGCGAACTCCACCAGGCGCCGCTTGATGGTTTCGGCGGCATTCTGCGCGGCCTTGCCGTTCAGGTCGGCGCCACTGGATGCGGCGGTGGGTGAGGTGTTTGGCACCTTGTCGGTGTTGGTCGCGGTGATCTGCACTCGGTCCATTTCCACCTGGAATACCTCGGCCACCACTTGCGCGACCTTGGTGTTCAGGCCCTGGCCCATTTCCGTGCCGCCATGGTTCAGGTGGATGCTGCCGTCGGTGTAGACGTGGATCAAGGCACCTGCCTGGTTGAGGAAACTGGCGGTGAACGAAATACCGAATTTCACCGGGGTCAGCGCCAAGCCTTTTTTCAGCACAGGGCTGTTGGCGTTGTAGCGACGGATCGCTTCGCGGCGTTCGGCGTACTGGCTGCTTTGCTCAAGTTCGGCGGTCATTTCCTCGAGCATGTTGTGCTCGACGGTCTGGTAGTAGTGAGTGACGTTGCGCTCGGTCTTGCCGTAGTAGTTGGCCTTGCGCACCGCCAGCGGATCGAGGCCCAGGTGCCGGGCGATGGCGTCCATCACCTCTTCGATGGCGACCATGCCTTGCGGCCCGCCGAAACCTCGGTAAGCGGTGTTCGACGCGGTGTTGGTCTTGCAGCGGTGGCCGTTGATGGTCGCGTCGCCCAGGTAATAGGCGTTGTCGGCATGGAACATCGCCCGGTCGACGATCGACGCCGACAGGTCCGGCGAGCAACCGCAGTTGCCGGCCAGTTCCAGGGCGATGCCGTGCAGGCGCCCGGTGCTGTCGAAGCCCACGTCGTATTCGATGTAGAACGGGTGGCGCTTGCCGGTCATCAGCATGTCTTCCACACGCGGCAGGCGCATCTTGGTCGGCTGGCCGGTGAGGTGGGCGATGACCGCGCACAGGCATGCCGGGCTGGCGGCCTGGGTTTCCTTGCCGCCAAAGCCGCCGCCCATGCGGCGCATGTCCACCACGACTTTGTTCATCGACACGCCCAGTACCTCGGCCACCAGCTTCTGCACCTCGGTGGGATTCTGTGTCGAGCAGTAGACGAGCATGCCGCCGTCTTCGGTGGGCATCACCGAGGAAATCTGGGTTTCCAGGTAAAAGTGTTCCTGGCCGCCGATGTGCAGCGAGCCTTGGATACGGTGCTCGGCGCTTGCCAGGGCCGTGGCCGAATCACCCCGTTGGTGGGTGTGGCTGTCGAGCACGAAGTGTCGTTTGCGCAAGGCTTCGACCACATCCAGCACCGGTTCCAGGTCTTCGTACTCGACGATGGCCGCCATGGCGGCCTTGCACGCGGTTTCCAGATCCTTGGCGGCGACGGCCAGCACCGGTTGGCCGACGAACTGCACGTCATCGATGGCCAGCAGCGGATCGCCGGGCAGCAACGGGCCGATGTCCTTCAGGCCCGGAATGTCTGCGTGGGTGATGGCGATGCGCACGCCTTCGAAGGCGTAGCAGGGCGCAGTGTCGATGCGCAGGATCCGGGCGTGAGCGCGGTCCGACAGCCGGGCATAGACGTGCAACTGGTTGGGGAATTCCAGGCGGTCATCGATGTACTGCGCCTCGCCGGACACATGCTTGGCGGCGCTGTCATGCTTGACGCTGCGGCCCACGCCGGTGCTCAGGTCGCGGGCGAACAGCTCGGCCAGTTCGGCTTGGGTCTTTTCTACGGCGTGATGGTTAGACATAAGCGGTCACCCGAGTCTCGATGTGCGGCGTTTGCAGTTCGATGAAGTACTTGCGCAACAGATTGCGGGCGCTGAGCAGGCGGTATTCCTTGCTGGCGCGGAAATCCGACAGTGGTGTGAAATCCTCGGCCAGGGCCGCGCAGGCGCGCTCGACCGTGCTGTCGTTCCACTGGGCGCCGATCAAGGCGGCTTCACAATGCGTGGCGCGCTTGGGTGTCGCGGCCATCCCGCCGAAGGCCACGCGGGCGTCGCGGACCACGCCGTTGTCGATGCGCAGGTTGAACGCCGCGCACACGGCGGAAATGTCATCATCCAGGCGCTTGGATACCTTGTAGGCGCGGAACGCCTGTTCGGCACTGGCCCGGGGCACGATGATCTTTTCGATGAATTCGCTTTCCTGGCGGGCGGTGACCCGGTAATCGATGAAATAGTCTTCCAGGGCCAGGGTGCGACGGGTCTGGCCTTTGCACAACACGATCTGCGCGCCGAGGGCGATCAGCAGGGGCGGCGAGTCGCCAATCGGCGAGGCGTTGCCGATGTTGCCGCCCAGGGTGCCCTGGTTGCGGATTTGCAGCGAGGCGAAGCGCTGCAGCAGTTCGCCGAAGTCCGGGTATTCGGCTTTCAAGGCCTCGTAGCAATCGGAAAGCGGAGTGGCGGCGCCGATCTCCAGGCGATCGTCGAAACGCTCGATGCGCTTGAGTTCAGCGACGTTGCCTACGTAGATCATCACCGGCAGGGTCCGGTGGAACTGCGTGACTTCCAGGGCCAGGTCGGTACCACCGGCCAACAGCCGTGCCTGGGGGTAAGCGTCGTAGAGATCGGCCAGGTCGGCCACGGTCAGCGGCACCAGGCAGCGCTTGTCGCCGCTATTGAGCTCGCCGGTCTCGGTCGGGGCGATGGCTTTGAGACGGGCGATGGTCTCGGTCTCGCGGGCGTCGAACTGGTCCGCTGGCTTGCCGCAGCAGGCCTGCTCGGCGGCGGCCAGGATCGGCCGGTAGCCGGTGCAACGGCACAGGTTGCCGGCCAAGGCTTCGTGGGCCTGGTGGGCGTCGGCGTGCTCGCTGTTCTTTTGCAGGGCGAACAGCGACATGACGAAACCCGGGGTGCAGAAACCGCATTGCGAGCCGTGGCAATCGACCATCGCCTGCTGGACGCTGTGCAATTGGCCCTGGTGCTTGAGGTCTTCGACGCTGATCAGTTGCTTGCCGTGCAAGGACGAGACGAAAGTCAGGCACGAATTGAGGCTGCGATAGCGAATGCGCGCCTGGCCTTTTTCGTCCGTGTGCAATTCGCCCACCACCACAGTGCACGCGCCACAGTCGCCGCTGGCGCAGCCTTCCTTGGTGCCTGGTTTACCAACGTGTTCGCGCAAATAGTTGAGCACGGTCAGGTTCGGGTCCAGGGCGTGCTCGCTACGGAGTTCCTGGTTGAGTAAAAACTGGATCACGGAAGGCCTCGCAGACTCATTATTGTTGTACCGACTGGGCCTGAATTTATCAGGTCTGACTTTTCGGTCAACGATTTTCTGACTTAAAGGTCAGGAAAGTTCATTTGGTCGATGAACAGCGCTCTATGGATACTGTAGAACCCTGTGGGAGCCGAGCTTGCTCGTGATGACGGCGGTACATTCAGTATGGATGCAAGCTGACAGACCGCTATCGCGAGCAAGCTCGCTCCCACAGGTTCTTCCACAGGTTCTGTTTCAGGATGAGGCTCAAACTTTTTGCTTGAATCGTGCCAAAAACCCGGTGCAGGCCCTGCGCCATGACGTGTCGAGTGCGCTACACTGCGCCGCTTGTGCAGATCGAAGAGTTTGAAGGACAACCATGACGTTCAAGGCCCCGGACAGCCTCGCCGAGCAAATCGCCCATCACCTCGCCGAACGCATCATTCGCGGCGAAATGAAACCGGGAGAGCGCATCCAGGAGCAGAAGGTCACGCTGGCGCTCAACGTCAGCCGCGGCTCGGTCCGCGAGGCCTTGCTGATCCTGGAGCGACGCCATTTGATCGCGATCCTGCCGCGCCGTGGCGCCCACGTCACCGAACTCACCGAACACAAGGTGCGCAGCCTCTGCGCGCTGATGAGCGAGCTGTACATCCTGCTGGGCAACGCCGTGGCCCATGGCTGGAAAGAACAAGCCGACATGGCGCCGTTCGTGGCGATCCAGCAGCGTCTCAACGAGGCCTACGCGCGTCAGGACATCCGCACCTTCGTCGATGAAAGCTTCAGCGTGATGCGCGCCGCCTATCCCTTTGCCAACAACCCGTACCTGCAGGAAACCGTCGAGAACCTGCAGCCGGCCATGAGCCGTGCCTATTTCCTGGCTCTGGAGCAGCGCAAGGCGGAAATGAGCGAGTTCCTCGACCTGTTCCAGCGCCTGCTTGCCGCCGTGCTGGCCCGTGATTTGCCGCAGATCCGCATCGTGCTCACGGCCTACGCCCAGCGCAGCTGCGATCTGGTGGTTTCTGCCCTGACGGCGGCCTGACGTGCGGCTCAAGTGCATCAAGCTGGCGGGGTTCAAATCCTTCGTCGACCCGACCACGGTGAACTTCCCCAGTAACATGGCGGCGGTGGTCGGGCCCAATGGGTGCGGCAAGTCGAACATCATCGACGCCGTGCGTTGGGTGATGGGCGAGAGCTCGGCCAAGAACCTGCGCGGCGAGTCGATGACCGACGTCATCTTCAACGGCTCCACCAGCCGCAAGCCGGTGAGCCAGGCCAGCATCGAGCTGGTGTTCGACAACTCCGACAGCACCCTGGTGGGCGAGTACGCGGCCTATGCGGAAATCTCCATTCGTCGCAAAGTGACCCGCGACAGCCAGAACAGTTATTTCCTCAACGGTGCCAAGTGCCGACGTCGCGACATCACCGATATTTTCCTCGGCACCGGCCTGGGCCCGCGCAGCTACTCGATCATCGAACAGGGCATGATCTCCAAGCTGATCGAGGCCAAGCCCGAGGACCTGCGCAACTTTATCGAAGAAGCCGCCGGCATCTCCAAATACAAGGAGCGCCGCCGCGAGACTGAAAACCGTATTCGTCGCACCCACGAAAACCTCGCGCGCCTGACCGACCTGCGCGAAGAGCTCGAGCGCCAGTTGGAGCGTCTGCACCGTCAGGCCGAGGCGGCCAAGAAGTATCAGGAGTACAAGGGCGAGGAGCGCCAGCTCAAGGCGCAGCTCTCGGCCCTGCGTTGGCAGGCGTTGAATGAGCAGGTCGGCCAGCGTGAGGCGATCATCGGCAACCAGGAGGTCAGCTTCGAAGCGCTGGTGGCTGAGCAGCGTAACGCCGATGCCGCCATCGAGCGCCTGCGTGACGGGCACCATGACCTGTCCGAACGCTTCAATCTGGTGCAGGGGCGCTTCTATTCCGTGGGCGGCGACATCGCCCGGGTCGAGCAGAGCATCCAGCATGGCCAGCAACGGCTGCGGCAGTTGCAGGATGATTTGAAGGAAGCCGAGCGGGCGCGTCTGGAGACCGAATCGCACCTGGGCCACGACCGTACGCTGCTGCTGACCCTTGGCGAGGAACTGGACCGGCTCACACCGGAACAGGAAATCACCAGTGCCGCCGCTGAAGAGGCTGCCGCGGCCCTGGAAGAAGCTGAGCTGAGCATGCACGGCTGGCAAGAACAATGGGACAGCTTCAACCTGACCTCGGCCGAGCCGCGTCGTCAGGCTGAAGTCCAGCAGTCGCGTATCCAGCAGTTGGAAACCAGCATGGAGCGCCTGGCCGAACGTCAGCGTCGCCTGGCCGAAGAACGCGCCTTGCTCGCGGCGGACCCGGAAGACGCCGCGATTCTGGATCTGAGCGAGCAACTGGCGACCAGCGAAGCCACCCTCGAAGACTTGCAGGCCAGTGAGGATGCCCAGGTCGAACGGCTTGAGCAGCTTCGCCAAGCCTTGCAACTGGCCTTGCAGAACCAACAACAGGCCCAGGGCGAATTGCAGCGGCTCAACGGGCGCCTGGCCTCGCTGGAGGCCTTGCAACAAGCCGCGTTGGACCCGGGCACCGGCACCGCCGAATGGCTGCGCGACCAGCACCTGGCCGAACGTCCGCGACTGGCCGAAGGTTTGAAGGTCGATGCCGGTTGGGAACTGGCGGTGGAAACCGTGCTGGGCGCCGACTTGCAAGCGGTGCTGGTGGATGACTTTGGCGGCTTCGACCTGTCAGGTTTCACCCAGGGCGATCTGCGTCTGCTCAGCCCGGCTGGCGACGGGGTACGAATCCCCGGGAGTCTGCTGGACAAGGTCGAGGCCCAGGTCGATCTGTCACCGTGGCTGGGGCAGGTCAAGCCGGTGGACAGTCTTGAACAGGCCTTGGCTTTGCGCGGGCAACTGGCCGTTGGTGAAAGCCTGATCAGCCGCGACGGGTACTGGGTTGGTCGGCATTTCCTGCGGGTGCGCCGGGCCAGCGAAGCCGAGAGCGGCATGCTCGCCCGCGGCCAGGAAATCCAACACCTGAGTGCCGAGCGCGAAGAGCGCGAGGCCAGCGTCGAAGCCCTGGAAACCGAATTGCAGAACCTGCGGGCGCAACAGCGTCAACAGGAGAACGGCCGCGAACACTTGCGGCGGCTGTTGCAGGACGAAGCGCGCCAGCAAGGCGAGCTCAAGGCGCAGTTGTCGGCTGGCAAGGCCAAGGTCGAACAGCTGGCGCTGCGCCGCACCCGTCTCGAAGAAGAAATTGCCGAGTTGGGCGAGCAGCGGGCGCTGGAACACGAACAGATCGGCGAGGCGCGCCTGCAATTGCAGGAAGCCCTCGATGCCATGGCCCTGGACACCGAACAGCGCGAACTGCTGCTGGCCCAGCGCGACAGCCTGCGCGAACGCCTTGACCGGGTACGTCAGGAAGCACGCCAGCACAAGGATCATGCCCATCAGTTGGCGGTGCGGCTGGGCTCGCTCAAGGCCCAGCACGATTCCACGCGCCAGGCTTTGGAGCGGCTGGAAATGCAGTCCGAGCGTCTTACTGAAAAGCGCGAGCAGTTGAGCCTCAATCTGGAAGAGGGCGAAGCGCCGCTGGAAGAGCTGCGTCTCAAGCTCGAAGAGTTGCTCGACAAGCGCATGAGCGTCGACGAGGAGCTCAAGACGGCGCAGATCGCTCTGGAGGACGCCGACCGCGAACTGCGCGACGCCGAGAAGCGCCGCAGCCAGGCCGAGCAGCAATCGCAACTGATCCGCGGCCAGATGGAGCAGCAGCGCATGGAATGGCAGGCGCTGACGGTGCGGCGCAAAGCCTTGCAGGACCAATTGCTGGAAGACGGCTACGACCTTGATGGCGTACTCGCCACCCTGGTGGCCGGGGCGAACGAAAAGGAAGCCGAGGAGGAACTGGAGCGCATTGCCCAGCGCATCCAGCGCCTGGGGGCGATCAACCTGGCGGCCATCGACGAATACCAGCAACAGTCCGAGCGCAAGCGCTACCTGGATGCCCAGAACGACGATCTGGTCGAGGCGCTGGAGACCCTGGAAAACGTCATTCGCAAGATCGACAAGGAAACCCGCAACCGCTTCAAGGATACCTTTGATCAGATCAACGGCGGTTTGCAGGCACTTTTCCCAAAAGTTTTCGGTGGAGGCAGCGCCTACTTGGAACTGACGGGCGAAGATTTACTCGATACAGGGGTGACCATCATGGCGCGTCCTCCTGGCAAGAAGAACAGCACCATCCATTTGCTCTCCGGTGGCGAGAAGGCGCTGACCGCATTGGCCCTGGTATTTGCCATCTTCAAATTGAACCCGGCGCCGTTCTGCATGCTCGACGAAGTCGATGCACCGTTGGATGACGCTAACGTAGGCCGTTACGCACGGCTGGTGAAGGAGATGTCCGAAACGGTGCAATTCATCTACATCACCCACAACAAGATCGCCATGGAAATGGCCGATCAGCTGATGGGCGTGACGATGCATGAGCCAGGCTGTTCGCGGCTGGTGGCGGTGGATGTGGAGGAGGCCATGGCAATGGTGGATGCCTGAAGCACGGGCTGTAGGGCATTTACCGGGAACGATGTAGGTATTTTTTACCCTTGTGCCTGTTGTTCAATTCACAGTTTGGGCACGAGCCTGTGCGACAGACGGTGTAAAGTTATCTTTGGTCGTGCTAGTTTAATGTCAATTTTTCGTGTGCGTGGGCAAAACGCCATTCAGAACATAGAGTTGGCGCCACGTTTTAAAGCGGTTTGCAAATAGCTAAACCCCTTATTTTTCAGCATTTTTATAGAGGCACGGGATTACATGGAAATCGGTCTGCGCGAGTGGCTGATCGTCATCGGCATCATTGTCATTGCCGGTATTCTTTTCGACGGCTGGCGTCGCATGCGCGGCGGCAAGGGGAAACTGAAGTTTCGCCTGGATCGCAGCCTGTCGAACCTGCCCGATGAGGATGACAACGCCGAGCTGCTGGGCCCGCCCCGGGTGCTGGACACCCACAAGGAGCCACAGCTGGACGAGCACGACCTGCCGTCGATGAGCGCGCCTGCACGTGAGCCGCGGGAGTCGGGTTCCAAGCGCGGCAAGCGCAACAGCGAGCCGTCCCAGGGGGATTTGAACCTGAATCTCGACCTGGATGGTGGCCCGAGCTTCAGCAGTCGCGACAACGATTTCCCGGACGAGAACAAGGCATCGAGCGCCGACAAAGACCAGGCCCAGGCTGAGGAAGTGCTGGTGATCAGCGTGATCTGCCGCGACCCGGCTGGCTTCAAGGGGCCGGCGTTGTTGCAGAACATCCTGGAAAGTGGCTTGCGTTTCGGCGAGATGGACATTTTCCACCGTCACGAGAGCATGGCCGGCAATGGCGAGGTGTTGTTCTCCATGGCCAACGCGGTCAAGCCAGGCGTGTTCGACCTGGACGACATCGACCATTTCAGTACCCCAGCCGTCAGCTTCTTCCTCGGCCTGCCAGGCCCACGCCATCCCAAGCAAGCCTTCGACGTGATGGTGGCCGCGGCGCGCAAGCTGTCCCAGGAGCTCAATGGCGAGTTGAAGGACGACCAGCGCAGCGTGCTGACCGCCCAGACCATCGAACACTACCGCCAGCGTATCGTCGAATTCGAGCGCCGGGCGCTGACCCAGAAGCGCTAAAGTCGGCAGAATTTTTCTGGCTGAAGGGCTTTTGTGGCGAGGGGGATTTATCCCCGCTGGGCTGCGCAGCGGCCCTAAATCCTGGCGCCTTGGCCTTATCAGCTAGTTGAGTCGTTAGCTTTGGGACTGCTTCGCAGCCCAGCGGGGATAAATCCCCTCGCCACAGGTTGTATGTTCGGCGGGCTCAGGTCCGACTGCCGATGATTTCAAGAGATTGAGCAGCCTCGGCTGCTCTTTTGCTTTATGATGAGAGAACACCCATGAATGCCGTTGAAACCCGCATCCAACAGCTGCGCACCGAGCTGGACCAGCACAACTATCGCTACCACGTCCTCGATGAGCCGAGCATCCCGGACGCCGAGTACGACCGCTTGTTCCACGAGCTCAAGGCTTTGGAGGAGCAGCATCCGGAGCTGGTGACCAGCGATTCCCCGACGCAGCGGGTCGGCAGCGTGGCGCTGTCGGCCTTCAGCCAGGTCCGTCACGAGATCCCGATGCTCAGCCTGGGCAACGCCTTCGACGAAACCACCATGCGCGAGTTCGACCGCCGGGTGACCGAAGGTCTCGACCTGCCCATGGGCGACTTGCTGGGCGGCGGCGCGGCGGTGGAATACAGCTGCGAGCCGAAGCTCGATGGCCTGGCGGTCAGCCTGCTGTACCAGGATGGCATGCTGGTGCGCGGTGCCACGCGCGGTGACGGCACTACCGGCGAAGACATCAGCGTCAACGTGCGCACCGTGCGCAACATCCCCCTCAAGTTACAGGGCAGCGGCTGGCCGCCGCTGCTGGAAGTGCGCGGCGAAGTGTATATGTCCAAGGCCGGCTTCGAGCGCCTCAACGCCACGCAACTGGAGGCGGGCGGCAAGACCTTCGCCAACCCGCGCAACGCGGCGGCCGGCAGCCTGCGCCAGCTGGATTCGAGGATCACCGCCAACCGCCCGCTGGAATTCTGCTGCTACGGTATCGGCCAGGTGACCGCGGACATTGCCGATACCCACATCGGCAATCTCAAGCAGCTCAAGGCCTGGGGCCTGCCCATCAGTCGCGAACTGAAACTCGCCCATGGCATCGACGAATGCCTGGATTACTACCGCGACATTGGCGAACGGCGCAACGCGTTGCCTTATGAAATCGATGGCGTGGTGTTCAAGGTCAACAGCATCGCCTCCCAGCGCGAACTGGGTTTTCGCGCCCGGGAGCCGCGCTGGGCCATCGCCCATAAATTCCCGGCCTCTGAAGAGCTCACCGAGCTGTTGGACGTCGAGTTCCAGGTCGGTCGCACTGGCGCCGTGACACCCGTGGCGCGGCTCAAGCCGGTCAAGGTGGCAGGCGTGACTGTGGCCAATGCCACCCTGCACAACATGGACGAAGTGGCGCGCCTGGGCCTGATGATCGGCGACACCGTGATCATCCGTCGTGCCGGGGACGTGATCCCGCAAGTGGTGCAAGTCGTCACCGAACGTCGCCCGGAAAACGCCCGTCCCGTTGAAATTCCCCAGCAATGTCCAGTCTGCGGCTCCCATGTCGAGCGCACGCAACTGATCAAGCGCAGCAAGGGTCGTGAAACCATCAGCGAAGGCGCGGTGTACCGTTGCGTCGGTCGCCTGGCCTGCGGCGCGCAGCTCAAGCAGGCGATCATTCACTTCGTGTCGCGCCGGGCCATGGACATCGAGGGGCTGGGTGAAAAGAGCGTGGAGCAGTTGGTGGACGAGGGGCTGGTGGGTTCGCCTGCCGATCTGTATGCCCTGACTTTCGAGCAGGTGGTCGACCTGGAAGGCTTCGCCGAACTGTCGAGCAAAAACCTGCTGGCGGCCATCGTCGACAGCAAGGAGCCAAGCCTGGCGCGGTTCATCTACGCCCTTGGCATCCCCGACGTGGGCGAGGAGACCGCCAAGGTCCTGGCCCGCTCCCTCGGTTCGCTGGAGCGCGTGCAGGCGGCCTTGCCTCAGGTGCTCACCTACTTGCCCGACGTCGGCCTGGAAGTGGCCCACGAGATCCACAGCTTCTTCGAAGACCCGCACAATCGCGAGGTGATCAAGGATCTGCTACGCCATGGTCTCGATATCCAGGATCAGGGCGAGTTGGGCGCTGAATTCTCCGCCAGCACCACCCTGGGCGGCTTTCTCGACAAACTGCACATTCCCTCGGTCGGGCCGGGCGGGGCACAGAAACTGGCGGACAAGTTCGGTTCACTCGAAGCCGTGATGAACGCCGACTGGCTGGACATGCGCCAGGCCCTGCCGGAAAAACAGGCCAACGCCGTACGCGTGTTCTTCGCTGTCGCCGCCAATCGCCAGCAGGCCCAAGCTGCGGAACAACAGCTGCGGGACTTCGGCATGCATTGGCAGAGCGAGAAGAAAGTCGTCGAAGGCTTGCCCGAGGCGGGGCACACCTGGGTGTTGACCGGGTCGTTGGAGCTGATGAGCCGCGATGTTGCCAAGGACAAGCTGGAAAGCCTGGGGGCCAAGGTCGCCGGTTCCGTATCGGCGAAAACCCATTGCGTGGTAGCCGGGCCGGGGGCGGGGTCGAAGCTGACCAAGGCCAATGAGCTGGGGCTCAAGGTGCTCGACGAAGAGGCGTTTGTCGCTTTCTTGAGTAAGCATGGCATCACGGTTTAACCGTGAGCGCTCCTTCGGGCAATACTCTGGTTTCTGTGGCGAGGGAGCTTGCTCCCGCTCGGCGGCACCGGTCAGGCAATGCATGGGAACGATCGTGGGCAGAGGATGATCTAGTCTTGCAGGCTCCAGGGAGAGATCGCCATGTACCGCTTCTTCGAACAACTGACCTCACGCATTGCCGCGCCTTTCATGGGCGATCGTTCGCGCAATAGCAAAATCTGGTCGTGTCGCTGCGGCCAGTCGCTGTTTTTTCGCAACAGCCAATGCCTGGCTTGCCTGGCGGCGCTGGGCTATCAGCCTGAACAAAGCCGCCTGTCGTCCTTGCAACCCGGCGAGCAACCCGACACCTGGACGCTGGACGCCGGCCCGCAAGCCGGACTGTTCCGCCGCTGCGCCAACCTCGACACCCCGGCGGCGTGCAACTGGCTGTTGCCAGCCAACGGACATGATGCCTTGTGCATTGCCTGCAGCCTGAATCGCACCATCCCCGATTTGTCGATCCCGGAAAACCCCGAGCGCTGGCGCAAGGTCGAAACCGCCAAGCGCCGGTTGGTGGCGCAACTGATCACCCTCGGCTTGCCGGTGATCCCGAAAACCGTCGATGAACATATCGGCCTGGCTTTCGATTTCATTGGCGTCGATCCCGATGGCACGCCTCCGACCACAGGTCACGCCAGCGGCCTGGTCACCCTCGATATCAAAGAAGCCGACGATGCCCATCGCGAATACGTGCGCCAGCAGATGCGCGAACCGTATCGCACCTTGCTCGGACATTTCCGGCATGAGGTGGGGCACTACTACTGGGATCGGCTGATCGCCAACACTCACTGGCTCGAGGCGTTTCGTGAGCTGTTCGGCGATGAGCGCGCCAGTTATTCCGCAGCCTTGGAGCGGCATTATCAGCAGGGAGCGCCGCTGGACTGGCAAACCCATTACGTCAGCGCCTACGCCACCATGCATCCCTGGGAAGACTGGGCGGAAACCTGGGCTCACTATCTGCACATGATGGATGCGGTGGACACGGCGCTGGGTTTTGGCATGAGTGCTCGGGAAATGGATATCGACTACCAGCCTTTTCCGCCCGAGACCTTGTACGACCCCGAGCACACTGGGGGGACGGCCTTCCTGTCATTCGTCAACGCCTGGATCGAGCTGGCTGGCATGCTCAACGAACTGTCCCGCAGCATGGGCCAGCCGGATTTCTATCCGTTCGTCGTACCCGCCGCCGTCATCACCAAGCTGCATTTCATCCATCTGGTTATTCAGGAGGAGGGTGGTCGGGCGGATGAGGTGCTTATGTAACTTTGTTTTCGCACTAAGTTTGCCTGCCTCGTTGGGAGGCTAGGCAGCGTTAAAGTAATGCTATTTGTTTTGATGGTGGTTTTATATTCAAGTTTTCCTTTACCCTAAGGCCGCCATGGATGATGGCTATATTTATTATGGATAATACGATGAAACATGATGAAGCAGATAAAGCGACAACCATTCCCAATGCGCCTCGGAGACTTTCCCAGGCCGGACAGAGCCAATACACCATTATATTAGCCTGGCAAATTTCGGATAATGTCCGGCCCGATCAGATTGCGGGGCACACGTTTAAAGTAACAGCGGTGGCAACTGGACAGCCGCAGTTCGTTCCCGCAACCCAAGTGAAACCGGACGGACGCGGCTGGTACCAGCATGAGATAGGCGTCAGTGGGGGATCCCGACCTGTTTATTTCAATGTTCAAGTTCGGGCTCAAGCTTCCAATGGTGAGTATGGGCCGTTCTGCCCAGTGGTGGTTTGTAATACGTCGTCATGATCGGCCATTTAATATCGACAATGATGCAATGTTTGTAGTTGTTCGTAAGTATTGGTTAAAAGATTCAATCGATTAAAGCTTTACCGCAGTTTTTCCGTGGGAGCGAGCCTGCTCGCGATGACGGAGGTTCATTCAACATCAATGCAAGCTGATCCAGCGCTATCGCGAGCAGGCTCGCTCCCATAAGGGACCTGGGCAGAGCGCTGGATCTGTGAACACTAGAGAACTCATGTGGGAGCGAGCTTGCTCACGATGGCGGCAGGTTAGCTTGCCTTCCTGTCGGATGTGCCGACGCCAGAGCAAGCACCCCACAGCAAGTGCTTGAACATCTTCAGTTTTTTTATCTGGTACGAACGGTTGTAACTTCTCGTCAGATAGGTACAATGGCGCGGCTCGCCGTCAGGCGGGCATCGTTATGGTGACCCCATCGGTCCCCCCGCAACGATTACCCGTGAACCTGGTCAGATCCGGAAGGAAGCAGCCACAGCGGGAACATTGTGTGCCGGGGTGTGGCTGGTGGGGTTGCCTCCATAACGCCCAAGCCTTCGTTCGCAAGGTTTGCCAAATTCAGAATTTCCTTTCGTTTTGCTGATCGATATCGATCGGTGCTTTCTGCTGTCCGGGTTTTGGCCGGGTAGGGCAATCGAGCGTCGATAAGGAGGGCGGCCCTGTGCACCGGCAGGACGGGCCCCTACAGTCAGTACTGAGCTTTCACATACTCATTAATCGGCTCTTGTAAAAGATCCTGTGGATGATCCCCGCCGAAAGTCGCCCACTTGCTTTTACCGGACAGGATCGCAGACCCCAGCGGCTGTGTTCCAGTCGAGCCATAAATGGCGAGCTTCACTTCAATCTTGTCGGGGAGGCCCGACCATTCTGTGGCGCGTTCTTCCCAATGGAGGATTTCCGGGATGACGTAGTAGCCCGAAGGGTTGTTCTGCCTCAGGCAGTTCAATTCATGGCACGTGCCCGTTACCGTCACACGGTTGGTGTAATAAGAGAATGCCGTCTTGATGGCGGCAGCTGTCATATCTCCGGAGGCAGTATAGGGTGTCGTTTCGTAGCGGCCGTCAACTGGTGTGGCGATGGTGACTGGCATTTGCCGATCAAGTTTTCCAGGGTTGGGGAATACTTCTTGTTGCGCGTATTTGGCGGTGCAGCCGGTGGCGAGTATCGAAACGAGAATGATCGAAAGTTTATGCACGGTGTCCCCTGGGATTTTATTGTGTAGACGAGTCGTAGGCGTCATAGGGACGCAGGAATCAGCGCGTTGATAGTCCGGGTTCGTGGTGGACGATGTCAACGTGACATTATGTCTTGCGTCGCCCTCGGAATTGGGCAAGCGAGCAAAGAGAAGCCTGGCCTGTCTCGCATTGACAGGCCAGGCTTCTCTTTCATGGCGTCAAGGCTTGGACAAGGCCTGGTCGACCGCTGCGATCAGCTTTCCCAGATCCTTCGGGGTGGCTCTGTGTATGACACCGAATAGATACGCCCGCTGTTCGTCCTCATCGCCCATGTCGGCAAAAAAGGCTTTCAGTTGTACATCCAGCACATTGGCAAGCAGGAACAAGGCTTCGACGCTGGGGGTGTAGGTGCCGGTTTCGAAGCGGCTGATGGTTTTGGGGTCAAAACCGGTTTTTTCGCCAAGTTCAGCCTGAGTAAGCCCCGCTACTTTGCGGTAGCGTCTGATGGCTGGACCCAAACTTGAAATTTGCATCGCTTAATTCCCATTTAGAATCAAGAACTTAACGATAGATTTTCGCATTAGGCAACCGCGTGATCCATCACCTTGCTTTGCAAAGTGTGATGTGTTTCGTAGAATCGGCCTTTGGCACGGGCATTTGGTGACCTGCTTCAGAAGCCTGGGTGTGCGCGCAGACCGGTCCTTGCGTTTCTTGCCGCGATACAAGGCAAGGGCTGAAGCCTTACCTTGGCACCACCAGGACCCGCGCTCCGGCTTTTCTCAAAGTGTTTGAGCCTAGTTGATTTTCGCCTGTCTTGAAGGCGGTGCAACCGCGCGCGACAAATGAGCCTGACTCATGGATGACTGCTTCGATGGATAAGAAGTACCGCAGAGCCGTTGACGCCGCCGCGATTTTTTCCGAAACCGATCTGAGCGGGCGCATCACCTACGTCAACGATCAATTTTGCAGCCTTTTTGGTTACCGGCGCGATGAGTTGTTGGGAGCGAACCATCGCCTGCTCAATTCCGGCCAACACCCTGACGAGTTCTTCAGCGCCATGTGGCGCACCATTGCCCTGGGCCAGGTCTGGAAAGGGGAGATCTGCAACCGGGCCAAGGACGGTACGCTGCACTGGGTCGACACCACGTTGGTGCCGGTGATCGACGACGAGACCGGGCAAATTGAACGCTACCTGGCGATTCGCTTCGACGTCAGCGAAAAGCGGCGCCTGCTGCATTCGCTGCAATGGCGGGTAGGGCACGATGTGCTGACCGGGCTGCCCAACCGCACTTATCTGTCCGAACTGCTGGACCAGGCCCTGGAGTTTTCACGCGCGGAGAACCTGCCCCTGGCGGTGTGCATGCTCGACCTCGATGGCTTCAAGGCCGTCAATGACGGCTATGGTCATGCCAGCGGCGATCGGCTGCTGGTGGAAGTTGCCAGGCGCCTGCGCAGCATTGTGCGTGGCGAGGACGTGGTAGCACGGCTGGGTGGGGACGAGTTCGTGCTGGTGCTGCGCCATGTGCGTGGGATGGATGAATTACATGCTGCCTTGAACCGGGTGTTGATCGCCGTTTCCATGCCTTATGGCATCGACGGCAAGGACATCAAGGTTTTCGCCAGCATTGGTGTCACGCTGTTCCCATGGGACAACGAAGACGCCGAGACCTTGTTGCGCCACGCTGACCAGGCGATGTACGTGGCCAAGCAAAGCGGTCGCAATCGTTTCCACTTGTTCGATGTGTCCCGGGACAAGGAAGTGCGAGCCACTTACCAGACTGTCGAGCGGGTCCGCCAGGCATTGGCCGGTAATGAGCTGCGGCTGCATTTCCAGCCCAAGGTCAATATGCGCCATGGCACCGTGGTCGGCCTCGAGGCGCTGCTGCGCTGGAAGCACCCGCAACGTGGCCTGGTGCCGCCTCGGGAGTTCCTGCCCCTGGTGGAAGAGACTGACCTGATCGTCGAGATCGGCGAGTGGGTCATGGAGCAGGTACTCATCCAATTGCAGCAATGGCAGCAGGCGGGGCAGGGCTGGCCGGTGAGCATCAATATCTCGGCGCGGCATTTCCAGCGGGCGGATTTTGTCGAGCGGTTGCGTCAGGTGCTGGAGCGGCATCCGGCGGTACCGCCACGGCTGTTGGATCTGCAGATTGTCGAATCCGTCGCGGTGGAGAACCTTGCACACGTCAGCGCTTGCCTCCAGGCCTGCCAGGCGTTGGGCGTGGGTTTTTCACTGGGTGGTTTCGGCACCGGCTACTGCTCGCTCAACGACCTCAAGCACCTGCGCACGCAGACCATCAAGATCGACAAGACCTTTGTCCGCGACATTCTCGACGACCAGGACGACCTGGCGCTGACCGAAGCGGTGATCGGCCTGGCCCGGGCGTTTGGCCGTGAGGTGGTCGCCGAGGGCCTGGACAGCCTGGAGCATGGCCAGTTGCTGCTGCGCCTGGGCTGTGAGGTGGCCCAAGGTTACTTCATCGCCCGGCCCATGCCGCCCGAACAGATCCCCGACTGGGTCCTGGGGTTCATCCCGCCGGCGCAATGGCGGCAGCGACCCGGCGATCAGGGAGAGGGTGTGTTGCTGCTGGCCGGCGATACGTCACTGCGACCGGTATAAAGCTGGATGATTGCGTCGATCTCCCCGGATGTCTTCATGGTCAGCAATGTCCTCAGGATGCGTTGCGCCGGGATGCTCGGATCGTTGCGCACGTAACAGCTCAACTGCTGTTCCTGGAGTACCGCCACTTCATGGAGTTGTCGATCGGCGGTATGGCGTTGATTGAACCAGTCCAGTGCCCATTGGTTACTGATCCCGTAGCGATAACGTCCGGCCAGCAGTTTCGCCAGCACTTGTTCCTGGCTGCGGGCGTCGTCTCGGTGCAGTTGGCCGCTGTCGAACAAGGGTTGCAAGGTCGGGTAGGTATAGCCGAGCACCGTGCCGATGGCTTGTTCCGGCAACGTTGCGGGTGTGACCGCCGCAGGGGTGCTTGCCGTGGCGACGAGCAGGTCACGCTGGAAAAACAACGGGATGCTCCACAAATAATCGCCACTGTCCTTCACCCAGTCGGGGCTGACATAACAGCGCAGGTCGATTTCGCCGTGTTTCATGGCGCCGTCCAGCCGGGCGCGGGACAGGACGTGGAATTGCGCCGGCAGCCCTACCTGGGTCGCCAGGCTTGTCATGATGTCGGGAATGATGCCCTGAATCGGCCGACCTCGTTCGATCTGCACCATGGGCATCGCCCAGCCGTCGGTAACGGCGAAGCGCAAGGGGCCTTCCTCGGCAAAGCAACTGGTACCCAACAACAGCAAAGCCCCCATGGCTGAGCGCATAAACTCTCCTGACTGTACAAAACCGCGTCGACAACCGAGTCCTTGACCAATCTTAGTCAGATTAGACGAGCACACCGGATGCAATTTCGCCCCTGCTCCGCTAGCATTAGCCGCTTATGTTCCTTCGTTGCGACGGTTTTCGATGAGTTATCAGGTTCTTGCACGTAAATGGCGTCCGCGCTCGTTCCGCGAAATGGTCGGCCAGACCCATGTGCTCAAGGCTCTGATCAATGCCTTGGACAGCCAGCGGCTGCACCATGCCTACCTGTTCACGGGTACCCGCGGCGTGGGCAAGACCACCATCGCGCGGATTATCGCCAAGTGCCTGAACTGTGAAACCGGCATCACCTCGACGCCTTGCGGCGAGTGCTCGGTCTGCCGGGAAATCGACGAGGGCCGTTTCGTCGATCTGATCG
Source organism: Pseudomonas bijieensis (assembly GCF_013347965.1). Lineage (NCBI taxonomy): Bacteria > Pseudomonadati > Pseudomonadota > Gammaproteobacteria > Pseudomonadales > Pseudomonadaceae > Pseudomonas > Pseudomonas bijieensis. Next base: position 2,097,861 of record NZ_CP048810.1, on the reverse strand, counting down.
AGATCGACGCCGCCAGCCGCACCAAGGTCGAAGACACCCGCGAACTGCTCGATAACGTGCAGTACGCGCCGAGCCGTGGGCGCTTCAAGGTCTACCTGATCGACGAAGTGCACATGCTCTCCAGCCATTCTTTCAATGCGCTGCTCAAGACCCTCGAGGAGCCGCCGCCCTACGTCAAGTTCATCCTGGCGACCACTGACCCGCAGAAACTTCCTGCAACGATTTTGTCGCGATGCCTGCAGTTCTCCCTCAAGAACATGACGCCGGAACGGGTCGTCGAGCACCTGACGCACGTACTGGGCGTCGAGAACGTGCCCTTCGAGGACGATGCGCTGTGGCTGCTGGGCCGCGCCGCCGATGGTTCGATGCGCGATGCCATGAGCCTGACCGACCAGGCCATCGCTTTCGGTGAAGGCAAGGTCATGGCCGCCGATGTCCGGGCCATGCTCGGTACTCTCGATCACGGCCAGGTCTATGACGTGTTGCAGGCGCTGATCGAAGGCGACGCCAAGGCGCTGCTCGAGGCCGTGCGTCACCTGGCCGAGCAGGGGCCGGACTGGAATGGCGTGCTCTCGGAAATCCTCAACGTGCTGCACCGTGTCGCCATCGCCCAGGCCTTGCCGGACGGTGTCGACAACGGCCATGGCGACCGTGATCGCGTACTGGCCCTGGCTCAGGCGCTGCCGGCCGAAGACGTGCAGTTCTATTACCAGATGGGCCTGATTGGCCGTCGCGACCTGCCCCTGGCGCCGGATCCGCGCGGCGGCTTCGAAATGGTCCTGTTGCGAATGCTGGCGTTCCGGCCAGCCGACACGGCGGACGCCCCGAGGCAGCCGCTAAAGCCAGTGGGGATCAGCCAGGCCACAGCTGATTCCGCCAAGCCAGTGGCTGCCGCGCCCGTCGTTGCGCCGGCAGTGGCTTCGGCTCCGGACGCGCCTGTGGCACAACCGACCCCGACACCCGTTGTCACGGCCCCTGAGCCGGAACCCGAACCGGTCGTCGAGGCGGCGCCCGAACCTGTCGTCGAAGCCGTGGTCGACCTGCCCTGGAACGATCCGGTCGAGCCGGAGGTCGTCCAGCAACCCGCCGTGGAGCCGGTCCTGGAGACCATCGCCGAGCAGCCTGAGTTGCCGCCGATGCCATTGCCAACGCCCGACAGCGTGGTACCCGATGCGCCGGAATGGGTCGTCGCGCCAGTGCCCGAGCCCACAGTGGCCGACGTCGACGTCGCCACGCCGGGCATCGACCTGGACGATGAGCCGCAGCTGGACGAGGATTACATCGAGCCGGACATGGATTCGGCCTACAGCTACCTGGACGACCTGGCCAGCGAGCACGCCGCAGAGCCGGCCCCGGAGCCCGAGCCGGAACCGGCGGCGATGCCGGCCACCGGGCTGGCCCTGCAATGGCTGGAACTGTTCCCTCGACTGCCGATCAGCGGCATGACCGGTAGCATCGCCGCCAACTGCACGCTGATCTCCGTGGAAGGCGACCACTGGCTGTTGCACCTGGACCCGGCCCACAGCGCATTGTTCAACGCGACCCAGCAGCGTCGCCTCAACGATGCACTGAACCAGTACCACCAGCGCACCCTGACGTTGACCATCGAGCTGATCAAGCCCGAGCAGGAGACCCCGGCCCAGGCCGCGTCCCGTCGCCGTGCCGACCGTCAGCGCGAAGCCGAAGAGTCGATCCACAGTGATCCATTCATCCAGCAGATGATGCAACAGTTCGGCGCCGTGGTCCGTCACGATACTATCGAACCTGTCGAGGCCCCGGTCACCCAGGGCTCATAACTGAAGGCGTCGGGCCCAACGGGCCGGGCGCGTTGTTTATCCAAGTACTTTCGAGGTGATTCCCATGATGAAAGGTGGCATGGCCGGCCTGATGAAGCAGGCGCAGCAGATGCAGGAAAAAATGGCCAAGATGCAGGAAGAACTGGCCAACGCCGAAGTCACCGGCAAGTCCGGCGGCGATATGGTGACCGTGGTCATGACCGGTCGCCACGACATCAAGCGCGTGAGCATCGACCCAAGCGTGGTCGAAGGCCTGAGCGAAGACGACAAGGAAATGCTCGAAGCGCTGTTCGCCGCCGCCGTCAATGACGCGGTGCGCAAGATCGAAGCCAACAGCCAGGACAAGATGTCCGGCATGACCGCCGGCATGCAGCTGCCGCCGGGCATGAAGCTGCCGTTCTGATTCGCCATCCCGGTCGGGATGGGCTACACACAATGCCAGGCATCGCGCCTGGCATTTTTGTTTCTGCTCCAAAGCCTCGGTGGCTGTTAAACCGCTATCGCGAGCAGGCTCGCTCCCACAGTGTCTGAAGGTACTAACAAAATCCAGGTCTGCCACCGTCATCCTGCGGGAGCGAGCCTGCTCGCGATGCTGGCACCGCGGTCCAACGGCAAGAGCATCGAACACACCCCCTTCAAAAGGGTCTGCTCCTTATAAAGAGCCGATCAACGATCAAGGAGACCTTTCCATGTCACAAGCGTCGACCTCCAACCAACGCATCGTCCTCGCCTCCCGACCCAAAGGCGCACCCACCCCGGACAATTTTCGCTTCGAGCAGATCAACCTACCGGACCTGGTGGACGGGCAAATCCTGCTCAAGACGCTGTTCCTGTCCCTGGACCCCTACATGCGCGGACGAATGAGCGACGCGCCTTCCTACGCCGCGCCGGTGGAAATCGATGGGGTGATGACCGGAGGCGCCGTCAGCCGCGTGGAGCTCTCGCTGCACCCGAAATTCCAGGAGGGTGATCTGGTGGTGGGCGCCACGGGATGGCAGAGCCACAGCATCAGCGATGGGCGCAATGTGATGCCCATCCCCGCCGGGCTGCCTAGCCCGTCGATGGCCCTTGGGGTGCTGGGCATGCCGGGCATGACCGCTTACATGGGATTGATGGACATTGGCCAACCCAAGGCCGGGGAAACCCTGGTGGTCGCGGCCGCCTCCGGTGCGGTGGGCTCGGTGGTCGGCCAGGTGGCGAAAATCAAGGGCCTGCGTGTCATCGGCGTTGCGGGCGGCCGCGAAAAATGCAAGTACGTGGTCGACGAACTGGGCTTTGACGCCTGTGTCGATCATAAAAGCGCGAATTTTGCCGAGGAACTGGCGCAGGCCTGCGACAAGGGCATCGACATCTATTACGAAAACGTCGGGGGCAAAGTCTTCGATGCCGTCGTGCCGTTGCTCAATGCCAAGGCCCGGATCCCGCTCTGTGGCCTGATCGCGTCCTACAATGATCAACAGGCACCGAGCGGCCCGGACCGTTTGCCACAACTGCAGCGCACCTTGCTGACCAAGCGCGTGCGGATCCAGGGATTCATTGTGTTTGACGACTACGGTGATCGTCAGCCGGAGTTCATCAGTGCCATGGCGCCTTGGGTGCGCGATGGCAAGGTCAAGTTCCGCGAGGACGTGGTCGATGGCCTCGAGAATGCGCCACAGGCGTTTATCGGCCTGCTGGAAGGGCGCAACTTCGGCAAGTTGGTGGTTCGGGTCGCGCAGGATTGAGTATTTGACGCTAATCGGAGGCGCGGGTATAAACCGCGTCTCGTTGTTATGTCGGACATTTCCTCCATGAGCTTCAGTCCTTTGATTCGCCAACTGATCGATGCCCTGCGAACGTTACCGGGTGTGGGTCAGAAAACTGCCCAGCGCATGGCGTTGCAATTGCTCGAGCGTGATCGCAGCGGCGGTTCGCGCCTGGCCCAGGCTCTTAGCCAGGCCATGGAAGGTGTAGGGCATTGCCGTTTATGCCGAACCCTCACCGAAGACGATCTTTGCCCGCAATGCGCCGATCCGCGTCGGGACGACAGCCTGCTGTGCGTCGTGGAAGGCCCGATGGATGTGTATGCGGTGGAGCAGACCGGTTTTCGCGGTCGTTATTTCGTGCTCAAGGGCCATCTGTCACCGCTCGATGGCTTGGGGCCTGAAGCCATCGGCATTCCACAGTTGATCGCGCGGATCGAAGAGGCGGGTACGTTCACGGAGGTTATCCTCGCCACGAACCCGACGGTCGAAGGCGAAGCGACCGCCCATTACATCGCCCAACTGCTGAACAACAAAGGCCTGATCGCCTCGCGCATTGCCCACGGCGTGCCGTTGGGTGGGGAGCTTGAGTTGGTGGATGGCGGCACGTTGGCGCATTCGTTTGCGGGGCGCAAGCCGATCGCCTTATAACATCAACCCAACAATCCTTGTGGGAGCGGAGCCTGCTCGCGATAGCGGTGTGTCAGTCAACATCAATACTGGCTGATTTATCGCTATCGCGAGCAGGCTCGCTCCCACAAGGGTTATGTGTTGTGGGTGAGGATTATTTTTCGCTGAGCGAGAACTGCGTCAGGCAGAACGTCGGGATCCCCATGTCCTCCAGGCGCTGGGAGCCGAGCAATTCTGGCAAGTCGATGATCGCCGCGGCCTCGTGGACCTTGGCGCCCATGCGGCGGATCAGGTTGGCGGCGGCGATCAGCGTGCCGCCAGTGGCGATCAGGTCATCGAACATCACCACCGAGTCCCCCCTCGCACAAGCTATCGGCGTGCACTTCCAGGAAGGCTTCGCCGTACTCGGTCTGGTAACCCTCGGCCAGCACATCGGCCGGCAGCTTGCCTTGCTTGCGGAACAAGACCAGCGGCTTGTTCAGCTGATAGGCCAGGATCGAGCCGATCAGGAAGCCTCGGGCATCCATCGCGCCGATGTGAGTGAACTCGGCCTCGACATACCGGTGGGCGAAACTGTCCATGACCAGCCGCAGGGCGGTCGGGGATTGGAACAGTGGGGTAATGTCGCGAAAGATCACGCCGGGCTTGGGGAAATCGATCACGGGGCGGATCAGGGATTTGATGTCGAAGGAGTCAAAGACCATCGTGGAGGTGTCCTGGCAGGGCTGCAAACGCGGCAGTATAGCGCGGCGAGACAAATCCCTCAGCCGCGCGGGTCCATCAGCCTTCGATCGAACCGCCGGCCAGGGCGCACAGTTGGATCGGGTCGAGAATGTGAATTTCCTTGCCTTCGGCGGCAATCAGCTCGTTCTGTTGGAAACGGGTGAACACTCGGGACACGGTTTCCACCGCCAGGCCCAGGTAGTTGCCGATTTCGTTGCGCGACATGCTCAGGCGGAACTGGTTGGCTGAGAACCCGCGGGCGCGAAAGCGTGCCGAGAGGTTGACCAGGAACGTGGCGATACGCTCGTCGGCGGTTTTTTTCGAGAGCAGCAGCATCATTTGCTGATCGTCACGGATTTCCCGGCTCATGACCCGCATCAACTGGCGGCGCAGCTGCGGCAGTTGCAAGGCCAGCTCGTCCAGGCGATCGAAGGGGATTTCACACACCGAGGTGGTTTCCAGCGCCTGGGCCGAGACCGGATGGCTCTCGGTGTCCATGCCGGATAGGCCTACCAGCTCGCTGGGCAGGTGGAAGCCAGTGAGCTGCTCTTCGCCGCCATCGCTCAAGTTGAAGGTTTTCAAGGCGCCCGAGCGCACGGCATAAACGGAGTCGAAGGCGTCGCCCTGGCGAAACAGGAACTCACCTTTTTTCAAAGGTCGGCCCCGCTTCACGATGTCGTCCAGCGCATCCATGTCCTCCAGGTTCAGCGAAAGTGGCAGGCAGAGGGGCGCCAGGCTGCAATCCTTGCAATGGGCCTGGTTATGGGCGCGCAGTTTGACTGGCTCGGACATTTCTTAAATCCTTGTGGGAAATCACACATAAGGCGTAAGGGTACCCCAGCGTAGTCGCCCCGACCAGTGTGCTTTCGTCGTCAAATTGTCGCGCTCAGATGACTCGGGAGAAGCGCTGTCGGTTTTGTTGCTCCAGATAGGCATCGAACACCATGCACACGGATCGCACCAGCAGGCGACCCGCCGGCAGTACTTTGATATGTGTGCTGTCCAGTTCGATCAGGCCGTCCTTGGCCATGGCTTGCAACTGCGGCCACAACGACGCGAAATAGCCACGGAAATCGATGTTGAAGCCTTGTTCGATCTCGGCGAAAGCCAGGTGGAAATGGCAGATCAACTGCTGGATCACCGCGCGCCGCAGGCGGTCGTCGGCGTTGCATATCAGTCCGCGGCTGGTCGCCAGTTGCCCGTCGGCGAGGGTGTTCTGGTAATGGTTCAGGTCACTGCTGTTCTGGCAGTACAAATCACCGATCTGGCTGATGGCTGAAACGCCCAGACCGATCAGGTCGCAATGACCATGGGTGGTGTAGCCCTGGAAGTTGCGCTGCAGCGTGGCCTCTTCCTGGGCGATTGCCAGTTCGTCGTCGGGCAGGGCGAAGTGGTCCATGCCTACGTAGCGGTAACCGGCGGCGGTCAGTTGTTCGATGGTGCCTTGCAGCATCGCCAGTTTCTGCTCCGGGTTCGGCAAGTCCTGGCTGTCGATGCGCCGCTGGGGCATGAAGCGTTCCGGTAGGTGGGCGTAGTTGAATACCGAGAGCCGGTCCGGTTGCAGATGGATGACTTCCTGGACGGTGCGAGCGAAGTTTTCCGGCGTCTGCTTGGGCAGGCCGTAGATCAGGTCGATATTGATCGAGCGGAACTGCAAGGTCCGGGCGGCTTCGACCACGGCACGGGTTTCTTCCAGGCTTTGCAGGCGATTGACGGCTCGTTGCACCGCCGGGTCAAGGTCTTGCACGCCGATACTGACCCGGTTGAAACCCAATTCACGCAGCAGGCCCATGGTCGACCAATCGGCCTCCCGGGGGTCGATTTCAATGCTGTAGTCGCCGGAATCGTCATCCAACAGGTTCAAATGCTTGCGCAACTTGGCCATCAGTTGGCGCAGTTCGTCGTGGCTGAGGAACGTCGGGGTGCCACCGCCAAAATGCAACTGTTCCACGCGTTGGGTGGGGTCCAGGTGGCAGCCGATCAGCTGGATTTCCTGTTCCAGGCGTTGCAGATAGGCGTGGGCGCGGCCACGGTCCTTGGTGATGACTTTGTTGCAGGCGCAGTAGTAGCAAATGTTCGCGCAGAACGGTATGTGCACATACAGCGACAGCGGCCGCAGGGCCTTGCGGCTGTCACGCAGGGCGTGGAGCAGGTCGAAGGTGCCCACCTGGCTGCCAAACTGCGCCGCAGTAGGATACGAGGTGTAGCGTGGTCCCGCCAGGTCGTAACGGCGGATGAGATCTGAGTCCCAACGAATGGTGTCGAGCATGCGGGCATTTCCCGGATAGACTGGCATGAGGCGAGTCTAGGGGGCTGTGGGCAAGGCCGTTTTGATTTGCGTCAACGGGGCATCGGTGCTGGCCTCATCGCGAGCAAGCTCGCTCCCACAGGAGACTGTGGGAGCGAGCCCGCTCGCGATTGGCGGCGACTCGGTCAATGCCCCATGAGCCAATGCTGATGCGGCCCGGGCAGTGTCCAGATCCCGAAAATAATCACCAGCAAGCCACCGGCCATGCGCACGCTGCGTTTGCGCAGCAGGGCGGTGACGCGTTCGGCGGCCAGCCCGGTGGCGAGCAGCACCGGCCAGGTGCCGAGGCCGAAGGCGAGCATCAGCAATGCGCTGTCCAAGGCATTGCCCTGGCTGGCGGACCACAACAGGGTGCTGTAGACCAACCCACACGGCAACCAACCCCACAGCGCGCCAAGCAGCAAGGCCCGGGGCAGGCTCGACACCGGCAGCAAACGGTTGGCGACAGGCTGGATGTGCCGCCACAAGCCACGCCCGACGCTTTCGATACGGGTCAGGCCGCTCCACCAACCCGCCAGGTACAGGCCCATGGCAATCAACAGCAGGCCGGCCAGCACCCGCATGATCATCGCTGCCGGGCTGTTGGAGACGGCCCAACCGGCCAGGCCGATCAACAACCCGGCGGTGGCATAGCTCAGGATCCGCCCCAGGTTGTACGCCAGTAGCAACCGGAAGCGCCGGCTGCGCTGTTCCTTGGGAATTGCCAGGGTCAGGGCGCCCATCAGGCCGCCGCACATGCCCAGGCAATGGCCGCCGCCGAGCAGGCCGAGGATGACCGCCGAAACCAACAGGGGCGCCAGGTCAAGCATGGGGTGGGGCCTTGTCGTCCGGCTTGCGGGGCTCGCCACTGGCTTCGTCCACCGCCGCCTTGTGGTTCGGGTCCTGATCGTCGAACAGAATGCTGTGGGCCGGGCCGTCGAGGTCGTCGTACTGCCCGCTGTCCACGGCCCAGAAGAAAATGTACACGGCGATGGCCACGATCAGCAGCGCGGCCGGAATCATCACGTAGAGAGCTGGCATGTCGGAACTCCATGCCCGCGCGGCTCAGGCCGGCAGCGGGCGGGTATCGGGCGTGGCGTCGATAACCTGCACCTTGGGCTGACGGGTCAGCCTCAGCGCATTCAACACCACGGTCAACGAACTGATGGACATGCCGACCGCGGCCCACACCGGCGTAATCCAGCCGAGGGCGGCGAACGGCAACATGAGGCCATTGTACAGCCCTGCCCACACCAGGTTCTCGATGATCACCCGGCGGGTGCGTCGGGCCAGGCTGAAGGCATGGACCAGGGCGTCGAGGCGGTTGGACAGCAACACCGCGTCGGCGCTGGTCTTGGCCAGGTCGGTGGCCGAGCCCATGGCGACACTGATGTCCGCCGCCGCCAACACTGGCACGTCATTCACACCATCACCGAGCATCAGCACCTTGCGGCCCTGTTGGTGCAACTGTTGCAACACGGCCAGTTTGTCGTCCGGGCGCAGGCCGCCCCGGGCCTCATCGATGCCCAGTTCGGCGGCGACGCTGGCAACCATCGGTGAACTGTCACCCGACAACAGCAGCGTGCGCCAGCCCCGCGCCTTGCAGGCCGCCAGCAGGGCAGGGGCATCGACGCGCAAGCGGTCATCGAGGACGAACCAGGCCAGCGGCCCGATCTCATCGCCCAGCAACAGCCATTGCCCGGGTTCGTCCGGCATCAGCGGTACGGAAGCGCCACTCAGTTCGCAGACAAAACCGGGCTGGCCGATGCGCAGGCGTTGTGCGGCCACCAGCCCTTCCAGCCCCAGCCCCGGCGTGCTCTGCACCTGCTCGGCGGCCAAGGGCGCGCGGCCGAAGGCGCGGGCGATGGGGTGTTCCGAACGGTTTTCCAGGGCTGCGGCCAAGGCCAGGCATTGATCGCTGTCGAGGACCGCCAATGGCCGAATCGCGCGTAACGCCAGGCGGCCTTCGGTGAGGGTGCCGGTCTTGTCGAAAATGACCGTGTCGATCTGGTTCAGGCCTTCCAGCACATGACCGCGCGTCAGCAGCAGGCCGAGTTTGTGCAAGGTGCCGGTGGCAGCGGTGAGGGCCGTCGGTGTAGCCAGGGACAGCGCGCAAGGGCAGGTGGCGACGAGCATCGCCAGTACGATCCAGAAGGCCCGCGAGGCATCCAGCTGCCACCACAACAGGCCGATGGCCGCCGCCGCGACCAGCGAGAACAACAGGAACCATTGGGCGGCACGATCGGCGATTTCCGCCAGCCGCGGCTTCTCGGCCTGGGCCCGCTCCAAAAGCCGCACGATGGCCGACAATCGGGTGTCTTGCCCGAGGGCCAGTACCTCGACCGTCAGGGCCCCTTCGACGTTCAGCGTGCCCGCAGTGACCGCATCGCCCACTTGGCGAGGTTGTGGCAGGTATTCGCCGGTCAGCAGCGATTCGTCGATGCTGGACTGCCCATCGAGGATCTTGCCGTCGGCCGGCAGGACCGCCCCCGGATGCACCAGTACCCGGTCACCGGTGCGCAATTCGCTGAGCAGGATGCGTTCGCTCTGGCCGTTCGCCTCCAGGCGCAGACACGAGGCCGGCAGCAGGTTGACCAATTGGGCGGTGGCGGCGGCGGTGCGCTCCCGGGCGCGGCGTTCCAGGTAGCGGCCGGCCAGCAGGAACAGGGCGAACATGCCGACGGCATCGAAGTACAACTCGCCGACGCCGGTAATCGATGTCCAGATCCCGGCAATGTAGGCGCTGCCGATGGCCAGGGACACCGAAACGTCCATGGTCAGATGCCGGGTGCGCAGGTCGCGCATGGCGCCTTTGAAGAATGGCGCGCAGCTGTAGAAGACGATAGGGGTGGTGAGGAACAGCGCGACCCAGCGCAGGATGGTGTGCATCTCCGGGCTCAGGTCGATGTTGAATTCCGGCCAGGTGGCCATGGTCGCCATCATTGCCTGGAACCACAACAGGCCGGCCACGCCCAATTGGCGCAGGGCCAGGCGGTTTTGTGCGGCGAGTTGTTCACAGGCCTGGTCGGCCTGGTACGGGTGGGCGACGTAGCCGATCTGGCGCAACTCGGCGAGCAACGTGCTCAGCGGCAATTGGGCGTCGGCCCAGCGTACATGCAGGCGATGATTGGACAGGTTCAGCCGTGCTTCGGCCACGGCCGGCAGGTTGCGCAGCTGTTTTTCGATCAACCAGCCACAGGCGGCGCAACTGATGCCTTCCATCAACAAGGTGGTTTCGGCCAGTTCGCCTTCATGGCGCACGAACGATTGCTGCACGTCGGGGCGATCGTACAGCGCCAGTTCATCGGTCAGTTGGACAGGCAGGGTGTCGGGGTTGGCTGACGCTTCGCTGCGATGCAGGTAATAGCTTTCCAGGCCGCCGGCGACAATCGCCTCGGCCACCGCCTGGCAGCCCGGGCAGCACAGCTCGCGGGTTTCACCGAGGACAACGGCGGTGAAGCGGCTGCCGGGAGGAACGGGCAGGGCGCAGTGGTAGCAGGGCTGTGGAGTGGTCATGGGTATTCACATATTGAAACTTGCTGGCATCTGAAGGCCTCTTCGCGAGCAGGCTCGCTCCCACATTGGAATGTCGTGGTGACATAAACCTGATGTGGGAGCGAGCCTGCTCGCGATTGCGCGAAACGCAGCCGCTATTTCTTCAGGTCTTCAGCGCCTTGCAGCGGTTCATCGCCGAGCAGGATGTCCTGGTCGTGGCTGATCTGTTCTTCTTCGAACAGGCGCCAGGTCTTGTCGTTCTCCACGCCCAGCAATTCGACAAAGCGCCGGCCTTCGATCTTGTCCGTCAACTGGCCGACGTAGCGCCCCGGCTCGCTGTCGTTGCGGGTCAGGACAATTTTGCGATCTTTCTCCGGCTGGGTTGGCGAGATCAGGCTCAGTTCCAGGGTCTGGGGGCGGCTGTCGCCGTTCAGGCGCAGGTTCACTTCGCCGGTCACATCATCCAGTTGCACGTTGGCATGCAGTTGCAGGGTCTGGGCCAGCAGTTCGCGCTCCAGAGAGCGGTTGATGCCCTTGCCGGCTTCGTAATAGTTGTCGTTGACCAGGTTGTCCGGATTCTTCACCGCAATGGTCACCATCGTCAGGCTCAGTGTCACCGAACAGGTCAGGATCGCGATGATGATCCACGGCCAGAGGTGCTTGTACCAAGGGCTGGTGGCGGTTGCTGCAGGCATGTTCATTTCTCTCAACGAGTTTGTGGGCCGATGAACCGGCTCTTGGCTTCGACATGTACGCTGCTGTCATCGGCGTCCTTGAGGATGAAGGTCACCTCGTTGGTGCTCGATGGCAGTTGCTCAGGTGCGCTGGACAGCTCGACCGGCTGGCTGTAGATCTCGCCGGCCGCGACCTTGATCTCCCGGCGGCCTTGCAACTTGAGGTCGGGCAGGCCGGCGGCTTCCAGGACGTACGTATGGTCGCGTTGGTCTTTGTTCATGATCTTCAGGCTGTAGACGTTCTCGATCCGGCCTTCGGCGTTTTCGCGGTACAGCACCCGGTCCTTGCTGACGTCGAAACCCACCAGCGAGCGCATGAAGAACGCCGCCGCCAGCAGGCTGATCATGGCCAGCAGCACCACGGCATAACCGATCAGGCGCGGGCGCAGTTTATGGGTTTTCTGCCCCGAGAGGTTGTGTTCGGTGGTGTAGCTGATCAGGCCGCGTGGATAATCCATTTTGTCCATGATGTTGTCGCAGGCATCGATGCAGGCTGCGCAGCCGATACACTCGATCTGCAAGCCGTCGCGGATGTCGATGCCGGTAGGGCAGACCTGGACGCACATGGTGCAGTCGATGCAATCGCCAAGGCCCAGGGCCTTGTAGTCAACGCCCTTCTTGCGGGGGCCACGGCTTTCGCCACGGCGCGGGTCGTAGGAAACGATCAAGGTGTCCTTGTCGAACATCACGCTCTGGAAGCGCGCGTAAGGGCACATGTAGATGCACACCTGTTCACGCAGCCAGCCGGCATTGCCGTAGGTGGCGAGGGTGAAGAAACCGACCCAGAAGTACGACCAGCCATCGGCCTGGCCGGTGAAGAACTCGAATACCAGTTCGCGGATCGGCGTGAAGTAACCGACAAAGGTCATGCCGGTGACGAAGCCGATCAGCAACCACAGGCTGTGCTTGGCGAACTTGCGCAGGAACTTGTTGGCGCCCATGGGGGCCTTGTCGAGCTTGATGCGTTGGTTGCGATCGCCTTCGGTGACTTTTTCGCACCACATGAAGATCCAGGTCCACACGCTCTGTGGGCAGGTATAGCCGCACCACACTCGTCCGGCATAGACCGTGATGAAAAACAGGCCAAATGCCGCAATGATCAGCATCCCGGACAACAGGATGAAATCCTGGGGCCAGAAGGTCGCGCCAAAAATGAAGAACTTGCGTTCCGGCAGGTTCCACCAGACGGCCTGGTGACCGCCCCAGTTCAACCATACCGTACCGAAATACAGCAGGAACAGGAACGCTCCGCCAAGCATCCGCAGGTTACGGAACAGGCCGGTGAAGGCGCGGGTGTAGATTTTTTCCCGGGAGGCATACAGGTCGACGCTTTTGGTCGCGTCCTTGGCAGGCGGGGTAACGTCATGTACCGGAATCTGGTTGCTCATCAAATGCATCCCACGGCAGTGGAAAAGTGCCGGGGCCAGTACGTGCCGACCACGGTCAGAAAGGGTGTTGCGGTGGCGCAATGATACGCCTGTCGCTCTGGCCCAAGGGTGCGACCTTTGGTCGCGTTGGGGCGGTGCATAGAATGGTGTAGCGGATGTAACAAGTTCATGACCCAGATCAATTGACTATAGACAGCCCGTTGCTCTGGCGAAAAACGAAAGGGTGATTGTGGGCCAGTTAGTAGACAGGAGAAGCCCTCAAGCTCGGTTTGCTGAAGCTTCAGATCTGGTTCTTTTCATCGCCTGACCACGGGTTGAGTACCGCCACGCCGCTGCTCTGGAAATCGCTCACGTTACGGGTCACCACGGTCAGCCCATGGACCAGGGCGGTAGCGGCAATCAAAGCGTCACATTCATTGCTGCGGTCAGGCACATGCAGGCGAGCGCAGCGCAGTGCGACGGCGCGGTCAACGGCCAGGATCCTGCCGGCAAAGGCAGGCATCACGTGATTGTCCAGCCATGCCCGCAGGCGGCTGCCTTGCGCCGGGTCCTTGCGTTCGAAGCGCAGCACACCGGTTTCCAGTTCCAGTACGGTAATCGCCGAGACATACAGGCTGGGAGCGGGAACGCTGCGTGCCCAGGCCTGGACGTTTTTGTCTGCCTGGGATTTGCGCAGTTCGGAAATGACATTGGTATCGAGTAGAAACATTCAGGACAGGTCTACCGAGCGGGGAGTGATGACGGCGCGCTCGGTCTCGAAGTCGATATCCGACGCATCGGGCATGACCAGTAACTCGACAATGCTGGTGCCGATGCCGGTCAGTTTCTGGTACTCCTCAATGCTTAGCAGCACATGGGCCGGCTTGCCACGGTCGGTGATGATAACCGGCCCTTCACGGGTGGCTTTTTTGGCACCACTTGTGTCGTGGTTGAATTCGCGGCTGGAGATAGTCGTGATGGACATGGGGTGCCCTCGTTTTGAATTCCAATGTAGGCACGTTACTACTCGTGTGGAGGGGCGGCAAGCGCAACAGATTTGCCCAGGTTTTTCAGCCGGCAACAAAAAGGCCCCGCCAATCGGATTGGCGGGGCCTTTGGTGTATCAGCTACTTGCCTTACTGGGCGTCAGCGGCCGGAGCCTTTTCGCCGTGTGACAGGCTGTAGACATAGGCCGCCAGCAGGTGGACCTTGTCGTTCCCTTGCAGGTCGGCCTGGGCCGGCATCTGGCCCTGACGGCCGTAGCGGATGGTCTGCTGCAGTTGAGCGAAGCTCGAACCGTAGATGAACGCCGCCGGATGCGTCAGGTCAGGTGCGCCCATGGCAGGCGTACCCTTGCCGGCTGGACCGTGGCAGGCCACGCAGTTGGCCGCGAACAGCTTCTGGCCATTGGCCGGATCGGCCTTGGCGCCTTCCGGCAGTTTGCGACCGTGCAGGCTGGTCACCAGGTAGGAAGCCACGTCGGCCACGCCCTGTTCGCCAACCACGGCAGCCCAGCCCGGCATCACGGCGTGACGGCCGCCCATGATGGTGGTCTTGATGGTTTCCGGCTCACCGCCCCAGCGCCAGTCGGCGTCGGTCAGGTTGGGGAAGCCATAGGCACCCTTGGCGTCGGAACCGTGGCAGACCGAGCAGTTGGAGGCGAACAGGCGGCCACCCATCTTCAGGGCTTGCGGGTCCTTGGCGACTTCTTCGATCGGCATGGAGGCGAATTTGGCGAAGATCGGCCCGAACTTGGCGTCCGAGCGGGCCATTTCCTTTTCCCACTCATGAACGCCTGTCCAGCCGGTCTGGCCGTTGGCGAAGGCGGTCTGCTTTTCGGTGTCCAGGTAGTTATAGCCGGGCAGCAGGCCTTTCCAGTTGCCCAGGCCAGGGTAGAGCACCAGGTAACCGAGGGCGAACACGATGGTGCCCACGAACAGCATGAACCACCATTTCGGCAGCGGGTTGTCGTACTCCTCGATCCCGTCGAACGAGTGACCGACGGTCTCGTCCGTTTGCTCGGCGCGCTGGCCCTTGCGGGTCGACAGCAACAGCCAGGTCAGGGCGAAGATCGTTCCCAGGCTGAGGACTGTGACGTACAGACTCCAGAATGTAGTCATTCTTTGTTACTCCTAGAAGCTTGCTCGACGTGCTTGATGGCTTCGGGATCATCCGCGAACGGCAGCAAGGTCGCGTCGTCAAACTCCGACTTGCGCTTGGGGCTGAACACCCACAGGGCCAGACCGATGAAGGCCACCATCACGACGACGGTGCCCAGGCCACGAATCATCCCGATATCCATCTAAATCACCGTTTGCTTTTGATGATGGTGCCCAGGCCTTGCAGATAGGCCACCAGCGCGTCCATTTCAGTCTTGCCCTTGACCGCATCCTTGGCACCGGCGATGTCTTCGTCGGTGTAAGGCACGCCCAGGGTGCGCAGGACTTCCATTTTCTTGGCGGTGTCTTTGCCGTCGAGCTTGTTTTCTACGAGGAACGGGTAGGCCGGCATTTTCGACTCGGGCACCACGTTGCGCGGGTTGTACAAGTGCGCACGCTGCCAGTCGTCGGAGTAGCGGCCGCCAACGCGGGCCAGGTCCGGACCGGTACGCTTGGAACCCCACAGGAACGGGTGGTCCCAGACGCTTTCACCGGCCACCGAGTAATGACCGTAGCGTTCGGTCTCGGCGCGGAACGGACGGATCATCTGCGAATGGCAGCCGACACAACCGTTGGCGATATAGATGTCGCGGCCTTCCAGTTCAAGGGCGGTCCGCGGCTTCATGCCTTCGACCGGCTTGTTGGTCACGTCCTGGAAGAACAGCGGGACGATCTGGGTCAGGCCGCCGATGCTCACGGCGATGACCATGAAGAAGGCCAGCAGGCCGATATTCTTCTCTACTGCTTCGTGCTTCATCAGTGAGCTCCAACTACGGCGATCTTGGCGGCGGCTTCAGCTTCAGCCGGGTCAGAGGCACGAACGGTGCGGTACACGTTGTAGGCCATCAACAGCATGCCGCTGGCGAAGAACGCGCCGCCCAGGGCACGGACGATGAAGCCAGGATGGCTGGCTTGCAGCGCTTCGACGAACGAGTAGGTCAGGGTGCCGTCGTCGTTGATCGCACGCCACATCAGGCCCTGGGTGATGCCGTTGACCCACATCGAGGCGATGTAGAGCACGGTGCCGATGGTTGCGAGCCAGAAGTGCGCGTTGATCAGGCCGGTGCTGTGCATCTGCGCACGACCGAACAGTTTCGGGATCATGTGGTAGATGGCGCCGATGGAGATCATCGCCACCCAGCCGAGCGCACCGGCGTGTACGTGGCCGATGGTCCAGTCGGTGTAGTGGCTCAGGGAGTTGACGGTCTTGATCGCCATCATCGGACCTTCGAAGGTCGACATACCGTAGAACGCCAGCGACACCACCAAAAAGCGCAGGATCGGGTCGGTGCGCAGCTTATGCCAGGCGCCCGACAGGGTCATCATGCCGTTGATCATGCCGCCCCAGCTTGGTGCCAGCAGGATGATCGACATCGCCATGCCCAGGGACTGGGCCCAGTCTGGCAGTGCGGTGTAGTGCAGGTGGTGGGGACCTGCCCAGATGTACAGGGTGATCAGCGCCCAGAAGTGCACGATGGACAGGCGATAGGAATAGATCGGACGTTCGGCCTGTTTCGGCACGAAGTAGTACATCATCCCCAGGAAGCCGGTGGTCAGGAAGAAGCCCACGGCGTTGTGGCCATACCACCACTGGATCATCGCATCCGTCGCGCCCGAGTAGGCCGAGTACGACTTGAAGAAGCTGACCGGCAGGGAAGCGTGGTTGACGATGTGCAGCATGGCAGTCACGACGATGAAGGCACCGTAGAACCAGTTACCGACGTAGATGTGCTTGGTCTTGCGCTTGACGATGGTGCCGAAGAACACCAGACCGTAGGTCACCCAGACAATGGCCAGCAGGATAGCCAGGGGCCATTCCAGCTCAGCGTATTCCTTGGTGGTGGTGTAACCCAGTGGCAGGGTCACGATCGCACCCACGATAACCGCTTGCCAGCCCCAGAAGGTGAAGGCGGCGAGGCTGTCGGAGATCAGTCGCGTTTGGCAGGTTCGCTGCACGACGTAGTAAGAAGTGGCAAACAATGCACAACCACCGAAGGCGAAGATTACCAGGTTGGTGTGCAGCGGGCGCAGGCGTCCAAATGTCGTCCATGGCAGATCGAAGTTCAACTCCGGCCAGACCAGTTGCGAGGCGATGAAGACACCGAGCCCCATGCCAAGGATCCCCCAGACCACCGTCATGATGGCGAACTGGCGGACTACCTTATAGTTATAAGCAGTCGGACTGATTGCTGTGCTCATTCTAAGGTTCCACGGTTTGGGTGTTTTATTAGGATAAAAATCGGTCGCAAGTATGGAGAAAGCGGGGGGTCATTGCAACGCGCCATGACCTGGGTCAATGCTTTCCGAAGCTGATTCTGCGGCCTTTCCATGTTCCGTGTAGGGACAAAAATGGCCCACGGCAAAATGTCGCAACGAAGGAAAGAGGCGAGGGGGGCAGGTCGGTTGTAACGGGGTGTGTTCGAACACAACGTTCGGGTGATGCCAGGCAACTGTCGCAACAGCCGGTATTCACCTGCCTTTGCGGCCTTTTTGACGAACGATTGTCGAACGCATCGGGTCGGGTCGACCTGAAACCGGCAGTCGCCAGCGCACGCAAAGGCAAGCTTAGACGCGATTGCGGGGAACCGAAAGGAAGACTATGGGAGGGGTGCGACAATGCGTCGCGCAGGGACACAAAACAGCCGCATCCAGATGAATGCGGCTGTTTATGCGGTCAGGATTTATTCGCTTTTGTGTTCGGCTTGCAGGCGCTCTGCACCGGCCGTGTGGGACAGGCTGTAGACGTAGGCGGCAAGCAACTGCACCTTGTCATTGCCCAACAACTCACTCTGCGCTGGCATATGGCCCTGGCGACCATGGCGAATGGTCTGCTGCAATTGGGCCAGGCTGGTGCCGTAGATGAAGCCGGCCGGTTGCGTCAGGTTCGGCGCACCCATGGCTTCGGTCCCTTGGCCATTGGCCCCGTGGCAGGCGACACAGGTGGTGTTGAAGGCCTGCTGGCCGGCTTGCAGGTCGGCACCGCTGTCCGCTGGCAGTGGCAGGCCGGCCAAGTCGTGGCGTACGTACGCGGCCACGTTCTTGACTCCGGCCTCCCCCAGCACTTCACCCCAGGCCGGCATTGCCGCCATGCGACCGCCCATGATGGTGGTCTTGATGGTGTCGGCAGCGCCACCCCAGCGCCAGTTGCTGTCGGCCAGGTTCGGGAAGCCGAAGGCGCCCTTGGCGTCCGAGCCGTGGCAGACCGAGCAGTTGGAGGCGAACAAACGGCCACCCATCTTCAGGGCCTGTGGGTCCTTGGCGACTTCTTCCACGGGCATGGCAGCGAATTTGGCGAAGATCGGCCCGAACTTGGCGTCGGCCTTGGCCATTTCCTTTTCCCATTCATGGGCGCCGGTCCAGCCGTTCTCGTAGCCTGGCAAGATGCCTTTCCAGTTGCCCAGGCCTGGATAGAGGACCAGGTAGCCGACGGAAAACACCAGGGTGCCGGCGAACAACAGGAACCACCACTGCGGCAGCGGGTTGTCGTACTCCTCGATGCCGTCGAAGCTGTGGCCCATGGTCTGGTCGACGCTGCCCTTGGTCTCGCCCTTGCGAGTGCCGATCAGCAGCCACGTCAGGCCGATGAGGCTGCCGATGGTCAGTACGCAGATCCACGTACTCCAGAAGGTGGTCATGGCCGGGTACTCCTTGTTGCAGGGTCTTGGGGGGTGGCGATATCGGCGGACGGCTCGTCGGCGAACGGCAGCAGGCGCGCCTGGGCGAATTCCGGCCCGCGCTTGCTGCTGAATACCCACAGGGTCAGGCCGATGAAGGCGATGAACACCACGACGGTGCCCAGGCCGCGGATCATTCCTGTACTCATTTCAAGAACCATGGCTCACCTCTTGCTCTTGATGGCAGTGCCGAGCACTTGCAGGTAGGCCACCAGCGCGTCCATTTCGGTCTTGCCCTTGAGCGAGGCCACGCTGCCCGTGATGTCGTCGTCGGTGTACGGCACGCCCAGGGTGCGCATGGCGCGCAGCTTGCCTTCGGTGTGGCTGCTGTCCACCGCTTGGCTAACCAGCCACGGATAGGCTGGCATTTTCGATTCGGGCACGACGTTGCGCGGGTTGTACAAGTGGGCGCGGTGCCAGTCATCGGAGTAACGCGCGCCGACCCGGGCCAGGTCCGGTCCGGTCCGCTTGGAACCCCACAGGAACGGGTGGTCCCAGACGCTTTCGCCGGCCACCGAGTAGTGGCCGTAGCGCTCGGTCTCGGCGCGGAACGGACGGATCATCTGCGAGTGGCAGCCGACGCAGCCTTCGCGGATGTAGATGTCGCGGCCTTCCAGTTGCAGGGCGGTGTAGGGCTTCATGCCGTCCACCGGCTTGTTGGTCACGTCCTGGAAGAACAGCGGGACGATCTGGGTCAGGCCACCAATGCTCACGGCCAGGACCATCAGCAGCATCAGCAGGCCGACGTTTTTTTCGATTGTTTCGTGTTTCATGGTGGACTCCTCAGGCCATCTGCGCGGCAGCGGCGGCTTCGGCAGGCTGGTAGGCCCGCACGGTGCGCCAGGTGTTGTAGGCCATCAGCAGCATGCCGAGGAGGAAGATCGCCCCGCCCGCCAGCCGTACGATGAAGCCAGGGTGGCTGGCCACCAGGGTTTCGACGAAGGAGTAGGTGAGCGTGCCGTCCTCGTTCACTGCGCGCCACATCAGGCCCTGGGCGATGCCGTTGACCCACATCGAGGCGATGTAGAGCACGGTGCCGATGGTCGCGAGCCAGAAGTGCGCATTGATCAGGCCGATGCTGTGCATCTGTGGCCGGCCGAAGACTTTCGGGATCATGTGGTACAGCGCACCGATGGAAATCATCGCCACCCAGCCGAGTGCACCGGCATGTACGTGGCCGATGGTCCAGTCGGTGTAGTGGGAGAGGGCGTTGACGGTCTTGATCGCCATCATCGGACCTTCGAAGGTCGACATGCCGTAGAACGCCAGGGACACCACCAGGAATCGCAGGATCGGGTCGCTGCGCAACTTATGCCAGGCACCCGACAGGGTCATCATGCCGTTGATCATGCCGCCCCAGCTTGGCGCCAGCAGGATCAGCGACATCACCATGCCCAGGGACTGTGCCCAGTCCGGCAGCGCGGTGTAGTGCAGGTGGTGTGGGCCGGCCCAGATATACAGGGTGATCAGCGCCCAGAAATGGACGATGGACAGGCGATAGGAATACACCGGACGTTCGGCCTGCTTCGGCACGAAGTAGTACATCATCCCCAGGAAGCCTGCGGTGAGGAAAAAGCCCACGGCGTTGTGGCCGTACCACCATTGCACCATCGCATCCGTGGCCCCGGCGTACACCGAGTAGGATTTGGTGAAGCTCACCGGCAGTTCCAGGTTGTTGACGATGTGCAGGATCGCCACAGTCAGGATGAAGCCGCCGAAGAACCAGTTACCGACGTAGATGTGCTTGGTGTTGCGCTTGGCCACGGTACCGAAGAACACGATGGCGTAGGCCACCCAGACGATGGTGATCAGGATGTCGATCGGCCATTCCAGTTCGGCGTATTCCTTGGAACTGGTGTAGCCCAGTGGCAGGCTGATGGCCGCCAGCAGGATCACCAGTTGCCAGCCCCAGAAGCAGAACGCGGCGATTTTCGGCGCGAACAGCTGCGTCTGGCAGGTGCGTTGCACCGAATAAAACGAACTGGCAAACAACGCACAGCCGCCAAAGGCGAAGATCACTGCGTTGGTGTGCAGTGGGCGCAGTCGGCCGAAGCTGGTCCAAGGCAAATCGAAGTTGAGCTGTGGCCAGACCAATTGGGCGGCGAGAAAAACCCCGAGCCCCATGCCGACGATGCCCCACACCACCGTCATAATGGCGAATTGGCGGACCACCTTGTAGTTGTAGGCGGTACTGATAGAAGTGTTCATGGTTCCCCATCCACGGTTCAGCCGAAGTAAGCGCCTGCGCAAGGCAGTGCGGCGTCTTCGCCTGGAGTTATAGGCAGACTAAAAGCGAGGCAAGCATGGACAAACAGCACAAGGCCAGTATTGACGGGGATCAATGGGCGCGGTGCGTGGCTGAACACGGTTGGCTGTGGACGGCTGCGCAGCCGGGCGTCAGCGCCGGGTCGCCGACGCTGATCCTGGCCCACGGCGCCGGTGCGCCGATGGACAGCGGCTTCATGGAGGAAATGGCCGCGCGCCTTGCCGCGCAAGGGATCAACGTGTTGCGCTTCGAGTTTCCCTACATGGCCCAGCGGCGCCTGGATGGGGGCAAGCGCCCACCCAACCCGGCACCCAAGCTGCTGGAATGCTGGCGGGAGGTGTACGCCACGGTGCGGCCTTATGTCGCTGGGCGGCTGGCCATTGGCGGCAAGTCCATGGGCGGGCGGATGGCGAGTTTGCTGGCCGACGAATTGGGGGCCGACGCGTTGGTGTGCCTGGGCTATCCCTTCTATGCGGTGGGCAAGCCGCAGAAACCACGGGTCGAGCACCTGGCGACGTTGAAGACCCGGGCCTTAATCGTCCAGGGCGAGCGCGATGCGTTGGGCAATCGGGAGGCGGTGCAGGGATATGCATTGTCACCCAGCATCGAGGTGATGTGGTTGGTGGCGGGCGATCATGATTTGAAACCGCTGAAGGCTTCGGGGTTTAGCCATGAGCAGCATCTGGAGGCGGCGGCGCAGGGAGTGGCCGGGTTCCTGTCTCAAGACTGATGCTGCCAGTCATGGCCTCATCGCGAGCACGCTCGCTCCCGCAGTGGAATGCATTTGAATGAGCGACCCACAACCCCTGTGGGAGCGAGCCTGCTCGCGATGGCGGCCCGCCAGGCAATAAAAAACCCGGACGCTTTCGCTGTCCGGGTTTTTCTGTTCCAGCCAACGATCAGCGGTTAAACCGCTCCACCAACGAATACTGAGTATTGGCTGTCCGGGTCAGTTCTTCGCTGAGCAGCGCCGAGCTGTGGGCCTGGCCCGAGGTCTGGTCGGCCAGTTCCGAGATGTTGCTGATGTTGCGGCTGATCTCTTCGGCCACCGAACTCTGCTCTTCGGTAGCGGCAGCGATCTGTGTGGTCATGTCGGTGATGTTGGCCACTGCTTCGCTGATCCCCACCAGCGCCGCGTCCGCCTCCATGACCCGCGCCACGCCTTCTTCGGCCTGCCGATGGCCGGCATCCATGGTCTGCACGGCGTTGGTGGCGGTCTGCTGGAGCTTGGCGATCAGGGCGTGGATCTGCCCGGTGGATTCGCTGGTGCGTTGGGCCAATTGCCGCACTTCATCGGCCACTACGGCAAAGCCGCGGCCCATTTCCCCGGCGCGGGCCGCTTCGATGGCGGCGTTGAGGGCCAGCAGGTTGGTCTGGTCGGCGATGCCTTTGATCACGTCCACCACGCCGCCGATCTCGTCGCTGTCCTTGGCCAGTTGGGTCACGGTCTGGCCCGTTTCGCCGACCACCACCGACAAACGCTCGATGGCGTCACGGGTTTCCCCGGCGATATCGCGGCCGCGGCTGGTCAGGCGATTGGCTTCCTGGGTGGCATCGGCGGTGCGCTGCACGTGGCTGGCGACTTCCTGGGTCGTTGCCGCCATCTGGTTGACAGCCGTGGCGACCTGTTCGGTCTCTACCCGCTGGCGCTCCAGGCCGTTGGAGCTGTCATGGGCCAGGTTGTTGGACTGGCGAGCCTGTTCGTTAAGGTGCTCGGCGGTGTCCTGCAGACGGGTCAGGCAGGTCTTCAGGCGCGCTTCCTGGCTGAGGATCGACATCTCCAGGCGTGCCTGGACGCCGCGGCTGTCGGTGTACATCCGGGCGATCAGCGGGTCGGACGTGGTTTGTTCGGCCAGGCGCAGCAGGCGCTTGATCCCGCGTTGCTGCCATTGCAGGCCCATCAGCCCCAAGGGCACTGACAGCACGGCCGCCAGGGCAAAGCCCCAGTGGGAATTCAGGAAGGCACCCACGACGAAGCTCAGTTGGCTGACCAGAATGAACGGCAGCCAGTCCTGTAGCATCGGCAGCCATTTGTCGCTGCCCGGAACCGCGGACTTGCCTTGGTTGATGCGTAGGTAAAGGGCTTCGGCGCGGCTGATCTGCTCGGCGGAAGGTTTGACCCGCACCGATTCGTAGCCGACCACCTGATTGCCCTCGAACACGGGCGTGACGTAGGCGTTGACCCAGTAATGGTCACCGTTCTTGCTGCGATTCTTGACGATGCCCATCCATGGCAAGCCTTGTTTGAGCATGCCCCACATGTGCGCGAACACAGCGGATGGGACATCGGGATGGCGCACCAGGTTGTGCGGCGAACGGATCAGTTCTTCCTTCGAATACCCGCTGATCTCGACGAACGCATCGTTGCAGTAGGTGATTACGCCCTTGGTGTCGGTGGTAGAAATAAGTCGTTGCTGGGCCGGGAAGGTCCTTTCGCGTTGTGTGACGGGTTGGTTATTACGCATGGTGTGTAGATCCGCAAGGCTTTGAAAGGCTATGAAAGGTTGTCGGCGTCGTCAGGTTTTAGTTGAAGTTATTTTTGCCTGTCGCTATCACGCGAGCATCGGGTAGGTAAATAGGGCGAAATGAAGCAGGTTGAGCAGAAAGTGCGTGGCAATCGCCGCTCCCAGGCCACCAAAACGATACGCCAGGCCATAACCGACCCCCGCCAAGCCCGACAGCAGCACCCATTGCCACCCTGCGCCGGCGTGTACCAGGCCGAACAGCAGCGAGGCCAGGAGCAACGCCAGAGTGTCGCCATGGGCCAAATGTTTGAAGCGCTGGATCAAGCTCCCCTGAATGTAGCCACGAAACAGCGCTTCCTCCACGAGCGTCACCAATAAAAGATTATTGAGCATCCACAACCAGGCGTGATCCGGCCACTTCGGCGCCCAGTGGACCATGCCCAGCAGCACGGCTCCGCCGAGGGCCAGCAGCGCACTCACCGCCAGGCCCAGCGCCGTGGCCTGGACCGACAGGCGCAATGGGCGCCGGCCGACGATCCAGGGGCAGGCCAGTAACAGCCAGAAACCGATCAGCGGCTTGTCCTGGTTCAGGTACATCGCGAACGGTGCGGCATCGTCGGTCAGGCGTTGCGCCGGGATCACGCGCCCATTGAAGAACCCGGGCATCCAGTGCATGGCCAACGCCAATGCCATCACCGCGAAAAGGACGTGTCCGAGAAACCGACCCACCGGCATTTGCTGCTGACGAACCGCATACCCGGCAAACAGCAACAGCGCAATGGAAATGACCGCGGTCCAGGCCAGCTGGCCGTAGGCCAGGGCCAGGGTATAGCCAATGGAGAGGAGGGCCAGGTAGGGCCAGGGTAGGGCAGGCATATCACATCCTTTTGAGGCTGATGAACAGTTGTAGCGGGCAGGGCGGTCGGAACCGGCGGGATTATAGGCAGGCCCAAACGAAAACACCGCCCTTAAGCGGCGGTGTTTTCGTAGGACAGGTCTTTTTACGCTGCAATCAATTGCCGTAGGACATAGTGAAGGATCCCGCCGGCCTTGAAATACTCCACTTCATTCAAGGTATCGATCCGGCACAACACTTCGATTCGCTCTTGGCTGCCGTCCTCGCGGGTGATGACCAAGGGCAGGTTCATGCGCGGGGTCAGTTCGACGTCATTGAGTCCCAGGATGTCCAGGGTTTCCTTGCCCGTAAGGTTCAGGCTCTTGCGGTTCTGGTCGAGCTTGAACTGCAGCGGCAGCACGCCCATGCCCACCAGGTTGGAGCGATGGATGCGCTCGAAGCTTTCGGCGATCACCGCCTTGACCCCCAGCAGGTTCGTGCCCTTGGCTGCCCAGTCCCGGCTCGATCCGGTGCCATATTCCTGGCCGGCGATCACCACCAGTGGCGTGCCCGTGGCCTGGTACAGCATGGCGGCATCGTAGATCGGCATTCGTTCGCCGCTGGGGATGTAGATCGTGTTGCCGCCTTCTTCGCCGTCGAGCATTTCGTTGCGAATGCGGATATTGGCGAAGGTGCCGCGCATCATCACTTGGTGGTTGCCGCGTCTGGAGCCATAGGAGTTGAAGTCTCGCGGCTCTACGCCCTGTTCGCGCAGGTAGCGACCGGCGGGGCTGTCGGTCTTGATGTTGCCCGCCGGGGAGATATGGTCGGTGGTCACTGAATCGCCCAGCAGGGCCAGGACCCGGGCGCCCTCGACGTTCCTCACGGCCGGTGGCGGCCCGTCGATGTTGTCGAAGAATGGCGGGTGCTGGATGTAGGTCGAGTCGTCCTGCCAGACGTAAGTCGCCGCTTGCGGCACTTCGATGGCCTGCCATTGTTCGTCACCGGCAAACACGGCGGCGTATTCCTTGTGGAACATGCTGGTGTTGACCTGGGCCACGGCGGCAGCCACTTCCTGGCTGCTGGGCCAGATGTCCCGCAGGTACACCGGGTTGCCGTCCCGGTCGTTGCCCAGCGGCTCGCTGCTGATGTCGATGCGCACGGTGCCGGCCAGGGCATAGGCGACCACCAGCGGCGGCGAGGCCAGCCAGTTGGTCTTCACCAGCGGATGCACCCGGCCTTCGAAGTTGCGGTTGCCCGACAGTACCGAGGCCACGGTCAGGTCGGCTTTCTGGATGGCCTTTTCGATGGGCTCTGGCAGCGGCCCGGAGTTGCCGATGCAGGTGGTGCAACCATAGCCCACCAGGTCGAAGCCGAGTTTATCCAGGTACTCGGTCAGGCCGGCCGCCTTGTAGTAGTCGGTGACCACCTTGGAACCCGGCGCCAGGGAACTCTTGACCCAAGGCTTGCGGGTAAGGCCCTTTTCCACGGCTTTTTTCGCCAGCAGTCCGGCGGCCATCATCACGCTGGGGTTGGAGGTGTTGGTGCAGGAAGTGATGGCTGCGATCACCACCGCGCCGTTTTTCAGGCGATGAGTGTGGCCTTCGAACTCGTATTCGGTTTCTCCCACCTGATCGGCGTTGCCTACCGCGACGCCACCGCCACCTTCGCTTTCCAGACGACCTTCTTCCTTGCTGGTGGGTTTGACCTGCAACCCCAGGAAATCACTGAAAGCCTGGCCGACATTCGGCAGCGAGACTCGGTCCTGAGGGCGTTTGGGGCCGGCGAGGCTGGCTTCTACGCTGCCCATGTCCAGCTCCAGTGTGTCGGTGAACACCGGCTCCTGGCCGGGCAGGCGCCACAGGCCCTGGGCCTTGCAATAGGCTTCCACCAGTTTCACCGTTTCCGCTGGCCGCCCCGACAGGCGCAAGTAGTCCAGGGTCACATCGTCCACCGGGAAGAAACCGCAGGTGGCGCCATATTCCGGGGCCATGTTGGCGATGGTGGCGCGGTCGGCCAGGGGCAGGTCGGCAAGACCGTCGCCATAGAACTCGACGAATTTGCCCACCACGCCTTTCTTGCGCAGCATCTGCGTGACGGTCAGCACCAGGTCGGTGGCGGTGATGCCTTCGCGCAGCTTGCCGACGAGTTTGAAGCCGATGACCTCGGGAATCAGCATCGACACCGGTTGGCCGAGCATGGCGGCTTCCGCCTCGATCCCGCCGACGCCCCAGCCCAGTACGCCGAGGCCGTTGATCATGGTGGTGTGGGAGTCGGTGCCCACCAGCGTGTCCGGGAAGGCGTAGGTGCGGCCGTCTTCCTCTTTGGTCCACACGGTGCGGCCCAGGTATTCGAGGTTGACCTGATGGCAGATGCCGGTGCCCGGCGGCACTACGCTGAAATTGTCGAAGGCGCTCTGGCCCCAGCGCAGGAAGGCGTAGCGTTCGCCGTTGCGTTGCATTTCGATGTCGACGTTCTGCTCGAACGCCTGGCTGCTGGCGAACTTGTCGACCATCACCGAGTGGTCGATCACCAGGTCCACCGGCGACAGCGGGTTGATCCGCTGGGGATCGCCGCCGGCCTTTTCCACGGCGGCGCGCATGGCGGCCAGGTCGACCACGGCGGGAACCCCGGTGAAGTCTTGCATCAACACCCGGGCGGGGCGGTATTGAATCTCGCGCTCGGAACGACGTTCCTTGAGCCACCCGGCCAGGGCCTTGAGGTCGGTGCCGGTGACGGTTTTTTCATCTTCCCAGCGCAGCAGGTTTTCCAGCAGTACCTTCAATGACATGGGCAGTTTGTCCAGGTCGCCCAGGCTTCGGGCGGCATCCGGTAGGCTGAAGTAGTGGTAGGTCCTGGCGTCGACTTGCAGGGTTTTAAGGGTTTTCAGGCTATCGAGGGACGGCATTGAAATGACTCCTTTGAGTCCGCACGGCTACGGACTGACGGAACGGACAGAGCCTTTAACCTAGCCCTGTTTTGAGCGTATGACTAATCACTGGACTCTATAGGCAGGTTCGGGGTTCCGAACTCCGCTATGATGCGCCGGTTTTCGTGACAGGCTTTGCTACGGAGTTTCAATGAACACGCTTTTTATGCACTGCCGGCCGGGCTTCGAAGGCGAGGTCTGTTCCGAGATCGCCGAACACGCGGCCCGGCTCAACGTGGCCGGCTACGCCAAGGCCAAACCGGCCAGCGCCTGCGCCGAATTTGTCTGCACTGAGGAGGACGGCGCCGAGCGGTTGATGCGTGGGCAGCGTTTTGCCGAGCTGATTTTTCCGCGCCAGTGGGCCCGTGGCACGTTCATTGATTTACCGGAAACCGACCGTATCAGCGTGATTCTGGCTCACATGGCTGACTTCCCGACCTGCGGCAGCCTCTGGCTGGAGGTGGTAGACACCAACGACGGCAAGGAACTGTCGAACTTCTGCAAGAAATTCGAAGGCCCGCTGCGCAAGGCATTGAGTGGCGCCGGCAAGTTGATGGACGATCCGCGCAAGCCGCGCCTGCTGCTGACCTTCAAGAGTGGCCGCGAAGTCTTCCTGGGCCTGGCGGACGCGGATAATTCGGCGATGTGGCCGATGGGCATCCCGCGCTTGAAGTTCCCCAGGGAAGCGCCGAGCCGCTCGACCCTCAAGCTCGAAGAAGCCTGGCACCATTTCATCCCCCGGGACCAGTGGGACGAGCGCCTGCACAGTGACATGACCGGTGTGGACCTTGGTGCCGCGCCGGGTGGCTGGACCTGGCAACTGGTCAACCGGGGCATGTTGGTGACGGCCATCGACAATGGTCCGATGGCCGAAAGCCTGATGGACACCGGCCTGGTGCAGCATCTGATGGCGGATGGCTTCACATTCAAGCCCAAGCAGCCGGTGGACTGGATGGTCTGCGACATCGTCGAGAAACCGGCGCGCAACGCGGCGATGCTGGAAGAGTGGATTGGCGAAGGGCATTGCCGCGAGGCGGTGGTCAATCTCAAGCTGCCGATGAAACAGCGCTACGCCGAGGTCAAACGCCTGCTCGAACGCATCGCCGAGGGCTTCAAGGCCCGGGGTATCAAGGTCGAGATCGGTTGCAAGCAGCTGTACCACGACCGCGAGGAAGTGACGTGCCATCTGCGGCGGTTGGATACCAATAAGCCCCGTGGGAGCAAAGCTTGCTCGCGATGAACGGTGACACGGTCTGGCAACTGAGGTGCCTGCATCGCGGGCAAGCCTTGCTCCCACAGTTTGGCTTTCACATGGTTGCGACTCCACAGGCTTTGCTCTCACCCGACATTGCGCGACAATACCGGCCAGTTTCAGGAGTAGAACATGAGTGAAATGAACAACACGCCGGTCGACGGCACGCTGGATGCCACCGGTCTCAATTGCCCGGAACCGGTGATGATGTTGCACCAGCATATCCGCGACCTGGCCCCCGGTGGCCTGCTGAAAGTGATCGCCACCGACCCCTCGACTCGCCGCGACATCCCCAAGTTTTGCGTGTTCCTGGACCACGAACTGGTGGCCCAGCAGGAAGAGGCGGGCACTTACCTCTACTGGATCCGTAAGAAACTCGCTTAATCCATCGAGCGGCTGAGGCGGATCTGCTTGCGCGCGCTACGTGCCAGGCGGATCGACAGCATCAGCGCCGCGCAGCTCAAGCCCACTATCAGGCCTTGCCACAACCCGCTCGGGCCGCTGGCTGCGCCGAGCCAGTCGGTCAGGCCCAAGGCGTAACCTACCGGCAGGCCGATGCCCCAATAGGCGAACAAGGTCAGGATCATCGTCACCCGGGTGTCCTGGTAGCCGCGCAACGCGCCCGCCGCCGTGACCTGGATCGCATCGGAAAACTGGAACAGCGCCGCGTAGACGATCAGCATCGACGCCACCTCGATCACCACCGGATCGGCGGTATAGATCGCCGCGATAGGTCCGCGCAGTGCGAACATCAGGCTTGCCGACAGACAGGCGTACGCCAAGGCCGTGCCCATCCCCACCCCGGCGGCGAAGCGCGCTTCGCGGGGCTGGCGCCGGCCCAGCGCCTGGCCGACCCGCACGGTGACGGCCATGCCCAGGGAATAGGGGATCATGAACACCAATGAACTGAAGTTCAGCGCGATCTGGTGCCCGGCCACCACCGTGGCGCCGAGGCTGCCGATCAGCAACGCGATCACTGCGAAAATACTCGACTCGGCGAATACCGCGATGCCGATCGGCAAGCCGATGCCCAGCAGGCGCTTGATGACGGCCCATTGCGGCCAGTCGAAACGGCTGAACAACCGGCTCGACTGATAGGCCGGTGCCCACCGGGCCCAACCGGCCATGCCCAGGGCCATGACCCACATCACGATGGCCGTGGCCCAGCCACACCCGACGCCGCCCATGGCGGGCACGCCCAGGTGCCCATAGATGAAGATGTAATTGAGCGGAATGTTCAGCGCCAGCCCGCACAACCCCAGCACCATCGCCGGCCGCGTGCGACCCAGGCCGTCGCTGAAGCAGCGCAGCACGTGATACAGCGCCACGGCCGGCAGGCCCGTGCCGATGCCTCGCAGGTATTCCATGCACGGGCCGATCAATTCAGGATCGACCTTCATGACGTGCAGGATCGGTTCGGCGCTGAACAGCGCCAGCGTCGCGATCAACCCCACCACCAATGCCAACCACAGCGCCTGGCGTACCAGCGGCCCGATCTCGTTGAACGTCCCGGCACCGAAACGCTGGGCAACTTTTGGCGTGGTCGCCAGCAATGTGCCGGTCATCAACAGGAACACCGGCACCCAGATCGAGTTGCCCAGTGCCACCGCCGCCAGGTCTCGTGGACCGACCCGACCGGCCATCACCGCATCGACGAAGCCCATGGCGGTGGTCGCCAACTGCGCGACCATGATCGGCAGGGCCAGGGCCAGCAACGTCTTGAATTCCAGGCGAACCCGGGCCGGGCGGGAGAGGGTGGTGGGGGTGTCGATCACAGGATTCACAGGGCAAGCGTCCGAAAAGGTTAAGCGCAAGGCGGCGAATTCTACGCTTTGACGCAGTGGTCAGGAAAAAACCTGTGTTGTGGATTTGTAATCGCTTTTTCAGTTTTCGAGCACCTGTGGGAGCAAGGCTTGCCCGCGATGAAGCTGATGCGGTCTCCCGAGGAACCGAGGTGCCTGCATCGCGAGCAAGCTTTTCTCCCACATAATCCCTCGCCACAACATCATTCGCTCCGGGTAATGCACAGGTCCAACGGAACGCCTACACTGCCCATCCCGCCAAAGGAGCTTCGCCATGCTGATCGTCGCCGACGAAAACATTCCCCTGCTCGATGCATTTTTCCAAGGGTTCGGCGAAATTCGCCGGGTCCCGGGCCGGGGGATCGACCGGACGATGGTCGAGCAAGCCGATGTGCTGCTGGTGCGTTCGGTCAGCCAGGTCAATCGAGCCTTGCTGGAAGGCAGCAAAGTGCGCTTTGTCGGCACCTGCACCATCGGCACCGATCACCTGGACCTGGATTATCTGGCCGAGGCCGGCATTCGCTGGGCCAGCGCACCCGGCTGCAATGCCCGTGGCGTGGTGGACTATGTGCTGGGCAGCCTGATGACCCTGGCGGAAATCGAAGGCGTGCAGCTTAAGCAGCGCACATTCGGCGTGGTCGGTGCAGGCCAGGTGGGCGGGCGGTTGATCGAGGTGCTCAAGGGGCTTGGCTGGACCGTGAAGGTCTGCGATCCGCCGCGTCAGGCTGCCGAAGGGGGCGACTATGTGAGCCTGGAACAGATCATCGAACAGTGCGATGTGATCAGCCTGCACACACCGTTGACGCGCGACGGCGAGCAACCGACCTGGCACCTGTTCGACGAAGCGCGTCTGAACCAACTCAAGCCCGGGACCTGGCTGATCAATGCGGCCCGTGGGCCGGTGATCGATAACGCTGCGCTGCGCGAGGTGTTGCTGGAGCGCGAAGACTTGCAGGCGGTGCTGGATGTCTGGGAGCAGGAGCCCACCGTGGACGTGGATCTGGCGGACTTGTGCGTGATCGCCACCCCGCATATTGCCGGCTACAGCCTCGATGGCCGCCAGCGTGGCACCGCCCAGATCTACCAGGCCTTGTGTGCTTTCCTGGAGCGGCCGGTTGAAGTCAGCCTCAGCGACCTGTTGCCTCGGCCCTGGCTGGGCGGTATCACCCTGGACGCTGAAACCGACCCGGCCTGGGCCTTGGCGGCGCTGTGCCGGAGCGTGTACGACCCGCGTGGTGACGACGCGAACTTTCGTCGCAGTCTGGTGGGCACGGTCAGCGAGCAACGCAGCGCGTTCGATGCTTTGCGCAAGCATTATCCGCCACGGCGGGAGATCGACAGCTTGAAGGTTCGTATCGAAGGGCAGTCCCCGACCTTGCAGCAGATCGTCAGCGCGCTGGGCGCCACCATCGTCTAGACGCCTTTTGTGGCGAGGGGATTTATCCCCGCTGGGCTGCGCAGCAGCCCCATGGTTCAAAACTGACACACCGGATTCGTCAGATTTCAGGGAGTGCTTCGCACCCCAGCGGGGATAAATCCCCTCGCCACAGGTTTTGTGTCGGACCAGAGATCAATGGCAGCCTTGTCTTCCAGGCATAAAAAACCCGACATCAAGGTCGGGTTCAATCGAGACGGGCTGTATCACTTTTGTTCGGCAGGCTTGACCAGTCGTTTTTCCAGCTCGCTGCAGGCTTTCTGGATCATGTCCTCGGTGATCGGTACTTCGCGCCCTTGGGCATCGATGAACGAGCAGCCCAGAGACTGATCCGGTTGCGTGCGGATTACTTGAATCTTGTCGTCGCTGCTGTGTTGCAAGGACATGGCCTGTCTCCTCATCAGGTTGTGTGCCTACTTTAATGTCGCCAGGTGACCGAGCCATGACACTCCTTGTAGGTTCATGGCGACACCTCCACTCAATCAGAAACACAGTTGCGTTTCCAGCCAGACTTTAGACCGATAACATCTAGCCCCTAGTCGTTGTGGTCATATTTAACCTGACTCATTCTGATTCAAATAGGTTCCGCTGCGCTTTGGCGTCGCTGGCCGGCCTTTTCCCTGCTGCATTAACGGATGCTCTTGATGCTTTCTTCCCGACATCGCCGTGCCATACGCCTGGCCAGCGGCTTCATCGCCCCCTATCGCAAACAGGTCGCCGGCGCTTTGCTGGCCCTGATTGTCACCGCCGGTATTACCTTGTCCATGGGCCAAGGTATCCGCTTGCTGGTGGACCAGGGCTTCATGACCCGTTCACCACACCTGCTCAATCAATCCATCGGCCTGTTCATGGTGCTGGTGGTTGGGTTGGCGATCGGTACGTTTTCGCGTTTTTACCTGGTGTCCTGGATCGGCGAGCGGGTGGTGGCCGATATCCGGCGGCAGGTCTTCAACCATCTGGTGTACTTGCACCCGGGGTTCTACGAAAACAACCGCAGTTCGGAAATCCAGTCGCGGTTGACCGCCGATACGACCTTGCTGCAATCGGTGATCGGTTCGTCGCTGTCGTTGTTTTTGCGCAACGCCTTGATGGTGGTTGGCGGCATCGTGCTGCTGTTCATCACCAATCCCAAGTTGACCAGCATTGTGGTGATTGCCCTGCCGCTGGTCTTGGCGCCGATCCTGGTATTTGGTCGCCGGGTGCGCAGTTTGTCGCGCCAGAGCCAGGACCGCATTGCCGACGTAGGCAGCTACGTTTCCGAAACCCTCGGCCAGATCAAGACCGTGCAGGCTTATAACCACCAGGTCCAGGACGAGCAGCGATTCTCCGTGACGGTGGAGCAGGCCTTCGATACCGCTCGCAAACGCATCGCCCAGCGGGCCTGGCTGATCACCCTGGTGATCGTGCTGGTGCTGGGCGCGGTGGGGGTGATGCTCTGGGTCGGCGGCATGGATGTGATCGCCGGACGGATTTCCGGCGGTGAGCTGGCGGCATTCGTGTTCTACAGCCTGATCGTCGGCAGCGCCTTCGGTACCCTGAGTGAAGTGATCGGCGAGCTGCAACGGGCGGCGGGTGCGGCTGAGCGTATTGCCGAGTTGCTGCGTTCGGAAAACATCATCCAGCCGCCGGCTTCAGGCCTGGTGACCTTGCCGGCGCGGGTCCGCGGCGATTTGCGCCTCGAAGGCGTGCGTTTTTCCTATCCGTCTCGGCCGGACAGTTACGCGGTCGACGGTCTCGACCTGAGTATCAAGGCCGGTGAGACCCTGGCCCTGGTCGGGCCTTCCGGTGCGGGCAAGTCGACGGTCTACGATTTGCTGCTGCGTTTCTATGATCCGGTGCAAGGGCAGATCCTGATCGACGATGTGCCATTGACTCGACTCGATCCACTGGACCTGCGCCGCCACTTCGCCCTGGTTTCACAAAACCCGGCACTGTTCTTCGGCACGGTCGAAGAGAACATCCGCTATGGCAACCCGCAGGCGTCGTCGGAGCAGGTGCGCGAGGCCGCGCAGATCGCCTACGCCCACGACTTCATCGAAAAAATGCCCGACGGCTACCAGACTCACCTGGGTGACGGTGGCCTCGGGCTATCCGGCGGCCAGCGTCAACGCCTGGCCATCGCCCGGGCCTTGCTGGTGGACGCGCCGATCCTGCTGCTGGACGAAGCCACCAGCGCCCTCGATGCGCAAAGCGAACACCTGATCCAGCAAGCCTTGCCCAGCCTGATGAAAAACCGTACGACGTTGGTGATCGCCCACCGCCTGGCCACGGTGAAAAACGCCGATCGGATTGCGGTGATGGACCAGGGCAAGGTGGTTGCCGTGGGCACTCACCAGGAACTTGTCGCCAGCAATGCGTTGTATGCGCGGTTGGCGGCGTTGCAGTTCAATCAGCAGAGTGATGCGGTTCAGTGAGTCTGATGTTGAGATCCTGACGAGTCGAAACCAATGTGGGAGCGAGCCTGCTCGCGATAGCGTCAGATCAGTAACAATGATGTCGACTGTTACACCACTATCGCGAGCAGGCTCGCTCCCACAGGGTCCAGCACCCGACCAAGTAACCGACAAAAAATGCCCGTATCTTTCGAAACGGGCATTTTTTTGTTTTTCAGGAACAGCTTGCCGCTAACCCTCACTGATCATCGAAATACCGCTCATGCCAATCCACCAGCGGTTGCGGCGAGTTGAGTTTCTGGCCGTAGATCACCGAGTACGACAACACGTTCTGCACGTATTGGCGGGTTTCGTCGAACGGGATGCTTTCGACCCAGACGTCGAAACTCAAGTGGTCGGCGCCGCGCAGCCACTGGCGCACGCGACCGGGGCCGGCGTTGTAGGCCGCCGAGGCCAGGACGCGGTTGCCGTTGAACTGGCTGTGAACCTGGCTCAGGTAGGCCGCGCCCAACTGGATGTTCTTGTCCGGGTTCAACACTTGTTGGGGGGAGGCCAGGGGAATGCTGAACTTGCGCGCGGTTTCCTTGGCGGTGCCTGGCATCAATTGCATCAGGCCGGCGGCGCCGACGCTGGAGCGGGCATCATCCATGAACGCACTTTCCTGCCGGGTAATGGCGAACGCCCAGCTTGGATGCAAGCCACGGATCTTGGCTTCGCGCACCAGGGTGTCGCGGTGGGCCATCGGGAAGCGGATGTCCAGGTCGTCCCAGTACTTGGCCTGGCTGATGGTGCGAATGGCCGGGAAATACCATTTCAGGTCGTAGGCCAGCTTCGCCTGGGCGACCATCTCGTCCCGGTTGAAATGCCGGCTGACGTGATACCACTCGCGGCGTCCGTCGACAATCTCTCCGCGGGCATGGAACTCCAGCGCCCGACGCACGCCGGGGGTGTTGCGCACCTTATTGATCAATGCCTGGCTCATCACCAGCGGCTTGTTCACCAACGAATACGGCGACTGGGAACGGTCGGCGGCCAGGAAACCATAGAAGTCCCGCTCACGGGCCAGGTGCTTGTAGAGCGTCAGGGCCTCGGGGTTCTGCGGCTGAGCCAACTCCAGGGTACGGGCTTGCCAGTACCGCCAGCGGTTGGTGCTGGCCAGCGACTCGGGCAGGCGGCGGGTCAATTGGTACGCATCGTCCCAACGGGCCAGGCGCAGCAGCAGGCGCAGGCGCCACTCCGAAACGGTGTCGTCGCGCAGTTCCGGGTCGTATTTCGTCATCACGTCCAGGGCCCGACCGTCGAAGCGCTTGGCC
The DNA here is from genome assembly GCF_013347965.1 of Pseudomonas bijieensis. NCBI lineage: Bacteria > Pseudomonadati > Pseudomonadota > Gammaproteobacteria > Pseudomonadales > Pseudomonadaceae > Pseudomonas > Pseudomonas bijieensis. Next base: position 2,062,564 of record NZ_CP048810.1, on the reverse strand, counting down.
AGGGTCAGGCCGATCTCCCGGGCAATCGCGACTTTTTCATCCCGGGAAAAATGCATGGTGCTGGCGTAGCCATCCAGCAGCGCCATGGCTTTTTCCGGGTCCTGGCGGGCCAGGCGACGCAGGCCAAGGCTGACGATGTCGGACATCGGTTCATCGGCCGGGCTAAAGCGCGAGGGCTGGTTGAGCAACTCGGGCTTTTGCGCCACGTCCACCAGCAACTTGCCACGGGGGGCGAGGGTGGTCAGGCCGCTGACCAGGCTGTTGGCCAGGGGATAATTGCGCGCCTGGGCGGCCAGTTTTGTCCGCTCCCAACGTTTCTGTTCGGTCAACTGGCCTTGGCCGGCCCACAGGCCGAACAACGCATCACAGGCTTGGGGCAGGGATTTGCCGGTGAGCCACAACTTCTCGGTGTTGGCGTAGCCTTCGGCCTTCAGGCCATGGCTGAGTTGGTACTGGGCGTTGAGGCAGTCCAGTTCGGTGAAATTGAGCTTGGGGTCGTAATACTTGACGAAGGTTTCCCAGTCGCCGCGTTCGGTCAGCCAACGCAACCAGCGCAGCTTCATCCAGTTGGCCTGGGGCAGGTCGCCGTGTTCGGCGAGGAATTTTTCGATTTCCGCGTTGCTGGCGCTCTTGAGGCGGGCGGTCAGTTCGTCATAGGCCAGGTACGGCTCCAGCGGATAATCACGCAGGGCCTGGCTGTAGCGAAAGTAGGGGCCGGAATCACCCTTGGCCAAGGCGCGCTTGGCTTCGTCGTAATACTGGCGCTGGGTGGAAATATCCACCGCCTGAGCGGTTTGAAAGGCAGTGGCACAGATGAAAAGACAAGATAAAGCACTGAAAAGGCGACTGCGCATGATACGTCCGGGCAGAAAAAAACATGACAAGCCCAAGGGTTAACCCAGGGTAACTGCCTGTAGCTTAGCCTTTTGCCAGCAGCCGGCGAAAGCTTTGCGGGGCTGTCGGCGCAAGTTGGCAACATTTGTTGTGCAGAGTGCTTCAGTGGCGAAATTGGCGGACCCTTGAGGGCTCATCTCAGGTAGAATGCGCGCCCAGTTTTTGGAGAAGCTCATGACCCTGCTCAAATTCAGCGATGTGTCCCTTGCTTTCGGCGCTATGCCGTTGTTGGACAAGGTGTCCTGGCAGATCGCCCGTGGTGAGCGGGTGTGCATCATCGGCCGCAACGGCACTGGCAAGTCCAGCATGATGAAGCTGGTCAAGGGCGATCAGAAGCCCGACGACGGCTCGGTCTGGCGCGCGCCAGGCCTGAAAATCGGCGAATTGCCCCAGGAACTGCCGGTGGCCGACGAGCGGACCGTGTTCGACGTGGTTGCCGAAGGCCTGGACGGTGTCGGCGCGCTGCTGGCCGAGTATCACCACCTGAGCCAGAACATCGTCACCGATGCCGACCTGGACAAGTTGATGCACGTGCAGCACGACCTTGAAGCCCGCGATGGCTGGCGCCTGCAGCAGCTGGTCGACAGCACCCTGAGCCGCCTGCAATTGCCGGCCGACAAGACTCTCGCCGAGTTGTCCGGCGGTTGGCGTCGTCGCGTCCTGCTGGCCCAGGCCCTGGTGTCCGAGCCGGACCTGCTGCTGCTCGACGAGCCGACCAACCACCTGGACATTGGCGCCATCGCCTGGCTTGAAGAGGCCCTGAAAGACTTCCAGGGGGCGGTGCTGTTCATCACCCACGACCGGTCCTTCCTGCAAAACCTGGCGACCCGCATCCTCGAGCTGGATCGCGGCGGGCTGATCGACTGGAACGGCGACTACGCCAGTTTCCTGGTGCACAAGGAAGCGGTACTGGCGGCGGAAGAGACCGCCAACGCACTGTTCGACAAGCGCCTGGCCCAGGAAGAAGTCTGGATCCGCCAGGGCATCAAGGCCCGTCGCACCCGCAACGAAGGCCGTGTACGGGCCCTCAAGGCCTTGCGCGTGGAGCGCAGCGAACGACGCGAACGCACTGGCAAGGCCAATATCCAGCTGGAAACGGCTGACAAGTCTGGCAAGCAGGTGATGGTGCTGGAGAACGTCAGCTTCGCCCATCCAGGCGGTCCGTTCCTGGTCAAGGACTTCTCCATGGTCCTGCAACGTGGCGACCGCATCGGCCTGCTGGGCGCCAACGGCACCGGCAAGACCACCTTGCTCAAACTGATGCTCGGTGGCCTGGTACCGACCAGTGGCAAGGTGGAAGAGGGCACGAAGATCGACGTCGCCTACTTCGACCAGTTGCGCCATCAGTTGGACCTGGAGAAGACCGTGATCGACAACGTGGCCGAAGGTCGCGATTTCATCGATATCGACGGCCAGAGCCGCCACGTGCTGAGCTACCTCGGAGATTTCCTGTTCAGCCCCCAGCGTGCCCGCACGCCGGTCAAGGCGCTCTCCGGTGGTGAGCGCGCCCGTCTGTTGCTGGCCAAGTTGTTCAGTAAGCCGGCGAACCTGCTGGTGCTCGACGAACCGACCAACGACCTGGACGTGGAAACCCTCGAGTTGCTGGAAGAGGTGCTGCTGACCTTCAACGGCACTGTGCTGATGGTCAGTCACGACCGGGCATTCCTCGACAACGTGGTTACCAGCACCCTGGTATTCGAAGGCGAAGGCCTGGTTCGCGAATACGTGGGTGGTTATCAGGATTGGCTGCGCCAGGGCGGCTCGCCGCGTCTTTTGGGCGTGACCGAAAGCAAGTCCGGCAAGGCCGACCTGAATTCGGCCGTGGTCAAGGCTGAGCCAGCCCCGGTTACCGCCGCAGCGGCCCCGGCTCCGGCGAAGAAAAAGCTCAGCTACAAGCTGCAGCGTGAACTGGAAGCCTTGCCGGGTGATATTGACGCGAAGGAACAGCAGATCGCAGCGGTGGAAGCGGAGATGGCCGACACCGGGTTCTACCAGCGACCTGCCGCCGAAACCGCCAAGGTGATCGCGCATCTGGAGCAATTGCAGGCCGAGCTGGACGCGCTGGTCGAGCGTTGGGCTGAACTGGACGCTTGATCCATCGTTGAGAAAAATCCCGGCGTTCAGCAATGGACGCCGGGATTTTTACTTGAAACGCTATTCCCCTGTAGGGGTGAGCCAGTGGGAGCAAAGCTTGCTCGCGATGAACGATAACGCGGTCATTCGACAGGCCGGGATGCCTTCATCGCGAGCAAGCTTTGCTCCCACAGGCTCGCTCCCACAGGGTATGGGGTTATGTGCGCTTGACCAGGTGCACCGCCAACACATCGCAAGGCGCCCCATGCAGTACGTCGTTGGCGGTCGAGCCTAGCAACAGTGCCAGGCCGTGGCGGCCATGACTGCCGACGACGATCAGGTCGCAACCCTGTTCCTTGGCCAGGTGATGGATTTCCTGGCGTGGCTGGCCGTAGGTCAGGTGGCTGAACTCCTTCTTCAGGGCCGGGTATTTCACGATCAGTCGGTCAAGGCGTTCCTTGGCCTGGTCGAATTGCTGCTGCTGCAACTGGGAAAGGTCCATCGGCACATCGCCGCCGAAGGCCATGGCCATCGGTTCGACGATGTGCACCAGTGACAGCTGGGTGTCTCGGCCTTCGCAAAGGGCGAGGGCGCGCTTGACGACCGGATCGCATTCTTCAGTGAGGTCAACGGCGACCAGAACGTGTTTGTAGTACATGGAAGGCACTCCAGAGAATTGCGATACGGTAAGTATGGCTGGTTTCAAGCGCATTGACGCGACCTGGGTCAATGGGCTCATCAGAATCGGGGAGTACGAATATGACGGTCTGGATAGTGCTGTCAATCCTGTTGGTGGTGTTAAGTCCACTGGCATGGTTGCGTCCGTCCCGTGTACAGAGCGGGCGCATGGCCTTGCGCATGGAAGCACGACGCCTGGGCCTGGCCATGCAACTGGCGCCGCAGGAGTGGCCGCACTGGCTGGGCCAGCAGCCGCCCAACCCCTGCGCCCAGTACCACCGGCCTCGGCGAGGCAGCCAACCAGCCTGTTGGAGCTACTGGCAAACTGCGCCGGGCGTCTGGGTCAATCAGTGGCGGGAAGTCTGCCTGGATGAATCTCTGCTCAATCATTTCGAAAAATTGCCGGCCAACGTCTACAAGGTCGAAGCCGACCGACAAATGATTGCCTTGTACTGGGGCGAGAAGGGCGAAGCCAGTGTGTTGCTGGCCATTGCCGATGTGCTCAAGGCATTGGCCTGAGACATAAAAAAGCCCGACAGTCTCATCGGGCGGGTTGGCCAGGCAGGCCGGTAATCAAGCTGTGCCAGGGCGTGCGTTCGTAACGCCCTTCATTCCTGAATTTTCAATCGCGCACCCGACAGCGTAGTCGGTTGGATCCGTTATGTGTGGAATTAGGGCGATTTTTCTAATTATTGATTCTATGAATAGCTGCTCATGCGGGGCCGTGTTGCGGATCCGTACGGTACGGAAATGACCGTAAAGTCGCGTTCATGCCTGTGTTTAGGGCGATTGACAATTGTCGGAAATTCCGTGAAGGTGACGTACCCAAATCAAACGGGCGTATGAATTGAGCGTTTGTATTTTCAGAATGCTCCTACAGACCCCGACTATCGCGTTGACGGGTGTGCCTGGCGGATTGGCGTAGCATCGACGGTAAACGTCAATGCCATACCTGCGGTCAGCGTTCAACGTGTACTGTTCAGCTTCCATATCGTGGAGATCAGTTGATGATTTACGAAGGTAAAGCCATCACGGTTAAGGCTCTTGAAAGTGGCATCGTCGAACTGAAATTCGACCTCAAGGGTGAGTCCGTCAACAAGTTCAACCGTCTAACCCTGAATGAACTGCGTCAGGCCGTGGACACTATCAAGGCAGATGCTTCGATCAAGGGTGTGATCGTCAGCAGCGGCAAGGACGTATTCATCGTCGGTGCCGACATCACCGAATTCGTCGACAACTTCAAGCTGCCCGATGCCGAACTGATCGCTGGCAACCTCGAAGCCAACCGTATTTTCAGCGACTTCGAAGACCTCAACGTACCGACCGTCGTGGCCATCAACGGCATCGCCCTGGGTGGCGGCCTGGAAATGTGCCTGGCGGCGGATTACCGCGTCATGTCCACCACGGCCAAGATCGGCCTGCCGGAAGTCAAACTGGGCATTTACCCGGGCTTCGGCGGAACCGTGCGCCTGCCGCGCCTGATCGGTGCCGACAACGCCATCGAGTGGATTGCCGCGGGCAAGGAAAACCGTGCTGAAGACGCGCTGAAAGTCGGCGCCGTGGATGCCGTGGTCGAACCTGGCAAGCTTCAGGAAGCAGCCCTTGAAACCGTCAAGCGCGCTATCAGCGGCGAGTTCGACTACAAGGCCAAGCGTCAGCCGAAGCTGGAGAAGCTCAAGCTCAACGCCATCGAACAAATGATGGCCTTCGAAACCGCCAAGGGTTTCGTGGCCGGTCAGGCAGGCCCGAACTACCCGGCACCAGTCGAAGCGATCAAGACCATCCAGAAAGCCGCGAGCTTCGGTCGCGACAAGGCCCTGGAAGTCGAGGCCGCAGGCTTCGTCAAACTGGCCAAGACCTCGGCTGCGCAAAGCCTGATCGGTCTGTTCCTCAATGACCAGGAACTGAAGAAAAAGGCCAAGGCCTACGACGAAATCGCCAGTGATGTGAAGCAGGCTGCCGTGCTCGGCGCCGGCATCATGGGTGGCGGTATCGCCTACCAGTCGGCGTCCAAGGGCACGCCGATCCTGATGAAGGACATCAACGAACACGGGATCGAGCAGGGTCTGGCCGAAGCCGCCAAGCTGCTGGTCGGCCGCGTCGACAAAGGTCGCATGACCGCTGCGAAGATGGCCGAAGTGCTCAATGGCATTCGTCCGACCCTGTCCTATGGCGATTTCGGCCATGTCGACCTGGTGGTCGAAGCCGTTGTCGAGAACCCGAAGGTCAAGCAAGCGGTACTGGCCGAAGTCGAAGACAAGGTCAAGGAGGACACTATCCTTGCCTCGAACACCTCGACCATTTCCATTTCGCTGCTGGCCAAGGCCCTCAAGCGTCCGGAAAACTTCGTCGGCATGCACTTCTTCAACCCGGTGCACATGATGCCGCTGGTGGAAGTGATCCGTGGCGAGAAGTCCAGCGAACATGCGATTGCCACCACCGTCGCCTACGCGAAGAAAATGGGCAAGAACCCGATCGTCGTCAACGACTGCCCGGGCTTTCTGGTCAACCGTGTGCTGTTCCCGTACTTCGGCGGTTTCGCCAAGTTGGTCAGCGCCGGTGTGGACTTCGTGCGCATCGACAAGATCATGGAAAAATTCGGCTGGCCGATGGGCCCGGCGTACCTGATGGACGTGGTCGGCATCGACACCGGCCACCACGGTCGCGACGTCATGGCTGAAGGCTTCCCGGATCGCATGAAGGACGACCGCCGTTCGGCCGTCGACGTGCTCTACGAGGCCAAGCGCCTGGGCCAGAAGAACGGCAAGGGCTTCTACGCCTACGAGACCGACAAGCGCGGCAAGCAGAAGAAAGTCGCCGACTCGTCGGTACTGGAAGTGCTCAAGCCGATCGTCTACGAGCAGCGCGAAGTCACCGACGAGGACATCATCAACTGGATGATGATCCCGCTGTGCCTCGAAACCGTGCGTTGCCTGGAAGACGGCATTGTCGAAACCGCCGCCGAAGCCGACATGGGGCTGGTCTACGGTATCGGTTTCCCTCCATTCCGTGGCGGTGCGCTGCGCTACATCGATTCGATCGGTGTGGCCAAGTTCGTTGCCCTGGCTGACCAGTACGCTGATCTGGGCGCGCTGTACCACCCGACTGCGAAGCTGCGTGAAATGGCCAAGAACGGCCAGAGCTTCTTCGGTTAAGCGCCCAACGACTAGAGCGAGAGAACATTTATGAGCTTGAATCCTAGAGACGTCGTGATTGTCGACTTCGGTCGTACGCCGATGGGCCGCTCCAAGGGCGGCATGCACCGCAACACCCGCGCCGAAGACATGTCGGCGCACCTGATCAGCAAGCTGCTGGAGCGCAACGTCAAGGTCGACCCCAACGAAGTCGAAGACGTGATCTGGGGCTGTGTGAACCAGACCCTGGAGCAGGGCTGGAACATCGCCCGCATGGCCTCGCTGATGACCCAGATCCCTCACACGGCGGCCGGCCAGACTGTCAGCCGCCTGTGCGGTTCGTCCATGAGTGCGTTGCACACCGCCGCCCAGGCGATCATGACTGGCAACGGTGACGTGTTCGTCGTCGGCGGGGTCGAGCACATGGGCCACGTGAGCATGATGCATGGTGTCGACCCGAACCCACACATGTCGCTGTACGCGGCAAAAGCTTCGGGCATGATGGGCCTGACCGCGGAAATGCTTGGCAAGATGCACGGCATCACCCGCGAGCAGCAGGACGCCTTTGGCGTGCGCTCCCACCAGCTCGCCCACAAGGCGACCGTGGAAGGCAAGTTCAAGGATGAGATCATCCCGATGCAGGGCTACGACGAGAACGGTTTCCTGAAACTGTTCGACTACGACGAAACCATTCGTCCGGAAACCACCCTGGAAAGCCTGGCGGCCCTCAAGCCGGCATTCAATCCAAAGGGCGGCACCGTGACAGCCGGTACTTCGTCGCAGATCACCGACGGTGCCTCGTGCATGATCGTGATGTCGGCCCAGCGCGCCCAGGACCTGGGTATCCAGCCGATGGCGGTGATTCGTTCGATGGCCGTGGCGGGTGTGGATCCGGCGATCATGGGCTATGGTCCAGTACCGGCCACGCAGAAAGCCTTGAAGCGTGCAGGCCTGGGTATTGCTGATATCGACTTCTTCGAGCTCAACGAAGCTTTCGCCGCACAGGCCCTACCAGTGCTGAAAGATTTGAAAGTGCTCGACAAGATGAACGAGAAGGTTAACCTGCACGGCGGCGCGATCGCCCTGGGTCACCCGTTCGGTTGCTCCGGTGCGCGTATCTCCGGCACGCTGCTCAACGTCATGAAGCAGAATGGCGGCACCTTTGGTGTGTCCACCATGTGCATTGGCCTCGGCCAGGGCATCGCCACTGTCTTCGAACGCGTCTAAGCGTTGCGTCGATGGAAGCCGGGGCCAAGTGCCCCGGTTTTTGTTTTTCCGGGTTTAGTAAAAAAGATTTTTGTTTTTATTTTGAAAAGATTTCAGTGAGGGCCAAAGCATGCCGATACAACCTGGGCTCTACCAACATTATAAAGGTCCGCAGTACCGCGTATTCAGCATTGCGCGGCATTCCGAGACCGAGGAAGAAGTGGTCTTCTATCAAGCCCTGTATGGCGATTACGGCTTTTGGGTACGTCCCTTGAGCATGTTCCAGGAGTCCGTCGAGGTTGACGGCGAACAGGTGCCACGCTTTGCTTTGGTGCAGGCCGAGGAGAGCATTTTTTCCAAGCCTTGAGGCCGGTATGCGGGCAACCCTGCGCTTGACCTCACCTTGCAGCCACTATATATAGCGGTGCCGCGTCAGGCGCCAACCGCCTTTCACTTTTTAGAATTCAGGAATTTTCTGATCCATGGGCAAATCGCTGGTCATTGTGGAATCCCCGGCTAAGGCCAAGACCATCAACAAGTATCTGGGCAACCAATACGTGGTGAAGTCGAGTATCGGCCATATCCGAGACCTGCCCACCAGCGGTTCGGCTAGCGCCAGCAAGGAGCCAGCCGCCAAGCGCGGCAAGGCTGCTGCCGGTGAAGCGCCGGCGCTGTCGCCGAAAGACAAGGCGCGCAAGCAGCTGGTCTCACGCATGGGGGTCGATCCGGAACATGGCTGGAAAGCCAAGTACGAGATCCTCCCAGGCAAGGAAAAGGTCATCGAAGAGCTGCGTCGGCTCGCCAAGGATGCTGACACCATCTATCTCGCAACGGACTTGGACCGCGAAGGGGAAGCCATTGCCTGGCACCTGCGCGAAGCCATCGGTGGGGACGACAGCCGCTACAAGCGCGTGGTGTTCAACGAAATCACCAAGAAAGCCATCCAGGAAGCCTTCTCTCAGCCGGGCGAGCTGGATATCGATCGGGTCAACGCCCAGCAGGCGCGTCGTTTCCTCGATCGCGTGGTGGGCTACATGGTCTCGCCACTGTTGTGGGCCAAGATCGCCCGCGGGCTGTCTGCCGGTCGTGTGCAGTCGGTCGCGGTGAAGCTGGTGGTGGAGCGCGAGCGGGAGATCCGCGCGTTTATCCCTGAAGAATACTGGGAAGTCCACGCCGACCTTGGCACTGCCAAGGGCGCTACCGTGCGTTTCGAGGTGGCCCGCGAGAAGGGTGAGGCCTTCTAGCCGCTCAACGAAGCCCAGGCCATGGCTGCGCTGGAGAAGCTCAAGGCTTCCAGCTACAGCATCGTCAAGCGCGAGGACAAGCCGACCAGCAGCAAACCGTCGGCGCCGTTCATCACTTCCACGCTGCAACAGGCTGCGAGCAACCGCCTGGGTTTTGGCGTGAAGAAAACCATGATGATGGCCCAGCGTCTATATGAAGCCGGCTACATCACTTATATGCGTACCGACTCGACCAACCTCTCGGCCGATGCCGTGGCGATGGCGCGCACTTATATAGAAAGCGAGTTCGGCAAGAAATACCTGCCGGACACGCCGAACGTCTACAGCAGCAAGGAAGGCGCACAAGAGGCTCACGAAGCGATTCGTCCGTCCGATGCCAATACCGAGCCAAGCAAGCTGTCGGGCATGGAGCGCGACGCCGAGCGTCTCTACGAGTTGATCTGGCGCCAATTCCTGGCCTGCCAGATGCTGCCGGCGCAATACCTGTCGACTACCGTCAGCGTCGGTGCTGGCGACTTCGAGCTGCGCGCCAAGGGCCGCATCTTGAAGTTCGACGGCTACACCCGCGTCATGCCGCAAATCACCAAGCCCGGGGATGACGACGTCCTGCCGGACATGGCCCAGGGTGACGTGATGAAGCTGATCAAGCTTGATCCGACCCAGCACTTCACCAAGCCACCGGCTCGTTATTCGGAAGCCAGCCTGGTCAAGGAAATGGAAAAACGCGGCATCGGTCGTCCTTCGACCTACGCGGCGATCATTTCCACCATCCAGGATCGCGGCTATGTAGCGCTGCACAACCGTCGTTTCTATTCGGAGAAGATGGGCGACATTGTTACCGAACGTTTGTCCGAGAGCTTCTCGAACCTGATGGACTACGGTTTCACCGCCGGCATGGAAGAGAACCTCGACGATGTGGCCCAGGGCGAGCGGGACTGGAAAAACGTCCTCGACGAGTTCTACGGCGACTTCAAGAAAAAACTCGAAGTGGCTGAAAGCGCCGACAATGGCATGCGGGCCAATCAGCCGGTCATGACCGACATTCCGTGCCTGACCTGCGGGCGTCCGATGCAAATTCGCACGGCATCGACAGGTGTCTTCCTCGGTTGCTCGGGCTACAGCCTGCCACCCAAGGAGCGCTGCAAGGCGACGGTCAACCTGGTACCGGGCGACGAAATCGCCGCGGACGACGAGGGCGAGTCGGAATCCCTGGTGCTGCGCGGCAAGCATCGCTGCCCGATCTGCAGCACGGCGATGGATGCCTACCTGCTGGATGAAAAGCGCAAGCTGCACATCTGCGGCAACAACCCGGACTGTGCCGGCTACGAGATTGAAGAGGGCACCTATCGCATCAAGGGCTACGAAGGTCCGAGCCTGGAATGCGACAAGTGTGGCAGTGAGATGCAGCTCAAGACCGGTCGTTTCGGCAAGTTCTTCGGGTGCACCAATCCGACCTGCAAGAACACCCGCAAACTGCTCAAGAGCGGTGACGCGGCGCCGCCGAAGATGGACCCGGTGAAGATGCCTGAACTCAAGTGCGAGAAGGTCAATGACACCTACATCCTGCGCGACGGCGCCTCCGGCCTGTTCCTGGCGGCCAGCCAGTTCCCGAAAAACCGTGAGACCCGTGCACCGTTGGTAATGGAGATCGTGCCGCACAAGGACGAGATCGATCCGAAGTACCATTTTCTTTGTGACGCGCCGCAGAAGGATCCGGAAGGGCGTCCAGCGGTCATTCGCTACAGCCGCAAGACCAAGGAGCAATATGTGCAGACCGAAGTCGACGGCAAGCCGACCGGTTGGAAAGCCTACTACGACGGCGGTAAGTGGACGGTTGAAGACAAGCGCTGATCGCTGGCGCTTGCCTGAGTTAGGGGGCTCCCCGTGGCGAGGCAGCTTGCTCCCGCTGGGCGACGTAGCCGTCCCTATAGCCTGAACTGAGCAAAAGGCCGCATGACACCCCGTAGGTTTTCATGCGGCCTTCTTGTTTTTGGCTTGCAGTGGCCTCGGTTGATCCACGACACTGTCCCACTTGCTTGAAGCTTTCATTTCGTTGGGGAGACGCCACCATGGCCCACGAACTCTATACCCGCACCAATCAGAAAATTTATTTCGCCGGTCTGTCGCTTGAAGCGCTCACCAGGGCCGAGGATGGGCGTGCGATGAATTCCCCGGCGTTGCTCCAGGCAGGACGCGAATCCGCGCTGTTTCACCTTTACGGTGCGCTGTTGGGGTTGTGCCATGAAATCGCCGGTTTCTATCGCCTGCCGCAAGCGAACGCGTCGCGGGCCGAGTTGTTGTTGACCCGCGAGGTGCTGGAAACCATCGCTATTCCGGAATTGGCCGAAATGGTCGAGCTGGCGCACAATCCGGAAACCTGGCTGGCGAAGCTATTGGCGGCCCATGCGGCGCTGTTCGAGCCGCCCCGGGCCCCGCGCAAGCCCAAGGGGGACGTGACCCAGCCGTTGATCGTGGCGGTCAATCTGGATGAGCAAGAACCTGAGCAGGAGTTGAGCCGGGAGGAGCTGGAGAGCTGGCGCCAGAACCTCAAGAGCCTGGCGATACGCTTTCGTGAAGGGTTGAACGAGTGCTGAGTTTCCCCACGGCCCGTTACGCTCGTTGATGACGCTTGGTCAAGATCCCGAGCGGAGCCTGGCCGATGACTATATAATCCTCGCCTTTCGTGGAGAACAGACTTTTATGCCTACGTCCTTTCTAGAAATTGTCGAACTTCCTGATGGCCGCATCGAGCTGCGCAGGGCTGAGGACGAAGGTTCTCTGGTGACCCTGAACTTCTCCGAAGATGCCAAGGTATTCCTTCAGGGCCAACACGTCGAAGTCGCCAAGGCGATGCTGAGCGTGGGCGTCCAGATGGCAGGTCGCCTGGTTGAAGGCGAATTCAACAAGGAAGAGGGGCCGCGGGTTCTTCATTGATCCCGCCTGTCGGCTTTTTTGAATAGTATGACTGGCCGGCTTCTCTGTCTTGGAGAAGCCCCGCGTTTGTTTTAACCCAATCGAATATTCAGACTTTGTGCGTCCCCAATACGGGCGGCGCTGATCAACTGTTGCCGTGCGGTCGTGGTCAGTGGATTGAGCCAACTGACCACGGTGTGGCTACGGCCCAGGCGCAATGCTTCGCAGGTCAACTGTTGGGCGCTTTGGGTGCCTCGCGGCTGCAACAGTAGAATGCGTTCGCGGTTCAGGCCGGCATCCCGCAGCCAGGCCTGGGTAACGCTGGCCGGCGGCGCGATCAGCGTCAACCAGCGAGCGTCCTGGTCCTGGCTGAGTTCCCGCAGAATCGGCGCCAACAGGTTCAGGCAGTTTCCAGCCGCACCACGTAACGACAGTTCGCTGAAAGCCTCGGGCTCGACGCTCCACGGCGACTCGATGACCTCTTTCAGGACTGGAACCAGCGGTTGAGCCATGAATGCCTCGAACAGCGGAAGTTGTGTGTGTTGTGGTGTGTGAGGGAACTGCATAAAGCCTCCTTTAGCGGCGAATGACGCCGACACTCAAGCCTTCGATGACCAGATCCTGATCTTTCAGGTTCACTTCGATGGGCGCGAACTCAGGGTTCTCGGCGATGAGCCAGACCTTGCTGCCGTCGCGCTTGAAGCGCTTGACGGTCACTTCGTCGCCAATTCGCGCCACTACGATCTGGCCATTGCGGGCTTCGCGGGTGGTGTGGACGGCCAGGAGGTCACCGTCGAAGATGCCGATGTCCTTCATGCTCATGCCGTGTACACGAAGCAGGTAATCGGCCCGAGGATGGAAGAACGAAGGATTGATGTTGCAGGATTCCTCGACATGCTGTTGGGCAAGGATCGGTGCGCCTGCCGCCACCCGGCCGATGATTGGCAAGGTGGTTTCGTCGGCCTTGGCTTCGAAGCCGGGGATGCGAATGCCACGGGATGCGCCCGGGGTCATTTCGATCGCACCCTTGCGCGCCAGCGCCTTGAGGTGTTCTTCAGCCGCGTTGGGCGACTTGAAACCCAGTTCCTGGGCGATTTCCGCACGGGTTGGCGGGTAGCCGTTGTCTTCGAGGCAGCGTTTGATGAAGGCCAGAATCTCTGCTTGGCGTGGCGTCAGCTTTAGCATATTGATCGCTCTGTCTTTTTATACAGTGACTGGGATTATATACAGTGGACGCCGCTTGGCAATCCTCCTTTTTTCACAGGCCGCTGGACGGTCGGTCGGACTGTTGGACACGACATGGCTACCACCCGTGAAAAGGTGTGGTTAAATACGTGACCGGGCGTTCGCAAAACGCCCCGGCAGGCTTGACAACCCATGGGCTGAAACGTATGTTTCAAACAAGTGTTTGTCAGGCGGAGTAACCATGGCCCAGTCGGAAACCGTTGAACGCATTCTCGATGCTGCCGAGCAGTTGTTCGCGGAAAAAGGTTTCGCTGAAACCTCGTTGCGTCTGATCACCAGCAAGGCCGGGGTGAACCTGGCAGCGGTGAACTATCACTTCGGTTCGAAAAAAGCCCTTATCCAGGCGGTTTTCTCGCGTTTCCTCGGGCCTTTCTGCCTCAGCCTCGATCGCGAGCTGGAGCGGCGCCAGGCCAAGCCTGACGTCAAGCCGACCCTGGAAGAACTGCTGGAAATGCTGGTCGAGCAAGCGCTTGCCGTGCAGCCACGCAGTGGTAACGATCTTTCCATTTTCATGCGTTTGCTAGGCTTGGCTTTCAGCCAGAGCCAGGGCCACTTGCGGCGTTATCTGGAAGACATGTACGGCAAGGTGTTCCGCCGCTACATGCTGCTGGTCAATGAGGCCGCGCCGCGCATTCCGCCGATCGAGTTGTTCTGGCGGGTGCACTTCATGCTCGGTGCTGCGGCATTCAGCATGTCCGGTATCAAGGCATTGCGGGCCATCGCTGAAACCGATTTTGGCGTGAACACGTCGATCGAGCAGGTGATGCGCCTGATGGTGCCGTTCCTGGCGGCCGGCATGCGTGCCGAAAGCGGTGTCACCGATGAGGCCATGGCTGCCGCACAATTACGCCCTCGTAGCAAATCGGCCCCGGCCCCGGTGTTGGCCAAGGCTTGACGGGTGGGCGCGGCAGCCTACATCCGCTAAGCTAGCCGCCCATGCCGACTCTCGTTTCGAACCTGCTTTGTATTTTATTCCACAATCGTTGCCTGCCGGCCCTGCAGCCCGGCGGCACGGTCGTGCCTGTGGGGTTCATCGTTATTAAGGAAATACTATGACTGCTGGCCTGCAAGGCTCGTTGATGGTGGATGTCGCCGGTACCTGGCTGACGGCCGAAGATCGCCACCTGTTGCGCCAGCCCGAAGTGGGTGGCCTGATTATTTTCGCGCGCAACATCGAACATCCACGGCAGGTGCGCGAATTGAGCGCCTCGATCCGTGCCATCCGTCCCGACCTTTTGCTGGCGGTCGATCAGGAGGGTGGTCGCGTGCAGCGCCTGCGCCAGGGGTTTGTGCGGTTACCGGCGATGCGGGCGATAGCCGACAACCCGAATGCCGAATACCTGGCCGAGCAGTGTGGCTGGATCATGGCCACCGAAGTGCTGGCGGTCGGTCTCGACTTGAGTTTTGCCCCGGTGCTGGACCTCGATTACCAGCGCAGCGCCGTCGTCGGCAGTCGTTCCTTTGAAGGCGACCCCGAGCGCGCGGCGTTGCTGGCCGGTGCCTTCATCCGTGGCATGAGCGCCGCGGGGATGGCGGCCACCGGCAAGCACTTCCCGGGGCATGGCTGGGCCGAGGCCGATTCCCACGTGGCTATTCCCAACGATGAGCGCAGTCTCGAGCAGATTCGCACCAACGACCTGGTGCCGTTCGCCAAGCTGAGCAAGCAGCTTGCGGCGGTCATGCCTGCCCATGTCATTTATCCTCAGGTTGACGCCAATCCAGCCGGATTTTCCCGTCGCTGGTTGCAGGACATCCTGCGCGGGGAGTTGCAATTCGAGGGTGTGATCTTCAGTGATGACCTGTCGATGGCTGGAGCTCATGTGGTCGGCGATGCTGCCAGTCGTATCGAGGCAGCGTTGACGGCGGGTTGCGACATGGGCCTTGTGTGCAATGACCGCGCTGCCGCGGAGCTGGCCTTGAGCGCCGCCCAACGCCTGAAGGTCAAGCCTTCGGCGCGGATCGCCCGCATGCGCGGCCAGGCCTATGCCTCCACTGAATACCGCCAGGACCCGCGCTGGCTGGCGGCACTGGGCGCGTTGAGAGCTGCCCAACTGATCGACTAGCGCTAAGCAATGGGGGAGCGCTGTGGATCAGCGCTTTTCCAGTTTGTCCGGCAGCGGCGCGAACAACGCTTCGATATCGTCGCTCTGCAATTTCCAATCCCCGGCCACGCGTCCGTCCAGCACGCCGGCCGCGAGGTCGGATTTTTCCTTTTGCAGCAGCTGGATTTTCTCTTCCACCGTGCCTCGGGCAATCAGCTTGTAGACGAACACTGGTTTTTCCTGGCCGATACGGTAGGCACGGTCGGTCGCCTGGTTTTCGGTGGCGGGGTTCCACCACGGGTCGTAGTGAATCACCGTGTCGGCCTCGGTCAGGTTCAGGCCTACACCCCCGGCCTTCAGGCTGATCAGAAAGATCTGACGCTTGCCGCTCTGGAATTCTTTGACCGGCGTGCGTCGGTCCCGGGTCTGACCCGTCAGGATCGCGTAATCGACCCCGCGCTTTTTCAGCTCATCTTCGATCAGCGCCAACATGGACGTGAACTGAGAAAACAGCAGCACCCGACGGCCTTCTTCAAACAACTCTTCGAGCATTTCCATCAGGCTGTCGAGCTTGCCCGAGGTGCTGCCTCGGGCAGGCAGGGCGGCGTCGTTGATCAGGCGTAGATCGCAACACACCTGGCGCAGCTTGAGCAGCGCTTCAAGAATGATGATCTGGCTGCGGGCCACGCCTTTGCGGGTGATCTCGTCACGGACTTTCTTGTCCATCGCCAGGCGCATGGTTTCGTAGACGTCCCGCTGGGCATCGCTGAGTTCGACCCAATGGATGATCTCGGTCTTGGGTGGCAGTTCCGTCGCCACTTGTTCCTTGGTCCGGCGCAACAGGAAAGGTTTTATCCGACCGTTGAGGTGCTGGAGTCTGACATCGCTGCCACGTTTTTCGATAGGCACACGGTAATCACGGTTGAAGCTCTTGACGTCCCCAAGCCACCCCGGCAGCAGGAAGTGGAACAGCGACCACAATTCGCCCAGGTGATTCTCCAGTGGTGTACCGGAGAGGCACAACCGCTGGCGGGCGTTGAGCTCGCGGGCGGCCTGGGCGGCTTTGCTGGTGGGGTTCTTGATGTACTGGGCTTCATCGAGAATCAGCACGTGCAATGGCTGCGCGGCGAGACGTTCGACATCCTTGGGCAGCAGCGCATAGGTGGTCAGGATCAGGTCGTAGTCGGCCAGTCGGTCGAAGTGTTTTTTGCGCCCGGCCCCATAAAGCGCCAGCACCTTGAGTTGCGGCGTGAAGTGGGACGCTTCGTCGAGCCAGTTGGGAATCAGGCTGGTGGGCATGACCACCATGCACGGTCGGTCGAGGCGTCCGGCGTTCTTTTCGCTGAGAATGTGCGCCAGGGTCTGTAGGGTTTTGCCCAGACCCATGTCGTCCGCGAGAATGCCGCCGACTTCCAGCTGACGCAGCGATTGCATCCAGCTCAAGCCTTCGAGCTGATAAGGCCGCAGTGTCGCGTTCAGGCCTTCTGGCGCGGTGGCGGTGTAATCCTTGATATCCCGCAGGCGTTGGGCCAGGCCGCGAATGTGTTCGCCACCTTCCCAGGTCAGCGGCATGTCCTGCAGTGGGTTCAGGCGCAAGGCGTCCGCACTGTTGAGGCGCAGTTTGGTGGTGCCGGGTTCTTGCAGGTAAAACTCGCCCAGGGTCGCCAGCACCGGTTTCAGCCGGCCGTAGGGCAGCGCCACTTGCTGTGGGCCGAACTCCGAGTTCGGGCGGTTGGGCAGGTTGACCAGGATAAGTTCGTCGTCACGGCGCCGGGCCAGGCGTTCCGGGTTGAACAGTTCGATGTGCGAACGCATCAGGTTCAGCAGGATCGGCAACAGGCTCAGGCGCTCACCGTTGACGATGATCCCCAGTTCCAGGTCGAACCAGTCCCGCTCCGGCGTTTCCTCGACAGTGGCGTACCACTCGTCCACCGCCGTCAGGTCGAAGCCGAAGTCCTCGTCGATCTGCAATTCCCAGCCCTGGCTACGGAGTTTCGGCAGGTCGTTGAGGGTGAAGGTCAACCAGGCGCTGTCGTTGACCATCTCGTACAGTTCCCCGGCGCTTTCCGGCAAGGCCTTGCTTTGTCGGGTCGCGACCTTGAAACCGAGGATTCGCAGCTGTTCGCGGTAGGACTGCTCCACATCGGTGTGGCGTTTTATCCGCAGCGTCTGGGTTTCCTGGCGAATCAGCACGTCGGTGTTGCGCTGGCCGCTGACGTATTCGTCCAGGTAACTGAAGGACAGGGCCGCGCGGTGTTGGATGTAGCGTTGCATCTTGCCGTTGCGTGGCTCGAAGGCGCTGAACTCGATGCTGGCCAGCCACAGCCGCGGTACCGGCTGCACGTTATCCACCAGCACTTGCGGCGGGGCCTTGGGGCTGCGGTTGTCCAGCACCGCCTGGAGTTTCTCCAGCAACTGCGCGTCTTTTTCGGCGGCCGGGTAGGCCAGGGTTTCCTGGACTTGCAGCAACACTGCCGCGCAATGCTTGCAGTTGATACGCACCGGGCAGGAGCAAGCGGCTTCGAGCAGAATCAGCGCGCCCTTGGCTGACTCTTTAAGGCGAATGGTCTGACGGTAGACGTTGCCGCCAGAGCCTTCGCAACTGGCGGTGATGGTGCTGTCGCCGGCCTCGACGATCCTGACGCGGTTTTCCAGCGCATAACGGCGCCCGCGCTCCAGGCTCTGTTCCTTGAATCGATTGACCCAGGAAGGTGCCAGGGGTTTGCTCAGGGGCGAGGGCATAGGCGCGCCAATCAGTCCGGAATGACTTCAGGTGCCTGCCGTGGCGCGGGCGCGGTCAGCGAGGTGATCTTGATCAACAGGCCGAGATGACCGTTGTCGAGGAAGTTCAGTTGGCCATTCTTGGTGTGGCTCTGTTGCTTGAGGCGCTCGCTGGCGGTGACCAGGCCATTGGTGTTGATCTGGTTGACCCAGAAATCGGCATCCACGTCGGTGAAACGACCCAGTTTCAGCTCCAGGGTGCCTTCGATAGGGAATTGCCCGAACTGCTCGGCACCGTCGCTGATGGCGACTTTGCGGCCCTGTTCACCGAGGGTCTGTTGCCAGGCCTTGTGCATCAATACCGTGTATTGGCCGCTGGCGTTGAGTTTCTCGACGATGTTGCCCAGGGCCGGCGTACGCTGGCTATCGGCACCCAGGCGTTGCGCGCCGGCGTCCCAGTCTTCCGGTGCGGCGCGACTGATGATCGCCGGCTCGGCATTCTGGCGCACCAGAATCATTTCAACCTGATACAGGTCGTCGGCAAACGCCAGGGGGGCGACCAGGGTCAACAGCAAGGTCAGTGAGCGAAACAGGCGCATGTGGCGTCCTTCAAGCAGTGGTCGGAGTGAGGCGCTCGAACAGCGCTTCTACGGTATTGAAACGCTCTTCCGGGCGTTCCATGGGCACCATGAACTTGAACATCGTGGCGCCTTCGAACTTGTAGCGTTTGGGTTGGCCCTGGATCAGCTTGATCAGCACCAGTGGGTCGACCGGCGTCTGGGCCTCGAACTCGATCCGGCCACCGTTGGGGCCGCCATCGACTTTCTTGATGCCCAGCTGTTCGGCCTTGAGCTTGAGCAGCGTGGTGCGCACCAGGTTCTTGGTCGGTTCCGGCAACAGGCCGAAGCGGTCGATCATCTCCACTTGCAGGTCCTTGAGGCCTTCCTCGTCGCTGGCCGAGGCGATGCGTTTGTAGAGAATCAGCCGCGCGTGGACATCCGGCAGATAGTCTTCCGGGATCAGTGCCGGCACCCGCAGGTTGATTTCCGGCCCGCCGCCCAGGGGTTGGTCGAGGTTCGGCTGTTCGCCCTTGCGGATCGACTTGACCGCTCGTTCGAGCATTTCCATGTACAGGGTGAAACCGACGGCCTGGATCTGACCGCTCTGGCCGTCGCCGAGCAATTCGCCGGCGCCACGGATTTCCAGGTCGTTGGTGGCCAGCACGAAACCGGCGCCGAGGTCCTGGGTATTGGCGATGGCTTCCAGGCGCTTTTCCGCATCCGGGGTGATCTGCTGGCGTGGCGGGGTCAACAGGTAGGCATAGGCTTGGTGGTGGCTACGCCCGACCCGGCCGCGCAGCTGGTGCAACTGGGCCAGGCCGAATTTGTCGGCGCGCTCGATGATGATGGTGTTGGCGCTCGGCACGTCGATGCCGGTCTCGATGATGGTCGAGGCGATCAGCACATTGAAGCGCTTGTGGTAGAAGTCGCTCATCACCTGCTCGAGTTCGCGTTCGCGCATCTGCCCGTGGCCGATGCCGATACGGGCTTCCGGCACCAGTTCGGCCAGGTCGGCGGCGCATTTCTCGATGGTCTTCACGTCGTTGTGCAGGTAATAGACCTGGCCGCCACGCAGCAGCTCACGCAGCAAGGCTTCCTTGACCGTGCTTTTGTTCTGCTCCATCACGAACGTGCGCACTGACAGGCGCCGGGCCGGCGGCGTGGCGATGATCGACAGGTCGCGCATGCCCGACACGGCCATGTTCAATGTGCGTGGGATCGGCGTGGCCGTCAGGGTCAGGATGTCGACTTCGCTGCGCAGGGCCTTGAGCTGCTCTTTCTGGCGCACACCAAAGCGGTGCTCCTCGTCGATGATCACCAGCCCCAGGTTTTTGATCTTCACGTCGTCCTGCAGCAGCTTGTGCGTGCCGATGACGATGTCGATCTTGCCTTCGGCCAGGTCGGCCACGGCGGCATTCACTTCCTTGGTGGATTTGAAACGGCTCATGACTTCCACGGTCACCGGCCAGTCGGCGAAGCGGTCGCGGAAACTGTTGTAGTGCTGCTGGGCGAGCAGGGTGGTCGGCACCAGGATCGCCACCTGCTTGCCACCGTGCACGGCGATGAACGCGGCGCGCATCGCCACTTCGGTCTTGCCGAAGCCGACGTCGCCACACACCAGCCGGTCCATGGGCTTGGGCGCGAGCATGTCGGCGCGCACCGCTTCGATGGTGGTCTGCTGGTCGACGGTTTCTTCGAACGGGAAACCGGCGCTGAAGGTTTCGTAGTCGGCTTTCGGATCGGCGAAGGCATAGCCCTCACGAGCTGCGCGCCGGGCGTAGATGTCCAGCAGTTCGGCGGCCACGTCGCGCACCTGTTCGGCCGCCTTGCGTTTGGCTTTCTGCCAGGTTTCCGAGCCCAGGCGATGCAGTGGGGCCAGGGCGTCGTCGCTGCCAGTGTAGCGGGCGATCAGGTGCAGGTTCGCCACCGGCACATAGAGCTTGGCGCCCTCGGCGTATTCCAGTGTGAGGAATTCAGCGGCCTGATTGTCGATCTCCAGGGTCGCCAGGCCCAGGTAGCGGCCCACGCCGTGGTCGATGTGCACCACGGGCGCACCTTCGCGAAGTTCTGTGAGGTTCTTGATGACGGCGTCGTTGGCGGCGTCGGCGCGTTTCTCGCGACGGCGACGTTGCATGACGCGCTGGCCGAACAACGGGCTTTCGGCGACCAGCGCGAGGGCGGGGTCATCGAGTACCAGTCCTTCGTCCAGCGGGGCGATGGTAATCGCCAGGCGATCCTTGCCGGCGACGAAGTCCGGCCAGTTGTCCACCGTCTTCGGTCGCAGCTTCAGGCGTTCAAGCAGCTCCAACAGCACTTCGCGACGACCCGCGGTTTCGGCGGTGAACAATACGCGACCGGGGAATGTGTCGAGAAAGCCAGCCAGCGCTGCCAGTGGCTGCGTGGCCTTGGCTTCGATGGCCAGGTCCGGCAACGCTTTGGCCGGGAAGCGTTCACGACCGACACCGGTCTCCACGTCCTGCTGGCTCGCCACCACCCGCGGCCAGCTCTTGAGGCGGGCAAAACAGTCCTCCACCGGCAGGAACAGCTCGGCTGGCGGCAATAAAGGCCGGGAAGGATCGACGCGACGCTCTTCGTAGCGGTTGCGCACGTCGTTCCAGAAGTTTTCCGCTGCTTGCTCGATGCCCGGCAGGGAGAACACCTGGGTGTCCTGGGGCAGGTAATCGAACAGGGTGGAGGTTTCTTCGAAAAACAGTGGCAAGTAGTACTCGATGCCGGCGGGAGTAATCCCGCTGCTCAGGTCCTGGAAAATCGGGCAACGGCGAAAATCCACATCGAAGCGCTCGCGAAAGCGTGCCTTGAAGCGGGTCACGGCTTCCTTCTGCAGCGGGAACTCCTTGGCCGGCAACAGGCGGATCGATTGCACTTTGTCGATGGAGCGCTGGTTTTCCGGATCGAAGGTGCGCAGGGTCTCGATTTCGTCATCGAACAGGTCGATGCGATAAGGCAGCTTGCTGCCCATCGGGAACAGATCGATCAAGGCGCCGCGTACCGCGAACTCGCCGTGCTCGTACACCGTGTCGACGCAGCGATAGCCAGTGGCCTCGAGG
The DNA here is from genome assembly GCF_013347965.1 of Pseudomonas bijieensis. Taxonomy (NCBI): domain Bacteria; kingdom Pseudomonadati; phylum Pseudomonadota; class Gammaproteobacteria; order Pseudomonadales; family Pseudomonadaceae; genus Pseudomonas; species Pseudomonas bijieensis. The sequence continues at coordinate 2,040,786 of NZ_CP048810.1, read as the reverse complement.
CGGGTGCGCATTTGCTCGACATCGAGCTTCTGGCCGATGTCCAGCACCAGGCTGCTACCGAGCAGGAACTGGGTCGGTGCCAGGCGATGTAGGGCCGTGGTGATCGGCACTACCAAAACGCCATGACTGAGCTCCGGCAGCCGATAAAGGCTGGCGATTCGCTGGGAAATGATGTCCTGGTGTGGCGAAAACAGATCGTAGGGCAGGGTTTCCCAGTCCGGGAAATGCAAGACCGGCAAATCCGGAGCGAAGAAACTCAGCTCCTGTTCCAGCCGCTCGGCGCTTTGGCTGTCGGCGGTCAGCAGCAGGGTGAAACGCTTTGCAGCGCTGGCAGCCTCGGCGATGGCCAGGCTCAGGGCGGCACCGGGCAGGTTGCCCCAGTGCTGTTTACCTGCCGCGGCAGGGAGAAGCGGAAGACGCAGAACGGGCACGGAAGGTTGAGCTCCAGCGTTGCGACAAAGTCGGCAATTGTAGCGGGGGAAGGGGGCTGCTGTCAGTCGCAGACTACCCAGGCAGACAGGAAAACCACGGTGCGACAGGCGCGCATTGCTCAGCCGAGGACTCGGCGGCATAATGTAGCCCCTTTTTTCAGCCCCTACATGTGGAAGGTTACCGTGACTCAGAAGCCCGACCAGTGTCTTGGTGAATGGATTGATCGTGAAGCTCTCGCAGAAGCGATGATCCCTCTCATCGGTCAGCTCTACCGCAATAACAACGTGGTGAGCTCGATCTATGGCCGCAGCCTGATCAACCAGTCTGTCATCGCGATCCTCAAAGCCCACCGCTTTGCTCGCCACCGTTCTTCCGACGACAGCGAACTCTCCGTCCACGAAACATTCCCTCTGCTCAAAGCCATGAGCGAGCTCAAGCTCGGCGCGGCTTCGGTGGATCTGGGCAAGTTGGCGTTCAAGTTCCGCAACGAAGGCAACGGCCGTAGCGCCGAGCAGTTCGTTCGTGAAGAGTTGGCTGATGTGGTTGGCCAGCAGAACGTTTCGGCTCGCAAAGGCACCGACGTGGTCCTGTACGGCTTCGGTCGTATTGGCCGTCTGCTGGCGCGCATCCTGATCGAAAAAACCGGTGGTGGCGACGGCCTGCGCCTGCGTGCCATCGTGGTGCGCAAGGGCGCCGAGAACGACCTGACCAAGCGTGCCAGCCTGCTGCGTCGCGATTCGGTCCATGGTTCGTTCAACGGCACCATCACCATCGACGAAGAAAACAACACCATCACCGCCAACGGCAACCTGATCCAGGTGATCTACGCGAAGAACCCGACCGAGGTGGACTACACCCAGTACGGTATCAAGGACGCACTGCTGGTGGACAACACCGGTGTATGGCGTGACGCCGATGGCCTGGGCCAGCACCTGGCCTGCCCGGGTATCGACCGCGTTGTCCTGACCGCGCCTGGCAAGGGCAAGCTGAAGAACATCGTCCACGGCATCAACCACGGCGACATCACCGCTGACGACAAGATCGTCTCCGCCGCCTCTTGCACCACCAACGCCATCGTGCCGGTGCTCAAGGCTGTGAACGACAAGTTCGGCATCGTCAACGGTCACGTTGAAACGGTTCACTCGTACACCAACGACCAGAACCTGATCGATAACTTCCACAAGGGCGACCGCCGTGGTCGCAGCGCCGCGCTGAACATGGTCATCACCGAGACCGGTGCCGCCACCGCCGCCGCCAAGGCCCTGCCTGAACTGGCCGGCAAGCTGACCGGCAATGCGATCCGCGTGCCGACGCCGAACGTGTCGATGGCCATTCTCAACCTGAACCTTGAGAAAGCCGCCACCCGTGAAGAGATGAACGAGTACCTGCGCTACATGGCGCTGCACTCCGAGCTGCATAAGCAGATCGACTTCGTCAATTCCCAGGAAGTGGTCTCCACCGACTTCGTGGGCTCGCGCCACGCCGGTGTCGTGGATGCTGAAGCCACCATCAGCCAAGACAACCGCGTTGTCCTGTACGTCTGGTACGACAACGAATTCGGTTACAGCTGCCAGGTGGTTCGCGTGATGGAAGACATGGCCGGGGTAAACCCGCCAGCGTTCCCGCGCTAAGCCTTAGCTGCTTGTGAAAACGCCCCGACTTGTCGGGGCGTTTTTTTGTCTGCAGGTTTTTTGTTGGCTGGGCTGGCCTCATCGCGAGCAGGCTCGCTCCCACAGTTGACCGAGTTGTTGCTGATGTATGTGATCAAATGTGGGAGCGAGCCTGCTCGCGATGACGATTTTTCAGGCGCCGCCGACTATCGAGGCTTGTTCAGTGCGCAGTTCATGCCGATTGCCCTTGAACAGCACCAGGGTCGCAATCAACCCCAGCACCGCCGCGCCACTGAGCCATATCCCCGGTGCAGCCTTGTTGTCGAGCACATGAATCAGGTAGGTACAGGCCGCCGGAGTAAACCCGCCGAACGTCGCTGTCGCCAGGCTGTAGGCCAGGGAGAAACCGGTGGTGCGCACCTCGACCGGCATGATTTCCGTCAAGGCCACGACCATGGCACCGTTGTAGGATCCATACAGGAACGACAACCACAGCTCGACGATCAGCAAATGGCTGAAGCTGGGGTTCGCCACCAGCCAGGACAGTGCCGGATAGGCCGTCAGGATCGCCAGGACAGTCGCACCGAGCAACAGGGGTTTGCGTCCGATCTTGTCGGAAAACGCCCCCATCACCGGCAGCCAGAAGAAATTCGACAAGCCGATGCACACCGTGACCAGCAGTGCATCCAGGTCCGACAGGTTCAGCTCGGCCTTGCCGAAGGTCGGTGTGTAAGCGGTGATCAGGTAGAACGATACGGTGGTCATCACCACCAGCGCCATGCCTGCCAAGACGATGCCGAAGTTCTGACCGATGGAGCGGACAATTTCCGACAGGCTAGGACGATGTTTTCTCGCCTGGAACTCAGGTGTTTCCTCCAGTGAACGACGGATCATGAATATTGCCGGCACAATCATGCAGCCCACCAGGAACGGTACGCGCCAGCCCCAGTCGCCCATCTCCTGGGGACTCAGCCAGTGATTGAGGCCAACCCCCAACAGGCCGGCAAACACCACGGCAGCCTGCTGGCTGGCCGATTGCCAACTGACAAAGAAACCCTTGCGCCCCGGCGTGGAAATTTCTGCCAGGTAAACCGATACGCCTCCGAGTTCCACGCCAGCGGAGAAGCCTTGCAGCAAGCGGCCCAGCAGGACCAGCAAGGGGGCCGCCACGCCGAGGACTGCGTAGCCCGGTACGCAGGCGATCAGTATGGTACCCATGGCCATCAGCATCAGGGTGATGATCAAGCCTTTGCGGCGTCCGTGGCGGTCGATGTAGGCGCCGAGAAAAATCGCCCCGAGGGGGCGCATCAAGAACCCTGCACCAAACGTGGCCAGGGACAGCATCAGCGAGGCGAACGCACTGTCGGCGGGGAAGAACGTCTTGGCGATGGCCGTGGCGTAGAAGCCGTAGACCATGAAGTCGAACATCTCCAGGAAGTTGCCGCTGACAACGCGAAAAATCGCCTTGCCGTTGCTCGTATTGGAAGGCATGTGTAGGTACTCACTCTGACAATCTTGTATGAAAGCGCCGTACCCCAGTGGAAGCCTTGTGGGAACCTGTGGGAGCAAAGCTTGCTCGCGATGCAGTCGACACGGTTTAACTGCGAGACCGTGTCATCGTTCATCGCGAGCAAGCTTTGCTCCCACAAGGTTCCATCGGCCCCCACAGGTTTTTGCGTGCGCTGAAGCCCATAATGGCCGGCGCGGTTTTGAGGGGAGATGAAGATTTGTTAACTGGACGATGGATTGGGGTTGTGGTGCTGGCCGGCGTGTTGTCCGGTTGCGGCAACGGCGACACGCTGGAACGCTTCGATGGGCCGACCATGGGCAGTCATTATTCCATTCAGTACGTCAGGCATTCCGCCGGGCCGGGTCCGAAAGAGGTTCAGGCCGAGGTGGAAAACATCCTTGCCGAAGTGGATCGGCAATTCTCGACCTATCGCAGCGACTCGGACGTCGAACGTTTCAATGCGTTGCCGGCCGATAGCTGTCAGATCATGCCTGGCCCGATCCTGGAGTTGATCCGCGTGGGCGAGCAGTTGTCGGTTCAAAGCGATGGCTCTTTCGACCTGACCGTGGAGCCGTTGCTGAACCTGTGGGGCTTCGGGCCCCAGTCCCGGGAAGAACAAGTGCCGAGTACCGAGGCGTTGGCCTTGGTGCGCCAGCGCGTCGGTCACGGTCATTTGCGTATTGAGGGCGACCGGTTGTGCAAGGACGCCGCGGTGGAGGTCGACTTCAACAGTATCGCCGCCGGTTATGCCGTCGACCGCATCGCCGCCAGGCTCCAGGCCTTGGGCGTCGACAGTTACCTGGCCGAAGCCACCGGTGAGCTCAAGGCCGTCGGGCGCAAACCCGATGGCTCGGCCTGGCGTATCGCCCTGGAAGAACCCCGGGATGATCGGCAAGTGGCCGAGCGTGTCATTGAGGTCAACGGCTACGGGGTTTCCACCTCGGGTGACTACCGTAAATATTTCGAACAGGGCGGCAGGCGTTATTCCCACACGTTTGATGCGCGCACCGGTACACCAGTCCTACACAATCTCGCGTCGGTCACAGTGATTCATCCTTCGGCGTTGATGGCCGATGGACTATCGACGCTGTTGTTGATTCTCGGGCCTGAACGGGGTTGGGACTATGCCGAAAAGCACGGTATCGGGGTATTTTTCGTGGTGCGCGATGGCAATCGTTTTGTCACCCGCACCAACGATGTGTTTGAACGGATCATTCGTGGAACAAACCAGTGATGCCAGCAATGTTGTTCGCTTAGGGCGTAAATAATCCGTGGCGAGGGAGCTTGCTCCCGCTGGGTTGCGCAGCAACCCTCTTTTTTGAGCGCTTCGCACTCAAGCGGGAGCAAGCTCCCTCGCCACATTGATTCAGGCGAACTTGAGATAAGGTCATGCAATGATGACAGCGCTGTGAAAGCATGCCTGTGGCGAAATAGCGCAGGCAAAACTAGCCTACGACGCGACCAAGGGGTAATGTGCGCGGCGTTGACGCTTCTATAGACTGTGGCCGGGCTCGTGAACCGGCCCCAAATTGTTCCTTCATGCCGCAGGCCGGCATGATTTAGCCGTCGGTGCCAAGTGAGGCGCCACGGCCTGTTCTGAGGAGTACGCATGGCTGTCTACAACTACGACGTGGTGGTACTGGGCTCCGGCCCGGCGGGGGAAGGCGCGGCAATGAACGCGGCCAAGGCAGGGCGCAAGGTGGCGATGGTCGACAGCCGTCGGCAGGTCGGCGGCAACTGCACCCACTTGGGTACCATCCCGTCCAAGGCCTTGCGTCACTCGGTCCGGCAGATCATGCAGTTCAACACCAACCCGATGTTCCGGGCCATCGGCGAGCCGCGCTGGTTCTCCTTCCCGGACGTGCTCAAGAGTGCCGAGAAGGTGATCTCCAAGCAGGTGGCCTCGCGCACCGGTTACTACGCCCGCAATCGTGTCGACGTGTTCTTCGGCACCGGCAGCTTCGCCGATGAGCAGACGGTTGAAGTGGTCTGCGGCAATGGTGTGGTCGAGAAACTGGTGGCCAAGCACATCATCATCGCCACCGGTTCACGCCCGTATCGCCCGGCCGACATCGATTTCAACCACGCGCGCATCTACGATAGCGACACCATCCTGAGCCTGGGCCACACCCCGCGCAAACTGATCGTCTACGGCGCCGGGGTGATCGGTTGCGAATACGCCTCGATCTTCAGCGGCCTGGGTGTGCTGGTGGAGCTGGTGGATAACCGTGGTCAGTTGCTGAGCTTCCTGGACTCGGAAATCTCCCAGGCCCTGAGCTATCACTTCAGCAACAACAACATCACCGTGCGCCATAACGAAGACTACGACCGCGTCGAAGGCGTCGACAATGGTGTGATCCTGCACCTCAAGTCCGGCAAGAAGATCAAGGCCGACGCCTTGCTCTGGTGTAACGGCCGTACCGGCAACACCGACACCCTGGGCCTGGAAAACATCGGCGTGAAGGTCAACAGCCGTGGCCAGATCGAAGTCGACGAGAACTACCGCACTTGCGTACCGAACATCTACGGTGCCGGTGACGTGATCGGCTGGCCGAGCCTGGCCAGTGCCGCCCACGACCAGGGCCGTTCGGCCGCCGGCAGCATTGTCGACAATGGCAGCTGGCGCTTCGTCAACGACGTGCCGACCGGCATCTACACCATTCCGGAGATCAGCTCGATCGGCAAGAACGAGCAGGAGCTGACCCAGGCCAAGGTGCCTTACGAAGTGGGCAAGGCGTTCTTCAAGAGCATGGCGCGGGCGCAGATCGCCGGTGAGCCGCAAGGTATGCTGAAGATCCTGTTCCACCGCGAGACCCTGGAAGTGCTGGGCGTGCACTGCTTCGGCTATCAGGCGTCGGAGATCGTGCACATCGGCCAGGCGATCATGAACCAGCCGGGCGAATTGAACACGCTGAAGTACTTCGTCAACACCACGTTCAACTACCCGACCATGGCCGAAGCCTATCGGGTAGCGGCCTATGACGGGCTCAACCGGCTTTTTTGAGCGGCTCCGGCCGGTGGCCTGAGCCGGCCGGGGAGACCGATTTCAGCAGTTCTCGAGCGTGGCAGTGGCCAAACCGGGAAAGTCTGTAATCAGGCTGTCAGCGCCAAAGTCGGCGAGCCTGCGCATCAGCGCGGGCTCGTTGACGGTCCACACCGACACATGCAGCCCCTGACGCTGGGCCTTGACCAGGCGTTCGGGCGTGCACAGGGTCCAGTTCAACGCCAGAATCTCGCAGCCGTAGCTCTGGGCGACCTTCAACGGGTCGAGCCAGGCGTACTCGGCCACCAGTCCGCGAGAGATGTCCGGGGTCAGGTCCAGGGCCGCCTTGAGCACTTCCCGGGAGCTGGAGGTGATGGTGATCTTGTCCAGCAGCCCAAAACGCTGGGCCATTTCACGGATGCCCAATACCGTGGCTGCGGCGCGGGTGCGCGAGGCGCTCTTGACCTCCAGTTGCCAATGCTCGAAGTCACACTTCTCGAACAACTCTTCCAGGCGTGGGATTGGGCACGGCTTGATCCAGCCCGGGCCACCCTTGCGTGCATCGTAGGTCACCAGTTCGGCGGCGGAATGCTCCACCACCTTGCCCCGGCGATCCGTTGTGCGCTTGAGGGTCGGGTCGTGGATCACCATCAACTCGCCGTCCATCGAAAGATGCAGGTCCAGCTCGCAACGGCGTACGCCGTGCTTGAGGCACTCCTGAAAACCGGTCAGGGTGTTTTCCGGCGCTTCGCCCTTGGCGCCGCGGTGGCCATAAATGAGGGTCACGGTTCTTCCTTATTGATACCTGATTCGTTCAGTTCCCGGGCCAGGCGTCGTTCTTGCGCCTGTTTCTGCAGGATGTAGCGGGCCAGCAACTGGCGCTGGGCGTCGGTCGGGCGTTCGAACTCGGTGCCCACGTCGTAGCCGCCGCCCTTGGGGTCGCAGTGGGTGACCCGTGCCCGGAGCAGTAAGCCGAGAGCTTGCGGCATCAGCACCAGTTTGATCGACAGATGGGCGCCAACCGCGATCGGTGTGGGGTACTGGAAGTCGACGCCGCCTTCGGAAATGATCACCGGCTGCGGTTCACCGATTTCGCCGAGCACCGTCAGGGCAATGACCTGGCTGAGCAGGTCGATGCGTTTGTTCATTGCCTTGAGGTACGCCGCGATGCTGCGTTCGCGCTCGCTGATCTGGCGCAGCAGGTGCTGTGACTCGAATTCGCTCAGGTGCAGTTCGCTGAGCAGATTGAACAATGGAGAAGCATCCTGCAACACTTCCTGGCCAGCAGCTTCAGGAATGGACAGGGGCCGAATTTCCAGTGCGATCGTGTCCTCGATACGGTAGTATTCGCGGCGATCTTCTTCATCTAATGTCGACATGGCGAACCCATGGTAGCGGCGGTGGTCTGAGTGTAAAGCTGGTTTGAGACCCCCGCCACAAGGACGTTCCTTTTCCCTCCGAACAAGCCCCGACATGTTCAGACCTCTCTTCGTATTTATCGGCACGCGTTATACCCGTGCAAAGCGTCGCAATCATTTCGTATCGTTCATTTCCCTGACGTCCATCATCGGGCTGGCCCTTGGCGTGGTCGTGATGATCGTCGTACTGTCGGTGATGAACGGCTTCGACCATGAGATGCGCACCCGCGTGCTGGGCATGGTGCCCCACGCGACCCTCGAAACCGGCGAAGCCATCAGTGATTGGCCGAGCCTGGCCGCCAAGGTCAAGCAGAACCCGCAGGTGCTGGCCGTGGCGCCGTTCACCCAGATGCAGGGGCTGCTGACCAACGACGGCAAGGTGTCCAAGGTGTTGCTCAACGGCATCGACCCAGGGCTCGAGCGGCAGGTATCGATCATCGATAACTTCATGCAGCAGGGCAAACTCGACGACCTGGCGCCAGGCAGTTTCGGCATCGTCATTGGCGACAAGGCCGCGGCGAAGCTCGGCGTTACCATTGGCGACAAGCTGACCTTCGTCGCCCCGGAGGTCACCGTGACCCCGGGCGGCATGTTCCCGCGCATGAAACGCTTTACCGTGGTTGGTATTTTCCATGTCGGCGCCGGCGAGCTGGACGGTTACCTGGGCGTCACCAATCTCCAGGACCTGGCGCGCCTGCATCGCTGGAAACCGGATCAGGTCCAGGGCCTGCGGTTGAAGTTCGACGACCTGTTCCAGGCCCCGCGTGTGGCCTGGACCATCGCCCAGCAGCTCGGCGAAGACCGTTACTACGCCCGGGACTGGACCCGCACCCACGGCAACCTGTACCAGGCGATCCGCATGGAAAAGGCCATGATCGGCCTGCTGCTGTTGCTGATCGTCGCCGTGGCGGCGTTCAACATCATCTCCACGTTGGTGATGGTGGTGAACGACAAGAAGGGCGACATCGCCATCCTGCGCACCCTCGGCGCCACGCCGGGGCAGATCATGCGGATCTTCATGGTCCAGGGCACGGTCATCGGCGTGATCGGCACGTTCGTCGGCGCCCTGGTCGGGATGTTCGCCGCGCTGAATGTCAGCGCCGCGATTGCTGCCCTCGAAGGCCTGATCGGGCACAAGTTTCTCAACGCCGACGTGTACTTCATCGACTACCTGCCGTCGCAATTGCAGGCCGATGACGTGTTGATGGTCTGCGGCGCTGCGTTGGTCCTGAGTTTCCTCGCCACCCTGTATCCAGCCTGGCGTGCCGCGCGCACCCAGCCTGCGGAGGCGTTACGTTATGAGTGAGTCGGGCATGAGTGAAAAAGCTATCTTGAGTTGCCGCAACCTGGGCAAATCCTACGAGGAAGGTCCTGAGTCGGTGGTGGTGCTGTCGGGCCTGCAACTGGAGTTGCACCCTGGCGAGCGCGTGGCGATTGTCGGCACCTCCGGGTCGGGCAAGAGTACCTTGCTCAACCTGCTGGGCGGCCTCGACACGCCGACCGCTGGCAGTGTCTGGCTGGCCGGCGAAGAGCTTTCGGCGCTGAACGAGAAGGCTCGTGGCCTGCTGCGCAACCGTTCCCTCGGTTTCGTCTACCAGTTCCACCACTTGCTGCCTGAGTTCACCGCGCTGGAAAACGTCTGCATGCCGCTGTTGATCGGTCGCACAGCGATTCCTGAAGCCCGTCAGCGCGCCACGGCGTTGCTGGAACGGGTAGGGCTGGGCCATCGCCTGGAGCACAAGCCGGCAGAACTGTCCGGTGGCGAGCGCCAACGTGTGGCGATTGCCCGCGCCCTGGTCAACAAGCCTGGCCTGGTGATGCTCGACGAGCCGACCGGTAACCTCGACTCCCACACCGCCCAAGGCATTCAGGACCTGATGCTGGAACTCAGCACCTCGATGCGCACGGCGTTCCTGGTGGTGACCCACGACATGAACCTGGCCCGGCAGATGGACCGCGTCCTGCACTTGCAGGAAGGTTGCCTGACGCCCATCTGACCGACCGAAACCCGGCACTTGAAACCCGTGCCGGGTCTTTTATTTTCATACGGTGCCCCGCGAATGTTCAGACCGTTATCGATCTTTATCGGCACGCGCTATACCCGCGCCAAGCGCCGCAATCGCTTTGTTTCGTTCATCTCCATGACCTCGATGATCGGCCTCGCCCTGGGTGTGCTGGCGATGATCGTGGTGTTGTCGGTGATGAACGGCTTCCAGCGCGAAATGAGCTCGCGCATCCTCGGCATGGTGCCCCACGCCACCATCGTCGGCGTCAATCCGATCGACGACTGGCAGCCAGTGGCCGCCGCGGCGCTGAAAAATCCCGAGGTGACCGCCGCCGTGCCGTTCACCGAGATGGAAGGGATGTTGAGCCATAAGGGTTCGATGCAGCCGATCCAGATCAGCGGCATCGATCCGGCCCAGGAAGGCAAGGTGTCCATCGTCGCCCAGCACATCGTTCAGGGCCGTCTCGATGCCTTGAAGCCGGGCGAGTTTGGCGTGGTGATCGGTGAAATCACCGCGCGGCGTTTTCGCCTGAACGTCGGCGATAAAATCACCCTGATCGTGCCGGAAGTCAGCACCGCGCCGGGTGGTATCACTCCGCGCATGCAGCGGCTGAACGTGGTGGGTGTATTCAAGGTCGGTGCCGAACTGGATGGCTCCATGGCCCTGATCCACGTGGCCGACGCCGCGCAGATGCAGCATTGGCAGCCGAACCAGGTGCAAAGCGTGCGCCTGGCGGTGAAAGATTTGTACGCGGCGCCGAAGGTCTCCGGGGACATCGCCACCGGCCTGGGCGCGAACTACAAGGCCGACGACTGGACCCACACCCAGGGCAGCCTGTTCAGTGCCATGAAGATGGAAAAGACCATGATCGGCTTGCTGTTGCTGATGATCGTCGCCGTGGCGGCGTTCAACATCATCGCCACGCTGATCATGGTGGTGAACGACAAAGGCGCGGACATCGCGATCCTGCGCACCATCGGTGCCACACCGCGGCAGATCATGGCGATTTTCATGGTCCAGGGCACGGTGATTGGCGTCGTCGGCACGCTGATCGGCGGCGTGTTGGGGGTGATCGCGGCGTTGAACGTCAGTGAGCTGGTGGGCTGGCTGGAGCGGGTCAGTGGCCAGCACATCTTCAGTTCTGATGTGTACTTTGTCAGCAACCTGCCGTCGGAGCTTCAGCGCGCCGATGTTCTGCTGATCTGCTCGGCCGGGTTCATCCTGAGCTTCCTCGCTACCGTGTACCCGGCGTGGCGTGCGGCGAAGATCGAGCCGGCGCAGGCGTTGCGCTACTCTTGAGGTCGCACAACCTCGTGTCAAATGGATGCTCTCTGTGGCGAGGGGATTTATCCCCGCTGGGTCGCGAAGCGACCCTAAACCCTGGCACCTGGGGGTAGTAGGCAGGTTGAGTTGACTGTATTGGGGCTGCTTCGCAGCCCAGCGGGGATAAATCCCCTCGCCACAGGTTGTGTGCTGCCTTCAATTCTCTTTCGGCAACTCGATCACAAACCGCGTCCAGCCATCGGCTGACTCACAGTGGATCTGCCCGCCATGGGCGCGGATGATCGAGCGGGTAATCGCCAGCCCGAGCCCCGCGTGTTCGCTGCTGCCTTCCTGGCGAGCCGGGTCGGCGCGGTAGAAACGGTCGAACAGGCGCGGCAGCAGGTCCGCTGGAATCCCCTCGCCACTGTTTTCCACGCTTACGCTCACCCCTTGAACCTCATCGACAATTCGTACCCGCACTTCGCCGTCAACGGGGGTGAAGCGCAGGGCGTTGTCCAGCAGGTTGGAAAGGGCCCGACGCAACATATTACGGTCGCCCTCGATGTGGCTTTCGCCCTCGCGACTCAGGCGTACGTTGGTGTCTTCGGCCAGGGGCGAGAAGAAGTCCAGCAGCAAGTCCACTTCTTCGGCCAATTGCAGCGGTTCGCGATTGATCGCCAGCAGGCCGTGGTCGGCCTTGGCCAGGTACAGCATGTCATTGACCAATTGCGCCATCCATTGCAGTTCCTCGAGATTGCTGTGCAATGCCTCGCGGTAATCCTCCAGGGAGCGCTCGCGGGTGAGGGTGACCTGGGTATGGGTCAGCAAATTGGACAGCGGCGTGCGCAACTCATGGGCGATGTCGGCCGAGAACGCCGAGAGTCGCTGAAACGCATCGTCGAGGCGTCCGAGCATGGCATTGATGCTGTGGGCCAATTCCGCCAGTTCCGTAGGCATTTGCTCTTCGGGCAGTCGGGCGTTGAGAGAGCGGGCCGAGACGCTGCGGGCGATGGCGCCCATGCGTCGCAATGGCCGCAAGGCCCGCCGGGCGGCCCAGGCACCGAGCAGGGCCGTGGCCAGGGCTGAGAGGCCGACAGTCAGCCAGATCAGGCGCTGCATGCGTTGCAGGAAATGCTGGTGATGAGTGATGTCCAGCAACAGGGTCAGTTGTGGTGAATTGGCTCGATCGGGATACAGCGGCGCGTTCAACACCCGGTAGTCGTTGTCGGCATCGCTGAGGGTCGACAGGCCGGGCCGCTCCGGCAATTGAGCCGGGATCCGGATCGAGCTGTCGTACCAACGCACACCATCACTGCCCTTGATGCGCAGCGCCAGATCGGCCTGACGGCTCAGTTCATCTTCCAGGCGGCCCTGGATCTGTTCGGCGTCGAGATCTTGCAGGGTCCGGCGCAGGCCGATCAGCTTGCCTTCGAGCAGTTGCTGGTCCAGCTCGATGAAGTGCGCCTCGCTGCCACGGCTGAACAGGATGCCGGCGAACAATGACACCACGGCGGTGCAGGCAGCGAACAGCAGCGCCAGGCGGCTACTCAGTGACCACCGGCCCCTCACAGGCTGCGCTCTTCAAGCACATAACCCATGCCCCGCACGGTGTGGATGAGTTTGCTGGGGAACTCATCGTCAATCTTGATTCGCAGGCGCCGTATCGCGACTTCGATGACGTTGGTGTCGCTGTCGAAGTTCATGTCCCAGACCTGGGACGCGATCAGCGACTTGGGCAGCACTTCGCCCTGACGGCGCAGGAGCATTTCCAACAAGGCGAATTCCTTGGCGGTGAGATCGATGCGTCGACCGCTGCGTTCGACGCGGCGGCGGATCAGGTCCAGGCGCAAGTCGGCCAGTTGCAGGGCGGTTTCCTGTTGTGTCGAGCTGCCTCGACGCAGCAGGCTGCGCACCCGTGCCAGCAACTCGGAAAAAGCAAAGGGCTTGACCAGGTAATCATCAGCGCCCAGCTCCAGGCCGTGGACCCGATCCTGTACCGCGTCCCGCGCAGTGAGGAACAACACCGGTGTATCCAGCCCGGCTCCGCGAACGGCTTGCAGGATCTGCCAACCATCGCGGCCGGGCAACATCACGTCGAGGATCAGCAAGGCGTATTCGCCGCTCAAGGCCAGTTGCTGGCCGGTGATCCCGTCGGCTACCAGGTCGGCGTTGAACCCGGCTTCGCCCAGGCCTTGGCGCAGGTATTGGCCGGTTTTGGTTTGGTCTTCGACGATCAGCAGTTTCATGGGCGGCTCAATGCAGGGTTGGAACGAGGGCGTTATACCGTGGCAGGCGGGCTCGTGGTGTAACCTGACAAAGTTGTAATCGAACTGTCAGCCGACTGGCAGGCCTGTAGCGATAGAGTTTCCCACAAGCTGAAACTGATTGGAGTATGGACATGTTGATGGGAAACCGCTTGATCCTGGCCGCTTGCGCACTGGCCCTCAGTGCGTCGTCGTGGGCATCGCCGGGCCATTTCGATTTTGGCCAGCCTGCACCGGCAGCCAAGGCCAGTCGCAGCATCGAGGTGGTGATGGGCGACATGACGTTCGATCCCGGTGCCCTTGATATCAAGGCCGGCGAGACGGTTCGGTTCGTGCTGATCAATAAAGGCCAGTTGCTCCACGAATTCAACCTGGGCGACGCCGCCATGTACGCCGACCACCAACAGGAAATGCTCAAGATGCAGCAGAGCGGCCAGTTGATGCCGACCGCGATGAAGCCGGGGATGGACCATGGCGCCATGGGCCACGACCAGGCGAGCATGCGCCACGATGACCCCAACAGCGTATTGGTGGAGCCGGGCAAAACCGCCGAGCTGACCTGGACCTTCAGCAAGGCCACGCGCCTGGAGTTTGCCTGCAATATTCCCGGGCATTACCAGGCCGGGATGAAGGGCGACCTGACAGTCAGTCAGTAAGCACTCAAAGGCTACGGCAAAGGCTGATAGAATCCGCTGATTCTTCAGTCAGGTTTCTGTCATGCATCCCGCAGCCGAACACTCGCCGCTGGGCAAGTCCAGCGAATACATCGCCACGTACACGCCGTCACTGCTGTTTCCGATCCCGCGCACCGCGAAATGGGCGGAACTGGGCCTGACGGCCGAGACCTTGCCGTACAAGGGCGTGGATTTCTGGAACTGTTTCGAGCTGTCGTGGCTGTTGCCGTCCGGCAAGCCGGTGGTGGCCATCGGTGAGTTCGCGATCCCGGCGGACTCGCCGAACATCATCGAGTCCAAATCCTTCAAGCTGTACCTCAATTCCCTGAACCAGACGCCGTTCGCCGATACCGCGAGCCTGGAAGCGACCCTGCGCCAGGACCTGTCGGCAGCCGCCGGCAAAGCGGTGGGCGTGCGGATCCGCAGCCTCAAGGATGTGGAAAGCGAAGGCATCGTGGCGTTGCCTGGTACATGCATCGACGATTTGGACATCAGCGTCGATTCCTACGCGCACCCGCGCCCGGAGCTGTTGCGTTGCGATGCATCGCGCATCGTCGAGCAAAGCCTGCACAGCCACCTGCTCAAGTCCAACTGCCCGGTGACCAGTCAGCCGGACTGGGGCAGCGTGGTGGTGGAGTATCGCGGCCCGGCCCTGGACCCGGCCAGCCTGCTGGCCTACATCGTCAGCTTCCGCCAGCATTCGGATTTCCATGAGCAATGCGTGGAGAGAGGATTTTTCTCGACCTGCAGCGCTTGCTCAAGCCGCAGAAGTTGACCGTGTACGCGCGGTATGTGCGTCGTGGTGGGCTGGATATCAACCCGTATCGCAGTACTGAAGCGGTGCAATTGCCGAACCATCGTTTGGTCCGCCAATGAGTATCTAATGTGGGAGCGGGCTTGCTCGCGAAGGCGGTGTGTCAGTCGACGTCCATTTGGTTGACACACTGCCTTCGGGAGCAAGCCCGCTCCCACAATGGATTGCATTTCAGATTGCCGACATCAAAAAGCCCCGCTAGCGATAGCAGGGCTTTTTGCATTTGAAGGGGGTCAGATCCCCATGTTGCCCAAGGCCAGCACGATGTTGCGCAAGGTCCCGGCAAGGGTGGGGTGTTCCACCTCGAAACGTTCGACAGCCAGGTTCACATTGTCGGCGAGGTTGTTGTCCGGTGTTTTGCTTTCCAGCTCAAGTTCAAGTTCGATCTGTTGCATCAGCGCCTGCAGGTCATAGCGCTCGGCTTCGGAAAGTGGTGGATTCTGTTCCAATTGCTCGCGCAGGTTATTGAGCTGTTCTTGCAATTCGCGGGCAGGCATTGGCGTACTCCCTTTATTGATAGGCACAGCCATGGACCGCGACGGCTGGTCAAAAGTCCATGGCTTGCCTTAAGAGTAATCCACCCTCACGCACCCTGCATGATCCCGGTCATGGCTTCTCGCCTTTGAGTCGACGCAGGCTGATATCCGCCAGGCAAGTGTCGAGTTCACCCAGGTGGTCGATCACC
This sequence comes from Pseudomonas bijieensis, assembly GCF_013347965.1. Taxonomy (NCBI): domain Bacteria; kingdom Pseudomonadati; phylum Pseudomonadota; class Gammaproteobacteria; order Pseudomonadales; family Pseudomonadaceae; genus Pseudomonas; species Pseudomonas bijieensis. The sequence goes on along the minus strand of NZ_CP048810.1, from coordinate 2,025,127 downwards.
GAGTGCACTCCCAAGCCGAACAATTGCACAGTGGCCTTGGCGCGCTTGGTTTCCCGTTCCTGTTGGCTCAGCGCCTGCCATTGGTCAGGCGCCAAGCCGCACAGCGAGCCGCAGGACGCCAGGCCGATGGTCCACAAGCCGGCGTTGAGCCCCGACTGCAACAGCCTGGGTTCGCCACTGACCAATACGCAGCCGTCCAGTTGCTGGACGTTCAGCGCCATCAAGGCTTGCCAGCAGGCATGCGGCGCCGGCCAAGGATTATTTGTTGCAGGAAGTTGCGGTGGTTTGATCCATGTCGGCAATGAAGCCGCCAGGGCGTGGCTGATGGCAGGTGGCAACTCGTCGAGCCAGGCGCAGGGGATTTCCTGGCGCTGCAACTGCTGCAAGCTCTCAAGGGCGCCAGGTGTGGGCTGCGCATGCTCGACTGGCCCAGCCCCTGGTTGACGGATGCGTGCGCCGAAATCCACCAGGCATCCGCTCAGGCCAAACAGTACGGCGGTCAGGCTGGAGGCGGGGAGGGGCAGGGCTTCGGCGCGGGGCATGGGAACGTCCTTGAAATAACCAGCAGCCTAATGGGCCTCGATGACAGTCCGGTGACAGTGAGATGAAGGGTGCCGGTCGCGGAAAAGTCCTACGATCTGCGTGCTTTTCGGTGCTGCCTATCTACGCGTTCCGTCTTATACTAGCCAGCTTACCGCCTGGGCTCGGCGCCCTTGCCTGAATAATCCAAGGAGTTTTCCCTATGCGCTGGAGCCATCGTCTAGCTCTGCTGTGTTTATCTGCCAGCGTCTTGCTGGTTCCGTTCGCTGCCCAGGCCGCCACGGAAGAAGATCCTTGGGAAAGCATCAACCGTCCAATCTTCACTTTCAACGACACCCTCGATACCTATGCGCTCAAGCCACTGGCCCAGGGGTATCAATACGTGACGCCGCAATTCCTCGAAGACGGCATCCATAACATGTTCCGCAACATCGGCGACGTGGGCAACCTGGCCAACAACGTGCTGCAAGCCAAGCCGGCCGCTGCCGGTGTCGACACCGCCCGATTGATCTTCAACACCACCTTCGGCCTGCTGGGCTTCTTCGACGTGGGCACCCAGATGGGCCTGCAGCGCAGCGATGAAGATTTCGGCCAGACCCTGGGCTACTGGGGCCTGGGCAGTGGTCCGTATTTGATGTTGCCGCTGTTGGGGCCAAGCACCCTGCGTGACGCGCCAGCCAAGCTGGTCGATGACTACACGGCTCCGTATCGTTATATCGATAACGTCTCGGTGCGTAACTCCATTCGAGGCCTGAACGTCGTCGACACCCGTGCCAGCCTGTTGTCGGCCGAGAAGATGGTGAGCGGTGACAAGTACGTCTTCATCCGCAACGCTTACCTGCAAAACCGCGAATTCAAAGTCAAGGATGGCCAGGTTGAAGACGATTTCTGATTTCGTCTCGTAGATCTGGAAGGCGGCCCGAAAGGCCGCCTTCTGTGCTTTGGAGGTGGTTTGATCCTTCCATTGAGTTACGCTTCGCTCGGTTCTTATAACTCTCTGTACTTTGACAAATAAAGACGGCAAGCGGCTATCTGCATGAGCTTGAAACGCCCGGCGGATGGGAGTACCGTCTGCGCCTTAGAAGGGCACCTCTGATGTATTTGCGTGTAGGGCAAAGGCCTGAAACCGGTACGACAGAGAGGCTAGAAAGCGAATCCAGTAGTGCGTGCCAGGCCAGACAGCCCAGCCCGCTACGCCAACCTAATTCTGGCGCCGTTTGCCCACATGCCAAAAACCAGTGCCACGCTGCTGATAATCGATGATGACGAAGTGGTGCGAGCCAGCCTCGCAGCCTACTTGGAAGACAGTGGTTTCAGCGTCCTGCAGGCCAGCAATGGCCAACAGGGTCTTCAGGTATTCGAGCAAGACAAGCCCGACCTGGTCATCTGCGACCTGCGCATGCCGCAGATGGGCGGACTCGAACTCATTCGCCAGGTCACCGAGATTTCCTCGCAGACCCCGGTGATCGTGGTTTCGGGCGCGGGCGTAATGAACGACGCGGTCGAGGCGTTGCGCCTGGGCGCGGCGGATTACCTGATCAAGCCCCTTGAAGACCTCGCGGTACTCGAACACTCGGTGCGCCGGGCCTTGGACCGTTCGCGGCTGTTGCTGGAAAACCAGCGCTATCGTGAAAAGCTGGAAACCGCCAACCGCGAGCTGGAAGCCAGCCTGAACCTGTTGCAGGAAGACCAGAACGCCGGGCGCCAGGTACAGATGAACATGCTGCCGGTCAGCCCCTGGACCGTCGACGATTTCCGGTTTGCCCACCAGATCATTCCGTCGTTGTACCTGTCGGGCGATTTCGTGGACTATTTCCGGGTCGACGAACGACGAGTGGCCTTTTACCTGGCCGATGTTTCCGGCCATGGTGCTTCCTCGGCGTTCGTGACGGTGTTGTTGAAGTTCATGACCACGCGCCTGTTGTTCGAATCCAAGCGCAATGGCACATTGCCAGAATTCAAGCCGTCAGAAGTCCTTGGGCATATCAACCGAGGCCTGATCAGTTGTAAGCTGGGCAAACACGTCACAATGGTCGGTGGAGTCATCGACGAGGAGACTGGTTTGTTGACCTATAGCATCGGCGGTCACCTGCCTTTGCCTGTGTTGTATACGCCAGACAGCGTTCGTTACCTGGAAGGGCGAGGTTTGCCGGTGGGCCTGTTCAACGAGGCCACCTACGAAGACCACGTACTGGAATTGCCACCGACATTCAGCCTGACGCTGATGTCTGATGGCATTTTGGACCTTTTGACAGAACCTACACTCAAAGAGAAAGAAGCGGCCTTGCCTGAACGGGTAAGCGCAGCGGGCGGCAGCCTGGAAGGCTTGCGTCAAGTGTTTGGATTAGCCACGCTAGGGGAGATGCCGGATGATATCGCCCTGTTAGTGTTGAGCAGGAACCTTTGATGAGTACCGGTAGAATCCAGTTCGCCGAGCAGGACGGCACCTTTGTCCTGAAGTTTGTCGGTGAAGTGCGCCTGACCCTGTGTTCGGCGCTGGATGCGACTATTGAGCGGATCTTCACTGCGCTGAACTTCAGCGCCATCGTGATCGACCTGACCGAAACCCGCAGCATCGACAGCACCACCCTGGGCCTGCTGGCCAAGTTGTCGATCCTGTCACGGCAGAAGGTCGGCTTGCTGCCGACCGTTGTCACCACCCACAACGATATCACCCGTCTGCTGCAGTCCATGGGTTTTGACCAGGTGTTCAACATCGTTGGCGACCCCGTGCCATGCCCTGAATGCCTGGACGACCTGCCTGACCAGGACCAGTCTGAAGAAGAAGTGCGGATCAAGGTGCTCGAAGCCCACAAGATTCTCATGGGGCTCAATGACTCCAATCGTGAAGCGTTTCACGACTTGGTGAATGCGCTGGAGCGGCCCTGACGCTTGAGTCTTGTGTCGGCTAAGCAGGTCCCGTCGCGAGCAGGCTCGCTCCCGCAAAGGACTTGTTTTTGCCGCAATACCTGATTCACTCTGACCCCCTGTGGGAGCGAGCCTGCTCGCGATGAGGCCGTTCCGGCCAGTGCATTCCGTGCGCAAAACCAATAAAAAAGGGCGAACCCACCAAGGTTCGCCCTTTTTCACATGAATCCGCTCAAAGCTTGGCTTGCAGTAACGCCTCCAGCTTCTCCTGGTCCCGGGCAAACTGACGAATACCTTCGGCCAGTTTCTCGGTCGCCATGGCGTCTTCGTTGGACAACCAGCGGAACTGCGCTTCATTGAGAATCAAGCGCGCTTCCCCGGCTTGCCCTGGCGCCAGCTTACGCTCCAGCTTGCCTTCATCGGCGGCCAGTTTTTCCAGCAGGTCCGGGCTGACGGTCAAGCGGTCGCAGCCGGCTAGTTGTTCGATCTGGTTGAGGTTGCGGAAGCTCGCACCCATGACCACGGTCTTGTAGTCATTGGCCTTGTAGTAATTGTAGATACGCGTCACCGACTGCACGCCCGGGTCATCGGCGCCGGTGTAGTCGTTGCCATTGGCTTTCTTGTACCAATCGTAGATACGGCCCACGAACGGCGAAATCAGGAACACCCCGGCATCGGCACAGGCCGCGGCCTGGGCGAAGGAGAACAGCAGGGTCAGGTTGCACTGGATGCCTTCACGCTCCAGTTGCTCGGCGGCACGAATGCCTTCCCAGGTGGAAGCGATCTTGATCAGCACGCGATCCCGGCCAATGCCGGCTTTTTCGTACAGATCGATCAGACGATGCGCACGCTTCAACATGGCCTCGGTATCGAATGACAGACGTGCATCCACTTCAGTGGAAATACGCCCCGGGATCACTTTCAGAATCTCTTGCCCGACCGCTACGGCAAAACGGTCGCTGGCCAGGCCCACATCGCCCTTGCAGTCCGCCACGCAGGCGTTCAGTTGCTCGGCATAACCTTGAATGGCCGAGGCCTTGAGCAGCAGGGAAGGGTTGGTGGTAGCGTCCACGGGTTTGACGCGGGCGATGGCCTCGAAGTCGCCGGTATCGGCCACGACGGTGGTGAATTGCTTGAGTTGTTCCAGCTTGGAAGTCATGAGCGTGCTCTGTCCTATGGGTCTGTTGACATTACCCGAGGGCCGGCAGCCACTCAAGGGCGTGAATAGGTATCGACGGCCCCGGTGGCAACAACCTGAAAACGGTTGTTTGAAAGGTCGGGGCGGTATCGGTAGATACGATGCCAAAACAGCTCGCAGGTTCAAAGCAAGTGACGGTCAGCGTCCTTCCAGCAACTGTCCCGCCTGATCCAGCAACGCCAGCGGATCCTTGGTTTTATGAATATCCACCGACAACAACTGCCGAAACCGCCGCGCTCCCGGGAACCCGGTCCCCAGCCCCAACACGTGACGGGTGATGTGGTGCATCGCCCCGCCAGCCGCCAGGTGATCGGCGATATAAGGCCGCAACTGCGCCAGCGCCTCGGCCCGGGTGATGATCGGCGCGGTGCTGCCAAACAGCTGCTGATCTACTTCGGCCAGCAGATACGGGTTGTGATAGGCCTCGCGCCCCAGCATCACACCGTCGAACGTCTGCAGATGTTCGTGGCACGCCTCCAGCGTCTTGATTCCACCGTTGAGCACAATCTCCAACTCCGGAAAATCCGCCTTCAACCGCGCGGCCACGTCATAACGCAGCGGCGGGATATCCCGATTCTCCTTCGGCGACAACCCCTCCAGAATCGCAATCCGCGCATGCACGGTAAAACTCGTACACCCGGCCTCACGCACCGTCCCGACAAACTCACACAACTGCTCGTAACTGTCCCGCCCATTGATCCCGATGCGATGCTTGACCGTCACCGGAATCGACACCGCATCGCGCATGGCCTTCACACAGTCAGCCACCAAATCCGGATGCCCCATCAGGCAGGCGCCGATCATGTTGTTCTGCACTCGGTCACTGGGGCAGCCGACGTTGAGGTTGACCTCGTCGTAACCGTGCTCCTGGGCCATACGGGCGCAGGCGGCCAGGTCAGCTGGGACGCTGCCGCCCAGTTGCAGGGCCAGGGGGTGTTCGGATTGGTGGTGACGCAGGAAGCGTTCGTGGTCACCGTTGAGTAGCGCGCCGGTGGTGACCATTTCGGTGTAGAGCAGGGCGTGTTTGGAGAGGATGCGGAGGAAGAAGCGACAGTGGGCGTCGGTCCAATCCATCATCGGCGCAACGCTGAAGCGGCGGGACGGCTCTCGACGGGATGATCCAGTGTTTACGGGCGCTTCAGGTTTTTCTAAATTCATTGATACTGATCTTTTATACAGCGGTTTTTACCCATTTTTCCTTGTTTTTGGATAGCGGTTGCTACATTGTAGCAACCGGTCTCGGCAATGTAGCAACTGGATATGGGCACGATCACATCACGCAAGCGCAAGGACAATTCGACGGCCTACACGGCGCAGATACGGATTAATCGGGACGGGAAGACAGTTTATCAGGAAAGCCAAACCTTCGACCGGAAGCAGGTGGCTCAGGCATGGATAAAGCGGCGGGAGACAGAGCTGGCTGCGCCAGGTGCTATTGAGCGTGCGAACCGGAAGGGGGTGACGATCAAGAAAATGATCGACCAGTACTTGGACGAGTACGAAAAGATCCGGCCGCTGGGGAAGACTAAGCGAGCAACCCTGACGGCGATCAAGGAGACGTGGCTGGGCGAGGTCGATGATTCAGCGCTGAATAGCCAGAAGCTGGTGGAGTTTGCGCAATGGCGTATGAGCGCTGAGGGAGGAGGCGTGCAAGCGCAGACCGTTGGGAATGATTTGTCGCATTTGAGTGCGGTGTTGTCCGTTGCGCGGCCGGCCTGGGGATATGAGGTTGATGCTCTGGCAATGCCTGACGCCCGTCGGGTGTTGCGTAAGCTTGGCATGGTCACGAAGAGCAGGGAGCGCAATCGTCGGCCTAGTCTTGAAGAGCTAGATCAACTGATGGAGTACTTCTTTGAAATGGAGGCGAGAGGGAACAGCTCGATTCCTATGCCTAAGTTGATCGCCTTTGCGCTCTTCTCAACTCGGCGGCAGGAAGAGATAACTCGTATCCGCTGGGAGGATCTCGACGAATCCAGGCAGGCTGTGCTGGTGCGAGACATGAAGAATCCCGGCCAGAAAATTGGTAACGATGTGTGGTGTCACTTACCAGATGAGGCTTGGGCGATCCTGCATACTATGCCTAAGGCTGAGAGAGAAATTTTTCCCTATAACGCTAAGTCCGTGTCGGCATCCTTCACCCGTGCTTGCAAGATGTTGGGTATTGAGGATCTCCATTATCATGACCTGCGGCATGAGGGTGTGAGCCGGTTGTTTGAGATGGACTGGGACATTCCAAGAGTGTCGAGTGTTTCGGGACATCGCGATTGGAATTCTCTCCGACGATATACCCATCTGCGCGGCAGGGGTGACCGTTATTCAGGATGGCAGCACTTAGAAAAAATCCTGCGATGAAAATTGAATGGATTTAGGGAGATAGTGTGAGGAAGGGTGTTTTCAAAAAAAGGCAGGGCGTCGTTACGAAGTGGAAGTTAAGGGGGGGACGGCTTTTAGGTCTTTTGATAACGACGGGGGCGATAGGTTTTATTGCAGCAAGTGCTTATGGTTTTTTGGTCAAGGATGTTTCTTTGGATTTTATAAGGCCTTATGGTCGATATTATATATTCCAACTCAGTAATGAAACTCCAGTTGATCAGCGCGTCAGCTCATTTAAAGTGATTCCGCCTGGTCCTCAATCTTTTATTTTTAGAATTACCAGGGATATTTATGGAGAGCTTGATATAAATGGATCTGCTACGCTTCCAGGAGGAAATATTAGCTGGATCCCAGCGGTAGAGTTTCATGAGTTAGATGGTAAAGAATTGCAGGCCCGTTCTGCGCATAAATTTCGAATGCCGCCGTTAAGTAGTAGGGATTACATGCAGCCTGTGGCTGCGATACTTGAAGTTCAATATGATGTGCTCCCAACCAATGTGATACTGGCTGGGCTTGACAAAATATTGCGTGCTATTGGGTTACGTAATTCTTCCACGAAAACTAGGTATCTAGTAGTTGATAACTATTGGCATGAAACTCGTTCTGAGTCACTAGGAGAGGCTATACGTATAGCTTGTCGTGATAATGATTCGCTTCGATCAGACTTGTGTGGTCGGGACAAAGCTGAATAAGCAAAAGGGGGCTGGCGCCCCCTTTTTTATGCTGCTCTGCCCATAAACTTGTTTTGCTCAATTTTTGCTTTTTCACGCTGCCTATCAATGTAATCGGCTAAGTCTTTCAAATGGATGCCGAGGGCTGCCTTCTGGCTATTAGCGCCCATGCGGATTACTGGAATATCAATTTCCCCATCCAATTGTTTGCGTTTGAATTTTTCCACGGTCAAATGCATATAGTCTTCGCATACTCGGCCGAGCGGAATGACTGCTTGCCCTTCATATTGTGCCATCAGTAAGAAGAGGGTGTTCATGCAGCCTCCATAACTTCGCTTATGTTTTCGCTCATATTTGCTTCAATCAAAGCCATCATCGGCCATGGAGAAACAGAATTGCCCACCATCAATACTTGGTCTTTCTTGCTGAACTTCAGGCCGTCGTGGCCGTGGTCAATCACGTAGTTGTCTGGAAAGCCCTGGGCTCGGTAAAGCTCCCGTGGCGTCAGCATGCGCATGCCAATGTCGACGATAACGTATGGCGTGCCCTTGATCACCACGGTAACCAGGGCCAGCCGATCCCGTGTGGTGATCGTGGCGGCCGGATCGCGCAGGTCGTAGATGTTGTCGGTGCCGTAGTACCCCATCAGGAAAGCGGCAACGCGCAGTGCGCCTTCCTCCTCGTCCGGTGCGAGTGTGTACTCGAGCAGCGCGTGATGTTCTGCGCCGGCACAGATGGTTGAGATCGGCTCATCCATCGCGCTACCCACACAGTTCCTGCGCAGGGTCAGCAGATTGGCGGTCACCAACTGCTGTTGGCTGCCCGTCGTGGTTATCGCTGTCAGAGGCTGGTCTGGGTGCCGCCCCAGCGTTTCGTTGAAGCCACCGTTGTGTTGTGCGATGTAGGCCACGGCGAGTGCGAAGTGTCCGCCCTTGACCTGTGCGCAGATGGTCCCCAGCGGTGCGTCAGCCGGCATGGTTCGCTGGGATGTTGCATTGGCGTGCTCTGTGAGGAAAGGCGCGACTTGTGGCGTCACCAGGGCGAAGCCATGTGCGCCAGTGATGGTCTTGGTTGGCTCTTGCACCGACTGGCATCGAGCTGTGTCGTTACCTGAATGGTTGACGCTTACGATAAACGGGTCGGCATGATCGACCACATAGCGAAGGGCACCTTTACGCACACGCTCCATGGTCTTGCCTGCCAATGGCCGGCGTACACCAGCAGCACGACCTTCTTCTTTCGTCAGGAAGATGCTCGGGCAGGGGATTGACCAGTCGATGCAACTGGCTGCGTTACGCCAAGCTTTTTGGCCTTTTGCGGGGGCCTTGAAGTGGGTCGGCTCCGGCCAATACAGTGGCTTGCCATCGCATCGAGCGACCATGTACAGGCGTTCACGTGTGGTAGCGGCGCCAAAATCACAGGCTTTGAGCTTTCCATGCAGAATGTCATAACCCATGTTCTTAAGGATCTGGAGGAAGCGGCGCCAGGTCTTGCCCTTACGTTTTGGATCAGGCACCAGGTATTGATCCTGAACTGGAACGCGCTCGCCTGGTGCGGCCACGCTCCCATCGCGGCGAATCACCCGGCCGGTGGTTTTGCATCGCTTAGCAATCAAGGGGCCCCATTGCAGGATCTGCCAGACGTTTTCCATAGTGATGAGGTCGGGTTTGACCTGTCCGGCCCACTTGACGGTGACCCACGACAGGGAGCGGCTGGCACTGCTGCGTGGTTGACCTCCGGCGGCAAGGCTGTGATGGGTACATTCGGGGCTTGCGTGTAGGTGTGCGACGGGGCGGCCTCGTGTCGCCTTTCGGGGGCACACCTCATAGACGTCCGAGATGTAATGCTCTGCGCCTGGGTGGTTGCGCTTGTGCATGCTGATGGCTTTGGGATTGTGGTTGATCGCGATATCGACGGCTTTACCCGTGGCCATTTCCTGGCCCATGGTTGCGCCGCCACCACCGGCAAACAGATCGACGCGGATCTTGCCCGTAAGGTCGAGGCCAAATTGGGTGATGACGGCAGTGCTTATTGGGGTTTTGGAAAAGGCGGTCATACCCAACCTCCATGCGTATACCCCACGACAGGCTGCGCGAGCGGGCGATCCTGAGCGATTAGCGTTGCTTCAGTGTGCGCTGCCCCGCGCAGCTTTTCGTGGGGTATAAGCGCCTCGGCGGTGCTGCTGGGAAGAGCAGTAATGCCTGCTGCTGCGCAGCAGAGACTGTTATTTACAGGCGCGTCGACCTTGCTAGCGCTGCGGAGCAAAGCGGCCTGGGATGGGGTGTGGTTCTGTACTTGCTTCATGCCGCTTTCCTCCGGTGTTCGATAGCGAGTTGGTCCATCAGGCGCTGGTGGTAGGTGAGCCGGGCTTCGGTGGGTGACCACGGCCGAATGCGTTCGGGCGCGGGTTCGATACCGAAAAGGCAATCCCAGGTGGCCGGGTCGGGCGGCATCAGGTCGCGGCGTTCGGTGGCCAGGGCAACAAGGTCTGCATGGTGGACGGATGCTGGTAGTGTGAGATCGAGGTTGAAGCGGGTGCAGATGCGCTCCCAGATCCAGTGCTCGACGTCTTGGAAGGCGTGCATCCATTCCTTCAGCGGTCGGACCATGTCGCCGACAAAGGCTTCGGTGCTGTCGTGTAGAAGTGCCGCCAACTTGTCCTCTTCAGGCACCAGATCTGCGACTATGCAGCAGTGCTGGGCCACACTGTAGAACTCTCGGGTGTGGCCATTGAAGCGGCACAAGTTTGACAGCGAGTGGGAGATATCGCGTGGGTCGATTAGGTCGGCATCCGGCTCATACAGGTCAAAGCGTTTGCCGGTTGCGGTAAGAATCTGAGTCATGCGGCCTCCTTGATCAGGTCGACGAGCAGCAGGGCGTTCTGGGTATCCTTGTGCAGCTTGCGCAGGGCGTCGTAGCCGATAAGCAGCGACAGTTGTCGGTCAAACTCTTTGCGGAATCGAGTCACTTCGCGCAGTTCAGCGGTGGCTTTGGCGTGTTGCTGGTGCAGCACGCCGGCATCTTGAGGTGAGAGGCGTAGCATCGGGCAATGACGGCTCATGCTGCGTCCTCCACTTCGACCTGATCCAGCAGAGCGGCCATGCCCAGCGCTTTTTCGCGCAGGTCGAGCGCCTGCTGTGCCTGCGCCTTCGAACTCATGGCGCGGAAGGTGTCAGAGGCCAGCCTCAGTTTTTCGGCGATCTGCATAAGCGTTTGGCGCTCTTGAGGGCCGAAGGCTTGGCTTTCTCTCAGCCGCTTCGCATGGGCTGCGAGGTGCTGGTGATCGGCGCGGATGAATTGGAGGGATGCCTCCAGCTCACGAATGGTTTTCGCGTTGGCGGCGCGTTCGTCATTTGTGCCCTCTTCAATGCCTTCGACGCGGCCGTCAATGAGCCCGCCTCGGTAGCCGGTCCAGTAGATGAGGGCGGCGCTGACTATCAGGCCGATCAATGCGCAGATTTGAATTGCAGTCATGTGGTGTGCTCCTGGTGGTTTGTGTGGCTGGTGGTGGCAGCCGTTACGGTTGGGCTTCTTCGGTTGCGTCGGCCTGGGCCTTCGCGTGGACTTCGTCGGCCTTGTAAGCCTGGATGTCGATCAGTGCCGCGACGTGGCGGATGTGCGCGTACTTCGGTGCCTTGCGGCTGCTGTCCAGAGTGGTCACGGGCAGTTGAATGCGGCCGCTGGTGATTTCAGCTGCAAATGACTGCTCGTTGAGGTTGCGGAAGTACTGCACGCGCAGCTTTTCGAGGGGGATAAGCACGTCGCCGAAGGTGCGATACAGCAGCTCGACGGTGGCCGTCTCCGGTGCTGGCATCAGGCGCAGCGGGTTTTGAGGCTGGCTAGTCATGAGGCTTTGGGCTCTCCATGCGTTTATTTCGGGCTGGGTGATTCCAGGCATTCAGGCAATGGCGTTTGGTCAGCTCGCGCAGATGCTCCGGCACCTCAAGGAGCGCGGCGTTGCGCTCCTCTCGGGTGCGTAGGGCGATGATCTGGTGGGCGTATTCCCTAGGCCACGTCACGGTTGTCTGCCGGGATGGCAGGAAGGTCGAGGCCCAGTTGCTCTGCTAGCCACGGGATGCCGGCCTGCCGAACGCGTGTCGATTGGCTGTACTGCATGCCCAGCGTGTCGTGGTACCAGTTGCTGTCCTTCACCCGCAGGTACTCACGGTCACGAACGGGAAACGCCGGCAGGTTGCGGTCAGTAAGCAGGCCCTTCTCACGCATGAGCTTGATCAGGGCTGGTCTGGTCAGGCCGAAGTGCTTGGCGGTCTTTTCGAGGTTGCGCTCCATGGCATAACTCCTAAGCTGCGTGCGCGGCGGGTGTCGCCAGCGCAGCCAGGTGGTTGATGGATTCGCAAACCTGCTCGTACATCTCTGCGTCGGTGCCGTACACGGTGAAGCATTTGGTACGCGGGCTTTTGACGCCGATGCTCATGACTACGGTGATGCCTGAGCGTGTACGTGTCCTGTGCACGGCGAGCCGAATCGGCAGTTCAAAGCCCAGGTCCAGGTCGATAAATCCACCTGTGGAAACCAGTCTGTAAACCTGTTCCCGCTGCTGGCTACTGAAAGCGCCGTACTCGCGTTCAGCATGTCGTTTCATCTGGGGTTCGGTCAGGTCAGAAGGGCCATTGACGACCTCCTCAATGAAGTCGGCGAGCTTCAGGTGAGTCTTTTTGGTGTTGGGCACGATCAGCGTGTGGCGCTCTGAGCCCAGCTCAACGGTGAAGATGCTGTCGGGCTTGTTGCGTTCAACTTTCAGCCGAAACGCCAGCACATCGCGTCGATACAGTCGCCGAAGGGTGTGATTGAAAGTCCCGCTCAGGTTCACCTGGGCGCTGAGCAATGTCAGTGTGCGGTTGTCGATAAGGAATTTGCTCATGCTGCCCGGCCTCCGTCGTTTGGATCGAAGGAAGTCGGTGCGGTACGGGCATGTTGCTTAGGTTTAGACGGGATGAAGGTGCAGCCGTAGATGCGGGCCAGGCGCCTTACTTCGAAGATGCGGGATAGGTCGGCAACGGCCGGATGGACGTGCAGGGATGCTGTGGTGTGCATGGTTTTGCCTCGCTCTGTGGTGGAAGAGTGAGACAAATATCAACTGCTGGTTGATTTTAGTCAACCGTCGTTGATTTTTTTCTGTGAGATGTCAATTCGCTATGTATGATTGGCCGTGTGCAATCAGGACGCGCGTAGGTCTCGAGCCTGACTCAACACAAGGTAACTATTTCGCTTAGCTGGGGGGGGCAGGGATGAGCTGGAAAACCATATTGATTAACGGGATCGTAACCGGGGGCGTTACTCTAGGTACTGGAGCTGCTTTATTTTGGATTCAAAACAAAGAACCAAAACTTACTTATAATTATGTTAAGAGCATCTCTTTTGAAGATAATAATGATAGGGTATTTATACAGCAGTTTGAGGTGCTCAATTCTGGGGATAAAGCAGCGGAAGACGTTTATCTTTCGGTGACGTTCCCTCATTCAGTTATAGAGAAATCTATAGTAGATGTAGATGGTTCTATTAAAAATAATCAGAAAGTTGATGAGAGCTCTATCGTTGTCACTGCTGAAAATCTAAATCCAACTGAGAGGTTTAGCGTTTCTGCGTTGGTGAAAGGTAAGACAGGTCAGTCTGAAGAGCCCCTTGTTTCGCTCCGAGCTAAAGGGATAAAGGGAGAGAAGGTAGGTAAAAATAATACAGAAAATGTCCCCACTATGCTTATTGCTTTGGTTGCTGCTTATGCAGGTGTGTTCGCCTTTCTAATGAGCAATAAAAAATCCAGATTTGTAATGTTTGAAATTGTTAGTAGGTTAACAGGGCGGTCAAATAAAAATTACGGTAATCAACAGGAAAATCTAGCATCTTTATTGGCATTTCACGGTTTCGCTGATCGGGCCAAAGAATACTCTAATCATTTCGGACGCCCTAAATATTGGGTTGAGTCAGATATCCTTACGGCAGAAACAATTGGTGCTGATGTGGAAGTAAAGAGAAGAATGATTAGCGTGCTTGAGGGGGTGCTGGGTACCGTCAATATGGTGCCGCTGTCTGAATCAATTATTCTTTATAATATTGCAAGGTTGTACAAAACATTCAATCAAGATTTGGCAGATGAATACCTGGCTCGTAGTAAAAATATCTCCCCGGATTTTATTGCGGCACGATTAGAGAAAGACTCAGTTTTTCAAGCTGATGCGAAAAAGGCTTTAGTTGGAATTGCACTTACTCCGGAATGAAGGAGCCTACAATTTTGCCACAAATATGTGTTTCTTCGCTGATCTCAATTATTGGGTACTGAGGATTGATTGGCCTTAAAAATTGACGCCCTGCATCCTCAACCAAGACTTTGAAGGTGGCTTCGTTAGTGCGAGACAATCTTGCTATGACCCGATCGCCAGTTTTTGCTTCTGCCTCTGGATCAACAAAAATAATACACCCAGCGGGATATGAGCGCCCTGGACCTGGATTGGTCATAGAGTCACCTTTTACCTTCAGTGCGTAGCCATTTGCGCTAATAGGGACAGGGCAAGAAATCCATGAGTCGGCATCATAATTCTCAAGGTTCGATATCGCTTCGCACCAAGACCCTGCGCGTACCCAAGATATCAAAGGAACTTTTCCGAATCGTAACGACACCTCGCTAACGTTGCTTTCGTCGTCGAGAGTCAGACGATAGATATTATTTTCTCCGACAGCGCCTTTTGGTGGTACGCCGTACTCAAGCCACTCACGGCGCACTCCGAGCCATGAGCACAGAGCCGCCATGCTGTCAGCTTCGGCCAACGCCTCACCATTTAGCCATTTGCTGATGGCTTGAGTTGTCTTGCTCACCCCCATCGATTTTAGATGCTTGTGAACGTCCACCCCTCGTCCCCGGGTGCGGACGCCAGCTTCATCTAAAGCTTGATGTAAGCGTGAACTGAATGCCACGCGTTGTTCATTCTTATCAACCATGGGTTGAGCTTGACAGAAAGCTTGCGCAATAGTCAGTTGATGTTTAATATCAACTGCGGGTTGATATTCTGAGGTTCCCATGTTGAATCCTGACGATTTTCCAAGCGCTATCGCATTCGCTTTTGAGGCCGTTGGCGGGATAGGGTCCGCTGCGAAGATCTGCAAACGGAGCTATCAGGCTCTGAATAAATGGCGGCTAGCGGCGAGCCTTCCGCGTACGGAGTACACCGGGGAGACACAGTACGCAGCTCTTCTTGCATCGGAAGCGCAGAAAAGGGGCATTTTATTAGATGCCTCATGGTTGCTTGAAGCGTCCGCCCCGCACAAAACGGTTACTCGATAGATAGAAAAAAGGCGACCTAACGGTCGCCCAGTTCCTCCCGACACGCACCACCACAGCGCTGCCGGGTCGCGATAAAGGAAGGCGGGCACACCACATGCAAACCACCTCTCTTTATCGCGCTTTCCCAGGGCTCGGAAGCCTTGGTGTTGCTGCCTTTTCCACCACAGATTGGGCAGCTGTTGCGCCAGGGGTGAACAACGGATTGTTCGCCCCGGCACGGTGCCGGTGTTGATCCCTAAGATCTAGCCGGCGTTTGGGCCCTTTCAAGCCACGCGGCAAATGTATCACCACTGCATGTCGCGCGGCACTGGCAACTTATAAGGATTAATGCCATGAGCCGAATCGCTCTGAGTTGCGTCGAACGAGCACAGCGGGAAGTCCTGCCGCTCGATCTGGCGCTTTACCATGCCGCACGGGACTACCCAGGCGGCGCCGCTGCAATCGCCGCCACCACCGGCCGAAACCCCACCACGCTGCAGCACAAGCTGTCCCCCACGCACCCTAGTCACTCGGTGAACATTCAAGAGTTTGGCGAGATCCTCGAGCTGACCAAAGACAGGCGCATTTTAGATGCGGTGCATGCCTTGGTCGGCGATACGATCTGGCATGAGCTGTCTGAGGTGTACACCACTGACATGCCGGAAACCCTGACCGTCGGCCTCGCTGAGTACTTTCGGCAGGTGGCAGATCTGGCCGACACCTGGGCCAAGAGCATTGGTGATGGGGTGGTCAGCGATCATGAGTTGGCCGCGATCCGCCTGCAGGTGTTTCGAGGTATCCAGGGGCTGCTGGGATTGTTCAACCGCGCCACGTACGTCAACCACACAACGCGGGGTGACGGCCGTGGCTGACATTGCTGATTTCGCCAATGATCTGGTGCAGGAGCGCATCGATCAGGCGCTTGCTGCTCGCAGTGCGTTCAAGCCGGCATTGCCTGGGCATTCGTTGTTGTTCTGTGAAAGCTGCGACGATCCGATCCCCGAGGCACGGCGACTGGCCCAGCAGGGCTGTACGCAGTGTGTGAACTGTCAGTCCATCGACGAGATGCGGGAGGCTCGTCATGCTCGATGACGTGCTGAATCAATTTGCGGACTTTGGTCTGGATCCCGCGCAGCCGCTGATTTACGGCAAGCTGACTCGATGCAAGACCGCCCTGGATAAGGGCAAAGAGAAAAACGGCTGGTACGTTCTACACGAGCACCACACCGAGAAGGGCGAAACCCTGATCTTCGGTGCGTTCGGCGATTGGCGTACAGGGGAAACGCACAAGATCAAGGTAAAGCCCGGCCGGATGACTCCTGAAGAGCGTGAAGTCATGCGCGCTCGTCAGGAGGAAGCCAAGCGCAAGGCTGCTGAGAAGGCTGCCAACGCTGCCCGTCGAGCGGCTAACCGTGCTGCTGGGTTGTTCAAGCGGATGCCCGAGAAAGGTCGTAGCGCCTATCTGGATCGAAAGCAGATCGTAGGCCTGGGCGTTCGTTATGCTCCGCGCTCCGGCGCGGTTTTGGTGCCCATGCAAAACGCTCGGGACCAGATCGTTGGGTTACAAGTGATATTCCCCGAGAAGCAAGAGGACACCGGCCGCGACAAGTCTTACTGGCCCTACGGTATGGCGAAGGAGGGGGCTTTTCTTTTGATCGGTCCGCACCCGGAGCCGGGCGAGCCGATTCTTGAATGCGAGGGGTATGCCACCGGCATAAGCCTGCATATGGCGACCTCGCTCACGGTCGCGGTGGCCTTTGATGCGGGGAATTTGCTGGCTGTTGCCAAGATCATGCGTGAGCGTTTCCCGGGGCGCCCGATCATCCTCTGTCGTGACGATGACTGGAAAACCAAACGCCCGAATGGCGAGCCCTGGAACCCTGGTGAAGAGAAGGCCAACAACGCGGCTACGGTTGTGGGTGGCCAGGTAGTCGGCCCGATCTTTTCGGGTGAGCGGGAGGACAAGTGGACCGACTTCAACGACCTGCACTGTGCGGAAGGTTTGGAGGCGGTGCGTCGTCAGGTGCTGGCGGTGGTCAAGCCTCCTGCAGCGGGTGGCTGGAAAGACTGGTTGGCCCGGACCGAAAACGGCATGTTGATTGCGCACATGCAAAACGTCGAGCTGATCCTGAGCAACGATCAGCGCTGGTCCGGTGTGATTGGCTTCAGTGCCTTCAGCTCCAAGATCGTCAAGCTGCGTGCTGCCCCGTATGGCGGCGGCGTCGGCGATTGGGCTGACATTGACGACATGCTGGTGATGAAGTGGCTTGCTCAGCAGTACAACTTGCGGGTCAAGGCCAGCAGCGTGATCGAAGCAGTTAGCGTGGTTGCTCATGACAACGCATTTCATCCGGTACGCAATTACCTCAATGGCCTGGAGTGGGACCGAGTGCCACGGCTCGATACCTGGTTGACGGACATCATGGGGGTTGCCCCTTCGGACTACAGCTCAAAGGTCGGTAAGCGCTGGATGGTGTCGGCGGTCGGCCGGGTGATGCAGCCGGGCTGCAAGGCTGACTCGGTGATGATCCTTGAGGGCGCGCAGGGCGCTGGTAAATCCACCGCCATGTCGGTGTTGGGTGGTGACTGGTTTATGGATACTCCCTTTGCCCTCGGCGACAAGGATGGGTTCCAGGCCATTCGAGGCAAGTGGATCGTTGAGCTGGGGGAGCTGGACAGCTTCAACAAGGCCGAGTCCACCAAGGCGAAGCAGTTCTTTTCCGCCTCGACTGACACCTACCGCGAGAGCTATGGCCGCAGAACGATGGACGTGCCACGCCAGTGTGTTTTCGTGGGTACGACGAACCAGGACGAATACCTGAAGGACGCCACCGGCAACCGGCGTTATTGGCCGGTGGCTTGTACCAAGGTGGAGCTGGATAAGTTGCGTGAGATCCGCGACCAGCTGTGGGCCGAGGCGATGTTTTGCTATCAGTCCGGCGATATCTGGTGGGTCAATCGGGAGGAGGCTCCGTTGTTCGCCGAGGCCCAGGAAGAGCGCTTTGTGGTGGATGAGTGGGAAGGCCCGATCCTGGCTTGGCTCGAAGAGTCTCAAATTGGCGAGACCGCGACCGGTACCGACATTCTGCAGGGTGCTTTGAAGCTGGACTTCGGTCACTGGGGTAAACCGGAACAGATGCGGGTCGGGGCGATCATGCACCGGTTGGGTTGGCGCAAAGTCCGGCAACCGGCTCTGCGTAAGAGCGGTATCAGACCTTGGGCTTACAAGAAGCCAGAAAACTGGGGCGGGGCATCGAACCTGGAGCAGCAGCCGGTTGAGGAGCCTTGTTTCGATGATTAAGGAGATCGATGCGCGGCTGCGCAAATGGGCTGAAGAGCTGCACAGCGACCTCAGTGCCGGCGGGCTGGCCGGTGGGAACATGGTTGCCATGATGATGGAGAGCAATGGGCAGTTGATTCGTGGCCGGCGGGCGTTCCGGGCGCCGTTGGAGGGTTCGCTGGATATTGAGCTGATCGTGACCAAACACCTCGATCCTCTGCATGTGCAAATCGTGCGAGAGCACTACTGCAACCAGGACTCCGACATGCGCTTGAAGTATGCCCACTGCGGCTGCGGGCGGGACACCTACTACCAGCGTCTGCATGACGCGCATCTGTGCATCTATTGGTTGTTGATGGGGATTGCTGCTTGATCCTTTCTGCGTCCGTGGCTGTCCAACCGGCTCGCCTTGTCCCACTGCCGTTTGATGCAGTTGGACAAGCGCGGGCCGCGTTGTTGTTGGCGTGTCCTACTGTCCAACCTTCCCGCACGTCCCGCCCATGTGTGAGCGCAGCGGGAGTGCATACGCGCCCATGGCGCGCACGCGTGCTCTTAGCTTTTTCTCTTTACGGGAGAGAAGGGTAAATAAAGTAGGACAGTGGGGCAGGCCCCGATTCTAGGCGCCTGTAGCTGTCCTACTTCGACTAAGGATAGTGGGACAGGAAGGACAGCGCCTCAGGCGCTGGAAGCCGAAATAAAGATATTCGCCGACATTGCCTAGGCGTTCACCAGACATTCACCGGGTGGCATTAAAACAGGCTTGCTGCCACCGGAATCGACCTGTAAAAAGTACTCATCTTCGATAGGTGCGACCGCATAAAGCGGCAGGCACCACACACCAAACCCGGCCCTTGCGCCGGGTTTTTGCGTTTAAGGGGCGGGGCAATGACGAACGAGCAGCAAGCACTGGCAGAGATGCCGATCTGGTTAGTAATTCTCCTGGCCTTGGTTGGCGGCGTATCAGGGGAGATGTGGCGGGCCGACAAGGATGGGGCGCGAGGCTGGGTGTTGTTGAGGCGCCTGGCACTGCGGTCCGGTGGCTGCGTTGTTTGCGGGGTGTCGGCGATGATGTTGATGATCGCCGCCGGTATGTCGCTCTGGACAGCAGGCGCCTTGGGAAGCCTGACGGCGATGGCCGGTGCTGATGTTGCGATTGGCCTGTACGAACGCTGGGTAGCGAAACGATTGGGTGTCACCGAGGCATCAAGCAACGCGGGGCAGGGGTAGGGGAAGGGGATTTTCTGGGTCCTCCCCTTGGCCCGCCCCCTACACGGGTTACCGAACTCGCGGATTCCCTGCAGCTGAGTTTTTTGCAGGGATGTCCGTCTTTTCAAGGGGTTAGCTATGGGAATGAGAGTCAGCAAAGCCGACTTGAGCGAGATTGTCGGGCGCGATGAACGCACGCTGACCCGGTGGCAGAACGACGGCATGCCGGTAATCGAGTTCGGCCTGGGGCGGGGCAACGAAAACCAGTACGACACCGAAGCGGTGATCCAGTGGCTGATGCAACAGGCCGCGCTCAACGGCAAAAAAGAATCCTCTCGTGACCGGCTCGACCGGGTCAGGGCCAATCGTGAAGAGCTGGCGCTGGCCAAGGATTTGGGCGAGGTCGTTATCGCTTCCGACCTGGTCGGACGCTTTGAGGCAATGATCACCGCCGCCAAAGTCGAGCTGCTCAATTCCTTTCCGGATGAGCTGGCCGAACAACTGTCGGCGCGCTACGGCGTTGAAGTTGACGAGCGCCTGATCGCCGATCCCATCGAAACCATCCTGAGGAGGCTGTCAGACTATGACAAGGATGATGCCCAGTCAGATGGAGATTCTGACGAACCGGACGATCCGGAGGGCCTTGAAGAAAACGGCGATTAACGCGCTGCGCGGCGCCTGCCGCAAGTGGGCACCGCCACCGCGTATGAGCATCATCGAGTGGGCCGAAAAATACCGCTGGCTGGCGCCAGAAGAGGCAGCCCGCCCCGGCAAGTACCGCTTTAACGTCACGCCCCACCTTA
Source organism: Pseudomonas bijieensis (assembly GCF_013347965.1). Classification (NCBI taxonomy): domain Bacteria; kingdom Pseudomonadati; phylum Pseudomonadota; class Gammaproteobacteria; order Pseudomonadales; family Pseudomonadaceae; genus Pseudomonas; species Pseudomonas bijieensis. The sequence continues at coordinate 2,004,912 of NZ_CP048810.1, read as the reverse complement.
TCTGGCCCGGCGGCCCGTTGGAGGCGCTGGACGATCCAGCGGTCACCGAGATCGTAGGCCGCAAGTCGGCGCAAGTTGCCTGGACCTCGGGCGTTCTTGGCAACGCCCTGGGCAAGTGGATCGACATTGATCCGTCGCCGATCCTGGTGCTGTTTCCCAAGGCCGAAGCCGCTAAGCAGTACGTGGGTGAGAAGCTCGAACCGATGATTGAGGCGACGCCACGGCTTCGCAAGAAGGTCGATCTACGCAGCCGCAAGCTGCAGCAGCGTCAGGACTTTAAGCGCTTCCCCGGCGGCTTCCTCAAGATGGTGGGCTCGAACAGCCCGGCCAGTGTGAAATCTACACCGGTACCGCGTGTAGCCATCGAGGAGCCCGACGACTGTAACCTCAACCTGCGCGGGCAGGGCGACAGCATCAAGCTGGCCAAGGAACGTCTGAAAACCTTTCGCCGTTCCAAGATCATTATCGGCGGCACCCCAACGATCAAAGGTCTGTCGGCCATTGATGCGGAGCTGGAACTGTCGGACAAGCGCATCGGCTTGGTGACGTGCCATGAATGCGGCCAGGAACATGCGCTGAGCTTCGACAACCTTCACTGCGATGAGGACCCGGAGTATCACCACGAGGTCTACGGCAAAAAGCGGCCGGAGAGGGCGTTCTACTCATGTCCACATTGCGGCGCGATTTGGGACGACAATCAAAAGAACGCCAACCTCAAGCATGGACGCTGGCAGGCAACGGCTGAGTTTCGCGGCATTGCCGGTTACATCCTCAACGAGCTGTACGCCACCTTTTGGGGCTCGCGTTTCCAGGCGTTGATGGAGAAAAAGCTCCAGGCCGAACATGCTGCGGCTCAAGGCAACATCGGTCCGATGATTGCCTTTGTGAACAGCTCCAAGGGCGAAAGCTACGAGTATCAGAGCGACGCCCCGAAAACTGATGAGCTGGAGAAACGGGCCGAGCCTTACGCCGAGCTGACAGCGCCAAGGGGCGTGTTGTTGGTCACCGTGGGTGTGGACGTGCAAGGTGATCGTCTGGCGTTGGTCATCACCGGATGGGGGCGCGGCGAAGAGTCCTGGCGACTCTATTGGGGTGAGTTACACGGCAACCCAATCGATCCTCATGACAGCGTCTGGCAGGAGTTGGATCGGGTTATCGCTCAGCCAATCCCCACCGAGGGAGGCGCGCACCTCGCTGTGTCGGCAGTCAGCATCGACAGCTCGGACGGTAATACCAGCGATGCCGTTTACAGCTATGTCCGTGATCGGCAGCGCTTCAACATCATGGCGATCAAGGGCGCGTCGATTGACAGCCGCGATAAGGAAATCTTCACCAAGCCTCCGCAGTCTGTGGACACCTCGCAGGACAACACCAAAGCGGCGAAATATGGCCTGCGGGTGCACATCGTCGGCACGCACAAGGCCAAGACGCTGATCGATGGCCGTCTTCGCTTGAAGGGTGTCGGGCCGGGGCGCATGCACTGGTACAGCGAGATCCGTTCGGATTACTACGAACAGCTCACCAACGAAGTGCTAGCGCCGCATGCGCGTAACCCCAGCAAGATGGTCTGGCAGAAAAAAGCCGGGCGCCGCAACGAAGCCCTGGACTGTGAGGTGTATGCCTTGCACGCCGCACGCAGCCTGAAAACGCATCTGCTACGTGACCACGAGTGGGACCAGTTGGAACAGCAACTGATGCAGCCGACGCTGTTCAACACCGAACAACCGGTCGCACCGGTACCGCGCCGAGTAGTCGCTCGTGGGCGGGGCACCCGCAGTCGAGCGGGCTACTAAGGAAATTAACCATGACTGACGCACAACAGCGCCTAGCTGAAGTTAGGGCGGCAATTTCTGACGTCCTGAAAAAAGGTCAGCGCCTGCGCCGGGCTGATCGTGAGGTACAGCTGGCAGAGCTCAACAGCTTGCGCCTGCTGGAGAAACAGTATGCCCAGGAAGTCGCCAACGAACAGGCGGCGCTACGTGGGCGAGGCCGCAATCGCGTCTCGTACCTGGGGATCTGATCATGTGGCCATTCAGTAAGCGTGAAGGCCCGACGGATCTGCTGATGCGCGAGGCCATCAGGGTAGCCAGGGCTTCGGTGGACGGCCAGCAGATTGTGGCTCAGGGCGGTGGCGGCGGTGTCGAAACTCGCTGGCGGGGCGCTTCGCGCATGCTGCGCAGCATGGCCAGCTGGATTCCAGGCCTCGGTAGCCCGCGACGAGACTTCAATCAGAGCGAGCGGCGAATGCTGGTGGCCAGGTCCAGGGACGCCATGCGTAACCACCTGATAGCCCGCGCAGCCATCACCCGGTTGCGCACCAACGTCGTGGGCACCGGGCTGGTCTGCCGCGCCCAGGTTGACCATGAGGCCCTGGGCCTTACCGAAGAGCAGGCAGACAAACTGAACGGCCGGTTGGACCGGCTCTGGTCGTTGTATGCCGATGATCCGAGGGAGTGTGATGCCGAAGCGACCCTCAATCATTACCAGTTGCAAGCCCTGGTCTTGGTGTCGTCGCTGGTCGCTGGCGATGTGTTGGTTGCCAGCCCGGATCAGGAACGCCCGGGCTGTGTCTTCAGCACGCGACTGCAGTTGATCGAGTCGGATCGGGTCGGCAATCCGAACGGCGGTATGGACCGGGTCGACCTGGTTGACGGCGTTGAGTTCGATTCGCTGGGCGCGCCCGTGGCCTATCACGTCTGCACCGGCTACCCCGGCGAGCATCTGGCCGGCAAGCCACTGAGCTGGGAGCGACTTACCGCGTTCGGTGCGGAGACGGGCCGACGGCGGGTGTTGCACGTCCTGGCGGACAAGGAACGTCCAGGTCAGAAGCGCGGGGCTCCCTATCTGGCGCCTGTGCTGGAGCCACTGCAAAAGCTGGAGCGCTACAGCAGCGCGGAGCTTATGGCCGCTGTGATCTCCGCAATGTTCACGGTGTTCATCAAAAAAAGCTCTGATTTCCCAACCGGCAACCTGCCGATGACTGCGCTGGCGGACGAGCGTCCTGAAGGCGATGACACCACCGATGGCGAGCTGGCCCTAGGCGAGGGGGCCGTGATTGACCTCGGCGTCGGGGAAGAGCCAGTCGTGGCAAACCCTGGCCGACCCAACGCCCAGTTCGATCCCTTCTTCACCGCCGTGGTGAAAGAGATCGGCGCCGCCCTGGAGCTGCCACTAGAAGAGCTTTTGCTCCATTACAGTAGCAGCTACAGCGCTGCCCGCGCTGCCATGCTTCAGGCCTGGCGTTTCTACAGTCTGCGTCGTTGGTGGCTCGCCTGTGATTTCTGCCAGCCGAGCCGTGAGCTGATCATCGACGAAGCCGTGGCTAGGGGGCTGATCGACCTGCCGGGCTACGGCGACCCAGCCAAGCGCAAGGCCTACTGTCAGGCCATTTGGATCGGGCCGGCCCGTGGGGCGATTGATGAGCTGAAGGAAGCCAACGCGGCCGGTAAGCGCATCGAAATCGGCGTGAGCAACGAAACCCTCGAAACAGCGGCCATGACCGGCGAGCCCTGGCAGCAGGTGTTCCGTCAGCGTGTGCGGGAAGTGGAGCAACGCCGCGCTAAAAACCTGCAGGCCCTGCCCAAGGGCGGTCTGGAAAACCCGCCTGACCCCAAATCCGAAGAGGACTGAATATGCCTCGAGCACTTGAGCTGGCTGCGTCGCAGCCTTGGCTAATGCTGCCTGACGCCCTGGAAAACTTGCTGACCATCGCCGACCGTATGGGCGATCCGATGGCCCTGGCGACCCGACGCGGCGAGCGGCTGGAAGATACCCGCAAAGTCACAATGCGAAACGGCGTGGCAGTGATACCCGTAATTGGGCCGATCTTTCGCTACGCAAACATGTTCACCGAAATCAGTGGCGCTACCAGCACTCAAGTCCTGGGCACGGACATCCAGCGAGCGCTGGACGATCCCAAAGTCCGTTCGATTGTGCTCAACATCGACAGCCCTGGCGGTGTGGCCTCCGGCATCAACGAACTGGCCGAGATGATATTCGCGGGTCGAGAGCGTAAGCGGATCGTGGCGTACATCGGTGGCATCGGGGCGAGCGCTGCGTACTGGATCGCATCAGCAGCACACGAGATCGTCATCGACGAAGCCAGTCTGGCCGGGAGCATCGGCGTTGTCGTTGAGGCTGTCGTTGAAAGTGACGCTGCCAACGGCCGCAAACGCTATCAGATCGTTAGCAGCAACGCCCCGAACAAGCGGCCCGATCTCGCAACCGAAGAGGGGCGCGCCAAGATCGGCGAAACCGTGAATGCCCTCGGTGAAGTCTTCGTCGGCAAAGTGGCGCGAAACCTGGGCACCGACGCCGCCAAGGTCCCCGCCATGGGTGACTTCGGCGGATTACGTGTCGGAGCCGCCGCTGTTGAGTCGGGTCTGGCCCATCGGTTGGGCTCGCTTGAATCCCTTATCACCGAACTGGCCAAACCGGCCATCACTGTCCCAAGGAAAACCACCATGACCACCGTACACACCACGGCGGAGCTGCGTACTGCGCTGGCCGCCGGCACTGATCCAAACACCATTGAAATCGCCCAGGCACAACAGCCTGACCTCGGTGCCATTCGAGCCGAAGGCGCCGCCGCAGAACGTGATCGCATCAAGGGCATTAACGCGCTGGCCAGCAAAGGCTTCGAGAAGGAAATAGAAGCGGCTATCGATGCAGGCACCACGGTCGAGGCTACTGCCCTGCAACTGTTCAAGGCTGCCCAGGATCGCGGGATCTCCCTGTCGGCCATCAAGAGCGATGCCCAGGGTGTGACGGCTACAACCCCAACCGGTGATGGCAAGCAAGGCGAACGCCAAGCCGCCGTCAGCGCAATCGTTGCTGGCGCTTCGCGCCGCTGACAGGAGACATTCATGAGCAACCCGGAACGTAAAACCTACCAGCCGAGCCACCTTTCTGCCGGTGACTTTCCCATTGCAATGGACACCGGCTTCATCGCCGCTGGCCAGACCCTCCCCCGGGGGGCTGTCTTGGGGCAGGTCACCAGTTCGAAAGAGTTCGTGCTGTGCAAAGCCGCAGCTGAAGACGGCTCCCAGGTGCCCACGGCCATCCTCGACGAGGACGTAGACACCACAGGAGGGGCCAAGAGCGCGCCCATACGTTTGACAGGCCAAGTGCTGGGCTCCCAGCTCCACCTCGGTGAAGGCTTGACCTTGGCTGCAGCCAAAGCCGCCCTACGACCTTTCTGCATTTTCATCCGCTGACCGGAGCACCTGATGACCGACATTTTTGACACCCTCACCATGCTCGAAGCCGTCGAGCAGATGAACACGCCTCGTCGCTTCCTGATGAACACTTTCTTCAACGGCGGCAACCCCGTTACCTTCGGCACCGAGGCGGTGACCATCGACATCATCAAGGGCCAGCGCAAGATGGCGCCTTTCGTACACCCATCGCTGCCCGGCAGTGTCTCGCTGCGCAACGGCTTCAGTTCTGAAACGTACAAGCCACCCTACATCCAGCCCAAGCGCGAGACGCGGGCAGAACAAATCCTCAAGCGTGCAGCCGGCGATAACCCATTCTCCTCGCGAACTCCGCTGGAGCGAGCGGGCGAGCAGTTGGGACGCGACCTGATCGACCTGGACGACGAGATCACTCGCCGCGAAGAGTGGATGTGCGCTCAGGCGCTGAGCACTGGGCGCGTTCGGGTGCTGGGCGATGGCGTCGATGACACCATCGATTTTCTGATGGAGGACAGCCACAAAATCGTGCTGGGGGCAGGGCGTTGGAACACGGCGGACTCCGACCCTATTGCCAACTTGCGGCAGTGGAAGCGCCAGATTGCTAAGGATTCCGGGCGCACCGGCAACGTCGCTGTGCTCAGTGGTGAAGCCCAGGATGCTTTCCAGCGCAACGAGACAGTGTTGAAGCAGCTCAACTCTCGCCGGGTGGACATGGGCGTAATCAAGCCTGAAGAGCTGCCAGATGGCGTGACCTATCTTGGCTATCTGAACGACCCCGGCATCGACCTGTACGTCTACGACGAGTGGTACCTGGACGATGACGGTGACGAGCAGCAGATGGTGCCAAGCGGCGGCTTGATGTTGGGCTCGACTTCGACTCGAAACGCGATGCTTTACGGCGCGATCAAGGACATCGAGGCGATTGAAAGCGGCCTGGTCGAAGCTGCCCGTTTTCCAAAAAGTTGGGTGACTCAGGATCCAAGCGCACGGTGGTTGAAGCTGCAAAGCGCTGCCCTGGCCGGGATGCTGGAGCCTAACGCTTTCGTCTTTGCAAAGGTGGTGTGATATGGCTGCCAAAGTTGAGTACGTAGTGATCGAAGGCTGTGTGCAAGACGGTGTCAACCTGGTGCGAAAAGGCAAAGTGTATGTTCCGCCTAGCACTGAGATTCGGGATCTGTTGCTCGAAGAAGGTGTCATCGCCAAGCGCGGCAAGCTGGAGTCTGGATCCGACGCCTCGGATGACGGTGATAGCTGATGGCTTTTCGTGACCAGGTGGCAGCGATGGATGCGCAGTTGCTGGATGTCCTGGGCGACGAGGCTCTGGTCGACGGTCGTGACTTGCCGGTGCCGGGATTTTTCTCGGCGCCCTGGTTGCAGCCAAAGGTGGGAAGGATCAACACCGGTATACGCGAACCAGTGTTCGCCGTCCGTATTGTTGAGGCCCATCTCATTTCTGATGGCCAGTTAATCACTGTCCAGCTCACGCCAGAAGACGGTGGCGGGCGTTATGTCATCGTCAGACGTGAGCCGGATGGCACAGGCTGGGTCAATTTGATCCTTCGGGAGGTGCGATGAGTGTCGGCGGTCATGTCAAATCCTCGGCCAGTTCCGGTCTGTTCACGCTGCAATTGGCTCAAACCGATAAGGATGCGTTCTCCGACTTTGCCGCTCTTGTTCCACAAGCCGCCCGTGCAGCTCAACGGCGAGCCCTGAATAAGACGCTGCGTTGGTTGCGCACGCACATTGCACGAGCGGTAGGCCGGCAAGCTCGAATCGCTATCGCTGCCGTGCGTCAACGGTTAAAGGCTTACCCGGTCAACTCCAACGAGCAAGCCAAGTTGTGGTTTGGCGTCAATCCCATTGAGGCCAGTCGCGCAGGTCGAGTACGACAGGGCCGCTCTGGCGTCTCTGTCGCGGGTCGCAAGTATCAGGGGGCGTTCTACAAGACCGTGTATGGCAGCGCGCCTGACATCTGGATTCGTACCGCCAGTAAACACTTCAGAGCAAGCGACTATCCCGACAGTGATGTGTCAGGCGGCGGTGGGCCAAGTTCGGGCTGGATTGCCGAGAACGGTAGCCGCTATCCACTGGCCAAGGCCAAGATATCGCTCGACGACGTGCGTCCTCACTTTGAGGAATGGTCGCGTCGTGCGCATCAGCGATTGCTTGAGATCCTGGAGCAGGAGATGAATTTCGAGCTGCAAAAATACTTGAGGAAATCAGCCCATGTCTGAGCCCATCATTCCTCTTGACCAGCTTTACTCAGCCATTGAAGAGCAGATCGCCCAGGCCATCCCCGGCTTGGCTTACATCTGCACCATGCCCGACATGTTGCAGCACGTGCCCATTCCTGCTGTTGTACTTGAGCTGGTCGAGCTAGAGCCCGGCCGTGATCCTGGCACTGGCGAAGTTGGAGTCGAGGCACGTTTCGAAGCGCGCATCATTGTCGGCAGCGATCACGAACGCTGTCAGCAGGTGGCCGCATTCATCGCGGCTCAGTTGATTATTTTGCTGCGCATGCAGACGTGGGGATTGGCGGTCGAGCCTGCTGAGTTTATCCAGGCGTCACAGGACTGGACCCGGCCGGAGCTCGACAGCTACGCGGTGTGGGTTGTCGAATGGACCCAGGGTATTTACTTGGGCAAGGAAGAGTGGCCGTGGCCGAACCAGCCACCGGGTACCTTACTCTGGGGCTTCAGCCCTGATACGGGGCCTGGTAGCGAAGGTAGCTACCTGCCTCCGGAGGAGATGGCATGAGCTACCCCAGTGCGCAGCATGACCGCATGCTGGCCGGCTTGGTCAAGGATTGTTATGTGGTGGCGTTGGATCTGACCGCTTCGCCGCCCGTATGTCGGGTGTCGGATGGGGACTGGGTCAGTGCCTGGGTACGATGGCACAGTATCGCGGCCGGCAAGGCACGTCATTGGCGAGCGCCTAGCCTCGGCGAGCAAGGAACCCTGGTCAGTGCCAGCGGGGAAGTGGCGCAAGGCACGTTCATCCCCGGTCTGTATGGCAATGCCGGGGCGCCGCCAGACAACCGCGACCACGTCGAGGTGTGGCGTTTCGATGATGGTGGCTCGCTGGTCTACGACTGGCAGGCCAGCACCTACACCATCACCGTGCCAAGCGGTACCGTGACTATCAAAGTCGGCGGAACCGAAGTGGTTGTTACCGACAGTGCGATCAACGCCACGGCAGGCGATATCACCCTGACCGGCAATGTGCAGATCAACGGCCCGTTAAAGGTAACGGGCGATATCCACGGCGGCGGCCGCATCATCGACACAACCGGCAACACGCCGAACCATAAACACTGACTCCAACATTTATTCACAGCCCGCCGCGTGCGGGCTTTTGCATTTCTGGAGCAACCCAAATGAGCAAAACGCGAACAGACACCGAGCGGCCAACGGCCGTCGCGGCGCTGCCTGAGCCAGTCCAAACCGAGTCGCCGGCACCCATCGGACCGGCGCGAATGTTCCGCGACACCCGGTACACCTCACGCACGCTGATCATGCCAGACGGCAGCACCTTGCCGGTCATCGCCGGCCAGGTCACAGCGTGCGGCGATGATCAGTACGCCTTCCTCAAGGCGCACCCGGATATGCAACTGCTGACGGAGTAATTCCATGATCGGAGTGGACCGTCGCACGGGGCAGCCGCTGTCCGGCCAGGCGCATTTGCGGCAGTCCATTGAGGACATTCTGAGCACGCCTGTCGGCAGCCGCCGCATGCGGCCGGAGTACGGCAGCCAAATGCGTCGCTATGTCGACCTGCCAGTTAACGAAGGTTGGAAAAGCGCGGTGCAGGCTGAAGTCGCTCGTGCCCTCGGTCGTTGGGAACCCCGTTTGAAGCTGGAGCGTGTTCGGGTCATTGCGGTGGTGGATGGACAAATCACCTTGCAACTGACGGGCTCCTACATTGGCGATGGCGTGGTGCTGGAGGTGAACGCATGAGCACTATCGACCTTTCGGCGTTGCCGGCTCCACAGGTGCTGGAGAGTCTGGATTTTGAAGAGTTGTATCAGGGCGAGCTGGCAACGTTCCGCGAGTACATGGGCGATAACTGGACCGCTTTCCTTGAAAGCGACCCGGTGACCAAGCTGCTGGAGTTGGGTGCTTATCGACGCATGCAGAATCGGGCGAGGGTCAACGACGCGGCCAAGGCACTATTTCTGGCTCATGCCACGGGTGCCGACCTGGAGCAGTTGGCCGCCAACGTGAACCTGCAACGCTTGGTCATCCAGGCTGAAGACTCAACCGCCGTGCCCCCAGTACCGGCGGTGCTGGAGAGTTACGACGCGCTGCGCGAGCGGGTGCAACTTAGGTATGAGGGGCTGACCACAGCCGGGCCACGAAACAGCTACATCCTGCATGCCCGTAACGCCTCGGGCCTGGTGGCAGACGCCACGGCCGAAAGCCCGGCGCCGGCCGAGGTGGTCGTGACGGTGCTGTCCCTGGAGGGCGATGGTACGGCCAGCCCCGAGTTGTTGGCCGAAGTGGACACTCACCTCAATGACGAAGATCGGCGGCCTGTTGCTGATCGGCTGACAGTGCAGGGCGCCGAGATCCTGCCTTATCGAATCGATGCCGTGGTGTACATGGCCGGTACTGGACCAGAAAACGAGGCAGCACTTGCAGAGTGCAATGCGCGCTTGCAGGCCTGGATTAACCCCCGGCGCCGCTTGGGCGTTGAGGTGGCCCGTTCGGCGATTGATGCACAGATCCACGTCAGCGGTGTGGCCCGAGTGGAGATCCCTGGATGGGTAGACATCCGTCCAACCAAGGCCCAGGCAGCGTGGTGCACGGGGTTCACCATAAAGCGGGGTGGTAAATGAAAAGTTTGCTTCCCCTCAACAGCACTCAGCTTGAGCGGGCCATTGAGGCGGCTATCGACGAAACAACGGAGATACCGCTCAGAACCCTATACAACCCGGACACCTGCCCGGCGCACCTGCTTTACCAATTGGCTTGGGCTTGGTCCGTGGACCGCTGGGACGAGGCCTGGCCCGAAGAGGTCAAGCGCTCGGTGATTCGCTCTTCGTTCTACGTCCATGCCCACAAGGGCACCATAGGCGCCTTGCGCCGTGTGGTGGAGCCGTTCGGCTATCTCATCGAGGTAGTGGAGTGGTTCAAGACTCAACCTATGGGGGTGCCGGGAACGTTCGCCTTGAAGATCGGTGTTTCCGATGAAGGCATCAGCGAAGAAACCTATCAGGAACTGACGTGGCTGATCGATGACGCCCGGCCGGTCAGTCGCCACATGACCGGATTGGCGATCAGCCTCGAAACCCGAGGGAAATTGAACATCGGTGTTGCCCTGTATGAGGGCGACGAAATCGACGTGTACCCGCCGATCATGCGTGACATTGAAGTCACCGGATCCATCGGCGTGGTAGGGCGCGAACACACCATAGACACCTTGGACGTTTATTAATGATTGATCAGACCTCGCAATTTTTCGCGATTCTCACGAACGTGGGAACGGCGAAACAGGCGAACGCCGATGCCCTTGGCGTTCCGTGGAAACTTACCGAAATGGGCGTGGGTGACGCCAACGGCACCGACCCGGTTCCAAGCGCTGCGCAAACGTCTCTTATCAACGAATGGCGCCGCCGACCGCTGAATCAGCTTTTTATTGACCCAGTCAATCCGGCGGTGATTGTCGCCGAGCAAGTGATTCCGGCCGATGAGGGTGGATACTGGATTCGTGAAATCGGTCTGTACGACGCTGACGGGGACCTGGTGGCGGTCGCGAACTGCCCGCCGAGTTTTAAGCCGATCATGTCGCAGGGCTCGGGCAGGACCCAAGTTGTTCGGATGAACTTCATTGTTAGTAGCACGGGCAACATCACGCTTAAGATTGACCCGTCAGTGGTGTTAGCAACACGGGAATACGTCGAGCGGCGGATTCTTGAAGAACTGTTCAAGTTCGACAGCAAGCAGTCAGTGCGAGCAGCGACTACGGCCAATATCGCGTTGACTGGGGTTCAGACCATCGATGGTGTAAGCCTGCTCGCGGGCGACCGGGTGTTGGTAAAGAATCAAGCAGCCTCTAAAGACAACGGCATCTACATCGTTGGTGTAGCGGCTTGGCAGCGTGCGCCGGATGCTGATAGCAGTGCTGAAGTCACCTCGGCGATGATCTTGTCCGTCGAGCAAGGCGCTACGCTGGCTGACACTCGCTGGCAGTTGGTGACGGATGGGGCAATTGTCCTGGGCACCACGTCGCTGACTTTTCAGAACATCACCCAGGGGTTTGCAACCATCAATTCCCCGGCCTTTCTGGGAAGCCCAACAGCCCCAACTGCGCCGCTCAATAACAGTAGCCAACTGCTCGCCAATACTGCGTTTGTTCAGCGAGCCCTCGGCAACCATTCAAGCGTTGGCGGCCTGGACGTCAGCACTGTGCTGACGGCCGATGCTTTCGGGAAAGCTTTCATTATCAACTCCGTTAACCCGGTCAATATCACCTTGCCCAAGGCAAGTACCGGATTCAACGGCGGCACCATCACGCTGGTGAACGTCTCGACCGGAACCGCGACAATCATCCTACAGGGCACTGATTATGTGGCGGGCATCGCCGCGAATCAGCTCGTGCTCAAAACATTGGACACCATCACTCTATCGACCGGTGCAGGCATCACTTGGTATGCCGAAAACGGATCGATTCCCAACGTGCTGTCTACTGCCTTCAACGGAGGGGTACGTTCAATCCTTGATATTTTCGGACTTGGAACGGACGCTGCGAAAATCCCCCTGATCGCGGACTTTTCGACTGACATCAAACCTGGTCTTTATCGAGCGTTTACGTTGGAGCATCCGAATGCGGCTATTGGTGGGCCGCCAGACTCCGGCACACAAGGCGGCACTTCAATGACTGTTCTTGTCGGCGGTGGGTACATCACCGCCGGGTACAAGACTTTTCTGGCGATCATCAACAACACGGCGAACAGTCCAACGCGGGTTTACATCGGACACAAGACTGCAACGGGAACACAGCCGTATTGGAGCGAGCTGGGTCAAACAGCCCATTTGCCCTATCGCGGCAAGGCCCTCTACAGAACCGCTGGTGTTTACCAATGGACAGTTCCGGCGAATGTTTGGAAGGTATTTGTTGAGGTGCGGGGCGGGGGCGGTAGTGGGGCTTTCGGAGCCTTGGAGACTGGTGCCGGTGGGGGAGGAGCTGGTGGACTTAGTACACGACTGGTTTCTGTTACGCCTGGCTCTGTAATTACGGTGACCGTGGGTGCAGGTGGTGCGTATGTGACAACTGTCAACGCAGCAGGTAACGCGGGCGGTACCTCTTCATTCGGCACTCACTGCTCAGCCACTGGTGGCGGCGGCGGGTTGGTTTCCGGTGGCGCCGGCGGAGGTTATGGTTCAGGGGGGGATTTCAACGGGACTTTAGGAGCCGGCAACCCTCCAGTGCGCAACGCGGCTTCCAACGGTGCAAATGGTGGGGCAGGTGGAGGTGGCGAGAGCATTTTCGCAGCCAACGACACTACCCCGCTCACACAGCCCGGGATGGGCGGAGGCGGACGAATCGCAAGTAGATCGCAGGCCGGGGCTGATGGCTGTGTCTTTATCACGTACTGAGGGGGGACTTTATGCAGTGGGCAAGAGTTGAGAACGGAGCGGTAGTAGAAACCACCGACATTGACCCCGACGAACGTTTCCATCCGGATCTATTTTGGCAAAGCTGCCCCGTGGACGTCCGGCCAGGCTGGGTATTAATAGATGGTGAGTTTGTTGCTCTCTCGGAGTCGCCGCCTTCTGAGCGAGCCGACGCTGAGCGGGTGTGGCGCAACACTGAGTTGCTATCCACCGAGTGGCTGATCACCCGCCATCGTGATGAGCAGGATTTGGCCCAAGACACCACGTTGACGATGGAGCAGTTTTCCGAACTGTTGGGATATCGGAAAGCGCTTCGAGACTGGCCTCAGTCCGAGCGCTTTCCTGATAGCCAGTACCGTCCCCTAGCGCCGCCCTGGATCGCCGAACAAACTCAATAAACGCCCCGCATTGAAGGGGCGTTTTCTTTTCTGCTTCACCACAAACAAGGCCCCGCACTGCGGGGCTTTTTCGTATCTGGAGAACCTATGAGCTTCTTTCACGGCGTTACCACCACGAACGTCGACACCGGCGCTCGTGTCATTGCGTTGCCTTCGTCATCAATCATTGGACTGGTTGACACCTTTGTACCGGCGCCGGCCTACAGCGCGCAGCCGAATGACCTGGTGGTGATCACCAATGAGCGTGAGGCGGTGGCTGCCTTCGGCGCCGACTCGGCGATTACCAAAGCCTGCAAGGCCATTTACACCCGGGCCAAGGCGGTGATCGTCGCCTGTGGTGTGGCCCAGTTGGCCGATCCGGCCGCACAGACCTCGGCAATCATCGGCGGCGTTCTGGCTGACGGCAAGCGTACCGGCCTGCAGGCGCTGCTGGACGGCAAGAGCCGGTTCAACGCGCAGCCGCGGCTGTTGGTGACTCCCAAGCACAGCGCGACCCTGGCTGTCGGTACCGCGCTGGTCGCGCTGGCGGACAAACTGCGAGGGCTCGCCATCCTCGACGGTCCGAACACCACCGATGAGGCGGTGATGGCCTACGCCGAGAACTTCGGCGCCAGGCGGTCGTACCTGGTTGATCCAGGCGTGCAGTATTGGGACACCACGGTGGATGCAACGGTCGACGCACCGGGCTCTGCCTGGGTGGCGGGGTTGTTCGCCTGGACCGACAGCGAATACGGCTTTTGGGCTTCGCCTTCGAACAAGGAATTTGTCGGCATCACCGGTACCACGCGGCCCATTGAATTTCTGGACGGTGACGAAACCTGCCGGGCCAACCTGCTCAACAACGCCAACATCACCACGATCATCCGTGATGACGGCTTCCGCCTGTGGGGCAACCGCACCCTGTCGAGCGATCCGAAGTGGGCGTTCGTCACTCGCGTACGGACGATGGACATCGTCATGGACGCGATCCTCTACGGCCACAAATGGGCAGTCGACCGTTCCATCACTGCGACGTACATCAAGGACGTGACCGAAGGCCTCCAAGCGTTCATGCGCGACCTGAAAGCCCAAGGCGCAATCATCAACTTCGAGGTGTTTGCCGACCCGGAGCTGAACACGGCCAGCCAGCTGGAGCAGGGCAAGGTGTATTGGAACATCCGCTTCACCGACGTTCCGCCGGCAGAAAACCCCAACTTTCGCGTAGAAGTCACCAACCAATGGCTGACCGAAGTCCTCGACACCGCCGCTTAAGGAGCGACCCCAATGGCAATGATTCCCGAAACCCTGGCGAACCTGAACTTGTTCGCCGACGGCGTCAGCTTTCAGGGCGATGTGCCGAGCCTGACGCTCCCCAAGCTCACGCTCAAGATGGAAGAGCATCGCGGCGGCGGCATGGATGCGCCGGTCGAGCTGGACATGGGTATGGAAAAACAGGAAGCGAACTTTACTACCACTGGGGTACGCCGTGAGTCGTTGAAGTTCTTTGGCTTGGCCGATGGCACGGCGTTTAACGGTACGTTCCGAGGGGCCTACAAAGGGCTCAAAGGCAAAGTCACGCCGGTCATCGTCACCCTGCGCGGCACGCTGAAAGAGGTCGACATGGGCGACTGGAAATCGGGCGACAAGGCCGAGATCAAGCACTCCATCGGGCTGACGTACTACAAGCTCGAAGTGGACGGTCGAACCGTCTACGAGATCGACCCCATCGGCATGCGCCGCGTCATCAATGGCGTTGATCAACTTGCCGCCCAGCGTTCCGCATTGGGCCTCTAATTCCCTTTGATACCCCGCCTGGCGAGTCTCCCGGGCGGCGCTTCCTCTTTTTAAGGACACACCTCTATGAGCAGTACCGCAATTCCAAGCTGGATGACCCTGGCCGCTGACCGCGTCACCGTGAAATTGACCGTACCGTTTGAAGCCAACAGCGTACGCGTCGACACGCTTAGCTTGCGAACACCCACCGTGCGTGACCTTCGCATCGCTCGCCAAACAGCGCCCAATGATGAAGAGCAGCAAGACCTGAATTTGTTCGCCTCCCTGGCTGAAGTCAGTCCCAAGGATCTGGATGGCTTGCCTTTGAAGGACTACTACCGTGTACAGGCCGGCTATTTTCGCCTGGTGCGCGAAGATGAACTTCAGCCCGACAGTGCAGAAACAACTCGCTAAGCGTTTAGCCGCTGAGCTGAACTTTTCCGCAGCAGAGATCCAGACCATGCCGTTCTCCGACATGGTCTGGTGGCTCTCGGACTGAACAAGGGGTAGACGATGGCTAGCAAACTGGCGTTATCGCTAGTGATTGGCGGCGCCGTCAGTTCGACGATGGCGTCTGCCTTCCGCACGGTCGAAGGCCACATCAAAAAGCTGGAGGACAAAGGCAACAAGGCCAAGGTGCTCAAGAGCACCATTAGCGAAACCATCCGCCTGCGCGATGAATGGAAGCGGGCGCACGACAGCGGCGCCGCTTCGGCGGATGGCCTGTTGCGCAAGCTCAACGGCAACCTTGATGCCCTGCGCAAGCAAGGTGTGGAGGTGGGCCGGCTCGGCCAGGAATACCAGCGGCTCGGTCGGGCGGCCAAGGCTGCCGATCTACAGCTCAAGGGGCACCAGCAGCTCGATGCCGGCAAGAAAGGACTCACGTCGAGCATTGGTCAAGGTGTTGTCGCTACCGGTTTTGCGGCGATTCCAACCAAAGTCAGTGCAGACTATCAGGCGATTATCCGCGATATCGCGATCAAGGCGGACGTGGCTAACAAGCCACAAGAAACGCAACTTACTCAGACGGTGATCCAGACTTCTCGCGATGCGGGTATGGCCCGTAACGACGTGGCAGATCTGGTAAACCAGCTGGTCGGTGCCGGCATGGACCTCAAGCAGGCCATGGCCTACGCACCGACGGCGGCGAAGTTTTCCATCGGCCAGAGTGCGTCCGGCGTCGACACGGCCAGCATGATCATGGCGCTGCAGCAGAACGCCAAGATCACCGACCCCAAGGTGATGCAGCAGGCCCTGGAAGCCATTGCCTATCAGGGGCAGGCGGGGAGCTTCGAGGCCAGCGATATGGCCCGGTGGTTCCCTCAATTGCTGGCCAGCATGGAGAAGAACGGCAGCACTGGCATGGAAGCGGTCAGCTCCTTGGGCGCGATGCTTCAAGTCCAGATGAAAACGGCCGGCGGCTCGGACGAAGCGGCCAACAACCTGAAAAACTGGATGGAGAAAATCGGTTCGGGTGACGTGGTCAAGGCGTACAAGGACGCCGGCATTGACTATCAAGGCTCCCTGAACACTGGCATTCAGAAGGGCATGTCGACCCTGGAATCCAGCTTCGCCCTGGCGATGAAATACATCCAGGCCACCGATCCGGCGAAAGCCGCGAAGATGGCCGAGGCCCAGGCCAAGATCAGCAAGGAGACAGATCCGGAGAAGGCCAAGGCGGCGCTCGATGCGCTGGAGAAATCCCTGCGTACCGGTGACCTCTTCGCCGACATGCAGGTCAAGGCAGCGCTCACTGCCTACTCGCAAAACAAGTCGCTGTATGAGCAACTGAAAAAGGATTCGCAGTCTTCTGGCGGGATCCTCGATAAGAACCTGGCCGAGCGGCGCGAAACGTCGAAACAGATGTGGGACGAGCTGGGCCAGGCGGTTAGCGATGGCATGCGCAGCGTGGGGGACGCCATCCGCCCGGCGACCGACGCGGTCGCCCAGGGCCTGACCTCAATTGTACGTGGGCTGACCAAGCTTTCGGATGGCTCGCAACCGGTGGTGCTTGGCATTGCTGGCATCACCGCCGGCCTGTTGGCCCTCAAGACAGCTGCCAGCGCGGTGAAGATTGGCAAGGGGCTGTACAACATATCGCGTGGCCGGGCGATGGAACGAGGCGTGGGTGCCCTGGGTGATGCCGCTGCCAAGGCTCCGAAAACCGGTATCAAAACGGTGGACAAGGGGCTGGGAGTCCTCGGTAAGTTGATGGGGGCCGGCAACGATCCGGCAGCAGGGAGCAGCAATGAGCCGCAACGTGTGTTTGTCGTCAATGCTGATGCAATAGGCCGGGCTGGTTCTGGTCCAGGTGCAGATCCTGGCGGCGGTTCCGGCAGGCGTCAGCGTGGCCGACGAGGTCGCCGTACCGGTATTGGGACCACCCCGCGTCGGCGATTACCCGTCCGGGTGCCCAGCCCTCCGGCCGTGTCACCCCCTGCCGCTGTGTCTGTCATGCCAAAGGTGGGGCTGTTGGCTGCTGCGCCTATGGCTGCTGCGGCGGAGGCAGCGTCCGGTGGCTCGCTCGGCCGTGCGGTTCAGTCGATCAGGGGCGTCACCCGAGCCACCAAACGTATCCCCGGCGGTAACGTACTTGATGCAGGGGTGGGGGTCTTGGATACCGCGCTCAACGCCACGACCCAAGACGAAAAAGCCGAGGGCTATGGCGGCGCCGCCGGTGGTTTGGCAGGCGCCCTGGCTGGCGGTGCGGCCGGTGCGGCTATTGGTTCGGTGGTGCCGATCATTGGGACCGCCATCGGGGGAGCAATTGGTGCCGCTTTGGGCGGCCTGGGTGGCGAGAGTATCGGCGGCTTCTTGGGTAAGTCCTGGTTTGGCAGTGATGGTAAGGCCGAAGAGGCCAAGCCTCCCGAAGTTACCAAGCCAGCAGAACCAACGCCGCCAGTGCCACCCAAGGTTGAGCAGGCTTTCAGTTTCGCGCCAAGTGTCTCGATTACCGTTCAAGGCGATGTGAAGGATCCTGCGCAGTTGGCACGGGAGCTGGAGCCGCACCTACGTCAGCAAATGGAAGCCTTTTCCCGCGAGGTGGCTGCCCGCCAGGCGTCGAGTCAGCTGTTCGATTCCCCTCACGTTTAAGGAGGTGCCATGGCCTACATGGAGCAACTGCAATCGGTGTTCAAATCACTGCTCGCAGCGGGGGAGGCTGGCCGTACCAGTCTCGACGGTATGCTGGGCCCGCTTAATGGCGCAATCAGCGACATGACGGGCGCCGCCTCGGAGCTGGAGGGGGTGCCCTTCATTGGGCCGGCCATCGGCGCCAAGATGCAACGGACCATGCGGGCAATCAACGCGGCGCAGTCCACCGTGGGCCAGGTGGCGGCGAAGTACAACCAAGCGGTCACCGCTGCCGGCCAAGTCCAGGAGCGGCTGGGTTCGCTCAAGGAACAGGCAGGCAAGGCGGGAGCAGCGATTAATCGCATCGCCGGCCAGGTGAGCCCCTCGCTGAGCAACATCATGCCCACGGGTTCATTTGCTCCACAGCTGACACCAGCGGCCGAGGCGGTGAAGCCGTTCCCGCATCTGCTGATCATGCAGCCTCTGGAGCCGAACGCGCAGCCGTACTACTTCAACCTGGATACGGCGGCTTTCGAGGAACTACGTCGGCAGACGTCGTTTCGTTGGGCTGGTCAGGAACGTCTGACACGTAGCATCGCCCAGCAGGCAGTCGGCCAGGGAGAGGACAAAATCAGCCTCAAGGGCGTGATTTTTCCGGGCTTCAAAGGTGGGCTCAAACAAATGGACACCTTGCGCACCATCGGGCGACGTCTGCAGCCGGTGAACCTGACCACCGGCTACGGCGAAGTGCTCGGCACCTGGTGCCTGCTCAACATCGAGGAAGATCAAAGCAACCTGCTCGCGGGTGGCATTCCGCGTAAGCAGTCCTTTTCACTGGAGTTTGTGAGCTATGGCGACGACCTGCAGAACGTCTGACGGGGATTTGTTGGACACCGTCTGTCATCACTACTACGGCCATCTGAATGGCACGGTGGAGGCTGTGCTTGCCGCCAATCAAGGCCTAGCCGATGAGCCTCAACCGTTTCGCGCTGGGGTGATCATCGTGCTGCCGGATCTGCCGGCGCAGACGCTGGAGGATATCCAGCTGTGGGATTAAACAACACCGTTACACCTCATAAGCCCCGCCCCGTGCGGGGTTTCTTTTTTCTGGAGTGTCACCATGAAGCCGACCTATCGCATCGTTGCGGACGGCAAGGACATCACCGCGTTGATCAATGACCGGTTATTGAGTCTGCGCACCTCGGATAAGCCGGGCATGGATTCGGACGACTTTGAGTTGAGGATCGATGATCGTGATCAAGCGGTTGCGCTGCCTACGCGTGGGGCGGGTATCGAGGTTTACCTGGGATATACCGGCCAGGCCCTGACCCGCCTTGGGCGCTACACCGTCGACGAGATCGAGTTGTCGGGGCCGCCTGACACGATGGTGATCCGGGGTAAAGCCAGTGACATGCGTGGCAGCGGCAAGACCGTGCGCAGCGGGTCCTGGGAAAACGTGCCCCTGCAGCAGATTGTCCGCGACGTGGCAGCCCGCAATGGTTGGCAGCCGGTGTGTCCGGTGCAAACAAAAGTGCCTCGAGTCGACCAACTCAACGAGTCGGATTACAACTTCATCACTCGCCTTGCCAAACAATATGACTGCACGGCCAAGCTGGCCGACGGCAAGCTGTTGGTCATGCCTCGGCAGGGCGGCCAGACCGCGAGCGGCAAGAACCTGAGCCCTGTAGTTTTGAGGCGTGCGGATCTGAGCCGCTATCAATTCCGCCTCGGCGACCGCAATACGCAAAAGGCCGTACGCACCAAGCATCAGGATAAAAAATCCGGCGCGCTTAAGGTGGTCGAGCTGGACAACGACGACCTGCCGAACGGCCTACCAGCGGTCCATACCGACCGGCATATCTACCCCAACAAGTCAGCCGCAGAGCAGGCCGCCAAGGCGCGCTTGGCTGCGTTCAATCGCAGCAGCGCCGGGGTTCGCCTGGAAATGGCCGGGCGTACCGATGTATTTGCCGAGCGCTCCATCATTGTCCAGGGCATCAAGCCCGGGCTTGACGGTGAATACCTGGCAGAGGCGGTGGAGCAGTTGTTCACCTCCAGCGGCTGGACCACCACCGTCGAGTGCAACGGCGGCAAGAAGGGCAAGGCCAACGCCAAGGGTAAGAAAAAGAAGAAGGAAGCCAAGCCGGTCAAGGTTGTCCAGCTTTAGACGCGCCAAGCACCACTCTCAAACACAACCGCAACCCGCCATCGAGCGGGATTTTTTTTGGAGCCCCCATGCCACTCACTGAGCAGCAACTACAGCGCATCATGCCCAACGCCCGCCGCCAAGCGGGCGTTTTCGTATCGGCCCTGAACGCCGCCATGGCACACCGACAGATCGATACGCCCAAGCGGCAGGCGGCATTCCTGGCCCAGGTTGGGCATGAGTCCGGCCAACTGCAGTACGTGCGGGAGCTGGGCGGCGATCAGTACCTCAGCAAATACGACACCGGTTCGCTGGCTTCGAAACTCGGCAACACTCCCGAGCCCGACGGCGATGGTCAGCGCTATCGTGGTCGCGGCTTAATCCAGGTTACCGGTGCCCACAACTACCTACGCTGCAGCTTGGCGCTGTTCGGTGACGAGCGCCTGTTGCGCACGCCCGAACTGCTGGAGCTGCCCCAATGGGCGGCCGAGTCGGCTGCATGGTTCTGGTGGGTCAGGGAACTGAACGTGCTGGCTGATCGTGATGAGTTTGAAACGATCACCCGGAAAATCAACGGCGGGCTCAACGGCTTGGCAGATCGTCTGCAGTTGTGGGAGCGGGCGAGGGCGGTGTTATGCGTCTCGTCGACCTGATCCCGCTGCAATACCGCGTGCTGGTCGCCGGGTTTCTACTGTGCGCTTTGGTCGCCGCTTCGGCGGCCATCGCCTGGACCGTCCAAGGCTGGCGATACGGTCAGCAGCTGGAAAAACAAGCCCGGCTCCACACCGAAACCCTCAACCAAATAACCCTGGCCTCGACCGCGCTGCAGCGCACCGAGCAGGACAAGCGCCTGGCCCTAGAGCAGCGGCTGGCCGTCAATGATCAAACCCACTATCGAGCCCTTACCGATGCCCAACGTGATCAGGATCGCCTACGTGATCGCCTCGCTACTGCTGATGTCCGGCTGTCAGTCCTACTCGACGCCACCGATACCACCAACGGCTGTGCAGTGCCAGCCGCCACCAGCCCCAGCGGCGTGGTTCATGGAGCCACACGCGCCCGACTTGACCCGGCGCATGCTCAACGAATTATCGGCATCACCGTCGATGGGGACAGAGGACTGATCGCATTGAAGGCGTGCCAGTCGTACGTTGATGAGCTGCGTTCCGGCGGACACGCTGATTAAGCATTAAAAATATTGACGGGTGGCTTTGTGCCATGTTTTTATGAGGTCATCAATGGGGTGGTGGAATTGGTAGACACGCCGTTTTACCAAATCGGTGCCGAAAGGCGTGCGGGTTCGAGTCCCGTCCCCCCTATCCCTCATAAAAAACCTTCGCATTGCGAAGGTTTTTTTTCGCCAAAAATTAAGCATCAAATATCTGCTCAACTCATAGCGATCCTTCTTGGGGGAGGCTTCGTCTTACCACGTTAGAAAAATCCGTCGAAATAAAGGAGCGACCGTGGCGGATGCGCCAACATCCACCCCGGTCGCCGTCCCTGCAGAACATCCCTGCAAGTCCAGCCAAGGCTCCTGCTCCGTGCACAAAGCGCGGCGAGCCTAGCACCTGTTTATCCATACAGTAAAGGTCTTGCTCTAATGACTTCACCCATCATTCCTTGGATGGGCGGCAAGCGCCGCCTAGCCGACCGCCTCATTCCGCTTTTTCCGCCTCACGAATGCTATGTCGAAGTCTTTGCCGGCGGTGCCGCGCTTTACTTCATGCGACCCCAGGCCGCTCCCGTTGAAGTCCTGAACGACATCAACGGCGACTTGGTGACGCTCTATCGTGTCGTGCAGAACCACCTGGAAGAATTCGTGCGCCAGTTCAAGTGGGCGCTCAGCTCCCGCCAGGTGTTTGAGTGGCAGAAAATGACCCGTCCCGAAACCCTTACCGACATCCAGCGCGCCGCCCGGTTCTTCTACCTGCAGCACCATGCCTTCGCCGGCAAGGTCACCGGGCAGACGTTCGGCACCGCGACCACTGGCCCGGCCATCAACCTGCTGCGGATCGAGGAGAACCTCTCGGCCGCGTGGCAGCGACTGTCCGGCACTTACGTCGAAAACCTCCCCTGGCTTGATTGTGCTGAGCGCTACGACCGCGCTCATACCTTCCACTACATGGACCCGCCGTACTGGCAGACCGCTGGATATGGCGTGGATTTCCCGTTCGAGAATTACGAACGGATGGCGGACTTTATGCGTCGCTGCAAGGGCAAGGTCATGGTCAGCATCAACGACCATCCGGACATTCGGCGTGCGTTCGAAGGCTTTCACTTCGAGATGCTGGACATTCGGTACAGCAACACGAACCAGCGTCAGGGCAAGGCCGAGGTCAGTGGTGAACTGGTGATCATGAACTGGGAGCCGGCAGCGTTGGGAGGGCTGTTTTAATGGTTGTCGCGCTCGATCAGATCCGCTTGCTATGTGATTACGCTGGAGCGTTACTGTGGTCACACAAACGAAGGACCAAGACCATGGAAACCGAAACCGCTGACAAATACTTGAATATCTTTCCCTCCGCTCTGCTTGCAGCGGTAGCACGCGGAGCGGTAGATCTGAATCACTGGGCCGGCGTGGTGCTGGCTGGGCGGGGGTTGGACCAGGATGCACGCTGGGTGGGATTCCCAGAGGCGGCCCGCCTGCAGGACCAACGTAGTCAGGCTTAATTTTCTTCCGAACTCCAGGGGAGCAACAACTGTGCTCCCTGGTTTTTGACGTTCCCCACCTCTTTGCCCACGGCATACCATTCGAAATCCGTTTCCGGCCGGGAACGGTTTCTAGCTATTTCCTCTGCCTGCGCTGGACTGAGATCTGGATCCAGCCATTGCCTGGCTTCTTCAGGTGATAACACCAGCGGGCGGCGATCATGGATATCCACCATACCCTGATCGCAGGATGCGGTAATGATTACGAAGCCATCGCCGTCTTGCTCGTCCAGACCTGGGCGGGCCTGTGCGAGCGCCCCGAAGAACATTGGCTTCTGATCCTTCAGCCGGATGAAATAGGGTTGTTTTTTCTTCGGATCATTTGGATCTTTAACCCACTCATACCAGCCTTCGCTGGGCACCAGTGCGCGCCCGGCGGGCCAAAGCTGCTTGAAAAACTTTCCCGTCGTAACAGTCTCGATCCTGGCATTAATCGGATCCGGACGTTTCCCCTTCGCCCAAAAGGGCGCCCATCCCCACCTCACTGGCGTGATGTGAATGCCTGCCTCTGTGCTGTGCAGGATCTGCACACGGGTCGTCGGAGTCACGTTGTACCGGCTGATTGGCTCCGCGTCGTACCCGCCGAACAATGGCAGCTGAGGTCCAAGCTCCTCCATAAACACCGCCATCCCCTCGTATTGCACGAATCTTCCACACATGGGCTGTCCCGCCTGTCAGATTTTTCCTATACAAATTGACCGAGAAACTTGTACAAAGTTAACTGTACGTTCGTACAGTGTTTTGGAAGTCGTGCGTCATGAGCTTTTCAATTCTAGGCCCTATTGCTGAGGGTGGCTTGAAGCTGCCCTTGTGTTCGTTTCGAGTCCCCGCCGGGTTTCCGTCCCCGGCGGCGGACCACATCGAAGCGCACATCTCATTGGATGAGGTTCTGAACATTCGCGCCCCGCATGTCTACCTGGTTTCCATCGCCGGGGAGAGCATGCAAGGCGCTGGGATCTTTGAAGGGGATCTAGCCGTTGTGGATCGTGCGATGGAACCTGCACATGGCCACATCGTCGTGGCGCTGCTGAACAACGAACCCGTATGCAAACGCCTTTGCATTCGTGGGAAGGAGGTGATTCTCCTGTCGGAGAACCCAAAGTACCCACCGAGGTACGTGCTCGAGGGCGACGAGCTGGTCATCTGGGGCGTCATCACCTGCAGCGTGCGCAGCCATGTCTAAAGCCCAGCCCGTTTTCGCCCTGATCGACTGCAACAGCTTCTACGCCAGTTGCGAAAGAGTGTTCCGCCCGGACCTAGGCCGCGTGCCCATTGTGGTGCTGAGCAACAACGACGGCTGTGTGATCGCTCGCAGCTACGACGCCAAACCCTACGTGAAAATGGGTGAGCCGTATTTCCAGATTAAGCACAAGCTGAAGAAACACGGCATCGTCCCGTTCTCGTCGAATTACGCGCTCTACGGTGACATGAGCGAACGCGTGATGACCCTCATTGAATCAATGGTCCCTGCCGTCGAGGTCTACAGCATCGACGAAGCCTTCGCGGATCTGACCGGTATCGACGGTCGGGATGCCCTCGGCCGCAAGATCCGCAGCCATGTGCTGCGCTGCACCGGCATTCCCGTCGGGGTAGGGATTGCTCACACCAAGACCCTGGCGAAGCTGGCGAATCACACCGCCAAGCGGCTCCAGGTGCAAACGGGCGGCGTGGTCGACATCTGCGACCCGTTCAAGCGCGACTGGGTGCTGCGTAATACCGACGTGTCCGAAGTCTGGGGAGTCGGTCGCAAGATGAAACTTCACCTGGACGCCATGGGCATCAAGACAGCTATGGACCTGGCGCAGGCCGACCCGTGGACGCTACGCAATAAATTCAGCGTGGTGATCGAGAAGACCGCCCGCGAGTTGGGTGGCACGCCGTGCCTGGAGCTGGACGAGCCGGACCCGCCGAAGCAAGAGATTTGCTGTAGCCGGATGTTCGGTAAGCGGCTCACGGAGCTCGCACCAATCAAGGAAGCGGTGGCCACCTACATGATGCGTGCCTCGGAAAAGCTCAGGGCGCAGAAGTCGCTGTGCAAGAAGATTCGCGTCAGCATCCGCACGGGCATGTTCAATCCGGAGGAGGCGAAGTATGCCAATGGCGTGCTGATTGACATGCCGTACCCTACCGACGATGTGCGGTTGCTGACTAAGGCTGCGGTGGACGCGCTCGACCGGGTCTTCCGGCCTGGCTTCAAATACAGCAAGGCTGAGGTGCTATTGATGAGCCTCTGTCAGCAAGGGGAATACACCGACGATCTATTCGCTACCTCTCAGTCAGCCGACGCCACGAAGCTGATGGCAGTGCTGGACCAGATCAACGGGCGATGGGGAAGGGGAACACTCCGATCAGCCAGCGTGCCTGAAGATCCAGATTGGGGTATGCGGCGAGAATTGATGAGCCATAGCTACACTACGAGGCTAGATCAGCTGTGGAGGGTTTATTCTTAATATATGGATTTCATTCCTACAACTTAAGAAGCCCAACCTACAGGGGGCTTAGGCTTCTTAATGAATCGATGTTGTTAATTTGGGTGTTTCTATAATGTTCCGGAGCGGAGCACTAACCAACAGAAAAGCTGTTGAGTTTTTGTGCTAGTATGCCGATAACTTTATTTCGCTGTTGGAAGTATCGAGCTTTTCGCCTGAATTCATCGTTATGATCAAGTGACGCAAACTCCGCCTCAGGCATCAAGCAAATGTGTAGCCACTCAATGATGTGATCTAGGGTGTACTTTTCGCTCTTTGGGTTTGGCTTGTGTTTAAGTGCTTCGTAAAAGTCATCTATTCTTAAGTCTTCGTCGCTGAGACGAGAAAATAGTGCCGGGCGCATGACTTTGAAAACGCATATCGCTGAGATGAGCGCTGAATTGAGTTGCGCATCTTCTCGTTCAGTTAGTAGCATTATAGCTAAATTCGAGTAAATTCTTTCGAGCTCTCGTAGAGAGCAATTTAACTGGGTGCCAAGAGCAGTGAAGCAATCTGCCCAGTCACTATCTTTAAGTTTGTATAAGTTTGATAGATGTTTGCAATATTTTTCAACGTCGTTGTTGCGTCCGGTTCTTTTAGGTAGCGTTGCCTCGATGTTGATAAATTTTTGTAAGTAAGCGTGCGAGTCTATGTTTAATCCATAAGTGGATCTAATTGATTCTTGTAGTTGTGTTTTGTTGATTACTAACAAGAAATTTATGTTGGGTACTGAGAATAGGTGTTTTATTTTTTCTAACATTTCTACAGCAAAAGAAGGGCGGCATCGATCCAGTTCATCAATTATGATGGTGAGCGGGAATTCTGACGGGGCTTTCAGTTTTGATGGGATGGTTGAAAGAAAGCTTCTAAAGTTTTCTATAGATAGACGCTCGGCTTTATGGTTGATAAGCCGCTCCTTTATATACTTTTCAGCGCTGTTGCTTATGTCTTTAGTAATGTCCTCTCCAATATTTCCTAGGTCTTCAAAGTCAGTTTCTTTTATCAGGCCAGCAGAAACGGCGCGAATGCCAATTTTTGCACCTAGGGATAAAACATTTGCTCCAACGTTTTTAGCTTTGTCGATGAATGCTTTTGAGTGCTTGGGAGTCGCATTCGCTGAAACAAAGTCGGTTATTGCTCCGGCAACTACCATGAACGCATCATCAACATAGTCAGAAGCAAATGCATCTATATAAATGCTTGGGATTTTCTCGTCGGATAATATTTTTTGCCACATTTTGACAAAGGTTGATTTTCCTTCCCCCCAGTTTCCGTCAAGACTTATTACCAAAGGGTCCGCCGAGTTTTTTACGATATTTCTGAGCGCAATACCAAAATTTTTTCGACCGAACAAGTCCGAGCCGAATCCATCTTCCGAAATTTGATGAGGTTCTACCAGTAACTTCATGATTATATCAACGCTCTGTGCGGTTTCTATGGGTACCCCATACCCCAGCACAATGGGTGTATGAAAGTATGTATGCTGAAGGTCGACGTGGGACAGTCTCGCGCTCAAGAGAAACGTACACAGTCACCAAAGATATCGAGCTCGGTGTTCAAAGTGCTAACTCCGAACGATGCTAGAAACTTCTTGGCGAAGATATCTTTAGGTCCCTCTTTTCCTTCTTCTTTGTTTAACACTCGCGAAATGGAGCTTACAAATAAGTCCGCTATTTGCATGAGGGGCGATATCGAAGAGTCTTCGGATTCAACAATGTCAATATAAACGTTGTCATTAAAAATATTTTTTGCAGCATTTTTTAACTGAAGCTCAATCTCCATTATTGAGAGCTTATCTTTAGATTCTTCCTCTGAGTCCTTTCGGAATTGTAAATTTCTAGGAAGTACGGCTCGACCTGACTTGTTTTCCTCATGAATTCCCTGAATTATCATGTGATAAAAAAGCTTGTCGAGAGTGTCGTCAATGTTTTTAAGGCCCCGGCGCTCGACGGCTAAGCCTTTGAAGGAAACGGCTTCAGAGTTTTTTACAATGGATCCAAGTAATTCGAGGTAGGTTTCAAGGTTTCCATTATTTATATCCTTGAAGTGCATTTCACCTTTAAAGTTTAATTCGTCCTTCCTTTGGTTGATGGCACGGGTAATTTTCATGGTGTCATAGCTTCGTAGAACCCATAAACTCCCAACTAAAAGATATTTGCTGGTTTTGCCACTTTCATCTGCATAAATACAATACACAGGATGAGCAGGCCTAGCATCCAGGATTCTTTGTTTTTCTTCCTCCTCAAGTTTTCCTCGGGTGCGCCTAACTTCGGGGGAGGCAATGAATAATCCGTGCGTATTCTGAATAAAGGCTCGAGCACGGGCAATGGAAGGAAGGCGTTCGAGGTTGGGGTAATTATCAATTGAAATGTCACCGCCGCTGTACAAATCTTGTTGGAAGGTTTTCCAATAAAGCAGCTGGCATTTAACGTCGGAGTCTCGTGCTTGTGGGTAGTGATTCAGAATCCACGCGACTCTATCGATTAATCTGCTGGGGCTATTGCCCGCGATTGCAGAAAGGATGCGGATTTTCTCGGCTTCGTTCCGTGCTTTGACAGCTAGGACAGCGTCTTCTTGCCCTTCATCTCCCTCGAACTCGACTTGTAGGTTCATCGACAAGGCTCCCTCTCCATGGCTTACTGCCATCAATACGGTGTGAAAGAGGTTACGTCAAGTACTTCAAAAATGGAGACGTGAGTGAGGCTGTTGACTAGCCGAGATGGTCTAGGGCTGTGGCTTTGGCACTCGGGACATTGGCAAGCCACAAACTTCACACAAAATAGGTGCCATTTGGACCGCTTCTGAGGCCCTTGGTCGATACGCGTTCCCAGGATTTGGAATACGGCTGGTCGTTCTCGGTTGTTTTCTCTTCGCCCTGGTGGCCGTTTGGGCAAGCAAAGTAGTCGTATGTGCGCATTGCCATGACATGGTTCTCCGTATTTTTGTTCGGACATTATCCTGCGTACTGCTCCCATTTTTGATCGCCACTGCCATGGATGCCATGGTCAACTGGTTTCGACAGCATCGACCGAAAGGCTACCGAGTGAGGGAGAAGGGGGCTCCAGCTACGAAAAAGCCCCGGGTCGTTGCAGCCGACATGGGGCTCTAGGGTGCATGCATTCTAGTACCAATTTCCGTATCAATGGTTGCGTCGTGATGAGAGAAATCAGGTAGCGCTGAGCACAAAAAAACCGACTTTATTACCTCTAAACACCAAGCAGAACCCACCCCACATAGCGGTGTGATTCTCGCCCTACGGCGCAACGGTTAAGGAAGCCAAATCGGTTTGCTGAATATTTGCTACAAGAGAGACTTAAAAAGCGCTTGTAAACAAGCAAAGCGGGAGGCGCAGCGGTTAATCCGTCCAATCCATCATCGGCGCGACGGAGAAACGTCGAGAGATGGGCTGAGGTGGAGTTTTTTGTAGAGGCATGGGAGATCAGGGATGCAAATTGCGGAGGGGGCACAGTTTATCAGGTATGGGATGGAGTGAACGCGACTGATCTCGCGTCGGGAGGCAAAATAACAAACTGGTCCTTACGTCACTGGCTCATGCTTAAACTAATAATGGTTTCGGTTTGAATTTCTACCAAGCTTAACGCACCATCAGAAAATGAGCAGCCGGTGTCGATATAGACAACATTGCCCAAGCGTATAACACCGGGTACTGAAGAGTGCCCTACATAGAGTCGGTCTATTCCTTTAATGGAAGTGTGATCTTGTTGCTCGATTTTCTCTCTTGAATACAGTGCAGTTTTCAAGGCTTGCCGCTGATGTTGCTCTCCAAAACTTCCAGTGATAGCGTCTTTGGCTTCCTGCCAGCCATCGTCACTCCTGATGACAGGGGCTTCGGCATGGACTATTCCAATTGTTTGATCGCTTGATAAATTGATTTCAATGATCAATGGGAGTGCTTGCAAGGCTTTCAAAAGTTCGTGTTGGATGGGTGGTTGTAAGTCGTAGAGCCAGGCTCCACCGTTTCGGATATGTCGAGGTATGTCCCCATGGCCGGAGAGACAGTCAATAAGCATCTGCTCATGATTACCGCGCACGGCGTGGAACCACGGCTTCTCAAGCCAACTCAATACGTCTATGGAGTCAGGGCCTCGGTCGATGAGGTCTCCCACGGAAAAAATACGATCCAGTTCGGTGTTAAAGTCTAGTTTGTATAAGGCCGTTGTTAGAAGTTTGAAATGCCCATGAATGTCGCCCACCACAAAGTCTCGACCTTCCTTGTTAGATGGGAATGATTTCGTCCTGTACATTTTCAGCGGCTTTAGCAGACGTTAATTGACGGCGACTGTATCACTTGGCGAAATAAACCGTAAGGCGCTGAGCGTGCCGTCATGGGGTCAAGGTTGAATCATCTGCCCGATGCACTTCTCAAAAACCTGTTCCATAGGTTCCATGACGCAGTTGTAAGCCGCAATGTTGGCAAAAATCCACTCGTCTTTCTCAATCCCCCACCAGCTGATTTCAAACCCGGCATTCATGATGAGGTGTTCAAACAGGATGCGTTGCGCACGGCCATTGCCTTCGCGGAAGGGGTATACGACGTTGATGTCGGAATAGGCCTCTGCCACAGCAGCTATCAGCTCAGCCCGTTCCATGCCCTCGAACCAGTTTGCCGCGGCCATGGCCGTGAAGATCTTGCTGGCTTCTTTCTCCATGTATTCGGGTTGGCAAAAACGGGTGGCTTGTTTGGACATGCCGACGGTGCGCAGCTCTCCGGCCCATTCGAACAGGTCAGAAAAGAGAATTCGATGAATGTTTTGAAGGTAAGCCAGGCTGTAGGGGGGAGGGCTGAATTCGACGTTGTCCGCTGCGATGGCCGAGAGTTGTTGTTCGGCTTCGCTTAGGGTCGCTTCGTCATGGATGTCGAGTTTGTTGTGAAGGACCGTGGAGCCGGGATAGCAATAAGCGTCCTCGCCGACCCCATATTTGTCAGGCATCAGGTTCGGGTCTGGGTGAAGGCCTTCAAGACCTCCTCACGGGTTGGCATTTTGCGTTCGCCGTCCGCGAAGGTCACTTTGAAGCCTTCCAGGCGAAGGCTGGCCGCGTAGTTGGATCTGCGCGTCCTGGCGGCATAGGCCTTTTTGGTTTCAAGGCTGACATTGCCCATGGGGCTGGACCTCAATCGCGTTGATTGGCCGATTATAGCCCATCCCGTTGGCATGGCCTACGTCGTGGCCTGGCGACTCATATAAGGCATTGAATTTGACCAATGGCGCTTGCATCGCGGCGCGTCTCAAAATACTGTGTTTATATCCAGTACTCGAGATCACTTCATGCAGCTTATCGCCAAGCTCGGCATTCTTGCCGACGCTGCCAAGTATGACGCCTCCTGCGCCAGCAGCGGTGCGCCCAAGCGTAGCTCCCGAGGCCGTGAGGGGCTGGGGGCCACCGATGGCATGGGCATTTGCCATAGCTATACGCCGGATGGGCGTTGCGTCTCGTTGCTGAAGGTGCTGCTGACCAACTTTTGCCTGTACGACTGCCAGTATTGCGTCAACCGTCGTTCCAGCAATGTGCCAAGGGCGCGTTTTACGCCGGAGGAGGTGGTGCGGCTGACTTTGGATTTCTATCGTCGCAACTGCATCAGTGGGCTGTTTTTGAGTTCCGGCATCATTCGCTCGGCCGATTACACCATGGAGCAGTTGATACGGGTGGCGCGGTTGTTGCGCGAGGAGCACCAGTTTCGTGGCTATATTCACCTCAAGACCATTCCCGATGCCGATCCGCTGTTGATCGAGGAGGCGGGGCGGTTGGCTGATCGCTTGAGTGTGAATATCGAGTTGTCCTCCGACATCAGCCTCAAGCGTCTGGCACCGGAAAAGCAGTTGTCGACCATCCGCCAGGCCATGGGCACCATCCACCAGGGGCAACAGGCGGTGGCCGGTGAGCCGCGGGCGCCTCGCTTCGCCCCGGCCGGGCAGAGCACGCAGGTGATTGTGGGGGCCGATGCAACTGATGATCACGCCATCCTGAGCAACGCCGAGTCGCTCTACCTGGGGTACGGTTTGCGACGGGTTTACTATTCAGCGTTCAGCCCGATTCCCGACAGCCCCGCCAGCGTGCCCCTGGCGGCACCGCCGTTGCTGCGCGAGCACCGGCTCTATCAGGCCGATTTTCTCATGCGTGGATACGGCTACAAGGCAGGCGAGCTGTTGAGCGAAACCCACAACCTGGACTTGGACATCGACCCCAAGCTGGCGTGGGCGTTGGCCAATCGTGAGGTATTCCCGCTGGACGTCAATCGCGCCGAACCCGCATTGCTGGCGCGTATTCCGGGTATCGGCCTGCGTAGCGTGCAACGTCTGGTTGCACTGCGCCGAGAGCGGCGGGTGCGTTATGACGACCTGGTGCAGTTGCGGTGCGTGCTGGAGAAGGCGCGACCGTTTATTGTCACCAGCGATTACCGGCCGGCCGACGATCAGGTGCGCAGTGGCCTGCTGCGGGCGCGGTTGCGTGATCCCCAACGTCCGGTGCAAATGGGGCTTTGGTGATGATTGCCCTGGATTGTGAGGATGATTTCTCCACCTGGCGCGATCAGGCTCGAACGCTGCTTGGCCACGGCATCGACCCGAGCGATGTCACCTGGGCCCAAGGTCCGATGGCCGACCTGTTGGCCATGCCGACGCCGCTGCCTCAAGGGCCGGGTCCGTTTCGTACACGGGTCCCCGCGGCCTTGCTGACCCTGCTCGAACAGGCTGGCCGTTACCAGGGCGAACAGCGTTGGAACCTGCTGTACGAAGTGCTTTGGCGGGTTGCCCATGGCGACCGCACGGCCATGCTTGCGGGCGACCGACTCGGCAGTGAGTTGCAGCGGCGGATCAAGCAGGTCCAACGCGAGGCTCATCACCTGCATGCCTTCGTGCGCTTCATTCCTCTGCCGCGAGCATTGGCCGAGCGATTGCAGCTGGACCTGGTCGCCTTTCACCAGCCGGCCCATGACATCCTCGAAAGCGCCAGTGGCCATTTTGCCGAGCGGTTGGGACAGCAACGCTGGCTGATCGCAACGCCGCGCGACGGCATCCGTTTTGATGGACAGTCGCTGGATTACCAGCGACGTTGTCCCGAGCAATGGCAGCACTGGGCACGTCACGCCGAAGATCCTGGCGCTGAGCTGTGGCGAACTTATTACAAGCACATCTTCAACCCGGCGCGGCTCAATCCCCTGGCGTTGCGTCAGCACATGCCGGGGCGATTCTGGCAGCACTTGCCGGAGGGAGAATTGATTCCTCGACTGGTGGGTTTGGCGCGGCGGGGCAAGCAGCGGGATGGGCAGGCGTTGGAGGTAGGGGCGCAAGTGGGTAAGCGGATAGTTGTTGGTGCTGTTGTTGAGGATTAAACAAGTTCTGAATCCATCGCCGGACATTCCCATCGGAAGTTTCCCTCACGCTGTGTCGTTCCCCGCTGACTATCCACCCAATCACCCGTGCGCTAAGTTCTCTCCGTCGCTGCAAATTCAGCGACAGGGTGTGGAAGCCCTTATCTTCTCAGGCGCGTAGCGCCGCAAAATTTAAAGCAGGCGCTTTTCTTATGTCTGCTGTTAAATTATGGCGGCTGTACGCGGGGCGTCCTAGGGCGCGCCGGTATCCTGAGTGCTGGTCTTCCACACCCGCGTGCAGCTGCCACCCATCATGTGGAAGTGATGTCGGCAGATCGTTCTATAACTCAGGAAGTTTGCCAATGAAGAAGATCACACCTAATCCTCCGAGTACCGCAGTCAATCAAAAGCGGCTCTCGTCCAGCCTCACCCAATCTATCAATTCCAACCTCCTGCTCAATCCTCGAGCTCCGAATCCGGATTCGGCCCCTCCATCAGCGGTCCTTCAATCCGCCACTGACTTTCCATCCCCGCAGGAGTAACCCCTCATGTCTCGCTACATGCCCATCACCGGTATCGAAAATAATTTCCACGCGCTCCTGATCGACACAGTACGGACGCGGTGGTACTCCATGATTTCGCCCAAGTGCTAGCGATCCCCCTGCGCGACGGGTGTGATTTGCTGGATGTGATCGGGCGGCGATTGCAGGCACAGGTTTTGGCGTCGTAAGGGAAGTGGGTGATCTCATAAGGTCTCCTGCCTGACTCACCATCCCTTGCAGGCAGCGATTTGTGGGAGCGGGCTTGCTCGCGAAAGCGGTGTGTCAGTTTGCAGGATGCTGGCCGTGCCGACGCCTTCGCGAGCAAGCCCGCTCCCACAGGGTTTGGTGGGTACACAAATGTTGCGTACACCCTCAATCCTCTGTGGGAGTGAGCCTGCTCGCGATAGCGGTGGGTCATTTGATGAAAATGTCGGATGTGCTGCGGTCATCGCGAGCAGGCTCGCTCCCACAGGTTAATCAGCGTTTCGATGGGTTTGCTTGTATCCCCTCTGGGGGGATAGGATGGCGGTGTTGATTCACCGAAATCCAGGGCTCAAGTCATGAGTGAGCACGACCACGAACATCCCCACCAAAGCCATGTGGCGATCATCAAGCGTCTCAAGCGCGCGGACGGCCATTTGCGCAGCATCATCGCCATGATTGAAGAAGGGCGTGAGTGCGTGGATATCGCCCAGCAGTTGCATGCGGTGGAGAAAGCGGTGTGCCAGGCCAAGCGCACGTTGATCCAGGATCATATCGATCACTGCCTGGAAGACACCGTTTCGGCGCTGGACAAGGGTGAGCGCGCGCCGCTGGAAGCCTTCAAACAAATCACCAAGTACCTCTAGGCCAGACATGCCCAATTTTGCTGAATTGCTGCAACAGGGTGGCGCTCACGCCTGGCTGTATTTCCCCAGCGCTATCTTGCTGGGCGCCTTGCATGGCCTTGAACCGGGCCATTCAAAAACCATGATGGCGGCGTTTATCGTGGCGATTCGGGGATCGGTCAAACAAGCGGTGTTGCTGGGTTTGGCGGCGACCCTTTCCCACACCGCCGTGGTGTGGCTCGTCGCCGTGGGTGGCATGTATCTGGGCCAGGGGTTGGACGCCGAAACCACCGAGCCTTATTTCCAACTGGCGTCTTCCGCGCTGATCATTGCCATCGCGCTGTGGATGCTGTGGCGTACCTGGCGTGGCGAGCAGATGTTCAGATTCGCGCAAGGTCATGACCACCACCATCATCACGATCATCACCACAAACACGACCACGAGCATCCCGAATCCAAAGGCCTGTCGCTGGAGGGCTATCAGGATGCCCACGAACAGGCGCATGCCGACGACATCCGCAAGCGCTTCACCAATCGGGAGGTCTCCACGGGCCAGATCATCCTGTTCGGCCTGACGGGCGGGCTGATTCCTTGTCCTGCGGCCATTACCGTCCTGCTGTTGTGCCTGCAGGTCAAAGAGGTCGCGCTGGGCGGCCTGCTTGTCCTGTGCTTCAGCATCGGCCTGGCGATTACCCTGGTGACCGTGGGGGCTGCGGCGGCCATGGGTGCAAGGCAGGCTTCCAATCGCTGGCCTTGGCTGAGCACTGTGGCGCGTCGGGCACCTTATTTGTCCAGCGTGTTGATCATCGGCGTCGGTCTCTACGTGGGTATCCACGGCTGGATCGGTTTGTACGCATAGCCTTCAAAGATCAGTTCGTACCTTCTGGCGCAGCGGGTACGCTGCCCGAGCGATGCAACGAAGCCCCCTCCAACGTCTTCCACAGCTTGCGCATCGTCGGATTCCGATTGGCAATCGCACAATACGAGCGAATCTCCAGCCGCGTGCTCCATTCCTCGCTGCCAGCCCGAACCAGCAACCCACGCTCCAACTCATCGGCCACCGCGCTTTGCGGCAGCCAGGCCACGCCGTAGCCCTCGATGGCCATGCGCATCAGCAGCATCGCCATGTCGGCTTCATAGCAACGCTCCAGCGCAGTCGGTGCCGGGCCGTTCTTGATGACGATATCGGCCACGCGGCCCAGGAATGTCGTGGCCGTGTAGGCCAGGTAAGGGACGGGTTTGCCGGAGCGGCCCGGCAAGGGGAACAGCGGTTCGCCTTTAGGGTTGGGTGCACATAGGGGGATGAACGCGTCGTGGCCGAGGGTCAGGCTGCCGAAGCGCTCGGCGTCCAGCAGGATCGGTGCCAGCGGATGGTGGTAGACCATCATCAAATCGCAACTGCCTTCCTCCAGCGCGATAACGGCGTCATGAATATTGGCGGCGACCACTCGAGCGTTGAACTGCTCGGTGTTTTGCTGGAACTGCGAGAGCCATTTCGGCAGAAAGGTCATCGAGAGACTGTGACCTGCGGTGATCTGGATGGAGCGTCCCGGCATCCGTTCTACGTCACGCAGCATCGAGCGCAATCTCAGTAAGCCGGCGAGGGCTTCTCTGCTTTCGTCGCAGAAGGTGATGCCTGCGGCAGTGAGCTGGACGGGATAAGTGCCCCGGTCCACCAACTTGACCCCCACCCATTCCTCGAGGCACTGGATTCGGCGCGACAAGGCCGATTGCGTCACGCAGCGGACTTCGGCGGCGCGGGAGAAGTTTTTCCATTCGGCGATCGCCAGTAGATCGTCCAGCCACTTGAGTTGCATATCAGGATCCCCGCTGTGAGAGCGCCATTTTATGTCGCAACTCCCCGGCCCAGCGCGGCTTTTCGTTAACTATTCCAAAAGCGCATGGAGCTAGCAGGATTACTCATCATCTCCCCGGATCCGCTCCTTAGAATCATTACCGTAGTACCCATGCCGCCAAGAGTATCGGTACATCCACTTGATCCCTGCCAAGTAAAAAACTCCAATAACTACTTGAGGACAGCACCGTGAAGAAGAATAAGCTCCCACGTCGAATTGCAATGGG
The DNA here is from genome assembly GCF_013347965.1 of Pseudomonas bijieensis. Taxonomy (NCBI): domain Bacteria; kingdom Pseudomonadati; phylum Pseudomonadota; class Gammaproteobacteria; order Pseudomonadales; family Pseudomonadaceae; genus Pseudomonas; species Pseudomonas bijieensis. The sequence goes on along the minus strand of NZ_CP048810.1, from coordinate 1,968,775 downwards.
TATCGCCCTGGGCGTGCTGGTGGGTTGGGCGTGTCACCATTTCGCAGGGAGCGAGCAAAGTGCCAAAGAGATCGCCGGTTACTTCTCGATGGTCACTGATATTTTCCTGCGCATGATCAAGATGATCATCGCGCCGCTGGTCTTTGCGACGCTGGTCGGTGGTATCGCCAGCATGGGTAACTCCCGTTCCGTAGGCAGGATTGGTGCTCGGGCGATGGCCTGGTTCGTTACCGCTTCGGTGGTATCGCTGCTGATCGGAATGGGCTTGGTCAACCTGTTTCAACCCGGTGCCGGGCTGAATATGGACGTGGCCCAGCACGCAACGGCGGCTGTGCCGGTCAATACCGGCGATTTCAGTCTCAAGGCGTTCATCGGCCACGTGTTTCCGCGCAGCATTGCCGAAGCGATGGCCAACAACGAGATCCTGCAGATCGTGGTGTTTTCATTGTTTTTCGGCTTTGCGCTGGCGGGCGTGAAACGGGCGGGTTACACGCGGATCACCGATTCCATCGAAGAACTGGCAAAGGTGATGTTCAAGATCACCGACTACGTCATGGCCTTCGCGCCGATTGGGGTTTTTGCCGCTATCGCCTCGGCCATTACCACCCAGGGGCTTGGCTTGCTGGTGGATTACGGCAAGCTGATTGCCGAGTTCTACCTGGGGATCCTGATCCTCTGGGCGCTGCTGTTCGGCGCCGGCTACCTGTTTCTCGGTCGCTCTGTTTTCCAGCTCGGCAAGCTTATTCGCGAACCGATTCTCCTGGCCTTTTCCACCGCCAGCAGCGAGTCCGCCTACCCGAAAACCATTGAGGCGCTGGAGAAGTTCGGTGCGCCAAAACGGGTGTCCAGCTTCGTGTTGCCCCTGGGTTACTCGTTCAACCTCGACGGCTCCATGATGTACCAGGCGTTCGCCATCCTGTTCATCGCCCAGGCCTACAACATTGATTTGAGTTTCACGCAGCAGATTCTGATTCTTCTGACGTTGATGATCACTAGCAAGGGCATGGCCGGTGTCGCGCGGGCCTCGGTGGTCGTGGTCGCGGCCACGTTGCCGATGTTCAATCTTCCCGAGGCGGGGCTGCTGTTGATCATCGGTATCGACCAGTTCCTCGACATGGCCCGCACGGCCACCAACGTGGTGGGGAACAGCATTGCGACGGCGGTTGTCGCCAAGTCCGAACCACACGAAGAAGCCGCCGAGGACGAGGGGGCACATTCCCCCGTTCGGTCGCGATCCGAGCCGGTGCCGGTGGCTTGAGGAGAGGGTCATGAAGGCTAAAGTGAAGTCGAGCCACAAGGCTTCTGTTGTGCGCAAATTGGGCATCGTCGGTGGGCTTGGCTCACTGGCCGGAGGCGATCTGTTCTACAAGTTGATCAAGTCCCGGGCGGTGCTCGAGGACCAGGGCCGCTATCACTTCCTGTTCGAGCAGCACCCGTTCAAGGATGTGCTGCTGCCACTGGACCAGGGGGCGAGCATGACGTCGCGCAAGTTTTATGTGTTCCAGGTGTGCAAGTCGTTCGAGGAAAGTGGCTTCGATGCGGTGATGCTCCCATGCTTCGCCAGCCATACCTTTCGCGCTGAAATCGAGGAGGAATTGGGCATTCCCGTGCTGGACATGATGGCCGCCTTGACCCGGTACGTCAGCCAAACGGTGCTGCCCCGGACGACGTTGGGGGTGATTGCCTCCGACTTCGTGCGCCACTGCGGATTGTTCGAACAACATTTTGGGCAGCACTTCCAGATTGTTTATCCCGACCCAGAAGCTCAAGCAGGATTGATGGAGGCGATGTACGGCGTCAACGGCATCAAGGACGGCCATCTCGAAGGCATGCCGCTTGAAGCGGTCTACCAGGCATGCCTCTCGTTGCAGGCCCAGGGGGCGACGTTGATCCTGCCCGGCATGACCGAGCTTTCCCTGGTCTGTGCCGACTTGCAGCGCCGCGGGATAACCGTGCTGGACATCAACGAGATCTACGCCGATTTCGCGACGCTGGATCAGCAGCAGCCCAGGCGCCCGCCGTTCAAATTGGGCATCGTCGGCGGTGTCGGTCCTGCCGCTACGGTAGATTTCATGGCCAAGGTAGTGGCCAATACACCAGCGGGAAAGGACCAGGATCACATCAAGATGGTGGTCGAGCAAAACCCGCAGATACCGGACCGGACGGCGAACCTGCTACGGGATGAAACCGATCCGACAATGGCGATGTACGCCACCTGCAAGCGCCTTGAAAGCGCCGGTGCCAATGCCATCGCGATTCCTTGCAACACCGCCCACGCCTTCGTCGAGCGTATCCAGGCGCACCTGAGGGTGCCCATCGTGAACATGTTGAGTGAGACGGTGGAGTGGATTGTGCACAAGTACGGTTCGGGCAAGGCGATTGGCCTGCTGGCGACTTCCGGTACGGTGCAGAGCCAGGTCTATCATCAGGCGGCGCGCCACGCCGGGCTCCAGCTCCTTACGCCAGGTGTCGATTACCAGGCGATGGTGATGGACGTTATCTACGGGCCGAGGGGTATCAAGGCTGGCTTCACGCAAGGGCTCTGCAGGGAGCAATTGTTGCTGGCGGCTGAGCACCTGTGCGAGTTGGGGGCGGGGGTATTGATCCTGGGGTGTACAGAGTTGCCGCTGGTACTGGCGCATTGCGAGGCGTTCGATATCAATGGGCACACGGTGGCGCTTGTTGACCCGACGATGATCCTGGCGTTGAAGTGTGTGGCGTTGGCGCAGAAGGCACAGCTCTGTGGGAGCAAGGCTTGCCCGCGATGAAGCCGACGCGGTCTCCCGAAGGCCAAGGTGCCTGCATCGCGAGCAAGCTTTGCTCCCACTGATGAATCAAACAGCCTTGGCTGGCTCGCGCAACGCGGCGATGTCCCGTTTGGGCGACAGGCCAAACAAACGGGCGTATTCGCGGCTGAACTGGGAAGGGCTTTCATAGCCCACTTTGTAGGCTGCACTCGCCACGTCCACATGCTCGTTGAGCATCAGGCGCTTGGCTTCGTTCAACCGCAGCCACTTCTGGTATTGCAGCGGGCTCATCGCCGTGAGCTGACGGAAGTGGTGGTGAAACGTCGGCGTGCTCATTTGCACCCGCGCCGCGAGGTCGTCTACGCGCACGGGCTCGGTGTAGTTCAATTTCAACCAGTCGATAGCCTTGGCGATCCGGTAACCCTGGCTATCGACCGAGGAAATCTGCCGCAGCCGGGCCGCCTGGTCGCTGAGCAACAGTCGGTAGTGAATCTCACGCTGGATCAACGGTGCCAGTATGGGAATCGCTTCGGGTTCATCCAGCAACGCCAGCAGGCGCGCGAACGGCGCCAGCAGGTCAGGCGTCGCGGTGCCGATCCCTGCGCCGATCCCCACCGCTCGATCACGGGGCGGCGACAGGCCGCCCTGGGCGATCAGATCGGCCACCATGCGCAGGTCGAGTCTCAGGACCAGACCCAGGCAAGGCTGTTCCGCGCTTGCCTGCAGCACTTCGGAATTGGCCGGGATGTCCAGGGAGGTCATGAGGAATCGTCCGGGGTCGTAGCCATAGGCCTCGCCACCGATCCATACCTGCTTCACGCCCTGGGCCACCAGCACGATGCTCGGTTCGATCATGCAAATGACCGGTGCGGCCGGCGCTTCCCGTCGAAAGAAGGCGAGGCCGGCGATGGGCGTTTCAACGTCGCCCGGGTGTGGGGTCCGAGCGCCAATGATGGCCGCCAGTGTCTCTTGTACGGATCTGCGTTGGGTGGCCATGTCGGGTCCGGGTGTCATCTCGGTTCAAGCGCTATAGGCAGAACATTAACCTGCCAAACGAAGCGCTGCCTACGCGCGAAGGAAGAACTCATAGGATCAGGCAAGCATCTCAGCGTAATGCACTACTGGTTGGCCAGGCTGGGCCCTGAAGATGGAACCTCACTCAATCCAGCATGGAGTCTTATGATGCGTGTACAAGCCTATGGCGCCCACGCGGGCGACAAGCCCCTTGAACCCCTGCAGATCACTCGTCGCACGCCGGGCGCGCACGACATCCAGATCGATATCGCGTTCTGTGGCATCTGCCATTCGGACCTGCACCAGGTGCGTGCCGAGTGGGCGGGTACCCAATTCCCTTGCGTGCCGGGCCACGAGATCGTCGGCCGGGTAGCAGCGGTCGGTGCCCACGTGTCCGGCTTCAAGACCGGCGACCTGGTCGGCGTCGGCTGCATCGTCGACAGTTGCAAGCACTGCGACGACTGCGACAGCGGCCTGGAAAACTACTGTGACGGGATGATCGGGACCTACAATTTTCCGACCCCGGATGAGCCCGGCTGGACGCTGGGGGGCTATTCGCAAAATATCGTGGTGCATGAGCGCTATGTGTTGCGCATTCGTCACCCCGAAGAGCAACTGGCCGCCGTTGCGCCACTGCTCTGCGCCGGCATCACCACCTATTCGCCGCTGCGCCATTGGAACGCAGGGCCGGGCAAGAAGATCGGTGTGGTCGGCATCGGTGGGCTAGGTCACATGGGCATCAAGATTGCTCATGCGATGGGCGCTTATGTCGTGGCGTTCACCACTTCCGAGTCCAAGCGCGAGGCGGCCAAACAGTTGGGGGCTGACGAAGTTGTCATGTCGCGCAATGTCGAAGAAATGGCCGCGCACACCAAGAGCTTCGATCTCATCCTGAACACCGTGGCGGCTCCTCACGATCTCGACGCGTTGCTGGTGTTGCTCAAGCGTGACGGCACGATGACCCTGGTGGGCGCCCCGGCCACTGCGCATCCTTCGCCGAATGTCTTCAACCTGATCATGAAGCGACGCACCCTCGCGGGGTCGATGATCGGCGGCATCCCCGAGACCCAGGAGATGCTCGATTTTTGCGCGCAACACGGCATCGTCGCCGACATTGAGTTGGTGCGCGCCGACCAGATCAACGAGTCCTACGAGCGCATGCTCAAGGGCGACGTCCAGTATCGCTTCGTGATCGATAACGCGACCTTGGCCGGCTGAAGACAGCCGCCGGACCGCTCGCCAACTGCTTGCGAAAGCGGCCTGCCTGAGACGGTGATGTCGGTTGTGCCCCTCGTCATCGCGAGCAGGCTCGCTACCACACAAGAAACACAGGATTTTCTCCCAATGACCGATAACTCATTGCCACAAGGCCAGCCCGCCTGGGGCGCGGTATTTGCCATGGCCCTTGCCGCGTTCGTGCTCGTTGCTTCGGAGTTCATGCCAGTCAGCCTGCTGACGCCGGTCGCGGCTGCTCTGCAGGTCAGCGAAGGGCAGGCCGGCCAAGGCATTGCCGTCTCTGGTGCCTTTGCCCTGATCACCAGTCTGTTCATTGCTTCGATTGCCGCCCGGGTCGACCGTAAGTGGTTACTGTCAGGATTGACCCTGTTGATGATCGTTTCTGGAACGGTGGCCGCACTGGCGCCCAACTACGCCACATTCATGGTGGCGCGCGCGTTGATCGGTGTTGCGATTGGTGGCTTCTGGTCGCTGTCGGCGGCCACGGCCATGCGGTTGGTGCCGGACAACCAGGTTCCGCAGGCACTGGCCGTCGTCAATGGTGGCAATGCCCTGGCAACCGTGATTGCTGCGCCGCTGGGCAGCTTCCTTGGGGCGATCATCGGTTGGCGTGGCGCGTTTTTCTGCATTGTGCCCGTTGCTGCCGTCGCTCTGGTCTGGCTGCTGTTACGCCTGCCGGCCATGCCTTCGCAGGCGAAGCAGGGCAGTACCAATGTCTTCAGGTTGATGACCCGGGCTCCGGTCGCGCTGGGCATGCTGGCGGTCAGCACATTTTTCATGGGCCAGTTCATGCTGTTCACGTATCTGCGACCGTTCCTTGAAACGGTGACACAGGTGAGTGTGTCCATGCTTTCCATCCTGTTGCTGGTGATCGGGGTGGCAGGCTTCCTGGGAACATTCCTGATCGGCGCATTCCTGAAAAACGGTCTGTATCGGACGCTCGTCGTCATTCCCCTGTTGATGGCCGTCATCGCCATTGCCCTTGTTTGGTTCGGCGGTTCAGTGACGATCACGGCCCTGTTGCTCGGCCTCTGGGGCCTGGTGGCCACCGCGGCTCCCGTAGGCTGGTGGACCTGGCTGGCGCGTACGCTACCGGACGATGCCGAAGCCGGGGGTGGCTTGATGGTGGCGATCGTCCAGCTCGCCATCGCGGCGGGCGCGACAGTGGGCGGTGTTCTGTTTGATCTGAGTGGCTATCGTGCGACCTTCGAAACCAGTGCGGCCGTGCTGGGCGTTGCCGCTGTCCTTACTGCGCTGGCCGCTCGGTCAGCGGTTCGGGAGTCTTCATCGACTTCGCACGCAACGCCCTATAGCACGATGGGTTGAGGCAAAGTCCGTCAGTCGGGGAGGACCTGGTGCTGCGCCGCGCCAGGAGCATAGGGCGACGGCACTTCGCGGACAGTGTTCTGGGTCAGGAAGGAGGCGATCAGCAACAGAATGCCTATTGCCGCCGGAAGGGCGCCGCGCGGTTTGCGCACACTCAGGTGCGCGGACGCCGACAGCAGCAAATGATAGAGCATGCCTGCATAGGCCAGGTCGCTGAGCGCTACGCTTGTGCGCGACAGAATGGCAACTACTCCGAGGATTTTCAGGACGGTGAGCATCGGTACCAGGTAGCTGGGGTAACCGAGGTCGGCCAGCGCCTGGCCTACCCATGCCTTCTTGGTGACGTATAGCGTTGCGGACGCCAGGTAAAGCAGGGCCAGCGCCGTCGTACTGATCCAATAGAGGGAGTGTTCAATCATGAGTATTTTCCTGAGTGGGCTGGGTTGAATCGACATAGAGCGAGAATGTCGCCTAACATGAAAGCCCGCAAGAAGGATGAAAAAGTGATGGTTAGTATGGAAAACCAGACTAATGAAAAGGCCGAGGTCAACATGCACGAGGAAATGCGCCGTGCGTTTGCGTTGCTCTCGGGCAAGTGGAAGCTGGAAATCATGTGGTTGCTGCATCAGCGGATCTATCGCTTCGGGGAGCTGCGCAAGGCCATTCCCGGCGTTACTCAGCACATGCTGACGGCGCAACTTCGTGAACTGGAGAGGGATGGCCTGGTGTCGCGCACTGTCTTCGCCGAAGTACCGCCGCGGGTTGAATACGAGATCACGCAAAAGGCCCGTGGGCTCGGGCCGACGATGGAGGCGCTGACGGCGTGGTGGAATGAATACGGGAAAAGCGTGCCCGTGAAGGCGAATCCACGCGGGCGTAAACCCGTCAACAATGGGCGACCTTAAGGTCGCCCATTGGCGTTATAGCCCGAGACCTTCCTCTATCAGGGAGAGCAGGGCGTCCTCGTTCAGTGTCACTGGGTCAGGTTGTTGCCCGGTCAACCGAAGCGGCTGGAGATGCCATAGCGATTCCCCATGCTCGCCGAGTGTGCGCACGATGCAGTGCTCCTGTCCCTTCATATGGACCTCGATGCATCCTTCTCCCTGGGGAGAAAAACGCGCAATCGGATCGAATGAAATGCGGCGATGATTGCCTTCGATCACCAGTTGATCGATGGCGTAGTTGTACGTCGAACCGCTGGAATGACTTTCAAACACGTGGGTGGGATTGCGCCGAATGTCCAGGCCAGCCTCGCACACCGGCGCCAGCCAGATTTCGATCTGGCGATACAGTTCGTAGACTTGGGCGGGCCAATGCTCGATCGCCAGGTCGGCGCAGTTGTCGGTATCGGCGCGGGTTTGCTGGGTTCTCCGTAGTTTGGCCGCTAGCTCGTCTGCCTTGCTCATGTCGATTCCCTGTCGTGATGATAGGTTGAGCTTAGCTGATGGGGCGGGGTGTTCATTTGCGCTGGGTCATGGGGTGGTGTCGGGAGCGAGCACCTTCGCCCATGGAAGCAGTGCTTGAGAGGTTCTGTTCATTTCGGCAATGCTTAAACGGCTAGGGCGCTGATCACGTGTTTCGGATCATTATGAATCGCCCGCAGCAGTGCTTTAGCGGGGCCGGTAGGCTCGCGTCGTCCCTGCTCCCAGTTGCGAAGCGTGCCCAGTTGGACATCGATCAGTGCTGCGAACTTGGCTTGGGTCAGGCCGGTAGCCTTGCGTATTTCCTTCACTTGCAACGCATCGACGATGAACTCCCGTGACGGCTGGCGTTCGCCTCGGACGATTTCATCCATCTGTTGTACGCTTTCCATCAGCTCATCGAAAAATTTGCTCATGGTTATCTCCAGTGCTCGACAATCAATTTCAATGCTTTGCGTTGATCGACGGTCAAGTCTTGCTGTTCATTTTTCGGATATATCATCAGTAATGCGATCCGCGAAGCATGGACGAAGTGGTAGTAGATCACCCTGGCCCCACCCCGTTTGCCATGGCCTTTGGCTGCGATACGAATCTTTCGGATCCCTCCGGTGGCTTCCATGACATCACCAGCGGAAGGATTGCAGACCAGTATTTTCTGTAGGACAGCGAAATCATCGTCATCCATCAGTTCTTTGACCCGACGGGTAAAAATTGGAGTTTCAATAAAAATCATTGCTAATGTACGCCAGTGGCTTACTTTCGAGCAATCCTATTGAACCCCGTCCCCCGATGCACCCGGTGAGTTGTAACCAAATTCGGGCGTGCCCGATGATCAGGGCAGGACACTGCAGCGAGCATCAACCATGCGAATGACAGCTTTGAGCAATAACGACCTGGGACCATTGCGCGATGCGCTCGCCCAGGCCGGTCTACCCGTGGATGACCTGACGTATCCCGGTCGACAGTTCTTCAGCTTCAGCCAACAAGGCGTTGATGTGGCGTTTGGTGGCATCGAGGGGGAGGGCGCCGACCGGTTGCTGCGTTCGCTGGTTGTCCTTGAGGGGCAACGGGGAAAGGGCACTGGTGCGGCGGTGCTGGCCGCTATCGAAGCATTTGCGCAACGTGAGGGGGCAGAACGGCTGCACCTGTTGACCGACAGCGCCGCCGCGTTTTTTACCGACCAGGGCTATCAGGTGCAGGATCGCTCGTTGGCGCCCGCTCCGATCAGGGCGACGGCCCAGTTCAAGACCTTGTGTCCGGCCTCGGCGACGTACCTGAGCAAACACCTGGTCTAGCGCAGCAAATGCACCGCCAGCCCGGCCAGACCGCACGCCAGCAACACCTGGATCACCCCGCGCTTGTAGCGAAACAGCGCAATGGCCGCCAAGAGGGCGATGATTGCCGACGGCCAGTCCAGGGCACCTGCAAAACCGTTGGGCCAGAGCACGTGGTAACCGAAGAAGCACGCCAGGTTGAGGATCACTCCGACCACCGCTGCGGTAATCGCCGTCAGCGGCGCGGTGAATTTCAGCGTGTTGTGCGTCGATTCCACTAGCGGGCCGCCGGCCAGGATGAACAGGAACGAAGGCAGGAACGTGAACCAGGTCACCAGCGTGGCGGCGACGGCCCCGGCGAGAAAGGCCTGTTCGGGACCGAACACCTGCATCACATAACCGCCGACGAAACCGACAAAGGCCACGACCATGATCAGCGGCCCGGGAGTGGTTTCGCCCAAGGCCAGGCCGTCGATCATTTGTGTCGGCGTCAGCCAGCCGAAGTGTCCGACGGCCCCTTGGTACACGTAGGGCAAAACCGCGTAGGCGCCGCCGAAGGTCAACAACGCGGCCTTGGTAAAGAACCAGGCCATTTGCGTAAGCGTGCCGCCCCAGCCAAACACGGCGGTCAGCAGGCCCATCGGCAATAGCCATAGCAGGGCACCGATGACGGCCAGACGGGTCAACCTGGCGGCGCTGAACCGGGCGTGTTCCGGGGGCGGCGTATCGTTGTCGATCAATGCGGGGCCGAAGGATTGGTGCTGGGAATCGTGACCGCCCAGGCTGAATTTCCCCGGTGCCCAGCGGCCACCGAAATAACCGATGACAGCCGCACCCAGGACGATCAGAGGGAAGGGGAGATCAAAGGCGAATATCGCGGTGAACGATGCCGCGGCGATCGCCCACAACCAATTGTTCTTCAGTGCGCGGGAGCCGATCCGGTGGGCTGCATGCGCCACGATTGCTGTCACGGCCGGCTTGATGCCATAGAAAATGCCCGCCACTATCGGCACCTCGCCAAAGGCGACGTACAGCCAGGACAACGCGATGAGGATGAACAGCGAGGGCAGCACGAACAGCGCCCCGGCAATCACCCCGCCCCAGCTTCGGTGCATCAGCCAGCCCAGGTACGTCGCCAGTTGCTGGGCCTCTGGCCCCGGCAGCAACATGCAGTAATTAAGGGCATGCAGGAATCGTCGCTCGGAAATCCAGCGTCGGCGCTCCACCAACTCCTGGTGCATGATCGAGATCTGCCCCGCCGGGCCGCCGAAACTGATGAAGCCCAGCTTGAGCCAGAACCAGAAGGCCTCGCGCAGGCTGACGGTGTCGGGTCTGCTCAGGGGCTGTTCGTCATGGGGGCGGATCGGTTTGCTCATGGGCGACGGGCACTTAAAAGTCAAAGGCGATCTACGTTATGGGGCGTTACGCAATTTAGATAGCCCCCGGCGAGGTTTGCTTGTAAAAAAACAACCCTCCAGAGAGTTGAAACACCAAATTGAAACAGTCATCGCCGGATCATCCCGCCTTCGCACAATCGCCCCAAGGAGTGGGTCAATGAAACAACGTCTTGCCGTGGCCGTGCTGATCGTATTGACACTGGGCTGCATGGGAGTGGGCAATGCCCGCGAATCTGGCAATGCACGGGCGCAATCCGTGGCCGGAGTGTTCGATTACTACCTGCTGGCGCTGTCCTGGTCACCGACGTTCTGCCTGACTCACCAGAATGACGCACAGTGCTCCGGTAAAGGCTACGGCTTTGTACTCCATGGCCTCTGGCCGCAATACATCAAGGGCGGCTGGCCGCAATCCTGTGCGCCTCAGGTGCCTTTGACGAGAGAGGAGCAGAAGAAGGGCCTGACCTTGTTTCCTACCCGCAAGTTGATGGCGCATGAGTGGTCCAAGCATGGTACTTGCAGCGGCCTCGGCGCCATGGGCTACCTGGAGGTTGCCGACAAAGCCCTGGGGGCAGTGAAAATCCCACCACAGCTGCAACCGTTCAATTCCTCGTACTATTTTGAAGCCGAGGAGATCATCCGGCTGTTCCGCCAAAACAATCCAGGCATCGCGCCTGATGGCATTGCGGTGATTTGTAGCGGACCGCAGCTGTCGGAAGTGCGGGTTTGCATGGACAAGGACCTGGCGTTCGCCGCGTGTGGCAAGGGTGTCAGGACACAGTGCCGGGCTGGGGAAATCCGAGTGCCGCCTGTGCGGTGAGCACCCCAAACCACTGGCCTTTGGTGCGGGAAACTCTGGGCCCTGGAGAGGGCATTTTTATCGGCTGTCAGGCTGGTTTTTGGATCCACTCAAGCCACCCATCGGCGCCGCTGCACAGGCAAATTGCCGCCTCACAAGCGGTAGGCTAAGCTCTCGAATATTGGGGGCTTTGAGCGAATTCGCTCATGTTTTGCCCTCTTCAGGAACTCGCTTGCCTATCCCTATTCTCGATCCTTTCCATGCCCCTGGCGGTGCCTTGAAACGCCTGCCGTTGCTCAAGGCAGCGGTGACGTTTATCGCGGCGGTGTGCCTGTGCCTGTGCGGTTTGCTTTACCTGCAATTGGAGCAGTCTCGCAGCCAGGATCTGGAGTCGGCCCGCATCGCCTCGGCCACTCTTGCCCGGGCCATGGCCCAGCAGGCCCAGGACACCTTTCTCCAGGCTGATCTGGTGTTGGCCAGTTTGACGGATTGGATCCAAGTCGACGGCTTCGGCCCCGCGGTACAACCACGCTTGCAGCAAACTTTTGCCCGACGCGTGCAGTCGCTTGAGCAATTGCATGGCCTGTTCCTGTTCGACAAGCACGGTCACTGGGTCGTGACCTCCTTTGACAACCTGCACAGGGGGCCAGGGGTGGCAGATCGGGAGTACTTTGCTTTCCACCAACAGAACGCCTCCCTGGTCGCCCATATCGGCCCGGCAATCCGCAGTCGGCAAAACGGCGACTGGATCATCCCGGTTTCCCGACGCTTGAATGATCAGGATGGCAACTTCCTGGGCGTGTTGATGGCCGGCGTCAAAATGTCGTACTTCGACCGATTCTTCAAAAGCTTCAATCTGGATGATCAAGGCGAGATGGCCCTGGCTTTGTCCGACGGGACGCTTTTGGCCCGGCGTCCCTTCGATGAGGGACGGATCGGTCATCCGCTGTCCGAGGAACATATCTACAACCATGCCCTGGCCAGCGGCATGGCTGGCGATGCACTCATCCGTTCCGCCATCGATGGTGTCGTCAGACTTTATGGACATCAACATCTACAGGCTTATCCACTGGTGGTCACCGCGGCGATATCCGAAGAGGCGATCCTGGCGGGCTGGCATGACAGGGCTTTCCAGTCCAGCCTCATTGTCGGCCTGGTGGTGCTGGGCATTTGCTTGTTCGGCTGGGTATTCGTGCGCCAGGTACGTAATAGCGAACGGATCGAGGCGGACTTGCGCAAGGCCCAGGAAGCGTTGGAGCTGATTGCCACGCACGACAGCCTTACCGGGCTGGCGAACCGCCGCCTGTTCGAGCGGGCCCTGGACATCGAGTTCGGCCGGGGCGCCCGTCAGCGCAGCCCCTTGAGCCTGATCATGCTCGATATCGATTTTTTCAAACGCTACAACGACGCCTATGGACACGTGGCCGGGGATCATTGCCTGGCGGAAGTGGCCAAGGTGCTCAAGAGCAGTTGCCATCGCAAGGCCGATCTGGCGGTACGTTATGGTGGCGAAGAGTTTGCGGTGCTGTTGCCCGACACCAATCTCTCGGGGGCCATGGCGTTGGCCGAGCAGATTCGCCGCAGCGTCATCGACAGGCACATCACCCATTCCGGCTCCCCGACCGGCTACCTCACGGTAAGCCTGGGCTGCTATGCCTTTGTCCCCAGCAGCCTGGACAGCATCGAAATCTTCATCCAGCGGGCCGATGCGGCGCTTTACCAGGCCAAGCACAGCGGCCGCAACCGCGTGGCGGTGCTATCGACGGAAGGTGGGCTCGATACGCTGGCGCGCTCGGATCGTTGAGATCGGTTGGAATCTCGATGATGGGGCGCGGGTTCCTGAAGACCTGTGCAACCACTGCGTCCGGTTGTCGGTCACAACTGTGACTTGGCATTTCGGATTCTGGACCTATGAAAAACCTTCGGATCGCGACCTTCAACATCAATGGCATCCGTGCCCGGCTGCCCAACCTGCTGGAATGGCTGGAGCGGGAGAGCCCTGACATCGTCTGTTTGCAGGAGCTCAAGGCCGTGGACAAGGATTTCCCGGCGGCGGAGTTGGAGTCGGTGGGGTATGGAGCGATCTGGCACGGGCAGGCGTCCTGGAACGGTGTCGCGATCCTGGCCCGTGACGCGCAGCCGCTGGAGAGCCGCCGAGGACTGCCCGGCGGGGATGACGACAGCCACAGTCGCTATCTGGAGGCGGCGGTCCATGGTGTGCTGGTGGGCTGCCTTTACCTGCCCAACGGCAACCCGCAACCGGGTCCGAAGTTCGACTACAAGCTGGCGTGGTTCGAACGGCTGATCGACTATGCCCAAGGATTGCAGGCCAGTGATCATCCCGTGGTGCTGGCCGGTGACTACAATGTGGTGCCCACCGACATGGACATCTACAACCCGCGCTCCTGGCTCAAGGATGCGCTGTTGCAGCCTGAAAGCCGCGCGTGCTACCAGCGGCTGCTGGACCAGGGCTGGACCGATTCGTTGCGCCACCTCTATCCGGACGAGCGGATCTACACCTTCTGGGATTATTTCCGCCAGCACTGGCAGAAAAACTCCGGACTGCGCATCGATCACCTGCTGCTCAACCCGACGGCCAGCGCCTACCTGAGCGAGGCCGGCGTGGACGCCTGGGTCCGTAACCAACCCCACCCCAGCGACCACGCGCCCACCTGGATCCGGCTGGCTTCACGCAAGCGGCGGTGAGCGGGCGAAGCGCTCCGGTCGCTTGTTGTCTCTGTGAGGGGAATGTCTTATACCTGGCGCCCAATAGCAGTGCGTATGTCGTGAGCGCTGCGCCGCCCCCGGAAAAGGACACCCTCATGAGTCATTCCCAACTGAGCGACACGGCCCGCTATCTGCGGCGCCTGGGCTTCGATGCGCCCCCCGCGCCGACCCTCGACACGTTACGTCAACTGCAATGGCGCCATACCGCCGAATTCCCCTTTGAAACCCTCTCGACATTGCTGCGCCAACCCGTGCCCATCGACCTTGAGTCGGTCGAGCGAAAAGTGTTCGAGCAAGGACGCGGCGGTTATTGCTATGAACTCAACCAATTGTTCCTGGCGTTGTTGCAGGCGTTGGGTTTCGAGGCCCGGGGCATCACCGGACGCGTGGTGATGAACGCGCCTGAGGGCACTTGGACTGCCCGGACCCACCGGCTGAGCCTGGTGACGTTCGAGGGTGTGCGCTACATCACCGACGTCGGCTTCGGTGGCATGGTGCCAACAGCGCCGCTGCTGCTGGACAGCCGTGAGGCACAAGTCACGCCCCATGAACCGTACCGCATCGAGACCCATGCGGACGGTTACCTGTTGCGTGCCAACGTGGCCGACGAATGGCGGCCGATGTACCTGTTCGATCTGCAACGCCAGGAAGACATCGACTACACCCTCGGCAATTGGTACGTCTGCAGCCACCCTGAGTCGCCGTTCATGGGCCGGTTGATGGTCGCCCGCACCGGTGATGGGCTGCGCAAGACCCTGAACGGCAACAGCTATGCCGTGCACCGGATAGGGCAGGAGAGTGAACGACGATCGCTCACCGATGCCGACGAGTTGATCGACGTGCTGGAACAGGAATTCGACTTGCGCGTACCGCCTCGCGAGCTGTTGCGGCCAGCAGTCGTGGGCTTGCTCCAGCCATAAAAAAGCTGTTGGGCGGGAATCCTGTTCCTGGGTAGGGTAACAAGTTGTATACAACTCTATGGACATTTGTCCTGAGTTTTGAATACAGTGTGCCCATAACAAAAAACAGGGAATTCCCGAACCATGAAAACGCCCCATGTTTCACTCCCACGGCCCGAGGACGAAAACCTTGGCGTCGGCGCGAATATGGCTTACGGCCTGCAACATGTGTTGACCATGTACGGCGGCATCGTCGCCGTGCCGTTGATCATCGGCCAGGCAGCCGGGCTTTCGCCGGCTGATATCGGTCTGTTGATTGCCGCGTCATTGTTCGCAGGGGGCTTGGCGACGTTGCTGCAAACCCTTGGCTTGCCGTTTTTCGGCTGCCAGTTGCCCTTGGTGCAAGGCGTATCGTTCTCGGGCGTCGCGACCATGGTGGCGATTGTCGGCAGCGGCGGGGAGGGCGGCTTTCAAGCCATCCTTGGTGCGGTGATCGCAGCGTCGCTGATTGGTTTGCTGATTACCCCGGTGTTTTCGCGCATCACCCGATTCTTTCCGCCCTTGGTCACTGGCATCGTGATCACCACTATCGGCCTGACCCTGATGCCGGTGGCGGCGCGTTGGGCGATGGGCGGCAACAGTCACGCTGCTGATTTCGGCAGCATGGCCAACATCGGCCTAGCCGCGGTGACCCTGGTACTGGTGCTGTTGCTGAGCAAAATGGGCAGCGCCACCATCTCCCGGTTATCGATTCTGTTGGCGATGGTCATTGGCACTGTCATCGCTGTGTTCCTCGGCATGGCCGATTTTTCATCGGTCAGCCAAAGCCCGATGTTCGGCTTCCCGACCCCGTTCCATTTCGGCATGCCGACCTTCCACATCGCCGCGATCCTGTCGATGTGCATTGTGATCATGGTGACTCTGGTAGAAACTTCCGCCGACATCCTGGCCGTGGGTGAGATCATCGACACCAAAGTCGACTCGAGGCGCCTGGGCAACGGCTTGCGGGCCGATATGCTGTCGAGCATGATCGCGCCGATCTTCGGTTCCTTCACCCAGAGTGCCTTTGCCCAGAACGTCGGGCTGGTGGCGGTGACCGGGATCAAGAGCCGTTTCGTAGTGGCGACCGGCGGGGTGTTTCTGGTGGTGCTCGGCCTGCTGCCGTTCATGGGGCGGGTGATCGCGGCGGTGCCGACCTCGGTGCTGGGCGGTGCCGGTATCGTGCTGTTCGGCACCGTGGCTGCCAGTGGCATCCGCACGCTGTCGAAAGTCGATTACCGCAACAACGTCAACCTGATCATCGTCGCCACCTCCATCGGCTTTGGCATGATTCCTATTGCCGCACCGAATTTCTATGACCATTTCCCAAGCTGGTTCGCAACCATCTTTCATTCGGGCATCAGTTCTTCGGCAATCATGGCGATCGTGCTGAACCTGGCGTTCAACCACCTCACTGCGGGTAACTCCGACCAACAGTCGGTTTTCGCTGCCGGCACCGAGCGGGTGTTGCGTTACCAGGATCTGGCGGCGCTGCGCGAGGGCGATTACTTCAGCGACGGCAAGCTGCATGATTGCGATGGTAACGAGATTCCCGTGGTGGCGGAGTCTGTTCACGAGCCGGCAGGGCATGCGCCGATCCGACTGAAAAGCAGCGAGCACGTCTGACCATTACACTGTGGCGAGGGGGATTTATCCCCGCTGGGCTGCGCAGCAGCCCCTAAGCAGTCAACTTAACCTGCCTGACACACTGGGTTGTCGGCATTCAGGGCCGCTTCGCGCCCCAGCGGGGATAAATCCCCTCGCCACAGGTTATCCAGCGGACATGAAAAAGCCTGTGATCAAGGATCACAGGCTTTTTTGTGCTGCTCGAAAGAGCTGATTACCAGCGGCCGTAATGGCCCCCGGGGTGGGCCGTAGTAGTAGCCCCGTGGTGGCCCGTAATACACCGGTGCCGGGCGATAGTAGATCGGTTGCTCTACATACACCGGCTGTGGCTGGTAATAGACCGGTGGTGGCGGCTGGTAGTAGACCGGCTGCGGCTGGACGTAGACCGGTTGCTGCACATACACCGGCCGATCACGGTTGATGATGGCCGAGCCGACGATGGCCGAACCGACGATTGCGCCAAACACTGCGGGCCCCTCCCAACCACCACGACCGTGGGCGGATGCCTGGCCGGTGACCGCGAGTGCCCCCATGAGCAGGGCGATGATGGGAAGTTTACGATTCATGGCTGTTCCTCGTTTCGGCCCCGGCGCCTGTGGTCTGCAACAGACCCGATGAGGGTCGCGGGGTTACTTGCTATGACAGCGATTTTCTCAAGATTTGCGACGCCGTTGGGTAAATATTGTGTAAGGTCTGTAGCGCTTTTCTTTACCGCGCCGCGCCATCCAGGGGCCTGAGATCGGGCCGGGCCGGGCGGTATCATCATCGAATAAACCTTTCGCGACGGTGTTTCCGTCTGTCCGAAAGTGAACGCAAGGAGACACGCATGCAGATCAATCCCAACAAAGACACCCAACTGTGCATGTCGCTCTCGGGGCGTCCCGGAAACTTCGGCCTGCGCTTTCATAATCATTTGTATGAACAATTGGGCCTTAACTTCTATTACAAGGCATTCAGCAGCCAGGACCTGCCTGGAGCGGTGGGCGGTATTCGCGCCCTGGGCATTCGCGGCTGCGGCGTGTCGATGCCGTTCAAGGAAGCCTGCATCGCCCTGGTGGACGAGCTGGATCCTTCCGCCGCCGCGATCCAATCCATCAACACCATCGTCAATACCAACGGCCATCTGAAGGCCTACAACACGGATTACATCGCCATCGCCCAGTTGCTGCAAAGCCACGCCGTGCCCAAGGACTCGACCTTTGCCCTGCGCGGCAGCGGCGGCATGGCCAAGGCTGTGGCCAGTGCCTTGCGTGATGGGGGTTACAAGAACGGGCTGATCGTTGCCCGCAATGAAACCGCCGGGCGAGCCCTGGCCGAGTCCCTGGGGTATGAATGGCAAGCTGAACTGGGGAGCCGACAGCCGCAGATGCTGATCAACGTCACGCCGATCGGCATGACCGGCGGCCCGGAGGCCGACCAATTGGCATTCGAGCCCGGGACCATCGCCGCGGCCGAGACCGTGTTCGATGTCGTGGCGATCCCGTCGGAAACGCCACTGATCGTGCGCGCCCGGTCCGAAGGCAAACGGGTCATCACCGGGCTGGAAGTCATTGCGATCCAGGCCCTGGAGCAGTTCGTGCTGTACACCGGCGTGCGACCCAACCTGGAGCAATTCGAAAAAGCTGTCGCCTTCGCCCGCTCGGCGTAGACGCCGCTATTCCAGCCGCGCCAGGCGTTCTTCCAGTGCCGCGATCCGCGCTTCGAGTTCTTCGATGCGTTCCAGCGAGACACCGCCGCCGGCGCCGCGCTCCACCGGGTGCTGGCGAGCGGCGAGAATCGCTTCGATGTCCGCCGGGTCGCCCATGGCGTGGACATAGCGGTCCTCGCGCTGGCCGGCCTGGCGTGGCACCAGCAGCGCCAACCCACGGGCGATCAGGCGTTCAAGCTGATGCAGCACTTGTTCGACATCTTCGAAGTCGTGCATCCGTGCGCTGCGGGTCAGTAGCTCATTGACCGTTTGCGGGCCACGCAGGAACAGCAACCCCATCAGGACCACCTGGGCCGGCACCAGCTCCAGGGCTTTGTCGACCCGATGTTCCCAACGGTCGGCGCGGCTGCCCATCACCAGTTTGGTAAAGCCGCGACCTTCCAGCGCCCGCAGGCTCTGGCCAACCTGGCCCGGGTTGAGGTTCATCACCGGTTCGCGGCTGGTTTTCTGGTTGCAGGCCAGTACCAGGGCGTTGAGGGTCAGCGGGTAGGTCTCGGGGTTGGTGGCCTGCTTCTCGACCAGTGCGCCGAGGATGCGGATTTCCGTGCTATTGAGCCGTGGTTCTTCAGCCTGCTGTTGTTCTTCGATGCTCATCGCGCGTTCCCTATGCTGTGGAAGCCGCCTAGCCTAATCCTTGCGCAATAAAAGACAAGCCGTGCAACAAGCCGTGGCTATAATCGCAGCCGTTTGATTCATTCTTTCCTGCCACCTGCATGAGATTGCCATGACTATTTCCCTGTACGCCGCTTCCGTCCCGGTTTTCAAGCAGATGCTCAACGCGTTGAGCGACGTTCTGAACAAGGCCGAAGCCCACGCCACCGCGAAGAACATCGACCCGAACGCCTTCCTGCAAGCCCGCCTGTACCCGGACATGTTCCCGCTGGTGCGTCAGGTGCAGATCGCGGTGGACTTCGCCAAAGGTGTGTCTGCACGCCTGGCTGAGGTCGAAGTGCCGAAGTATGACGACAGCGAGACCACCTTTGCCGAGCTGCAAGCCCTGATCACCAAGGTATTGGCCTTTATCGAGGGCATCCGCCCTGAGCAGATCGATGGCAAGGAAGGTATCGAAATCGTTACCCGTCCGGGCACGCCGAAGGAAAAACGCTTCAGCGGCCAGAGCTACCTGCTGACCTACGGCCTGCCGCAGTTCTTCTTCCACGTCACCACCACCTACGCATTGCTGCGCCACAATGGTGTGGAAGTGGGCAAGCGCGACTACATGGGCGCGTTCTAACCCCGCAGGCATGAAAAAGCCCGGGACGGTGTGGGCCGTTCCCGGGCTTTTTTGTGGCTGTCTGTTACATCCTCGGCGGATGTACCGCCGCTATCGCGAGCAGGCTCGCTCCCACAGGGGGCAACGGTGCTCGCACAATAGACGCTATACAACAAATCTCCTGTGGGAGCGAGCCTGCTCGCGATGACGGCGTCACAGACCTCACAAGAGGCAGGTCGATCCTGATTACGCCGTACGCGCGAGCTTCTCTTCCTCACCCAGGCAAGCCGCCGCCGTGAACAGCACGTCCGTCGACGAGTTCAGCGCCGTCTCCGCCGAGTCCTGCAGGACACCAATGATGAAGCCCACCGCGACCACTTGCATGGCGATTTCGCTGGGAATACCGAACAGGCTGCACGCCAGGGGAATCAGCAACAGCGAACCGCCAGCCACCCCGGATGCACCGCACGCGCAAATGGCCGCGACAACGCTCAGCAGCACGGCCGTTGGCACATCCACTGCGATACCCAGGGTATGCACGGCCGCCAGGGTCAGTACGGTGATGGTAATGGCAGCGCCCGCCATGTTGATGGTCGCGCCCAGTGGGATCGATACCGAATAGGTGTCTTCGTGCAGGCCCAGGCGTTTGCTCAGTTCCAGGTTCACCGGAATATTCGCCGCCGAGCTGCGGGTGAAAAACGCCGTGATGCCACTCTCGCGCAGGCAGGTGAATACCAGCGGGTAGGGGTTGCGACGCAGTTTCCAGAACACGATGAGTGGGTTGATCACCAACGCCACGAACAGCATGCAGCCGATCAACACGGTGAGCAGGTGCAGGTAGCCGAGCAGGGCGCCGAAGCCGGAAGTGGCCAGGGTCGAGGCCACCAGGCCGAAGATCCCCAGCGGGGCGAAGCTGATCACCAGGCGCACGATCACGGTCACGCCATTGGACAGGTCGTCGAGCACAGTGCGTGTGGTTTCGCCAGCATGACGAATGGCGATACCCATGCCGATGGCCCAGGCCAGGATGCCGATGAAGTTACCGTCCATCAGCGCCCGGACCGGGTTATCCACCACGCTGAGCAGCAGGCTTTGCAGCACCTCGCTGATGCCGCCGGGCGCCGTGACCGCGACGTCTTGGGTCGACAGCACGAGACTGGAGGGAAACAGCGTACTGGCCACCACCGCGACCACCGCAGCGGCGAAAGTGCCCAGCAGGTAGAGGAACAGGATCGGCCGGATATGGGTTTCCTGGCCGTGCTTGTGGTTGGCGATCGAGGCCATGACCAGCACGAATACCAGGATCGGCGCCACGGCCTTGAGCGCGGACACGAAGACCTTGCCGATGAATGCGGTGGCCTTCGCCAGGTCGGGCGCCAGCCATGCCAGGACAATACCGGCGATCAGGCCGATGATGATTTGCGTCACCAGGCTGGTGCGTTTAAGGCGTTGCAATGGGGTAACGGACGAAGCTGTCATAGCGGCATCTCTGATTTTATTGTGTGCGACGGTCGACGAATCAGGGCAACAAGCGGGCAGGCCACATGAGCGGACCGAGAGAAAGTACGGCGTTTGCAGGCCGCGGACTTTATCACAGCCGGTAAAAAATCTGACGGACCTGTGACAGTCCGTCACCCTTATCCGGACCATGGCCTGCGTTTGTAAGACGCGCGCATTCTGTTAGGCTTTGCCGTTCTCACCTTCTTACCGCCAGCGGGCCCTTGGGCTAACGCTGGTGTCGTCGTTTCGCTGGAGTTCTGCATGTTGTTACCCATTTTCCTGTTGTCAGCCGCCGGTTTTACCGTGCTGACCACGGAATTCGTCATCGTTGGCCTGTTGCCCTCTATCGCCCGTGACCTGCATGTCACTATTCCCCAGGCCGGGTTGCTGGTGACGTTGTTCGCGTTTACGGTGGCCGCGTTCGGGCCATTCCTGACCGCCTGGTTCGCCCGCTTCGAGCGGCGCAAGTTGTTTATCAGCGTGCTGGTCATGTTCGGTCTGGCCAACATGCTTGCCGCGTTCGCCCCCAACATCTGGGTGATGGCCATTGCCCGGTTGATTCCGGCCCTGGGCCTGCCGGTGTTCTGGGCGCTGGCCAGTGAAACGGCGGTGGACATTGTCGGACCCCAGCTAGCCGGGCGGGCCATCGCCCGGATCGGCTTCGGTATCGTCTGTGCCACGGTGTTTGGCATTCCCGTGGGTACGTTGATTTCCGATGCGTTTGGCTGGCGCAGCGCGTTCGCGATCCTGGCTGTCATTGCCTTTGCCAAGGCCTTGCTGCTGTTTATCTACTTGCCGAAAACCAACCTGCACCAACATCAGGTGAGTTTCCGTTCGCAATTCAAGATCCTGCGCAGCCCGTTGATGCAAGGGCATGTGCTGTTGTCGATCCTGGTGTTCAGCGGCATGTTCACCGCCTACACCTATCTGGCGGATATCCTCGAGCGCCTGGCCGGATTCGACGGCACTCTGGTGGGCTGGTGCCTGATGGGCTTCGGCGCCGTCGGGCTGCTGGGCAATTCCCTGGGCGGCCGTGCGGTGGACCGGCATCCGTTGATCGCATCGATGGTCTTCTGCCTGTTCCTGATCGGCGGCATGGTGGCGTTGGTGCCGAGCATTCATTCGCCTCTCGCGCTGGCGGCGGCGATGGGCATCTGGGGCGTGACCCAGGCGGCTTTGTTCCTGGTCAGCCACGTGCGACTGATGAAGGCGGCCCCACAGGCTCCGGCGTTCGCCGCATCGTTGAACATTGCCGGGGCCAACCTGGGGATTGGCCTGGGGGCGATGGTCGGTGGCCGGGTCATCGATACCCTGGGCCTGGGCAGTGTCGGGTTTGCGGCAGCCGGGTTCATCTTTGTATCGATCCTGCTGGCGTTGCTCCTGATGACCTTCAAGCCCCGGGTTACCTGCTAGGCGCTGAACAACTCGCGTCGGGCGCCCTCGGCAATCGCGACAATGCCCGGGTGGCTGACCTTGCGTTCCACGGAAATGGCGTAGAAGGATTCGCTCACCGCATCGGTCTGGCCGATCACTTCTACGCCGTACTGGCGCTTCACCTCTTCGGCGATCACGCTTGGACCGATGAAAATCCCGCTGCCGGATTGACCGAAGGCCTGCATCAATGCGCTGTCGTCGAACTCGCCGACGATGCGCGGCTGGATCTGCTGTTCGGCGAACCAGCGTTGCAAGCGGCTGCGCACCACGGTTTCCGGCCCGGGAATCAGCAGCGGAGCGTCATGCAGGCCATGGGGGAAATCCTGCCCGTAGCGTTCGGCCAGCGCGGCGGTGGCGAAAAAGCTGATCCCGCATTCCCCCAGCTTCTGGCTGTAGCCCTTGATGTCCAGGTGGGTCGGCATCGGGCTGTCGGAAATCACCAGGTCCAGACGCTGGATCGCCAGGTCCGCCAGCAACCGTTCGAGTTTGTCCTCGCGACAGGTGATGCGTAGCGGCTCGCTCAACTCCATGGTCGGTGCCAACAATCGATAGACGATGGATTTGGGCACCACATCCGCCACCCCGACCCGAAACAGGGTTTGCTGTTCGTTGGGCTGGGCCCGCAGCATCAGCTCCAATTCGCCGCCCAACTGGAACATGTGTTCGGCGTAGGGCAATGTCTGGCGGCCGGCCTCGGTCAGTTCCAACTGCCGCCCGACCCGACGAAACAGCTTGATGTTATAGGTCTGCTCGAACAGGGAAATCTGCCCGCTGATGGTCTGTGGGGTCAGGTTCAACTGCTCGCACGCTCGCACGATGCTGCCGGTTTTCGCCACCACCCAGAAGTAATGCAATTGTCGGTAATTGAGCATGGGTTCACGTTAGTTCGTAAAAAACGAAGTATAACCGCTGAAAATACGAATTTTCCTGAAGTATTCGCGTCTCTAGAATGCCTGGCCATTGGTGGGCCACTTCGTGCTCCTTCTATATCTCTCAAGAGGCGTTCATTCCATGACATACAAATCCGTGGGGCTTGCAGCCTTGTTGGCGATGTCCGCAATGACACTGGCGGGCTGTGAACAGGCTGAAAAAAGTGCCCAGCAACTGATGGGGCAAGCTGCGCAAACCGCCAAGCAGGCCATAGACGATACCCACAAGGCCGCCGAACAGGCGATCAGCGAAGCCACCGGCGGGTTGATCAGCCCCAAGAAGCAGCCGGCTGAAGACGCTGAAAAATCAGAATCCTCTACCGAAACCATCTAACCCGTCACATCAGTCAGGACTGACCCATGGATTATCTTTTACAGCTCGCCGCCAGCCCCACCGCGTGGATCGCCCTGGCAACTCTGGTGGTCATGGAAATCGTGCTTGGCATCGATAACCTGATCTTCATTTCGATTCTGACCAACAAATTGCCGGCTCAGCATCGGGCCAAGGCGCGGCGGATCGGTATCGGCATGGCGCTGATCCTGCGCCTGGGCTTGTTGAGCACCATTGCTTTCATCGTGCAGTTGACCGAGCCGGTCATCGAAATCCTGGGCCAGGCGTTTTCCTGGAAAGACATGATCCTGATTGCCGGCGGCCTGTTCCTGCTGTGGAAAGCCACCACCGAAATCCACCACAGCATGGACCCGGCGCCGGATGATCCCAAGACAGCCACGTCCGGTGTGACCCTGGGCTTTGCCGCGGCAATCGGTCAGATACTGATGTTGGACCTGGTGTTCTCCATCGACAGCATCATCACCGCCGTGGGCATGACCGAGCATCTGCCGATCATGATCATTGCAGTCGTTGTGTCGGTGCTGGTGATGCTGCTGGCGGCCGAACCGCTCGCCAAGTTCATCAACGACAACCCGACCGTGGTCATGCTGGCCCTGGGCTTCCTGATCATGATCGGCATGACGCTGATCGCCGAAGGCTTCGGTGCCCATGTGCCCAAGGGCTATATCTACGCGGCCATGGCGTTCTCGGCGGCGATCGAGGTGTTGAACATGTTGTCCCGACGGGCCAAGGAAAGGGCGTTGGCCAACAACGCCTGATGCCAGGCAGACAGAAGCCACCCGGGTCCAGGCCCGGGTGGCTTTTTTTGTTTTGAATGGCGAGTGGTCAGTGTGCGGTAGCGTGGCGCCGGGCGGCTTTTGTGGTTTTTTCCGATTGCGCAGCTGGCGCGTGGTGATGGCGCCGGGTGATCCGAAGCACGCCCCACAGCATGGCCGTGGCTACGCTCAGCCAGCCGAATATCAGCATCAGAATTGTCGTTGTCAGGCTCATCTGTGCCTCCTTTTATCCCGGTCCGGGATAACCCACTCAGTACAGTGGACAGTCTAGTCGCTCAAGTGTTGCAGGTAGTCGATCCGTGGCGGTTGGGCACGGATCGGTTCGTTCTATCGCGCTCGTAAAACTGTTGTTATGGCTATACCCAGGGCTGTGCGCGCCTTATGATCGTCGACCCAAGCCTGGCCCGGATGCCGGGTGCCTGAACAAGAGAGTCATCATGTCGCCGGTCATTTCATCTTTTCGATCACTGGTACTGACAGTGTCCTGTCTCGTCGCCCTGGCGGGCTGTGCGGGCAGTGTGTCGCCGCAGATCCAGCGCCTGCCCGAGCGGGTGGAACTCAACAGTGTGCCGTTCTATCGTGGCGAAATGCACCAGGGCGCCCCGCAGTCCCTGGCCGCTCTGTTGACGCTGCAAGGCACGGTAATTACCCCGGGGTTGCTGGAGAAACCATTGCACCTGCCGGGTGGCGAAACCGGTTTGCAGCAGAATATGCAAACCCTGGCGCGCGAATACGGGTTGCTGGTGTATCCCCTCGACGCCAAGCTGCCCGCGCTGTTGGAACAGGTCGCGGCAGGTTATCCGGTGCTGGTGCGCTACATAGACGGTTCGGCGTTCTGGGCCGAGCCTCGGTATGGGATTCTCGCCGGCTACAACCGTCAGAAGCAGACGGTATTGCTGCGATCAGGCATGAACCGGCGGCAATTGATCAGCTTCAGTGCCTTCGAATCGGCCTTCAAGAGCGCGGGTGGCTGGGCGGTGCTGCTCCAGCGTCCCACGCAGCTTCCGGCCAATGTCGATTCACAGCGTTGGCTGAAAGCGGCGGATGAATTGGCTGGGGCAGGGCAGGAGCAAGCAGCCGCACGAGCCACCAAGACCTTGGGTGCGGCACACTGATCGTTCACCCCGTTCGTCACTTGCCGGGCACAACCCGGCAGGCCTGAGGCTCTTATCGTCAGGGTCGGGCATTTTCCGACCGCGATTGGAGGAAGGCACGCATGGCACAGTCGAAAACACCTACGGGGCCACATTCGTCAGAGCATTCCAGCGGCGACGACCTGGGTTTCGATCCGGACTCGCCGGATCTTGATGATCCCCAGGTCGATCCGATAGGGCCGGCCAAGGCGCCGCTGGACAAGAAGGATGAGCGCAAGCCCAAGCCCTATGATCCGCTGGGTGACCTGAAGCCATAAACAAGAAAGCCCCGACGAGTCGGGGCTTTTTTATGTCGCGCAATTATTTGGAGGCTTCCACCACGCCAGTCTGACGGCTCTTGAGATTCTTGGCGGCCTTGTATTGCAGGGCCACCGCCGGCACGTCGGCGCTTTTCCCGGTCTCGACCCAACTACGTATCCGGCTGGCATCGGCGAAGTGCGTGTACTTGCCGAACGCGTCGAGGATCACCAGGGCCATTGGGCGATTGCTCATCTTCGTCACCAGTACCAGGCAGTGGCCGGCCTCGTTGGTGAAACCGGTCTTGGTCAACTGGATATCCCAATTGGCCTTATGGACCAAGTGATCAGTGTTGCGAAAGCCCAGGCTATACACCGGTTTGCGGAAGGTAACGGTCTTTTCCTTGGTAGTGCTCAGTTCGCTCAGCAGAGGATACTTGCGTGCGGCGATCAGCAGCTTGGTCAGGTCCCTGGCGGTCGAGACGTTGTGGGTCGACAGGCCCGTCGGTTCGACGTAGTGAGTGCTGGTCATGCCCAACGCCTTTGCCTTGGCGTTCATGGCGGCAATGAACGCCGCGTAGCCGCCCGGATAGTGGTGGGCGAGGCTGGCGGCGGCGCGGTTTTCCGAAGACATCAGGGCGATCAGCAGCACGTCCCGGCGCGACAGTTCGCTGTTGAGCTTGACCCGGGAAAACACCCCCTTCATCTCTGGGGTGTTGGCGATGGTGATGGAAATGTACTCGTCCAGGTTTTGCTTGGCATCCAGCACGATCAGACCGGTCATCAGCTTGGTCACCGACGCGATGGGCACCACCACGTCCGGGTTGCTTGAATAAACGACCTTGTCCGTCTGGAGATCCAACAGGATCGCACTGCCTGAAGCGACTTGCAGCTTTGACGTATCCCGTGGGGCCGCGATGGTTTCCTGCGCGTAGACATCCTGTGTGGTGAAGGTGCCTGTGAAAACGAAGAACAGGCTGAGGATCGAAAGACGGATTTTCACGCGAGTGGACTCGATAGAGTTGAAGGTGCCGTTGAGCAACGACTTTTAAAAAAACGTCGCATTTTAGGAGTATGGGCGACAGCAGCGCTATATGCCTGTATCGCCAAGGCTTGTGAATAAATAAAGTTTAATGAAGGGCGATTTTGGCGAATCGAATCTGAAAAATTCGTAATTTGCGCGATCCAAAGACGCGGTCGAGGCCTGGCGGCTCAAATCCGACTGCCAAAAACACCTGTGGGAGCGAGTTTGCTCGCGATGGCGGCGTGTCAGTCAACTTGGAGGTTGGCCGGTCCACCGCTATCGCGAGCAAGCTCGCTCCCACAGGGTTTTGATTGGCGCGTATCAGCTGTGCAGCGTTTCGGCCGCGTACAACGTGTTCTCCAGCAGGCAGGCGCGGGTCATCGGGCCTACGCCGCCGGGTACCGGCGTGATCCAGCCGGCGCGGGGCAGGGCGGTCTCGTAGACCACGTCGCCCACCAGCTTGCCGTCTTCCTGGCGATTGATGCCCACGTCGATGACGATGGCGCCTTCCTTGATCCACTCGCCCCTGACCAGGCCGGGTTTGCCGGCGGCCACCACCACCAGGTCAGCGCGGCCGACATGACCGGCCAGGTCCTTGGTGAATCGATGGGTCACGGTCACGGTGCAGCCGGCCAGCAGCAGCTCCATGGCCATCGGACGGCCAACGATGTTGGATGCACCCACCACCACCGCATCAAGGCCATACAGGTCCACGCCAGTGCTTTCCAGCAATGTCATGATGCCTTTGGGGGTGCAGGGACGAAGCAGTGGGATACGCTGGGCCAGGCGCCCGACGTTATAAGGATGGAAGCCGTCGACATCCTTGTCCGGGCGGATACGCTCCAGCAGCTTGGAGGCGTCGAGGTGTTCAGGCAGTGGCAGTTGGAGCAGAACGCCGTCGATGTTCGGGTCGTCGTTCAGGCGATCGATCAGATCGGCCAACGCTTGCTGGGTGGTTTCGGAAGGCAGGTCGTAGGCCTGGGAAAGGAAGCCGACCTCTTCACAGTCTTTACGCTTGTGCGAGACATAAACCTGAGAGGCAGGATCGCTGCCGACCAGGATCACCGCAAGGCCGGGCGTACGCAGGCCTTGCTGGCGGCGCTCGGTGACTCGTTGGGAGATCTGCTGGCGCAGGCTGGCGGCGATCGATTTGCCGTCGATAAGTTGTGCAGTCATTGCGCGTGGTTAACCATCGAGAGGGGAAAAAAAGAGAACGCATTCTCGCATGCCGGGGCGCGAGGGCAAAGGCGCTTGGTCTGCAAATTCCCCTAACCCCTTTAATTAAATGAATTTTTTTTAAAAAAGAGTTGACGACCTATCAGGCCGTCTATAACATTCGTCGCACTTGTCGGGCACAGCCTAGCACTGGTTAAGAAGGTTGAGCGGAGTTGGTTGTTTCAACTCGGTAAAACTGAAAGCACTTAGTTTGTAATCGTCCAAGAATACAGATTAAAAAGGCGCCCGTAGCTCAGCTGGATAGAGCATCCGCCTTCTAAGCGGATGGTCGCAGGTTCGAGTCCTGCCGGGTGCGCCAATTAGGCAGCTTTGGCACAAGTAAGGCAACAAGGCAATATGGTGGGCGTAGCTCAGTTGGTAGAGCACGGGATTGTGACTCCCGTTGTCGTGGGTTCGATCCCCATCGTCCACCCCATATTCTAGAAAGGCGCCAGATTTAACGGTCTGGCGCCTTTGCTTTAAAAGCTTGATACGCGGATGTGGTGGAATTGGTAGACACACTGGATTTAGGTTCCAGCGCCGCAAGGTGTGAGAGTTCGAGTCTCTCCGTCCGCACCATACAAGTCGCTATTTAAATAGCAGAAAACGGCGCAGTACCTGAAAAGGGCTGCGCCGTTTTTGTTTTCGGTGGTTCTGTGTTTGGCGTCGTTACGGTTTCTTGGGGTTGTGCGCAGCGGCCGATTCGTCGCGAATATGTTTCGTGATGATGCGCGGTATGTCCGTCGGTCTCCTTGTGAGGCCGGGAGCTGCACCATCGGGCAAGCTGCTTCTATATATAGAAGCATTGGCGCAGAGCCCTGGGCTGAATCGACTGTATTTGCAATCCGGGTGGGGCATGAGCGATTGCCTCGTCCTAAATCCGGCGCCTGTTTCCAGCGTGTTTTCAGTAGGGTGACTTCTTGAGTTTGACCTACTAGAATGCATGCCCTTGATTCTGGGGTCGGAAACGCCCGGCCAACGTCTGTGCAACGAGGAATATCCATGCAAGTTTCTGTTGAAAATACTTCTGCTCTTGAGCGCCGCATGAGCATCACCGTGCCGGCTGAGCGCATCGAGACTCAGGTCAACAAGCGTCTGCAGCAGACTGCCCAAAAGGCCAAAATCCCAGGTTTCCGCCCAGGCAAAGTGCCAATGAGCGTGATCCGTCAGCGTTACGAAGCTGATGCGCGTCAGGAAGCCGTGGGTGATGTGATCCAGTCTTCGTTCTACGAAGCGGTCGTCGAGCAGAAGCTGAACCCGGCCGGTGCTCCGTCCGTCGAGCCGAAAGTGCTGGAAAAAGGCAAGGACCTGGAGTTCGTCGCCACGTTCGAAGTGTTTCCTGAGTTCACGGTTGCCGGTTTCGAATCCATCGCTGTCGAGCGTCTGAGCGCTGACGTGTCGGATGCCGACCTGGACAAGATGCTGGACATCCTGCGCAAGCAGAACACTCGTTTCGAAGTGACTGAGCGTGCTGCCCAGAACGAAGACCAGTTGAACATCGATTTCGTCGGCAAGGTCGACGGTGAAGTGTTCGCTGGCGGTTCCGCCAAGGCTACCCAGCTGGTGCTGGGCTCCGGTCGCATGATCCCGGGCTTCGAAGACGGCCTGGTTGGCGCCAAGGCCGGCGAAGAGCGCGTTCTGAACGTGACCTTCCCTGAGGATTACCAGAACCTGGACCTGGCAGGCAAAGCCGCCGAGTTCACCGTGACCGTCAACAGCGTTTCCGAGCCGAAACTGCCTGAGCTGAACGAAGAGTTCTTCGCCCAGTTCGGCATCAAGGAAGCTGGTCTGGAAGGTTTCCGCACCGAAGTTCGCAAGAACATGGAGCGTGAGCTGCGCCAGGCCATCAAGTCCAAGGTCAAGAACCAGGTCATGGACGGTCTGCTGGCTTCCAACCCGATCGAAGTGCCAAAGGCCCTGCTGGACAACGAAGTGAACCGTCTGCGCGTCCAGGCTGTTCAGCAGTTCGGCGGCAACATCAAGCCGGATCAGCTGCCTGCCGAGCTGTTCGAAGAGCAAGCCAAGCGCCGCGTCGTGCTGGGCCTGATCGTCGCCGAAGTGGTCAAGCAGTTCGAACTCAAGCCTGACGAAGCCCGTGTTCGCGAGTTGATCCAGGAAATGGCTTCGGCCTACCAAGAGCCTGAGCAAGTCGTGTCCTGGTACTACAAGAACGACCAGCAACTGAACGAAGTCCGTTCGGTTGTGCTGGAAGAACAAGTTGTGGATACTGTTCTGCAGAAAGCTAGCGTGACCGATAAAGCGGTCTCTTACGAAGAAGCGGTCAAGCCGGTGGAAGCTCCACAAGCCGATTGATGGTTCTGCGGTAAGAAATAAACACCCATAAGCCAGCCTTCGTGCTGGCTTATGCGTATTCAAGACATAACTATTTGGGAGTGACTGCGAGACATGTCCCGCAATTCTTTTTATCAGCAGAGCTCTGACATCCAGGCCGCAGGCGGCCTGGTCCCGATGGTTATCGAGCAGTCCGCCCGTGGCGAACGTGCCTATGACATCTACTCGCGTCTGCTCAAGGAACGCGTCATCTTCCTGATCGGCCCCGTTGAAGACTACATGGCCAACCTGGTCGCGGCGCAGCTGTTGTTCCTTGAAGCGGAAAACCCGGACAAGGATATCCATCTGTACATCAACTCACCTGGCGGTTCGGTGACTGCGGGCATGTCGATCTACGACACCATGCAGTTCATCAAGCCTGACGTTTCCACCATCTGCATCGGCCAGGCCTGCAGCATGGGCGCCTTCCTGCTCGCCGGCGGCGCAGCGGGCAAGCGTCACTGCCTGCCTAACTCGCGGATGATGATTCACCAGCCATTGGGCGGCTTCCAGGGCCAGGCGTCGGATATCGACATCCATGCCAAGGAAATCCTCCACATTCGTTCGCGTCTTAATTCATTGCTGGCCCATCATACGGGCCAAAGCCTCGAAACCATTGAGCGCGACACCGAGCGTGACAACTTCATGAGCGCCGAGCGTGCAGCCGAATACGGCCTGATCGACTCCGTGATCAACAAGCGTCAAATGCCTGCCTAAGCCGCTCAAAATGCAGGTGGTTGGGATGACCGGCCGCCTGCGGGCTTGAAAAAGCCCGCAATTGCCTTCATCTTGTGTTGCAAGCCTATCGGATTTGGATCGATCGAATGACTGACACCCGCAACGGCGAGGACAACGGCAAACTGCTTTATTGCTCCTTCTGTGGCAAAAGCCAGCATGAAGTACGCAAATTGATTGCCGGCCCCTCGGTCTTCATTTGCGACGAGTGCGTCGACCTGTGCAATGACATCATCCGCGAGGAGGTGCAGGAAGCCCAGGCCGAGAGCAGCGCGCATAAATTGCCTTCGCCTAAAGAAATCAGCGGCATCCTTGATCAGTATGTGATTGGTCAGGAACGTGCGAAAAAGGTACTGGCCGTAGCGGTGTACAACCACTACAAGCGCCTGAACCAGCGTGACAAGAAAAATGATGAGGTCGAACTCGGCAAGAGCAACATCCTGCTGATCGGCCCGACAGGCTCGGGTAAGACCCTGCTTGCCGAAACCCTGGCTCGCTTGCTGAACGTTCCGTTCACCATCGCCGACGCAACCACCCTCACCGAGGCTGGTTATGTAGGTGAAGACGTCGAGAACATCATTCAGAAGTTGTTGCAGAAGTGCGACTACGATGTGGAAAAAGCCCAGATGGGCATTGTCTACATTGACGAAATCGACAAGATTTCCCGCAAGTCCGACAACCCGTCCATCACCCGGGATGTTTCCGGTGAGGGCGTGCAGCAGGCCTTGCTCAAGTTGATCGAAGGTACGGTCGCTTCCGTTCCGCCCCAAGGTGGTCGCAAGCATCCGCAGCAGGAATTCCTGCAAGTCGACACCCGTAACATCCTGTTCATCTGCGGTGGTGCGTTCTCCGGCCTGGAAAAGGTTATTCAAAACCGTTCCACCCGTGGTGGCATCGGTTTCAACGCCGAAGTGCGCAGCAAGGAAGAAGGCAAGAAAGTCGGTGAGTCCCTGCGTGAAGTCGAGCCTGACGATTTGGTCAAGTTCGGTCTGATCCCGGAATTCGTCGGTCGTCTGC
This sequence comes from Pseudomonas bijieensis, assembly GCF_013347965.1. Taxonomy (NCBI): domain Bacteria; kingdom Pseudomonadati; phylum Pseudomonadota; class Gammaproteobacteria; order Pseudomonadales; family Pseudomonadaceae; genus Pseudomonas; species Pseudomonas bijieensis. Next base: position 1,936,649 of record NZ_CP048810.1, on the reverse strand, counting down.
CGGTCCTGGCAACGCTGGACGAGTTGGATGAAGCCGCGTTGATGCAGATCCTGACCGAGCCGAAAAACGCCCTGACCAAGCAGTATGCCAAGCTGTTCGAAATGGAAGGTGTAGACCTGGAGTTCCGTTCCGACGCGCTGAAATCGGTCGCCAAACGTGCCCTGGAACGCAAGACCGGTGCCCGTGGGTTGCGCTCGATTCTCGAAGGTGTATTGCTCGACACGATGTATGAGATCCCCTCGCAGTCCGAGGTGAGTAAAGTCGTGATCGATGAAAGCGTTATAGAAGGCAAGTCCAAGCCACTGTATATCTACGAAAACAGTGAGCCGACTGCCAAGGCCGCGCCGGACGCTTGAGCGTCCCGCTGCCGGAACAAAGAAGGGGCCTTCGGGCCCCTTTGCTTTTAGCGCGTTTTAGACGTGTCTAGTGCTTGTTTTTTTTCAAGGCTGCCCCCATCTTGGTTTCAAGCTTACTTCCATCTGTTTCCGGCCTTAGGGCCGCCGTAGAGGCGAAATCATGAAGACAACCATCGAATTGCCTCTCCTGCCATTGCGCGATGTAGTGGTGTATCCGCACATGGTTATCCCGCTGTTCGTGGGGCGCGAGAAGTCCATCGAAGCCCTCGAGGCTGCGATGACGGGTGACAAGCAGATTCTCTTGCTGGCTCAGAGGAACCCTGCTGACGATGATCCTGGCGAGGACGCACTTTATCGCGTAGGTACGATTGCAACGGTTCTGCAACTGCTCAAGCTGCCTGACGGCACCGTCAAGGTCTTGGTTGAAGGCGAGCAGCGTGGTGCTGTGGAGCGTTTCAGCGAAGTGGACGGCCATTGCCGGGCCGAAGTGTCGCTGATCGAAGAAGTCGATGCGCCCGAGCGCGAATCAGAGGTGTTTGTCCGCAGCCTGCTGTCTCAGTTCGAACAATACGTGCAACTGGGCAAGAAGGTGCCTGCAGAGGTCCTGTCGTCGCTTAACAGCATCGATGAGCCGGGCCGGCTGGTCGATACGATGGCGGCCCACATGGCCCTCAAGATCGAGCAGAAACAGGAAATCCTCGAAATCATCGATTTGTCCGCCCGTGTCGAGCACGTGCTGGCATTGCTCGACGGCGAAATCGATCTGCTGCAGGTCGAGAAACGCATTCGCGGCCGCGTCAAGAAACAGATGGAGCGCAGTCAGCGCGAGTACTACCTGAATGAGCAGATGAAGGCCATTCAGAAGGAGCTCGGCGACGGCGACGAAGGCCACAACGAAATCGAAGAGCTGAAAAAGCGCATCGATGCCGCTGGTTTGCCCAAGGATGCACTGGCCAAGGCCCAGGCCGAGCTGAACAAGCTCAAGCAAATGTCGCCGATGTCGGCCGAGGCCACCGTGGTGCGCTCCTACATCGACTGGCTGGTCCAGGTGCCGTGGAAAGCCCAGAGCAAGGTACGCCTGGACCTGGCGCGCGCCGAAGACATCCTCGACGCCGACCATTACGGCCTGGAAGAGGTCAAGGAGCGCATCCTTGAATACCTCGCCGTGCAGAAACGCGTGAAAAAGATTCGTGGCCCTGTCCTGTGCCTGGTCGGTCCTCCCGGGGTCGGTAAAACCTCCTTGGCGGAGTCGATTGCCCACGCCACAAACCGCAAATTCGTACGCATGGCCCTTGGCGGCGTGCGCGACGAGGCGGAGATTCGTGGTCATCGCCGTACCTACATCGGTTCGATGCCAGGAAGATTGATTCAAAAGATGACAAAGGTTGGCGTGCGCAACCCGCTGTTCCTTTTGGATGAAATCGACAAGATGGGTAGCGACATGCGCGGCGATCCTGCCTCTGCATTGCTCGAAGTCCTCGATCCCGAGCAGAACCACAATTTCAACGATCACTACCTGGAGGTCGACTACGACCTGTCGGACGTGATGTTCCTCTGCACCTCCAACTCCATGAACATTCCGCCAGCATTGCTGGACCGGATGGAGGTGATTCGTCTGCCGGGCTACACCGAGGACGAGAAGATCAACATTGCCGTGAAATACCTTTCGCCCAAGCAGATCCAGGCCAACGGCCTGAAAAAAGGCGAGCTGGAATTCGACGAGGAAGCGATTCGCGACATCATCCGTTACTACACCCGCGAAGCCGGTGTGCGTGGCCTGGAACGGCAGATTGCCAAGGTTTGCCGCAAGGCGGTCAAGGAGCACGCGCTGGAAAAACGCTTCGCGGTCAAGGTCACTTCGGACCTGCTGGAGCACTTCCTGGGTGTACGCAAGTTCCGCTATGGCCTCGCCGAGCAGCAGGACCAGATCGGCCAGGTGACTGGCCTGGCGTGGACACAGGTCGGTGGTGAGTTGCTGACCATCGAAGCGGCCGTGGTGCCGGGCAAGGGGCAGTTGATCAAGACCGGTTCCCTGGGCGACGTGATGGTCGAGTCGATCACCGCTGCGCTGACCGTGGTTCGCAGCCGCGCCCGGAGCCTGGGCATCCCCCTGGACTTCCATGAGAAGCGTGACACGCATATCCACATGCCTGAAGGGGCTACGCCCAAGGACGGCCCTAGCGCCGGTGTAGGCATGTGCACGGCCCTCGTCTCGGCGTTGACCGGTATTCCGGTGCGCGCCGATGTCGCGATGACAGGTGAAATCACGTTGCGCGGCCAAGTCCTGGCGATCGGCGGTCTGAAGGAAAAACTGCTGGCGGCACACCGTGGCGGGATCAAGATCGTGATCATTCCTGAAGAGAATGTCCGCGACCTGAAGGAAATTCCTGACAACATCAAGCAAGATCTTCAGATCAAACCAGTTAAATGGATTGACGAGGTCCTGCAAATTGCGCTGCAATACGCGCCGGAGCCCTTGCCGGATGTGGCTCCGGAGATTGTCGCGAAGGAAGAAAAGCGAGAGTCTGACTCTAAGGAAAGAATTAGCACGCATTAGTACGCATTTGCCTGGGGGGCTTTCTTGACAGTTTTTTAGAGCCCTTGTTATAAAGCGGCTCTTAAGTGTCTGCAGGCCATTCAGCACTCGTTTTTTGCTTTCACCAAAAAAACTTAGAATCATCTCAAATAGATATAAGGGGACTTAGAGTGAACAAGTCGGAACTGATTGATGCTATCGCTGCATCCGCTGATATCCCGAAAGCTGCTGCTGGCCGTGCGCTGGACGCTGTAATCGAATCCGTCACTGGCGCTCTGAAGGCTGGCGACTCCGTTGTTCTGGTTGGTTTCGGCACCTTCTCCGTGACCGATCGTCCTGCTCGTATCGGTCGCAACCCGCAGACCGGTAAGACGCTGGAAATCGCTGCTGCCAAAAAGCCAGGCTTCAAAGCTGGTAAAGCACTGAAAGAAGCCGTTAACTAAGGTTTCGTTGAGTTTATCCGGGTCGGGGTCATGCCTGGCTTGGCAGCGGAGCGGTAACACGGCCGGTTGCAACCGGCCTGGCACACCAGGGCTTGCAGGTTAGGGCCCGGTCCGCTCCGCCAGTTACGAGAAGGCGCATCCTCGGATGCGCCTTTCTTCTATCCGGATTCTACCCACGCTCCACGGTTGCCTAAATTTGAAGTTCAACCGTTTCTGGGGGACGCATGCTGCAGAATATCAGGGACAATTCACAAGGCTGGATTGCCAAGACCATCATCGGGGTCATCGTCGCATTGATGGCGTTGACCGGTTTCGATGCCATTTTCAAAGCCACCACCAACAGCAACGAAGCGGCCAAGGTCAACGGCGAAAACATCAGCCAGAACGAGCTGAGCCAGGCGGTCGACATGCAACGCCGTCAGCTCATGCAACAGCTGGGCAAGGATTTCGACGCCTCCCTGCTGGACGAAAAAATGCTGCGCGATTCGGCGCTCAAGGGCCTGATCGATCGCAAGCTGTTGCTGCAGGGCGCACACGATGCCAAATTCGCTTTCTCCGAAGCTGCGCTCGATCAAGTGATCCTGCAAACGCCTGAGTTCCAGGTCGATGGCAAATTCAGCGCCGAGCGTTTCGACCAGGTGATCCGCCAGCTGGGTTACAGCCGTATGCAGTTCCGCCAGATGCTGGCTCAGGAAATGCTGATCGGTCAGTTGCGCGCAGGCCTGGCAGGCAGCGGTTTCGTCACCGATGCCCAAGTGCTGGCATTTGCCCGCCTGGAGAAACAGACCCGTGATTTCTCCACCTTGAACATCAAGGCTGACCCGGCGTCCGTCAAGCTGACCGATGACGAGGTCAAGGCTTACTACGACCAACACGCGAAGGAATTCATGACGCCTGACCAGGTGGTCATCGATTACCTCGAGCTGAAGAAAGCCTCTTTCTTCGATCAGGTCAGCGTCAAGGACGAAGACCTGCAAGCGGCCTATCAGAAGGAAATCGCCAACCTGTCCGAACAGCGTCGGGCTGCGCACATCCTGATTGAAGTGAACGACAAGGTGACCGAAGCCCAGGCCAAGGCGAAGATCGAAGAGATCCAGGCTCGCCTGGCCAAAGGCGAGTCGTTTGAAGCGTTGGCGAAGGAATTTTCCCAGGATCCAGGTTCGGCGAACAACGGTGGCGATCTCGGCTATGCCGGTCCAGGCGTCTACGATCCGGAATTCGAAAAGGCCTTGTATGCCTTGAACAAGGACCAGGTCTCAGCACCGGTACGCACCGATTTCGGCCTGCACCTGATCAAGCTGCTGGGTGTCGAGGCGCCTGAAGTGCCTACGTTTGCCAGTCTCAAGGACAAGCTGACCCGCGAGCTGAAAACCCAGCAGGTGGAGCAGCGTTTTGTCGAGGCGACCAAGCAACTGGAGGATGCCTCGTTCGAAGCGTCCGACCTGGCGCAACCAGCCCAGGATCTGAAGCTGACCGTCCACACGTCGGCTCCGTTCGGTCGCGAAGGCGGCGAAGGGATTGCGGCCAATCGTGCCGTGGTCACCGCTGCGTTCAGCCCGGAAGTGCTGGATGAGGGTGCCAACAGCACCGCCATCGAGCTGGACCCGGAAACCGTCGTGGTGCTGCGTGCCAAGGAACACCGCAAGCCTGAGCAACTGCCGCTGGACAAGGTGGCAGGGCCCATTCGTGCCCAATTGGCCAAGGAGCACGCCAGCGCAGCGGCCAAGACCCGTGCTGACGAGTTGATCGCCAGCCTGCGCGACGGCAAGACTGCATTGGACAAGCCGATCGAGGGCCAAGGCTGGAAAACCGCCGAGGCAGCCACCCGCAACCAGGAAGGCATCGACCCGGCGGTGCTGCAAGCACTGTTCCGCATGCCCAAGCCTGAATCCAAGGACAAGCCGACGTTCAGCAGCGTGACCTTGCCTGACGGCAGCCTGGTGGTCGTACGTCTGAACGGCGTGAACGAAGCGGCGGCACCGACTGACGAAGAGAAGGCTGAATATCGTCGTTACCTTGCGTCCCGTGTTGGTCAGCAGGACTTTGCGGCGTATCGCAAGCAGTTGGAGAGCCAGGCGGATATCAAGCGTTTCTAATTGCTTGATGCTTTTTCAAACTTGGTTGTGATGCTGTTCAGTTAGAAAAAAACGGCGCTTCTTCAGAAATGGGAAGCGTCGTTTTTTTTGCTTCGTTTTTTCGGAGATGGGGGATATACACACCAAACCAGGTAAAAACCACGCCTCTCGGAGCGGAATGTCAAAATCTTCATTAACCGGCTCAAGTAAACGGCATTAGGCCAAAATGCTGGGGTTTTCATATCTGCTTGTTGCCCAAAAGCGGGGGGTATTCGTCGCTCCACCGGACCAGCGTCTTTTTCCTGCAAACAACCCCCAGTAGACTTGTAACCCCCTTGAAACAAGATTAGCCACGCTGCCAGGTCGCGTTCTGTTGCACAATACGCCCCGGACCGTTTTTCTCAGGATGTTCAATGTTCAGATCATTTCACATGCGCACCGTCGGGCTTGCATTGCTGCTGGCCGCCGCAGCCGGTTGCTCGTCGAAGAAAGCCGCCATTTACGAGCACGAGAACTTCGATGACTCCGGCACGTTCTCGCGCACTTATCCAGTGAGTGACGCCGCCACCTGCGAGGCGGGGCGTAGGGCGTTGCTCAGCCAGGGCTACATCATCACCAGCAGCGATCCGAAGCTGGTCAGCGGCCACAAGAGTTTCCAGCAGACCGGCGACACCCACATGGAGATCAGCTTCAACCTGGTCTGTGCCGAAGATGGTGGGGCAGGTCATCGTGCGACCATGTTCGCCAACGCCTTGCAGGACCGCTACGCCCTGAAGAAAATCAACAACTCCGCGAGCCTGGGCGTGGGCGTGCTGGGTTCCGTATCGATGCCGATCGGCTCTTCGGACGATTCGATGGTCAAGGTCGCCAGCGAAACCGTGTCGGCGGCCAAGTTCTATGAGCGTTTCTTTGCCTTGGTAGAGCTGTTCCTGCCGCCCGAAGCGAAGAAGGCTGTCGAGAGCGCCGATAAACCGAAAGCTGAACTGGGTATTCCGGAAACCAAGGTCGAACCGGCCGCCCTGGTGCCTGCACCAGCGCCTGCACCGGAGCCTGTTGCCCCCGCGCCAGCTGCACCGGTGGAGGAGGCCACGCCGGCCCCTGTCGAAACCGCTCCTACGGTATCGGAGCCAGTCGCACCGCCAAGCGAGCCCGCGCCGATTGCGCCCGAGTCGTTCGAATCTGCGCCGACGACGGAAACCGTGACACCGCCACCACCGCCGTCCAGCTCGTTGCCGCCCCCGACCGAGCCGATCCAGCCGCTTCCGGCCTCCTGAGGTGCTGTGGCAGGGAGTTACGCCCTGTCACACTTCACGCGGTAATTTCCTGCCCCTGTGCTACGTTTAATTCATGAAGCCTTTGCTTCATGTTTTGTTCATAAAGCAGCTTTATGCTGATGCCAGCGCCATCAGGCATGGTCTCAATGACAGGGGAAGGACACGTAATGGATGATTATCAGGAAGAGCTGCTGGAATACCAGGCCTATGAACTGGACCCGCTGGAACCCGCCGAAGATGCGACGGAGTTGTAAGGGCGTTGCAAACTTCAGCTAAACGCTTGAAGCTCAACTCCCTCTGTGACTACGACGAAACTCCCCAGGCGTCTGGTCGTTCCAGCGCTTGAAGGCCCGTTGAAATGCCTCGGCCGAGGCGAATCCCAACAGATAGGCGATTTCGCCGAACGCCAGTTCGGTATCGCGTATGTAGGTCATGGCCAGGTCGCGGCGGGTGTCGTTGAGAATGGCGCGAAACTGCGTGCCTTCCTCGGCCAGCTTGCGACGCAGGGTCCAGGTCGGCAGCTTCAAGCGAGCCGCCACTTCCTCCAGGTCGGGCTCCCGGCCGCCGTTGAGCAACGGCCCCAGCAGTTGAATGATGCGCTCACGCAGGCTGCGGGTGCGGGTCAGTTGTTCCAATTCCCGTTCACACAATTGAACCAGATGGTGCCAGGTGCTGGGGCAATGCTGTGGGTTGCGCTGGGCGAGGCTGTCCAGGCCCAGGCGCAGTTGATTCTGTTCGGCGCCAAACTGGATCGGGCAGTCACCGAGCGTGCGGTAGGCGTCCAGGTACGCAGGCTCCTCGAATTCGATTTCGATGCGTTCGGGCCGCAGCGCGATGCCGCTGACGCTGGACAACTGCGCCAGCCAGCCGGCAAGGATCGAATCCACGACGAAGCGGTTATAGGCGTTATACGGGCTGATGGAATAGAACCGTAGCCAAGCGCCCCGGGCATCCTCATGGAAACTCGATTGGCCGCGATAGTTGGAGCCATACAGTGGTTCGAAGCGGATCATGCAGCGGGCCGCCTCGCGCACGGTCGGTGCCTGGGCCGCGGTAACGCCCGCCAGCCCGGCCTGGCTCAAGCGGCCGAGCTGACCCATGCGCAGGCCCAGGGCCGGGTCCTGGGTTTGTTGGATCGCGGCGTGGCCCAGGCGCATGTAGCGTGGAATCGACAATCGAGCCCCAGGCTCGGCCAGGCGCGCAGCATCGAGACCGTACTGTTCAAGCAAGGGTTGCGGGTCTTGCCCATGGCTGGCGACCGCGTCAGCCAGGCTATGGACGAAGCCCACTGACAAGTCCCCCAGGCGCATCGGCTGCGGTTTCATGTTCACAACCACAGGTTCAGCAGGCGGGCACCACGGGCTTCGCCATCGGGGAAGTGTTGGCCGTCGTGGCTGATGAAGCTCTGGCCGGCGCTGCCGCTGTCCCAGAACTGGCCACGCAGGAACACGCTGACGCCGCCCCGGGCCTGGCTGATGGGCAATTGGCCGGTCAGTGTCAGGCGATGCCAGGCTTGCCCCTCGCTTACTTCACCTGGCTTGAGGCTCACTTCGCTCGGCGTGGACAGGCCTTTGTAACCGCTCCAGGGTTTGTCCCACGTATCGCGACCAATGATGAAGGCAGGTACCGCGATCAGTTGCGCGCCTTGGTCGTTGAGTTGCCGGTAATGGAGCGGGTACCAACTGTCGCTGCCGATCAGCACGCCCAGGCGCCCGGCGGGGGTGTCGATGACTTGCGGGACGGTCGGATGGTTGGCCCCAAGCACATCTCGCTGTTCGAACACGGGATGACGCTGGCGCTGTGGCTGGCCGATCGGCCGGCCATCGCTGCCGAATACCAGGCTGCTGTTGTACAACGCGCCGCGGCCGATCTTCAGTTCACCCTCGCTGACGCTGGGCTCGGGAAGCACGATGGAACCGGCCACCAGGGTGATACCGAACTCCTTGGCCAGTCCACCGAACAGCGCTTGATAGTCATGGGCCATGCGTTCGGCTTTCATGCGCAGGTAGGCATCGTCCAGTCGGTTATCGCCTTGAGCGCTGGCCAGCGCCCGGATAAACGCCAGCGGATTGCTGATCGCCAGCCAGTTCATGGCTTCCTTCAGGGTAGTGGCCTGGTACAACTCGTCTTTTTCGCCGCCGACCATCAACCAGGTGCCGATGTGCTCGGGCAGGACCACCACGGTCTTGGCATTGAGAAAGCCCAGGTCGCGAGCCGTTTGCAGATAGGCCGCCAGTTTGCGATGCAGGCGCTCGGGACTTTGGTAGTCGGTGGGGAACAATTCGGGCTGGATGCCCAGCAGGTTGCCGCGATCGGCGGGCGTACCCTGGTCGACCGCCAGGTTGATCCGCAGGTCTGACAGGTAATGACCCGTCGGACGATCCGTCGTCCATAGCGCGTAGGTGATCAGGGCGGCAATCAAGGCCAGTGTGAACAGCAGGTACAGAAATTTGCGCATGGGGGAACAGTCAGCGGCCGTGTGCAGGTTCGTGATTTTCATCAGGAGCTACGGGGCAGGGTACGGTAAAACAAGGGATTAGCGAAGGGCGGGCGCTGATTTGTACTCACGGCAAGCAAGCGCAACGGCGTCCATGGAGCTATTGGACGCCATCCGCGCTGGCAAGGCGCGCTAATGACTTTTCGCCTTCCTGATCCTGATCAGAATCAGCAGCATGATCAACAGCACTGGCGGTGTCATGCCCAGCAAGGCTTCGCGGGCCGAGAGGTTTGCGCCCAAGGTATGCAGCCCGCTATAGACCAACTTGAACAGGTTGATCAGGTAGTAGGTGATGGCAATGATCGACAGGCCTTCCACCGCGCGCTGGATCTTGATCTGTGCATCGGCACGCGCATTGAGGCTGCGCAGGATCTCGGCGTTCTGGTCCTCCATTTCGACCTGTACGCGTGCTTGCAGCAAGTCGCCCAGGTTGGCGACGCTCATGGCCAGTTGTTCGAGGCGCTGTTCGGTGGCAGTGCAATAGCGCACCGTGGGTTTGAAACGCCGTTCGATGAAGACCCCCAGCCGCTGACAATCCCCCAGGTGACTTTCACGCAACTCCCCCAGGCGCTCGAACACCAGTTGTGCGTAGGCGCGGGTCGCGCTGAAGCGGTGGCGATTCCTGACCGTGCTGCTGACCACCTGGCGAGACAGCAGGGCGATGTCCTCCAGCAGCGCCTTGGCATGCACGCCGCTGGCATTGGCGTTGCGTTCGGACAGGCTCACCAGGGTGCGATCGAATTCGTTCAGTTGCGGGTCCAGTGCCTTGGCGGTACTGAGCGACAAGGACGCCATCATCCGGTAGGTCTCGATTTCCAGCAGGCGCCGGATCATGCGGCCCTGGCGATACGCATTGAGCCGTCGGTTGATGAACAGCAGGCGATTGGTGCCGTCCTCGGTCAGGCGAAAATCGCTCCAGACCACCGCATCGCCACCGCCCACGCATGAGCCGCAAGGGTCCTTGAAACCGTAGCTGGGCAGGTCGAGACCGGCTTCTGCGCGCACCACCACCTGAACGGCATTGATGAGGTGCTGGGCGTGACCTTCGATACCTCGGGCAAGGCTTTCGGGCAGCGTCGTCCATTGCAACTCATTGCTGCTGGCCGGCACGACCAGGGTCAGCGTGAAGAACTCGGCGTGGCGTTCCCACTTCAGCGGATGTCCTTCCAGGCGGGTGATGCCCTGTGCGGCCTGCGCGGCGACGGTATCAGGGCACAGTCGCTCGAGCAGTGCGTTGCACTGGGCGGTGTCACCCAGAAACGCCAGGTGGAAGACATGGGCCGGTTCGTCGAAATACAACGACGGGCGGGCGTGCAACTCGTTGTGCAGCATTTTTCGTTGGGGATGCATGCAAGGACAACCGTGTTGTTAACGTTATTATTGGTTTGAGCACCTGGACCTGCGTTGATAGGACTGGCGTATCCGGCTGAGAGTCACGCACGACTGAGCGGCGTCCTGCACATTTGGATCATTAAGTTGTCAGTTACGGTCATTGAGCGCCCGAACTCTGCCTCTTACGCTGTGGGCCATGACAGACGCAAGCCGCAGAGCCTGCGCTTTTTTCCGTGATCGCCCGTTGTGGAGTTACCGATGACCGCCTCTCATTACCCGCACCTGCTGGCCCCGCTGGACCTGGGTTTCACTACGTTGCGCAACCGTACCCTGATGGGCTCGATGCACACCGGCCTGGAAGAGAAGCCGGGCGGCTTCGAACGCATGGCGGCGTATTTCGCCGAGCGCGCCCGGGGCGGTGTGGGCCTGATGGTCACCGGTGGGATCGGGCCGAACGACGAGGGCGGTGTTTACTCCGGCGCGGCCAAGCTGACCACTGAAGAAGAGGCGCTCAAGCACCAGATCGTTACCCGGGCCGTACACGAGGCTGGTGGCAAGATCTGCATGCAGATTCTCCATGCCGGGCGCTATGCCTACAGCCCCAAGCAAGTGGCACCGAGCGCGATCCAGGCGCCGATCAACCCATTCAAGCCCAAGGAGCTGGACGAAGAGGGGATCGAGAAGCAGATCAGCGATTTCGTCACCTGCTCGGTCCTGGCCCAGAAGGCCGAATACGACGGCGTCGAGATCATGGGCTCGGAAGGTTATTTCATTAACCAGTTCCTGGCGGCCCACACCAACCACCGTACCGACCGCTGGGGCGGCAGCTATGAAAACCGCATGCGCCTGCCGGTGGAAATCGTGCGTCGGGTACGCGAGGCGGTAGGCCCGAATTTCATCATCATCTTTCGTCTGTCGATGCTCGATCTGGTGGAAGGTGGCAGCACCTGGGACGAAATCGTCCAGTTGGCCAAGGCCATCGAGCAGGCCGGCGCGACGATTATCAACACCGGTATCGGTTGGCACGAAGCGCGAATTCCCACTATCGCCACCAAGGTTCCACGGGCGGCGTTCAGCAAGGTCACGGCCAAGCTGCGCGGTTCGGTGAGCATTCCGCTGATCACCACCAACCGCATCAACACTCCGGAAGTGGCCGAGCAGATCCTGGCCGAAGGCGATGCCGACATGGTCTCCATGGCGCGGCCTTTCCTGGCCGACCCGGAGTTCGTCAATAAGGCGGCCGCAGGGCGCAGCGATGAAATCAACACCTGCATCGGCTGCAACCAGGCGTGCCTGGACCACACCTTTGGCGGCAAGCTCACCAGTTGCCTGGTCAACCCACGGGCTTGCCACGAAACCGAACTCAACTACTTGCCGGCGACCCAGGTGAAGAAAATCGCCGTGGTCGGTGCCGGCCCGGCCGGGTTGTCCGCCGCCACGGTGGCGGCCGAGCGTGGGCATCAGGTGACACTGTTCGATTCGGCCAGCGAAATCGGTGGTCAGTTCAACATCGCCAAGCGCGTGCCAGGCAAGGAGGAGTTCTTTGAAACCCTGCGCTATTTCAAGCGCAAATTGCAGACCAGCCATGTCGAGTTGTGCCTCGACACCCGGGTGGATGTGGCGCAGTTGGTGGCCGGCGGTTACGACGAGATCATCCTCGCCACGGGCATCGCGCCGCGTGTGCCGGCGATTCCCGGGGTGGAGCATGCCAAGGTGTTGAGTTATCTGGACGTGATCCTGGAGCGCAAGCCGGTGGGCCGCAGTGTCGCGGTGATCGGTGCCGGCGGTATCGGCTTCGACGTGTCGGAATTCCTGGTGCATCAGGGCGTTGCCACCAGCCAGGACCGTGAGGCGTTCTGGAAGGAGTGGGGGATCGACACCCGGCTCGAAGCCCGCGGCGGCGTGGCCGGGATCAAGGCCCAGCCACACGCACCGGCGCGCCAGGTGTTCCTGCTGCAACGCAAGACTTCCAAGGTCGGTGACGGCCTGGGCAAGACCACTGGCTGGATTCACCGCACGGGCCTGAAGAACAAGCAGGTGCAGATGCTCAACAGCGTCGAGTACCTGAAGATCGACGACGACGGCCTGCACATTCGCATCGGCGAAACCGGCGAGCCACAAGTGCTGGCCGTGGACAACATCGTGATCTGCGCCGGCCAGGATCCGCTGCGTGAATTGCAGGAAGGACTGGAAGCCGCGGGGCAGACCGTTCACCTCATCGGCGGTGCCGACGTGGCGGCGGAGCTGGACGCCAAGCGGGCGATCAACCAGGGTTCGCGGTTGGCGGCGCAGTTGTAAGGTTCACGCCCCGTATCACCCGGATCCCCTGTGGGAGCGAGCCTGCTCGCGATGGCGGTTAGTCAGTTTCAGAAGCGCTGGCTGATCCACCGCTATCGCGAGCAGGCTCGCTCCCACAGGTTTTTCGACGTCAGGGAGTCTGCGACCAGCTGTTAAGATACCGGCGTCTTCCTGTCCGGCCTGCCGCCATGCTGCTTCCCGCCCTCGACTGGCATCCCCAACCCCGACTTGAACCCCTTCATCTGGACTGGCTCGCCCGTGCCAGTGTTGAAGTGGCAGTGTTGCGCCTGGACCGGATCGACCCGCTGATCAGCGGCAACAAGTGGTTCAAGCTGGTCAATCATTTGCGCACCGCCCATGAGGTCGGTGCCAAGGGGATCATGAGCCTGGGTGGGGCCTATTCCAATCATTTGCATGCACTGGCGGCGGCGGGCAAGCGTTTCGGCTTTCCCACGGCGGGGCTCTTGCGTGGGCACCCCCAGGACACGCCGACGGTGCGCGACCTGAAAGCCCTTGGCATGGACCTGCACTGGCTGGGTTATGGCGGATACCGAGAGCGGCACGCAGCGGATTTCTGGGAGTCGTGGCAGATCCGCTATCCACATTTGCATCCGGTGCCCGAAGGCGGCTCAGGATTACCTGGTGCACAAGGTTGCATGGCTTGGGCGGCCAGCGTCCGTGAACAATTGGCGACGTTGGGATGGGCGGATTATCACGGCTGGTGGCTGGCCTGCGGCACCGGAACGTCACTGGCCGGGCTGGTGTTGGCCGAAGCCGGGCAGCGCCCGGTCTATGGCGTACTGGCGGTGCCCCAGGACCATGGCGTGGCGCAGCGAGTCGAAAGCATCCTGGGGGAAGCGGGCCTTTGCAGTGCGCTTTATGAACTGTTCGACGGCAGCCGTGGCGGTTTCGCCCGGGTCGATGGTGAACTCACCGATTTCATCGAAACCACGGCGGCCATCGAGCTGGAGCCGTTGTACACCGGCAAAGCCTTGCTGTTGCTTAAAGCGCGGGTCGAGGCCGGAGGGTTTGCCCCAGGCACCCGCTTGATCTTCGTCCACACCGGCGGCTTGCAAGGCCGCCGAGGGTTCGAATAACAGCGATCAGCCGCGTTTGGGCATCATCCGCAACAGCGTGTTGTCGCGTACCACATAGTGGTGATACAGCCCCGCCAAGGCATGCAGGCCAATCAACCAATAGCCGATGGTGCCGCCCAGCACATGCCAGCTTTCCAGTTGCTTGGCGAAATCCTTGTCCTGATCGACGAGCAAGGGCAAATCGAAACCGTAGAACATCACCTGATGCCCTTCGGCGCTGGTGATCAGCCAGCCCAGCAGCGGCATGGCGATCATGAACAGGTACAGCGCCCAGTGCATCAGGCGCGCGAGGAAGGTTTGCCACGCAGGCGAGGCCGGGAAAATCGCCGGTGCCTTACCCATGCTGCGGGCGAACAGGCGCAGCCAGACCAGTACGAACACGGTCAGGCCGAGCATGAAATGCGCTTCCTTGATCAGGGTCCGGCCGCCGCTGCCCTTGGGGAAAATCCCCCGGAACTCGATGCAGGCATAGACCACCGCCAGCAGAACCAGCATCAACCAATGCAAGGTCACCGTGACGGTACTGTAGCGGCTTTCTGAGTTTTTCCAGGGCATTGCGGGTATCTCCAACAATCAGGGTAGAGCGCCGTCTAGAGCGGCGTTGTCTGTTTACTGTAAGCCCGTTTCGCTGGGTTTGCATGAGCCAGATCAGTTTTGCCGGGATGAAGCCACAGAGATGAGTCAGGGAGTGAAGTCCGGCGGGTTCAGCAGCCAGTCCAACAGCAGCCCGGCATCATGATTGCCACGGGGCGGTTTCGGTGGCGCGGCGGTTTGTCCGGCACCGGTATCGATAGCCCCCGGGCACAGCACCGGGCGGTCGGGGTCGCCATCGAGAAAACTCACCAGCACTTCGCTGCCGGCCATCAGGCTGGGGCTGTCACCCAGCGTCAGTCGCGATACGGGTAGCGTGATGCCTTCCTGGTCCGGCGCCCATAGGCTGACACTCACCTGGCCGCGTTCATCGGGCCTGGCTGGCTGGCCGGTGCGGCCGAGTACGTGTGCCAGGTGGTACCCGGGGATACAGGGCTTGGGATGCTTGAGGGCCGGCCTGAATACGGTGGACCATGGAATGGCGGTGAACCGGTTGCGGTAGTCACGGGCCGACGGTGTGGCGGGCAAGTCCGGCTCCAGGATCGAAAACTGCCGCCCGCGATGCTGGACCTCGGTGATCAGCCATTGATCGTTGAAGGTGGCAACCGGGTGTTCGCAGACCTGTACGATGTCGCCGCCGTGCAGGGCAGGTTGGGTACTGTGGCCATGGATTTCCCGCTGCCGACAGCGCAGTCGTTCAAGGTGGCGGCGTCCGGCCTGGTAACGGTGAGCCAAGGCCGGGTCGCCGCGCATGGCTTCGTGATCGATCTGTTCAAGGAGGTGATTCGCCGCCGTGGCCCCGGCTTCAGGCATGGCCCGGTCGCTGAAGCCGACGGGTAGGCCAGGTATCCGCGAGTGGTGACGCAAATACAGGCGCTTGATGGCCGGTAGCAGGTTGTCACTCGGGCGCAGGGGCAGCTCGATGGCGCGCGCGGGGAAGCTCTTCGGGTCTTCGGCAAACACCAGGACATGGCCATGGGGGGCGTGTTCGAAGTGGTAGTGGATGCCTTCCTCCTCGCACAGTCGTTGCAGGAAGGTCAGGTCGCTTTCGTCGTACTGGATGCAAAACGGGCGACACGGATACTGCCCATGGGGCAGTTCGAAACGGTAACTGTCGGTGGGTAGCGGGTGTTCTTCCAACAGGCGTTGCAGCACCTGCACCACGCTGAGCTGATGGAAAACCCGGCGCCGCGGGCCTTGTTCCAGTTGCTGGAGGTAGGGAACCAGTGTCAGGCGATAGACAATGAGCTGCGGCGCCTGGGCGTTCAGGCTGACGCTGTGGACAATCCCATGGACCCCCGATTCGCCGTCCAGGCGCAGGAAGGCCGGATGCCCCAATAGCAGGTCGGGGTTTATCGGCGGGGCCAGGCCGATCAGTTCGAGGTCGAAGCGGTACGGCTGGTTGAGGGCTTCGCGGCCATTGAACCGCAATACTTGCAATTGCAAGTCGCTTTGCGTGAGTGTCAGGCTGAAGGGACTTTCCGTGTCGTTGCGCATCGCAGCTCCTACTGGCTGGGAGAGAGGCGCAGAGGGTACGAAACCGTGACGGAGAACGGTGCGTGTGAGTCGCTGTTTCAGAAAAGCCCTACAACACGCTGTGAAAATGTCGATCCAGCAGGGTGAATTTTTGGTCGATCAGCCGGTTTAGGCCGTATAAACTTGCGCCACAGCGCCGGCCGGCAGATGTCTCGGCGCGTCAGACAAGAGAGTGAGTAATGGGCGCACAGTGGAAGGTTAAACACAAAGAAGCGGCTGCCAACGCCAAGGGCAAGATCTTCGGCAAACTGGTGAAGGAAATCACCATTGCCGCGCGTAACGGCGCTGATACCGCTACCAACGCGCACTTGCGCCTGGTGGTCGAACAAGCGAAGAAGGCCTCGATGCCCCGCGAGACCCTGGAGCGTGCGATCAAGAAAGGTTCTGGCCAGCTCGGTGAGACTGTGCAGTACCACCGCGTGACCTATGAAGGGTTCGCGCCGCACCAGGTGCCGCTGATCGTTGAATGCGTGACCGATAACATCAACCGTACCGTTGCCGAAATTCGCGTCGCGTTCCGCAAGGGCCAACTGGGCGCCTCGGGTTCGGTGGCGTGGGACTTCAACCATGTCGGCATGATTGAAGCCGCACCGGACAGCCCGGACGCCGATCCGGAAATGGCCGCCATCGAGGCCGGTGCCCAGGATTTCGAGCCGGGCGAAGAAGGCGCGACCTTGTTTCTCACCGACCCTGCCGACCTCGATGCCGTACAGAAGGCGTTGCCGGAGCAGGGCTTCACCGTGTTGTCGGCCAAACTGGGCTACCAGCCGAAAAACCCGGTCAGCGGCCTGACCGATGAGCAGATGGCTGAAGTCGAAGCTTTCCTCGAAGGCCTCGATAACCATGACGACGTGCAGGACATGTTTGTCGGGTTGGCCGGTTAAGCACTACACCCCCTGTGGCGAGGGAATTTATCCCTGAGTGCGGTTCACTCTGTGGGAGCAAGGCTTGCCCGCGATGAAGACGACGCGGTCTCTGAGAAATCGAGGTGTCCGCATCGCGGGCAAGCCTTGCTCCCACAGATAAATCCCCTCACCACAATAGGCGGCGTGCCTGTTAGTTTGGGGGGCTGGTTTAGTCGATGTGTTTGAACTCGCTCAGCAACCTTTCAATCTCATCGAACTCTGGCCGCGCCAGCACATCCGGCTGACAGCAGCGCGCCTGCAGATCCTGCAGCGCTGCCAGGTCCACAGCACTGAGCCCCGGCTCGATCCGCGCCAGCAATTCCCCAAGCAGAATCCCGAAGGCTCGCACCTCGATGCGTTGCAGTGCGCGGGTTTGCCCGTTGTCCGTGGTGGCGTGGAAAGACGCCGCGCCAAAGTCTCCCAGCAGGCAATCGCCTTGGTCGTTGTACAGGATGTTGTGTCCGTACAGATCCCCATGGGTGATGCCCTGGCGGTGCAAGTGCGCGGCCACCGAGGCGATGCCGTGGGCGATACGCAAGGCTGTTGGGGCGCTGAGGCGCAGCTCGTCGGCATACACGTCGCGGGTACATGATGCCAGGCTCGGCAGCCCGGCGAGGTTACGGTAGCTGGGCGCGATCAGCGCCATCACCAGTCCGGCCTGTTGCTCGGGATGCCCGGCAACCTGGCCCAGCACGTCAATCAGGTTCGGGTGTCGACCGGCAGTGATGCAGGCATGCATCTCATGCAGGGGCGAGCCGTCGCTGGTCATCTGGCCTTTGTACAGCTTCACTGCAATGTTTCGGGCAATTTGGCCGGGCGGCTGCCAGAGCGCCTGGTGAATCACTCCCGATGCGCCTTCGCCCAACTGTTGTTGCAAGCGCAACTGCGCCCAGTCGATGGGCGTCGTGGCAGCCAGGGCGGCCGCTTCGGCTTGGGCTTCCAGCGGATTGCCGGCGTAGGCCAACCAACTGAGGCTTGGCAGTTGCAGCAACCATTGCGGCAGTTCGGTCAATTGGTTGGCGGCGATGCGTAGCAGTTCGAGGCGATGACACTGGCCCAGGCTTGCCGGCAATTGCTGCAGACGGTTGCCGGCCAGCATCAGTTTTTGCAGGTGTGGGCGTTGGCCCAGTTCATCGGGTAATTGGCTGACGTGGTTGTCGGTCAGGATCAGCCAGCGCAGCAGCGGCGGTAGCGAGGCGCCAGTGACGCGCTCGATACGGTTGGCCTTGAAACCGACCATGGTCAACGCGCTGCAACGGCCCAGGCATTC
Organism: Pseudomonas bijieensis; assembly: GCF_013347965.1. Lineage (NCBI taxonomy): Bacteria > Pseudomonadati > Pseudomonadota > Gammaproteobacteria > Pseudomonadales > Pseudomonadaceae > Pseudomonas > Pseudomonas bijieensis. The sequence continues at coordinate 1,918,439 of NZ_CP048810.1, read as the reverse complement.
GGGCAGTTCTGTGAAGCGGTTATCCGAACAGAACAGCACGCGCAAGTGTGTCAGCCGATGCAGGTCATCGGGCAGCGTGTCCAACTGATTGCCGCTGAGGTTGAGTATTTCGAGGGAGTCGGCCAGGTCGAAGATTTCCTGGGGAAACTCTGTCAAGCCGCAGGCCAGGTCCAGTCGGGTGATGCCTGAGAGCTGGCCGGTGCGCAGTTGGGCGAGGGTGTGCATGGCGGGGTTCGCTGTTGATCAAGGGGCGGGCGCAAGGTCCGAAGCCAGACAGTTAACCAATAATCAGCCCAACACAAAACCCTGTGGCGAGGGGATTTATCTGTGGGAGCAACAGTGTTGCTCCCTTGGCCACAATCGATCGCCCTAGCGCTCGATACTGCGGTTCCACCGCGCGTTCCAGGCCGGGCGTTGTTCGTTGACCTGGTCCCAATCCACGGCAATCGCTGTTTCCAGATATTGCTTCATCGCCTCCACCTGGCCGCGGGTCTTGTCGGTGGTCGGGGTATTGGGGTTGGAGGGGATCTGGTCGCCTTCTTCCAGGGCAATGGCCTGGGCTTCAGGTGTCAGCAGGAACGCGGCAAGCTTTTGCGCCAGTTCCGGCTGGGTGTTCTGGGCGATGGCGCATTCGGCGACGTTGAGCACTACGGCGCCTTCCTTCGGCTGGGCGTATTCGACCGGCATGCCCTTGAGTTTCAACGCGGTCACCTGGGTCGGCGTCAGCGGGAACAGGGCGGCTTCGTCGGTCTGCAGCATTTCGGATATCTTCGCCGAGCTGGGGATGTACTCCAGCACGTTGCGCCCCACCGTGTTTGGCCAGGCCTTGAAGCCCGGCTCGACATCGGTTTCGCTGCCGCCCTGGATCCGGTTGAACATCAGGAAACCGTGCAGGCCGAATGTGGAGGAGGCCATCGACTGGAACACCACTTTATCCTTGAAACGTGGATCGGCCAGGTCCATCCATGAGGTGGGCGTATTCCAGCCTTTTTCCTTGAACAGCCGCGTGTTGTAGGCCAGCCCCGTCACCCCGAGGCTGACGGCCACGGCCTGATCCTTGATGCGCCCCTTGGCCGGGATCTGCGCCAGGGTCGGGCTGTCCTTGAGTTTGTCGCATAGCCCCATGGCGATGGCGCGATACATGATGCCGTCATCCAGGAACATCACGTGCATCTGCGGGTTGCCTTTACTGGCCTGCACCTTCGCCAGGATATCGGCTGAGGTGCCCGGTACGATGACCACTTTGACGTTGTTGGCTTTTTCGAAAGCAGGCAAGACCTTGTCGGCATAAAGCCGCTCCATGGTTCCACCATTCATGCCCAGGTAAAGCGTCGGCTCGGCCAACGCCTGGGTGACCGGGAGCAGGGCGCCCAGGCAAGCGGAGCCCAGCGAGCAGAAACCGAACAGTGCACTGCGTTTGACGTTATTCATTGGCGCGACCTTCCTCTATCAAGCAACGGAGATGGAGTGGAACCGGGTGATGGAAAACGCATCCAGCGGCGTGCTCGAAGCCCCGCTGCAGATGATCTCGGTGAGCGCCTGGCCCACCGCCGGGCCGATCTGGAAACCCGCGCCGGCAAAGCCGAACGCGTGCAACAGACCAGACTGGGTGCTGCTGTGGCCGATCACCGGCTGGCGATCGGGCAGGTAACCTTCGGTGCCGCTCCAGGTACGAATCGCCTGGGCGCCCTCCAGGAATGGATAGAGCTCGACAGCCTGGCGCAGGATCTCGATCACCGCGTTCTGGCCGGGGCGGGCGCGAGCAGCGTCCAACGCAAAACCTTGGCCGCCCCCCAGCACACAGTTGCCACGCGCGACCTGGCGGGCATAGATACCGCCCCCCTCGACGCCGGTGCTGGCGTCCATGACCAAGGGCAAGGGCTCGGTGACCAGCATCGCCGGGTGCCCTGCATGCATGGGCACCGCTTCGCCGAACTGCGCGGCGAACTGGCTGGCCCAGGCTCCGGCGCAGTTCAGCAGCCAGGGCGCGTGGAAGGTCAGACCTGTCGCGGTGTTTACGGCAAAGCGCTGGCCGTCGTGCACAACGTTACTGACGGTGCATTGTTCATGGACTTGCGCGCCATGTCGGCGAGCGGCCTGGGCAAACGCTGGTGAGACCAGGCGCGGATTGGCATGGCCGTCATCCGGGCACAGCGATGCCCCGACCGCGACAGCACCGACCCACGGAAAGCGAGCCCGCAGTTCTTCTTGATCGAGCAACTGCAAATCCAGGCCAAAGCCCTGGCTGCTGGCGGCGTAGTCGCGCAACGCTTGCAGATCATCGGCACTGCGGGCCAGTTTGAGATGACCGCTGCGCTGGTACTCACCGTCGATGCCGATCAACTGGGGCAACTGGCTCCAGATTTCATGGGCTCGTTGCGACAAGGGCAGTTGCGACAATGGCCGGCCCTGGCGTCGCACACCGCCGTAGTTCACGCCACTGGAGTGCGAGCCACAGAAGTCGCGCTCCAGCAGCGCCACCCGGCGGCCGGCCTTGCTCAGGAACAACGCGGCCGAGGCGCCGATAATGCCACCGCCAATGATCACCACATCCACTTCGATCATGGCTCGACCTCCAGGCCGAACGGCACTGGCTTGACCGGCGCCTGGGCCCGCAAGCGGCCGATGTCGGAAATGGTGCGGCCACTTTCGCGCGCAATGATTTCCGCTGCCGCGGCACCGCACATCCGACCCTGGCAACGACCCATGCCGACCCGGCAATGCGCCTTGACCCGATTGATCTCCCAATGGCCTTCGCCCACCACCCGGCGGATGTCACCCGCGCGGACGTCTTCGCAGCGGCAAATCATCAGGTTATCGGCCGCATCGGCGGCCCAGCGTTCAGGAAAGGCAAACGCGCGCTCCAGGCCTTCCCGGAACCGACCGATGCGTTCAAGGGCTTGTTCCAGTTGCGTGCAACGTTGTGGGTCGGTGGAGTAGCCGCTGTCTTCGAGCAAGGCCAGGGCCGCCCGTTCACCGGCCATTTCAGCCGCGTCCGCGCCCATGATTGCGGCGCCGTCACCGGCCAGGTAAATCCCCGGCACGCTGCTGCGCCCGGCGTGGTCCCGTCGTGGCAGCCAGGCGCGGTTGAGGGCATTCCAGGCAAACTCGCAACCCAACAGGTCGGCCAGTTGGGTTTCGCTGCGCAAGCCATGGGCGAACGCCACCGCGTCACAGTCGAGGGTGTGTTCGCCGCTTGCGTCGTGCCATTGCAGCGACTGCACCCGGCGTTCTCCATCGAGACGCGCCAGGCTCGCGCCTTGATGCACGGCGATGCCGCGGGCGGTTAGCCAGGCGCGGTAGTAGAGGCCCTTGGCGAGGGTGACCGGTTGTGCCAGCAAGCCGGGCAGGGCACGAGCCTGGGCGCTAAAGGGCGAACTGTCGAGGACCGCGACCACCTTGGCGCCGGCCCGGGCGTATTGATAGGCCACCAGATACAACAACGGACCGCTGCCGGCGAACACCACCCGTTCACCAATGGCGCAACCCTGGAACTTCAGGGCGATCTGCGCCGCGCCCAGGCTGTACACCCCGGGCAGGGTCCACCCCGGTACAGGCAGGATCCGGTCGGTGGCGCCGGTGGCGACGATCACGCTGGCGTACTCGAGGCGCGCGGTGCGACCTTCATGCAAGGTATCGAGCAGGCCGGCCTCGGCGTTCCACACCAGGGTGTCGGGACGGTAATCGAGCTGTTCACGCAACGCGTCGAGGGTCTGGTGGATGGCGTTGGCCTTGGACGCTTCAAAGCCATAGAGCTTGGCTGGCGGGCGCTTGAAGTTGGCCGGTTGGCGCCGATAGATCTGCCCGCCACCGCGAGTGGCTTCGTCCAGCAGGACGGGGTATATGCCGTGGGCGACCAGGGTCTGTGCGGCACGGATACCGGCCGGGCCGGCGCCGATGATGGCGACGGGTTTCATGACCACCTCGTTGGCGATGCAGTGAGATTGGCGACATCTTTAAAGACGCCATCGCGAGCAAGCTCGCTCCCACATCGGATTTGCGGTGGACGTGGATTTTGTGGTCGGCACAAGTCCCCTGTGGGAGCGAGCCTGCTCGCGATGGGGGCATATTTGGCTACATTGTTCATACCTGGCGCCCCGGTTCGCGGATGATGTGCTGCCCGGCTTCGAGCAGGGTCGAGCAGGCGCGTACGCGGCGGCCATCACCCAGGCGCACCCAGCAGTCCTGGCAGGCACCCATCAGGCAGAAACCGGCCCGGGGTTCGGCGCTGAAGTCACTGCCGCGCAGGTGCTCGCTGCAGGTCAGCACGGCGGTCAACAGGGTGTCCCCCAGAAGGCCGGTGGCGGGCTGGCCGTCGAGGGTAAAGTCCAGGGCCGGGCGGTCCCCTTCGGCCAGTCGTTTCAGCAGTGCCATGACACCCTCATTGTTTGCCTACCAGGACTCGATCCAGGCCATAGACCCGGTCGAGCAGAATCATGGTCAGCGCGGTGAGCCCGATGACCAGCGCCGACACCGCCGCCATCATCGGGTCGATGGATTCGGTGGCGTATACGTACATGCGTACCGGCAGGGTTTGCGTGGCCGGCGAGGTGACGAAGATCGACAGCGTGACTTCATCGAAGCTGTTGATGAACGCCAGCAACCAGCCTCCGGCCACCCCCGGCAGGATCATCGGCAGGGTGATTTGCCGGAACAGCGTGAAGCGCCCAGCCCCCAACGATTGCGCGGCCTGCTCGGCGCTGCGGTCCAGGCCAATGGCCGAGGCCAGCACCAGGCGCAGCACGTACGGCGTGATCACCAGCACATGGGCGAAGATCAGCCAGGAAAAGCTGCCGTTCACGCCCATCAGCGCAAACAAACGCAGTAACGCCACCCCCAATACCAGGTGCGGAATGATGATCGGCGACAGGAACAGGCCATTGAAGAAATCCCGGCCCGGGAACTCGAGCCGGGTGATCGCCAGGGCCGCCGGCACCGCAATCAAGGTCGCCAGCGAGGCCGCGCAGAACGCCAGGATCAGGCTGTTGTAGAACGCGTCGACAAAGTCCGCGCGCTCGAACACGGCGCGAAACCAGCGCAGGGAGAACTCGGTGGTCGGCAGGCTCAAGGTGTTTTCCGGGGTGAAGGCGACGAGGCAGACCACCACCAGCGGCGCGAGCATGAAGATCACCACCAGGGCGTGGAACAGCAGTGCGAAAGGACCGTTTCTGGACATTACCCGTTACCCCAATGACTTCTTGTAGCGGCCTTCGATCATCCGGTTCCACGACAGCATGATCAGCAGGTTGAGCAACAGCAGGGCGACAGCAATGGCCGCACCCATGGGCCAGTTCAGTTCTGACAGGTACTGGTCGTAGATCAACGTGGCGACCATCTTCAAGCGCCGTCCGCCGAGCAGACCGGGGATGGCGAAGGAACTGGCGGCGAGGCCGAACACGATCAGCGTGCCGGAGAGCACGCCGGGCATGATCTGTGGCAGCACGACCTTGCGGATCACCGTGAACTGGCTGGCCCCCAGCGACAGCGCGACCTGTTCGGCGGCCGGGTCGAGTTTCTGCAACGAGGTCCAGACTGGAATGATCATGAACGGCAACATCACGTGGACCAGGGCGATGACCACGGCGAACGGGGTATAGAGCAGCTTCATCGGTGCGCCACCGAAGGCTTGCAGAGCCTGGTTGACCAGGCCGTCGGCGCCGAGCAGCAGGCTCCAGCCGAAGGCTCGCACCACCACTGAAATCAGCAGCGGCGTGAGAATCAGGATCAGGAAAATCGAACGCCACGGTGCGCCCATGCGGCTGAGGATGTACGCCTCGGGCACACCGATCAGCACGCACAAGAGCGTGGTCAGGGCGCTGATCCAGAACGTGCGCAGGAATATCTCGTAGAAGTACGGGTCCCCCAGCAGGCTGGTGTAGTGGTCGAAGGTAAAGGCGTCGTTGTTGATGCCCGAACTGTAGTCGAAGACGTTGAATGACAGGATGAGCGTCAAGCCCAAGGGAATGACCAGCAGGCCCAGGTACAAGGCCAGGGCCGGCGCGGACATCAGGTAACCTTGCCGGCCACGGCGCATCGCATCGATCAGCTTCATGCCGGCACCTCGTCCGTGCTCAGCACCCGCAGCAGCGCCGGATCCCAGTCCAGGCCCACCGCCGTGCCTTCGACCAAGGGCGCGGAGCCGTCGTTGCGGCGTACCACGCAGAGTTCACCCAGGCTGGTGGTGACGCCGTACAGCCATTGGCTGCCGAGAAAGAAGCGGCTGACGAGGGTGCCTTGCAGGCGGCCCGAGCCCGAGGCAAGCAGATCGATTTTTTCCGGGCGCAGGCTCAGGGTCAGGTCAGCGTCGCTCCGGTTGCAGACTTGAACGACGCCCGCGCCATCGCGCAGGCCGGGCAGCAGGTTGGCCTTGCCGACGAAGCCGGAAATGAATTCGGTACGTGGGTGCTCGTAAAGGGTGTACGGCGCGTCGATCTGGGTGATACGCCCGGCCTGCATCACCACGACCCGGTCGCTGATCGACAGGGCTTCGGACTGATCATGGGTCACCATCAGGGTAGTGATTCCGACTTCGCGCTGGATGCGGCGGATTTCGTATTGCATCTCTTCGCGCAAGTTGGCGTCGAGGTTGGACAGCGGTTCGTCGAGCAACAGCACCGGCGGCTCGATCACCAAGGCTCGAGCCAGCGCCACGCGTTGACGCTGGCCGCCCGAGAGTTCCCGTGGGTAGCGTTCGGCGTGTTGGTCCAGGCGCACCAGCTTCAACACTCGATCCACGCGTTGTTGCAGCTCGGCATTGGCGACCTTGCGCATGCGCAGGCCGAAAGCGACGTTGTCCCTGACGGTCATGTGGGGGAATAGCGCGTAGCTCTGGAATACCACCCCCAGGCCACGGCTGGCGGGCTTGGCATGGGTGATGTCGCGGCCGTCCAGCAGGATGCGCCCGCTGCTGACTTCGACGAAGCCGGCGATCATTTGCAGGGTGGTGGTCTTGCCGCAGCCCGAAGGCCCCAGTAGCGAGACGAACTCGCCTTTTTCCACCGACAGGTTGGTGGCGACCACGGCGTCGATGTCGCCGTAACGTTTGCCAAGTCCTTCAAGTTGCACAAAAGCCATAGCTGCGCTCCACCTGGGATTGTTATGCGTCGCCGCAAGGGCGCGCTTTTTTGTATGGGCAGATACGAAAAGGTGCTGCTGGGGTGCGTTGGCGCTCGACCTTGAGTCGGCTGCCGCTGTTGTTCGAATCGCCCCTGTATGGACGCAGAGTAGGACGAAGAATAGGATGGGCTCAATGGACTATTTCACTGAAGCGAAGACTATTTTCAATTTCATTCAGTGAGTAAATTTAATAATGAGAAATAGCATGTTTAATTCCACTGAACGGAATAATGAAAAAGGCGAGGTGGGTGTCGGCGCGGTCTCCAGACTGTTTGCCGTGTTGCGCAGCCTGGGTGACACCGTCGAGGGCGGCGAGCGGGTGACGCAATTGGCCCAGCGCATCGGTTTGTCCCAACCCACCACCCATCGCTTGTTGCGCAGCCTGATGGACGAGGGCATGGTCGAGCAGGACGCTCGCAGCAAGCGCTATCGCCTGAGCCTGGAGTTCTTCGCCCTGGCCGCCCGCGCCGGTAACACCGGCAACCTGCGCGAACTGGTGCGCCCGGCCATGCTGCGGTTGTCGGCTTCCTTGGGAGACTCGCTATTTTTGCTCGCCCGCAGCGGCTTCGATGCCATCTGCCTGGACCGTAGCGAAGGGCCATTTCCGATCCGCACGTTCACCGGCGACATTGGGGGGCGCGTGGCGTTGGGCGTGGGGCAGGGCAGCCTGGCGATCCTGGCGTTCCTGCCGGAAGAAGAGCGCGACACGGTGATTCAATACAACCTGCCGCGGCTCAAGGATTTCCATTTGTACGATGAAGTCTTCCTGCGTTCGGAAGTGGAGAACGTGCGCACGCTGGGCTACGCCGGGCGCAACACCGGTGTATTGCAAGGCATGGCCGGGGTGGCCGTGCCGATCCTGGACCGTGACGGCCGGGCCGTGGCCGCCTTGAGCGTGGCGACGGTGAGCGATCGCCTGGGGCCTGATCGCCTGCCGACGGTGGTGGACATGCTCAAGCGTGAGGCGGCCCTGATAGGGCCGCGGATCAACCCGTTCGACCCATTGCTGCGCAGGCCTTCGCAGGTGTTTGGGCAGGGGTGAACCGACTCCTCTGAACTATCGCAGAACCCTTGTGGGAGCGAGCCTGCTCGCGATAGCGGTGGTCCAGTCAGCAATGTGCCGGCTGACACATCGCTATCGCGAGCAGGTTCGCTCCCACAGGGGCGGCGGCGGGGATCAGAAATTCAGGGTTTGCTTGAGCCGCTGCGCTGCCGGCATATCGCTGGGTATGACCATCGCATAGTTGTAGCCCGGGCCGGACCAGTACTCGGCTTGCAGCTCGCCGTCACGGCGGCTGCCACGAGGGAGCAGGAAGTTTTTCGGGCCCGGTGGGCGCACGTAGAAGCTGATCTTCTGACCGCTTTGGTCCTGGTAAACCACCATGGCCGCCGCCCCTTGCTCGGTGCTGAGCAAGCGCCCGCTGACCGGCTTGAAGCCCGCGCCCGACAGGTCGGGCAGTCGGTCGGCCTGGGTGAAGTAGCGGTCGAGCCAGCCTTGCATGCTCCGCTCGTCGCCCGTCTGGTAATCGGCTGGCAGGATACCCTGCTGGGCAATCAACCGGTACGCCTGCAGGGCATCGGCCATGGGGGCTGCGGCGCTGAGCAGGGTCATTTGCCGCGCTTGCCAGCCACCGAAGCCTCCCACGCTGACGGCCAGCAACAACATCGCGGCGCTGGCCAGGTGGCGGCGGGAGCGATGTTTCAGGTGCTGGCGAATCATCGCCGGGTCGAGGTCCGGGTTGGGCGGCTGCTGCAAGGTTCCACTCAGGGCCGTGCGCAGGTGCTGCGCGTCCTGTTGCCAGGCTCGGACCCGGGCGGCGACTTCAGGCTGGTTGGCCAGGTAGGCCTGCACCAGGCGCTGGTCGGCCTCGCTCAGTTGGCGATCGACGTAGGCGTGCAGGTCGCTGTCGCTGGGGGGGATGTTGATCATTTGAGTATCCGCAGGGCAGGGCGGGTGATTTCGCCGTCGCTGAGTTGGCGCAAGGCCTGGCGGGCGCGGGACAGGCGGGACATGACCGTGCCGGTCGGCACGCCGAGGATGTCGGCGACTTGCTGGTAACTCAAGCCTTCCACCGACACCCAGAGCAACAGGGCACGCTGTTCCGTCGTGAGCTGATCGAAGGCCTGCAGGGACGATTGTGCGATCACGCTACGCTCGGCCGAAGGATGGGCGTCATCGCGACCGGTGAAAAACTCCAGCATGCGCGCGTACCGCCGGGAGCGGCGATGGCCGTCGAGAAACTGCCGATACAGAATCGAAAACAACCAGGCCCGCAGGTCGCCGTCCGGGCGCTTGTCGGTCCATTTGGACAACGCCCGTTCCAGGCACATCTGCACCAGGTCGTCGGCATTGCTCGGGTTGCGCGTCAGCGACACGGCAAAACGCCGTAGCCTGGGGATGAGTTCGCGCAACTGTTCGTCGAGTGCGTTCATAGGGTGTGGCTTCTGTGGGCAGTCACTGCGCCGGGACTGGAAAGACGACCCACGAACGAGATTATTCCAGGGCAGGAAAAATAAATACGAGGCATGGGAATAAACCTGACGGTCCTTCGTCTGACGGGTCCATTTCCAACGAATGGCCTCGCGCCCTGGAGCTTTCTCATGGTTGATCCTTCATTCTCGTCGAGCCGGCCACCCTTGAGTGCCGCCGCCCTGACATTGCGCCTGAGCGGCATCGCCGTGATTGTTGCCGCGTTGGCCGGGGCGTTTGCCTACGTCAATGGCAGCCTCGACCCACAGCGCCTGACACCGCAGGCGCTGGTCAATGTCCTGGAAAAAAACAACGGCGTTCACCCGGGCTTTCGCCGTAACCACTCCAAAGGTGTCTGCGTCGTGGGCTATTTCCAAAGCACGGGCGAGGCCAGCGCCTATTCCAGCGCCCAAGTGTTCTCGCAGCCGCAAACGCCGGTGGTCGGGCGTTTCGCCTTGCCCAGCGGCAACCCCTATGCACCGGACGCAAGCGTGCCGATTCGCAGCCTGGCGCTGCGTTTTACCCAGGCCAACGGCCAGCAGTGGCGCACCGGCATGAACAGCATGCCGGTGTTTCCGGTGGGCACGCCCGAAGCCTTCTACCAACTGCAGCAAGCCCAGTCGCCGGACCCCGCCACAGGAAAACCGAACCCTGCGGCCGTACCGGCGTTCTTTGCCGCTCACCCCGAAGCCGCGCCATTCCTGCAATGGATCAAGACCGCCAAGCCGTCGGCCAGTTATGCCAGCGAAACTTACAACGGCATCAACGCGTTCTATCTGGTCAACCCCGCCGGGCAACGCCAGGCGGTGCGCTGGGGCGTGGTGCCGATGACTCAGGACGCTGCGGATACGACGCCACCCCAGGGGGCCGACTTCCTCGAGCAAGACTTGGTGAAGCGTCTCGCCGCCGGGCCGTTGCGCTGGCAACTGAACATCACCTTGGCCAACCCGGGTGATCCGGTGAACGACGCCAGCAAGGCCTGGCCCGCTGACCGCAAGGTACTCAATGCCGGCACGCTGGTGTTGGAGCGTACCCAGGCGCAAGACAACGGCGAATGCCGCGACATCAACTATGACCCGCTGATCTTGCCCCAAGGGATCGAAGGTTCCGACGATCCGCTGCTGGTCGCGCGCTCCGCCGCCTATGCCAGTTCCTACCTGCGGCGCACCAGCGAAGTGAACCAATTGCCCGCCCACCAGGAGTCCCGCCCATGAGCGCCCCTCGTCACTTTGCACCGCTGGCTCGGTTGCTGCACTGGCTGATGGCATTGATGATCATCGCCATGCTGTTTATCGGCGCGGGCATGGTCGCCTCGGTGTCCGAGCGCCATGAATGGCTGCTTCAGTTGCACAAGCCATTGGGTATCGCGATTTTGCTGTTGGTGATCGTGCGCCTGGTGGTGCGCTTCAGTACCCGACAACCACCGCTGCCGGCCGATCTGCCAGGCTGGCAAGTGTTGGCGGCGAAGGCTTCGCATGTGTTGCTGTACGCCTTGATGCTGGTTCTGCCGCTGCTGGGCTGGGGCATGATTTCGGCGGCGGGGGATCCGGTGATGCTCGGCAATTGGTTGCAACTGCCCTCGATCCTGCCAGCGCACGCCCAGACGTTCGCGCTGCTGCGCAAGGCCCACGGGTACCTGGCTTACTTGCTGTTCCTGACTGTGCTGGTGCATCTGGCGGCGGCGTTGTTTCACGCGTGGGTGCGTCGGGATGAGGTGTTGGACAGCATGTTGCGCGGCAAGGGTTGATGGTGGGAGCAAAGCTTGCTCGCGATACAGGCGACTCGGTTTCAGAAAGACCTCACCGCCTATATCGCGAGCAAGCTTTGCTCCCACATTGTTCCCACTCAGGGAAGCACCTTGGACAAGGGTTGATCAGGTCATTGGATCAGCGCAACTCGTCGACCATGGCCTCGATGGTGCTCAACACATCCTTGCCCAGTTGCATCGAGCGTTTGCCAGACCAGCCGGTGATCGGGTTCGGGTGATCGTTGTGGTCCTTGAACGGCATTTCCAGGGTCAGGGACAGGCAGTCATATTTCTGCCCGACCGCATTACAGGCCAGGGTCATGTTGGCCTGGCCCGGTTCGTCGCGGGTGTAGCCGTGAGCTGTCTGGAAGTCTTTGGTCTGGTGCTTGAGATGGCTGCGAAAGCGCTCTTCGAGTTTGGCGATGCGTGGCGTGTAGCCTGGGTTGCCTTCGCAACCGGCGGTGAAGACGTGGGGGATTTCCTCATCGCCGTGAGCGTCGAGGAACAGATCGACGCCGTACTTTTCCATTTGCTGTTGTACGAAAAAAACCTCGGGGCTGATTTCCGGACTGGCGTTCTGCCAGGCACGGTTGAGATCCTGGCCCATGGCGTTGGTTCGCAGATGACCGTGGAATGCGCCGTCGGGGTTCATGTTCGGTACCAGGTACAGATCGGCCTTGGCGAGCAACCGGTTCAGTTGCGCATCGTCATGGTGCTGGAGGCGTTCGATCACGCCCTCCATGAACCATTCGGCCATGTGCTCACCGGGGTGCTGCTGGGCGATGATCCAGATTTTGCGTCGGCCTTCGGCACCGTTGCCCTTGCGCAGCAGTTGAATGTCACGGCCTTCCACGCTTTTACCAACGGCCAATAGCTCGGTGCCGGCCTTGTGCTGCGCTTGTTCGATCAGCCAATCATGACGACCGCGGCTGTAGGGTTCGAAGTAGGCGAACCAGGCGTGGGGTTGTTCGGCCTCCAGATGAAAGCGCAGGGCGTCGCCTTCAAACTGGGTCGGAATGCGGAACCAATTGACGTGGTCGTAGGAGGCAACGGTCTGGTAGCCCGTCCAGGCCTTGTTATAGGACGATTGACTGGCGTTGAGCAGGCGGAAGGAATATTCCTGGCCGACATGCAGGCCGCTGGCCTTGAAGTGGAACCACTGGAAATGGGCACTGCGGGTGTCGGGCCTGATCTTGAGCAACGACTGCAACGGGTTGCTGATGTCGACGACCTCGATGTTGCCGCTGTCGAAATTGGCACTGATATCAAAGGAAGATTTAGCCACGGTCACGATTCCTGGAAAGGATTTTCATGCCGTTACTTTACACGCAAGGAAGGCGAATCGAGACGATTTAAGTCACGTAAACGAGGGGGCGTCCTCCCTGGACGCCGAGCCAGCTTAGAGAGTCTGCAATTGATTCTCAAGTGCTGGTTAGCGATAGATTTCGCCTGTGTGGCGGGAGGGCTCTTGTAAACGGATATTCATTTGCTATCATCGCCGCCACCGAATTGGCAGCATCCAAAAAGACTTCATTAGCCTGAAGCCATAAGCCGAAAAATCGGCAAAAAAAGACCCGGCAAAAAGCCGGGTCAAAAACCGTGATTAGCCTGATGAGGAGATATTCCAGAAGTCCGACCTAAGGTCTTCTGGTCTATCGACTGATCTCGCGACCAGCTGATGCAATAATAATCATTATCATTTGCAAGTCAAATGGTTTTATCGCATCGATTGGAAAATTTTTCTCGTCGTTCGCGTTCGCGACGACATTCCCAAGCGTTACTCCTAGCGGGTAGGGTAGCCATCCAGGGATCGGTCAAGCATCACCTTGACCAGATCGATCATGTGCACCACCGAAAATGCCAGGTCACGGCTTGAACCATTCAACTGGTTGGCGGACTCGTGGGCGGTCGCCGCGGCACAACGCAGCAGGTCGCACGCATGAACGAGGGCTTCTTCTGCGCTGATATTGTGGTTGACGTCGAAGAAGCGATGTTCTGCCGGCGCCTGCGAAACACCTGGTTTCAGGTAGTAGTCGAGGGCACGTTTGGCCGCCGGACAATCCTGCAAGGGAGGAAACGTACCGTCGAAAGGGCTGCTGGGCTGGTCTTTGCTGGGTGTATCCATGGTGATGGAAATCTCCGTGTAGGGGGCTGAACTCCTGAATCCAGAATAGTACTTATCGTAATTGTGACGATAATTTAAATACTACAATTTGTGTTTTGAATGGTCACAGTCACCCACGTATCGTGCCGCACATGGATAAATGGATAGAGTTGGTCAAGGCCAAGATGAAGGAGCTGCGCATCACGCAAGTGGTGCTCGCAGAGCGGTTGGGAATGTCCCAGGGCGGCGTCGGCCATTGGCTGACCAAGCGCCGGCAACCCAGTGTCGAAGACATGAACCGGGTCCTGCGGGAGCTGGGGCTGGAGTTTCTGGAGGTGGCAATGGTGATTCGCGAGCCGGACACCTCCACGGACGAAGGCATGGCCCTGGCGCAGAAGTACAACCCGTACTTCCGCTACCCGGTCAGTGAATGGCATGAGGTTGGCGGGGTTCGCGAAGGTGATCCTGGCGCCTACAGCCAGGCGCGCTACGAGCTGACGGACTACCACGCCCTGGGCGATGCATTCTGGCTGGTAGTGGTGGGCGATGCGATGACCGCACCCAGCGGGTTGAGCATTCCCGAGGGCATGTCGATCCTGGTGGATCCGGCCATCGAGGCGGTGCCTGGCAAATTGGTGGTCGCCTGCTTGCCTGGCAGCAGTGACGCGACCTTTCGCAAATTGATCGAAGAGAGCGGTCAGCGTTACCTGGTTCCGCTCAATCCGACTTACCCGAAAACCCTGTACACCGAACAGTGCCGCCTCATCGGTGTGGTGGTGCAGGCTACCATCAGGTTCTGACTGGATCGGCCCTGGGAGCGGGCCGATTTCTATTCTTCGAACGCCACCAGGGCACTGCCCTCGCTGACCATTTCACCTTCCTGGCAATACAGTGCCTTGATCACACCGGCCTTCGGCGCCCGAATGCTGTGCTCCATTTTCATGGCCTCCAGTACCACCAGTTGAGCCCCGGCCTCCACCGTTTGGCCGACACTCACCAATACCCGCACGATACTGCCATTCATGGGCGCAGCCAGGCCACCTTGATGGCTGTGGCTGGCCTCGGCGGCGGCCAGAGGGTCGTACAGGTCGATCCGGTGCAGGTCACCCGCCCATTGCAGATACAGGCTATCGCCCCGGCGAATGGCCCGATGGCTGCGGCGCAGGCCGTGCTGCTCGATTATCAGTTGCTCGCCCTTGAGTTCCGCGCGGCGGGCGCTGATGTCCAGCGTTATCGCGCGATCCTGGCCTTCGCAGCTCAGGTGCAGGGTGGTTTCCTTGGGCAGCCCCAGGCGCAGCCCGGTGGTGCTGGCCCAAGGTGAGTCGGCGTCATCACCGCGTACGCGCGGTGTCAGGCTCAAGGCGAATCCCTGGGCGGCTGCGGACCAGAACGCGTCATCCAATTCGCCAGGCTCTGGAAGTAATTGCCCCTGGTAACGTGGGATAAATCCGGTATCCAGCTCCGCCGCCGCAAAAGCGGGGTGGGCCACGATTCGTCGCAGAAAACCAATGTTGGTTTTCAGCCCGCCAATGGCAAATTCGTCGAGCATGCTCAACAGCCGCAAGCGCGCCTGCTCACGGTCTTCACCCCAGGCAATCAGCTTGCCGAGCATCGGGTCGTAGAACGGCGAGATCTCGTCACCTTCCTCCACACCACTGTCGACCCGCCGCCCCGGCCCCTCGGCCGATTCGCGATACAACGCCAGGCGCCCGGTGGCCGGCAGGAAATCGTTGACCGGATCCTCGGCATACAGCCGTACTTCGATGGCGTGACCCAGCAGCGGCACTTGCGTTTGAGTGATCGGCAATGGCTCGCCTTGGGCGACGCGGATCTGCCAGGCCACCAGGTCCAGTCCGGTGATCGCTTCGGTGACCGGATGCTCGACTTGCAACCGGGTGTTCATCTCCATGAAGAAAAACTCGCCCCGCGCATCCAGCAGAAACTCCACCGTACCGGCCCCGACATAACCAATCGCCTGGGCCGCGCGCACGGCGGCTTCGCCCATCGCCCGCCGCAGTTGCGGGGTCAGGCCGGGCGCGGGGGCTTCTTCCACCACTTTCTGGTGGCGGCGCTGGATCGAGCAATCGCGTTCGTTGAGGTACAGGCAGTTGCCGTGTTGGTCGGCAAATACCTGGATTTCCACATGGCGCGGCTTGAGCAGGTATTTCTCCACCAGCATCCGTGAGTCGCCGAACGAGGACTGCGCTTCACGCTGGGCCGAGGCCAGGGCTTCGGCCAATTGGCTGACATCCTCGACGACTTTCATGCCCTTGCCGCCACCGCCGGCTGTGGCCTTGAGCAAAACCGGGTAGCCGATGCGCTCGGCGGCGTCGCGAAAGGTGTCCAGGTCCTGGGCTTCGCCGTGATAACCGGGCACCAGGGGCACCCCGGCAGTTTCCATCAAGGTCTTGGCCGCCGATTTGCTGCCCATGGCATCAATGGCCGAGGCCGGTGGGCCAAGGAAGATCAGTCCAGCGTCTTCAATCGCCCGGGCGAACCCGGCGTTCTCGGACAGAAAGCCATAGCCGGGGTGGATGGCCTGGGCGCCACTGGCTTTTGCGGCGGCGATCAATTTGTCGATTTGCAGGTAGCTGTCGGCTGCCTTGCTGCCGCCCAGGTCGACGCGAATGTCGGCTTCGCGGCTGTGGCGGGCATCGCGGTCGGTGGCGCTGTGCACGGCAACGGTGGTCAGGCCCATGGCCTTGGCGGTGCGCATCACGCGGCAGGCGATTTCGCCACGGTTGGCCACCAGCAATGTGGTGAGGGCGGGTGCGCTCATCGACGCGGCTCCTTATGACTCGATTCGGCTTGCCAGTTCGGCGCGCGCTTTTGCAGGAAGGCCCGCAGACCTTCCTGGCCCTCCGGGCTGACGCGAATACGGGCGATGGCGTTTTCGGTGTAGCGCCGCAGCGCCGGGGTCAGGGCGCCGTTACCGACTTCGCGCAACAGTTCCTTGCTGGCGCGCATGGCTGCCGGGCTGTTGAGCAACAGATTGTCGATCCATTGCTCGACTTGCTGGTCGAGGGTTTCGGCCGGGTAGCTTTCCGACAGCAAACCGATTTCTTTCGCGCGTTGCCCGTCGAAGCGTTCTGCAGTCAGGGCATAACGACGCGCCGCACGCTCGCCGATGGCTTGCACCACGAACGGGCTGATCACCGCCGGCGCCAGGCCAATGCGCACTTCCGATAGACAGAACTGTGCTTCATCAGCGCCAATGGCCATGTCACAGGCGCTGATAAGCCCCAGTGCACCACCGAACGCCGCACCCTGGACGATGGCTAGCGTGGGAATCTTCAGCTTGGCGAGGTTGTACATCAGCTCCGCCAGTTCCCGGGCATCATCGAGGTTGGTGTGGTAGTCGAGCTCGGCCGATTGCTGCATCCAGGCCAGGTCGGCGCCAGCGCTGAAATGCTTGCCGCGCCCGCGGATCAGCAGGAAGCGCAAGTTTGGATCGCTGCTGACGTGGTCCAGGGCAAGGATCAGTTCGCGGATCATTTCGGCGTTGAACGCGTTGTTTTTCGACTCGCGGCTGAGCCACAGGGTGGCAACGCCCCGTGGGTCGGTGTGCAGTTCGAGGGTGTTGAAGTTATCCATGGTCATTCCCCGTTTACATCCGGAACACGCCGAAGCGGCTCGGTTCGATAGGCGCGTTCAGTGACGCGGACAAGGCCAGGCCCAGTATGTCGCGGGTCTGGGCCGGGTCGATGACGCCGTCGTCCCACAGCCTGGCGCTGGAATAATAGGGGTGGCCCTGTTCTTCGTATTGATCGAGGATCGGCTGCTTGATCTCGGCTTCCTGCTGGGCGCTGAAGGGATGGCCGCTGCGTTCGGCCTGCTCGCGCTTGACCTGTACCAGCACGCCGGCCGCCTGTTCGGCGCCCATCACGCCAATCCGCGCGTTTGGCCACATCCACAGGAACCGTGGGTCGTAGGCGCGACCGCACATGCCATAGTTGCCCGCGCCGAAGCTGCCGCCGATGATCACGGTGAATTTCGGCACTTTGGCACAGGCGACCGCCGTCACTAGCTTGGCACCATGCTTGGCGATGCCGCCCGCTTCGTACTTCTGCCCGACCATGAAGCCGGTGATGTTCTGCAGGAACAGCAGCGGAATCCCGCGCTGACACGCCAGTTCGATGAAGTGCGCGCCTTTCTGCGCGGCCTCGGCGAAGAGGATGCCGTTGTTGGCGAGGATCGCGACCGGGTAGCCGTGCAAGTGAGCGAAGCCGCACACCAGCGTCGTTCCGAACAGCGCCTTGAATTCGTCGAACACCGAACCGTCCACCAGGCGCGCGATCACTTCCCGGACATCGAACGGTTGCTTGGCGTCGGCCGAAACCACACCGTACAGCTCATCGCTCGAGTACAGCGGGGCGATGGGCAGGTGTTGCTGCAACTGCCCCTGTTTGTGCCAGTTGAGGTTGGCGACGCTACGACGGGCCAGGGCCAGGGCATGTTCGTCGCTGTCGGCGTAATGGTCGGCCACGCCGGAAATCTTGCAGTGCACGTCGGCCCCGCCCAAGTCTTCGGCACTGACCACCTCGCCGGTGGCGGCTTTCACCAAGGGTGGTCCGGCGAGGAAAATCGTCGCCTGCTGGCGGACCATGATCGCCTCGTCCGCCATGGCCGGCACATAGGCGCCACCAGCGGTGCAGGAACCCATGACCACGGCAATCTGCGGGATGCCCTGGGCACTCATGTTGGCCTGGTTGAAGAAGATCCGGCCGAAGTGCTCGCGGTCCGGGAACACTTCGTCCTGGCGTGGCAGGTTGGCGCCGCCCGAATCCACCAGGTAAATGCACGGCAGGCGATTTTGCTGGGCGATGGTCTGGGCGCGCAGGTGCTTCTTCACCGTCAGTGGATAATAAGAGCCTCCTTTGACCGTCGCGTCGTTGGCGACAATCATGCATTCGACGCCTTCCACGCGACCAATGCCGGCAATCACGCCGGCCGCCGGCACATCTTCGCCATAGACTTCGTGAGCCGCCAACGGGCTGATCTCCAAAAACGGCGAGCCCGGATCCAGCAGCCGGTTGATGCGCTCACGGGGCAGCAACTTGCCCCGCGACGTATGCCGTTCCTGGGCCTTGGGGCCGCCGCCTTGGCGCACTTGCGCGAGCAAGGTGCGCAGGGCCTCGACGTGTCCGAGCATCGCATCGCGGTTGGCTATGAACTCCGGGGAGCGTGGGTTGAGCTGAGTGTGCAGCGTGGCCATGGTCAGCTCCGTTAGCGGGTTTCGTTGAACAGTTCGCGGCCGATCAACATCCGACGAATCTCACTGGTGCCAGCACCGATTTCGTACAGCTTGGCGTCACGCAGCAGGCGACCGGCCGGGAATTCATTGATGTAGCCGTTGCCACCGAGGATCTGGATGGCGTCGAGGGCCATTTGCGTGGCGCGTTCGGCGCTGTAGAGGATCACCCCGGCGGCGTCCTTGCGGGTGGTTTCGCCGCGCTCGCAGGCCTGGGCCACGGCATATAGATAAGCGCGGCTGGCGTTGAGCTGGGTGTACATGTCGGCGACCTTGCCCTGGATCAGCTGGAATTCGCCGATGCTTTGGCCGAATTGCTTGCGGTCGTGGATGTACGGCACGATCAGGTCCATGCACGCCTGCATGATCCCGGTCGGACCGCCGGAGAGTACTACGCGCTCGTAATCGAGACCGCTCATCAGCACTTTCACGCCGCCATTGAGCACACCGAGGATGTTTTCTTCCGGCACTTCGACGTCATCGAAAAACAGCTCGCAGGTGTTGGAGCCACGCATGCCGAGCTTGTCGAACTTGTTGCTGCGGCTGAAGCCTTTCCAGTCGCGCTCGACGATGAAGGCGGTGATGCCGTGGGGACCTTTTTCCAGGTCGGTCTTGGCGTAGATCACATAGGTGTTGGCATCGGGACCGTTGGTGATCCAGGTCTTGCTGCCGTTGAGCACGTAACGGTCGCCACGCTTGTCGGCCCGCAGTTTCATGGAGACCACGTCGGAGCCGGCGTTCGGCTCGCTCATGGCCAGGGCGCCGATGTGTTCGCCGCTGATCAGCTTGGGCAGGTACTTGGTTTTCTGTTCGTGGTTGCCGTTGCGGTTGATCTGGTTCACGCAGAGGTTGGAGTGGGCGCCGTAGGAGAGGGCGACCGAGGCCGAGCCGCGACTGATTTCTTCCATCGCCACCACGTGGGCCAGGTAGCCCAGGCCAGCACCGCCATATTCTTCCGGTACGGTAATGCCCAGCAGGCCCATGTCGCCGAACTTGCGCCACATGTCGGCGGGAAACAGGTTATCGATATCGATCTGCGCTGCTCGCGGCGCCAGTTCGGCCTTGACGAAGGCCTGCACCTGGTCGCGGAGCATGTCGATGGTTTCGCCGAGGGCAAAATTCAGGGATGGGTAGCTCATGGGACACCTTTGGCTTTTTTATCGGGTGTGGAGAGTGGCGGGATGGCTCTCACCTTTACGTTAACGTAAGCCTGCGACGAGAAGCTGTCAATCGCCCTTTACGTTAACGTCAACTTGAGCGAGAGTAACTGTGCTCTGCATCAGGTTCACCGCTACACCCACTAATAAAGACAAGAGGGGGCGTCATGGATCAACCCGGTTCGCATTCGCAGCTCAGCTACACCTGTGGCTCCCAGGCCAAGGCCTTGTTGGCGCAAACCATCGGCGAGGCTTTCGACCAGACCGTAACCCAGTATCCAGGGTACGAGGCGCTGGTGGTTCGCCATCAATCGCTGCGTTACACCTGGCGGCAACTGGCCGAGGCCGTCGATCTGCACGCCCGCGCCTTGTTGGCGTTGGGCTTGAAAACCGGTGATCGCCTTGGCGTGTGGGCGCCCAATTGCGCCCAGTGGTGCATCAGCCAGTTCGCCAGTGCGAAGATCGGCGTCATTCTGGTCAACATCAATCCGGCCTATCGGGTTTCTGAACTCGAATACGTGCTCAAACAATCCGGATGCCAATGGCTGGTGTGTGCCGGGGCGTTCAAGACCTCGGATTATCACGCCATGTTGCAAGCGCTGGCGCCAGAGCTGGCAGAGCAATCGATCGGCCACCTGCAGAGTGAGCGCTTGCCGGATTTGCGAGGCGTGATCAGCCTCGATCCCCAGCCGCCTTCAGGCTTTCTGCCCTGGGCGCAATTGGCAGGCCTTGGCGCGGCGGTTACGCCTGAACAACTGGCCGAGCGTCAGGCCAGCCTGCATTTCGATCAGCCGGTGAACATCCAGTACACCTCCGGCACCACCGGCTTTCCCAAGGGCGCGACCCTCAGCCATCACAACATTCTCAATAACGGTTACATGGTCGGCGAAAGCCTGGGCCTGAGCGCTGGCGATCGGTTGGTGATCCCGGTGCCGCTCTACCATTGCTTCGGCATGGTCATGGGCAACCTGGGTTGCATGACTCACGGCAGCACCATGATCTACCCCAACGATGCCTTCGACCCGTTGCTGACGCTAAAGGCCGTGGCCGAGGAAAAAGCCACTGCACTGTATGGCGTGCCCACCATGTTCATCGCCATGCTGGACCAGCCACTGCGAGGTGATTTTGACTTGTCCAGCCTGCGCACCGGGATCATGGCAGGCGCCACATGCCCCATCGAAGTGATGCGGCGGGTCATCAACGAAATGCACATGGCGCAAGTGCAGATTGCCTACGGCATGACGGAAACCAGCCCGGTGTCATTGCAGACTGGTCCTTCAGACGAACTGGAATTGCGCGTGACCACCGTCGGCCGCACCCAGCCGCAACTGGAAAGCAAAATTATCGATGAGGCAGGCAATGTCGTCCCGTGTGGCGCCGTTGGCGAACTGTGTACCCGTGGTTACAGCGTGATGCTGGGTTACTGGAACAACCCCAAGGGCACCGCCGATGCCATCGACTCCGATGGCTGGATGCACACCGGTGACCTGGCGACCATGGACGAGCAGGGCTATGTGCGCATCGTCGGACGTAACAAGGACATGATCATCCGTGGTGGTGAGAATGTTTACCCGCGCGAGCTGGAAGAGTTCTTCTTCACCCATCCGGCCGTGGCGGACGTGCAAGTGATCGGCATCCCGTGTTCGCGCTACGGCGAGGAAATCGTCGCCTGGATCAAGTTCCATCCCGGCCACAGCGCCAGCGAGCAAGAGCTGCAAGCCTGGTGCAAGGAGCGCATTGCCCACTTCAAGACGCCGCGTCATTTCAAATTCGTCGAGGAATTCCCGATGACGGTCACCGGCAAGATCCAGAAATTCCGCATGCGCGAAATCAGCATCGAAGAACTGCGCAAGAAGGAAGACTAGCCACAAGACCTGTGGGCGCGAGCCTGCTCGCGATGCGGTGTGTCGGTCAAAGCGCTGTGGCTGATACACCGCCTTCCAAACAACCGAAAAACCAAAACCCCAGACAGCACAAAGGGGAGCCGAAGCTCCCCTTTAATTTTGTCGTCGCGTGCTCTTTTTTTATTATTGAGGGGCGGCCTGTTGTTGTTTTTGGCAGCCGTGGCCCTTTACCGCTGTTTTTGGCGATCCCCATCCGGGATCAAGAGCAAACGTATTTTTTTGAGCGCTGATCTGCTTTTTCGCCTTGCGATCCAACCGATTCGGGAGCTACCTGAAGGTAGTTTTATTGTTCTCTGTCCGGTTGCGGGTTGCTTCTGGAAGCACCCTGAAAAGCACATCTTCTCCAAAAAAATCTGTTAGCTGCGTCTCTGCCGTGTTGTTTTTGTTATGTCAGAGTCGTTTCGTCTTGTTTTTATTGGGTTTGCTGCGTTTTTTTATTCTTGTTATGCCAGAGATATAGCAGGTGGCGTGCCAACTTTTAAAAACTCATATAAATCAATGAGTTGTGTTTTTAGGCTGAAAAAGCTGACGGGCCAAACCTGACAAATTGTTTCCGTGTTACTCGTTTCGCCGCTGTTACAAAGCCAGCGGTAACACCTCACTGTGCGCTACGGGCCTTGGCGACACGCGACCCGCTAGGACGACCGAGCACATCACAGATCTGCCGACCCGCGGCAATCAGGGCATTCAGATCGACACCGGTTTCGATACCCAGCCCATCGAGCAGGTACAGCACGTCTTCGGTGGCAACGTTACCGCTGGCGCCCTTGGCATAAGGGCAGCCGCCAAGGCCGGCGATGGAGCTGTCGAACACCGCGATGCCTTCCAGCAGGCTGGCGTACACGTTGGCCATGGCCTGGCCGTAGGTATCGTGGAAGTGTCCGGCGAGCTTGTCCCGCGGCACCTCGGCGCCCACCACTTCGAACATCCGGCGTGTGGCGCCAGCGGTGCCTGTGCCAATGGTGTCACCCAGGGAGACCTCGTAGCAGCCCATCGCATACAGTTCCCGAGCGACCCAAGCCACCTGCTCAGGCTTGACCGCACCTTCATAGGGGCAGCCCAGTACGCAGGACACGTAGCCGCGCACACTGACGCCGTGCTGCCTGGCGGCCTCCATGATCGGCGCGAAGCGCTCCAGGCTTTCCTTGATAGAGCAGTTGATGTTGCGCTGGGAGAACGCTTCGGAAGCGGCGGCGAATACCGCGACTTCTTTTACGCCCGCCGCCAGCGCGTCTTCAAAGCCCCGTAGGTTTGGTGCCAGAGCGCCATAGGTCACACCCGGCTTGCGCTGGATCTGCGCGAACACCTCGGCGGAGCCGGCCATTTGTGGCACCCACTTGGGCGAGACGAAACTGCCGACCTCGATGTAGCCCAGGCCGGCGGCGCTCAAGGCATCTACCAGGCGCACCTTGTCGGCGACGCTGATGGGCTGTGCTTCATTCTGCAGGCCGTCACGAGGGCCGACTTCGATCAAGCGTACAAAGGAGGGGAGGGACATGGGGATTGACCTGTGGTGGGGGTGCCAATATATCGAGAGCAATGATGAGCCATTGTGGGAGCGAGCAGGCTCGCTCCCACAGTTTTTTCAGAAAGTGTTACTGGACGATTTCCTCGCCTTTGATCGTTTGCTCCAGCGCCTGGATACAGCGTTCTTCAGCGGTGTCGAGTTCCAGCTTCATCTGTTCGATGTCCAGCAATTGCTGTTCGAGTTGTTCCCGGCGCTCGGCGATTTTCGCCAGCATGCTGTGCAACTGCTTCTGATTGCCGCTGGAGGGATCGTAGAGTTCGATCAGCTCGCGGCACTCGGCCAGGGAAAAACCGATGCGCTTGCCCCGCAGGATCAACTTCAGGCTGACCTTGTCCCGCGGCGAGTAAATACGTTCCTGGCCCCGTCGCTCCGGGCTCAACAGGCCTTGTTCTTCATAGAAGCGGATGGCCCGGGTGGTGATATCCAGCTCGCGGGCGAGGTCGGAGATGCTGTAGGTCTGACTGCTCATGAACGCGCTCGAAACGAAAGGGACTGGCGCTAAGCTAATGGCAGGTTGACGTTCGCGTCAAGCAATGAGGTTTTGCACACGAAACCTGTGGGGAGCGAGCCTGCTCGCGATAGCGTCGAATCAGTCGCCATGGCATTGGCTGGTCTACCGCTATCGCGAGCAGGCTCGCTCTCCCACAATATTATCGTCTTCTAAACCGTATCGAGCTTCTTCTCATGGGCCGTCACCTGCTGGCACAGCTCGATCATCTGCTCGCGCATCCAGCGGTTGGCGGGGTCCTGGTCGGTGCTTTCGTGCCAGTACAAGTGGGTTTCCACCGGTGGCACGTCGTTGACCGGGAGCAGGAAGGCGTGCAAATCGTGACGACGGGCAAAGCGTTCGGGAACGGTCATGACCATATCGGTCTGCTGTAGCACCTGGGAGGCCATCAGGTAGTGCTGGGAGCGCAGGGCGATCTTGCGCTGGATGCCCATCTTGCCGAGGGCCAGGTCGACATAACCCAGGCCGTTGCGGCGACTGGAAATATGCACGTGGGTCTGGGCCAGGTAATCGTCGAGGCTGATCTTTTCCTTGCCCGCCAATGGATGGCCCTTGCGCATGGCGCACACGTAGCGATCTTCCATCAACTTGACGTGGCGCACCTGCGGGTCGGTGTTGAGCGGCGCGTCGACGGCGAAATCGAGGCGGCCGGCGGCCAGTTCCTTGGTGGTTTCACGGCGCTTGGAGAGGAAGCTTTCGATCGCCACGGTCGGTGCCAGGCGGCGCAGGCGTTGGAACAGCAGGGGCAGGATCACGCCTTCAGTGAGGTCGGTCATGCTGATGCGGTAGGTCTTGACCGCCTGCAACGGGTTGAAGATCCGGCTTTCCTGCACCGATACCCGCAGCAGCGACAAGGCGTTGCGCACCGGACCGATGATGTTCTGGGCCATGGGCGTCGGCACCATCCCTTGGGCAGTGCGCACGAAGAGTGGGTCGTTGAAGGTCTCCCGCAGGCGGGCCAGGGCATTGGACACGGCCGGCTGAGTGATGCCGACGATCTGCCCGGCGCGGGTCAGGTTGGCTTCGGTGTAGATCGCATCGAAGACAATGAAAAGGTTGAGGTCGACCTTGCTCAGATTCATGGCGCTGCACTCTTGTTCTTGGGCTTGTTGTGAGGTGCCGGGTGGCGATGAGAATCAGTGAAACATATATCGGTGATGAATGTTAATACACGCCGAGAATAGGTTAGGTAAATTTTCGTAGCTGAACTAGCATCGATTTCATGACCTAAAACAACCTCTGCCCAGAAGGTGCTGCTCATGGATTTTGCGTATTCCCCCAAGGTTCAGGAACTGCGTGAACGTGTCACGGCGTTCATGGATGCCTACGTCTACCCAGCCGAAGCGGTGTTCGAACGGCAAGTGGCCGAAGGCGACCGCTGGCAACCCACGGCCATCATGGAAGAGCTCAAGGCCAAGGCGAAGGCTGAAGGTTTGTGGAACCTGTTCCTGCCAGAATCCGAGCTGGGTGCCGGCCTGACCAACCTGGAATATGCGCCATTGGCGGAGATCATGGGCCGTTCGCTGTTGGGGCCGGAGCCGTTCAACTGCTCGGCGCCGGACACCGGCAACATGGAAGTACTGGTGCGTTATGCCAATGAAGAACAAAAGCAGCGCTGGCTCGAGCCACTGCTGCGCGGCGAGATTCGCTCGGCCTTTGCCATGACCGAGCCGGACGTCGCCTCCTCGGACGCCACCAACATGGCCGCCCGTGCTGAGCGTGACGGTGATGAATGGGTGATCAACGGCAAGAAGTGGTGGACTTCAGGGGCCTGTGACCCGCGCTGCAAAATCCTGATCTTCATGGGCCTGAGCAATCCCGATGCGCCACGGCATGCCCAGCACTCGATGATCCTGGTTCCGGTGGATACGCCTGGGGTAAAAATCGTCCGGCCACTGCCGGTGTTCGGCTACGACGATGCGCCGCACGGGCATGCCGAAGTGCTGTTCGATAATGTGCGGGTGCCGTACGAAAATGTCTTGTTGGGTGAAGGACGTGGCTTCGAAATTGCCCAGGGTCGCCTCGGTCCTGGTCGCATTCATCACTGCATGCGTTCCATCGGCATGGCCGAGCGCGCCTTGGAGTTGATGTGCAAGCGGGCCGTCAGCCGCACGGCCTTCGGCCAGCCGTTGGCGCGCCTGGGCGGTAACGTCGACAAGATTGCCGACTCGCGAATGGAAATCGACATGGCGCGCCTGCTGACCTTGAAGGCGGCGTATATGATGGACACCGTTGGCAATAAAGTGGCGAAAAGCGAAATCGCCCAGATCAAGGTCGTCGCGCCGAACGTGGCCTTGAAAGTCATCGACAGGGCGATCCAGATCCACGGTGGCGCCGGGGTCTCCAACGATTTCCCGCTGGCCTACATGTACGCCATGCAACGGACCCTGCGCCTGGCCGACGGCCCCGATGAAGTCCACCGCGCCGCCATCGGCAAGTTCGAGATTGGCAAGTACGTGCCCAAGGAGATGTTGCGTAGCGGGCGCTGAAGACCTGTTTCACCCTGGCAACGCTATCGCGAGCAGGCTCGCTCCCACAGGGGTTGTTGGGCGGACGCAAGATTGGCGTTCACTGCAAACCCCTGTGGGAGCGGGCTTGCCCGCGATAGCGGCAGCACATTCAACACTGATGCAAACTGACCCTCCGCTTTCGCGAGCAAGCCCGCTCCCACCATGAATTTTCTGGGTATTCGAGATATTCGATTTACCCACAGATCGATGTGGGAGCGAGCCTGCTCGCGATAGCGTCCTTGAGTCTCACCGCAGGCTGGAGGTCAGCTTACTCCTTGACGCTCATGTACTCCTCGGCCCAGCGGATGTAGTCCTCGGGCTGGGTGTAGGTATGAGTCAGTTCGGTGGCGTTGAGGTCTGACGCCTGGGTGAATATCTGCCGTTGTTCGCGAAGGCTGTCATACGTGGCCTTGATCGCGGCGAAATAGGCGCCGTGGCCGTCGATGGTCACGCGCACGCCCAACTCGGCCAGGCGCTTGTCGTCGCGCAGCAGTGGGTTGCCATAAGTGACAAGCATCAGCGGCACCGTCAGGTTTTCGCTGATCTTCTCCAGGTGATCGAAGTCCTGCACGCCCACCATGCAAATCCCGTCCGCCCCGGCACGTTCATATTGCTGGGTCCGGCTGATGATTTCCTGGACCGGCAGAATACCGGCGTTGGTTCGGGCAATGATCGCCATTTCCGAATCGACTCGCGCCTCCAGGGCTGCACGAATCTTGCCGACGCCTTCGGCGACGCTGATCAGGTCGGTGGACTTACGCCCGAACTGGGCCGGCAGCAAGGTGTCCTCGATGGTCAACGCCGCAATGCCGGCACGTTCCAGTTCGACGATGGTGCGCATCACGTTCAGGGCATTGCCGTAGCCGTGGTCGGCGTCGGCAATGACCGGTAGTTGGGCCACGCGGCCGATGCGGGTGGCCTGTTCGGCAAATTCGCTCAGGGTGATCAGGGCGAAGTCCGGCGCGCCCAATACTTGCAACGACGCCACCGAGCCTCCCAGGATGCCCACTTCAAAACCCAGGTCGGCGGCGATACGCGCCGACATGGGGTCAAATACCGATGCGGTGTGGTAGCAGGTCTTGGAAGCCAGCAGTTGACGGAAGTCACGACGCAAATCTTGATGGGAAAGCCTGGACATATGAGTTCCACCAATGGAATGGAAAGGCTTGAGCAAAAGTGTCAACGCCGAAAGATCCAAAGGCTATCACGTGGCAAGCGCAAAGATGATGACGAATGTGTATGGGCGATGCGTTTACGGCATCGAAGAAAGGCCGCAGGCCCGGAAAGTCTGCAGCCGGGTGAAGGCCATCAAGCTATTCAGTCTTCGGTCGGTAGGCTCCAGAGTTGCTTGATCTCATGGATGTTTCCGACGTTGAAGCGGGTGGGGAATCCGGGAATTGTGCAGTGAGTGTCGTTCGTCAATTGGACTGCGGTATCGACCACATCGGTACCTGCCCGCAGCAATGGAGCTTGCTCCCAGTCTTTCATCAGTTTATTCAAGTTTCTTCCTCCTTTCTTTGGTTACTGGACAGTGAAGGGCTACCGGCATCGAGCAGCGACAGCGTATCGGTAAACAACGCGATTTCTTGCGCCGCTACGCCGGGGTATAGAGGGTAATAATTCCTGTCAAAACACCAGGCTTCGTCGATCTTGTCCAAACGTTCGGGATGGATAAGCAGACTGAGGGATGCAGACATTGTGTTCGGGGCTATTTGCTTATGGATTACCCGCAAGGCAGGCATGTACAAGACTTTTCCTGGCGCAAGTTTAAGTCTTCGCGCTTTACCCAAACGGGGTCTTTTACCTTTTTGCAGGGGTAGATCATCGAGTATTTCCCGGGTAATGGTGGTGTAGCCATCTCCGCTGTAGCCGACCGAATAAATTTCAAAGTCGTGACTGTGATTCAGGTCGTAAATGAAAGTTTCGCGCTCATCCTGCGTCTTTACCGGGGACCAAAACCCCAGGCGAAGGGTGAATGAAGAATTTTTATACAGAACAAAACCATAAGCGTTATAGAGACTGTTGCGTGTACTAAAGCCGTCTTGCTGGAGGGTGGAATAAAGATGATTGCTCAATAAACAACGGTTTGACGCCAACTGACGCAAATCCGCAATGATCCTGGTTCTGTCTCGCTGCAGATCATAGGTATTCAGGCGCTCAATAAAAGCTTCCAGCTTCATGTCGCCTGCTCCAATGGGCGAAGCAAGTTGTCCAGGCGCGTATTTTTGAATTTTTTCAGCAGTGGGACGTAGTTCAGCGCGTTTTGCGGGTCAGCCCGATAAAGCATCTGGAAGGCTTTCCAGGCCACGGCGGGGTGATAGTGGTAGATCAGCTCCCCGGCAACCCTGGCGCCTCCTGGGTCCTGGATTGTTTCGAGCAGTTCGAGGCTCACCAGGTACCGGGCGGCACTGCCGTCATGAGGCAGCCAGGCGGTTTTGCGCAATGAGGCACGGTCAAATACGCTGATGTCCGAACTTCGGTCGGGAAAGTTAATCCTGCCGATCAACCCCGCCTGTTTTCGGCTCTGTTGGGAGTAGTCGAACAGGGTTCGACTACCATCGATGACCAGAGGATTGTTGTTGTCGATGATCCGAGTGTCAGCTTTTTCAAGTTGATGCCCGTCAAGGATGTATTGCTGGACTTCGAAGGAGCGACCCAGTGCGAATAAAATACTCTGGCCGGGCACCGAGTACAGTTGCGAAGAAGTATTGTTGAACGCAAGTGCCTTGATACTGATATTGCCAATGTCCGTGCAGTGCAATGTGAGGGTGCCCGTGTGCGGGTTGGTCATGTTCATGATGGCTGCGCGGCGAGACTGCGCCGTAGCAAAATTTTGTTGAGCGTACAGGTCTTCGATCAATTGCTTGATTTGTGCACTCATGTCTAATGTCGTGATTGTCTGCGCTACGTATTCGGGCGGTAATCTTGTGGCAATCAGATTTCTGATCATGAATATTGCCGTTACAGTGGGGCGGTGCGCGAAAGTATGGGTCTCGAGTTAGTGAGTGGCAATTATGCAATTGTGGAGAAGTATTGCTGCTTAATGATATTGATTATCCAAGGCTGGGCGATACCCAGGGCTACGCCGCCTCCGCCTGCTGCCCCAGCCTGGGCAATGTCACGGCGCGCACCGTATCGCCCGGTTGTACCTGCAGGCGTTTGGCGGTGAGGCGATCGACGAGCAGCTTGTTGCCATGCTGGTGCGCACGGGCGCTGGTGACACGGCAATTTTCCAGGCGTCGATTGTAGATCAGCCAGACCGGTGCCTGTTCGTCCGGGGTGCCAATGACCAGGGTCAGCGCCTGGCTATCGCGTACGGTGCGGATCTTCGACACCGGCGCCTCAATCACCGGGCCACCGTCAAAAATATCAATGTAGCCTTTGTGGCTGAAACCCTCGGCGCTGAGGATTTTCATGGCCGGCTCGGTGTTCGGGTGAGCCTTGCCGATCACCGCCTGGGCCTGTTCGGTGAGCAGGCAGGTATACAGCGGCTGGCGTGGCATCAGCTCGGCGATGAACGATTTGTTGCCCATGCCGGACAACTGATCGGCGTAGCTGAAATCCTTCTTGAAAAAGTGCCTTCCCAGGCTGTCCCAGAACGGCGAACAACCCTGTTCATCGGCATGGCCCCGCAGTTCGGCAATCAGTTTTTCACCGAATAGCTGGGAAAATTCGGCAACGAACAACAGGCGCGCCAGGGACAACAGGCGTCCGTTATGGCCACGGCGTTGTTCGGGGTGCAGGAACAACGAGCAGATTTCCGATTGCCCGGACATCTCGTTATTGAGGAACAGGGTCGGGATCTGCCGCTGGATCCCCAGCTCCGGCGCCGAGCTGACGGTCAGCCCGACCCGATAGTTGTACCAGGGTTCGCGCAGCCCGACCGCGCCGGTCAGGGCGCTGATACCCACCACCTGCCGGTCATCGTCTTCGAGCACGAATAGATAATCGGCGTCGGCACGTTCGACTTGCCCGGCAAAGGTCCGCTGGGCCCAGCGAACGCGGTGGGCCAGGCGTTCTTCGCTGGCCGGCAGGCTGGTGAAACCGGGGCCTGCGCAACGGGCCAGGTTCAGCAATGCGGGCAGATCGGTGAGGGCGACCGGACGGACAATCATGATGCAGCTCCTTCATCGTGTCGGCCCGGGCGCCGATGCATGCCAACGGATCGAGTGAGGTTCATAGGGCAACCACCCGGATCCGCTCGCCATCGATGATGTCCAGGGCGGCCAGCATGTCAGGCGACAAAGCCACGGGCCCCTCGGTGTTGACGGCCAGCCCGGCGACGATGGCCCGATAGTTTCCAAGGCGGTCGTTGCTCACCAGGTAATGGCCTCTTGCATCAATCTGCCGGCTTTGCCGCGCCGTGGCGATTCGACTTTGCGTGATGGTGCGAATGTTTGCGATACGGGCATGCACGGTCGGCCCGCCGTCGAAGATATCGACGTAGCTGTTGGTCTCGAAACCCTCGCGCGCCAGGATGTCGAAGGCTTCCTGGCCGTCGGGATGGACCCGGCCGATACAGGCCTGGGCCGCTGGGGGGAGCATGGGCACGTAGATTGGGTACTGCGGCATCAGTTCGGCGAGAAAGGTGCGGCTCTGCAAGCCACACAACCGTTCGGCTTCGACGTAGGGCAGGTCGAAGAAGTGCTGGCCGATGGCGTCCCAGAAAGGCGACTGGCCGTCTTCGCTGCTGAAACCGACGATTTCGGTGATGACCGATTCGGCGAAGCGTTGCGGGTGAGCCGCGATGAACATCAGCCGGGCCCGGGACAACAGCTCCGATTCCGGCGTGCGCACCCGCTCGGCGTCGATGTGGAAGCCCCGCAGCAGCGTCTGCCCGGTGAGGTCCTGGCACAGCGACAGCGCCGGCACGCCATGCTGGATGTTCAGCTCTCGGGACTCGCTGGAAAACGGCCGGTTGCGCAAGCTGTAGAACGGTTCGTTGCAACCGGTGCTGGCGAGAATTTCCGAGCAGCCGACCAGACGCCCGGATTCCTGGTCCTGCAAGACAAAAAAGTAATTCTCTGCGCCAGGGCTCTGTACATCGGCCTCGAACGAGGCGCACGAATCGAGGATCTTTTCCTCCAGACGCCCGCTATCGTCCGGCAGCGACGTGACGCCCACCAGGCTGTCACGGGCCAATTGTTGCAATTGTGGCAGATCGGTTAATTGAACTGGACGTAAGACCAGCATGGATTGCACTCCTGTTCCAAGAGCCCGGTGACAGGCACCGGGCTTGACAATCACTGTCGATGTCCACGCGTTGTAACCACGGTTGATCGAATCCTTCGACCGCCGGTCCTCACTGACCGGCCGGATCGGGCACGGTGCCAGGGGTGCCGAATTTATTGAGCACACACAGATAGACCACGCCCGCGGCAATCCAGATCAGGCCGAGCTTCTGCGCCGCCACGCCCATGTTGTACATGATGGCCGCGACGATCACGAAGCCGATCAATGGGCAGATCAAGTGGCGAATCAGTTGGCCGGACTGCTGGCGGCGCCAGTAGTGGTTGATGACGGTGATGTGCAGCAACATGAAGCCGCTCAGGGCGCCGAAGTTGACCAGGGAGGTGAGGGTGTCCACGGCGTCGATGAACAGGTAGCAGATCAGCAGCGAGAGCACCGCCACCAGGTAGATGCTCAAATACGGGGTGTTGTGTTTGGGATGGACCTTGGCCAGCACCTTGGGCAACTGGCCGTCCCGGGCCATGCCGAACAACAGGCGCGACACGGCCGCCTGGGAGGTGATCGCCACCGCCACGCCCCAGGCCAGGGCCGTGGCAACCGCGGTCAAGGTAGCTAGCCAACTGCCAGCCGCCAGTTCAGCGATTTCATAGAACGCGGTGTCGGCGGACTTGAAACCCATGCCGGCCGCCAGGTCCGTGGCGATCCAGGTTTGCACCACGAAAATCGCCCCCATCACCAGCAAGGTCACCAGCGCCGCCTTGCCGACGCTGCGGCCCGGGTCGCCCTTGATTTCTTCCGCAAGGGTGGAAATGGCATCGAAGCCCAGGAACGACAATACTGCGATGGACACGGCTTGCATCAGCAGGGCGAAGTTGAAGTGTTCCGGGCTGTACAGCGGCGCCAGGGTCAGTTGGCCGTTTCCAGCCCCACCGTGCAGGGCATTCCAGGCGTAGAACAGGAAAATCCCCAGTACCACCAACTGCGCCAGCAGGAAAATGATGTTCATCCGCGCAGTGAAGGTGATGCCCCGCAGGTTCACGAAGGTCGCACTCACCAGGAAGGCCAGGATGAAACCGACCTTGGGAATGTCCGGGTACAAATGGTTCAGCGCCATGGCGGCGTAGACATAGAGCAGCGGCGGGATCAGTAGATAGTCCAGCAGCATCAGCCAGCCGGCGATGAACCCGACGTGTGGGTTGAGGCCGCGTTGCGCGTAGGAATAGACCGAACCTGCCACCGGAAAGGCTCGGGCCATGCTGCCGTAGCTCAGGGCAGTAAACAGCATCGCCACCATGCCGATGATGTACGCCAGCGGCACCATCCCCGGTGCTTCGGCGTTGACGTAGCCATACACGCCGAATGGTGCGATGGGGATCATGAAAATCATCCCGTATACCACCAGGTCTGTCAGCGACAGGCCGCGCTTCAATTCCTGTTTGTAGCCAAATGCCTCAATGCTCATGAGCCGTTTTCCTTTTCAGCTGTGGGTTGCTCTTGCTTGCTGTCTGTCGCTGGGAGCCTGCCGCTGCCGCGCTACAGCAAAGGTGCCAGGTAGGCACTCCAGGTCCGTACCGCCTCGGGGCTGCGCAACAGGTCGTTGCGCACTTCGATCAATACCGAATCCAGGCCGCGTCCATCGCCGTGCACCGGGACCGTCATGTCGCTCAAGGGGTTGATCTTGTAGGGCTGGTTGCCCGCCGCCCGCAGTGAGTGCCGGCCCAGCCCGTCGACGATACGTTGGGCGTATTCCTTGGCTTCGCCGAACAGCACGCCCGCTTCCAGGGCGCGCGGTTGGCCATAGAACACCGGGGTGAAACTGTGGATGCCCACCACGCGCACCGGTCGCTTGGCGGCCAGGCGCTGGTCGATCAACGCCCGCAACCGATCATGGAAGGGGTGGAACAGGCACTGCCGGCGATATTCGCGAGTGGCTTCGTCCAGGGCATGGTTGCCCGGGACCTGATAGATCTCGCTCTGGGCTGGAATGCTGTCCGGCACGTGCAGTGGGCGGTTGAGGTCGATCAGCAGCCGTGAATAGTTGGCCGACAGCAACGTTGCGCCGAGGGTTTCGGACAGGCGTTCGGCCAAGGCCAGGGCACCGATATCCCAGGCGATGTGCTCCTGGGACGCCGTTTCATCCAGACCCAGGTCATTCAGCGCACCGGGAATGAAGCGGCTGGCGTGTTCGCACACCAGCAGCACCGGATGTTCGGACTCCTCCCGGGCCAGCCGGTAAGGTGGCTTGGTGTAGAGACCTGATTCAGCACATTCAATAGATTCGTGCATAGTGCTCACAACGCTCGGCAGGTGACAGCGCCTGGGTCAAGGCCAGCTCCTGGGCCTTCAAGGCGAAGTAGGTTTCGACCAGCGGGCCGGGCAGGGTTTCGAGCAGCGCCCCGCTGTGGCGAAGGCAGTCCAGTGCCTCGGCCAGGGTTGTCGGCAAGGCGATAATGCCACGGGCACGACGTTGTGCTTCATCCAGCTCATCGGGTATTTCATCGGTGACAGCGTTCAACGCCAGTCGTTGCTGGATGCCCAGGCGCCCGGCGATCAACAGCGCCGCCATCGCCAGGTGCGGCGAGGCGCTGGCGTCCATGGCGCGGAACTCCAGGTTGTACTGGTTCGCCAGCGGTTTTCCACCCAGGCTCACGGTTGGGCAGATACGCAGCGCCGCTTCGCGGTTGCGCTGTCCCAGGCACGCATAGGATGCGCTCCAGTGATGCGGTTGCAGCCGCTCGTAGGACACTGGCGTCGGCGCGGTCAGCGCACACAGCGCCGGCAGATAGTGCAGCACCCCGGCGGCCCAATGCTGGCCGAGGCTGGACAAGCCGTTGCTGCTGGCGGCGTCATGCAGCACCGGGTCTGCGCTCAGGTCTTGCAGGCTCAGGTGCAAATGCACGCCGTTGCACACGGCATGTTCCGAGGTCTTGGGGGCGAAGCTCACGTCCAGGCCCATTTGCCGGGCGATCTCGCGGGTGATTTCCCGTACGTTCACGGCTCGGTCGGCAGCGGCCACGCCCAAGGTCGGGCGGCAAGTGATCTCGTATTGCTGCTTGCCATATTCAGGCAGGAACATTTCCGGTTCGACGCCGCCAGCGCGCAGGGCGCTGAGCAACCACCCGGCGAACCCGGCCTGCTGGCGCTGGGCCTGGAGGCTGAAGGCCAGTCGATCAGGCTGCGCAGGCGTGGTCACCAGGTTGAATTCATGTTCGAACGCGGCGAAAACCTGCAAGCCCAGGTCGGCGCGATAACGCTCCACTTCGTCCTGCAGCAGCGTGCGCGGGCAGGCGCTCCAGCGGCGGCCATCGGTCTCCCGGATGTCGCAATGGATGAAGTCCAGGGCGGGCGCCTGGGCGTCGGGGCCGTTGTTGACGGTTACCCGGCTGGACAGGTCCGGCACCAGTCGCAGGTCGCCATAGGCGCCCCAGGGGTTGGTCGAAGCGATGATGTCCTGAGGCGTCAGCGCGCTGTTGGCCGGCACCCAGCCACAACCGGCGGTGACGTAGTGGGGCAATTCATCGCTGGGAAACGAGCGCCCACGGGTCACGCCGATCAGGTCGGTGGTCACCAGCGTCGTGACGGGCAACGGGGCGAGGATGCTAGCAGTATCGAGGCGGCTCACGGCTGCATCTCCTGCAAACGCGCGAGTACGGTGTCGGTATCGGTGATCCAGCAATAGCCTTTGATCGCGTTCAGGCATGCCAGGTGCCGTTGTTCGGTGTAAGTGGCGCAAGCGTCTTCCACCAGTGTGACCAGGTAGCCGCGGTCGGCGGCGTCGCGCACGGCCATGTCGACGCACTGGTCGGTGACGATGCCGGCGACGATCAGGTGTCGGGTCCGCAGGTTGCGCAGCACGTAGTCGATGTTGGTGGAATTGAAAACCCCGGAGGAGGTCTTGGGCAGTACGATTTCGTTTTCCAGCGGCGCCAGTTCGGCAATGATCTGCGCCTCTGGGCTGCCCTTGGGCAGGTGCATGTCCGACAGCTTGTGGTCCAGGGAGCGGTCGCGGCCATCGGCGGTGAGGCTTTCGATGTGAGTGTGCAACACGTTGTGCTGGGCTTCTCGCATCGCATTGAGCAAGCGCTGCTGGTTGGGGATGACCTGCTGGCGGGCCCGCTGGATGAAGTACTCGGCCTCCTGGGTGTGCAGGTGGGCATCGAATTGCGGTTCCAGCCAGGCGCGTTGCATGTCCACCAGCAGCAATGCAGTGTGGTCGCGAGTGAACGGCAAATCTCGAGGGGAGCGGTGGGGGAGCGAGAACATCCTTATTTTTCCTCCAACAGGTGCGTGTTGAATTCCGTGCGCAAGGCGTCGATGCCTTCCAGGCGTTCGGCCAGTTCGGGGCATTGCAGGGTCAGGCAGGCGATCAGTGCCTCGACCTGGGCCAGCGCCGGCACCAGGCTGTCGAAGGCTGAGATCGATTCCACCGGGGCGCTGATGATCAGGTCGGCCAGCTCGCGCAAGGGCGAGGCATAGACGTCGCTGAACAGCACGACGCGGGCGTGGCGCTCCTTGGCCGCGCTGGCCACGCGCAGGGCTTGGGCCTGGTAGCGACGGTAATCGAAGATCAGCACCACGTCCTGGCGTTGCACGTCGAACAGCCGGTCGGGCAGTTGGGCGTTATCGTCCAGGGCGAAACAGCCAGCGCGCAGCAGACGCAAATGGTTGAGCAGATAGTGGGCCAGGAAGCTGCTGAAGCGCCCGCCGAAACAATGCACCTGATGGCGGCTGTCGAGCAGCCACTGCACAAGAATGCGCACGTCTTCGGGTTGGGTCAGGGCCTGGGTGTCGATGAGCTTGCGTTGACTGGCGGCCAGATACTGGCTCCAGGTATCGCCTTGCTGCAATTTGGCCCGCGGTTGCAACAGAGTGCGTGGGGAGCGCAGGCGATGGTCCATGTCACTGAGCAGAGCATCCTGGAATTCGGCATAACCGCCAAACCCGAGCTTTTTCACCAGCCGCACGATGGTCGGGTCGCTGACGCCGGCATGGTCTGCCAGGCGTGACATCGGACCGAGGCCGTTGCGTGGGTAGTGATCGAGCAGGGCACGTACGACCTTGCGTTCCGACGGCGTCAAAACCAGGCCGGGATCAGTGATCAGGTCTCTGAGGGGTGGCATCCGTGCTCCTTGCCGGGATGGGTGTTGAATTTCTTTCATAACTCCTGAAAACAGTATTTATGTAGCTGGTGCTACATGTCCAGCGGTTTTTACGTTCCGTTTAAAATGCTCCAGAATTGTGCGAAACCCCTGTAGGAGTTGGTCCTGACTGGGTAGACCATGTATGTCAGCCGATGCTTTTGGTGATGTCGGATATAGCGCCTTTTTGTCTCGGTTATTTGATTTCGTATAAGGTGCTGTACAACTAAATGCATGAATATCCCGTCCATGCGCCCCTTCCGATTGCCTGAGTATCCAGCGTGCAAGCCACTCGACTGACCTTGATCTGCCACGCTCGCACCGTCGCCCAGAAGCAGGCGCGCTTCGGTCTGGACGAATCGTTGGACGCCGAATGGCTGGCGCGTTCAGCGCAGGTTGCCCAGCGCTACCGAAATGTCCGGCAACTGCTGTGCGGGCCGGAGTTGCGTACTCGTCAGACCGCCGCCTTGTTCGGCGACGAGCCCCTGGTGGACCCGGCCCTGGTCGATTGCGATCTGGGACGCTGGCGCGGGCTGTCCATCGATGAGTTGCTCAAGGCTGAACCGCAAGCCGTGCAAACCTGGCTCGACGATGCCGAGGCGGCCCCCCATGGCGGTGAATCTGTCGCCCAGTTGTGTCGCCGTGTGGCTGATTGGCTGACCGACCTGGAAAACCGACCAGGACATCTGCTGGCCGTCACCCACCCCTTCGTGATCCGTGCAGCCCTGGTGAATGTCCTGGGTTGCCCGGCCGCCACATTCAACCGGATCGACATTGAACCGTTGTCCACCCTCGAACTGCGTTTCAACGGCGTATGGCGATTGCGCACCCAGGGACCTGGCCAGGAGTAGCCACGATGAAGATGTTGTCAGTCATTGGCATTGGGGCCGGCGATCCGGAGCACTTGACGATCCAGGCAGTGAAAGCCTTGAACCGCTTGGACGTGGTCTTTCTCATGGACAAGGGCCCGGCCAAGGACAAACTGTTGGACCTGCGGCGTGAAATCTGTCGACGCTACATCGTTGATCGCACCTACCGTTTCGTCGAAGCCGACAGCCCGGCGCGCCAACGCGGCGACCTGGACTACAAGGACAGCGTCGAAGCGTTGAACCGGGCTAAACAGGCCACCTTCGAACGCTTGATCGATGAAGAACTGTCCGACGGTCAGCGGGGTGGTTTTCTGGTGTGGGGCGATCCGGCGTTGTACGACAGTACCGTGCGCATCCTGCAGGCGATCCTCGATGCGGGCCGCTGCGTTTTCGAATTCGAGGTGATCCCCGGTATCACCAGTGTCCAGGCCCTTGCCGCCCGGCACAAAGTGCCGTTGAACAGCATTGGTGGTGCGCTGGAAATCACCACTGGACGCCGGTTGGCGGCAGGGCAGGTGGGTGATGCGGCGAGTATGGTGGTGATGCTCGATGCCGAGGACGCCTATCGCCAGGTGAGCGATCCCGATACGCAGATTTACTGGGGCGCCTATGTGGGCACGCCGGATGAAATCCTTATCGCCGGCCGACTGGGAGACGTGGCCGATGACATCGAACGCACCCGCAAGGCTGCGCGCGAGGCGAATGGGTGGATCATGGATACGTATTTGTTGCGCAAGCCCCAATGATGCCGCCCATCAACCTGTGGCGAGAGGTATGTGGGAGCAAGGCTTGCCCGCGATACAGGCGATGAGGGCTTCAAGAAATCGAGGCGCTCATATCGCGAGCAAGCTTTGCTCCCACATATATTCGCTCGCCATGACAGCGTTCGACAATTCCATCACCAATGGGCTACTTACCCCCGCCCAAACCGCTCCCGATACACCGACGGCGCCAACCCCACGACGCTGCGAAACGCCACGCGAAAGCTTTCCACCGAGCGGTAGCCACACAGTTGTGCGATGTTGTCGGTGTTGTCCCCAGTGCTTTCCAGCAGCTCACGGGCCCGGGCCAGACGTTCATGTTGCAGCCAGGCCTTGGGCGACACGCCGCAGGCCTGGGTGAAATGGCGCAGGAAGGTGCGTTCGCTCATGGCCGCCTGGCTGGCCAGTTCGCGCACGCCGAGTGGTTCATGCAGGCGTTCGCGAGCCCATTGCATGACGTTCGACAGGTCGCTGCGTGGCGTGCGGCTGACCGGCGAGGGAATGAACTGGGCCTGGCCGCCCGTACGTTGCGGCGACATCACCAATCGGCGCGCCACGGAGTTGGCGACCTGGACACCATAGTCCCGTGCCACCAGGTGCAGGCAGGCATCGATACCGGCGGCGCTGCCCGCCGAGGTGATGACCTGTCCTGAATCTACATACAGCACATCCGGGTCTACCCGCACGGCGGGAAAGCTTGCGGCCAGTTCGTCGGTGTAGCGCCAATGCGTCGTGGCGCCCAGGCCATCGAGCAGCCCGGCGGCGGCGAGTACGAAGGCCCCGGAGCAGATCGACAGCAGGCGCGCACCACGGGCGTGGGCCCTGCGCAGCGCCTCGAGTAACGCCGGGGACGGTGGCTCGCTGCGGCTGCGCCAGCCTGGCACGACAATGGTCCGAGCGGTTTCGAGCAGTTCCATGCCGCCATCGGCCAATACCTGGAAGCCGCCCATGGCGCGCATCGGCCCTTTATCGACCGCGACGATCCGATGCGCGTACCAGGGGAAATCGAATTCCGGTCGCTCCAATCCGAAGATCTCAACGGCAACACCGAATTCGAAAGTGCACAGGCCGTCGTAGGCGAGGATCGCGACCAGACCAGGAGTAGGCTGCATTTGGCGGAAAATTCCCACAGAGTGTCTTGTGCGCCACTGTAGCGGTAAGCACCAGGGGGATAAAGTCTCTTCATGCCTTATCTATCCTGGAGTACACACCCATGACCAGCCTGGTTCGCGAAGTGCCTGCTGCCCCGTCCGATATCGCCCTGCAGCATTTCAGTAGTCGCCTGACATTCGAAACGGATTGTTCCGACGTTCATGCCAGCCAACAGGTCGGCAACGTTGATTTTGTGTTGGTGGACGTACGCGGACCACTGGCCTACGAGCGCGGCCATGTACCCGGGGCGATCAACCTGCCAACTCGCACGATCACCGCCCAGGCACTGGCCGCCTACGCCAAGACCACCCTGTTCGTGGTGTATTGCGCCGGCCCCCATTGCAATGGCGCGAACAAGGCGGCGGTGCGTCTGGCAACCTTGGGTTACCCGGTGAAGGAAATGATCGGCGGCGTCATGGGCTGGCTCGATGAAGGCTTTCGCCTGACCGGTTCAGTGGAGCGCGTGGCGGACCAGGTCATTTGCTGCGATTGCTGAGGCAGGCCGATCCGCTGTCCGGTGGCTTGCTCAGGGCATGATTCGAACGAGGTCATCCATTACTGACAGGAAACGATGAACGTCGTCTTCAGAGGTGTACTGCGCAAGGCTGATCCTGGCCACGCCGTCATGCTCGTCAATGCCCAGGGCGCGAACGGTCTGCGGGCTGAAATGATGACCATGCCAGAGACGAATGCCTTGTTCGGCCATGTGCCGGGAAATCATTTCGCTGGGTGTCGACTCCAGGGTAAAGGAGACGGTCGGCACCCGGCGTTCCCGTTCATGTGACGTTCGGTAGCCGTGGATATGAACACCCTTGAAGCTGCTCAATCCTTCCAGGGCTGACTGCACCAGCCGCTGCTCGTATTCGACGATGGCGTGCATCCCCGCGACAATCTGCTGTCGCTTGCCAGTCTGCTCGCCGCACGCTCCGAACTCGCGACCGATCCATGCCAGATGATCGATGGTCCCCAGGATTCCGGCGATCGCCTCTCGGCTCTTGCTCCCGGTTTCGAATTTATAGGGCGGCTTATCGGCAGTGGGGCGAGGTTTGTAGGGCATGAGCCTTTCGAGCAACGCCAGGCGACCCCAGAGGATTGCGTGATGGGGGCCGTGGAGTTTGTGCGAGGAACACACCAGGAAGTCACACCCCAGGGTCTGCACATCGATCACCCCATGGGGGGCGAACTGAACCGCATCGACATAGACCATTGCGCCTTTGCGCTTGGCCAGTGCGGCAACCGCGGCGACATCATTGATCGTGCCGGTGACGTTGTTCGCATAGCTCAACGCGACGACCTTGGTACGTTCCGTAATGATCGACTCCATGTCGGCGGTGCTGAAACCGTAGGTAAGGGGATCGAACGGCAGCCAGCGAATTTTCAGTTCCAGGTCTTTCGCCAATTCGAGCCAGGGCGAAATATTGGCTTCATGATCTGACTGGGTCAGGACAATCTCGTCGCCTTTGCCAAGGCTTCGGCCGAGGCAACGGGAGAGATGAAACGTCAGCGTCGTCATGTTCTGGCCGAACACGATTTCCTCGGCACAGTGGGCATTGACCAGTGCGGCTGCTGCGCACCGTGCCTGGCCGATGGCTTTTTCTGCAATGACCGATGTCGAGAAATGGCCGCCCAGGTTGGCATTGTTTTCAATCGCCGCCTCGACGCTCGCCTCCAGGGCGCGCTTGCACATCTGGGTCCCGGCGGCGCTGTCGAGAAACACGCTGTTGCTCGCCGATGCCAGGGAGAAAATCGGAAACTGTTGCCTGATACGCTCGATATTCAAACTGTCGTTCCTTCGTGGTGGCGACTGAGGCCGTTCAGGCCTTCAGGTCGCTGAGGCTGATGCCCTGGGCCAGCAGCAAATCCCTGATTCGATCGGATTCCGCCCAGTTCCTTTCGTTACGGGCAACGTTACGCGCCGCGATCAAGTCGCTTTGTTCCGATGTCAGGCGGGTGGCCTGAGTGTCGAATAAACCGATGTCCAGCACCGCATTGAAACTGCGTAGCAGGTCGATGCGTTCCGACTCAGTCAGTTCATTGGACTTGATCACCCACCAGAACTCAGCCATGGCGCTTGGCGTGTGCAGGTCCTTTTCGAGCGCAGCGAAGAACCTTCGATAGGACGCGGCATGCAGTGCTGAAAAAGCTTCGCCGGGAGGGCTGTTGTTCTCCAGGGCACTGCTGATCCGTCGCCGAGCTTTTTGCAATGCCGTGGCGACGTCATCCAGGGCCTCCCATGAAAAAGCCAGGGCGCTGCGATAATGCGAGCCCAGGACCAGCAACCGGAACGCGCAGGGGTCGTAGCCTCTGTCGACCAGCGAGTCCACAGTGAGGAATTCCCCGCTGGACTTGGACATTTTCTCTGCCTCCACGTTGAGAAACTCGCAGTGGAACCAGTAGTTGACCCAACGGTGACCGAAGCAGCATTCCGATTGCGCGATCTCGTTGGAATGGTGGACGTTGATATGATCGATACCACCGCAATGGATATCGACCCTTTCACCCAGGTACTTGCTTGCCATGGCTGAGCACTCGATATGCCAGCCGGGAAATCCCAGGCCCCAGGGAGATTCCCACTTCATGATCTGACCAGGAAACTTCGAGGTCGAAAACCATAAGGCGAAGTCCGCTTGCGACCGCTTCAATGGATCGTGACTGACACGCTCAGTGGCTCTTTGCTCGTCCAGCACCAGCTGTCCAAGTTCATGATAGGCAGGAAATTTTTCCACGCTGAAATAGACATTGCCGGCACTTTCATAGGCCACGCCTTTTTCCAGCAAGCGTTCGATCAGCGTGATGATTTCGGGAATATGCTGCGTCGCCCGGCAGACCACGTCAGGCCGGGTAATATTCAACAGGCCGCAGTGACGAAAAAACGCTTCTTCGTAGAATTGAGCGACCTGCCAGGGGGTCTTGTTCTCGCGAGCGGCACCCACCATCAATTTGTCATGGCCGGCGTCGGCGTCGGATTGCAGGTGCCCGACATCCGTGATGTTCATGACGTGCTTTACCACCAGCCCTTGATGACGCAGGGTCTTGGCCAGGACATCTTCGAAGATGTATGTGCGCATATTCCCGATGTGCGCATAGTGGTAGACCGTGGGGCCGCAGGCATAGAGGCCTACATGGTTTTCAACGATCGGAATAAAGGGGACGACAGTCCTTCCAAGTGTATTGAATAGTTCCATTGCCAACTCTTGCGTTGAGGGGGCATTGACGCCCCGGGCCAACCGGGCTCAGCGCCCGGAGGAAGTCGTATTGCCCTGTCGGTCGAGATCCAGCCATTGATGGACACTCTCGCGATCCCACGCCCGAAGCGCATAATGCTTCAACGTCTCGGGAACCGGGTCGCCGTTGTAGATGAGCCTGTTCAACATGCCGGCGGCATCGACGTCGGCGATGCTCCAATCGTCGAAAAGAAACGATCTCCCGTCCCGAAGGCTATGGGACAAGGTCTCGACCAGCCGCCGGGCATCGGCCATCGCCAATGGCCCCAGCGGTTCCTGCGACGGTGCGATGAAGATGGTCTCCGTGGGCCGGTTGCCGCGCAGGTTGAAGAAGTCGCTCCTCAGCCAGGCCTGGACCTGCCGGGCTTGGGCGCGGGCCTGAACGTCAACCGGGAACAAGCGGGCGCCCGGCGCAATGTCGTTCAGGTATTCGGCGATGGCGGACGATTCAGCCAGCGAAAACGTCCCGTCCACCAGCGTCGGAACGCGGTGGGTGAGCGAGATCCCGGTAAATGGCGGCCGCTGGTGATCGCCTTGGGAGAGGTCGAGGTAGTGCAGGTCAAAATCGAACCGGCACTCCTTGAGCGCTACGAACGCGCACATGGCAAAGGGCGACGTGCATTGATGATCCACATATAGCTTCATTGAGTCCGCTCCATCCCGATCAAAGTCAGCAGGCTTGCGCGACAGCTTCCTGGCTGAGTTGCACGTCGAAAAAGCCGGTGGCCTCGGCCTCCTTTTCCCGGATCCACAGGTAATCGGCATAGGTAACCGCAGGGTCTTCGTGAACCAGATAGATAAAGCCGTAGTTCGTCGAGATGCCGATGGTAGGCGCGACGCTGTCGCCAATTTCAGGGGCCCTGATCATCTTGAAGAAACTTGGCCTGGCGCTCAGTTCATCGAGCCAACGGCGATGGATCACCTGGCCGGCGACGCTGTTGATCATCCCGATGACTTCGCACGTCGCGTTCGATCGGTTGACTTTATCCAGCATCGAATAGAACACCTCGGGATCGGCATAGCAGGCCGCGCAGAGATTGACGGCGTTGACGCCGCGCACGCGAGTCATCGCGCTGAGCTCCTGGGTCCCCATCATCCGGGCTGCCCACTCGATCAGCATCGGTCCGTTGGCCGTCACCATTACTTCCAGGAACGAGGGGCCGATGTTGACGCCGAATGCATCCAGGCACTGGTGAACATA
Organism: Pseudomonas bijieensis; assembly: GCF_013347965.1. Lineage (NCBI taxonomy): Bacteria > Pseudomonadati > Pseudomonadota > Gammaproteobacteria > Pseudomonadales > Pseudomonadaceae > Pseudomonas > Pseudomonas bijieensis. The sequence continues at coordinate 1,874,609 of NZ_CP048810.1, read as the reverse complement.
AGCGATGATGGGAGCCGCTTCTTCCGAGAGCAGGTCGATCAGCACCTCACGATCGTTGACCACCCCGGCGCCTGGAACGGGCTTGCGATTGTCGCGCCAGATCTCGAAGACGAAATGTTCACCGTCGCGGGAAACAGCCTGTACCAGGTACTGCTGGCCAGCCAGGTATTCCATCGCCAGCAGCGTGTCGTTGATGAGCCCCATTTCGTTGAGTCGGCCCAGCTCCTTGTCCACCGCGTGACGCACCTGCACCATCTCGTAGCAGAAATGAATACCGTCCGCCCCGGCGCTGTTGACCGGCTTAATGACCACCGGCCAGCCGTCAATCGTCTCGATCGCGGCCTCGACCTCACTCATCTGATGAATCAAGGCGACCCGTGCCGCCGGGATATCCATCTGATGCAGCCGCTTGGCCATGTGCCATTTATCCCGGCGGCAGGCTGACAGCGCCGTGCCGTTGCCAGGCGTGCCCATCAACTCGCTGAGCTGGTCGGCCAGCTCAACGCCGGACTCGCATCCGGGAATGATGAACGCCGGTTCGAATTCAGCCAATTTGTCCGTCAGCGCCTTGAGATCTTGCGTCGCGACAAACCGCTGCTGGAAATCCTCTGGCTTGTAGCTGTCCACGTCATATTCGAGAATTTCGGCGGATGTCTGCACATGGATGCAGGTTATTCCATACAACTTGAGTTCGTCCGCAAGGCTTGCCCCGGTCGAGTAGGCATCGACGATCACCGCGTATTTCATGTTCTAACTCCTTCGACTGAAAGGCGACTAAGGTGGCAATAGCCGTTGTAGGTTGCGGCCAGGCAGATCAGGGCCACTCCCGCGAAACTGAACACTGAAAAGGCCAGTCTCGAATCAACGGTTTGAAAAATGATGGTGAACAAGGGAGCGGCCGCCAGGATGGCTTCCGTGGTGACGGGTTCGCAGCGCTTTATCCCTTCCTGCAGCAATAACAAGGGCAGGATCACGCCGACGAACGCCAGCAGGACCAAGGCGTCGAGATGATCGATGACGGCGGCGATCTCGCTCAGGTTCAAAGAGGTGTAGATGCCGGTAACCGCCAGCAAGAGATAGAACCGATGGGCATAGAGATAGTGACTCGACGCCCCGTGATCCGCGACGACCTTCGAGAGAATGCTGGTCAATGCCATCGCGACACCGCACACGAGCATCATCAGGTAGCCCAGCAGCACCTGGTTGCTGTCGAACTCATCCCTGACGGCGGTGCGTCCGTCCATCGAGACCCACCCCAGGTAGACGCTGGCCAGTGCGATGACAAGGGCGGCTATATAGTCGGCCCGGATCATGATCGCGGTCGGACGCAACAGTTTGTTCAGCACGAGCGTCGAAATTATCCCGACCCCGCCCACCAGCGCACTGACGATGGCCGGCTCCACCCATTTCAATGCCAGCAGAAAGGAGATCCAGAGTGCGGCGGAGCTGACGTTCAACATCAGCAGGCAACGTCGGATGGAGGCCTTTTTTTCCGGATTCGAAAGCAGGGCAGGCGTCGAGCGTTTCCGGGCCATGTAGCCGAGAAAGAACACAGGCCAGGCGACGGCGAATAACACGAATGTCGCGATGACACTGTCGAGGCGTTGCAGCAGGATCCCGAAATACACCTCCTTGAGCCCATCGATCACGTTGACAAGCATCAACGCCGTGATCCCCACAAACAGAGCTTGTGCAGTGCGCATGGTACGGATTCCAATCAAGAAAGCGGTCATAGGGAGGTAAGTGTGCGAATGTTCCCTTTCCTCGATTGCTTGTAGCGTTGGAGCAGCGCTTCTGCCGGCAATGTCCTGGACAACTTCGCGACTTCGTCCAGGCCGCTCTGTATATCGCCCAGGATGCGCTGGAGTGCAGACTCCGACAGCGTATCGAGCGGGTGAGCCCTGAGTCGTTCGTCCCCATGCAAACGGTCCAGCAGTGCATAGGTAATGATGTCGGCAACAGTCGGCGGGTTGATCACGAAACCGATGGAAAAGGACTCTTCGTGGGCCACCGTGGCATGCCAATAACCTCGGGGCATGAACGTCGTGGTGCCGGGCTTGACCAGCCGCTCCTCGTGGCCTTCGGGCATCGTCAGCGGCAATTTGGCGCCGGTGTAGGGATGCGTACCTTCCTGGTAGAAGCGGTTCGGGTTATTCGGGAAAAATGGATAGATGGGATCTGGTAGCGAAGTGTTTTCGGCGAACCTCCAGGTCTTCTCGCCCTTGATCTGGATCATGAAGTTGGTTTCATGATCGAAGTGCGTCGCCACTTCCACGCCATGGTTGGCCGCGAACGCCTCGCAGCTGACATAGTGCCTTGGGATGTCGAGTATCTTCGCCAGTTCATCGCAGGCCAGGGATATCGCCGGGAGCGCTTCCAGATCCTTCATATAGACCATCGCGGCGCCATCGTTGTACGGAGCGAGGGCATCGGCGGACCTGGCCACGGTAATACGCTTGCCACCTGCAAAGAGCAGGTCGACGGGCCCAGGCAGCGCATTGAACAGCTTTCGAATGTCCTGGAATTCTTCCAGGGCCGACAATTGCGTAAAGCGGCTCATTGCACCGTCGGCGACGTATGAGCGCTTGGGCCAGCACGTGTCGAGGAACACCTCGGTTTGGTCGCCAAACATCTGCTGCAGAATATTCATCACGCATTCCATCCTTGAAGCGGCGCGCATTGCGCGCCGCATTTTTTCATTACACGGCCGCGGCTACTGGCTGAGTATTCGACGTGGCGTAGGAGGCGTTTTCCCGCTTGTAGAGGTAGCCCTCGTAGACGCGGGCAAGCTCATCGCTGCGGGTTTTCAGTTGGCTGGCGGCGCTGGCGAAAAGCGCTTGCTGCTCGTCTCGCGACAGGCCCACCATTTCACCCTCGGCGCGACCCAGTGCGTTGAACAGGAGCTTGGCGAGCAGTTCGGTTTCCGATCGTTCATGGCCGATTCGCTGGCAAATGGTTTCGACGACCGCGGCATGATCGTGGAAGTGCCAACCCAGTCGGCAAAGACGGAATTTCACAGAGACAGGCGAGTCTTCCCACCAGTTCAGCGAGGCGTCGAGTTCGGCGTCGGTGATCCCGGAGAACTCCTCCACCAGCTGTTGGTGGCGTTTTTCCCAGAGGGTCAGCAACGACTGGATGCTGCCGAAGTTGTAGGGGGCCGGGCCATGTATCTTCCAGTTGAGCAACGCCGGGCTGACGTCCTGGGAGTGGCGGATGCCCGTCCGGCTGGCTTCCAGGGTAGAACGGATAGCAGGGGAGTGCGCCCAGAACTCGGCCATGACGCAGTGGACGATGTTGTTGCGAATTGTCCGCTGCTTGCCGAGGGTGTAATTCTGATGCAGGTGCTGCTGATCGTATTCGGACCCCTTGAGACCGATGAGGCTGGCTTGCAGGTCTCGGAAGGAAATCTGCCAGTCCCGGATGATCATTTGCGCACGGGTCAATCCGCGGCCTTGTGCCGCGCGCTTGTGCGCCGTTTCGGTCGCGACATCCAGCAGCATCTGGTAGATGCCCAGGCACAACTCACGCAGGCAGTCAGTGTAATGGGCCCAGCCGCCTTCGCCCTGGACGCCCGGCCAGTCGGCCATCAGTTCATGGTCCGGCACCTGGATCAGCGTATTGCAGAAGCGGCGCACTTCGCGGGCAATGGCTGTCTGCGCGATGCCATCTTCGGACAAGCTGTCTTCAGGGTATTGTCCACGGGCCTGCACAATAGGCAGCCAATACGCCGCTTCCCGCACCGCCACGCTGGCCGTACTGCTGGCGTTCAGCGCCTTTCGCAATTTCGATTCGGCGATGGAATAGTTGAAGCTGGCCATGGCCTGCTTGGCCAGGCCTACCGAGAGTTGGGAAACGGTTTCGCTGGCATCGATATCACCCTCGACGTCGTGATGCACACGGCAGTACCCCAGGTCGAGTCGGGTATGGAGCGGAGCGCCGAGGAATTTATGGTAGATGTCACCGTCGCTGGATATGAGTTGGAGAACCGGCGACATGATGAAGATGTGGCTCCCGACCAACTCGGAGATGCGTGGATCGGGTTGGGAGTTCTCTACTTCAACCCACACCGGAATCGTTGACTCATTGACCGCACCGATAAGCTGGGGGTCGTTGAAAACGCTGTCCACCAAGCGATTACAGCCATTACAGGACTGGCTATGGAAATAAATCAGTATCGGCTTGCCAGTCGATTTGGATTGCTCAATGGCGTGGACGTAGGACGTATGGTGGACCCAGTCAATCTTGTTGGTTTCGCTCATTTCTATGCTTCCATTCACGGTGGTTGAACACTTATTTGACGGATTTCAGTACATCTTCGAGCAACTGTGTCCGCGTCGCCGGATTCATCCAGAGGGCTTGGGCGTCTGCGGTCAGGGTATGGAGCGGGTCGCAGTAAAGAAAAACCTTGTCCTCCTTTACGGCCGGCGCGCGATAGGCGGCGATACCCAGGTATTGGTCGTAGTAGTCGTAGCTATGGATATCGCGCTTGCCGCCACCGCCGGGCAGATCCACGATGAAATGCGGCGTGTTATGCCCGGCAATCAGGCCACGGGTGGATTTTTCCAGGGCGATCGAATCGCAAAGGCTGGTTCTGAGTGCCTCGACACCACGAATCATGTCCCCTTGAAAACAGTAGTAGGGACGCACGTTCAGGTAGGCAAGGCATTCGTTCAAACGGTGCATGGTCTGCGGGTTGTCATTGACGCCTTTGAGGATGACGGCCTGGTTCCTGACCTCGACGCCACGCTCATAGAGCATTTCCAAGGCCTTGGCGGTGATCGCCGTTATTTCGTTCGGATGGTTGAAATGAGTGTGTATCGCAATGGACTTGTGCATCTTCCTCGCCCGGTCCGACAAGCGCGAAATGGCATCGGTCCAGTCGTGATCGCTCTGGATCTTCATCGGCAGTACCGCCAACCCCTTGGTGGCGAAACGCATGCGTCGTACATGGGGAACGTCCAGCAGTCGTTCACCGATCTCGGTGATCTGCCGGGCCTTGAGTCGATAGGCATCGCCGCCCGAGATCACTACGTCCTCGACACTGCAATTGGCTTCTATGTAGCGCAGGGCAGGCTCCCAGCGCTCGCCGGGGGCGTTGATCTTCTTCTTGGTCACCGCATCGGTGTCCAGCCCCACCGCATAGCTGCGGGTGCAATACCGGCAGTAGACCGGACAGACATTGGTCGCCAGGAACAACACGCGGTCCGGGTAGCGGTGGGTCAGCCCCGGGGCCGGTGAATCATCCTGCTCGCCCATGGGGTCAAGCTTCACCATGGGATGATCGATGGATATCTCCGAGGCCAGGGGCAGGAACTGGCGCCGCAACGGGTCCAGGTAAGGGTTGTCCCAGTCAATCAGCGAGAGGATATAGGGCGTCAGCCGGATAGACATCGGAGCCATCTGATGACCTTCTTCAAGGTCTCTCAGGAACGCGGCACTGATTCTGTTCTTGATCAATGCACCCAGTGCACCAACGCTGGTAATGGCATTTTTTTCTTGCCACAGATGATTCAGAAACAACTGGGCATCAATGTCTTTCCAATGATCCAGGTCGCGCCAGAATTCATCACTTCGAAAGGCATATCGCAGCGACAGTAATGGTTTCAGACGTTGGCCCTGAGAAGAATGGGCAATCAATGACTTTAATGGAATGTCAGCAAAGTCATAATCCACAATGTTACTTGACATTTGGTGTCGTCCCTTTCAGATGGCTGCGTCCATAGACTGACAATACTTAATATTTATCTTAAATCAAGGTGCTGGTTTATTTATTTATTCAGTACTTTTCAAAGGCGAAAGTGTACGTGCTGCAAATTTTTTAATTGCAGTTTTTTGTCCCGAGCATAACCAGGCCAAGCGCTATTGTTGAGCGCGTATTGTTCTACGCTGCTCTATCGGCGCCTGAAGCGGTTAATGAAATGTATATAGGAGCACGGTGAATTCAGTTAGGCACGCTGCCCGATTTCACTTCTTGATGAATGAGTGCTGTGGAGGACGCGACAACCCCCGGTTGAGGCTGCGCCGTGCCCGAAGACTGGACCAGATATTGCGCCACGTTGGCGATGTCCTGGTCGCTGAGGGACTTGGCCACGGTCACCATCACAGGAGATGGACGCGAGGCATCACGGAAGGCTCGCAGTTGTGTCTCCACATACTTGGCAAACTGACCTGCCAGTTTTGGGTACTCGGCGTTTTCAGAGGCGCCAGCCGTGCCGTGGCAGGAAGAGCAGGCTACGATGCCGCGGGCATGATCGCCGGCGTTGAAGAGCCGTTCCCCGGCGCCAACGTCAACGGTCGCAGCGACAGCGGGCTCGTCGAACGGGCAGGCATCTGGCTGGGCTTTGACGACGCCGCCCATCTGCGTGCAGGTGCCTTTGGGTACAGCGACCCACTCAAGTGGATCGTTGTCGACCTTGCTCATTTCCGAGCAGTCGTGCAGGCAACTGCTGTCGGAGCAATCGTTATGACCTGCCTTGGCTACGCCGTAGCAAACCTCGGTCTCTGCTGTTTTATCAGTTGCCACATCGGCCAGCGAAGCACTGCTGATGGAGGCCAACGCGGTGGCTACCAGAATATCCTTTAGATTCATCACGCAAGTTCCCGGTCAAGGTTTTATACAGTCATTAATTTTTATGAGTCTTTCGCACACACGAACGGACCGTATTACAGTCAGTCTGTAAACATGTATCAGGCGTTCAGCGGATTATTTGATTTTTAAATGGGTTTTTAACGGTGCCCGCGACAAGCGAACTTGACCAGCAAGTCGTGCCGGAACTTCGTATGCAGGGAGTCATGAAGGTCGAGGGGCAAACAGCGATAAGAGGACGCCGTGTGCGCGGAGTTGATTCGCTCAAGTAACTGTTTGGATACATTTACCGCTCCCTTTTGGTACAGGCCGCGTCTGGCGACTTGTTCGGAATCCGTTCCTGTCAGGTTACACAGCACTCGTTGTCTATCGAAAGTGCTATGTGCCCGTCGTATCTTCACCGCGAAATCGAATCTATTGCTGGGGAGTTTGCAAGGTGCTTTCTATTTGTAGCCCACGACCAGAATATTTCTAATCGATATAAGCTTATAAAATGATTCAAGATGTAACAGGATGTCGCCGGCTGTCTACAATGGGGGTTCGGCCCCAGCAGTACGCGACCACGGAGACAGAATGGCCCGATACAGGTGTTTTGGCAGGGCTCAGGGAACGGCAGTCAGCAGGCCATCATTCAACCAGCGGGTGACCAGGGTAGCGCTATCGACCAGTTGGGGCTGACCCAGCGCGCTGTAACGCTCCTGGGCGGCGATCAACGCTTCGCCCAGGGTCGTGCCCTGCGCCAAGCGCTCCAGCGCCGCGGCTTCCCAGGGCTCGACCTCGCGTGCTTCGACGCTCCAGCCGTTTCGATAGACGAGAGCGGTGCAGGCGTGGCGGTTCACTGACGGTAGAGGCTGGCTCTGCTGGCGATGGGCGGCCCATATCTTGACCACCGGCCATTCGCAGGGCAGCAGTCCACAGCCCGGCGACAAGGTGAATCGTTGGATATCCAGCTCGGCGCTGCTCATTGTGGCCAGTGCCCGAGGATCGAGTGCCGTGGCTTTTCGGGCATGAGAGGCAAGGTGGAGGGCCCATTCCAATGAGGCCACCGCCGCAAAATATGGGTAGGGCGCTACGGAAGGATATTGATCGAGGAAAGTCGGCAGGCGCTCGCCGAACATGCCCAGGTCTGGATGTCGCGACGGATAGCGCCGCCCATAGTCATAGGCGAGCGAGCGAAAAAAATGATCGCCCACCAGCGCCTTGATGACGGGATAGGTCAAGGCCAACGACTGCTCCTGATGCCGCCACAGCCCGCTGCGATAGCGTGCGAAGCGTCGCCGGTCGCCAGCGCTTGCCGTCTCCAACCATCCTTGTGGCAGGGCAGAGGGCGATGATGAACTATCCAGCGCCTGGGTAAAGCTGATCTGCAGCGCGGCCAACTCTTCACGTGTCATGCAACACCTCCCGGGCAATCGTCCGAGCGATCTCGACCTGATCGAGCAACTCGCCCAGCGGCGGCAGGCGTGTGTCCCATTCAACCAGTACCGGTACCGGGCCAAACCGGCGCAAGGCATTGCGATACAGTGCCCAGACCGGTTCCGCCACCGCGCTGCCATGATCGTCGATCAACAGGTCCTCTTCCTGGCTATGGCCCGCCAGATGAAATTCGCGAACAGCCGATTTATCCAGAGCCTCCAGGGCGGCGAGTGCGCATTCACCATGGTTGTACTGATTGACGTGGAGGTTATTGAGGTCGAGTAGCACTGCACTTCCGGTGCGTGCCACCACTTCGGCGAGGAACTGGGTTTCGCCCAGGGTATCGCCGTGGTAGCGCAAGCTGGTGGAGATGTTTTCGAGCAACAACTGTTGGCCCAACGTATCCTGGACCTGGTCGACCCGGTCACAGACCAGGTCCAGCGAAGCTTCAACCAGGGGTAGCGGCAGCAGGTCGTTGAGGCATCGTCCTTCAATCGCCCCCCAACTCAAATGCTCGGATACCAGGAACGGATTTACGTCCGCAGCCAGGCGTCGTATGCGTTCGACATGGGCGCTGGAAAAACCATGGACCGAGCCGATGCCCAGTCCGACGCCATGTAGGCTGATGGGATATCTTTGCGCCAGGCATCGCAGAACATGCAGGTCCTTGCCGCCAGGCCCCAAGTAGTTCTCCGTATGAACCTCAAGCCAGTCGACGGCGGGATGGCCCTCCAGGAACGCTTGATAATGAGGGGCCCTGAGGCCAACACCAATCCGTGGTAATGGACGCACTTTTTCTGACTCGCTTGTCGATGGTCGCCGCTGATCATAGCGCAGTGCCGGATCGAATTGAGCAACCACTGATAACCGCTGTCTACCACCGGCACCGTGTCTGCTGTGCGGCTATCGAACGATGGAGGAAGATTGATGTTTAAAGCGCTCACCCTGTTTCTGTTGCTGGTCTCGTCCGGGTTGCAGGCCCAACCCTCGCTGCACACGGACTTGCCGCTCAACTACCTGGCCCAAGTCGATGGGCAAGCCGGTAACCGCCCGCTGGTGATCTTCCTGCACGGCTCCGGCAGCAACGAACAGGACCTGTTCGAACTCAAGGACGAACTGCCCCGGGATTACAACTACCTCTCGGTGCGGGCGCCGAAGAGCATGGAGCAGGACCGTTACCAGTGGTTCGCCAAAAAGGGCGAGGGCGCCTATGACGGTGACGCCTCGGACCTGAAGGCCAGCGGCCAGGTGCTGCTGGATTTCATCGACAAGGCCCGGGTCAAATATTCGACCGACGCGAGCAAGGTCTATCTGGTGGGGTTCAGCCAGGGGGCGATGATGAGCTACGAGGTGGCCCTGCGACACCCCGAAGCTGTCGGCGGCATTGCCGCGATGGGCGGGCGTGTCCTGTCGGTGCTGCGGGCGGAACTGACCCCCGACGAGTCGCGACGGGCACTGGCCATATTCATCGGCCATGGCACGGCAGACCCGATCATTCCCTACCACGATGGCACCGAGGCCAACACATTCCTGAAGACCCTGGCGCTGGAACCGGAATTCCATGCCTACCTGGGCCTGGGCCACAGCATCAGTGCGCAGGAGGTGCAGGACCTGCGAGCCTGGCTGGAGCGACTCAACCCCTGACCCGCTGTAAATCCCTGTGGGAGCGAGCTTGCTCGCGATTGGGGGCTATGCGGTGCCCGTCACTGACCACTGGCGATCTGTTTCACCAACGCTTCATGACCGGTCTTGTCGCTGGCCCGGGAGATGATCTGCACCACCGCCATGCGCGTGCCGGAGGCGCCTATCAACGTGGTGTCCAGGGTTGGCCCGCCGCCCTGGGTGGCGCTGGTATCGAGCTGGCGCAGACCCAGGCCGGTGCCTTTCTGGGTCAGGCTTTTTTCGCCGAGGATCTTGGCGTCCGGCAGGGCCTTGGTTTTCTGAACGGCGAAGTCGGCGAAGGTGGTATCGAGAAAGGCATTGTCGTTGTCCTTCACATTCGCGCCGTTGACGATGGTGTTTTCAGCGGTGATCACAACGGTTCTGCTGGCGGCATTGCTGTACATCGTGCCCGTTGCCCCGGCCGTGCCCTGGGTCAGTTCACCGGCGGGCAGCGGCGTCGCCGTGAAACCCTTGGGCAGGGTGAAGTTAAGCTTGCCACCCAGCATCGAAACCTTCTGTGCCGGTGCATCGCCAGCGGTTTTGGCCGGGGCGGCATGGGCAGGTACCACGACCAGGCTGGCGATGGCCGCCAGCAACAGGGCGGTGGCTTGTTTACTCAGCAATGACATTGAAACGCTCCACGGATGGTCGTGCTCGGAGGCCGATCATCCCATGGGCGCTGCACTGGATTCCAGCGCGCAGAAACGCTTGGCCAGCCCTTCGCGTTCGAAATGTTCGGTGATGAAGTCAATAAAGCCCCGGGTCTTGGCGGGCATCAATGTGCGGCTGGGGTAATACAAGGAGATTGCGCCAAGGTCCATGTACCAGTCCGGCAGCAACCGCACCAATTCGCCCCGTTCCAGCCAGGGCAGCACGTCCGGCACCGTCAACAGTGAGATACCCAGGCCCAGCAGGGTGGCTTCGCGCATGGCGACGGGGTCGTTGAGGACGATGGATTCGGGCAGCCGCAGCGCCGATTCAAGCCCGGCAGCGTTGCGCATCACGGCCTGGCGCACGCGACCGGTCAGGCTCGAGCGCAGCACGATGTTATCGAAGTGGGCCAGGTCTTCTGGATGCGCGGGCCGGGGGTGTGTAACCAGGTAGGCAGGACTTGCCACCGCGATCAGATGGGCCGGTGCCAAGGTGCGCGAGACGACGCCGGGCGTCAGTTCGAAGCCGCCGCCAATCGCCGCGTCGAAGCCTTCGGCGATCAGGTCTACCCGGCGGTTTTCGAAATGCCATTGTGGCCGGATCAGCGGATAGCGAGCCAGGAATTGCGGCATCAGCGGCAACACATGCCCGATGCCGAAACTCGGTGACAGGCTCACTCGCAATACCCCGGCCGGTTCACCCCGTTCCGTGGTCACGGCGCCGATGGCCGTCTGCAAGGCTTCGAGGTGAGCGCCGATACTGGCCAGGAAGTGTTCGCCGTTTTCGGTCAGGGACAATTTTCGGGTCGAGCGCTGGAACAGGCGCACGCCCAGGTTGCGCTCGAGCATCGCTACGTTGCGACTGACGGCGGCAGGCGTCAGGCCCAGCAACCTGGCGGCTGCGGAAAAACTCCCCGTCTCGGCACTGCGGGCGAAGCATTCAAGGTTGGCGAGGGTTTCCATGGCGTTCTGCCTGATAGCAATGCTTGAAAATGATTCAAGCTATTACCGGCTAATCAGGCGGGAATGACAAGAGCAATATGCACCCCAACGGCGGACATCACCGCCAGGCTTATCCCAACCTTTGAGGACAGACGACATGAGTATCGAAACCATTGGCATCATCGGCGCCGGCGCCATTGGCAGTGCTTTCGCCCGCGCCCTGGCCCGCCAGAACATCAACGTGGTGATTGCCAACAGCCGTGGCCCGGACAGCCTGGCCGGGCTGGTCGCCGATCTGGGGCCCACCGTGCGTGCCGGCACCGTGCAGCAAGCCGCGGCCCAGCCGATGGTGTTGGTGGCCGTTAATTGGTCGAGGCTGCCGGAGGCGTTGAGTGGTTTGTCGGACTTTGCCGGGCGCATCGTGATCGATGCCAACAATGCAATCAAAGTCCCGGAGTTCGAGGCGGTTGATCTGCAGGGCCGGGCTTCCACCGAGGTGTTCAGTGAGTGGGTGCCGGGCGCGCGGGTGGTCAAGGCCTTCAATCACTTGCTGGCGCGCCTGCTGGAGGCAGATCCGACGTCCGAAGGCGGCAAGCGGGTGCTGTTCCTGAGCGGTGACGACGTGCAGGCACGCGATGAGGTCGCGCAGTTGATCGAGCGCTTGGGATTCTTCGCCGTGGACCTGGGGCCCCTGAGTGTAGGCGCACGCTTGACCCAGTTCCCGGGCGGCCCTCTGCCGGTGCTGAACCTGGTCAAGTTCGACTGAGCCTAACAGTGCGCTCAGCGATCCCAATAGGGCACTTCGCCAAAACACTCCAGGAAAAAATCGATGACCGTGCGCACCTTCACCGACAGGCGTCGGCTGCCCGGCCAGAGAATGGCGATCTGCTGGGGTTCGAGGCTGTTGGAGGCCTGGTAATCCTCCAGTACCGGGACCAGCCTGCCATTGCGCAACGCTTCGCCGATCAGCCAGGACGGAAACATCACCAGTCCCAGGCCTTGTTCGGCGGCCTGGGTCAAGGTGTCGGCATGGTTGCTGGTGATCGGGCCCTTGACGCTGTAGGGCGTCCAGGCCTGGCCCGGGCGGCGGAAGAACCAGCGCTGCTGGCCGGTCACGCCTTTGTAGGCCAGGCATTGATGGGCCGCCAGATCCTGGGGTTTGAGCGGCACGCCGTGGCGAGCCAGGTAGGCGGGGCTGGCCGCGATCTGAAAACGATGGGGGGCGACGACCCGCGCCTGCATGCCTGAATCATGCAGCGGGCCGATCCGAAACAGCAGGTCGGCGCCTTCCTGCAGTGGGTCGACGTAACTGTCGGTCTGCTGGATCTCCAATTGCAGCTTTGGGTAGCGTTCGCACAACTGGCCCAGCCACGGGGTCAGGTGGCGCTGGCCGAATACCACCGGGGCGTTGATCCGCACCAGTCCGGAGGGCTCGCTGTGCTGTTCCTGCAAGGCTTGTTCGGCTTCCTCCAATTGCACCAGTAGCAGCCGAGCATGATGCCCCAGTAGGCGGCCGGCTTCGGTGGGGGACACGGCGCGGGTGTGCCTGTAAAGCAATTGCTGGTTCAGGGCCTGCTCCATCAGTTGGATCTGCCGGGAAATCGATGACGGAGCCAAGCCTTCGCGCCGGGCCACCTCCGAGAAACTGCCGTGATCGAGCACCGCGACAAACAAGCGAAGCGCCTTGAAGCCGAGTTCATTGAGGCCGTGCATGGGGTGGCGGTCCTGTGCGTATTACGCAAAAGTGTTGTCGGGATACTCCCATTTATCGCACAGGGACACCAGCCGATAATGCCGGCCTTCCTTTTCCAAACAGGTTCTGAGCATGCAGGTTTCCTCATTGAACGAAGCCGGTCCGGTGACGGCTGCCCAACCACGGTCGTTCTTGCGCTGGCTATTGTTGCCCGTGGTGATCCTGGCCGGTATGGGCTTGTCGGTAGAGGCCGGCCTGCTGGGGCCGCTTGGGAGCCAGGTCGGGCATTTGTGGGCCACCCTGAGCATCTTTGGCGTCGGCTCGGCGATTCTCTTCCTGCTGTTACTGCTCAGCGGTCGGCAACAAGGTCCGGCGCTGAATGAACTGCCACGCTGGCAACTGATCGGCGGTTTCCTGGGGCCCATCTACGTGGTGGTGCTGACGCTCGCCACGCCCCACATCGGCATCGCCATGACGATGGTCGCGATCCTTTCCGGCCAGGTGGGCAAAAGTGTCTTGATCGACCATTTCGGCTGGTTCGGTGCGAGCCGCAAACGGGTCAACGGCGAACGTTGGCTGGCGTTGGCACTGATAGTCGTAGCCCTTGTCCTGATTGCCCGAGGTTGAATATGAGTCTGTTCATTTTATTGCTGGTGGTGGTCGCTGCGGGTGCGGTGCTGAGTGTCCAGGCGGCTATCAACGGCCGCCTGGGCCAGACGGTCGGTGTGCTGCGCAGCAGCCTGCTGACCTTTGCTGTGGGCGCTGTGGTCACCGGGTTGCTGATCGTATTTTTCGAACCGGCCCACGCGGTCACCTTGCTGGATGTGCCGAAATGGCAGCTCAGCGGTGCGTTGTTCGGCGTCGTCTACATGATGGTGATGGTCGGTGCGGTGCCGCGGGTCGGGACGGGCGTGGCGACGGTGGCGGTGATCGTCGGGCAATTGGGCATGGGTATGTTGATCGACAACTTCGGCTGGCTGGGCAACCCGGCCATCGGGTTGTCCGGTAGCCGGATCCTGGCCATGGCCTGCCTGGCCTTGGCGCTGGTGTTCATGTATCGCAGCAGTGTGCAGCAGGCCTGAAGGGCTCAGTTGCTTTCGACATTCAGTCGCAGGCTGCCATCGTCCAGGCGCTCGGTGCTTCGGACGATGCCACTGGTTTGCCGGCCTTCGGCGCTGAATACTACGATCTGGGCTTTATCCAGGTCGTCCGGCATCGGTGGGTGTACGTGCAGTACGAACCATGGCGGTTCGGCGTCGTCGAAGCGTTTGACGTCGAACTGGCAAGTGGCATTTTGGGTCTGGTGCCCAAGTAGCGCGTCCAGGCCGTAATAGAAGTGAGTGCTGTCGGCAGCAAGGGGCATGTGCATCGTCGGTCTCCTGGGGACGCTCGGTGGATGTTCAAGTGATCCTGCCTGGAATGGAAAATTCCATCGGGTGAGCTATGGAAACTAGCTCACCACCCCTGCACATTTCCTGTGGTGTGAGTTTCGACAGATCACAAAGCAGGCACACCGTTTTCCCACGCCGACCAGTTTTTCACGATGTCCTGCACCACCGGGTTGCCGGTGCGGAAGAGGTTTTCCAGTGCAGGAACGAACGCGCCCTGGTCAGCGTATTTGAGCAGGTTGTCCACTTCGTTGCCGCCGGGTTCGGGACGATCGAAGTCGGACCCGGCCCGCAGTACGGCCAGCCGGTTGATATCGACCCGACCTTCGCGGCTGGCTCGCAGCAAGGCCTCGTAGGTGGAGTTGTCCTCCTGTTGGGTGGTGCAGTAGACGCCTTTGTTATCCGTGAGCAGGCGGGTCCAGACCTCGGCGCGTTCGCTCAGGCGCGTACCGGAGAACCAGGTGTTGCCGGCCAGGGTGTCGCAGCGGGTCACCACCGGTGGCTGGTTGGCCGGTGCATACGGATATTTCAAACGCCAGGCGGCTGACTCCTTGCTTTCAGTCAGGGCCACTTTCTGGCTGAGGGCAAATGCCTTGGCTTGCAGGGCCGGGTTGAGTTCGAAGACTTCGGTCTTGTAGTCCAGCGGCGGCTTTTCATTCGGCCCCTTGGTGTTGATGCCCAGGTAGCCGGTGGGCCAATCCTTGGGTACATCGCGCGAATCAAGCTCCCATTGGGTGCCGAATTCCACCAGGTAATGGGCCCAGGCAGTCGTACCGAGGGTGCCATGGTGCGGGTTGATCCCGGCGATCCCAGCTACCAGGAAATAGCTTTTGCGCAGGTCGACGGCTGGCGAGAGCGCCAGAGCCAGTGTCGAGGCCGCGGCGTTGGTCTGGCCCATGCCGGTGATCAGCAGGCAAACCCGCTCGGCATTGCAGCGGATCGTTGGATACTCGGCGGACAGCCCTGGTACGCGGATCTCATTCTTGAGTTGCAGGCGTTCGATCCAGTTCTGCGCCTCGGGAGCGAACATCGTGATCAGCATGACTTTGGGTTGAAGCGGCGGTGTGGCCCCGGCGGCCGAGCAGAACAGGGCCAAACCGATTGAAGCAAGCAGGCGATTGGTCATGAATCGTTACCTCCATGGATTAGAAAAGGGCGAGCAGGGGCTCAGAATTGATAGCCGACACCCGCGTAGTATCCCCACCCATCGGAGCGGGCGCGGAAGTTACCGTCGCCAAAGTTAAGCTCACTGCCGTCCTGCCAGTTGCCGCCGTTGTGAAAGTAACGGCCCACCAGGGTGAAGCGCAGGTGCGTGAACGAATACAGCAAGACGTTGGTGGCGACTGTGGCGTTGGCGGTGCGGGCCGGGTTGTCCTTGTGCAGGTCTGAACCGAAATCGAAGTTGGTAAAACCGATGTACGTCAGCGAGGCGCCGTTGCTGAACTGGCTGATCGGCACGATATATTTGAGTTGGGCGCGATAGCCATCCCAGGAATATTCATTGCTGGCGCCGTAGTTTTCCCATTGATAACGCCCGTAGAAGTTGGCCGACAGGTTGACCCGCGAATGGGTGTCGATGTCGGTGCCCAGGCCGCTGTACAAGGTGTTCGCGCGATTGGCGCTATTGCTGCCGTGATCGTAGATCCAGTCGAACGCCACATACCACTCCTTGAATGGCCCGATGGCCAGGCTGCGGCCAGTCATGTAGTCGATGGAAATACGCGGTTCATGCTCCATGAACACCGGCGAGCCATGATCCCACACACCTTTGTCGTGGCTGTTGCCGATGTCGAAGATCTTTGGGATGTCGATATAGCCATACAGCTCGAACGGCCCCTTGCGTCCGAAATATTCGTATTCCAGATAGACGTCATCAACGGGTTGCGGGCCGAAGCTGATGTCCTTGCTGCCGATGATCGTCAGGTCCTGGTTGTACCAGTCGGACAGGTAGACACCTTTTTTCGAGGAAGTGGCTTCAGGGCTGAGCGCCTCACCTTGGGCGGATACTTCGCTCGTCTGGGCCTGGCTGGTGGTGCTGAGTAATCCGGTAACGGCGGTCAGTAGCACAGCGGCTGCGAATACGCCGGGCGCGGCGTGACACCGAGGATTGAAGTCCATGGAAAGTCCTTGTTCGTGCGGGTCGAAACCCGGGTTCCGTGATTGAAAAAACACGACTCGCTTTGGCGTTGCGAGTGATTTCGCAAACGTTTGCACATCCTGTACCAGTTTTTCGTACTGGCTTGAAAAACATGTATTTAGGACATTTTTCCTGTCCTTGTGGTCAGGCGTCGTGCACGACCTGTTACCCGGTTCCTTGAAGGGGCACCAAAAGGTGGCAGGGCGTAAGGGGGCACTGTCGTGCAGCGACACAGGACCGTCGGCGTTGCTGGTAGACTCGTTCCAATTGACTGAGACGAGGTATGCCCATGAGCGAGCCGATTCGCCTGACCCAGTACAGCCACGGCGCCGGTTGCGGCTGCAAGATTTCGCCCCAGGTGCTGGAAGTGATCCTGGCCGGCAGCGGTGCGCAGAACCTTGACCCCAAGCTGTGGGTCGGCAACGCCTCCCGGGACGATGCTGCGGTATACGCCATCGACGAGGAACGCGGCGTGGTCTCGACCACCGATTTCTTCATGCCGATTGTCGATGACCCGTTCGATTTCGGTCGCATCGCCGCCACCAATGCCATCAGCGACATCTACGCCATGGGCGGTGACCCGCTGATGGCTATCGCGATCCTCGGTTGGCCAGTCAATGTATTGGCCCCGGAAATTGCCCGGGAAGTGATTCGCGGTGGTCGTTCAGTGTGCGACGAGGCGGGTATCCCCCTGGCTGGCGGACATTCAATCGACGCGCCTGAGCCGATTTTCGGCCTGGCGGTCACAGGGCTGGTGCAAAAGCGCCACATGAAACGCAACGACACGGCTACCGCCGGTTGCCGCCTGTACCTGACCAAGCCCCTGGGCATCGGCATCCTGACCACGGCGGAAAAGAAGGGCAAGCTGCGCGCCGCTGATGTTGGCCTGGCCCGTGACTGGATGTGCACCCTCAACAAACCCGGCAGCCGCTTTGGCAAGCTCGACGGTGTGACGGCGATGACCGACGTCACCGGTTTCGGCCTGCTCGGGCATCTGGTGGAAATGGCTGACGGCAGCCAACTGACCGCGCGCATCCGCTATGACGCGGTGCCGCGTTTGCCGGGCGTCGAGTACTACCTCGACCTGGGTTGTGTGCCGGGCGGTACGCTACGCAATTACGACAGTTACGCCAGCAAGGTCGGTCGGGTCCAGGAACTGCACAAGCGCGTGCTGTGCGATCCGCAGACCAGTGGCGGCCTGTTGATTGCTGTCACCGCCGAAGGCGAGGGCGAATTCCTGCGGGTTGCCGCTGAACTGGGCCTGGCACTGGAGCCCATCGGCGAACTGGTCGAGCGACAGAGCTACGCGGTCGAGGTGTCTTGATGGCCAATGACATCACCGATTACCGCGACATCTTCCTCAATGACCGGCCGATGATGGACACCCGTGCCCCGGTCGAATTCATCAAGGGCGCCTTCCCCGGCGTGGTCAATTTGCCGTTGATGACCGACAGCGAACGGCAACGCGTCGGTACCTGCTACAAACAGCAGGGACAGCAGGCCGCCATTGTCCTGGGGCACCAACTGGTATCCGGTGAAACCAAGGCCCAGCGCATCCAGGCCTGGGCCGAGTTCGCCAAGGCCCATCCCGACGGTGTGCTGTATTGCTTTCGCGGAGGCTTGCGTTCGCAGATCGTCCAGCAGTGGCTCAAGGACGAAGCGGGCATTGACTACCCCAGGGTCGGTGGTGGCTACAAGGCCATGCGTACGTTCCTGCTGGAGACTGTCGAGCAGGCGGTGAGCCAGTGCGACCTGGTGCTGCTGGGCGGCATGACCGGCACCGGCAAGACTGAAGTGCTGGGTCAGTTGGGCAACAGCCTGGATCTGGAAGGGCATGCCAACCACCGTGGTTCGAGCTTCGGCAAACGCGCCACCGGCCAGCCTTCCAACATCGATTTTGAAAACCGCCTGGCGGTGGATGTGCTGAAAAAGCGCGCCGCCGGCATCGAACAATTTATCCTTGAAGATGAGAGCCGTGCAGTCGGCAGTTGCGCCTTGCCGCTGTCCTTGTACCAGCGTATGCAGCAGGTTCCGATGGTCTGGCTGGAAGACAGCCTCGAGCACCGGGTGGAGCGGATCTTGCGCGATTACGTGGTCGATCTGTGTGCGGAGTTTGTCGCCGTGCATGGCGACGAAGGTTTTTCGCTGTTTTCCGAGCGGTTGCTGGCAAGTCTGGACAATATCCACAAACGCCTGGGCGGCGACCGTCACCGGCGCTTGATGAACATCCTGGAAACCGCCCTGGCCGAGCAGGCCAGCAGCGGCGCCGTCGACTTGCATCGCGGTTGGATCGAAGGCTTGTTGCGTGAGTATTACGACCCGATGTACGCGTTCCAGCGGGAAAAGAAGGGGGCGGCGGATCGAGTTCTCGGGGGAGCAGGCGGCGGTGTTGGAGTATCTGCGTGAGCGGGCGGTTCGGGGAGGGTGAACTCGCAAGTTCGGGCTCATGATTGGAAAATACTAACCCGGTGGGAGCGAGCCTGCTCGCGATAGCGGTGCATCAGTCACATCAATGCCAATGGGGCCAACGCTATCGCGAGCAGGCTCGCTCCCACAGGGGGGGGCTTTTTGGTCAAGTCGGGCAGGCTTCCTGGCCGTTGTCCAAGCCTTGCTTGTAGCTCTGGCTGGTGAGGCTGGCCTTGCCGTTGTGCCAGGTCAGGGTCAGCACATACAGCGAATCATAATCGCCGGATGCCCAGTCATCGGTAATGGTCTGCTTCTTGCCCACGGCCTCGCCGGCAACCTTGTTGATCAGCTCCGGCAAGTAGCCATGGGACCATGCGGTATAGATGGTCGAGTTGTGGTACTTGTCATGCAGCAATTCGTCCGCCAGGTCGCCGGTATCGTTGGCCGAAAAATTGATGTTCACCGGCAACCCGAGCTTGATGGCACTGGGGCTGATGGTCATCAGCGGGCGAATATAGCTATAGGAATTGTCCAGCTCACCCTCTTCGACATTGCGGGTAGGGTTGGCTGCGAACACGTAGTCGGCCTTGCCGAATTTTTCTGGCAGCAGGGTCGCCAGGTCGATGGCGCGGTTAAGGCCCTGGCAGTTGAGCTGACCCAGGCCTCCGGCGGGTTTCTCGGCGTGGCGCAGGAACACCAGGGTCTGGATGCCATCGACTGGCTGGGCGCGACTGACGCTCGATTCCAGCGACAGCACCAGGCCACAGGTCACAAGCAGCGTCGGCAGCAACAGCCACGAACGGCGTTTGAAGCGTCTGGCGAAATTCAGTGGGTTCATCATCGAATAAATGTTCTTTTGAACTCTCTAGTCAGGCTGACAAACCTGGGGCACCGGGAAGCGTTGGCCTCGGGTGTTTTTCCGTGTCGTTACTCCGCTTCGGTTCCAAAGGGGCACTGCTCAGAGTCTCTTCGTGCCCTTTGGTTCGATCTCGGTTGATCCCGTGCACTGTAAGGCCTCCTGTTTGGAGGTCAGTCGAATCTTAGTGACAGGATGTTGCGGAATTAAGAACGGTCGGTGTGAAACCCGTGATGCGCTGGTGCTGTCTGGCACATCTTGGATTATTCTCAGGCCTTTCCTTAATTGCCGAGCCTGTCCCATGCCCGACTTGACCTCATTCCCCATCAGCCAGAAATGGCCCGCCCAATACCCGGAGTGGCTCCAGCTCTACTCCCTGCCAACCCCCAACGGCGTGAAGGTCTCGATCATGCTGGAAGAGATCGGCCTGCCATACGAGCCCCACAAAGTGGACTTCGCCAGCAACGATCAGCTGTCGCCCGAGTTCCTTTCCCTGAACCCGAACAACAAGATCCCGGCGATTCTCGACCCTCATGGGCCGGGGGACCAACCGTTGGCGTTGTTCGAGTCGGGGGCGATCCTGATTTATCTGGCGGACAAGAGCGGACAGCTGCTGGCCCAGGAATCGGCGGCGCGCTACGAGACGATCCAGTGGTTGATGTTCCAGATGGGCGGGATCGGGCCGATGTTCGGGCAGTTGGGGTTCTTCAACAAGTTCGCCGGCAAGGACTACGAAGACAAGCGGCCGCGCGATCGCTACGTCGAGGAAAGCAAGCGCCTGCTCAAGGTGCTCGATGGCCGTCTGCAAGGGCGGGACTGGATCATGGGCGAGCGTTACACCATTGCCGATATCGCCACCTTTCCCTGGGTACGCAACTTGATCGGTTTTTATGAGGCAGGTGATCTGGTCGGTATCCAGAACTTCCCCAATGTGACGCGGGTGCTGGAGCGTTTCCTGGCCCGACCGGCTGTGGCACGTGGATTGAAGATCCCGGAATGAGTAACCCGCCGCCCCGCCGATTCGATTTCAAGCAACTGGATGTGTTCAGCGACGTACCCCTCAAGGGCAATCCGTTGGCGGTGGTGCTGGGGGCCGATGGGATCAGTGATTCGCGCATGGCGGCTTTTGCCAACTGGACCAACCTCAGCGAAACCACGTTCCTGTTGGCGCCGCAGCACCCGCAGGCCGATTACCGGGTGCGTATTTTCACCACCTCGACCGAATTGCCGTTTGCCGGGCATCCGACCCTGGGCAGTTGCCACGCCTGGCTGGAAGCCGGAGGCGTGCCGAAAGGGCAGGAGATCGTGCAGGAGTGTGGCGTTGGCCTGGTCAGGATTCGCCGCAACGATCGTGGGTTGGCATTCCTCGCACCGCCCTTGCTCAAGTCCGGTCCGCTGGAGGCCGACCTGCTGGAGCGGGTGCGCAAGGCGCTGGGGCTCGCCGCCGAGGCGATTGTCGAGGCGCAATGGGTCGATAATGGTGCTGGCTGGCTGGCCTTGATGCTCAAGGATCGCCAGCAGGTCCTGACGCTCAAGCCTGATTATCCTCAATTGCTCGACCTGGCCGTGGGCGTGATCGCACCTTGGGATCGGGCCGTGGATGGCGATGAGGCACACTTTGAAGTGCGCGGCTTCATCGCCGGTGACGGCATGCCGGAGGACCCTGCTACCGGCAGCCTGAACGCCGGGCTCGCGCAATGGATGCTGGACAAGGGCCTGGCGCCTTCGTCCTATGTGGTCAGCCAGGGCTTGACCATGGGCCGGGCCGGGCGGATTCATGTCGAGCAAATAGGGGAGGAGATCTGGATTGGCGGCGCGGTGGTGACTTGCATCAATGGCTCGCTGACCTTGTGAGGCGATTATTGCCGCGCCGGTAACACTCTGTTTTCCTGCCGGCGTTTGTGCCCTGGTCGACCAGGGCATAAGCTGTGCCCCCTTGTGATCGAGCATCCATTTGCCAGGAGTCCCATGACCAGTCAGTTCCCCGAAGCCCGTCCACGCCGCCTGCGTCGCAATGCGAGCCTGCGCAGCCTGTTCCAGGAATCCGAGTTCACGTTGAACGACCTGGTGCTGCCGATTTTCGTCGAAGAAGAAATCGATGACTTCGTGCCGATCAAGAGCATGCCGGGGGTGGTACGCATTCCTGAATCGAAGCTGGCCGGCGAGATCGAGCGCTATGCCCGTGCCGGCATCAAGGCGGTGATGACCTTTGGTGTGTCCCATCACCTGGACAACGACGGCAGCGACACCTGGAGCGAGCGCGGCCTGGTGTCGCGCATGGCCGGGATCTGCAAGGACGCGGTGCCGGAAATGATCGTGATGTCCGACACTTGCTTTTGCGAATACACCGATCATGGTCATTGCGGCGTCCTCCACGGGCACGAAGTGGACAACGACCGGACCCTGGTCAACCTGGGCAAGCAAGCCGTGGCGGCGGCCCGCGCCGGTGCCGATGTGATCGCGCCATCGGCGGCCATGGACGGGCAGGTCCAGGCCATTCGCAAGGCCTTGGACGAAGCCGGTTTCAGCCAGACGGCGATCATGGCCTATTCCACCAAGTTCGCCTCGGCGCTCTATGGTCCGTTCCGCGAGGCCGGCGGCAGCGCCCTGAAAGGCGATCGCAAGAGTTACCAGATGAACCCGATGAATCGCCGCGAAGCCCTGCGCGAATCCTTGCTCGATGAACAGGAAGGTGCCGATGCGCTGATGGTCAAGCCGGCCGGTGCCTACCTCGATATCATCCGCGACATTCGCCAGGCTTCGAACCTGCCGCTGTCGGCTTACCAGGTCAGTGGTGAATACGCGATGATCAAGTTCGCCGCCCAGGCCGGCGCCATCGACGAAGCCCGCGTGGTGCGCGAAAGCCTCGGCGCGATCAAGCGCGCGGGGGCAGACCTGATCTTCACTTATTTCGCGATGGATCTGGCGCTGAGCGGGATCTGATCAGCGCTGGATTTTCGCTGGGAGCGGGTGTTCACACATCCGGCGTTCACCCCAATCCCTGTGGGGGCTGAGCTTGCTCGCGATAGCGGTGGGTCAGCTTCGGTGATGTTGGATGTGCCGCCGTCATCGCGAGCAAGCTCGGCTCCCACACTGATTTTGATTGGACGCAAGTTTTATATTCACCGCCATTCCCCTGTGGGAGCGAGCCTGCTCGCGATAGCGGTGGGTCAGTTGGCGGCGATGGTGAATGTGCCGTCGGCATCGCGAGCAGGCTCGCTCCCACATTGGGTTTCTGGGGCTATCGAGCCGGTTTCCTTCCAGGACCATTTCGGTGCTCTGCGCGATAGAACATAGCCCGTACCCGCTTTTGATCGTATGGTTGCTCCGGAATAACAGACCTGATGGAGCACCATGCAACTCAATCGATTGATGATCAGCGTCGCCGCGTTGCTGGCCCTTGCCGGTTGCGGCAGCCGCCAGGTCCAGGAGCCTGAGCGCCAGCCCGCCGAGGTCAAGGCGCAGATTGTGCGATTGCTGCCGGCCAAGACTGTGGATCGCGAGGGCTGGGCGACTGATATCTATGTCGCTTTCGCGGCTCAGCAGATCCCGACCACCACGCAGAACATCTGTGCTGTCCTGGCGGTGACCGAACAGGAGTCGACGTTCCAGGCCGACCCGCCGGTGCCGGGGCTGGGCAGGATCGCGCGTCAGGAGATCAACCGCCGTGCGGCGAAGGTGCACGTTCCGGAGCTGTTGGTCAGTGGTGCACTCCAGGTACGTTCGCCCAACGGCAAAAGCTACAGCGATCGGCTCAACGCGGCGCGTAGCGAGAAAGAACTGAGCGAGATTTTCGACGACTTCATTGGCATGGTGCCGTTGGGCAAGACACTGTTCGACGGTTTCAATCCGGTGCACACGGGTGGGCCAATGCAGGTCAGCATCGCCTTTGCCCAGGCCAATGCGCGAAATTATCCCTATACGGTAGATGGCTCGATTCGTCGCGAAGTGTTCAGCCGTCGTGGCGGGATGTACTTCGGTATCGCGCATTTGCTGGGCTATCCGGTGAGCTACACCGAGCCGTTGTATCGTTTTGCCGATTTCAATGCCGGGTGGTACGCCAGTCGTAACGCGGCTTTCCAGCATGCGGTAAGTGTAGCGTCGGGCATTTCCCTGGCGCTGGATGGCGATCTGGTTGCCCATGATTCAATCATGCCAGGCAGCACGGAATTGGCGGTACGTACGTTGGGCAAGTCGCTAGGGATGCGCAATCCGACCATTCGCGATCAATTGGAGCAGGGTGACAGCCTGGCATTCGAGGACAGCAAGCTCTACAAGCGTGTGTTCGAGCTGGCTGAGCGGGCCGAGGGCAAGGCGTTGCCGCGGGCGGTACTGCCGGGGATCGTGCTCAAGAGCCCGAAGATTACGCGCAAGCTGACCACAGCGTGGTTCGCCAAGCGGGTGGATGAGCGTTATCAGCGGTGCATGGCGCGGGCGTCGGGGCGTTAGCCAAACGCAGGCCAAGTAAAAGCCCGGCGGATAAGGCCGGGCTTTACTGGGATGGTGTGGGGGCGGGCGCTATCTGGAACGTTGTGACGACGGAACAACTCATACGCGGTTTTCGATCAAGCGATCAGAACCACCCTCGGCGACGCGACGTTCCAGCAGACGATCGGCACCGCCTTCAGCGACGCGGTTTTCGATCAGGCGATCAGAGCCACCTTCGGCGACGCGACGTTCCAGCAGACGATCGGCACCGCCTTCAGCGACGCGGTTTTCGATCAGGCGATCAGAGCCACCCTCGGCGACGCGACGTTCCAGCAGACGATCGGCACCGCCTTCAGCGACGCGGTTTTCGATCAGGCGATCGGAGCCACCTTCAGCGACGCGACGCTCCAGCAGACGATCAGCCCCGCCTTCGGCAACGCGGTTTTCGATCAGGCGATCAGAACCGCCTTCGGCGACGCGACGTTCCAGCAGGCGATCGGCACCGCCTTCAGCGACGCGGTTTTCGATCAGGCGATCAGAACCGCCTTCAGCGACGACGGGTTGCGAGGAGGCGGCAAATACGTTGGCGGCCAGTACAGAGAAAGCGAGGCTGAGGATGACTTGGCGTTTCATGATGGTGTGCTCCGGGGTGCAGTAGGTTTGTGTGGGGCCATTGTTGTCCCGGGCGATCATCAAGAGAACTTCATTGACATGATGGTGAACATCGACGGCAGTGATAGCTCGTTGGGCCACTGCCGGTCAGCTCGATGGAACACTGATAGGCTCCCAGGCTCTACCGGCTAACCCTTATGCAGGAGGTGCGTCCATGTATCAGTTATTCGGTTACAGGCAATCCGGTTCCTCGGCGGTGGAGGTTGCCCTGTGTCTTTGTAAGGTGGCTTATCGGCGGGTCGATGCCTATTCGACCGAGGACAGCGATGCAGCGAAAGAGCTTGAGAAACTCAACCCGCAGAAGCAGGTGCCGACCCTGCTGTTGCCGGATGGCTCGGTGCTGACTGAGGCGGCGGCGATCCTGATCCACCTCGGGTTGACCTTCCCCGCATCGAAGCTGCTTCCGCAAGATCCGGCCCAGCGTGCGCAAGCCATACGGGGCCTGGTTTACATCGCGGCCAATTGCTACACGCCCATCGGCATTATCGATTTTCCGCAACGCTGGCTGGAGGATGCGGACGAAGCGACTCGGCAGCGTTTGATATCCGGCACGCAGCAACGGCTGTATCACAACTGGGCGCTGTTTGCCGACCAGTTCCCGGCCCGACCTTTTCTCAGCGGTGCCGAACCGGGGGCGCTGGATATCCTGGCGGCCGTGATCACGAAGTGGAGAGATACGCGGGCGGCGATGCTAAACGCACGTCCAGCGTTCTACGAGTTGTTGGAGCGCATCGATCACCATCCGCGTGTTGCGCCCGTGCTGTCGCTGCATTGGCCTGAGTGAATCAAGGGCACATCTTGCGTGCGGCCGCCTGCTCGACGAGGCCGACAAATTGCCGGACATTCTCCTGATGCGCCGTCACCAGCTCGTCGATACTGGCGCCCGTCGGCGTCTGCAGGCTGCTGCGGCAGGTGAGGGGGCGGGCGTCGTTGCCCGGGTTGCGCAGTCGCCATTGCACATCCATGCGGGCATAGCGGCCAGGGATCGAATCAAAGCGTTGCACGTCCACCCGCAGCAATGCTTTCGGCGCGCCGGGGTTGCTCAGTTGTTCGTCCAGGCTGCTGCGCAGTTCATCGGCCAGGCTGGCGCCCCACCATTGCGTTTCCAGGATCGCCAGCCCGCTGTTGCCCTGGCGTATGACGATCTGGGTGCGGTCCACCTGGGGCGGCACGCTGACCTGTTCGATCTGGATGTCCACGCCGGAGCGCGACTGGCCGGCCGGTTGGGCCGGGCTCAGGGTGTGGTAGTGGATCGGATCGCTGCGGCAGGCGCCCAGTAGCAACGCCACGGCAACCAGGGTGAGTTTCAGCGTCATCGGCATGGGGCGGGCTCCTGTGATCATTCTTTCACCGGCAATGTGAGGTTCTGTGCCGGTGCGTCCTTGGGACGACCGCGAAGCAGCGATTCGGGGTGGCGGCTCAGGTAGTCCGACAGTTCGCGCAGCGAGCGCGACATGCGCCCCAGGTCGTCCAGGGTCTGGGTCAGTTGTTCGCGCTGGGGCGAATCTTCGGCGAGGGTCGAATTGGCCGATTGCAGGGTCTTGCTCACGTCCTGCAAGGTGCTTTGTACGCCCGGCAGGGTCTTGCTGTTGAACTGGGCCAGGCCTTTGCGCAGCTCTACCAGGTTGCCATCCAGGTTGCCGGCGATGCTCTCCAGTGGCAGTTTGTTGATCCGCTCGATCATCGCCTGCAGTTGTTCCTGCAGTTGTTGGAGGCTGCCCGGGATGGTCGGGATGCGCACGGGGCGGGCGCTTGGGTCGAAGGCGACTTTTTCCGCCTTGGGGTAGAAATCCAGCGAGATGTACAACTGCCCGGTCAACAGGTTGCCGCTGCGGGCCTGGGCGCGCAGGCCGCGTTCGACGAAGCTGCCGATCAGGCGGGCGCCGGCGGCTTCGTCGTCCGGGTTGTGATTGAGGCTCTTGAGCAGCTTCTCATGGGCCTTGCCCAGGCGCTGCGGGTAGATCACCACGCCGACGTTGACCGGAAAGCTGCGCTGTTTCTCATCGAAATCCAGATTGATTGCCACCACCCTGCCGACTTCCACGCCGAGGAACTCCACCGGCGCCCCGACTCGCAAGCCGCGCAGTGCCTGATCGAACCGCAGGGCCAGGTACTGCGCCTTGCCATCGGGCGGGGCGAGGGCGCTCTGCTGGTCGGCGAACAGCTCGAATGTCTTGTCTTCGCTGGCAGGGGTGTCGTTGGGGCTGTATTCCGGCGCCCGGAACGCGATGCCGCCCAGCAGCAGCGCCGAGAGCGATTCGGTCTTGACCGCGAAGCCGTTGGCTCCGACGTTCACATCCACGCCGCTGACATTCCAGAACCGGGTGTTTTCGGTGACGTAGACATCGTTGGGCGCGTTGACGAACACGTCGATGTCGACGCCTTTGCCCTCGGCGTCCAGGGCATAGGACACCACTTGGCCCACTGGGATCTTGCGCAGGTACACCGGCGAGCCGATATCCAGCGAGCCGAGGTCCTGGGAGTGCAGGGTGAAGCGCTTGCCCGGTTCGCCATAAGTGATGGGAGGCGGGTTCTCCAGGCCGGTGAAGGATTTGGCGCGCACTTTCGATTGACCGGCGTCGGCGCCGATGAAGTCTCCTGACAGCAGGGTGTCGATTCCCGAGATCCCACCGGCCCCGATCCTTGGCCGCACCACCCAGAACACCGAATCCTCGTGGGTGAAGGTGTCGGCAGTCTTGGCGAGCTTGACCGTGGCGGTGACGTTCTTCTGGTCATCGCTCAGTTGCACGTCGGTGACCTGTCCGATGACCACGTTGCGATATTTCACCTGGGTCTTGTTGGCGGTCAGGCCCTGGCCGGTCTTGAAGGTGATGGTGATGGTCGGGCCTTCCTGCAGCCAGTTGTGGACCACCAGGGAAATGCCTACCAGCACCGCGATGATCGGCACGATCCATACCAGCGACACCGTCCAGCGACGGCTGGTGACGTGGGCACGGCCGGGTGCGGGTTGTTGCCCGTCAGTGGCTTGCGACTTCATCCATGACCTCCTCGGATGGTTGAGTGTCCCAGATCAGCCGGGGGTCGAAACTCATGGCCGACAGCATGGTGAACAGCACCACGAGGCCGAAGAACAGGATCCCCGGCCGCGGTTCGATATCGCTCAGGGCCTGGAACTTGACCAGTGCCGCCACCAGGGCCACCACCAGCACATCGAGCATTGACCAGTAGCCGATGACTTCCACCAGCCGGTACAGCTTCGCCCGCTGGACCTGGGCCCAGGTGCTGCGCCGCTGCGCGGTCACCAGCAACAGGGTCAGGACCACGAACTTGATGCCCGGTACGGCGATGCTGGCGATGAAGATAATCAGGGCGATGTCCCAGGCGCCGCTTTGCCAGAACTCGATGACGCCGCTGATGATGGTGCTGTCGGCGCCTTCGCCGAGCATCTGGGTATTCATCACCGGTAGCAGGTTGGCCGGAATGTAGAACACCAGTGCGGCCAGCATGTAGGCCCAGGTCCGGGTGATGGCGTTGGGTTTGCGTCGGTGCAGGGCGGCGTCGCAGCGGGGGCAGGCCTGGGGTTCGTCGGTCATGTCACAGGCCAGGCCGCAACTGTGGCACAGGCACAGGTCCAGGTCGCGGGCTTCTGGCGGGGTGTCCAGCGGCTGGTCGTTCACAGGTTGTCCCACAGGTCGCGGACATCGCGCCCGGCAATGCGGATCATCAGCAGGCTCAAGGCCGCCAGGGCGAACAGGCCGATCCCCGGAAGCACGTCCAGCAGGCCGGCGAGCTTGATCACCGCCACCAGCGCGCCCAGCAGGCACACCTCCAGCATGCTCCAGGGCCGCAGGGTTTCCAGGCTGCGCATGCACAGGTTGAACCCCGGCGCCCGCCGCTGGAGGTAGGCATGGCCCAGCACCCAGAGCAGAAGCACTAGTTGGAAGGCCGGTGCAATGATGATTGCCACCGCTGTCACCAGGGCGATGAAGGTGATCGGCCCCTGGCTCAGCGCCACGATGGAGTCCCATAACGTCGCGCTGTTGCTCAGGCCCTGGAGGCGGATGCTCATGACCGGGTAGATGTTGGCGAAGGCCCACAGCACCGCGGCCGTTGCGCTCAAGGCCAGGCGCTGCTCGATGGTCAGGCCGTTGTAGCGCTGGATTACAGCGTGGCAGCGCACGCACGAGGCTTTCTGGTGCGGGGCGAGCACAACCGGCTCGTATACCGCATCGCAATGTTCACAAATGATCAGTCGGGCGGTGTCGGCCATAGGGATGCTCGGCAGGAACAACCCCTTCAATATAGAAGTGCGTTGAGAATGAGCAACCCGTCCGGCAGGCGGTGGGGAAATTCGCTACGTTTCACACCGCCTGCCGAGGGCTCATTCGCCGCGAATGTATTGCTCCAGTTGTCGGATCAGGTCGGCCTGCTCGGCAATGGCTTCCTTGACCAGGTCGCCGATGGACAGCAGGCCGACGAGCTTGCCGTCCTCGACCACCGGCAAATGCCGCAGGTGCTTTTCGGTCATGATGCTCAGGCAGGTTTCGACATTCTGGTGCGGGTCTATGGTGATCACCGGGGAGACCATGATGTCGCTCACTTTCGTGCCCACCGAAGAGCGGCCATGCAAGACCATTTTGCGCGCGTAGTCGCGCTCGCTGATGATGCCCAGCACTTCATCGTTTTTCACCACCAGCAAGGCGCCGACGTTTTTCTCGGCCATGCGCATCAGGGCCTGCAATACCATGTCGTCCGGTGAGATGGTGTGCACTTGCTGGTTCTTCTCATCTTTTATCCGGAGCAACTGCGCGACGGTTTTCATGGAGGGAGCCTCAGGTGTTGTTTTTGCGGGTGATTAAAGAATCGTAGACCCAACGGCGCAGAGCAAGCGGTAAAGCGGCGGCCAGTCGTCCAAAAGCGTCATTGTCGGTGAATTTCCCTCGAACTATGGGAGCGCGCTGTTGTGGCGAGGGAGCTTTCTCCCGCTGGGCTGCGTAGCAGCCCCGGTTTTTGGCACTAGCCCGATATACCGAGGTGGCCGGTTTTGGGGCTGCTTCGCACCCCAGCGGGAGCGAGCTCCCTCGCCACAGGAGCAGGTCACTTGGGCAGGTGAAGTTCTCTCGCCGCAGGTAGAATCGTCGCCTACGCAAAATTCGAGGTTGCAGCGGTGGATTTACAGCAGGGCTTCGTCCTGACCCGGCATTGGCGCGATACCCCGGCCGGCACCGAAGTCGAGTTCTGGTTGGCGACTGATGCCGGCCCCCGACGTGTGCGCCTGCCGGTGCAGCCGTCGGTGGCGTTTGTGCCGCAGATCCAGCGCGGCCAGCTCGAAGCCCTGCTGCAAGGGGAGAAGGACATAGAGCTCCGTCCCCTGGACCTGCTGGATTTCGAACACCGTCCGGTGTTGGGGCTGTATTGCCAGCAACACGCCCAGTTGATGCGCCTGGACACCACCTTGCGCCGTGCCGGTGTGGAGGTGTTCGAGGCGGATATCCGGCCGCCGGAGCGCTACCTGATGGAACGCTTCATCACCGCACCGGTCTGGTTTGGCGGTACGCCGGCCGCCGATGGCCTGCTGGTCGACGTCCAGATGAAGCCGGCGCCCGACTACCGGCCGCCGTTGCGCCTGGTGTCCCTGGACATCGAAACCACCGCCCAGGGCGAACTGTACTCGATTGCCCTGGAAGGCTGTGGTGAGCGCCAGGTCTACATGCTCGGGCCCGCCAACGGCGACGATAGCGGCGTGGATTTCCAGCTGGAATACTGCGAATCACGCACGGCGCTGCTGAAAAAACTCAACGACTGGTTCGCCCGTTTCGACCCCGATGGGATCATTGGCTGGAACCTGGTGCAATTCGATCTGCGGGTGCTGCATGAACACGCCCGGCGGCTGGCGGTGCCATTGCGCCTGGGGCGCGGTGGCGAAGAAATGCAATGGCGCGAACACGGTACGCGCAACAATCACTTCTTCGCCTCGGCCGCTGGCCGGCTGATCATCGACGGTATCGAGTCCCTGCGCTCAGCCACTTGGAGTTTCCCCTCGTTCAGCCTGGAAAACGTCGCCCAGACGCTGCTGGGGGAGGGCAAGTCCATCGATAACCCGTACCAGCGCATGGACGAGATCAATCGCATGTTCGCCGAGGACAAGCCGGCCCTGGCCCGCTACAACCTCAAGGACTGCGAGCTGGTGACGCGGATCTTCGCCAAGACCGAACTGCTCAAGTTCCTCCTGGAACGGGCCAGCGTCACCGGCCTGCCGGCGGACCGCAGCGGTGGTTCGGTGGCGGCCTTCACGCACCTGTACATGCCGCTGATGCATCGCCAGGGTTTCGTCGCACCGAATCTTGGCCAGCGTCCACCCGAAGCCAGCCCGGGCGGCTTTGTCATGGACTCCCAGCCGGGGCTCTACGAGTCGGTGCTGGTGCTGGACTACAAGAGCCTCTACCCGTCGATCATCCGTACCTTCCTGATTGATCCGGTGGGTTTGATCGAAGGCCTGCGCCACCCGGATGAGCAGGAATCGGTACCCGGCTTTCGCGGGGCGCGCTTCTCTCGTAGCCGACATTGTCTGCCGGCCATCGTCGCCCGGGTCGCCGAAGGCCGGGAAACCGCCAAGCGCGAACACAATGCGCCACTGTCCCAAGCGCTGAAAATCATCATGAACGCTTTTTATGGCGTGCTCGGTTCCAGTGGCTGTCGCTTCTTCGATCCGCGCCTGGCCTCGTCCATCACCCTGCGTGGTCACCAGATCATGCAGCGCACCCGCCAGTTGATCGAAGCCCAGGGGCATGTGGTGATCTATGGCGATACCGACTCCACGTTCGTCTGGCTACGCCGGGCCCACGGCCAGGAAGAGGCGGCCAGGATCGGCCGCGAGCTGGTGGCGCACGTCAACCAGTGGTGGCGCGGGTACGTACGTGACGAATTCGGGCTGGAGAGCGCGCTGGAGTTGCAGTTCGAAACCCACTTCAAGCGCTTCTTGATGCCGACCATTCGGGGCGCGGAGGAGGGCAGCAAGAAACGCTACGCCGGGCTGGTGACGCGCGCCGACGGCAGCGACGAAATTGTCTACAAGGGCCTGGAAACCGTGCGCACCGACTGGTCGCCGCTGGCCCGGCAGTTCCAGCAGGAGCTGTACGGGCGGATCTTCCACCGCCAGCCCTATCAGGATTATGTGCGCGATTATGTGCGACAGACCCTGGCCGGTGCGTTCGATGATCGGCTGGTCTACCGCAAGCGCCTGCGCCGGCCACTGGAAGACTACGAACGCAACGTCCCGCCCCATGTGCGAGCCGCGCGCCTGGCCGATGAGTTCAACCAGCGTCAGGGCCGGCCGCGGCAGTACCAGAACGGCGGCTGGATCAGCTACGTCATCACCGTCGCCGGCCCTGAACCTTTGGAAACCCGCAATGCACCCATCGATTACGACCACTACGTGACCAAACAGCTACAGCCGGTGGCGGATGCGATCCTACCGTTTGTGGAGGATGATTTTTCGACGTTGGTGGGTGGGCAGATGGGGTTGTTCTGAAATCCCCAGGTATTCAGGCCTAGCTGTGATCAAGGCCTATCCCCGGTGGGAGCAAGGCTTGCCCGCGATGAAGACGACGCGGTGTCCTGGGGAACGAGGTGTCCGCATCGCGGGCAAGCCTTGCTCCCACAGAAAAACTCCATCGCCACAGGTCGGTGTGAACCCCAGGATTGGGTGTCAGACCATCGCCAGCCGCTGCTTTCCTTGAGGCTGGGGAAATATCAGGTCCAGCGCGGCCAGGTCCTGCGGTTCAAGCTTCAGGTTCGCCGCCTCGGCATTCAAACGCACATGCTCGGGCTTCACGGCCTTGGGAATCGCAATGACATTGTCCTGGCGCAGCAACCAGGCCAGTGCTATTTGCGCCGGTGTGGCGCGATGGCGTTCGGCGATTTGTCCCAGGGTGTGATCCTTGAGCAGGTGCCCGCCCTGGCCGACCGGGCAGTAAGCCATGACTGGCATGGGCCGTTTCTGGCACCAGGGCAGCAGGTCGAATTCGATACCGCGTTCTTGCAGGTTGTACAGCACCTGGTTGGTCGCGCAGGCTGGCGCGGCCAGTTCTTCAAGGTCCGCCACGTCGAAGTTCGACACGCCCCAACGGCCGATCTTGCCTTCTTCACGCAGGCGTTCGAAGGCTTCGACGGTTTCCTCCAGCGGGTACTGACCGCGCCAGTGCAGCAGGTAAAGGTCGATGTAATCGGTGTCGAGCCGGCGCAAGCTGCGTTCGCAGGCCAGGGGAATGCCTTTGCGACTGGCGTTGTGGGGATAGACCTTGCTCACCAGGAAAACCTGGTCGCGCAGGCCGGTGATCGCTTCGCCAACGACGGTTTCGGCTCCGCCCTCGGCGTACATCTCTGCCGTGTCGATCAGGGTCATGCCCAGTTCGATTCCCAGCCGCAGGGCCGCCACTTCTTTCTTGTGATGGGACGGTTCCTCACCCATGCGCCAGGTGCCTTGGCCGATCACCGGTACGGACACGCCGGCCAATTCCAGAGTCTTCATGGCTACCTCCTGTTGTTTAGACCGATAGTGCTGTGGCAGCAGGATAGCCCAGGTGTTCACCTGATGAGCGTTCCCACGTTCTGCGTGGGAATGCTTTCCGGGATGCTCCGCGTCCCAAAGGCGTGACGCGGAGCGTGGGAACGGTCAGTCGGCGGGGACGTTATTTTGCCGAGAACTTCAGCACCATGGTCTGGGTGTAGGTCTGGCCTGGATCGAGCCGCGTCGAGGGGAAGTTCGGCTGGTTGGGCGAGTCGGGGTAGTGCTGGGTTTCCAGGGTGAACGCGCCCCAGTGCGGATAGACCTTGCCATGCTTGCCCTTGACTGTGCCGTCGAGGAAGTTGCTGGTGTAGAACTGCACGCCAGGCTCGCTGGTGTAGAGCTGCAGGCGGCGTCCGGAATCGGTGTCATACACCTCGGCGGCCAGTTTGGTCACGTCGCCCTTGGCGTCCAGCGCCCAGTTGAAATCGAAGCCACCCTGTTTCGGCTCGGCGAATTTGAGTTGTGGGTGATCGGCCTTGATATGGGTGCCGATGGCGGTGGGTTGGGTGAAATCCATCGGTGTGCCGGCTACGGGGGCCAGTTCGCCGGTGGGAATGAGTTTTCCAGTGACCGGCGTGTAATGGGCTGCGTGCAGAGTTGCGATCTGCTCGAGTATGTCGCCGTTGCCGGCGCCGGCCAGGTTGAAATAGCTGTGGTTGGTCAGGTTCAGCACCGTGGGTTTGTCGGTGGTGGCCTTGTACTCGATGCGCAACTCGTTCTGTTCGTTGAGGCTGTAGGTGACGTCGGTCTTTAGTGCGCCGGGAAAGCCCATCTCGCCATCAGGTGACAGGTAGGTCAGGGTGACACCCACCGAGTCCTTGGCATTATGGGGCTCGGCCTTCCAGACGCGCTTGTCGAACCCTTGTGGGCCGCCGTGCAGGGAGTTGCCATGGTCGTTCTGCGGCACCTGGTAACGCTTGCCGTCCAGCTCGAAAGCCCCGTCGGCCAGGCGATTGCCAAAGCGGCCGATGGTCGCGCCGAAATACACGCTGCCGTTCTTCTGGTAACCCTGCACATCGTCGAAACCGAGCACGATGTCGGCGGCCTTGCCGTTTTTGTCCGGCACGCTCAATGACTGCAGGATGCCGCCGTAGGTGATGACCGTGGCCTCCATGCCGTGGCTGTTGCGCAGCACGAATTTTTCCACCGCCGTGCCGTCGTCGGTCTTGCCGAACGTACCGCGTTCGTTGGTCAGGCCGGTAGCCTGGGAAGCCGAGGTGGCGATCATCAGAGACACTCCGAGGGCCGTGAGCAGTTGTCTGGATTCAAGCATGGTATGACCTTCCTTCCTGTTGTTTTGTTGTTGTTTTGAACGCGGGGCGAGTCCGTTACTGGTCGGACAGCGCTGAAGGTTTTTCGGGTTAGTAGTCTTTCTATTTGTGAGTTGAGAAGGGATTTATAGCCATTAATAGAGATTTATCAATTAAAAAGTAAGACTAATTGGGTTTTTGAGTTGTCGTGGAAGGCTGCGGGTTTTCACCGGACACTGCACTTTTGCGTTTTTTACCGCTCTATCCTTGGCCTGGAAGCGGCGACCCCCATCGCTTCCCCATGCCCAGACCGAGACTCGATGGCCGGTGTTTTTTATTCTGTGATGAGGTTGCGCCGCCGCGGCATGGCGTTGTTGGTCGGTGTGTCGGTGCTGTTCAGCGGCGGCTGCAGCCAGCAGCAGGGGCAGGACATGGTCACGCAGTTCAGCAACGCCAGGCCCCAGGAGTTCTTGCAGACCAGCGTCGACCGCATGGCCACGCTGTCGATGCACGACAACCTGCAAAGCCTCTATCTGCTGATGAGCAAGCTTTACCTGCGCAACCCCGAGGAACTGCGCAAGTCCGGCTTTCTCGACGCCCGCACCGCGGAAAAACAAGTGCGCATGGCCATCGAGCAGCAACAACCCTTACCGACCCTGGGCGGCAAGAAGGATCTGGCTGCCCTGAGCTATGCCATGAGCCCGGAATTTCTCGGTGATCGGGTCGGGGCGTTCATCTATGCCATCGGTAGCATGCTGGTCACTGCTCACGGCAATCGCCTGGAGTTCTACATGACCGACACCATCGATCCGCGCTTTGTCAGCAATGCGGCGCGCAATATCGAAAAAGCCACTTGGCTGCTAAGTCAGCGGCAGAACAAGGAGGGCAAACCGCTGCTGTTTTCCAATGAGATTTCGGAGGAGGGCAGCAACCTGAGTTTCGCCGTGGAGTTCGGAAAAATCGTCGCCCGGCTGGACCTGCTGACCCAGATGCTCGACGAACGCTACCGGCGGATCGGCTTGAATTATGCCCAGAGCCTGCTGTTCCTCAACTTCCTGCCGGTTCAGTGATGTGATGAGAAAGGAATAAAGATAGATCATATCGATATAGGGGGTTATAAGAAAAATCGCTATGCTCGCGGCCAGATTTTTCATGCGGTCGTGTTGAGACGGGTTTAATGGATTTCGGTAATGTCGGTTTAGTCGTTGCGGGCCTGGTGGTCGGCTTCATCGTTGGGATGACCGGCGTCGGCGGTGGTTCGTTGATGACCCCGATCCTGTTGTGGTTTGGGATCAACCCGGCGACCGCGGTGGGTACGGACCTGCTGTATGCGGCCATTACCAAGTCTGGCGGTGTCCTGGTTCATGCCAAAAACCGCAACATCGACTGGGCCATCACCGGCTGGCTGACGTTGGGCAGCGTGCCGGCGGTCGGCTTGACGCTGTGGTTCCTCAGCAGCCTGCACAGCTCCCCCGACGCCATGAACGCGGTGATCAAGCAGGCCCTGGGCTTTGTGTTGTTCGCCACTGCCCTGGCGATCCTGTTCAAGAAGCGCCTGCTGCAATTCGCTCATGATCGTGCTGGCGGCCACTACAATCCCTCCGGTTCGCAACTCAACGTGCTCACGGTCATCACCGGCCTGGTGCTGGGTACGATGGTCGCGTTGACCTCCATCGGTGCCGGCGCGCTGGGTACTGTCGCGCTGTTCATCCTCTATCCGTTCCTGGTCACCAAGCGCCTGGTGGGCACCGAGATCGCCCACGCCGTGCCGCTGACTCTGGTGGCTGGCCTGGGCCATGCGAGCATGGGCAACATGGACTGGCACATCCTGGGGTTCCTGCTGGTAGGTTCGTTGCCAGGGATCTACCTGGGCAGTCATTTGTCGGGCCGCATCTCCGACGAACTGCTGCGCCCGTGCCTGGCGGTGATGTTGGCGATGATCGGGTTCAAGCTGGCGTTCTAGAACTGGCACCGAGATCCATTGTGGGAGCGAGCAAGCCCGCTCCCACACTCGTTTGCGGTGACTGTACCTCTAGCAGTCATACCTCTCCCTCCCATACGCGTTGGCTGGTTGCGCAATGACCCCCCTGGCCTAAGCTTCAAGTCAGGCAGGCGCAGTATCGAGCGACTCTCGCGGAACAATCGCCGCCCTGTGCAATCAGTACAGCGTAAATATCAAAAGGAGAGGCGCATGCTCATTCGGTCGTTGACCTTCGCTACCTTGCTGGCCATCGCCAGCCCCCTGTTCGCTGCCGATGGAGACTCACCCTTGGTGGCGGATGCAGGCAGGGCACGTCCCCTGATCGTCATCGCGCCCAGTACGGTCGACCCTGCCTGGGTGAGCCTGAAAAAGGCCTTGGATGAGCCGGCAGGCAAGCAGGGCTTTTCTGAGCGCAACATGGTGCTCTATACCGTGCTCAATACCATTGGGCAGCGCGATGGCAAGGACCTGGACCCGCAAAGCACCATGGCGTTGATTCGCTCCCTCAAGTTGGGCGCCGGTGCGCAGACCAAGATCATCCTGGTGGGCAAGGACGGGGAAAAGAAGCTTGAGCATTCCGGGGCGATCGAACTGAAAGACCTCTTCGACACCGTCGATAAACTGCCTGCGGCCGAAAAAGAAGCGACACCTCCAGCTCCACCTCCCGCGCCAGAGCCTGCACCGGCCAAGGATACGAAAGGTGCCAAGCCTGGCAAGGCAGTCAAGCCGGCAGGGCCGCCGAAGCCGCTGGATGATTGACTTCCAGTAACGATGAGGCTCCCTGTGGCGAGGGGATTTATCCCCGCTGGGCTGCGAAGCGGCCCCAGCATTTCTGCATGTCAAAGAATCCGGCGAGTGCTACGCACTCGAGCGGGGATAAATCCCCTCGCCACAGGTAACCCCGCCGATTTACTTCCCGTCCAGTGCAGTGAGGATCCGGTGCGCGGCTTTCACCCGTTCCTCGTTCGGGTAGTTCCTGTTGGCAAGCATGACGATCCCCATGTCCTTTCCGGGCACGAATGCCACGTAGGCACCAAAGCCGCCGGTGGAACCGGTCTTGTTGATCCAGGCGTTGACCGGCGCAGGGCGAGGCGGATCCAGCGGTTCGACCTTGTTTGGCGTCATCGCGACTTGCGTCGAGTTGCCAGCCAGCAGCGCATCCACGGTGAGCGGGTAGGGGTAGAACTCCCAACCCAACCCCTGGGTCATTCCACCGACCTTATAGAACCCGGTATGAGTCGTGGCGATGGCTTGGCGCAGGTTGGCGTCCAGTTTTCCGGGGCGCAGGTTGGCCTCGACGAAGCGAATCAGGTCCGATGAGCTGGTCTTCACCCCGTAAGCCTCGGAGTCCAGGGCACCAGGCCCGACCCGGACAGGCTTGCCGTCCTTTGCATACCCTTGGGCGTATCGACCCGACTGAGCCTGTGGCACCCGCACATAACTGTGCTTGAGGCCCAGCCCTGGCATCAGTGTGCGCTCCATTACCTCGTCAAACGACTGGCCCATGCTGCGGGCTGCCAGATAGCCGAACAACCCGATGCTCGGGTTTGAATAGAGCCGCTGGGTGCCGGCCGGGTAGAGCGGCTTCCAGGTCGTGTAATAACTGAACATCCGGTCCGGATGGTCTGCCTCGTCGGGAAACTGCAACGGCAGGCCGCCGGCGGTGTAGGTGGCGAGGTTGAGCAGGCTGATGCCGTCGAAGGCGCTGCCGCGCAGCTCGGGGGCGAAGCGACTGGCCGGGTCCGTCAGGGACAACTTGCCCTGGGCCTGGGCATAGGCGCCGAGGGTGGCGGTAAAGGTCTTGCTGATCGAGCCGATTTCGAAGAGTGTCTGGTCGGTGACCGGGTTTTTCGTGTCCTTGGAGGCCTCGCCGTAGTTGAAGTAATGGCGTTGGCCCTTGTAGGTGATCGCCACAGCCATGCCGGCGATGTCCTGTTGCTTCATCAATGGCTGGATCGTGGCATTGACGGCCTCTTCAATACGATCCTGGGCAAAGCCCGGAGCCGCCCCGTAGAGCAGGAAAAAAGTGCCTGCGAGTATCGATTTAGCCATGTGCATGTCGGACCGTCTCCTTGGATGGCGGTGGTTCAAGCCGCTCTGCATCCGGCAGCTTGCGATGCCTGGGGCATCTTGGGGCTGGTCAATCTAGGAGGTTTTCGGTTGCTCGGCAATTGGCTGCTATCGGGCTCAGGTCAGGTTCCGAGTCGTCTGACTGGCTCGCGGGAGTCTTCCTACGAAAATCTTTTGGCAGCCGCCCTCGGTGTCGCATGGCAAACCCCCACGGCTGCCGGGTAGACTTGTGCCCTTTCTAAAGGAGTTCACATGAGTTACTACCAGCCCGGCATTCTCGCCACCCCTGTTCCGCCTCAGGCCCGTCATTTGTTTTTTGCCCTGGAATCGGTCGAGGCACTGCCGGCTGCGATAGACAAACTCCAGTCGCTGCTCGATGGGCGGGCCGTGGTCGGCTTCGGCGAATCGCTGGTCCAGGCGCTGGGCGCCCAGGTCGAAAGCCTGCGGGCCTTTCCTGCGTTGGCCGGCGTGGGCGTGGACAACCCGTCGACCCAGCACGCGCTGTGGTGCTGGCTGCACGGCGAAGACCGCGGCGAGCTGATGCACCGCAGTCGCGCCATCGAGGCCGCGCTGGCCCCGGCGCTGCGCCTGGTGCAGATGAACGAAACCTTCCGCCATATGACTGGCCATGACCTGACCGGCTACGAAGACGGCACCGAAAACCCTCATGACGAAGCGGCCATCGCCGCCGCCCTGGCCCAGGGCGCCGACGGGGTACGCGGTGGCAGTTTTGCCGCGATCCAGCAGTGGCAGCATGACCTGGACGGTTTCGCGGCGATGCAGCCCCACGAACGCGACAACATCATGGGCCGCCGCCTGAGCGACAACGAAGAAATCGACGACGCGCCGGAGTCGGCCCACGTCAAGCGCACCGCCCAGGAAAGTTTCGCCCCGGAGGCGTTCGTGGTACGTCGCTCCATGCCGTGGATCGAAGGTGACCGTGCAGGGCTGATGTTCCTGGCGTTCGGCTTCTCCCTCGATGCCTTCGAGGCACAACTGCGACGCATGAGTGGCCTGGAAGACGGTATCACCGACGGCCTGTATCGCATGAGCCGGCCAATCACCGGTGGTTACTACTGGTGCCCGCCGCTGCTGGACGGACGCCTGGACCTACGGGCCATAGCCCGCTGAACAGGCGTTTTGGTCCGCTGAGCCGGGCGTTTTGTGCAAACGCATCGGTCAACGCTATTCTTGGGCCGGACGTCTATCCGTGGAACGGGGGAAGCAAACGTGGATAAAGTCATCGTCATCACCGGTGGCGGTCGCGGCATCGGGGCGGCCACGGCGCTGTTGGCTGCCGAGTTGGGTTATCGGATCTGTATCAATTACCAATCGGATGAAAGTGCCGCGCAAGAGGTGCTCGAACAGGTGCGGGCCAAGGGCGCACAGGCGATGGCCGTGCGCGCCGACGTGAGCATCGAAGATGAGGTGATCAGCCTGTTCGACCGGGTGGATGCCGAGCTGGGACGTGTCACCGCCCTGGTGAACAACGCCGGCACGGTGGCCCACAAGTCCCGGCTCGATGAAATGTCCGAGTTCCGCATTCTCAAGATCATGAAGACCAACGTGCTGGGTCCGATCCTCTGTGCCAAGCACGCGGTGCTGCGCATGTCGCCCCGGCATGGCGGGCAGGGCGGCAGTATCGTCAACGTCTCGTCGGTGGCTGCTCGCCTGGGGGCACCGGGTGAATACATCGATTACGCAGCCTCCAAGGGCGCGCTGGACACCTTCACCATCGGCCTGTCCAAGGAAGTGGCTGGCGAAGGTATTCGCGTCAACGCGGTGCGTCCCGGCTACATCTACACCGACTTTCATGCCCTGAGCGGCGACCCGGATCGGGTCAGCAAACTGGAATCGGCGATTCCCATGGCCCGGGGCGGTCGTCCGGACGAAGTGGCCGAGGCGATTATCTGGCTGCTGTCGGACAAGGCTTCGTATGCGACCGGGACGTTTGTGGACCTGGGGGGCGGGCGCTGAGGTCTGGGGTGTCTGTTCCGCCCTTATCGCGAGCAGGCTCGCTCCCACATTGGAATACGGTTCCCTGTGGGAGCGAGCTTGCTCGCGATGATGTATGCATCCGTAAATCGCCATTGGAACGGTTGGACTATTCCCTTCGCTCTCATCGGTT
This sequence comes from Pseudomonas bijieensis, assembly GCF_013347965.1. Lineage (NCBI taxonomy): Bacteria > Pseudomonadati > Pseudomonadota > Gammaproteobacteria > Pseudomonadales > Pseudomonadaceae > Pseudomonas > Pseudomonas bijieensis. Next base: position 1,833,814 of record NZ_CP048810.1, on the reverse strand, counting down.
ATTGCTGCTGGACGATTTCAATATCATCAAACCCGATACCCTGTGGATAATTCACCTCATCTTGGTACGCCCATATCCGTACCATAGGAAGTTCTGAGCTAGGAGGAGGGGGTAGGACTGCTTCGCACGAATGCCATTGGTCATCGCTTTCCGGAACAGCCAAACTCGTGAGGCCATTCATGAATCCACAGCTCAAATATTTCAGGGATACGGTCTTGGGAACTTTGATTTTGAATTTTATCGTGACTGGACTTTTGTCCTCGAAGGGCAACTTGAAGATTTTCTGTAAGCCGTAATCAGTTACATACTCATCGCCGGTGAGGTAATGATTACCACCCGCTTCCGTTACTATCTTTCCGTCACCTTGGATAAATCTCCAGCCGTCTTGGTCCTTCTCGAAATCTTGAAAGTAGTTCACGATTTTCTCCTTAGGTAGATTTTTTGCTAACGCGTGACGCTCATTCGGTCAGCCATCGCTACGCTAAGACATTTCCGGAGGGTGTTCTACTGTCAGAGTTGACAGGTCATTCTCAATGCTCGTGCCTGCTTACCAACGACCGAATAATCCGCCCCAACGTCTCCATGGCTGTTTCCGAGACCTCGGTCCACGGGCTGCCATAGTTCAGGCGGATGCAATTCCTGAAGCGCCGGGTCGGTGAAAAGATCGGTCCCGGCGCGATGCTGATGCCCTGGGCCAGGGCCATCTGGAACAGTTTCAGCGAGTCCATCTGCTCCGGCAGCTCCAGCCACAGGAAGTAACCGCCTGCCGGTTGGCTGACGCGGGTCTGGGCCGGGAAGTAGCGGGCGATGGCGGCGAGCATCGCGCTTTGCTGTTCTTCCAGGGCGTAGCGCAGTTTGCGCAGGTGACGGTCATAGCCGCCGTGTTGCAGGTAGTCAGCGATGGCGGCCTGGGCTGGCATCGAGGCGCACAGCGAGGTCATGAGCTTGAGCCGTTCGATCTTCTGCGCAAAGCGCCCGGCGGCGACCCAGCCGATGCGATAGCCCGGCGCCAGGCTCTTGGCGAACGAACCGCAATGCATCACCAGCCCTTCGGTGTCGAACGCCTTGGCGGGCTTGGGGGCCTGTTGGCCGTAATAGAGTTCGGCGTAGACGTCGTCCTCGATCAGCGGCACCTGATGGCGGCGTAGCAGTTCCACCAAGGCCTGTTTCCTTGCCTCGGGCATGGTTGCGCCCATGGGGTTCTGGAAACTGGTCATGCACCAGCAGGCCTTGATCGGATGGCGCTCCAGTGTCTGCTCCAACACTTCCAGGTCGATACCGTCGCGCGGGTGGACGGGAATCTCCACGGCCTTGAGCTTGAGCCGCTCCAGTACCTGCAGGCTGGCATAGAATGCCGGCGCCTCGATCGCCACCAGGTCGCCGGGCTCGGTCACCGCTTGCAGGCACAGGTTCAAGGCTTCCAGGGCACCGTTGGTGACCAGCAGCTCCTCCATGGGCAACATCAACCCGCCGACCATGTAGCGCAGCGCGATTTGTCGACGCAATTGTGGATTGCCTGGCGACATGTCCGTGACCACCATTCGCGGGTCCATGTCCCGTGTTGCGCTGGACAGCGAACGGGACAGCCGTTGCAGTGGGAACAGCGTCGGGCTGGGGAATGCCGAGCCGAAGGGTACGGTGGCCGGGTCCTTGATCGAATCCAGTACCGAAAACACCAACTCACTGACGTCGACTTCGGTGGATTCGTGCACCTGGCTACTGATCGCAGGCTCGGAAAACGGGCTTGGCGCATGGGCGTTGACGAAGTAGCCGGAGCGCGGCCGGGCCCGGATCATGCCGCGTCGTTCCAGCAGGTAATAGGCCTGGAATACGGTGGACGGGCTGACGCCGTAGGTCTGGCTGGCGTAGCGTACCGACGGCACTCGTTGACCCGGCCCCAGCATGCCCGAGCGGATCAGTTCAGCGATGTCGTCGGCGAATTTTTCGTAGCGTTTCATGGCTGGCCCAGTCTTGAGTGACACATGGTTTTCGCTTTTTAACGGTGGGAAAACCCGTGGGAGCAAAGCTTGCTCGCGATGCAGGCGACACGGATCAATCGTCAGGTCGCGTCATCGTTCTTCGCGAGCAAGCTTTGCTCCCACAAGCCCGCTCCCGCAGGTGCCCGGCATCTTAAAGCTTCAGCGATTCATCGGCGCTACAAAACGACTTTTGGCGAGGCTGTAGATTCCCGGCTCATCCGTGTCGGCGATCTTGAACGTCATCTCCTGGGAGCTTTTGCCCGGCCGTTCGCTGAGCATCGCTACCGACACCGGCACATCGACGATTTCCCCCGGGGCCAGGCTCAATTGCGTCTTGCCTTGCAGGACGAAGCCGTCGCCGTCCACCAGGGACAGGTGATAATCCTGGCGCTGTTGGGTCTTGTTGATGACTTTCAGGCTGTAGATGTTCTCGATCTGGCCCGCGCTGTTCTCGCGGAACAGGCCACGGTCCTTGCTGACGTCCAGCGACACCATGGGCCGCTGCACCAGCGCCACGGCCAGTGCGCCGATCATCACCAGCAACACGGCGGTGTAGCCGATCAGCCGAGGTCGCAGCAGATGAGTCTTGCCGCCTTGCAACTGGTGTTCGGAGGTGTATTTGATCAGGCCACGGGCATAACCCATCTTGTCCATGATCGAGTCGCAGGCATCGATGCAGGCTGCGCAGCCGATGCATTCCATTTGCAGGCCATCGCGGATGTCGATGCCGGTGGGGCAGACCTGTACGCACATCTGGCAGTCGATGCAGTCGCCCAGGCCGATATTCGCCGGGTTTGCTTCGCGTTTGCGCGGGCCGCGGATTTCACCGCGGGCCGTGTCGTAGGAAATGGTCAAGGTGTCCTTGTCGAACATCACGCTCTGAAAGCGTGCATAAGGGCACATGTGCATGCACACCGCTTCACGCAGCCAGCCGGCGTTGAGGTAGGTGGCTGCGGTAAAGAAAAGTACCCAGAACAAGCTCACGCCGCCGATTTGCAGGGTCAGCAGTTCTTCGGTCAATGGGCGGATCGGTGTGAAGTAGCCAACGAACGTCAGGCCGGTGAGCAGACTGATGGCCAGCCACAACGTGTGCTTGGCGCTGCGGCGTACGAGTTTGTTCAGGCCCCAGGGCGCTGCCTGCAGCTTGATCCGCTGGTTGCGTTCGCCTTCGGTGATTTTCTCGCACCACATGAAGATCCAGGTCCAGGAGCTCTGTGGGCAGGTGTAGCCGCACCACACGCGCCCGGCGAACACGGTGACGGCGAACAGGCCGAAGGCAGCGATGATCAGCAAGGCCGACAGCAGGATGAAATCCTGGGGCCAGAAAGTCGCGCCGAAGATGTGGAATTTGCTTTCGGAAAGATCCCAGAGCACCGCCTGGCGACCGCCCCAGTTCAGCCACACCGTGCCGAAGAACAGCAGGAACAGAACCCCGGCACCGCTGATGCGCAAGGTGCGAAACAAACCGGTGAAGCTGCGGGTGTGGATCAGGTTATCGGTGGTCCTGGCCTTTATCTTCGTTGGCGCAGGTTCGAACGTCTGTATCAACTGGACGGGGATTCTATCGCTCATGGTCGGTCGCTCATCAGCCTCTATCTGGCCGGCGCACTATGACCATGGAACTGTTTGCATAACAGACTCAGGTGTTTTGATAAAAACCGGATCAGATGCCGCGAAACCCAGGCGCTGCGACACTTTGATGCACCCGAGGGAAAGCGAACAACATCTGTGCCAAGGATCTGTGGGAGCAAAGCTTGCTCGCGATACAGGCACCTCGGTTCAAGAGGTATCGTGTTGTTCTTATCGCGAGCAAGCTTTGCTCCGACGGATTGAATACCTCGCAGAGGCGTCAACGGGCTCAGATCGCCGAGCCGCTGTCCGTGGCCTTCAGGTGCTTGCGCCCGTCGGTCGCGCCGGCCACGGTCAGGGCATCGGCTTCGGCCTCGGTGATGTAGACCAGGTCGCCATTGATCTTCACGGCTGACATGGCCTTGTCCGGGTCGGTGATGATGGTCAGCTGGCTGGCGGGGCGCTGTTGCGGGCCACTGGCACTGTCGAAATAGCAGGTCTGGTTTTCGATACGTATAGGCATGGCAGCACTTCCTCGTTATGTCCTGAACATTAGGCGTAGCCCGGTAGCCAGGGTTCGTCGCGCCTGATCAGCGGTCGAGCGCACCTCTGGCTTCGCTTGCGGTCCATCATGTATCGAATGGAAAAGAGGACGGTCCATGGAAGCCTGGTGGCATGAAGTCTGGATGACCCTGCAGGCGGAATTCGCCGACATCACCGATGCCCAGCAGATGACCCGGGTCACGGTGCGCCTGGTCATGGCCGCATTGCTGGGTGGCATCCTGGGGTTCGAGCGCGAACACAAGGGCAAGGCGGCCGGCGTGCGCACCCACATGCTCGTGGCCCTGGGGGCCGCGTTGTTCGTGCTGGTGCCGCAGATGTCCGGATCCCAGGCCGACGCCATGAGCCGGGTGATCCAAGGCATTGTCGCCGGCATCGGTTTTCTCGGCGCGGGCACGATCCTGAAGAACAATGATGGCGACGAAGGTCATGTAAAAGGCCTGACCACCGCTGCCGGCCTGTGGATGACCGCCGCCATCGGCGTCGCTGCCGGGCTGGGCCGGGAGGCGACGGCGGTGCTCAGCACGGTGCTGGCGCTGGTGATCTTCAGTGTGATGCCGGTGATCGTCCGGGCGCTGGAGAGGGAGAACAAGCCGTGACCGTGATCCCAGCCAGAACACACCATTCAATGTGGGAGCGGGCTTGCTCGCGAAAGCGGTGTGTCAGTCGATGAAAACCTTGGCTGACACACCGCCTTCGCGAGCAAGCCCGCTCCCACAGGTTTTTTGTTATCCACTAGTCTGTTGATCAAACCCGCTCCGGCGGCGCCTCGCTCGGCGGGTCACCCAGCGGCGGTTGTGGGTCCAGCGGCGGGTCCTTCTCGGGAATCGGTTCCGGATCAGGACCGGGTGGAGGCAAGGTGGGGTCGTCGATGTTCGGGTCAGGTGTTTCAGCCGGGATGGGAATATTCATCGGGACGGGTCTCCGTGACGCACATGGCTTGAGTCGTGCTTATTGTTGTTGACCACCTTGCATCGGCTTTTGATCCCCGCGATGCATCGGGGCAAATCCCTCTGAACTTTTAACCGCTGATTCGGTTCGGAGTTTAAGTGAGTTTTTTTCAGGGACCCGTTGGGCCTTTACCGCCACAAGCGCGTCCATGGGGCGTAAAAGGAGCGATGCTCGATGATTGCCGAATACCCGACCGACCTGGCCTACAACCCGCATCTGCCGCTGTCTCAAGCCTTGCTGTTGCCGCGTATCGCTATTGAAAACACCATGCCGGTGATCGACGGCGGGCAGTTCGCCGCCAAGGCCGTGGTCGGGCAGGATGTGACGGTAACCAGCAAGGTCTTCGCCGATGGCCACGACAAGCTGGCCGTGCGCATCCGCTGGCGTGCGCTGCAGGACGAAGTATGGAACAGCGAAGTCATGAGCGACCTGGGTAACAACGGCTGGCGTGGCCAGTTCAATGTGCCGGAACAGGGCCGCTATGTGTTCTGTATCGAGGCCTGGATCGATCAGTTCGCCAGCTTTCGCTATGAGCTGGAGAAGAAATTCGGGGCAGGGGTGCCGATCAGCCTGGAGTTGCAGGAAGGGCGCAACCAGGTGCAAATGGCCGTCGAGCGCAGCACGGGAGAGTTGAGCGAGCAACTGGCGGCCTTGCACCACGAGCTCTCCGGTTTGCTGCCAACCGAGCAGGTGGAGCTGTTTCTGGCACCGCGCAGTGCCGATCTGATGTCCCTGGCCGATCATCGCCCGTACTTGAGCATCAGCCCTGAATACCCGTTGGATGTGGAGCGCAAGCTGTCCGAGTTTGCCAGCTGGTATGAGCTGTTTCCCCGTTCCATCACTGACGATCCCCAGCGCCACGGCACCTTCAAAGATGTGCATTCGCGCCTGGCGGTGATCCAGGACATGGGCTTCGACGTGTTGTACTTCCCGCCGATCCACCCCATCGGTCGCAGTTTCCGCAAAGGCCCGAACAATTCCCTCACCGCCGGTCCCGACGACCCGGGCAGCCCATATGCCATTGGCAGCGAGGAGGGTGGGCACGAGGCCATTCACCCGCAATTGGGTAGCCGCGAAGACTTCCGGCGCCTGGTGGCGGCGGCCGCTGATCACGGCCTGGAGATTGCCCTGGATTTCGCGATCCAGTGTTCCCAGGACCACCCTTGGCTCAAACAGCATCCGGGCTGGTTCAGCTGGCGACCGGACGGCACGATCAAATACGCGGAAAACCCGCCGAAGAAATACCAGGACATCGTCAACGTTGATTTCTACGCGGCCGATGCGATTCCCAGCCTGTGGACGGAGTTGCGCGACATCGTGGTGGGTTGGGTCAAGGAAGGCGTGAAGATATTCCGCGTCGACAACCCTCACACCAAGCCGCTGCCATTCTGGCAATGGCTGATCGCCGATGTTCGAACCCAATACCCTGAAGTGATCTTCCTGGCTGAAGCGTTCACCACGCCGGCCATGATGGCGCGGCTGGGCAAGGTCGGTTATTCCCAGAGCTACACCTATTTCACCTGGCGTAACACCAAGGCCGAGCTGGCGACCTACTTCAGCGAACTCAATGAATCGCCTTGGCGCGAATGCTACCGGCCGAACTTTTTCGTCAATACGCCGGACATCAACCCGGCCTTTCTCCATGAGTCAGGGCGCCCGGGTTTTCTGATCCGCGCAGCCCTGGCGACCATGGGCTCAGGTTTGTGGGGCATGTATTCGGGCTTCGAACTGTGCGAATCGGCACCGGTGCCGGGCAAGGAGGAGTACCTCGATTCAGAGAAGTACGAGATCCGCCCCCGGGACTTCACCGCCCCGGGCAACATCGTTGCCGAGATCGCCCAGCTCAACCGCATTCGCCGGCAGAACCCGGCCTTGCACACGCATTTGGGCCTGAAGATCTACAACGCCTGGAACGACAACATTCTCTATTTCGGCAAGCGCACGCCCGACGGCAGCAATTTCATCCTGGTGGCGGTGAGCCTCGATCCGCACACCCCCCAGGAAGCCAGTTTTGAATTGCCGCTGTGGGAGATGGGCCTGCCTGACGACGCCCAGACCCAGGGCGAGGATTTGATGAACGGACATCGCTGGACCTGGTACGGCAAGTACCAGTTCATGCGGATTGATCCGGCGTACCAGCCGTTCGGGATCTGGCGGATCAGCGTGGCGTAAGGCTGTGGGAGCAAGGCTTGCCCGCGATGAAGATGACGCGGTCTCCTGAGGAACGGAGGCGCCTGTATCGCGAGCAAGCTTTGCTCCCACAAAGCGGTACGGTTTCGCTGAATCCCCTCGCCACAAAAAGACCTCACAAGCCTGTATCCCGCGGCTTTATTGAATTCATCAGGAGTTGCAAATGGCGAAGAAACCCCGGTCTGCCACCTTTATCAAAGACCCGCTCTGGTACAAGGACGCGGTGATTTACCAGGTCCACGTAAAATCCTATTTCGACTCCAATAACGACGGGATCGGTGACTTTCCCGGCCTGATCGAGAAACTCGACTACATTGCCGACTTGGGCGTCAACACCATCTGGCTGCTGCCGTTCTATCCTTCGCCCCGGCGCGACGACGGTTATGACATTGCCGAATACCGTGGCGTCAGCGCCGACTACGGGACCATGGCCGATGCGCGGCGCTTCATTGCCGAAGCCCACAAGCGCAACCTGCGGGTGATCACCGAGCTGGTCATCAACCACACCTCGGACCAACACCCCTGGTTCCAACGCGCGCGCAAGGCCAAGCCGGGTTCGAAGGCGCGGGACTTCTACGTCTGGTCCGATGACGACCACAAGTACGACGGCACGCGGATCATTTTCCTCGACACCGAGAAGTCCAACTGGACCTGGGATCCGGTGGCGGGCCAGTACTTCTGGCACCGTTTCTATTCCCACCAGCCCGACCTCAATTTCGACAACCCGCAAGTGATCAAGGCGGTGTTGTCGGTGATGCGCTACTGGCTGGACATGGGCATCGACGGCCTGCGCCTGGACGCCATCCCGTACCTGATCGAGCGCGACGGCACCAATAACGAAAACCTGCCCGAGACCCATGACGTTCTGAAGCTGATCCGCGCCGAGATCGACGCCAACTACCCCGACCGCATGTTGCTGGCCGAAGCCAACCAGTGGCCGGAAGACACGCAGTTGTACTTCGGTGATGTCGACGCCCAAGGGCTGAACGGTGACGAATGCCACATGGCTTTCCACTTTCCGCTGATGCCACGCATGTACATGGCGCTGGCCCAGGAAGATCGCTTCCCGATCACCGACATCCTGCGCCAGACTCCAGAGATTCCCGCCAACTGCCAGTGGGCGATTTTCCTGCGCAACCATGATGAGCTGACCCTGGAAATGGTCACCGACAAGGAGCGCGACTACCTGTGGAACTATTATGCGGCTGACCGCCGGGCGCGTATCAACCTGGGCATTCGCCGGCGCTTGGCGCCGTTGGTGGAGCGCGATCGTCGACGCGTAGAGCTGCTCAACAGCCTGCTGCTGTCGATGCCCGGCACGCCGACGCTGTACTACGGCGATGAAATCGGCATGGGCGACAACATCTATCTGGGCGACCGCGATGGCGTGCGTACGCCGATGCAGTGGTCCATCGACCGCAACGGCGGTTTCTCCCGCGCCGACCCGGCCAGCCTGGTGCTGCCGCCGATCATGGACCCGCTGTATGGCTACCAGTCGGTCAACGTCGAGACCCAGGCCGGCGATCCGCACTCGCTGCTCAACTGGAACCGACGCATGCTGGCGGTGCGCAAACAGTCCAAGGCCTTCGGTCGTGGCACATTGAAAATGCTCTCGCCGAGCAATCGCCGGATCCTGGCCTATACCCGCGAATACACCGGCCCCGACGGCAAGCACGAAATCATCCTGTGCGTGGCCAACGTGTCCCGCAGCGCCCAGGCCGCCGAACTGGACCTGTCGGCCTACGCCGGCATGGTCCCGGTGGAAATGCTGGGCGGTAATGCCTTCCCACCGATCGGTCAGTTGAACTTCCTGCTGACCCTGGCGCCGTACGGCTTCTATTGGTTCGCCCTGGCGGCAGAAAACCAGATGCCGAGCTGGCACGTGGAACCGGCCCAGAGCCTGCCGGACTTCACCACCCTGGTGCTGAAAAAACGCCTGGAGGAATTGCTCGAGGCGCCATCGCGCACCACCTTGGAGCAAACCATCCTGCCGAGCTGGTTGCAGAACCGGCGCTGGTTCGCCGGCAAGGACAGTGCGATCGAGAAGGTGGAGATTGTCTATGGCGTGCGCTTCGGTGATCCGCAGCATCCGGTGTTGCTCAGCGAAATCGACGTCACCAGCGCTGGCCAGACCCTGCGCTATCAACTGCCGTTCGGCCTGCTGCCTGAAGACCAGGTGGGCGCGGCGTTGCCGCAACAATTGGCGTTGTCCCGTGTACGTCGGGTTCGCCAGGTCGGTCTGATCACCGATGCGTTCAGCCTGGAGCATTTCATACGCGCCGTGCTGCAAGGCATGCAGGCCGGTACGGTACTGCCATGCACCGAAGGTGAATTGCGGTTCGAACCCACCGAAGGCTTGACCGCGTTGAACCTTGGGGCCGAGCCGGAGGTTCGCTACCTGTCCGCCGAACAATCCAACAGTTCGGTGGTGGTGGGGGGCAGCCTGGTACTCAAGCTGATCCGCAAGGTCGCTTCGGGTGTACACCCGGAACTGGAAATGAGCGCCTATCTCACCGCTGCCGGCTTCGGCAACATCTCACCGTTGCTGGGCTCGGTGGTTCGCCGCGACGCCCAGGGTGAGGATTCGTTGCTGATGATCGCCCAGGGTTACTTGAGCAATCAGGGCGATGCCTGGGAGTGGACCCAGAATAACCTCGAGCGCGCCTTGCGCGATGAGCTGGCGGACGCGGTGTCCGAGCAGGAGCAACATTACAACGCCCTGGGCGAACTCAAGGACTTCGCCGGCATGCTCGGCCAGCGCCTGGGGGAAATGCACCAGTTGCTGGCCCAGGCCACCGACAACCCGGACTTCGCGCCGCTGACCACCAACGCCAAGGAAACCCAGGCCATCGGCAAGGATGTGGCCGCCCAAGTGGAAAATGCCTTGCGCCTGCTCAAGCAGAACCAGGGCCAATTGAATCCTGTGGACCAGGCCATGGTCGCACGCTTGCTGGAGCACAAGAAAACCATCCTGGCCCATGTCCAGGAGCTGGCTGGCAAGGCCGTCGGCGGCTTGCGCATCCGCGTCCATGGCGACCTGCACCTGGGGCAGGTGCTGGTGATCAAGGGCGATGCCTACCTGATCGACTTCGAAGGTGAGCCGGCGCGACCATTGCATGAACGACGGGGCAAGCACAGCCCGTACAAGGACGTCAGTGGCGTGCTGCGCTCCTTCGATTATGCGGCGGCCATGGCGATCCACTTGCACACCGTCGACAGTACGGCCGATGCCGATGCGGCGCGGCAACGGGTCGCCGATCGTTATTTGAAAGAGGCTCGCCAGGCATTTGTCGAGGCATATCGGCTGGCGGCAGCTAGTCTTGCCCATGAGTGGAAGGATGCTGAAGGCGAAGACGCCGCGCTGGCGTTGTTCGGCCTGGAGAAGGCGGCCTATGAAGTGGCCTATGAAGCCGAGAATCGCCCCACCTGGCTGCCCGTGCCGTTGCATGGTCTGGTCGGGTTGTTAAGTGGGCTGCAACCCTTTTCCGACGTAGCCGGACCGATTTAGTGGAGAGAATCATGAGTGTCTCGAACAAAGAACCCCAGGGGCAGACCAAGGAGTCATTGCTGCCGGCCCCCCATGACATCGACGCGCTGGTGCGTGCCGAACATCACGACCCGTTTTCCATCCTCGGCCCCCATGGCGACGGTGCCGGCGGGCAATTCATCCGCGCTTACTTGCCCGGTGCGCTGAGCGTGCAGGTGCTCGCCCGTGACGGCGGTGAAGAGCTCGGTGAGCTGCAACAGACCGAAACCCCGGGCCTGTTCGTCGGCCATTTCGATCATGCCCAGGCGTACTTGCTGCGCACCCGTTGGGCCGGCGGCGAACAGGTGGCCGAAGACCCCTACAGCTTCGGTCCGTTGCTGGGGGAGATGGATCTCTACCTGTTTGGCGAGGGTAATCACCGCGACCTCAGTTCCTGCCTCGGTGCGCAACTGACCACCGTCGATGGTGTCGACGGCGTGCGCTTCGCGGTCTGGGCGCCGAACGCCCGGCGCGTTTCGGTGGTCGGGGATTTCAACGTCTGGGACGGGCGTCGGCATCCGATGCGCATCCGCTATCCATCCGGCGTGTGGGAGTTGTTCATTCCGCGGCTCGGTGCGGGCGAAGGCTACAAATATGAAATTCTCGGTGCCCACGGCATCCTGCCACTCAAGGCCGACCCGGTGGCCCTGGCCACGCAGATGCCGCCAGACACGGCGTCGAAAGTCGCCGCGCCCTTGAAGATCGAGTGGCAGGACGATGAGTGGATGCAGCACCGTCGCGAGCGCCAGCTCCCGGGTGCGCCGCTGTCGATCTACGAATTGCACGCCGGTTCCTGGCAGTGCGAAATCGACGAGGCGGGGGAGGTGGCCCGGCAATACAACTGGCATGAACTGGCCGAGCGCCTGATCCCGTACGTCAAGGACCTGGGGTTCACCCACATCGAGCTGATGCCGATCATGGAGCATCCATTCGGTGGCTCCTGGGGCTATCAGCCGCTGTCACAATTCGCGCCGACGGCACGCTTTGGCTCGCCGGACGATTTCGCGGCGTTCGTCAACGCCTGCCACCAGGCCGATATCGGCATCATCCTCGACTGGGTGCCGGCGCATTTCCCCACTGACACCCACGGCCTGGCCCAGTTCGATGGCACCGCGCTGTACGAATACGGCAACCCGCTGGAAGGCTTCCACCAGGATTGGGACACGCTGATCTACAACCTGGGCCGCACCGAAGTCCACGGTTTCATGCTGGCGTCGGCGCTGCACTGGCTCAAGCATTTCCACATCGATGGCCTGCGGGTGGATGCCGTGGCCTCGATGTTGTACCGCGACTATTCGCGCAAGGCAGGGGAGTGGGTGCCCAACCGCCACGGCGGGCGCGAAAACCTCGAAGCCATCGATTTCCTGCGCCACCTCAACGATGTGGTGGCATTGGAAACCCCTGGCGCACTGGTCATCGCTGAAGAGTCCACTGCGTGGCCGGGCGTCAGCCAGAGCACCCAGCAGGGCGGCCTGGGTTTCGCCTACAAGTGGAACATGGGCTGGATGCACGATTCGCTGCACTACATCCAGCAAGACCCGGTGTACCGCGCCCATCACCATAACGAACTGAGTTTCGGCCTGGTGTATGCCTGGTCCGAGCGCTTCGTCCTGCCGATTTCCCACGACGAAGTGGTCCATGGCAAACGCTCGCTGATCGACAAGATGCCCGGTGATCGCTGGCAGAAATTTGCCAACCTGAGGGCCTATCTCAGCTTCATGTGGGGTCATCCGGGCAAGAAGCTGTTGTTCATGGGCTGTGAGTTCGGCCAATGGCGCGAGTGGAACCATGACCAGCAATTGGACTGGTACCTGCTGCAATACCCCGAGCACCGTGGCGTGCAGAGGCTGGTGAGCGATCTGAACCGACTCTATCGCGAAGAGCCGGCGCTGCATGACCAGGATGATGCGCCCCAAGGCTTCCAGTGGTTGATTGGCGACGATGCGCTCAACAGCGTCTACGCCTGGCTGCGCTGGAGCAAGGATGGCCGGCCGGTGCTGGTGGTCGCCAACTTCACACCGGTGCCGCGCGAGGCCTACCGGGTCGGCGTGCCATTCGCCGGGCGCTGGGTGGAACTGCTCAACAGTGATGCCGACACCTACGCCGGTTCCAACTACGGCAACGGCGGCGGTGCCTCCACCGAAGAGGTGCCCAGCCATGGCCAGGCGCTGTCGCTGGAACTCAACCTGCCGCCGTTGGCGGTGTTGATCCTGCGGCCGGAGGGCTAGCCACGCAGTCCCCTGTGGGAGCGAGCCTGCTCGCGATGCGGTCTGCCTGAAAAGGTGATGTCGGATGTGCCGCCGTCATCGCGAGCAGGCTCGCTCCCACAAGGAGTCATGGGTGACTTCAAGCTCATGGGCACCATCGACCAAGTGTGGGAGCGAGCTTGCTCGCGATAGCGGCGTGTCAGTCAACATCAATGTGGCTGATCCACCACCATCGCGAGCAAGCTCGCTCCCACAGGGGGGCAGAGTTGTTTCAGCGAACCAGACACGGCCGCTTGTTGTTGAACGTCCAGCCTGGAATCAGGTACTGCATCGCCACGGCATCGTCCCGCGCCCCTAGTCCCATGCCTTTGTACAGCTCATGGGCCTTGGCCAACTGGTCCGTGTCCAACTCGATCCCCAGCCCCGGTTTTTTCGGCACCTGCACGCAGCCGCCCTGGATCTGCAAGGGCGCCTTGGTCAGCCGCTGGCCGTCCTGCCAGATCCAGTGGGTGTCGATGGCGGTGATGTCGCCCGGTGCGGCGGCGGCCACGTGGGTGAACATCGCCAGGGAAATGTCGAAATGGTTGTTGGAGTGCGAGCCCCAGGTCAGGCCCCATTCATTGCACATCTGCGCCACGCGCACGGAGCCTTGCATGGTCCAGAAGTGCGGATCGGCCAGGGGAATGTCCACTGACTGCAAGGTGATGGCGTGGCCCATCTCGCGCCAGTCGGTGGCAATCATGTTGGTGGCGGTCTTCAGGCCCGTGGCACGGCGGAACTCGGCCATGACCTCGCGACCGGAATAGCCGTTCTCGGCACCGCAGGGGTCTTCGGCGTAGGCCAGCACTTTGTGCTGGTCGCGACACAAACGGACCGCTTCCTTGAGTGACCAGGCACCGTTCGGGTCCAGGGTGATGCGGGCCTGGGGAAAGCGCTCGGCCAGTGCGGTGACCGCTTCGATTTCCTCATCGCCGTTGAGCACACCGCCCTTGAGCTTGAAATCCTGGAAGCCGTAGCGAGCGTGGGCGGCTTCGGCCAGGCGCACCACGGCGGCGGCGTCCAGGGCTTTCTCATGGCGTACACGGAACCAGTCGTTGTCGGCGTCCGGTTCGCTGCGATAGGGCAGGTCGGTCTGCTGGCGATCACCGACGTAAAACAGGTAGCCGAGCATCTTCACCTCATCGCGTTGCTGGCCTTCGCCGAGCAGGGCGGCGACCGGTACGTCCAGGTGCTGGCCGAGCAGGTCCAGCAAGGCCGCTTCCAGACCGGTCACCGCGTGGATGGTGATGCGCAGGTCGAAGGTCTGCAGGCCACGGCCGCCGGCATCGCGGTCGGCGAAGGCGTGGCGCACGGTGTTGAGGATCTTCTGGTACGTACCGATGGGGCTACCGACCACCAGCGAGCGGGCGTCTTCGAGGGTCTGGCGAATGCGCTCGCCACCGGGGACTTCGCCCACGCCGGTGTGACCGGCGTTGTCCTTGAGGATGACGATGTTGCGGGTGAAGAACGGGCCGTGGGCGCCGCTGAGGTTCAGCAGCATGCCGTCATGGCCGGCCACGGGCACGATCTGCATGCTGGTGATGATCGGGGCTTTGCTGGCTTCTGGAGGAGTCATGTGCACTTATCCTTGAACGAATCGAGTAATCAAACGTGGCTGGCGGCAGGGTTGGCCGGCGTCGGTGCCGACTTGGGTTTAGGCGTATTGCGCGCGGCAAACACAATGATCGCGGCAACGATCGAGGTGGCTGCCAGGCCATAGAGGCCGCCCTGGATCGAACCGGTGTGCTGTTCCAGCAGGCCGAAGGTGGTCGGGGCGACGAACCCGCCGAGGTTGCCCACCGAGTTGATCAGGGCAATCACCCCGGCTGCGATCCGGGCGTCCAGGTAGGCCTGGGGAATCGGCCAGAACAGCGACGACGCCGACTTGAAGCCCAAGGCCGCGAAACAGATGGCGACAAAGGCGAAGATCGGCCCGCCAGTGGTGGACATGAACATGCCGGCGGCGGCGATCAACAAGGCTGCGGCGACCCAGGCCTGCTGAAACTTCCATTTGGCCGACAGCGAAGCGAAGGCGTACATGCCGACGATCGACAGCAACCACGGGATCGAGTTGAACAGCCCGACCTGGATGTCGCTCAGGTCGCCCATCTTCTTGATGATGCTCGGCAGCCAGAACGTGGCGGCGTAGATCGTCAGCTGGATGAAGAAGTAGATCAGGCAGAACAGGATGATCTGCCGGTCCTTGAGCAACTTGCCGATGGACAGTTTGATCGGCGAGGCGGCTTCGCGCGCTCGTTGTTCATCATCGATGGTCTTGACCAGCACGTCTTGTTCTTCACGGCTCAGCCATTTGGCGTCATGGGGCTTGGAATCCAGCCAGAACCAGACGAACACGCACAGGCAGACGGAGAACATCCCTTCGATGAAGTACATCCACTGCCAGCCGTGCATGCCCAGGCCGTTGATCTGCAGGAGCAGCCCCGACAGCGGGCCGGAGATCAGCGAGGCAATGGCCGAACCGCTGAGGAAGATGGCGATGGCTTTGCCGCGCTCGACACCCGGCAACCAGCGAGTGAAGTAGTAGATCACCCCGGGGAAGAAACCGGCTTCGGCCACGCCCAGCAGGAAACGCAGGATGTAGAAGTGGGTTTCGTTCTGGATGAAGGCCATGCCCGCTGCCACCAGGCCCCAGGTGAGCATGATGCGGGTCAGCCAGATGCGCGCGCCGATTCTCTGCAAGAGGATGTTGGACGGGACTTCGAACAGCGCGTAGCCGATGAAGAACAGGCCGGCACCAAAGCCATAGGCCGCGGCACCGATACCCAGGTCGTGCTCCATGTGGGCGCGCACGAAGCCGATGTTCACGCGGTCGATGTAGTTGACGATAAACATGATGACGAACAGCGGCAGGATGTGGCGCTTGACCTTGGCGATGGCCGACAGCAGCACCGGATCCGCTCCGGCATTCGCCTTGAGGCTGGATGTGTTCACTGGTTTTTCTCCCACTCGTTATTTTTATGCGGGCATCGTGCAGGTGCCGATGTTGATAGACATCATACAACTTGATTTTTTTGGATGACAAGCAGTTTTTCAGCATTATTGGATTGGGCGAATAGCGTTTTTATGCCGTATTTGCTGGGCTTTTCCAGTCTGGCTGATTTTATTCAGCGTCTGCCTGGCCTGGGCTAAGCAGTTTTTTGAAAGGGTGATCAGCGCTGAGAAGGACCGATCTTGAGTGTTGTCATACAAGTTGGAGGCGTGACGATGAGATTTCCCACGCCCGCTGGTGATACGATCAGTCAGCCTGTTTTCGAGGAACCCGGCGATGCCGCAAGACACCGACGCGCCCCTGCGCAAGCGTACCCATAACCTGGCCCATGACCTGGTGGCGAAGCTGAGCCAGAGCATCTTGCTGGGGCAGTTGAAGCCGGGCGAGAAGTTGCCATCGGAAGGTGCCATCGTGCAGGCCCATGGCGTCAGCCGGACGGTGGTGCGCGAGGCGATTTCCAAATTGCAGGCTTCGGGGCTGGTGGAGACCCGCCACGGCATCGGTACCTTTGTGCTGGCGCAGACCGGCGAGCCTGGGCTGCGGCTCAATGTCGACACTGCGGCGGGTGTGCGGGCCATCCTGGAACTGCGCCTGGGCCTGGAAACCCAGGCAGTCGCCCTGGCGGCCCAGCGCCGCAGCGAACGCCAGTTGCAGCAGATGCGCCAGGCCCTGGATGACTATCAGCGCTTGTCCAGCAGCAACGACAGCTGTGTCGAAGCCGACCGGCGTTTCCATTTGCTTATCGCCGAAGCCACGGACAACGCCTGTTTTGTCGAAATCATGCAGCATCTGGGCAGTGCGATGATCCCCAGGACGCGAGTGAATGTGGCCGAACGCGGCCAGGCTGACCTGAGCAAACTGGCGCAACTGGCCAACCTGGAGCACGAGGCGATCTTCAACGCAATCAAGCGCCAGGACCCGGACGCCGCCCGCGCTGCCATGTGGTTGCACCTGACCAACAGCCGTGACCGGTTTGGCGCGGGTACCTGAAGGCTCATCGTCGCCTGACCTGTCGCTATCGCGAGCAGGCTCGCTCCCACAGGAGAGTTCTTGGGTGTTCACAGACGCAGTGTCCGCCGCAGATCCAGTGTGGGAGCCAAGCTTGCTCGCGATGACGGCGGCACATTCAACATCTCCGCAAGCTGACCCAGCGCTATCGCGAGCAAGCTAGGCTCCCACAGGGATTTGTGGTGAATGCAAGGTCAGTGAACACTGGAGATCCACTGTGGGAGCGAGCCTGCTCGCGATGAGGCCGGCAGCCCACGCTCAAAACCAGCGGGCAAAAAAAACCGGCGCAACCGAGATTGCGCCGGTGGTGGTGCCAGCGGTCGTGCGGATATTCGTGGGTCCGCACAACCACCGTTGAACCTGTGTCGGTTACGCCCGCTCCAGCGCCAGGGCCACGCCTTGGCCGCCGCCGATGCACAGTGTCGCGAGGCCTTTCTTGGCGTCGCGCTTGATCATTTCATGCAGCAGCGACACCAGGACCCGGCATCCCGATGCGCCGATAGGGTGGCCCAGGGCGATGGCGCCGCCATTGACGTTGACCTTGTCCATGTCCCATTTCAATTCCCGGGCCACGGCCAGCGACTGGGCGGCGAAGGCTTCGTTGGCTTCGACCAGGTCCAGTTGCTCCAGCGACCAGCCGGCCTTGTCCAGGCAGCGACGGGTGGCCGAAACCGGGCCAATGCCCATGATCGCCGGGTCGACGCCAGCATTGGCATAGGCGCTGATCTTTGCCAGCACGGGCAGGCCCAGGGCCTTGGCTTTTTCCGCGCTCATCAGGATCACCGCGGCAGCGCCATCGTTCAGCGACGAAGCGTTGCCGGCGGTGACGCTGCCGTCCTTCTTGAAGGCAGGCTTGAGCTTGCCCAGGGATTCGGCGGTGGTGCCGGCGCGTGGTTGTTCGTCGGTGGCGAACGCCACGGGATCGCCTTTGCGCTGGGGAATAAGGATCGGCGTGATCTCATCGGCGAACCGACCGCCCTCGATGGCGGCCACGGCCTTCTGTTGGGAAGCGGCGGCGAAAGCGTCCTGCTCCTCACGGCTGATGCCGTACTTGTCCACCAGGTTCTCGGCGGTGATGCCCATGTGGTAGTCGTTGAAGGCATCCCACAAACCGTCGGTGATCATGCTGTCGATCATCTTCGCGTGGCCCATGCGCAGGCCGGTGCGGGCGGCCGGCAGTACGTAGGGGGCCAGGCTCATGTTCTCCATGCCGCCGGCGATGATGACCTCTGCGTCGCCACAGCGGATCGCCTGGGCGCCCAGGTGCAACGCCTTGAGGCCCGAACCGCAGACCTTGTTCAGGGTCAGCGCCGGCACCGCGTGGGGCAGGCCGGCGAGGATCGACGCCTGGCGCGCCGGGTTCTGTCCCGAGCCTGCGGTCAGCACCTGGCCGAGGATCACTTCATCGACCTGCTCGCCGGACAGGCCGGTTTGCTCCAGCAGGCGCCGAATCACCGCGGCACCGAGCTCCGGTGCGGGGATGGAAGCCAACGAACCCTGGAAACTGCCGATGGCGGTACGGGTAGCGGCGACAATCACGACTTCTTGCATCGAATCTCTCCTCACTGGGCAGCGAACTGCATTTCAGGCACATGGTCCGGCACGATCAATTTGCCGGCGGTCTTGGCGACGATTTCCTCGACGCTGACGCCCGGGGCACGTTCTTTCAGGATGAAGGCGCCGTCCTGGATTTCCAGGTAGGCCAAGTCGGTCAGCACGCGCTTGATGCAACCGGCGCCCGTCAGCGGCAGGCTGCAACGTGGCAGCAGTTTCGACTCGCCGTCCTTGGACGCGTGGGTCATGGTAACGATGATGTTCTCGGCGCCGGCCACCAGGTCCATCGCGCCGCCCATGCCCTTGACCAGCTTGCCGGGGATCATCCACGAGGCAATGTTGCCTTCCACATCCACTTCGAACGCGCCGAGCACGGTCAGGTCGATGTGGCCGCCACGGATCATGGCAAACGATTCGGCCGAAGAGAAGATCGACGCGCCGATGCGCGCGGTGACGGTCTGCTTGCCGGCGTTGATCATGTCGGCGTCGACTTCGGCTTCGGTGGGAAACGCGCCCATGCCAAGCAAGCCGTTTTCCGATTGCAGCATGACTTCCATGCCTTCGGGGATGTAGTTGGCGACCAGGGTCGGAATGCCGATGCCCAGGTTCACGTAGTAGCCGTCCTGCATTTCGCGGGCGACGCGCTGAGCCATTTGTTCGCGGGAAAGTGCCATGTTGTTATTCCTTCATTCGGGCCGGGGGCAGGGGATCACTTACGCACGGTGCGCTGTTCGATGCGCTTCTCGAATGTGCCGCAAATGACCCGGTCGACGTAGATGCCAGGGGTGTGGATCTGTGTCGGGTCCAGCTCGCCGGGTTCGACGATTTCTTCGACTTCCACCACGGTGATCTTGCCCGCCGTGGCGGCCAGCGGGTTGAAGTTCTGGGCGGTGTGGCGATAGATCACGTTGCCGAAATGGTCGGCTTTCCAGCCTTTGACGATGGCGAAATCGCCGGTGATGGATTCTTCCATCAGGTACTGGCGGCCATGGAATTCACGCACTTCCTTGCCTTCGGCCACTGGCGTGCCGACGCCGGTGGCGGTGAAGAAGGCCGGGATGCCGGCGCCACCGGCGCGCATTTTTTCGGCGAGGGTGCCTTGGGGGGTGAGTACGACTTCGATTTCGCCGCTCAGCAGTTGCTTCTCGAAGAGGGCGTTTTCGCCCACGTAGGAGGCCACCACCTTGCGGATCTGCCGGTCTTCCAGCAGCACGCCGAGGCCGAAACCGTCGACGCCACAGTTGTTGGAGACCACGGTGAGGTCGCGGATGCCCTTGCGCTTGATCTCGGCGATCAGGTTTTCCGGGATACCGCAGAGGCCGAAGCCGCCGGCGATGACGGTCATGCCGTCCTTCAAGCCTTTCAGCGCCTCTTCATAGGAACTCACGCGTTTGTCGAAACCTGCCATAGACACCTCTTTTATTCTTGATGGGGTCGCAATGAGATGCAGTGTTGCGCCAACTCATATATTTGTTAAGTTGATTTTTAGATTGGATTGATTGATAAAACTCAATAGTTCTCCCTTCGACACAACCGGACACCGAGCGCCCATGACCCTTAAGCAAGTCCGCGCCTTCCTCGCCGTGGCCCAGAGCCTGAGTTTCGCCGTGGCTTGCGAGCGATTGCATCTGTCCCAGTCAGCCCTGAGCCTTACCATCAAGGCCTTGGAAGAAGGCCTGGGCGGACGCTTGTTCAGTCGCAATACCCGTAACGTCGCACTGACCCCTGAAGGCGAATCCTTGTTGCCCCTGGCCCGGCGGCTGATCGCCGACTGGGACAATGCCGAGGACGAAATGCGCCAGCGCTTCACCTTGCAGCGTGGTCGCGTGACGTTGGCGGCGATGCCGTCGTTTGCCGGCAACCTGTTGCCACCGATCCTCAAGACCTTCCGCGCCCGTTATCCGAATGTCAATGTCACGGTCAACGACGTGATCAACGAACAGGTGCTGGAAATGGTCCGTGACCGGCATGTCGAATTGGGCGTGGCGTTCGAACCGATGCAGGGTTCGTCATTGGCGTTCACGCCCTTGTATCTCGATCGCTTCGTCGCGGTGGTGCCGCAGGACTCACCGCTTGCCCAGCGCGACGAAATCCACTGGGAGACTCTGCTGGAGCAACCATTCATCACGCTGCAACGCCCATCCACCGTACGGGTGATGCTGGAAGAGCATCTGCAGGCTCGGGGAATGAAGCTGCCCGTGGAGTTCGAGAGCCATCAGCTGGCGACAGTCGGGCGGATGGTCGCCAGCGGGTTGGGGGGTCAGTGCGGTACCAGCGTTGTGCGTCGGCCAGATGCACGAGCTGGGCGCCCGTTGCATCACCTTGAGCGATCCGGTGATCGAACGGGCCATCGGGGTACTGACCAAGCCGGGGCATGAATTGTCGGCGGCGGCGCAGGCGTTGTTCGATACGCTCAGGGATCAGGACTCGGCGCAGATTGACTGACTCCTGGGGGGAGCGAGCCTGCTCGCGATGCGGTGGCACATTCAACATAGATGCACGCTGAAATACCGCTATCGCGAGCAGGCTCGCTCCCACAGTGGATTTGGGGTGTTCGCTAGAACGGGTGGTGTGCCAGCAACGGCAACAACTGTTCACACGGTTCTTCAAGCTTGAGATCCAGCAACTCATCAGCCCGGGTCCTGCCCCGGTTGATCGCCAGCAGCGGCTTGCCCTGGTCCTTGATCGCCCGGCACAGGCGAAACGCCGACCAGGCCATCAACGACGAGCCCACCACCAGCAGGCCTTCCGCTTCCTCGACGGCCCGGGTGGCGCGCGCGGCGGTGGCGGCAGCAACATTCTCGCCGAAAAACACCACGTCGGGCTTCAACCGCTCGCCGCCGCAGTGGGGGCAGTGGGGTACCTGGAAGCGCGCCTCGAACGTCGGGTCCAGCAGGGTGTCGCCGTCCGGAGCCTGCACTGCATCGACTCCGGCCAGATAGGGATTTTGCGCTTCCATCAACAATTGGATCTGCTGCCGTTCGCTGCGCTGCTCACAATCCAGGCAGAGCACACGGTGCAGGCTGCCGTGGAGTTCGATCACGTCCTGGCTGCCGGCCTGGTCGTGCAATGTGTCGACGTTCTGGGTGATCAGACCACTGATGCGCTGTTCGGCCTGTAGCGCCGCCAAGGCCTCGTGGGCTGCATTCGGCCGTGCTTGTCGCACCCGTGGCCAGCCCAGCATTGCCCGCGCCCAATAGCGTCGCCGCGCCTCGGGTTTGGCGAGGAACTCCTGGTACATCATGGGTTGTCGACCCCGGCGTACACCGTCGCTGTCGCGGTAATCGGGGATGCCCGATGGTGTGCTGATACCGGGGCCAGTGAGGACCAGGAAATGGCGCCCGGCCATGTGCTCTCGCAACTGATCGATCGGTTCACGGTGAAGATCGTCGGGCATGTGGTTGTCTCCGCTGGCCTGGAACCGTTGAGGTTAGCACTGCGGTTGTCCAGGGAAAGCGCGCTGACGCCTTTCGTCGCTCAGCGCGACGGTTGCTTCAAACTTTCCCCGGCCCGGCGACATCCACTTCTATGTGCGGTACCTCAGAATCGTCGCGCTGCGATGCAGTGGCGACCACGGCTAAGGAGAAGGGAATGGCAACGCCAAAAGAGAACCTGCTGGACTGGCTCAACGATGCCCATGCCATGGAGCAACAAGCGGAAAAAATGCTCAAGGCCCAAGCGGAACGCCTCGAACATTATCCAGCGCTCAAGGCCCGGATCGAGGAGCACTTGCAAGAAACCCTCGGCCAGCAAAAGTTGGTGGAGCAATGCATAAAGCGCCTGGGCGGGAGTACCTCGACGCTCAAGGACCTGGCCGCCAAGCTCATGGCCTTCGGCCAGGCGGTCGGTGGCATGACGATGAGTGACGAAGTGGTCAAGGGCGCCATGAGTGGCTATGTGTTCGAGAACCTCGAAATCGCCTCCTACACCGTGCTGATCGAGGCAGCGAAAGTGGCCGGCGATGTGGAAACACAACGGGCCTGCGAACAGATCCTGCCCCAGGAAATCGCCATGGCCGAGTGGTTGCGCGAACACCTGCCGGAGATCACCCAGGCGTTCCTCGAACGCTCGGCCAGTCCGCATACCGAGGCTAAGCGCTGAGCATGAAAGAGCATTCGGACGCTTATTTGCGGACACCTGGGGCGCTGCCGAAAAAGGAGAAAGACGAGCGGACCACCGGTGAAGTACGCGCCATCAATCGTCAGAGTGCGATGGTGGGCGTGTATGTGGACCAGGAGGATGGCCATACCGTTTTCGAGCTGAGTTCGGCCAATGACATCGATATTGGTGATGTCATCGCGTGGGACAGCGGCACCGCCCTGGGCACCCAGTCCTATCGCAACTTGACCAAGGGTTGGACCGCTGACGTCTATGTAGCGAATCACGGTGTGGCGGCGGCAAATCTGGAGGTGCAGTTGCTGGCGGGGTCCTCTTGAACGCAACGTCGATCCATTCAGGAGAAAGACATGAGCGAATTAAAGTGTGGCTGTCCCGATTGTCATTGTGATGTCGATCCACAGCGGGTCTTCAATCACGACGGCGAGGCTTATTGCAGCCAGGCCTGCGCCGAACAGCACCCCAACGGTGAACCGTGTCCGGCACCGGACTGCCATTGCGAGCGCAGCGGCAAGGTCGGTGAGCGCGATATCACTGACAATCAACTGGATGATGCACTGGAGGAAACCTTTCCGGCGAGCGATCCGATTTCACCCTGAGCATTCTTGAATCCGGGTCTCGGCGACAGGGGATCCGGACACCGCAAGCCGGTCAGTGTGGTGGTGCAGAACAACACCGGCAGCCCGCGAGTTTTGGCTTCCTGGAACGGCGCGAGGCCAGGGTGACGAGACCGGTGCAATGGGGTGCTGGCGGCACCCGGCCTTTGGCGGACAGCGTGGAAAGACACGCACTGTTTTTTCCGTGGAACCATGTGGGTTTTTCGTTGGATGAAGTTTTAGTGTTAAGGCTGTTAATCGGTCGCCGCTTGTTTAATAGCCTGTTGCAATAACTATCAAGGCTTCGGTGCAAATAGAAGTATTGACCATTCGTCGCCGTTTGACACGTTCTCTTAAAACCTTGGTGGCGTCATGTTTTCCGAATAAGACGAGTCAACGAGACTCGTTGATATCAACTAAACGAGGTGAATGAAATGGCTAACACAGGTAATAACAACCCTGGCAATTTCGCTAACGATCGTGAGAAGGCATCGGAAGCCGGGAAAAAGGGCGGCCAAGCATCAGGAGGCAATTTTGCCAACAATCCTGAGCGCGCTTCCGAGGCTGGACGCAAGGGTGGCCAGGCCTCTGGCGGCAATTTTGCCAACGACCCGCAGCGCGCCGCAGAAGCCGGACGCAAAGGCGGGCAAGCCTCGGGGGGTAACTTTGCCAACGACCCAGAACGGGCTTCTGAAGCTGGCCGAAAAGGTGGCCAGGCCTCGGGTGGCAACTTTGCCAACGACCGGGAAAAAGCCTCCGAAGCCGGCAGGAAAGGCGGTGAAAACAGCCGCGGTGGCGGTCGTAATTCCTAATGTTTCGTAGTCTCGCAGGTCCCGTGCGATTGGGCTGGGACCTGTTTCGGCGGTGATATTAAGTCGGGTATTCATGCCCGACTTCGCTGATGGATTTATTGTTTGAAAAATAAGTGCGTGTGCTTGCGTTGCAATAAGCCACTCGTCTTCTGTTTTGAATAAAAACTAAATTTTATTCATTTAATTTCTTCAGACTTTCATGGGCCTGCCGTCGGCAGTGTTCTCATGCCGTGTACCTGAACGAGGAGTTCAATCATGTTTCTACATAACAAACGATTGCAGTACACCGTGCGTGTCGCTGAGCCCAATCCCGGACTCGCCAATCTGCTGCTCGAGCAGTTCGGCGGGGCCCAAGGGGAATTGGCGGCGGCATCGCGTTATTTCACCCAGGCCTTGTCCGAGGACGATCCAGGTCGCAAGGATTTGCTGATGGACATTGCCACCGAAGAGCTCAGTCATCTGGAGGTGATCGGTTCGATCATCGTGATGTTGAACAAGGGTGCCAAGGGCAGAATGGCTGAAGGCGTGGAGAAGGAGGGGCAGTTGTACCGGGACATCAACGGTGCCGGTAATGACTCGCACATCACCAGCCTCTTGTATGGCGCCGGCTCGCCGCTGACCAACTCCGCCGGTGTGCCCTGGACTGCCGCCTATGTCGACACCATCGGCGAACCAACGGCGGACATGCGCTCGAACATTGCTGCTGAGGCCCGGGCGAAAATCATCTATGAACGGTTGATGAACCTCACCGATGATCCCGGGGTAAAAGAAGCGCTCGGCTTTTTGATGACCCGTGAAATCGCGCATCAGTTGTCGTTCGAAAAAGCCTTGCACTCGATCCAGCCCAATTTCCCGCAAGGCAAATTGCCGGGTATGCCGGAATTCAGTCATGTGTATTTCAACATGTCCCAGGGCGAACCTACCGTGCGCGGTCCATGGAACCAGGGCGACGACTGGGAGTTCGTGGAGAATCCAACGCCAGCGGTGGACGGTGGCGATGGACTGGCCAGCGTCCAGTTGAGTAAAAAAGACGAAGCGCTGTTGATGGACATGAAGGCGCGGACCATGTCCAACCCCGATAGCGACCCCACCACCGGCGCCGACTTGGGTTCAGGGATGCAAGGTGACAAACTGTAGGAAACCGGCGAGGGGGCTCGGCTCCCTCGCCTGAGAATTCTGTTTGCCCGCTCAACCAGTTAAGGACTTTCAATGGACCAGCCCACTTCCCGGATCCGATCGCCCTGGCGTACCTGGCTGGATCCTGTGCAAAACAATCTGGTGCTAGGGGTAACCTTCTGGCTGGGGTTGGCGTTGGTTGCCGTGTTGTTGCTCTACAGCGGCTACAACGCACTGGTTGGGGCTGATCGGCAAAACCTGGGGTATGCGGTACTCGGCGGCACGTCCGGCTTCGCCGCCACCGCATTGGGGGCTGTGATGGCGGTGGTATTGCGGGATATCTCCTCCCGTACCCAGGACATCATGCTGGGGTTCGCCGCGGGCATGATGCTCGCCGCCAGTTCCTTCTCACTGATTTTGCCGGGGATCGAGGCGGCACAGGTCATTTGCGGCAATCAGTTGCTTGCCGCGTTTGTCGTCGTGGTGGGATTGGGGCTGGGCGTCGCCTTGATGATCGGCCTCGACCGTTTCGTCCCCCACGAGCACGAGTTGAGTGGCCGGCGCGGTCCGCAAGTCGAACGCATCAATCGTGTCTGGTTGTTCGTACTCGCCATCACCTTGCATAACTTGCCAGAAGGTATGGCCATCGGCGTCAGTTTTGCCGACGGCGATTTCAAGGTCGGCTTGCCCCTGACCACCGCCATTGCCATCCAGGACATTCCCGAAGGCCTCGCCATTGCCATGGCGCTGCGGGTCACCGGCATCAGTACCTTGCGTGCCGCGCTGATTGCCGTGGGCTCGGGGTTGATGGAGCCTTTGGGGTCGGTGATTGGCCTGGGCATGTCTTCGGGTGTGGCCGTGGCCTATCCCATCAGCCTGGGCCTGGCGGCCGGGGCGATGATCTTCGTGGTGTCCCACGAAGTGATTCCCGAAACCCACCGCAACGGCCATGAAACACCGGCCACCTTGGGGTTGATGATGGGGTTTGCGGTGATGATGTTTCTAGACACGGCGTTGGGTTGAAGGCCAGCCAAATACCTGCTGGATTACATCCTGTGGGAGCGAGCAAGCTCGCTCCCACATTGGTTTTGTGTGTCTACCCCGGATCCCTGTTTCTCGCGACCTATACTCAACCGGTAGATGACCTGAACCCGGAGTAGCGCGACTGTGCTGCGTGCGCTGATGTTGGCCATTGTGCTCGTTCTGGCGGGGTGCGCCACGCCACAGCGCGGTCAACAGGCGGCCACGGTAGCCATCTCCCAGGAGACTTGGCGACAGGTTGACCAGCAGATCATCGCGGCTTCGAAAAGCGCTATCGAACAGGCAGCCCTCTACGCTCGCGGGTCGATGGAGCATTGGCGTGTGTTGGTCTATGAACGCACCGAGGCTCAATTCATCCCCTGGTTCAGCAGCTACTGGACTCAGGAATGGCTGGCGGTGAAGGTCAGTTGGTATGCCGCCAGTGCCAAGGGCGAGGAGGATTCCTCAGCCAGGCGTCTGGCGGTTTACCTGCAAGAGCAATATCGCGAGCAGGTGCTGGAACCCGTGGCGATGGAAATTGATCCCGAGGCGATCAGGGCCGCCGCGACGGACTACTACATTCGCCAGCTCAATCAACAGGTCCAGGTTGTCGCCCAGCGGCATCGAATCCCGAACGAACTGATGAATCGGCGCCTGCACGGTATTCCTGCTATCAACCTGGGGCCGCCGGCGGCGCGTAACGCTTCGTTGTACGAGGTGATTCATGCCGAACCGCTGAACACACTGCCGGCTTATGCGGCCCTGATCGATCACGTCAACAAGGCCGCTACCACAGGTGCCGGGCCATCAGAGGCGGTGATTGCAACGGTGGCGCAACGCACCAGCGAAAAAATCGAGGCGCAATTTGCCACGCGAGGCGCGACTGGCGCGGCGGCGGCCGTGGCAGGGAAAGCGGCCGGGGCATTGATTTCGGTGGGCGTGGCGGGTATTCGCGCGATCATTCACGAGGGCGAGCGGCCGGAAATGGAGGCGCAGATCCGCAAAAGCCTGAGCGCTGCGTTCGATGAGGCGTGGTTCAAGTCACTCAAGCATCCCCTCAGCGGGGTGATGGCACCGGTGTATTACCTGGACGAAGAAATAGAAGGCAGCCTGGTGGAGGCGGACCTGGCCAATCGAGCGGTGGCATTGCCAGACATCAAGCCGTGACGGGCCGGCTCATTCTGAGCCAAGGGTGACGCGACAACCTTTGCGTTGGCGGATCTGCTCGTCCGATGGGCGCTCCTTGATGAATTCGAAGCGCGGCTCGCCTTCGCTGTAGATTACCAGCCAGCCCCATTCCAGCTCGCTTTCATCCTGCCCGGGCTTGGGTGGCGAGGCCCACCAAGGTTCTTTTTGCATGATCTGTCGCATCGTCTACTCCTGCCGATTGATCCTTTGAACTATAGACCGCTCGATTCGACGACAAGCGCCCATGAAAACGCCCACACCCTGTGGGAGCAAGGCTTGCCCGCGAAGCAGGCGACTCGGTTCCAGATAGACCATGTCATCTTCATCGCGGGCAAGCCTTGCTCCCACAAAGTCTGCACCCACAGCTCCCTTGCTACAGGGTTGTGTGCCTGAAGCTTGATAATCAGTGTGCTCTGATCCCGCCTACCAGCGTCTAGCGTCTGTATCCCCGCACTCGAACGGGGAATGACTGGACCCCGCGCATATGCAAGTACTGTTGAACGAGATCCTTGATGCGGTTCGCCCCCTGATTGGTCAGGGCAAGGTGGCCGACTATATCCCGGCCCTGGGCACTGTGGCGCCCAACCAGTTGGGTATTGCCGTGTATGGCAACGACGGCGAGATGTATTGCGCTGGCGACGCCGAAACAGCGTTTTCGGTGCAGAGTATTTCCAAGGTGTTCAGCCTGGTGCAGGCCATCGGGCATTCCGGCGAAGCGATCTGGGAACGCCTGGGCCATGAGCCATCCGGCCAACCTTTCAACTCCCTGGTGCAACTGGAATTCGAACGCGGTCGGCCGCGCAACCCGTTCATCAACGCTGGCGCCTTGGTTATCTGCGATATCAACCAGTCGCGTTTCGCCGCGCCGGCGCTGTCGATGCGCGATTTCGTACGGCGGCTGTCGGGCAACCCGCAGGTGATGGTGGATGGCAAGGTCGCCGAGTCGGAATACCAGCACCGCGCCCGGAACGCGGCAATGGCGTACCTGATGCAATCGTTCGGTAACTTCGAGAACGACGTGGAAGCGGTGTTGCGCAGTTATTTCAGCCACTGTGCCCTGCGGATGAGTTGCATCGACCTGGCACGGGCTTTCTGTTTCCTGGCCAACGATGGGTTCTGCAAGCACAGCGGCGAACAAATTCTCAGCGCTCGGCAGACCCAGCAGGTCAACTCCATCATGGCCACCAGCGGCTTGTACGATGAGGCCGGCAATTTCGCTTATCGCGTCGGCTTGCCGGGCAAGAGCGGTGTTGGCGGCGGGATCGTCGCGGTGGTACCAGGGCGGTTCACGGTGTGCGTGTGGTCGCCGGAACTCAACGCCGCCGGTAACTCCCTGGCCGGCATGGCGGCGCTGGAGTTGATGAGCCAGCGGATCGGCTGGTCAGTGTTCTAAGCATCACGAAAAAGGGCCCGCTCCTGGTTGAGGAGCGGGCCCTGTTTCATTCATGTGCAATCAGCAGAGGCGGTCGATGACTCGCACTTGCGAGGTGTTCTGCATCGACTCCCAGGCCTGGGTCAGCGTCTGCAGGACGCGTCCCATGAAGTCCTTGTCCGCAGCGGCCTTCTTGCCGACGTAACCCTGGCCGCGACGGTACATCTTCAGCCGGGCACACAGGTCTTGTGTGTTCTTATCGAACTCGTCTTCCTGGGTATAGGGAGACAGGCAGTCCATATGCACCTGGCCAGTCTTGCTGATCCACAGGATATGGCTGTCGAGAGTGTCCTTGTGCGCTGCGAACATGCGAGCCAGTTCATCAATAGATGGTTGATTATTCAGATTCATGTGTAAGCCCCTTGACCATTTGGTTGATCTGTCTGGTGGTTCGCAAAAACTTCGCTTCTCGGTAAGTGGCACCTGATACCGAAACCAGGTCGTCAGCATTCGTCCGTCGAACTTCGGCGGGGTCATGCATCGGTTGTGTAGTGTTTATCGAAGGGCCGCTACGCAAATGCGCTACAACGAAGAGAAACAGCGAAGAATCTTCAGCCAGTGTCAACTTTCGAGGGTCGACCACGTGCGTCATGAGGATCTTCGCCGACGTTTCTCGTCCTTGTTACCGGACGGTCATGCCAGGTCAGCACCTTCAATCTGCCTTGTGGGCAGTCCCTTATCCAAAAAACAGCTCGGCGGTCAGACGAGCTTGCTCAAACAGTTGCCTGTACTCCCGATCGGGGAGACGTCTGCATCATGCAAGGGCAAATCGGAGGCGTCAACGGTTTTGTAGTGATTATTTTTGGTCACTACATATTGTCGGACAAAATGGTTTTGTTATGAGAATTCTGGCTCAGGGCAGATATCCCTGTGGGAGCGAGCCTGCTCGCGATGACGGTGTACCAGTCGATATCCAAGGTGATTCAAGTAACGCTATCGCGAGCAGGCTCGCTCCCACAGGGCGACACGGCGAACACGTATTCATCAGGTCGCTTTGGCTTTAGTCGCCTTGCGCGGTGCGCCGCCTGTCTTGCGCTTGGCTGGCTTGCGCTTGTTCTTCCACGGCGTTGCGCCGCGCCCGGCGGGGCTGGCCGGGCCGTTGATGGTCAGGCTCATGCCCTGGCAGCGGGCGACATGCTTGCTCATCCAGGCGGCTTGCCGGGTCACGAATTCTTCCAGGCTCATTTCCCCGCTTTGCACCATGTCCAGCGCCTGTTCCCAGATGGCGGTGGTGCCCGGGTCGGCGATGGCCCGGGGCACGGCGTCGATCAGGCTGAACGCCGCCGGGGTCGCGGACAAGGCCTTGCCGTTTTTCACCAGGTAACCGCGGTCGAGCAGCCCCTGGATGATCGAGGCCCGGGTCGCTTCGGTGCCGATGCCGGTGGTGTCCTTGAGCTTTTGCTTGAGCAGCGGATCCTCCACCAGTTTGGCGACGTTCTTCATTGCCTTGATCAAGTCGCCTTCGGTGAAGGGCTTGGGGGGTTGGGTCCACAGGTCCTTGGGTTTCACCTCATCCACCGCGCAATCGCGACCTTCGGCCAATGCCGGCAGGGTTTGCGGTGCCGGTGCTTCACGGCCCCGTGCCGGCGCCAGCGCTTCGGGCAGGGCGCGTTTCCAGCCGGGTTCGACGATCTGCTTGCCCACGGCACGCAGCGCCTGGCCGGCACAGTCGAAGTCGGCCAGGGTCCGGTCGTATTCGTGGTTGGGCAGGAACTGCGCCAGGTAGCGCGCGCGAATCAGCGTATAGACCGCTCGCTGTTTGCCGGCGAGCTTGTCGAGGTTCTTGGCGGCGGCGGTGGGAATGATGCCGTGGTGAGCACTGACCTTGGCGTCGTTCCAGGCCCGGGACTTGCGCTGCGGCTGCAGGTGCTCGCGCAGCGGCGCCAGGCTCGGGTCGGCCTGGGCGAGGGCGGCCAGGATGGCCGGTGCTTCACTGTGCTGGCTCAAGGGCAGGAAACCGCAATCGCTGCGCGGGTAGGTGATGAGCTTGTAGGTCTCGTAGAGCGACTGGGCAATGTCCAGGGTTTCCTGGGCACCCAGGCCAAGTTTCTTCGAGCAGACCTCCTGTAGCGTGCCCAGGTCGAAGGGCAACGGTGCCGCTTCGCGCAGGCGCTCGGTACGTACCTTCAGCGTCCGGGCGGTGGCGGCGTTGCTCATGGCATGAGCGGCGTCCCGGGCCAGGGCCTGGTTCAGGCAGCGCTCCTGGTCGTCGCAGGCATCCGGATCGGCGCGCCACTGGGCGATGAATGCCGTACCTTCGTGGCTCAGTTGCACGTCGATGGCCCAATAGGCGACCGGCACGAAGTCGGCGATGCTGCGGTCGCGGTCCACCACCAGCCGCAGCGTAGGGGTCTGCACGCGCCCCACCGGCAACACGCCCTGGTAGCCGGACTGGCGCCCCAGCAGGGTGAACAGGCGACTCATGTTCATGCCGATCAGCCAGTCGGCCCGGGAACGGCCCAGGGCCGAGTGATACAGGTTGAAGGTTTCGATGCCCGGCTTGAGGGCGGCCAGGGCCTTGCGGATCGACGCTTCGTCCAGGGCCGACAGCCATAGCCGTCGGATTGGCCCGCGATAGCGGCAATGTTCCACCAGCTCCCGGGCGATCATTTCGCCTTCACGGTCGGCGTCGGTAGCGATGACCAACTCCTTCGCTTCCCCCAGCAGGCGCTTGACCGCTTTGTACTGGCTGGCGGTTTTCGGCTTGACGGTCATTTTCCATTGCGCGGGCACGATTGGCAGGTCGGCCAGGACCCAGCGCTTGTAGCGGGCATCGTAGGCATCGGGCGGGGCGGTTTCCAGCAGATGGCCGATGCACCAGGTGACCGTGACGCCGGGGCCCAGCCAGCAACCGTCGCCACGGCGCGTGGCGCCGAGTACAGCGGCGATGTCCTTGGCCTGGGACGGTTTTTCACACAGGTACAGCTGCATAGCGCCCTTTTCCTGAGCAGATTTCATGGGGCTGTAGCATGGTCATGGATGCGCGCCAGGGCAAGTTTTATCTGTATGGATATACAGATAAAAACGTTGCGCTGCGTTGCCAAGAGGGCTGGCGTGACATTCGGCGGCCAGTTGGCACGCAGAATGAATTTCTCGCAGGGGGATCGCTCATAACTTCAAGGCGGTTGATCCCGCAAAGAAGGTTTATGAGGTCAAGGAGAGTCACTTTCATGAATTCGATGCCAAATGGCAATGGCCAAGCGACTACACGTTTGATTCTCGTCGTGGAGGACGATCCCACGATCCTGGAGTTCCTCTGCGAGATCCTGGAGGAGGAAGGGTTCGTCGTGGAGCCTCGGGAAAGCGCCGATGCGGCGCTGACGTTCCTCGAAGAGAGCGCCCACTACGTGGACCTGCTGCTCACCGACATCACCATGCCCGGCAGGATCGACGGCGCGGACCTGGCCAACCTGACCGGAGACCGCTGGCCGCAGATACCGTTGCTGATCATGTCCGGTTACGAGACGCCGGAAAGCGCTGGAATCAAGCACCACGCATCGTTCATTGCCAAACCCTGGGCCCTGGGACAGATGCTGGACCTGGTGGAAAGCACGGTGAAAAATCATTCCATCAACTGATTGATTCCAGAGGATGAAGGCGGCCGAGCACGTTTGGGTTGCAAGCGGCGATGGCCTCCATGACAATGCGAGTCATTATCAGTCGCGAATTATTCCATTGCCATGCCCGCCAACGATCTGTCCCTACGCAGTGCTGTCGACGTTCTGTACAGTGATCATCACAGTTGGCTCCAGGGCTGGTTGCGCAAGCGTCTGGGCAATACGTTCGATGCCGCCGACCTGACCCAGGATACGTTTGTGCGGGTCATCAAGGCGCGCACCGCGCTGGATATCCGCGAGCCGCGACCGTACCTGTCGATGATCGCCAAAGGGCTGCTGATCGACCTGTTTCGCCGCCGCTCGCTGGAACAATCCTACCTCGAAGCATTGGCGGCCATGCCGCAAGAGCAGCACCCGTCACTGGAAGAACAGGCGATCCTGCTCCAGGCCCTGATGGAGATCGACCGCCTGCTCCTGGGGCTGGGGCCGCGCGTCAGGCAGGCGTTCATCCTGTCGCAGTTCGATGGCCTGACGTACCCGCAGATTGCCGAGCGCCTGGGCGTCAGCGTACGCACGGTCAACAACCACATGGCCAAGGCCATGGAACATTGCTGCCTGATGCAGATTCAATTGCAGCTTTCATGAACCTGCCCGCCGAAGAGTTGCAAGCTATCCGTGTGGCAGCGCGCTGGTACGCCCGGCTTCATTCCGGCATTGCGACCGACGCGGACCGGGCCGATTGGCGCGCCTGGCTGGCTGCCGATCCGTTGCACGGCCAGGCCTGGCAGCGCATGGCCGCGGTGGCCGAGCAGATGGCGAGTGTGCCGGGCGCCCTCGCGGCGCCGACCTTGAGCGACACCCACCAGCGATCCCGCCGTCAGGTGTTGCGCAGCGCCTTGCTGCTGACGTCCGCCGGCGGCCTGGGCTGGCTGGGCTGGCGCAGCCAGGCAACCCAGAACCTGTTTTGCGATCACCGCACCGC
Organism: Pseudomonas bijieensis; assembly: GCF_013347965.1. Lineage (NCBI taxonomy): Bacteria > Pseudomonadati > Pseudomonadota > Gammaproteobacteria > Pseudomonadales > Pseudomonadaceae > Pseudomonas > Pseudomonas bijieensis. The sequence goes on along the minus strand of NZ_CP048810.1, from coordinate 1,800,401 downwards.
GGTGGGCGAGCGTCGCGAGTTCCAGCTGGCCGATGGCAGCACGGTCCTGCTCAACACTGACACCTCGATCAATGTGCGTTTCGATGGACAGCAGCGGCGCCTGGAGCTGTTGCGGGGTGAGATCCTCGTGACGACGGCGTTCGATCCCTTGCGACGTCCATTCAAGGTGGTCACTGGGCCGACCGAAGTGCTTGCGCTGGGCACGCGGTTTATCGTCCGTAGCCAGGCGGGGGGCGGCGAAGTGGCGGTGCTTGAGAAAGCGGTCGAGGTAAGCCTGCTGGCGACTGGTTCAAGGATGCGGGTCGAAGCCGGCCAGCGCCTGGATTTCAATGAGCGGTCGTTGGGGGCGCTGCGTGGCAACGATGTGTCGGTCGGTGCCTGGCAGAAGGGCAGCATCATCGCCATTGACCGTCCCCTGGCGGCGCTGCTGGATGAACTGTCGCGCTACCGTCCCGGTGTGCTGCGCTGGGACCCGGCGATTGGCGACTTGAAGGTTTCCGGTGTATTTCCCGTCGATAACACCGATCTTGCCCTGGCGGCGCTGGAAAGCGGTTTTTCGCTGCGGGTGACCCGCTACAGCCGATTCTGGGTCCAGGTGTCCGGTGGCGATCGGCGCTAATGCCGCGTAATAAAAAAACCAGCCCCTGCACTTTTCATCCTCATCGTTCGGCTCTTCCTCAGTGAGTTTTTATCGACCGTTTGGGGGAGGGAAAGTATGACGTGGGTGAGCGCGCCGGGCCGTCTGGTGTTTGCAGTGAAAATAGGTTTGCTGGCGGTCACGACCGCCGGCGCCACGGCGGTGAATGCCAGCCCGGTTCCAGCGGCTGCGGCGCAGCAGCGCGCGGTGCAGGCCTACGATATCGGCGCCGCGAGCCTGGTGGATGTGCTGACCCGTTTCTCCAGCGCCGCCGGTGTCGCTATTTCGTTCGATGCCCGGCAACTCGAAGGTTTGCGATCACCCGGCCTGAGCGGCTCTTTCGGCGTGGGCGACGGTTTTGCGCGCATTCTGGCTGGTAGCGGCCTGCAAGCCGCCCTCCAGGCCAACGGCACGTACGTGCTGCGCCCCGTGCCGGTCAGCGGTTCGGCACTGGAACTGGACGCAACCACCATCGAGGCACAGCGGCTTGGGGCGACCACCGAGCACAGCAATTCCTACACGACGGGCGCGGTCACCATCGGCAAGGGCGAGCACTCCCTGCGCGAAACGCCGCAGTCGGTGACGGTGATTACCCGCAAGATGCTCGATGACCAGAACCTCAATACCATCGATCAAGTCATGGAAAAGACCCCTGGCATTACCGTCTACGACTCGACCATGGGCGGCAAGTATTTCTATTCCCGCGGGTTCCGGATGTCTGGCCAGTATCAATACGACGGCGTTCCGCTGGACATGGGCAACAGCTATGTCCAGGCCGACAGTTTCAGCAGTGACATGGCTTATTACGACCGCGTCGAAGTGCTGCGCGGTGCCGCCGGGATGATGAAGGGGGCGGGTGGCACGTCCGGCGGCGTCAATTTCGTCCGCAAACGCGGCCAGGCCACTGCCCAGACGGAGCTCAGCCTTTCGGGCGGTACCTGGGACAATTACCGCGGGCAGGTCGATACCGGTGGCCCGCTGAATGATTCGGGCACCGTGCGGGGCAGGGCGGTGATCGCCGAGCAGAGTCGGCATTATTTCTACGACGATGCCCGGCGCAAGGACCAGATCTATTACGGCGCCCTGGACTTCGATCTGTCGCCCGACACGACGCTAGGCGTGGGCGTTGCCTATGAAGACGTCGATGCAAGCCCCTGCTGGGGCGGGCTTCCGCGCTACCGGGACGGCAGCGATCTGAAACTCAGTCGTTCCACTTGCCTGGACCCATCGTGGAACACCTGGCGCAGCCAGCGGACCACGGTGTTTGGCGATCTCAAGCATCAGCTCAATGATGACTGGGCCGTAAAGGTCGCCAGTGTCTATACGAAAAATACCCAGGACATCAAATACGCGTTTGCATCGGGCTCGGTAACGCCCGGCACCTCGACCACCAACATGCTGGGTAGCATGTACGACTATGACCAGGTCGATTACGGCCTTGACGCCTACCTGGACGGCAAGTTCGACGCCCTGGGGCAGCAACATGAGTTGATTGTCGGTTTCAACGCCAGCCGCTCGGACAAGGATGACTTCTTCTCGGTGGCGCTGCTGCCACAGAAGCAGAATGTGTTCGAGCCGGATCGACATATTCCCGAACCGGACGACAGTTACTTCATCGAGAACTCGACGCGCGGTGGTCCGGTCAAGACCATTACCGAGCAGCGAGGGATGTATTCGACCCTGCGGTTGAAACTGGCGGACCCGTTGACGTTTGTCGTCGGCAGCCGAGTGAGCTGGTACAGCTCCAAGACCGACTCGGTGTTCCTCACCGGCGGTACGGAACACGCCAAGAGCACGGAGACGGGACAAGTCACGCCGTTTGCCGCCGTGTTGCTGGACCTCAATGAGCACCTGACGGCCTATGCCAGCTACTCGGATATCTTCACGCCCCAGGGCAACTATCGCTCCGAAAGCGGCTCGGCACTCAAGCCCCTGGTGGGCGAGAGTTATGAGCTGGGGATCAAGGGCGAGTGGTTCGACGGACGCCTGAACAGCGCTTTCAACCTGTTCCGCACGCTGCAGAAAGACCAGGCCCAGACCGACTACTTCTCCAGTTGTGCGTCCTCGGATGGTTTCTGCTATGAGAATGCCGGCAAGGTGCGCGCCCAGGGTTTCGAAGCGGAGATCAGCGGTGAAGTCATCGAGCGCCTGCAGTTGCTGGCCGGCTACACCTACACCCAGACCAAGACCCTCGACGACATCGACACCAGCCTCAACGGCGGCTCGTTCAACAGCTACGTGCCGCGCCATGTGCTGCGTCTGTGGGGCGATTATGTCCTCGGCGGGGCGTTGGAACGGTTCAGTGTCGGTGCCGGGGTCAATGCACAAAGCGACAATTTCCGCGTATCGCCGGTTAGCGGCGAGAAGATCACCCAGGCCGGTTATGCCGTGTGGAACGGTCGCGTGGGCTATCGCATCGATGACACCTGGTCGGTGGCCCTCAATGGCAACAACCTGTTCGACAAGCGCTACTACACCACCATCGGCACCGAGAGCTTCGGTAACTATTACGGTGAGCCACGCAACTTCACCATGACCGTGAAGGCGAGCTTCTGAGTCGGTGGCGAGGGCGCCAATGCCCTCGCCACGGTTTTGCCCTCAATTGGTATCCAGATCCACGTTCCTGGTTTCCCGCAGGCAAAGCATGCCCACCACCAGGCTCACTCCGGTAATCACCACCGGATACCACAGCCCATAGAAGATATCTCCGGTGTAGACCACCAGGGCAAACGATACGGTGGGCAGGAAACCGCCAAACCAGCCGTTGCCGATGTGGTAGGGCAGGGACATGGAGGTGTAGCGGATCCTAGTCGGGAACAGTTCGACCATCAACGCCGCCAGCGGTCCGTAGCACATCGCCGAGATGATGATCAGCGCCACGATCAAGGCCACGATCATCGGCCGGTTGATCTGCTGCGCATCGGCCTGCTGCGGGTAGCCGGCCAGGGTCACCGCACCGCGCAGGGCGGCTTCGTCGTACCCTTCGAGTTTCACGTCACCGACACTGACCTGCACCGCGCTTCCGGCTGGGGCCGCGACGCTGCTGTAGGGCAGGCCCTGCTTGACCAGGAAGGTCTTGACCTTGTCGCAAGGGCTGTCGAAACGCGCCTTGCCCACCGGGTCGAACTGGAAGGTGCAGGTGGCCGGGTCGGCGACCACGGTGATCGGTGCCTGGCGGCTCGCCAGGTCGATGGCCGGGTTGGCGTAATGGGCTAGGGTCTTGAAGATCGGGAAGTACAGGGCGGTCGCCAGCAGCAGGCCGATCATCAGCACCGGTTTGCGCCCGACCTTGTCCGACAGCCAGCCGAAAAAGATGAAGAACGGTGCGCCGATCACCACGCTCACAATCAGCAGGCTGTTGGCCAGGGCCGGATCCATCTTCAGGAACTGAGTGAGGAAGAACAGCACGTAGAACTGCGCGGCGTAGAAGGTCACCGCTTGCCCGGCGTTGATGCTGAACAAGGCGATCAGCACCACCTTGAGGTTTTCCCATTTGCCGAACGACTCGCGGATCGGCGCCTTGCAGCACTTGCCTTCCTCTTTCATTTTCAAGAACGCTGGTGACTCATGCAGGCTCAGGCGAATCCAGGTGGAGATGCCCAGCAGCAGGATCGACAGCAGGAACGGAATGCGCCAGCCCCAGACTTCGAACTGATCGCCGGTGAAGTAGCGGCAACCCAGCACCACCAGCAGCGACAGCAGCAATCCGAGGGTGGCGGTGGACTGAATCCAGCTGGTATGGAAACCGCGCTTGCCCATCGGCGCGTGCTCGGCGACGTAGGTCGCCGCGCCACCGTATTCACCGCCCAGGGCCAGGCCCTGGAGCATGCGCAACACCACCAGGATGATCGGCGCGGCGATGCCGATGCTGGCGTAGTTGGGCAGCAGGCCGACGCAGAACGTCGCCAGGCCCATGAGGATGATGGTGGCCAGGAAGGTGTACTTGCGCCCGATCATGTCCCCCAGCCGGCCGAACACCAGCGCACCGAATGGCCGCACGATGAAACCGGCGGCGAACGCCATCAGGGCGAAGATGAACGCCGTGGTGTCGTTGACCCCGGCAAAGAATTGCTTGCTGATCACCGCCGCCAGGGCGCCATAGAGGAAAAAGTCGTACCACTCGAACACCGTCCCCAGGGACGAGGCGAAGATGACTTTCTGGGTTTCCTGGCTGGTGCCGGCGCTGCGCGTGGCTTCCAGGGGCTGAACATGTTCAGACATAGCGGTATCCCTCACAGTGATTGTTTTTGTTGTTCCACTGCGACGCCGGGGTGGCGTCTCCTGATTTGACACACTTTCCTTGAATCGACTCATCTCCCTTGTGGGAGCGAGCCTGCTCGCGATGACGGCTGCACATTCAACACATATGTGACAGATAGATCGCTATCGCGAGCAGGCTCGCTCCCACAGGGGATTCTGTTGTTCTTCAGGCTGTGGCCGGCTCCTTTTGCGGCATGATGATTCTGGTATCTGCCTCGAGCATCATCCGCGCCGCCTTCTCGGCAATCATCAGCGTCGGCGAGCAGGTGTTGCCCGAGGTGATGCGCGGCATGATCGAGGCGTCGGCGATGCGCAGGCCCTTGATGCCATGGACGCGCAGTTGCGCATCCACCACCGCGTCGTGGTCCTGGCCCATGCGGCAAGTGCCGACCGGGTGGAAAATCGTCGTGCCAATCCGGGCGGCGGCCTGGTGCAGTTCTTCTTCGGTTTGCAGACTGGGGCCCGGCAGGTATTCCACCGGTTTGAACGCGCTCAGGGCCGGGGCGGCGACGATGCGTCGGGTCAGGCGGATGGCGTCGGCGGCAACGCGCAAGTCTTCGGGGTGGCTCAAGTAATTGGGCTGGATCAGCGGCGCTTCGTGCGGGTCGGCCGAACGAATGTCCACCCGGCCACGGCTTTGCGGGCGCAGGTCGCAGACCGACGCGGTGAACGCCGGGAAGCTGTGCAGCGGTTCGCCGAAGCGTTCCAGGGACAACGGCTGGACGTGGTATTCGAGGTTGGCCGAGGTCTGCTCCGGACCCGAGCGGGCGAATGCGCCGAGTTGGCTGGGGGCCATGGACAGCGGGCCGCTGCGGTCGTACAGATAGCGCAGGCCCATGCCCATCTTGCCCCACAGGGTGCCGGCGATCTGGTTCAGCGTGCGGGCATTTTCCAATTGGTAGATCAGTCGCAGTTGCAGGTGGTCCTGCAAGTTGCCGCCCACACCAGGCAGCTCGTGGGTCACGCCGATACCCAAGCGTTGCAGCAGGCTGCGCGGGCCGATCCCGGAGCGTTGCAGGATGCCCGGCGAGCCAACTGCCCCGGCGCACAATACGATTTCCTTACGGGCCTTGAAGGTCATGCCCTTGCCTTGCCAGCGGGCGCTGACAGCGTGGGCGCGGTCATCACGCACTAACACACGGTCCACTTCGACGTCAGTCAACACCGTGAGGTTGGGACGCTGGCGAACCGGCTTGAGAAAGGCCTTGGCCGCATTCCAGCGTACCCCGGCTTTCTGGTTGACCTGGAAGTAGCCGCAGCCTTCATTGTCGCCGCTGTTGAAATCGTCGACGTTGGGGATGCCGCTCTGCTCGGCGGCGCTGCGGAAGGCATCGAGAATCGGCCATGACAGGCGCTGGCGTTCGACCCGCCATTCCCCGCCGGCACCATGGAATTCGGAGGCTCCGGCAAAGTGATTTTCGCTCTGGCGAAACAGCGGCAGAACGTCCTTCCAGGCCCAGCCAGGGTTACCCTCTGCGGTCCAGCCGTCATAGTCCGCAGCCTGGCCGCGCATGTAGATCATGCCGTTGATGGAGGAGCAACCGCCCAGGACCTTGCCGCGGGGATAGCTCAGGGCGCGGCCTTGCAGGCCCGGTTGTGCTTCGGTCTTGAAGCACCAGTCGGTGCGTGGGTTGCCGATGCAGAACAGGTAGCCGACCGGGATGTGAATCCACGGATAGTTGTCGCGCCCGCCGGCTTCGAGCAGCAGCACCCGGTGTTGCGGGTTGGCCGAAAGCCGATTGGCCAGCAAGCATCCGGCAGGGCCGGCGCCCACGATCACGTAATCGTATTCATCGACGACAGGTTGCATTCGCGACCTCATTCTTGTTGTTGTGGGATCCATCCTAGTTGTTAGTTTTCGTCAAAAGAATGTTAGTTTTTGCGCAGCGGCTGTGCGTTTATAAACAGTCGTGCCTTCAGGTGTGTTCAAGGATCGCCTCATGTTCGACTGGAATGACCTGCGCTATTTCCTGGAGCTGCAACGCAGCGGGCGTTTGCTGACGGCTGCACGGCGGTTGAACACCACCCACGCCACGGTGGCCCGGCACATCGAGGCCATCGAGAAAAGCCTGGGCACCGCGCTGTTCGTCCAGCATGCGCAGGGTTATGAACTGACCCCGGCTGGCGAGACGCTGCTCAAGCACGCCGAAGCCATGGAGAACGTGGCGTTGCTGGCCCAGGAGGACATCACCCAGTCCAGCGCACCGCTGGGCAAGATCCGCCTGGGGGTGACCGAAGGGCTGGGCATCATGTTCCTGGCCAGCCGCATGGAGGGGCTGTTCCAGCGTTATCCGGGGCTGGAGGTGGAGCTGGTGGCGGTGCCGCGGTTTGTCAGCATCCTCAACCGCGAGGCGGAAATCAGCATCCACCTCGAACGTCCAGCGGCCGACCTGCTGGTGACGCGCAAGCTCACCGACTACAGCCTGGCGCTGTACGCCAGCCAGGCCTACCTGGACCGCTCGCCAGCACTGCGTAGCCGCGAGGACCTGGCTCGCCACGCCTGGATCGGCTACGTCGATGACTTGCTGTTCAGCCAGGAACTGATGTTCCTCAACAGTTTTTGCCGCAACCCCCGGGTGGTGTTCCACAGCACCAGCGTCATCGCCCAGCAACAGGCCGCGCGCTCGGGGCTGGGGATCGCCGTGCTGCCTTGCTACATGGCCAACGGCGACCCGGCGCTGGTGCCCTTGCTGCCGGACGAAACCATCCGCCGCAGCTATTGGATCAGCACCCGCCGCGAACTGCACAAATCCGTACGCCTGCGGGTGCTGTGGGATTACGTGGTGCAGTTGTGCGAGCGCGAGCAGGGGTTATTACTCCCCTGAGCACGCAATGCCCGTGTGGCGAGCCGCTCTGGGGGAACAAGGCTCTGTGGGAGCAAGGCTTGCCCGTGATGAAAAACACACGGTCTATCTGGAACCGAGTCGGCTGCTTCGCGGGCAAGCCTTGCTCCCACAGAACTCATAGAGCCCACAGATAAATCCCCTCGCCACAAAGGTCATTGATAGGCCAGCAGCTGGCCGCCCAAGCCCCCTTTTATGGCCCCCAATGACCTCAAGTCGACGCGCTGGCGTGCCTTAGTGTTGACCCACAACAAGAAAGCGCCGCCAAGAGGTCCCTATGCCGGCAACGACACCTTCAACTTCAATCTGGCTCAAGCCAGCCTTCATCCTCCTGCTCGGCACCCTGCTCACAGGCTGCGGCGAGGAGGGCAAGCCGCCCGCGCCCACGGTGTTCACCGCCATGCCCAGCGATGCGGCGCTGGCCCAGGTTTATGACAGCAGCTGCAAGCTCTGCCACGCCAACCCCGGTGCCGGAGCGCCGTTGACCGGCGACACGAACGCCTGGGCCCCGCGGGTCGCCCAGGGCGCCGACACCCTGCTGGACCACGCGATCAACGGCTACAACGGCATGCCGCCGATGGGCCTGTGCATGCACTGTTCCCAAGAGCAGTTCCTGGCCCTGATCGCCTTCATGTCCGGTCAACATTTCCAATAATAAATACGAGTACTACGGCATGACGATGGACTACTCACGGCGTCGCTTGTTGCAACAGGCCGGCGTTGTCGCAGCCTTTACCGCGCTGGGCAGCCAGGGTGCCCTGGCCGAGCTGATGCGCGCGCCACGGTTGATTCCGTGGCGCAACTGGTCGGGCGCGCAGAGCTGCCTGCCAGCGGCGCGCCTGGCCCCCAAGGACCTCGATGAGCTGGTGCAGGTGGTGCGCCGCGCTGAAGGGCGGATTCGTCCGGTGGGTTCCGGCCATTCCTTCAGCGCCCTGGTGCCCACCGACGGCACCTTGTTGTCGCTGAGCTTTTTCAGTGGGCTGCTGGATCACGACGGGGCCAGCCTGCAAGCCGAGTTCGGTGGCGGCACGCCCATGTCCCGCATGGGCCCGGCGCTCAAGTCCATCGGCCAGGCGCTGCCGAACATGGCCGACGTGGATTACCAGACCCTGGCCGGAGCCATCGCCACCTCGACCCACGGCACCGGCAAGGCTTTCGGCTCGTACGCGTCCCAAGTGGTCGGCCTGCAACTGGTAACGGCCAGCGGCGAGGTGCTCGATTGCGATGCCCAGCGTCATCCTGAAGTGTTCAAGGCTGGCCGGGTGTCCCTTGGCGCGTTGGGGCTGGTGACCCGTGTGCGCCTGCAGAACCGCGTCGCCTATCGCTTGCGCGAGCACCAGTGGGTGGCGAAGACCGAGGAGTTGCTCGAGGACGTGGAGGCCAACACCCGGGACAACCAGCATTGGGAAATGCAGGTCGTCACCCATTCCGATTATGCGTTGTCGATTACCCTGAACGAAACCACGGACCCGGCCACGCCGCCGATCAGCCCCGAGGAGGAGGGCGGCAACGAATTCGTCACGCTGATCGAAAACCTCGACAAGTATGGCAGCGACTTTCCCGCGATTCGTCGAGCGCTGCTCAACAGCCTGCGGCTGGTGGCTGATTTCGATGACCGGGTCGGTGACTCCCACGACATCTACGCCAATGCCCGCACCGTGCGCTTCAATGAGATGGAGTACTCGGTACCGGCCGAGCACGGCCCGGCATGCTTGCGGGAAATCCTGGCACTGATCCGCGACAAGGACCTGCGCACCTGGTTTCCCATCGAATACCGCTACGTGAAGGCCGACGACATTGCCCTGAGCATGTTCGAAGGCCGGGACAGTTGCTCGATCTCGGTGCACCAGCATTACCAGATGGACCATCACAACTTCTTTGCCGCCATCGAACCGATCTTCTGGAAATACCAGGGCCGTCCGCATTGGGGGAAATTGCATTCCCTGAACGCCAAGGCGCTCCAGGCGCTGTACCCGCGCTGGACTGAATTCACCCAGGTGCGCCAGGCGCTGGACCCTGGTGGCAAGTTCCTCAATGGGCATCTTTCGTCGATTCTGGGGGTGAGCTGATTGGCTTCAATCGTCGCGGGTCGAGCGCTGACTGGCCTGCAGCTGATGCATTCGTGTCAGGCACAAAACCTGTGGTGAGGGGACTTATCTGTGGGAGCAAGGCTTGCCCGCGATGAAGAACACACGGTCTATCTGGAACCGAGTCGCTTGCTTCGCGGGCAAGCCTTGCTCCCACAGATAAGTCCCCTCTCCAGAAGTGCTGTGAAACGCTATTAGAACGCAAACGGAATACTGATCTTGGCCCAGAGCATCTCCCCTTCGGGGCGGTTTTCCACATCGAATTCCTTGGCCCAGCGAATTTCGGCGCTGGCGTATTTGAGGAAAGTGAGATGCAGCGCCGGGCCGATGGCGAACACCTGGCCGCGCACACCATCGTCCACGTCCTGCCCGGCGAATTGCACGGTGCGGCCGTATTGTTTGTCGTCGGTGGTCTGTTTGAGGTAGTAGCCGTTGAGCCCCAGCCGCAGGTTGTCGGTCAGGCGGTAGCTGGCGGAATAATCGAAGTGAAAGATCTGCCCTGAACGGTAGTCGGTGTCCTTGTTCTCACGGTTGAAGCTGTAGGTGGTTTTCATCGACAGCTCGGTGTTTTCCGTGGGCAGCCAGGTGAAGGAGAACAGCGGCTTGTAGGTGTAGAAATTGGTGCTGGTGTTGGCCAGGCGATCCTTGCTGTATTCGCCGGTCGGCACGGTGATTTCCACCGCCGCGGCCAGGGTCAGGTTCTTGCCCATGTCCCACAGCACGATTGGCGAAATGGTGGTATCGCCCATGCCCTCGCGGGTATCGCTCAGGCCGAACACCGCGACTTCCTGCTTGATCCAGGGTTGGGCGATGTAGATCCCCACGCGTCCACCGGCCACTCGCAATGGGCTGAGGTAATCGATACGCGGGACCACCGCCGTGGATTCTATTTCGACATTTGGCACTTCGCCGCCCAACGAGCTGATGTTGAATTTCCGGGCCTTGTAGTGGTTGTAGTAGAGGTTGAACGCGACCATGTTGTCCGGAAGGCTGTCGACTTCCAAGGGCAACACAAAAAAACCGTCGGTACCGGGGCCGATGTTATCGACTCCGGTTTCGGTAGCCCACGCGGGCAGGGCACAAACGCCGGCCAGGCCGAGGGTCAATTGCAAGGCGAATGTCGTGCGGATCGGGTTCATGTGGGGGCTCATTATTATTGTTGGAGATACACCGAAGGTCCGAGCCATAGAAATAAGCCGTTCGCCGCCGACAGGGCAGGGTATTGGCGGCCAGACAGGGGACTTGGGCGGCCAGATTTTTGTGCTCCTCGATTCGCTTGGGCATGCTAACTTTATGAAATAACCGGTTACAAAAACGCCGCCTAACGTGCTCCGGAACCCGCCCCATGCAGATGAAAGTCATCGACCCCACCTATGAGTTGGCGCTGGTATCGCCATTCCTGCTGCAAACCCTGGCCGAGGTGGTGGCTGACAAGGGCTTCGATGCCGCCAGCCTGTGTCGCGGCCTGGGGTTCGGTCTTGACGATCTGCAAGATCCCGCCCAGCGCATTTCCTATCGTCAGGCGGTGGTCATGATCCAACGGGCGCTCAGACTGTTGCCCGACCAGGGCCTGGGATTATGGGTGGGCGACCGTAACGTGCTCGGCACCCTCGGCCTGTTGGGCCACGTCTTGTCGCTGTGCGAAACCCTGCGCGATGCCTTTGCCCTGGGGGTTCGTTACCAGCACACCACCGGTGGCATCGCGGTGACCAGTGTCGAAGAAGCCACTGACCGGATCATGGTCGAGGCGACCTGCCGCCTGCCTTTCGCCGAGATCCAGGTATTTGCCGTGGAGGAGTTCTTCGCCAGCCTGATGGTCTATGGGCGGGCGCTGGCGGGGGCCGATTTCAAGCCTCAGGCCGTGGAGTTCATGCACGCCGCGCCGTCCTATGCCCAGCAATACCAGCGGATACTGGGGCCGGATGTGCGCTTCGGTTGCCGGCACAATCGCATGCTGATCGATGTACGCTGGCTGGATATGCGCCTGCCCAATCACCACCCGTTGGCCTTGCGCCAGGCCTTGGCCTTGCTGGAGCAGGAGGTCACCGAGGTCCACCAGAAGATCGACCTGATCCAGGCTGTGGAACGGGCGATTGCCCGGGACCTGACCCGTGGCAGCCACATCGAGAAAATCGCTGGCGACCTCAACATGAGCAGCCGCACCCTGCGTCGGCGCCTGACCGAACACGGCCTGACCTTCGAGGCCTTGCTCGAACAGGTGCGCCGCGGTCGAACCCTGAGCCTGCTGGCCAACCCCGGGCTGTCCATCGAGCGCATCACCGAAGAAGTCGGCTACAGCGATGTGCGCAGTTTTCGCCGGGCGTTCCGGCGTTGGACCGGTATGAGCCCCAGTGCGTTTCGCAATGAGGGGCAAACGTTGTAGCCACGACATTCAGGCTGGGCCTGATTAAACTCCTGTCTTTTTTGAGGGGGCTTCATTGCGGAGCCAGATGGCCTTGATTCCATGAGTCAAACGATGAGAACGGTACGCTGGGGCATGATCGGTTGTGGCAGCGTGACGGAACGCAAGAGTGGGCCGGCCTTCTACAAGGCACCCGGCTCAGCGTTGGTAGCGGTGATGGGGCGACGTTCGGAGGCAGTGTCCGATTATGCTGAACGCCACGGTATCGCCAGGTTCTACACTGACGCGCAGGCACTGATCGATGATCCTGAAGTCGATGCGGTTTACATTGCGACGCCGCCCGACAGTCATTTCAGCTATAGCATGCTGGTGGCGGCCGCCGGCAAGCATTGCTGCGTTGAGAAACCCATGTCCCTCAATGCCACGCAGAGCCGGGAAATGCAGCGAGTATTCGACGCCGCGGGGGTGCATTTGTTTGTGTCGTACTACCGGCGCTCACTGCCGCGTTTTCGCAAGGTGCGGCAATGGATCGAACAAGGATGCATCGGTGACATTCGGCATTTGACCTGGACGCTCACCAAGCCCGCCTCATCGGCGGATATCAGCGGAGCGATCAATTGGCGTACCGATCCGACGATTGCAGGCGGAGGTTATTTCACTGATCTGGCCTGCCATGGCCTTGACCTGTTCCAGTTCTTGTTGGGGGACATTGTCGAGGTAACGGGTTTCGCCGCTCGCCAGGGCGGTTTGTATCAGGCAGAAGATGCGGTCGTGGCCCATTGGCGATTCGCCTGCGGGGCCACAGGCATGGGCTGTTGGAATTTCGTCGCTGACCGACGTGAGGACCGTGTGGAAGTGATCGGCAGTCAAGGGCGAATCAACTTCTCGGTGTTCAATGATGAGCCACTGCAACTGTGTACGGACACATCCATCAGCCTCGACATCCCTCATCATCCTGAGCATATCCAGTGGCACCATGTACTCGGCATGAATGCCCATATCCGTGGTGAGTCGCAGCATCCGGCCATTGCCGAACAGGCATTGAAGACCGACTGGGTGATGGATCGCATTCTCCAGCGCTGCTGAAGCGAGCCCTCGTGGGCATAACCTAATGCTCAAAGAGTATTTCCCAAGCATTGGACGGGTTTTCTAAGATCACGTCATAACTCGTTATGACAAGTGATGAAGGCCATGTCCGACAACGTTCTTCCCCTCAGCAGCGTGCCGCTGCACACGCAACTACGAGACGTGCTGCGTGCGCGCATCCTCGATGGCCAATACCCCCAAGGCAGCCAGATGCCCTCGGAAAGCGAGCTCGGTGCGCTGTTCCGTGTCAGTCGTATCACCGTGCGCCAAGCGCTGGGTGACCTGCAAAAGGAAGGGCTGATTTTCAAGATCCACGGCAAAGGGACGTTCGTGGCCAAGCCCAAGACCTTCCAGAATGTCAGCACCCTCCAGGGCCTGGCCGAGTCCATGACCGGGCGCGGTTTCGAGGTGATCAACCGCCTGCTCAGTTTCAAGTTCATCGCGGCCGACAAACTGGTGGCCGAGCGCCTGAAATTGACTGAAGGGGAAGAGGTGGTGCAGATCAAACGGGTGCGCTTGATCAATCGCGAGCCGGTTTCCCTGGAGATCACCTACCTGCCCAAGGCCCTCGGCGAGCGCCTGGAAAAGGCCGATCTGGTCACCCGCGACATTTTCCTGATCCTGGAAAACGACTGTGCCCTGACCTTGGGCCATGCGGACCTGGCCATCGATGCGGTACTGGCCGACAGCGACCTGACCCAGGCCCTGGAGGTCGAGCCGGGTTCGCCGATCATGCGCATCGAGCGCCTGACCCATGATGCCAGCGGCCAGCCACTGGACTTCGAACACCTCTATTACCGTGGCGATGCTTTCCAGTACCGCTTGCGGATCGACCGGCAAAAAGGAACGCAGGCATGACTCGGAGCACCCTCGAACAGGAATACGACATCGTCGTCATCGGCGGTGGCACCGCCGGCCCCATGGCGGCGATCAAGGCCAAGGAGCGCAACCGTGATTTGCGCGTGCTGCTGGTGGACAAGGCCAACGTCAAGCGCAGCGGCGCCATCAGCATGGGCATGGACGGCTTGAACAACGCCATCATCCCCGGTCATTCCACCCCCGAGCAGTACACCAAGGAAATCACCATCGCCAACGACGGCATCGTCAACCAGACGGCGGTGTATGCCTACGCGACCCACAGCTTCGAAACGATCGAGCAACTGGACCGCTGGGGCGTGAAGTTCGAGAAGGATGAAACCGGCGACTATGCGGTGAAAAAGGTCCATCACATGGGCGCCTACGTGTTGCCGATGCCGGAAGGGCACGACATCAAGAAAGTCCTGTATCGCCAGTTGAAACGGGCGCGGGTGAGTATCACCAATCGGCTGGTCTGTACCCGTTTGCTGACTGACGAAGCGGGCGCGGTGAACGGTGTGATGGGCTTCGATTGCCGTACCGCCGATTTTCATGTGATCAAGGCCAAGGCGGTCATCCTCTGCTGCGGTGCGGCGGGACGCCTGGGGTTGCCGGCCTCCGGCTACCTGATGGGCACCTATGAGAACCCCACCAATGCCGGGGACGGCTATGCCATGGCCTACCACGCCGGTGCCGAACTGGCGAACCTGGAATGCTTCCAGATCAACCCGCTGATCAAGGATTACAACGGCCCGGCGTGCGCCTATGTCACCGGTCCCCTGGGCGGCTATACCGCCAACAACAAGGGCGAGCGCTTTATCGAGTGCGACTACTGGAGCGGGCAGATGATGTGGGAGTTTCACCAGGAACTCGAAAGTGGCAATGGTCCGGTGTTCCTCAAGCTCGATCACCTGGCCGAGGAAACCATCCAGAACATCGAGGACATCCTGCACAGTAACGAACGACCCAGTCGTGGTCAGTTCCATGCCAACCGCGGTACTGACTACCGCACGCAGATGGTGGAGATGCACATCTCCGAAATCGGTTTTTGCAGCGGTCACTCGGCCTCGGGCGTGTGGGTCAACGAGCGGGCCGAAACCTCGGTCAAGGGCCTGTACTCGGCCGGTGACATGGCCGCCGTGCCCCACAACTACATGCTCGGTGCGTTCACCTATGGCTGGTTCGCCGGCAACAATGCTGCGGACTTCGTGGCCGGGAAGGATTTTTCGGCACTGGACGCCGGGCAGATCGAGCGGGAGAGGGCTCGTGTCTACGCGCCCCTGGACCGCGAGCACGGCCTGCCGCCGGCCCAGGTGGAATACAAGCTGCGACGCTTCGTCAACGATTACCTGCAACCGCCGAAGGTCACCAAGAAAATGCAGATCGGCCTGCAACGCTTCAGCGATATCCAGCGCGACCTGGACCAGATCAAGGCCCACAACCCTCATGAATTGATGCGCGCCATGGAGGTCAGCGTCATCCGCGACTGCGCCGAAATGGCCGCTCGCGCCTCGCTGTTTCGCGCCGAAAGCCGTTGGGGCCTGTACCACTATCGGGTCGATCATCCGCAACGCAACGACAGCGACTGGTTCTGCCATTGCCACTTGAAGAAGGGCGAAGACGGCGCGATGACCTCATTCAAGAAAGCCGTCGAGCCCTACATCATCGCCCTCGATGCCGACGAACTGCAGGCCTACGACCGGCTGCGGGTCGGCGCTGACGCGGCGTGAACCTTACACCCAGAGAGACCGCCCATGGCTTATCAACCCCAGGAAATCTTTTTCCGCTCCAATGCCCCCGTCACCGTGGACGAGGACAAATGCATCGCCCACAAGGGCTGCACCGTTTGCGTCGATGTCTGCCCCATGGACCTGCTGGCGATCAACCCGGCGACCCAGAAGGCCTACATGGCGTTCGACGAATGCTGGTATTGCATGCCCTGTGAAAAGGACTGCCCGACGGGGGCGGTGAAAGTCGAGATTCCGTACTTGCTGCGTTGATTGACAGGACGCCCTCGCGAGCAGCTCGCTCCCACAATGGATTTGTGGTGAACGCTGAAAAAATGTGGGAGCGAGTCTGCTCGCGATAGGGCCAGCCCAAACACCACAAAAGCCATCCGGCCACCCCCGGACGCAGATTCAGAACACCCCTCGTTTCCCACCGCGCCCTGATCGCGGCGGAGACGAACATCCAATAAATGATTCGAGGGGACACACCCATGTTATTGCGTGCAGCACTCGCCGGTCTGGTACTGGCTTCATTGACCTTGCCTGCTCAGGCAGAAACCATCCGTATCGCCATCGGCACCCAGGACACCACCATCAACTGCGCCGCCGGCGGGTTGCTGATTCGGGAGCTGGGCCTGTTGGATAAATACTTGCCCCACGACGGCGCCTACAAGGACGCCCAGTACGACATCCAGTGGAAAAACTTCACCAGCGGCGCGCCGCTGACCAACGAGATGGTCGCCGGTAAGCTCGACTTCGGCGCCATGGCCGATTTCCCCGGGGCGTTCAACGGCGTGGCGTTCGAAACCGCCGGCAAGCACAGCCTGTTCATCAGCGTGCTGTCGGGCAGCACCCGGGGCAGTGGCAACGGCATCGTGGTGCCGAGTGCATCGGGTGTGCAGTCGTTGGCTGAGCTCAAGGGCAAGACCATTTCCGTGCCGTTCGCCTCCACCGCCCACGGCATGTTGCTGCGTGCCGTCGCGGCCCAGGGTTGGGACCCGCTCAAGGACGTCAATATCATCGCCCAGCCGCCGGAAGTGGCCGGCTCCGCGTTACAAGCCGGCAAGATCGACGCTCACGCCGACTTCGTGCCGTTCGCCGAACTGTTCCCCAGCCGCGGTTTCGCCCGCAAGATCTACGACGGTGCCCAGGCCGGCGCGCCGACGTTCCACGGTGCGCTGGTGGATCAGGCCTACGCAAGGAAATACCCGGAAATCGTCGTCGCTTACCTGCGCGCGAGCATCGAGGCCAATCAGTTGCTGAGCGCCGAACCTGAGAAGTACAGCGAGTTGATCGCCAAGGTCACCGGCGTGGATGCCGAGGTCAATTACCTGTTCCACGGGCCGTTGGGCGTACAGACCCGCGACCTGACCTGGAAACCGGAGTACCGCCAAGCGGTCGGCACCGCTATCGATACCCTCAAGCTGCTGAAGAAAGCCGATCGTGGCCTGGACCTCAATACCTTCATCGATGACCAGTACATCCGCGCCGCGTTCAAGGCGTCGAATCTGGACTACACCGCGCAACTGGCTAACTACGCCCAGACACCGCTAAGTACGACCGATGCCCTGACCGGCAAAGCCATCAGCGATTTCAGTCGCGTGGCCGAGATCTGGGTACGCGGCGAGCCGAAAGTGCGCCATTACGCCTCGGCCCAATCGGCCTTCGCCGCGCTGGCGAGCCTCAAGCAGGAGGGCAAGGGCATCCGCGCCGTCTATGCCCAGGCCAGCGACAGCGGGAT
Source organism: Pseudomonas bijieensis (assembly GCF_013347965.1). Taxonomy (NCBI): domain Bacteria; kingdom Pseudomonadati; phylum Pseudomonadota; class Gammaproteobacteria; order Pseudomonadales; family Pseudomonadaceae; genus Pseudomonas; species Pseudomonas bijieensis. The sequence continues at coordinate 1,782,803 of NZ_CP048810.1, read as the reverse complement.
CAAGCTGCTGGCCGAACAGGCGTGGTTCGCCAGTGACGCCAAGGGCCAGCTCAGCGCGTTCCTGCTCAAGGGCCAGGCCCAGCAGTTCGCCACGGCCCAGGGTGGCAAGGTCTTGGACTTCAGCGAGGCCACCATCCAGGCGGTTGCTGCCCGCTGACCTGACTCGAGTGAAAGCAAAACCTGTGGGAGCGAGCCTGCTCGCGATGGCGTCAGATCAGTTGAAGTTGATGTGATTGACACACCGCTATCGCGAGCAGGCTCGCTCCCACAAGGGATCTCCATAACTGAGGAAGATATCAGTGTATCCATCACCCAAACGCTGGCTCCCGCGAGCCGCTTCCCTGTTGCTCTGCCTGCTGTTCTGGCAACTCGCCGCGAACGGCCACTGGGACCTCGGCCTGGTGACCTTCGCCAACGTCCCGACCCCATTGGCGGTGGTCCAGGCGGCGCTGGGTCTGGGGGACTCCGGCAATCTCCCCCGGCACCTGGGCAGTAGCCTGGGACGGGTCTTTGCCGGTTACGGCGCGGCGTTGTTGATCGGCGTGGCCCTGGGCCTGGCCATCGGCCGTTCGAAATGGGCCGAAGACCTGTTGCTGCCGCCGCTGGAAGTGCTGCGGCCGATCCCGGCGGTGGCCTGGATTCCCCTGGCGATCCTGATGTTTCCTTCGTCGGAGCTATCGATGGTGTTCATCACCTTCACCGGCGCGCTGTTCCCGATCCTGCTCAACACCGTGCACGGCGTCGAAGGAGTGGACCGGCGGCTGATCGCGTCGGCGAAAAGCCTGGGAGCCGGGCGCCGGGCGATCCTGTTGGAGGTGATCCTGCCGGGCGCCGCGCCGAGCATCATCACCGGCCTGGCCATCGGCATGGGCACGTCCTGGTTCTGCCTGGTGACGGCGGAAATGATCGCCGGCCAGTACGGCATCGGCTACTACACCTGGGCTTCCTACACCGTGCAGAACTACGCCGACATCGTCGTCGGCATGTTGCTGATCGGTGTGTTGGGCATGGGCAGCAGCTTGTTGATCAAGCGCCTGGGCGGGCTGTTCACGCCTTGGCACCGACCACGAGGAAAAGCCTGATGAGCGTGATGCAAACCCCCGAAGGACGGATCGATATCCGTCAGTTGTCCATTGTCCTGGGCCAGGGCGCCCAGGCCTTCGAAGCGGTCCAAGGGCTCGATTGCCAGATCGAGGCGGGCCAGTTCGTCTGTGTCCTCGGGCCGTCCGGTTGCGGCAAATCCACCTTGCTTGGGGCCTTGGCCGGGCATCTGCAACCGCGCACCGGCAGCTTGAATGTCGACGGCTTGAGCGTTTGTGGCCCGTCGCCCCAACGCGGCATGGTGTTCCAGCAACACACGCTGTTTCCCTGGCGCACCGTGCGTGACAACGTCGCCTTCGGCCTGAAGATGCGCGGCCTGGGCAAGGTCGAACGGCACCGGGCCGCCGATGAAATCCTCGCGCTGGTGGGCCTGGAAGGTTTCGCCGGGCACTGGCCGGACCAACTCTCCGGGGGCATGCAGCAACGAGTGGAGATCGCCCGGGTGCTGGTCAACCGTCCACGGCTGCTGCTGATGGACGAACCCTTCGGCGCGCTGGATGCCTTGACCCGGTTGAACATGCAGGAGCTGCTACTGGACATCTGGACCCGCATCCGTACCACCGTGGTGTTCGTCACCCATGACATCGACGAAGCGCTGTTCCTGGCCGACCGCTTGCTGGTGATGAGCCCGCGTCCCGGTCGGATCATCGAGGATCTGCGCCTGGACTTTCCACGGCCACGCACGACCGCACTGGTGACCAGCCCTGAATTCTCCCGCTTGAAGGGCCACTGCCTCGAGCTGCTGCGCCATGAAGACGGCCGGCAGTTGCCGCGCCTCAACCCACTCGGGCTTCCCCCTGAAACCTCCTTGCCGCGATTTGCCCTATGACCTCTCTATTCGAAGACACTGATAACGACGACATCCTCGCCCTGCAACCGCGCCTGACCGACGAGGACCCTGGCGTGCGCCGCATCGCCCTGATCGAGCTGGCCGACCTTGAGGAACCTGAAGGCCTGCTGTGGCTGGTGGATCGCCTGGCCGAGGACCCCAGTGCCGAGGTGCGCGCCGAGGCCGCACGATTGCTCGAAGCCTGGGAAGACGCACCGGTGGTGGCGGCCCTGTGCGTGGCCCTGACGGATCCGTCGCCGAGCGTGCAGGCCGCTGCCGCCCAGAGCCTGAGCCTGCTCAAGAGTGAGGCGGCAGGAAGGGTGATCCTGCCCTGGACGGCCCATGCGGATGCCGGTGTGCGCGTCGCGGCGTTCAGGGCCTTGCGCGAGTTACGCCTGCTCGACGCGGCACCGGCTGCAATCATCGCCCTGGCTGACGGCGATGCCAGCGTGCGGCGCGAGGCGGTCGGCGTGCTGGGTTGGCTCAAGCACCTCGACGCCTTGCCGGCCCTGGCCCGGTTGGCCAGTGATGATCCAGACACCGAGGTGCGCCGCGCCGCCACTGGCGCCCTTGGCCTGGCTTCGGACGCACAGGTCTTGCCGGCGCTGCGCCAGGCGCTGCGGGATCCGGCCTGGGCGGTGCGCGAAGAAGCCGCCACCACCCTGGGCAAGGTCGGTCACGCCGATGCCGGCCCGGCCCTGGTCGAGGCGCTGGCCGATGATTATTGGCAAGTGCGTTTGCGGGCGACCCGCAGCCTGGGGCGTTTGCGCTATGTTCCGGCGTTGGCGGCCTTGATCGAGACCCTGGGCCATCGGATCAGCAATTTGCGCAAGGAGGCGGCCCTGGCCTTGGGCGAATTGACCGATCACGCTGCCATCCCGGCGTTGCAGGCAGCGCGGGACGATGGCGACCCGGAAGTGCGCAAGGCTGTGCGCATTGCCCTGGGGCAGTTGCAATGAGTCCGCTGGCGATTGGTAATTCCCAGGGCACAGGGCAACTGAGGCTTGACTGGCCCGATGGGCGTGAACAGCGTCTGGATCATGCTCAGTTACGCCGGCAGTGTCCTTGTTCTCAGTGCCGGGCGTTTCGTTTGCAGGGGCTGACGGTTCAGGTTGATACGCGGGTTCGGGTGGTTGAGGTCAATGCCCAGGGGTATGGGGTGCAATTGGTGTTCAGTGATGGGCATGAGCGGGGGATTTTTCCCTGGGCTTATCTGGCGGGGTTGTAGCAAAAGTCCAACTCTCCACAGATCCCTTGTGGGAGCGAGCCTGCTCGCGATGGCGGTGGGTCAGCTTGCATGGATGTCGAATGGGCTGATGCTTTCGCGAGCAGGCTCGCTCCCACAGGGTCATGCCGTTCACTTGAGGAAAAGTGTTGATACCTGTGGCCAGAGATTGCTCCCGCTGGGCTGCGCAGCGGCCCCGAGCGGTGAACTGACTGGCGGCGCTTGTCAGAAAAATCCTTAAAGAGTACAAATGTACTCCATGACGACTCTCACCCCCCGCCGTACCGCCATCCTGACCTTCATCCGCGAGCGCATCGCCGATCAGGGTCAGCCTCCCAGCCTCGCTGAAATCAGCGAGGCGTTCGGTTTTGCTTCCCGTAGCGTGGCGCGCAAGCATGTGCTGGCGTTGACCGAGGCCGGTTTCATCGAGGTCAATCCGCACCAGGCTCGAGGCATTCGCTTGCTGAACCAGCCGCCACGGCCCGAGTTGCTCGACGTACCGGTGCTGGGGCGAGTGGCTGCCGGGCTGCCGATCGGCGCCGACGCCGAGGTTCACAGCCGCCTGATGCTGGACCCGGCGATTTTCACCAAGGCGCCGGATTACCTGCTGCGGGTCCAGGGCGACTCGATGATCGAAGACGGCATTCTTGACGGTGACCTGGTAGGCGTGCAGCGCACGCCCCAGGCCTCTAACGGGCAGATCGTCGTGGCGCGCCTGGACGGTGAAGTCACTATCAAGCGGTTCGAGCGCATCGGCGAGCGAGTGCGTTTGCTGCCGCGCAACCCGGCCTACCATCCGATCATCGTCGAGGCCGATCAGGACCTGGCGATAGAAGGGGTGTTCTGCGGCTTGGTGAGGCAAGGTTGATGGGCGCGGTCGTTGCTCTGGACACGCTGTTCAACGGCGGCCAGGTCTGGAAGGGCCGGCCTGCGCCGCCGGCCGCCAGCCCGCAACCTACTGGCCATGCTGCTCTGGACGCGGCATTGCCCAGTGGCGGCTGGCCGGAAGCGGCGTTGACGGAGCTGCTCATCGCCGCCCCAGGCGTGGGCGAGTTGCAACTGGTGTGGCCGACCCTGGCGCGGCTGTCGGTGGCGGGGGAGCGGATTGTGCTGGTGGCGCCACCGTTCGTGCCCTATCCCCAGGCCTGGCAGAGCGCCGGTATCGACCTGCGCCAAATGTCGGTGATCCAGGCTGATGAACGCGAGGCCCTGTGGGCTACCGAACAATGCCTGCGTTCGGGCAGTTGTGGCGCGGTGCTGTGCTGGCCTCGCCAGGCGGACGACCGGGCCTTGCGCCGCTTGCAAGTGGCGGCGGAAACCGGTCAGACCCTGGCGTTCGCCTGGCGCTCGATCCAGGAAGCCATCAACCCGTCGCCGGCGGCCTTGCGCATTGCCATCGATACCCGGCCAGCGCAATTGCGCGTGCTCAAGTGCCGGGGCGGGCTGGCCCGTTCGGCACCGATCGCTTTTTCCCCACAGACAGGGCATTGAGGTTGCGATGCGCTGGGTGTGTATTCTTTTTCCGCAATTGGCGCTGGACGCCGCGCTGCGTCAGCGCCCCGATCCTGACGAGCCCCTGGCCCTGCTGAGCGGTCCGGCCCAGCGCCGGGTGCTGCAAGCGGTGAACGCGCCGGCACGGGCCCTGGGCTTGCGTCCCGGTCAGACCATGACCGCCGCCCAGGCCTTGAGCAAAGGCTTTGCCACCGCCGAATACGATGCGGCGCAGATCGAACACTGGCAACAGTTCCTGGCAGCCTGGGCCTACCGTTTCAGCTCCCAGGTCAGCGTGCATTACCCGCGTACGCTGCTGTTCGAAATCGAGTCGAGCCTGGGCCTGTTCGGGCCCTGGCCGGTATTCGAGGCGCGCTTGCGGGCCGAACTGACCGAGCTGGGGTTTCGGCATCGCATCGTCGCAGCGCCCAATCCGGTGGCGGCGCGGGTGTTGGCCAATGCCTATGACGCCTTGGTGGTGCCCGACGCCGAGACCTTGCAACAGTACCTGGGGCACATGCCCGTGGAGCGGATCGGCCTGGAACCCGACGTCGCCACGGCGTTGTCGCGCATGGGCCTGCGCCGCCTGAGCCAGGTCCAGGCCTTGCCTCGGCAGACCCTGGCACGGCGCTTCGAGGCCCAGGTGCTCAAGCACCTCGATGCGCTGACCGGCAGTCGCACCCTGGCGCTGTCGTTCTACCTGCCGCCAGACCGTTTCGATGTGCGCATCGAACTCAACTATGACGTGCAATCCCATCAGGCGCTGTTGTTCCCGTTGCGCCGCTTGACCGGTGACTTGTCGGCCTTCCTCTGCGGTCGCGACAGCGGTGTGCAGCGTTTTGACCTGCATCTGGAACACGCTGGGTTGCCGGACACGCTGATCAAGGTCGGCCTGCTCAGCGCCGAACGGGATCCGGCGATGCTCTTCGAACTGGCCCGTGGCCGCTTGGAGCAGGTGCAGGTCGAGGCCCCGGTGCGCGGCTTTCGCTTGTGTGCCGAAGACCTGCCGAGCTTCGTGCCCCAGCGCCTGGAATTGTTCGATGAACGCCCGCAGCAGTCATTGCCCTGGGAGCAACTGCGTGAACGCCTGCGGGCCCGGCTGGGGGATGACGCGGTGCAGGGCCTGGGATTTCGCGATGACCATCGGCCTGAATGCGCCTGGCAAATGACAGCCCAGCCCCGGCCCCAGGCCTGCCCGGTGCGCGATGGCGTGCAGCGTCCCGGCTGGCTGCTAAATGAGGCCCAGGTATTGCAGGAAAGCCAGGCTCGAATCCTCATGGGCCCCGAGCGCATCGAGTCCGGTTGGTGGGACGGTGCGGATGTGCGTCGCGACTACTACCTGATCGAAACCCGCAGTGGACAACGAGGCTGGGCCTATCGACCGGCGGGCGAGGGCGGGCTGCTGTGGCTGCAGGGCTGGTTCGCATGAGCGTTGAGTATGCCGAGCTGCATTGCCTGTCGAACTTCAGCTTCCAGCGCGGCGCCTCCAGTGCCCTGGAGTTGTGCCGTCGCGCCAAACAACAGGGCTATCAGGCCCTGGCGATCACCGACGAATGCACCCTGGCCGGGATCGTTCGGGCCTGGCAGGCGGCCAGGGAGCTGGAGCTGCAACTGATCGTCGGCAGCGAAATCCAGGTCGAGGACGGTCCGAAACTGGTGTTGCTGGTGCAAGATCTGGAGGGTTACCAAGCCTTGTGCCGGCTGATCACCCGCGCCCGGCGTCGCAGCGAGAAGGGCCACTACCGCATCGTGCGCGAAGACTTCGACCAGCCTTTGCCAGGGCTATTGGCGTTGTGGGTAGCCGAGGGCAAAGACGCCGAGGAACACGGGCGTTGGCTCCAGCCGATCTTTGCCGGGCGCCTGTGGCTGACGGTCCAGTTGCACTGCGGGCAGGACGACCGCCGCCGGTTGGCTGACTCATTGGTGCTGGCCGAGCGCCTGGATCTTCCGACCGTGGCCAGTGGCGATGTGCACATGCACGTGCGTGGCCGTCGTGCCTTGCAGGACACCATGACTGCCATCCGCCACCATGTCACAGTGGCCGAGGCCGGCCAGCGCCTGCACCCCAACGGCGAGCGCCACCTGCGCAGCCGCAAGGATCTGGCCGATCTCTATCCTCGCGCCTTGCTCGACGAGACGCTGCTCATCGCCCGGCGCTGTACCTTCGACCTCAGCCAACTGCGTTATCAATACCCACGGGAACTGGTGCCTGACGGCCATGATCCGGCGTCCTGGCTGCGGGAACTGACCGAGCGCGGCATGCGTGAGCGCTGGGAGGACGGCGTGGAAGAGAAGGTCCGGCGGCAAATCAACGATGAATTGGAGCTGATCGCCGAACTGGGCTACGACAGTTATTTCCTCACCGTGCAGGACGTCGTCAACTTCGCCCGCGGCCGAAACATCCTTTGTCAGGGACGCGGTTCGGCGGCCAACTCGGCGGTTTGCTACGCCTTGGGCATCACCGAAATCGACCCGAGTCAGACCAACCTGCTGTTCGAGCGATTCCTGTCCCGGGAGCGCAACGAGCCGCCGGACATTGATGTCGATTTCGAACATGAGCGTCGTGAGGAAGTGCTGCAGTACGTGTTCCAGCGCTATGGTCGCCATCGTGCGGCATTGACGGCGGTGGTCAGCAGCTACCACGGCGCCGGGGCGGTGCGCGATGTCGCCAAGGCCCTGGGCCTGCCGCCGGACCAGGTCAACGCATTGGCCGATTGCTGTGGCCGCTGGAGTGACGAGGCGCCGCCGGTGGAGCGCTTGCGTGAAGGCGGTTTCGACCCGGACAGCCCGGTGTTGCGCCGAGTGCTGAGCCTGACCCAGCAATTGATCGGTTTTCCCCGGCATCTGTCCCAGCACCCTGGCGGTTTCGTGATTTCCGAACAACCCCTGGACACCCTGGTGCCGGTGGAAAACGCCGCCATGGCCGAGCGCACCATCATCCAGTGGGACAAGGACGACCTGGACGCGGTCGGGCTGCTCAAGGTGGACATCCTGGCCCTGGGCATGCTCAGTGCGATTCGCCGCTGTTTCGATTTGATCGAGCGCTACCGGGGCGAGCGCTATGTCCTGGCGTCGTTGCCCAAGGACGATCGGGCGACCTACGAAATGATCAGTCGCGCCGACACCATCGGTGTATTCCAGATCGAATCCCGGGCGCAGATGTCGATGTTGCCTCGGCTCAGACCCAAGAGGTTCTACGATTTGGTCATCGAAGTGGCGATCGTGCGGCCCGGGCCAATCCAGGGGGGGATGGTGCATCCGTACCTGCGGCGCAGAAACAAAGAAGAGGCGGTGACTTATCCCTCTGAAGCGCTGGAAAAAGTGCTCGAACGCACCTTGGGCGTGCCGCTGTTCCAGGAACAGGTCATGCAGATCGCTATCGTCGCGGCCGATTACACCCCCGGCGAAGCCGACCAGTTGCGGCGCTCCATGGCTGCCTGGAAACGTCACGGTGGGTTGGAGCCGCATCGGGAACGCCTGGCCCAGGGGATGAAGAAAAACGGCTACACCGCCGAATTCGCCGCGCAGATCTTCGAACAGATCAAGGGCTTCGGCAATTACGGTTTCCCCGAATCCCACGCCGCCAGTTTTGCCTTGCTGACTTACGCCAGCAGTTGGCTCAAGTGCCACGAGCCGGCGGCGTTCGCCTGTGCCCTGATCAACAGCTGGCCCATGGGTTTCTACAGCCCGGACCAGATCCTCCAGGACGCTCGCCGACATCAATTGCAGATCCGTCCGGTGGACGTGCGCGCCAGCGACTGGGATTGCAGCCTCGAACCCCTGGAAGGCCGGCAACCGGCGATCCGTATGGGCCTGCGACTGGTCAAGGGTTTTCGCGAAGAGGATGCCCGACGTATCGAAACGGCCCGCCGGCAGCGAGTGTTCAGCGACGTGGCCGACCTGGGCGAGCGCGCGCAACTCGATGCCCGGGCCCTGGCGCAACTGGCCGACGCCGGCGCCTTGCAGGGCTTGGCTGGCGATCGTCATCGGGCCCGCTGGGAAGTGGCCGGGGTGCAGAAACAACTGGGTTTGTTCGCCGGCCTGCCCAGCCAGGAGGAACCGCCCGTAGCCCTGCCAACACCCACAGTGGGAGAAAACCTGTTTGCCGATTACACCATGCTGGGCACGACACTGGGGCCCCATCCGCTGGCCTTGCTGCGTCCCGAACTGCGCGCCCGGCGCTGCCGCAGCTCACGGGAATTGCAGGCGGTGGAGCATGGCCGCAACGTCAGCGTCGCCGGGCTGGTCACCGGCCGCCAACGCCCGGGCACCGCCAGCGGCGTGACCTTCGTCACCCTGGAAGATGAGTTCGGCAACCTCAACGTGGTGGTCTGGCGCGACCTGGCCGAGCGCCAGCGCAAGACCCTGGTGGGCGCGCAATTGCTCAGGGTCGACGGGCGCTGGGAAAGCGTCGGCGAGGTCCGCCACTTGATCGCCGGGCGCTTGAGCGACCTGACCGAGTTGCTGGCGGGCATCAATGTTCGCAGTCGCGATTTCCACTAACGCCGGCAGCCATACCGCAACCCCTGTGGCGAGGGGATAAATCCCCTCGCCACGGGAAGCAGTCCCGATCCAGACAGGTCGTCGTCATCATCTCCCCATGAAACCAAACGCCAACCCAACGCTCGAAGCTCTGAGCGCAAGGCACTCGTGGTATACCAGTTCCCTGCAAGCATTCTTGAGGTTCAGAGTCGACCCATGCAGTTCTTATCCCAGAATCACGGCTGTCCCGGTTGGGGCGGTGAGATGGCCGGACGTATCCGGGCGTTCGATTGGAGCCAGACCGAACTGGGCGCTATCGAGCAGTGGTCCGCCAGTTTGCACAACGCTGTCCAGGTGCTGCTGGCTTCGCCCTTGCCGATGGTCATGTTGTGGGGGCGCCAGGGCTTCATGATCTATAACGATGCTTATGCCGAGTTCGCTGGCGGTCGTCATCCGTACCTGCTGGGGTGCGCCGTGGAGCTGGGCTGGCCGGAAGTGGCCGAGTTCAATCGCCATGTCCTGGACGTCTGCCTGGCCGGTGGCACCTTGTCCTACCGCAGCAAGGAGCTGGTGCTGCTACGCAATGGCAAGCCCGAAGATGTCTGGATGGACCTCTATTACAGCCCGGTGCCCGGTGATGACCAGGCCCCGGCGGGTGTGTTGGCGGTGGTGGTGGAGACCACCGAACATGTGCTGACCGAGCGGGCCCGGCAAACAGCTGAACGCAGTTACCGCGCCGTCAATGAGCGTATCCAGCTGGCCCTCTCGGCCGGGCCCTTGCTGGGATCGTTTGTCTGGGATATCCGGACTGACACACTGTCCGGCGATGAGCGTTTCGCCCGTACCTTCAATTACCCGCCTGACACTCCACTGGACGCACTGCCGATCGAGATCGCCCGCCAGAGCATCCATCCGGATGACCTGGAAGAAGTGAACCAGCGGGTCGAATTGACCTTGCGTACTGGCACGCCCTACAGCGCTGAATATCGGGTGCGTCGCCTGGGCGGTGATTACCTGTGGGTACAGGCCAGCGGACGGTGTGAGTTCGATGCGTCGGGCAAACCCCTGCGTTTCCCGGGGGTACTGATTGACATCAACGAACGCAAGACAGCCGAAGCTTCGCTGCTCAAATTCACCCGCGACCTGGAACAGCGCGTCGCCAACGAGGTGCAGGCGCGGCTGACGGCAGAGGAGCAGTTGCGTCAGTCGCAGAAGCTCGAGGCCATTGGCGGCCTCACCGGCGGCGTGGCTCATGACTTCAACAACCTGCTGCAAGTGATTGCCGGCAATCTGCACTTGCTGGCCCGGCACGAGCGGGACAATGCCAACGTGCAACGGCGGGTCAGTGCCTCCCTTGAAGCCGTGGAGCGTGGTGCGAAGTTGTCATCGCAACTGCTGGCCTTTGCTCGACGCCAGCCATTGTCACCGGCTGTCTACAACCCGCGGCGCATCTACGATGGCATGGGTGAACTGCTACAACGGGCCCTGGGCGAAACCATCCAGATCGAAGTGTCTTTGCCCGATGAGCCCTGGTGCATCCACGTCGATCGCAATCAACTGGAAAATGCCCTGTTGAACCTGGCGATCAATGCGCGCGATGCCATGCACGGCGAGGGCACCATTCGCCTGATCGGCGAGAACATTGTGCTCGATGAGTCGTCCTGTGTCGGCAAGGGCATTCCGGCGGGCGACTATGTGCGATTGTCGGTGATCGATCGCGGCGTAGGCATGCCGCCCGATGTCTTGAATCAGGTATTCGAGCCGTTTTTCACCACCAAGACTGATGGCCAGGGCACTGGGCTGGGGCTGAGCATGGTGTTCGGGTTCGTCAAGCAGAGCGGCGGCCATATCGAGATTTCCAGCAGCCTGGGAGAGGGCACGCGGGCGCAGATGTATTTCCCCCGCAGTCTCCAGCCGGAAGCCGGTGAAGAGGCGCAACACGACCTGCTCCAGTTGGGTGGGCAAGAGATGATTCTGGTGGTGGAGGACAACGAAGAGGTGCGCGGTGCGTCAGTGGAGTTGCTGGAGCAGTCCGGTTACCGGACCCTCACCGCCGCCAATGGTGACGAGGCGATGAAACTGCTGCTGGAGGGGCGCGCGGTGGACCTGATCTTCACGGATGTGGTCATGCCCGGGCTGATCAAGAGTTCCGACCTCGCCGCTTGGGCCAAGGTGCAATCACCACCGGTACCGGTGCTGTTCACCTCGGGCCACACCCGGGACATCATCTCCCGGGACCACCAGTTGAGCCCCGACACTCATTTGCTGAGCAAACCCTACGGCCCGGACGCGCTGACCCGGATGGTGAGAACCGTGCTGGGGCGCTGAGCGCGGCAGCGTAAACAAATGGAACCGAAGCCGTTGCGTCACTTTCGAATGACAAGACCGGTCATCCATCCGGCCCTGCCAAGAACGAGGTGCCTATGAACGACGATCCTGCCACCACCCAGCAACAAGGCCAGACACAAAACCCGACCCCACGTAACGACCCGGCCATCGATCCCCAGGTGCCGACCACCTCGACCGGCGCCCAGCCAGTCAGCCCCGCCGGGACGGACCAGGCCCAGAGCGCCGACAGCGAGGTCGATCAGAAGCAACATCATCAAGACAATGACAATACCTTCAGCCCCGGCTTCAAGCCTGACCCGGACCGGCCAAAGTCCGATGACAGCACTGATGCTGATATCGACACCGACGGTGGCTAGCCGTTACCCGATTCGTGGAACATCGAGTGTGACCCGCCCAGAGCGATGAGTGACTGGGCGGACGGCGGCTGTGGCGCCCCAGCGCTTGCCTTTCCAGCGATCCAGCGCAACCAGCACCAGTGACACCCCCATGAATCCCAGCAGCACCATCACCGCGTTGATGAACATCCGTGGATAACCCAGTGTGTCCACTTCGATGAAAGGGTAGGGGTATGAACCGATAAAGTGCCCCCGCACCAGGGCATAGATGAAATAGACCAGTGGATAGAGCAGCCATGGCCAGACATCCCGCCATTCAACCCGAAAACAGGCGACTCGAGAGTGCTGGCGCATCGGCGGATGCGGGTGACTGGAGGTGTTCTTAGGCCTTGAACAAGGCCATCTTCATGGAGACGGCCTTATTCGATGCTTCAGGATTACTTGCTTGGGTGAGCCGCCTGAAGTTTCTTGGCCCCTTCCAGGTGATGCTCCAGGTCTGGCAGCATCTTCTGGGCAAACGCCTTCAGTTCGGTATTGCCAGCCTTTTTATCGTCGGTGACGGTCTCGGCTTCTTTCTTGAACAGGGCGATGGTTTCTTCGTGAGCCTTGACCTGGTTGTTGGCATAGGCTGCATCAAAGGACTCGTCCCGCAGGTCGAGGATCTTTTCCTTGGCCTTCTTCACCAGCGTAGTGTCGTCTGGCACTTCGATGTCGTGTTTTTTCGCCAGTGCTTTCAACTCTTCATTGGCCTTGGTGTGATCGCTAATCATCTTCTCGGCGAAGGTCTTGACGTCCGCCGAGGCGCTTTTTTCCAGGGCCAGTTTGCTGGTTTCGATTTCCGCGATGCCACCGGCTGCCGCGTTGTCGACGAAGTCATTGGAAGTCGCGGCCCAGGCCGAGCCCATGCTGGTGCTCAGGGCAACTGCCAGGCTGAGTTGACGCCAGGTAAATCCGTCCATTGATAAGTCTCCACACAGGTTGAAAGAGCGATTCGTTTCGTCTCTGTTCAATGGAGAGCGGCGCGCCAACAAAGGTTTGATTGGAAGATATCCCGTTACGACGAACGGTCACCGCTGGTCGGATTGGCGGTCGACAGAACCCCGTCGACGAGGCCATCCTGATCATCGACGAGCGCCGTAAAGGCGTCTGCCACCGACCCACTGAAGGAGGTGTTCCATGCCGGTGTCCCACGATTTGTGCCAGGATCTCAACTGCACAAAAGACCACATCCAGCAAAAACGCAGCGAGGATCCAAGGCTCGACTCGTTACTTCAAAAATATTCCCAACTTGATGCCGAGGTGGTCGACGCCGAGAAGCCATCATCGGCGGCACTGTCCGACGATGCCCTGGAGACACTCAAGAAGAAACGCTTGTTGGTCAAAGATAAGATCGCGGAGAAATTGAGGTAGCCGTCAGGCTGGCCTGCTTGTGAGGGGCCTTTATGAAGGGCCCTGAACTATGTCGATGAGCCTGTGGCGAGGGAGCAAACGCCCTCGCCACAATGGGTTTTACAACACCATTCGAAAATCCATCAGGTCAGCGGATCCCAGCGCTGGGACCAGTCGCTGCCGGCCTTGACGATTTCGCGCAGCACTTCGAACGCCTGCTGCAACGCCGCCGAATCCCGGTCCCGGGAATAGACCAGGTAGGTCGGGTAGTTGAACTCCGGTGCCTTGGGCACCCGTTCCAGGATGCCGCTGTCCAGGTAGCTCTGCACCACCCGAGTGCGAAAGTAGCCGCTGCCGCCGTTCTCCAGGATGTACTGCAAGGCCAGGGGACCGAGGTTGAACGTCACGGCAGCCTTGGCCTTGTCCGGTAGGGCGGTGTCGTGCTGGCGACGGAAGTCGGCGCTCCAGTCGATGTACACGTAGGGCTCGGGACAGGTGGCCAGGCGTACCAGGATGAGTTTTTCTTCCAACAGTTGTTCTACTTGCAGGCGCGGCCAATATTCGGGCTGGTACACAACCGCCGCATCCAGCAAGCCCAGTTCCAGCTGTTGCAGCAGCTTTTCACCGTCGCGGATGTCCATGCGCAGGGCATGGCCGGGGATCTTCTGCCGCAGTTCCCCGGCCCAGGCGAGCATCAAGGGGTTGCACAGGCTGACCTCGCCACCCAGATGCAGGACGTTGCGATAGCCCTCAGGCAATGGCAGGTCCCGGCGGGCCGCTTCCCAGGTTTGCACGAGTTGATTGGCGTAGATCACAAAGGCCTCGCCATCTGCGGTCAACCGCGCACCGGCACGGTTACGCACGAACAGCGCGCAGCCGAGCTGGCTCTCAAGCTTCTGCACCCGCGCGGTAATCGCTGTCTGGGTGACGTGCAGCTTGTCGGCCGCGGCGGCTAGGCTGCCGTGGCGGACGATTTCCAGGAAGGTGCGGGCGAGGTCGATGTCCATGGTCAGGCCGATGCGGGGGAAGCGGGCATTGTAAGAGCTGCCACGCCTCCCCGATACCGGGAATCATGGAATGGCTTGCGCCTCCGCCATTCGCGCCCAAGGGGCGATCAGGCGTTCGGGTGTGCGGCAGGCCTTGTGCTTGAGCACGAAGCTGCGGCACTTCTCGGCGAAGCCATGGCGATTGTCCACCATGTCGCGGCGCATCTGCGCGAGTTCGCCGTCGCGACACGCCTGGATCGCCGGCAGGCTGCGTTCGGTCTTGCGAACTCGCAGGGTTTCATAGGCTGGATCGAGCAGCGCACTGTTGGCCCGTTGCAACAGCCATAGGCTGAACTCGTCGGGGCACCGTGGTCCGATTTCCTGGACCATGCCGTAGCGCAACGCTTGCAGGGCGCTGATGGGCAGGCAGTCTTGGGTGAGTTTCCAGGCCTGGTCCGGGCCGACCGCCCGGGGCAGGCTGTAGGTCCAGTACTCGGAGCCATACAGGCCCATGGTTGCGTAATGGGGGTTGAGCACGATGTCACTGCGTGCCAGCACGATATCGGCTGCCAGGGCCAGCATGACACCGCCAGCCCCGGCGTTGCCCGTCAGGCCACTGACTACCAGTTGCCGGGCGCGGAACAACTCCAGACAGACGTCATCGATGGCCTGGATGTTGGCCCAGGCTTCCAGGCCGGGATCGGTGGCGGCCTGGATCACGTTCAGGTGTACGCCGTTGGAAAAGCTGCCGCGTCCACCGCGAATCAACAGCACCTGGGTGTCCCGGGACTTGGCCCAGCGCAGCGCCTGTACCAGGCGCTGGCACTGTTCGGTGCTCATCGCGCCGTTATAGAACTCGAACGTCAGTTCCCCCACATGGCCGCATTCCCGATAGCGAATGGGCTGATAGGCCTCATCGCTGAACGGTTGGCGGGCCAGGGAGCTGTCGAGCACCGGGATTCCGTCAAGGAGCTGCGAGAGCACATGGCGTGCCGGTCGCTTGAAGGTCTGTTCGCCGGGCTGCGGCTTGCGGCGCAGGGCGCCGATCCACAGGCTTGCATCCCCTGTCGCCACCAGCACCGCATCGTCGCGTACGGCCAGCAGTTCGCCGGGCAGGCCGCGGCGAACGTCTGGATGGGCGTCGTACAGGTAAAACTGTTCACCGGCCAGGCTCGCGAGCACACCAGGTTGACCGTCGGCGGCGTCGATGCGGCGCTTGATGAACCCGGTGCTGTCGTGCCAGCTGAAGGTGCGGTCGTCCTGAGTCATGTTCGGCTGCAGGCGCCCGATCACCTCGTGACGGCTGTAATCCAGCGGCACCGGGACGAAGCCGGCACGGAATTTGTCCACCACTTCGCGAATGCAACGAATGGCCGCGTCACTGACCGGGCCGTTATACAGCTCCGATTTGCGCAGGCCTTCGGGCAGGTTGAACTCGCAGGTGGCCCACACGGGCCCGGCGTCCATTTCCTCCACCGCCTGCAATGCCGTGACGCCCCAGCGCTCGGGTTGTCGGGTGATGGCCCAGTCCAGGGCGCTGGCGCCGCGATCGCCGACAATTCCGGGATGAATGATCACCACCGGGCGCCGTGGATTGCGCCACAACTGCTCGGGTACGCGGTCCTTGAGGAACGGGCAGATCACCAGGTCGGCGCGGCTTTCTTCGATTTGTCGGCAGACCGAGGCCGGGTCGGTGAACAGCACCACGCTGGGGTGATAGCCGGCCTTGCGCAGGTCCAGCCAGGCGCGTTGGGTCAGACCATTGAACGCGGTCGATAGCAGAATGATCTTCAGTGCGGGCATGAAATTCTCTTCCTTGAGATGAACGGACGCAGGCTCCCGATGAGCCGTCCCTGGCTTTGATGGAAGCGCTAAATTAGCGGTTGTGGGGCGAGTGGCTACTGACGAGGGTCAAGGTTGCGTGTGTTGCGCGGAATCATCGGAGGGCAAAAACACGAATCCCGCCACGGGGCGGGATTCGTTTGCAGCCAAAAAGGCCCGCGAAGACGCGAGCGCAGTCTCAGCTTGGGAACAGCTCGGACAGTTTCATGGCCAGCATCATGTCGCCTTCGGCGCGCAGCTTGCCGCCCATGAACGCTTGCATGCCGTCGGTTTCACCGCTGACGATGCCCTCAAGGGTTTCGCCGTCCATCACCAGGGTCACCTGGGCGTCCGGGTTCTCCCCTTCCTGCAGTTCGCAGGTGCTGTCCTTGACGATCAGCGAGAAATTCTTGGTATCGTCGATGCGGAAACCGAATACCAGGTCCAGGCCGGCAGCGGCGGCTGGGTTGAACTTGGCTTTCATGGCTTGTACGGCGTCGGCTACGGAGGTCATGGTTTCGATCCTTATTTGGGTGGTACAGCAAGGGTCTACAGTAATCCGGACTCAGCGAAAGGTGATGAGGTCCGGGGCCTTCAGCAGTTGCAGGTGGGCATGGCTGTTGAAGGAAGCCAGGGCCACCTCGCGGCCCCTGAATTTCAGGTGGTTGAGCGAGGTGTTGACGATTTGCCAGTTCAGTTCGAAGGCCTGTCGGGCCGGTATCTGGGTGATCAGGTGGAGCAGGGCAGTGATGGTGCCGCCGGAGGTGAACACGGCGATCTTATGGCTGTTGTCGGCTTGCTCCAGGATGCGCTGCAGGCCCGCCTGGACCCGCTCGACGAAACCCAGCCAGCTTTCGAGCCCTGGCGGGTCATATCGACCGCTGAGCCAGCGCTCGACGATCAATGCGAAGATGCGCTGGAATTCGGCGCGATTCTGCGCGGCGTTGCGCAGGATATTCAGCGCCTCGGGCTCCTGGGGGAGCATGTCCGGCAGCAGGGCCCGAATGACCGCGTCAGCGTCGAACTCATTGAACGCGGCGTCGATTTCCAGCCCGGGAACCGGCAATCCGGCGGCGGACATCTGGCCCAGCGCACCGATGGCGGTATCCTGTTGACGACGCAGGTCACCCGAGAGGCAGCGATCGAATACGACACCGAGTTCTGCGAGGTGGCCGCCAAGCACTTGCGCCTGGCGTACGCCATTGGGCGAAAGGACATCGTAGTCGTCCGCACCAAAGGAGGCCTGGCCATGTCGAATCAGATAGATACTGCCCACGTCCGCGTCATCCCGGTACGTTGAAGGTTTGGCGAGGTTATGGGGATGGCGGTGAGCTGTCAATGAAAAAACATACGCTTGTTTGAAATGCCCGTTGCAGCCTTGCCCCGTCTCGCTCGCATCAAGGTAACCACAGGTTTCTTGGCTGGTCGCGGCGCAGACGCATGGGTATGCTGGGGCCGTTACGCGCCTGCGTTCAGTGGCGCATTGCATTTAAGGAGTTGCTGTGGAGTTTTTCATCGAATACGCCGGTTTCCTGGCCAAGACCGTGACGTTGGTGATCGCCATCCTGGTGGTGCTGGCCAGTTTTGCTGCGTTGCGCAGCAAGGGGCGGCGCAAGTCGGCCGGCCAGTTGCAGGTGAGCAAGCTCAACGATTTCTACAAGGGGCTGCGCGAGCGCCTGGAACAGACGTTGCTCGACAAGGATCAGCTCAAGGCCTTGCGCAAGGCCGAAGGCAAGGCTGAAAAGGCCGGGAAGAAGCACAAGGACAAGTCGGCGGCCAAGCCGCGGGTGTTCGTGTTGGATTTCGACGGTGACATCAAGGCTTCGGCCACCGAGAGCCTGCGTCATGAAATCACCGCGCTGCTGACCCTGGCGACGCCGAAGGATGAAGTGGTGCTGCGCCTGGAAAGTGGCGGCGGCATGGTCCACAGCTACGGCCTGGCTTCTTCGCAACTGGCGCGGATCCGCCAGGCCGGCGTGCCGCTGACCGTGTGCATCGACAAGGTGGCGGCCAGCGGCGGCTACATGATGGCGTGCATCGGCGAGAAGATCATCAGCGCTCCCTTCGCGGTCCTGGGCTCCATCGGCGTCGTCGCGCAATTGCCCAACGTCAACCGCCTGTTGAAGAAACACGACATCGATTTCGAAGTGTTGACCGCTGGCGAATACAAACGCACGTTGACGGTGTTCGGCGAAAATACCGAGAAGGGCCGGGAGAAATTCCAGGAAGACCTGGACATCACCCATGAACTGTTCAAGAACTTCGTGTCCAGCTACCGCCCGCAACTGGCTATCGATGAAGTGGCGACCGGTGAAGTCTGGCTGGGTGTCGCGGCGCAGGGCAAGGGCTTGGTGGACGAGCTGAAAACCAGCGATGAATACCTGGCCGAGCGGGCCAAGAGTGCCGAGCTGTACCACCTGCACTACGCCGAACGCAAAAGCCTGCAGGAACGCATCGGTATGGCGGCCAGCGGATCTGTTGATCGGGTGCTGCTGAGTTGGTGGAGCCGCCTTACCCAGCAGCGTTTCTGGTAATTCGGGAGCGGGTTCACCGCTAACCCCTGTGGGAGCGAGCCTGCTCGCGATAGCGGCGACACATTCAACATAGATGCAAGCTGGCCCACCGCTATCGCGAGCAGGCTCCCACAGTGGTTCTGAGGTGGGCTGAAGCTCCGAGTCACCGCCATCCCTTTGTGGGAGCGAGGTGGGTTCAAGTCATCGGAAACAAAAAAGCCCTGAACCGGTACAACCCGGGTCAGGGCTTTTTCATGTCTCAGGTGTCAGCGACGACGGAACAGCGGCAGCGGCTCGTCAGTGGCGGCCTGGTAGGTCACCGAAAAATCCTTGAGGCTTTCGAGGGCTTCGTAAGGGTCTTTGTCAGCGCGCAAGGCAAAGGCGTCGAAGCCGCAGCGGCGCATGTAGAACAGCTGGTCGCGCAGGACGTCGCCAATTGCCCGCAATTCACCCTTGAAACCATAACGGTCACGCAGCAGGCGGGCGTTGGAGTAGCTGCGCCCGTCGGTGAAGGCCGGGAAGTTCAGGGCGATGACCTGCAACTGGTTGGCATCCTCGCCAATTTCCTCGGCTTCCTCGTCGGCGTCCAGCCACACGCCCAGGCCGCCGTCGCGGGCCTTGAGGGCGTG
This sequence comes from Pseudomonas bijieensis, assembly GCF_013347965.1. Lineage (NCBI taxonomy): Bacteria > Pseudomonadati > Pseudomonadota > Gammaproteobacteria > Pseudomonadales > Pseudomonadaceae > Pseudomonas > Pseudomonas bijieensis. The sequence continues at coordinate 1,763,653 of NZ_CP048810.1, read as the reverse complement.
GGCATGATCGCGCCACAGGGCCAGGGGCACGATCAGGTCGTCACAATTGGAGATGCCATCGAGGGTCGCGTCCTTGGGCAGCAGGTGCCAGGTTTCGTCGATGACCTCGTTGTTCTTAATGATTCGCTGCATAGACGCGTTCCTTGAAGAGGTCGATGCCAATACGTTGGTAGGTGTCGATGAAACGCTCGTCTTCGGTACGTTGTTCGATGTACACGTCGATCAGCTTCTCGATCACGTCAGGCATGTCTTCCTGGGCAAACGACGGGCCGAGGATCTTGCCCAGGCTGGCGTCGCGGCTACCGCTACCGCCCAGGGAGACCTGGTAGAACTCTTCGCCTTTCTTGTCCACGCCCAGGATGCCGATGTGGCCGACGTGGTGGTGACCACAGGCGTTCATGCAGCCGGAAATGTTCAGGTCCAGCTCGCCGATGTCGAACAGGTAGTCCAGGTCGTCGAAGCGACGCTGGATCGATTCGGCGATAGGGATCGATTTGGCGTTGGCCAGCGAGCAGAAGTCACCGCCAGGGCAGCAGATGATATCAGTCAGCAGGCCGATGTTCGGCGTAGCGAAACCTTGCTCGCGCAGCTCGCCCCACAGGGTGAACAACTGGCTCTGTTCAACGTCCGCCAGGATGATGTTCTGCTCGTGGGAGGTGCGCAGTTGCCCGAAACTATAGCGCTCGGCCAGGTCGGCCACGGCGTCCAGTTGCTTGTCGGTGATATCGCCCGGCGCGACGCCGGTCGGTTTCAGCGACAGCGTCACGGCAACGTAGCCCGGCTTCTTGTGGGCCAGGGTGTTGCGGGTACGCCAGCGGGCGAAGCCGGGATGTTCTTTGTCGAGGGCTGCCAGTTCCGCGTCCTGGTTGCCCAGCGCTTTGTACTGCGGGTCGACGAAATGCTTGGCGACGCGATGCACTTCGGCTTCGGTCAGGGTGGTCTGGCCGCCACGCAGGTGAGCCATCTCGGCTTCGACCTTCTCGGCGAACACTTCAGGCGTCAGGGCCTTGACCAGGATCTTGATCCGCGCCTTGTATTTGTTGTCGCGACGGCCGTAGCGGTTGTACACCCGCAGGATGGCGTCGAGATAGCTCAGCAGGTCCTGCCACGGCAAGAACTCGTTGATGAACGCGCCGACCACCGGCGTACGCCCCAGGCCGCCGCCCACCAGCACACGGAAACCCAGCTCACCGGCCGCGTTGTAGACCGTCTCCAGGCCGATGTCGTGGACTTCGATGGCCGCACGGTCCGAGCTCGAGCCGTTGATGGCGATCTTGAACTTGCGCGGCAGGTAGGCGAATTCCGGGTGGAACGTGGTCCACTGGCGGACGATCTCGCACCACGGGCGCGGATCGATCAGTTCATCGGCGGCGACACCGGCGAACTGGTCAGTGGTGACGTTGCGCAGGCAGTTGCCGCTAGTCTGGATTGCGTGCATCTGCACGGTCGCCAGCTCGGCCAGGATTTGCGGCACGTCTTCCAGGGCAGGCCAGTTGTACTGGACGTTCTGCCGGGTACTGATGTGGGCATAGCCCTTGTCGTAGTCGCGGGCGATTTGCGCCAGCTTGCGCACCTGACGCGAGGTCAGTTGGCCATAAGGCACGGCCACCCGCAGCATCGGGGCGAAGCGCTGGATATACAGGCCATTCTGCAAGCGCAGAGGGCGGAATTCTTCTTCGCTCAGCTCGCCTGCCAGATAGCGTCGGGTCTGATCACGGAACTGCTTGACGCGGTCCTCGATGATCCGCTGATCGTACTCGTCATATACGTACATATAAGTCTCGGTCTCAGGCTTGGGCCGATCAGAAACAGCTGCATGTTGGCTCGCTGGAATCGGGTTCTGCCTCGGCAATTCTGCGCGCACGGCCGCGCACTCCTAGAGGAGCCGGTGCACGATACCTGTTTTGAGTTATGCGCAAAAGTGATGTTTGAGTATATGTAAAGAACCAAATCGACTAATGAGATTGATTATTGCCTAACCCACATTTGTCGTGCGGGCAATCATCGTCTTAACTGTGGACGAGTCCCTATGCAATCACCTACAAAACCGACAAGAGGCGATGCAATGAGCAATCCGACCAAAGCAAGGAAAAGCGACAGTACCGTTGATGCCTGGGCCATTCTGTTCCTGATTATCCTGGTGGTGGGCACCGCAGTGTTCTGGGTCAGTCATCAATAAGTTCGAGTCGTTGCAGGCTACATGAAGGTCTCGCGTGCATGTGCCCGTTCGCCACCCGGGTCGTTATACTGGGTGGCGTATTGTTTGGGGCGGGCGGGATGTCGAAGTTTATCTGCAGGCTACTGGGGCTGTTATGCCTGTCATTCTGGGCGCACGCCCAAGCCGCCAATGCGGCGTCTTCTTCGATCGAGGCTGTGGCTGCCAGGCCGGCGGCTCCTTCAGTCGTATTCCTTAACCCGGGGCATTCCACCGAAACCTTCTGGGTCAGCTATACCGAATTCATGCAAGCGGCGGCCAGCGGACTGGGCTTGCGGCTGCGTGTGGAATATGCCGAACGCGACCCCCAGCTCATGATTCGCCAGGCGCGCGAGGTTATTACGGCGCAAGACCGTCCGGATTATCTGGTGCTGGTCAACGAACAGTATGTCGCCCCGCGAATCCTGCAATTGGCGCAGGGCAGTGGGGTCAAGCTGTTTCTGGTGAACAACACGTTGACCAGCGATCAGAGTCGCCTGTTGGCGGAGGGCGGTACCCTGCCTGCCGAGTTGCTCGGCAGCCTGGTGCCCAACGATGAGCGCAGCGGCTACCTGATGCTCAAGGAGCTGTTGCGTCAGTACGGGCCGCTGGCGCCTGGGCAGACCCTCGACTTGCTGGCATTTTCCGGGAAGAAACTCACCCCTTCGGCGCAACTGCGCGAGAAAGGCTTGCAGCGGGCGCTGGCCGAGCACCCGCAAGTGCATCTGCGCCAGTTGGTCTATGGCGAGTGGAATCGCGAGCGGGCTTATGAGCAGGCGAGCCAGTTGGTCAAGCGTTATCCACAGACCGCGCTGGTCTGGTCGGCCAACGATGAAATGGCCCTGGGCGCCATGCAGGCATTCGAGGAGGCCGGTCGCCAGCCAGGCAAGGACGTGTTGTTCAGCGCGATGAACAGCTCCAGGGCGGCGCTCCAGGCTCGTATCGACGGGCGCTTGAGCGTCCTGTTCACCGGGCATTTCAGCCTGGGCGGCTGGGCCATGGTCATGCTCCATGATCATGCCCAGGGCGTCGATCTCGCGCGTCATGGCGGCTACAACCAGCAGCTCGACCTGATGCAATCGCTCGATCCGGCCCGCGCCCGCGCGTGGCTGAACATGAATCCTGCCAAGGACTACCGCCTGGACTTCAAGCGCTTCAGCCTGGTGTCCCACCCGGATGGCGAGCGCTATGCCTTTTCGCTCGATGCGCTGGGGCGGCGCTAGAGCGGCTCAGATCGAGGCTGGCGAGACGGGGAATATGACTGTTTCGGTTCGAAAGAGAGATCTGGTTCCATACTGTGCAGATACGTTCTATACGCCCGCAAAGTACAACACCAGATTGACGATCCCATACAACGTCAACCCGAAAATCACCGTAAACAGGATGCCGAGGATGATGAAGTGGCTCGGCTTGCCATGGGTGAAGTCGCGGGCGCGGTTTTTCCCGCTTTGCACGCCAAAGGCCGCAGCTCCCACGCTGTGCAGCATTTGCCAGAGGGTGGGCGCCTTATTTTCGGTCGGTTCGTCCATGATGCTCTCCATACACAAGGTCGTATGTGGAGAGCATAGTCAATTGCTGCGGACTTAGTTGTCGTAACCCAGGTTCGGTGCCAGCCAGCGTTCGGTCACGCTCAGGTCCTGACCCTTGCGTGCGGTGTAGCTCTGGACCTGGTCCTTGTCGATCTTGCCCACGGCAAAGTACTGCGCCTGGGGATGGGCGAAATACCAGCCGCTGACCGCTGCCGCCGGGAACATGGCGTAGTGTTCGGTGAGGAATACGCCGCTGCGTCCGGCCTTCAGTTCGCTGGCCTCGGGGTCGAGCAGGCGGAACAGGGTAGCTTTCTCGGTGTGATCCGGGCAGGCCGGGTAGCCGGGGGCAGGGCGGATGCCGGTGTACTGCTCCTTGATCAGCGCCTCGTTGTCCAGGCTCTCGTCCTGGGCATAACCCCAGTGCTCCTTGCGCACCTGTTGGTGCAGCCATTCGGCACAGGCTTCGGCCAGGCGGTCGGCCAGGGCCTTGACCATGATCGAGTTGTAGTCGTCGCCGGCTTCCTGGTAGGCCTTGGCGACTTCTTCGGCGCCGATGCCGGCGGTGGTGATGAAACCGCCGACGTAGTCGGTCACGCCGCTGTCTTTGGGGGCAACGAAGTCAGCCAGGGAGAAGTTCGGCTTGCCGTCGGTCTTGATGATCTGTTGGCGCAGGTGATGCAGGCGCGCCAGTGGCTTGCCATCGTCGCCGTAGACTTCCAGGTCATCGTCATGCACCTGGTTGGCCGGCCAGAAGCCGAACACCGCACGGGCGCTGATGAGCTTCTCGTCGATCAGCTTGCGCAGCATCGCCCGGGCGTCGGCGTACAGCGCGGTGGCCGCTTCGCCGACCACTTCGTCGGTGAGGATGCGCGGGTATTTGCCGGCCAGGTCCCAGGAAATGAAGAACGGCGTCCAGTCGATGTATTCGGCCAGGACGTTCAGGTCAATGTTGTCCAGCATCTTGGCGCCGGTAAAGGTCGGCTTGACCGGCTGGTAGCTGCTCCAGTCGAACTGCGGCTTCTTGGCCACGGCGGCGGGGTAGCTCAGGCGTTCGGTGCGGGCGCTGCGGTTGGCCGTGCGTTCGCGCACGTCCATGTAGTCCAGGCGGGTCTTCTCGACGAATGCCGGCTTGAGTTCCTTGGACAGCAATTGGGTCGCCACGCCCACGGCGCGGGAGGCGTCGGTGACGTAGATCACTGCGTCGTTGCTGTACTTGGGCTCGATTTTCACCGCCGTGTGGGCCTTGGACGTCGTCGCGCCGCCGATCATCAAGGGCAGGTGGAAGTCCTGGCGCTGCATCTCCCGCGCCACATGCACCATCTCATCCAGGGACGGGGTGATCAGGCCGGACAGGCCGATGATGTCGCACTTCTGCTCCTTGGCTACCTGCAGGATCTTCTCCGCCGGAACCATCACGCCCAGGTCGACGATGTCATAGCCGTTGCAACCGAGCACCACGCCGACGATGTTCTTGCCGATGTCATGGACGTCGCCCTTGACCGTGGCCATGAGGATCTTGCCCTTGGCCTCCGGCTTATCGCCTTTTTCCGCCTCGATGAACGGGATCAGGTGGGCCACGGCCTGCTTCATCACCCGGGCGGACTTGACCACCTGGGGCAGGAACATTTTGCCGGCGCCAAACAGGTCGCCGACGATGTTCATGCCGGCCATCAGCGGGCCTTCGATGACCTCGATCGGCCGGGCGAAAGACAGTCGCGATTCCTCGGTATCTTCAACGATGTGGGTGGTGATGCCCTTGACCAGCGCATGTTCCAGGCGCTTGTTCACCTCCCAGCCGCGCCACTCCTCGGTTTCCGCTTCCTTGACGCTGCCGTCACCCTTGTACTTGTCGGCGATGGCGAGCAGGGCGTCGGTGCCTTCGGGGGTACGGTTGAGGATCACGTCTTCCACGGCGTCGCGCAACTCCACCGGGATCTGGTCGTAGATCTCCAGTTGGCCGGCGTTGACGATGCCCATGGTCAGGCCCGCGCGGATCGCATAGAGCAGGAACACCGAGTGGATCGCCTCGCGCACCGGATTGTTGCCGCGGAACGAGAACGACACATTGGACACGCCACCGGAGGTCAGCGCGTAGGGCAGCTCATCGCGGATGTAGGCGCAGGCGTTGATGAAGTCCACGGCATAGTTGTTGTGCTCTTCGATACCGGTGGCGACGGCGAAGATGTTCGGGTCGAAGATGATGTCTTCCGGCGGGAAGCCGACTTCGTTGACCAGGATGTCGTAGGAGCGCTTGCAGATTTCCTTCTTGCGTGCCTCGGTATCGGCCTGGCCGGCTTCGTCGAAGGCCATCACCACCACGGCGGCGCCGTAGCGCTTGCACAGCTTGGCGTGATGGATGAACTGCTCGACGCCTTCCTTCATGCTGATGGAGTTGACGATGCCCTTGCCCTGGATGCACTTGAGGCCGGCCTCGATCACTTCCCATTTCGACGAGTCGATCATGATCGGCACGCGGGAAATGTCCGGTTCGCCGGCAATCAGATTGAGGAAGGTCACCATGGCCTTCTTCGAATCGAGCATGCCCTCGTCCATGTTGATGTCGATCACCTGGGCGCCGGCCTCGACCTGTTGCAGGGCCACTTCCAGGGCTTCGGTGTAGTTGTCCTCGCGAATCAGCCGGGCGAACTTGGCGGAACCGGTGATGTTGGTCCGCTCGCCGACGTTGACGAACAGCGAACTGCGATCGATGGTGAACGGTTCCAGGCCCGACAGGCGGCAGGCCCGGGGGATCTCCGGAATCTGTCGCGGTGCATAGCCGGCCACGGCCTTGGCGATGGCTTCGATGTGCGCCGGGGTGGTGCCGCAGCAGCCGCCGACGATGTTCAGGAAACCGCTTTGGGCGAATTCCTCGATGACTTTGGCGGTCTGGGCGGGTAACTCATCGTATTCACCGAACTCATTGGGCAGGCCGGCGTTCGGGTGGGCCGAGACATGGGTGCTGGCCTTGTTCGACAGCTCTTCGAGGTACGGGCGCAATTCGCTGGCGCCCAGGGCGCAGTTCAAGCCCACGGAGATTGGCTTGGCGTGGGCCACGGAGTTCCAGAACGCTTCGGTGGTCTGCCCGGAGAGGGTGCGGCCGGAGGCGTCGGTGATGGTGCCGGAGATCATGATCGGCAACTCAACGCCCAACTCTTCGTAGACCCCTTGTACGGCGAAAATCGCCGCCTTGGCGTTCAGTGTGTCGAAAATGGTTTCGATCAGGATCAGGTCGGCGCCGCCTTCGATCAGGCCCTTGGTGGCCTCGGTGTAGTTCTCCACCAGTTCGTCGAAGGTCACGTTGCGGTAGCCGGGGTTGTTCACGTCCGGCGACAGCGAGCAGGTGCGGCTGGTCGGGCCGAGCACGCCGGCGACGAAGCGCGGTTTGTCCGGGGTTTCCAGGGTCTTGGCGTCGGCCACCTTGCGGGCCAGGCGCGCGCCTTCCAGGTTCAGCTCGTAGGCCAGGCCCTGCATGCCGTAGTCGGCCTGGGACACCTGGGTGGCGTTGAAGGTGTTGGTTTCCAGGATGTCGGCGCCGGCATCCAGGTAGGCTTTTTCGATGGCGCCGATCACGTCGGGACGGCTGAGCACCAGCAAATCGTTGTTGCCCTTGACGTCGCTCGGCCAGTCGGCAAAACGCTTGCCGCGATAGTCCTGTTCTTCCAGCTTGTAGCTCTGGATCATCGTGCCCATGCCGCCGTCGAGGATCAGGATGCGTTCCTTGAGGGCTTGCTGGAGAAGATAAAGGCGAGCGCTGCGATCGGACATAGGACTACCTGGAAAAAAAGACCATTACGAAGGCCGGGATGATAGCAAACCTGTGCAGGATTTGATCATGATGGGGTTTTGCATGAATATCGCTCATGTTTGCAAGGCGATGCTGGCCCGGTAGAATCGCCGGACTATCTCTTAGGGACCCGAGACATGCCGTACCGCGTCTTATTCGGCAGTCTGTTGCTGCTGTTGTCTATTGCCGCAGCCGCCGGGAGTCCCGCTCCCGCGATCTCCTACACACGCGACATCCAGCCGATCTTCACGGAAAAATGCGTGGCCTGCCATGCCTGCTACGATTCCGCCTGCCAGTTGAACCTGGGCAGCGGCGAAGGCGCGGCACGGGGGGCGAGCAAGCTGTCGGTGTATGACGGCGAGCGCCGTCAGGCTGCCGATCCGACCCGTTTGTTCTATGACGCCTCCGGGCAGCGCGCCTGGCAGCGCAAGGGCTTCTATTCGGTGCTCGACGCCCAAGGCAGCCAGGCGGCCCTGATGGCACGCATGCTGGAGTTGGGCCACCGCACGCCGCTGCAGCCCAACGCCAAGCTGCCGGAAGACATCGTGCTGGGCCTCAATCGGGAAAACAGCTGTGCGCTGCCGGATCAATTCGACGAATACGCAGGCGCCCATCCCAGGGAAGGCATGCCCTTGGCCGTCACCGGCCTGACCGACCAGCAATACCAGACCCTGCAGCGCTGGCTGGCCGCCGGCGCTCCCATCGATCAGCAGGCCCTGGCCCCGAGCGCCGCCGAAGCCTTGCAAGTGGTGCAATGGGAAAACCTGCTCAACGCCCCGGGTGCCCGGGAGAGCCTGGTGGGCCGTTGGCTGTTCGAGCACTGGTTTCTGGCGCATATCTATTTCAAGGACGGCGAACCGGGGCATTTCTTTCAATGGGTGCGTTCGCGCACGCCCACCGGCCAGCCCATCGACCTGATCAACACCCGCCGTCCGAACGACGATCCCGGCACCCGCATCTATTACCGGCTCTGGCCGGTGCAAGGGGTGATCGTGCACAAGACCCACATCACCTATGGCTTGAGCGCGGCGAAGATGGCGCGGATCAAGAGCCTGTTCTACAGCGGCAAATGGCAGGTCAGCGCCTTGCCGGGCTATGGGCCGGAGCGCCGGGCCAATCCGTTTTCCACGTTTGAAGCGATTCCGGCGCAGGCCCGCTACCAGTTCATGCTCGATAACGCCGAGTATTTCGTGCGCACCTTCATTCGCGGACCGGTGTGCCGGGGACAGATCGCCACGGACGTAATCCGTGACAATTTCTGGGCGCTGTTCCAGGCTCCCGAACACGACCTGTACATCACCGACCCGAACTACCGCGGCCAGGCCACGCCGTTGCTGGCGATGCCGGGGCAGAACGATGACGTGGGCAGCGTCCTCAGCCTCTGGCTCGACTACCGGGACAAACGCAACGAGTACGAAGCCTTGCGCCGCGACAATTACGCCGAGCTTCCGGCGCCGAGCTGGTCGACGCTATGGGCTGGCAATGACAATGCGCTGTTGAGCATTTTCCGGCATTTCGACAGTGCTTCGGTCACCAAGGGGTTGATCGGGGAGGTGCCGCAGACGATGTGGCTGTTCGATTTCCCGTTGCTGGAGCGTACCTATTACCAGTTGGCAGTGAATTTCGATGTGTTCGGCAACGTCTCCCACCAGGCCCAGACCCGCTTGTATTTCGACCTGATCCGCAACGGCGCGGAGCAGAATTTCCTGCGCCTGATGCCGGCCGACTCCCGGGAAGGCTATCTCGACGACTGGTATCAGGCCGGCGGCAAGTTCAAGATGTGGCTCGATTATGAGTCCATCGACGACGACAAGCCGACCGCCCTCAAGCTCGACGAACGCGACCCCAAGCGCGATTTCGCCCGGCAACTGCTGGCCCGTTATGGCGACCTGAATGCGCGGCCCGATCCGATCAACCGTTGCGACGGCGCCTACTGCTCGCGGCCGAACATCGATCCGACGTTGCAAAACGCCGAGCAGGCCCTCAGTCGGCTGGTGTCGCGCCCGGCGGCGGGGCTCAAGGTGATCGACCAACTGCCGGAAGCGACCCTGCTGCGCATCGAAACCGCCAGCGGCCATCGTGAGGTCTACAGCCTGCTGCGCAACCGTGCCCACAGCAACGTGGCGTTCCTGCTGGGCGAGGAGGCACGCTACCAGCCGGGTCTGGACACGCTGACGGTCTATCCGGGCGTGCTCAGCAGCTACCCGAATTTCATCTTCAACATCCCCGCCGGGCAAGTGCCGACGTTCGTCGATGCCATGGAAAACGCCCAGGATGCGCCGGCGTTCGAGCGGATTGTCGAGCGCTGGGGCATTCGCCGCAGCCACCCGCAGTTCTGGTACTACTTCCATGACCTGAACCAGTACATCCAGGAGACGGAGCCGGTGGAAAGCGGCGTGCTGGACATGAATCGCTACCAGAACCTCTGATCGGGAGGCCCGGCGACGGAACCCGTCGCCGCTGGCTGCTTTCCCGACAAAAATACTGGGACTTTGTCCGGCGCGTCGATTGGCGTAAACTGCGGGCAAGCCTGCGAGGAGTTCCCATGACCGCTATTACGATTACCGATGCCGCCCACGATTACCTGGCCGACCTGCTGTCCAAGCAGAACACCCCGGGTATCGGGATCCGCATCTTCATCACCCAGCCCGGCACCCAGTACGCTGAGACGTGCATTGCCTACTGCAAGCCGGGGGAAGAGAAAGCCGAAGACACCGCGCTGGGGCTCAAGAGCTTCACCGCGTACATCGACTCGTTCAGCGAAGCGTTCCTGGACGATGCGGTGGTCGATTACGCCACCGACCGCATGGGCGGCCAGTTGACCATCAAGGCGCCGAACGCCAAGGTGCCGATGGTCAATGCCGACAGCCCGGTCAACGAGCGCATCAATTACTACCTGCAAACCGAAATCAACCCGGGGCTGGCCAGCCACGGCGGCCAGGTTTCGCTGATCGACGTGGTGGAAGACGGCATCGCCGTGCTCCAGTTCGGCGGCGGCTGCCAGGGCTGCGGCCAGGCTGACGTGACCTTGAAGGAAGGCATCGAGCGCACCTTGCTCGAGCGCATTCCAGAGCTCAAGGGCGTGCGCGACGTGACCGACCATACGCAGAAAGAAAACGCCTACTACTGATAGGTGTTCGCTGCGGATATAAAAAACGGTGCCCGTGAGCACCGTTTTTTTATGGGCGCAGATCCGACCGCCGCCAATCCCTGTGGGAGCGAGCTTGCTCGCGAAGGCGTCGGCACATTCAACATCGCTGCTGGCTGATCCACCGCTATCGCGAGCAAGCTCGCTCCCACAGGGGATCCCGGTTGGCTCTTGCTGATCGAGTCAGGGCCTGTAGAGATGCGCATGTCCGGCGCGGTACAGCGACGATTCGCTGAACACCTCATTACCCAGCACGCGCCCCACCAGAATCAGCGCCGTACGGCGAAAACCCTTGGCCTGAACCTTCTCGGCGATATCGGCCAGCGTCCCCAGCACCCAATCCTGATCCGGCCAAGTGGCCCGGTGAATCACCGCGATTGGACAATCGGCGCCGTAGTGGGGCAGCAGTTCACTGACGATCTTTTCCAGATGATTGACCCCCAGGTGAATCGCCATGGTCGCCCCGTGCTGCGCCAGGCTGCTGAGTTCTTCCCCAGCAGGCATCGGGCTTTTGTCTGCGTAGCGGGTGAGGATCAGGCTTTGGGAGATGTCCGGCAAGGTCAGTTCGGCGCCCAGCAGGGCGGCGCAGGCTGAGGTCGCGGTGACGCCAGGGATGATCTCGAAAGGGATGTCCAGTTCCCGCAGGCAACGAATCTGCTCACCGATGGCGCCGTACAGGCTCGGATCGCCGGAATGCACCCGGGCCACGTCCTGGCCCTTGAGATGGGCGCTCTTGATCAATTCGATGATCTGTTCCAGGTGCAGCTCGGCGCTGTTGATCACCTGTTCTGCACAATGACCTTCGAGCACGGCCGTCGGCACCAGGGAGCCGGCGTAGATGATCACCGCGCAGTTGCGGATCAGTCGTTGGCCTTTGACTGTGATGAGGTCCGGGTCGCCGGGGCCGGCGCCGATGAAGTAAACGGTCATGACCGGCTCCTGTAGAAGGTGGGTGAGCGTTGCCCAGATGAAAATCGCTCATGATCCTGGGGGCGGATTATCGGGATTTACTCCACAACCGCCAATGCCAACGTGCTCTTGGGGCCTTTTTGGCGAGCGATCAGCAGCGTTGCGGACGTGGCGCCCAATTGGTCGGCCAGGGCCAGGGCGGCGCTTTCAGCGATGCCGTAGCAACCGGTCCGCTCGAAGGCGATCTCCGAGCGGTGACTGAGTCGCCCCTGGTAACCGGCCAACTGCTCGGCGCTGAAGCACGTCAGTGGCAGTGCCAGTTGCCCGGCCAGTTCCAGTAGGCCCGGTTCGTCACGCTTGAGGTCGATACTCGCCAGGGCCTGCACTTGATCAAGTGCGATGCCGTGGGCCAGCAACGCCTCATCGAGCAAGGCCCGCAGCGTACTGGCCGGGCAGCCGCGCTGGCAGCCCAGGCCGATCACCAGGATCGGCGCGGTGGTCATGCGTCGTGGTGGGCTTGGCTATCGCGGCGAAACAGCCAGGCGCTGATCAGGCCCAGGGCCAGCCAGAACGCGACGTTGGTCAACTGCGAGGCAATCTTGAACTGGCTCTCAAGCGCTTCGGGCGCCAGCATCGAGTGGACTTCGGGCTGCGGCGCACCAATGACGTGGGGCACCAGCAACGTCGCCACCCCCAGCACCTTGAGCAGCCAATGCCGACCGAAGGCGACCAAGGCAATGCCCACCGCCGTGGACGCCGCGGTGCCGATCCACCACATCTGCCGCTTGGCCAAATCGGCCGCCGCCGTACCAGGCAGTTCCGGCGGCAGGCCGAGGGTCGGCGCGAGGACAAAGGTGGCATAACCGGCCAGGCCCCAGAGCAGGCCCTGGGAGGTGCGAGTCGGGGCGCGCAAGGTGTACAGGCCCGCCAGCATCAGGGCAAAACCCACCGCGACCACCAGGTTGCCGCCGGTGGTGGACAGCACGCGCTGCCAGCCATCTTCCGGTTCCCAGGCCTCGGCATCATGGGTGTGAGCCACGCCGTCGGCGTGTTCATGGACCTCGGTCGCCGGGGCCTTCTCGAAGGTTTCCGCCTGGAGAATCAGCGGCGATACCCAGAAACTTTGCAGCAGGGTCAGCAGCAGGGCGGCCAGCAAGCCGCTGAAACCGGCGGTCTGCGCGATACGCTTGATCATGTCGTCGGTTCTCAATGGCACGGGAAGGCGGCGCTGTGGCGGGTGTCGTGGGCCGCGTTGTGCACCGCTTCGATGTGGGAGAAACCGGCGAAATAGACCAGGCCGGCACCCAGGATCGAGGCGAAGATCGCAGCGCTCAGGCGTTGGCTCAGGGTGGTGGTGCTGCTGGCGGTGCGGGCGGTGCTGCTGATAGTCGACATGGCGCTTCCCTCTGTTCTTGTTCAGTGGGTGATACGAGCGCAATGAAACCCCGGGCGAAAGCCCGCCAAGGTTCGAACAGCGCCCGCCCACCGCGGGTTTGTTGATGCATGAGTCATGGGCCGGTCTCCGGGCTTGCGAGGGGCCGGGCTTGTGCCTGGCCTGCAAGCGTCACCTTCCCATGTCGAAAGACACAGTGGTTCAGACGCTTCGCTCGCTTACCGTTGCGGGGGCAGCACCGGACTGACGTGGCTTTGAAGTAAAGCACACGATTCACCGGTTTCCCGTTTCACCCTGTGAAGGGCACCCAAAACTAGGCGCACAGGAGAGCATGGGCGGGGGCGGGGCGTCAATTGGCAGGGGTTTCCAGATTGACATCGAGTTGAACCCATCGCGAGCAGGCTCGCTCCCACAATGAATCGCGTCGGACACAACAGTTATGTTCAACAAAGATCAACTGTGGGAGCGAGCCTGCTCGCGATGACGGCAGCCCATGCACCGCAGAACGCTCTGGAGATTGACCCGCCCCCCACACCCTGCGTAGCCTTGCGCCTTCGAGGTTCTTCGGCCTGTGCCGAAGCTAAGAAGGGAACGCGGTCCAAGCCGCGGCTGCCCCCGCAACTGTGAACGGTGCTGTTTCTGCAAGGCCACTGTGCATGCCCATTACAACAGGCGCACGGGAAGGCGCAGCAATCGCCAGTCAATGACTGGCCCGCCGTCAGCCAGGAGACCTGCCTCGACACAGATTCTCACTACAACCGGGCGGGGTGATCCGGTGGCGAAATCTTCCGCGCGTGCCTTGCCTGCGGTTGTCGTCCCGTTTGCCCGCCACTTTGCCAAGGGGCATCGGATGAAAACACTGGCCAAACTTCCCGTCACCATCGTCACCGGTTTCCTCGGCTCGGGCAAAACCACCTTGCTGCGGCACATGCTCGACAACGCCCAGGGCCGCCGCATCGCTGTGATCGTCAACGAGTTCGGCGAGCTGGGCATCGACGGCGAGATCCTCAAGCAGTGCTCCATCGGTTGCACCGAAGAAGAAGCCAACGGCCGCGTTTACGAACTGGCCAACGGCTGCCTGTGCTGCACCGTGCAGGAAGAGTTCTTCCCGGTGATGCGCGAACTTGTGGCCCGGCGCGGCGATCTCGACCACATCCTCATCGAAACCTCCGGCCTGGCCCTGCCCAAGCCGTTGGTCCAGGCCTTTCAATGGCCGGAAATCCGCAGCGCTTGCACCGTCGATGCGGTAATCACGGTGGTCGACAGCCCGGCCGTGGCCGCTGGTACCTTCGCTGCCTTCCCTGACCAGGTCGATGCCCAGCGCAAACTCGATCCGAACCTGGACCACGAATCACCGTTGCACGAGCTGTTCGCCGATCAACTGGCCAGCGCCGACCTGGTGATCCTCAACAAAGCCGACCTGATCAGTCCGGAAGACCTGGCCAAAGTCCGCCTGGAAGTGGCCGAAGAGCTGCCGCCGGCGGTCAAGGTCATCGAAGCCAGCAGCGGTCGCCTGCCGCTGGACGTGCTGATCGGCCTGGGCGCCGGTTCCGAAGAGCACATCGACGGCCGCCACAGCCATCACGACCATCACCACGATGGTGACGATGACGACCATGATCATGACGCCTTCGATTCCATTTCCATCGAGTTGCCCCAGGCCGACGAAAGCCTGTTGCTGGACGCGCTGACGCAACTGGTGGTCCAGCACGGCGTGCTGCGGGTCAAGGGTTTCGCGGCGATCCCGAACAAGCCGATGCGCTTGCTGATCCAAGGCGTTGGTACGCGGTTCGACAAGCATTTCGACCGCCAGTGGGGCGCCGACGAAGCGCGGGTCACCCGGCTGGTGCTGATCGGCCAGGCGCTCGATGCCGCGCTGCTTGAAGCGCAGTTGCGCGCCGCCCTCAGCGCCTAAGCCATGCACCTGCTCAGGACCCAGCCCGGCGGCTTTGTATCGGACGACAACATTGCCGACCTGGGGCAAACCCCCGCTGAACTGGTGATCCTGTGCAGCGGCGACTCCAGCCTGGCGCTGCTGGCCGAGGCGGCCAGGCAATTGCCGGACGATTACCCGGAGTTTCGTCTCGCCAACCCGATGCAGGTGCAGAACCACGCCTCGGTGGACCTGTACTTCGAGGATGTACTGCGCCACGCCAAGGTCATCCTGTTGTCGCTGCACGGCGGTATCGGCTATTGGCGCTACGGCATCGAGCGCCTGATGGAGCTGGCCGGGCGTGGGGTGAAGCTGATCCTGGTACCGGGGGACGATCGCCCGGACCCGGAACTCAGCGACCTGAGCAACGTGCCCATCGAGGATCGCGACCGG
Source organism: Pseudomonas bijieensis (assembly GCF_013347965.1). NCBI lineage: Bacteria > Pseudomonadati > Pseudomonadota > Gammaproteobacteria > Pseudomonadales > Pseudomonadaceae > Pseudomonas > Pseudomonas bijieensis. The sequence goes on along the minus strand of NZ_CP048810.1, from coordinate 1,748,370 downwards.
CTCTGGCAGTTCTTGCGCCAGGGCGGGTTGGGCAATGCCCTGGACCTGTTTCACAACCTGGGCAGCCTATGGTTCGGCCGCGATTATCCGTGGGGGGAACCGCAAACCCTGCCGCGCACGGCGATCTATCACCCCGCAAACACCAACGCCAGCCTCGGCGATTGGCAAGCCGACTGGCAGGCCGATCTACCGGTGGCGGCGGTGCTGTTCTATCGCTCCCACCTGCAAGCGGCTAACACCGCGTTCATCGACGTGTTCTGCCAGCGCCTGCAAGGGGCGGGGCTCAATCCGTTGCCGATTGCCGTGGCCAGCCTCAAGGAACCCGGTTGCCTCGCGCTGGTGGAAGATTGGCTGGATGAGGTCGAAGCCGGCGTGATTCTCAACACCACCGGTTTCGCCCAATCCAGCCCTGAAGCGCCGCACCTGCGGCCGTTTCGCCGCAACATCCCGGTGATCCAGGCGATCTGTGCCCAGGACAACGAACCCGGCTGGCGCGCCAGCGAACAGGGCCTGGGCCCGCGGGACCTGGCGATGCACATTGCCTTGCCGGAGTTGGACGGACGGATCATCAGCCGCCCCATCAGTTTCAAGGACCTGGCCTGGCGCAGCGAGCGCAGCCAGAGCGATGTGGTCTGTTACCGGGCCGTGCCCGAACGCATGGATTTTGTCGCCGAACTGGCCCGGCGCTGGACCACCCTGGCGCGCCTGCCCAACGCCGAAAAGCGCGTGGCGCTGATCCTTGCCAACTACCCGACCCGGGACGGGCGAATCGGCAACGGTGTCGGCCTGGATACCCCGGCGGCGGCGCTGAATATCCTGCGCGCCATGCAGGCCGAGGGTTATCCATTGCCGGGCGAACTGCCAACCAGCGGTACCGCGCTGATCCAGCAATTGCTCGGTGGCGTCAGCAACGACCTGGACAGCCTCGACTTGCGCCCGTGTCACCAGAGCCTGGCCCTCGACGCTTACCAGGCCCTGTTCGAGGCATTGCCCGAGGCCAACCGCCAGGCGGTGCTGGAGCGTTGGGGCTCGCCCGAGCAGGATCCGATGTTCCGCGACGGGCGCCTGATGGTCGCCGGTCTGCGCCTGGGCCTGACCTTCGTCGGCATCCAGCCGGCCCGGGGTTATCAGGTCGATCCAAGCGCGGTGTACCACGATCCTGACCTGGTGCCACCCCACGGTTACCTGGCGTTTTATTTCTGGTTGCGCCACACCTACGGCGTCCACGGGGTTATCCACGTCGGCAAGCACGGCAATCTCGAATGGCTGCCGGGCAAGGGCGTCGGGCTGTCGGAGAGTTGCTGGCCCGATGCATTGTTGGGACCGCTGCCGAATATCTATCCATTCATCGTCAACGACCCGGGTGAGGGCGCTCAGGCCAAGCGTCGTACTCAAGCGGTGATCATCGACCACTTGATGCCGCCGCTGACCCGCGCCGAAACCTACGGTCCATTGCGTAACCTTGAGCTGTTGGCCGACGAATACTACGAAGCGCAATTGCTCGATCCGCGCCGCGCCCGGGAACTGCAACGGGACATCCTGAACCTGGTGCGTGAGACGCACATCGACCGCGAGCTGCAACTCGATGCCGCGCTCGACAGCGATGCCGACGCAGCGATCTGGCTGCCGCGCCTGGACACCTATCTGTGTGATTTGAAGGAATCGCAGATCCGCGATGGCCTGCATATTTTTGGTGAGTCGCCCAGCGGTCGCCTGCGTATCGACACGCTGCTGGCGTTGCTGCGCATACCCCGTGGCGATGGCAAGGGCGCGCAGTCGAGCCTGCTGCGAGCGCTGGCCAAGGCGTTCGGGCTGGGTTTCGATCCGCTGGATTGTGCCTTGGCCGAGCCCTGGACTGGCGACTGTCCCGAGGCGTTGCGCCGGGTCAGCGCCGAGCCTTGGCGCACCGCTGGCGATACCCGAGAGCGCCTGGAGTTGTTCGCTGCGCAGTTGATCGAGCAGGCCCTGGATGGCGCGGTCGAACAATTGAATGTCTCGGGTTGGGAGGCGGTCAGCAGCATCATTGAAAACCTGCGATCCGTCGTGGCCCCACGCCTGGACGCCTGCGGCCCGGCGGAAATGCGCGGCTTGCTCGACGCCCTGGACGGGCGCTTCGTCCCGGCCGGCCCCAGCGGCGCGCCGAGTCGTGGCCGCCTGGATGTGTTGCCCACCGGGCGCAACTTCTTCTCCGTGGACGTGCGTAACCTGCCCACCACCACGGCGTGGCGTATCGGTTTCCAATCGGCGAACCTGATCCTTGAGCGGCACTTGCAGGATCATGGTGACCACTTGCGTCAGCTCGGCCTCTCGGTGTGGGGCACCGCCACCATGCGCACCGGCGGCGACGACATCGCCCAGGCCATGGCGCTGATGGGCGTGCGTCCGGTGTGGGCCACCGGCAGTCAGCGGGTCGATGATTTCGAGATTCTGCCGTTGAGCCTGTTGGACCGACCGCGGGTCGATGTGACGCTGCGGGTGTCAGGTTTTTTTCGTGACGCCTTCGCCAACCTGATCCGCCTGTTCGATGCGGCGGTGCAGGCTGTCGCCGCCCTCGATGAGCCGGACGACATGAACCCCTTGGCGGCCAAGGTGCGTGGCGAGCGCGAAGCCCTGCTGGCCTCGGGGCTCGAACCAGAGGTTGCGGCTCGCCAGGCCGGTTGGCGGATCTTCGGCGCCAAGCCTGGTGCCTATGGCGCGGGCGTGCAGGGCGCGATCGACGGGCGCTTGTGGCAGAGCCGCGAAGACCTGGCCGAGGTGTACCTGAACTGGGGCGGCTACGCCTACGGCACCAGCGATGAAGGCACTGTCGCCCGGGAGCAGTTCTCCCGGCGCTTGAGCCAGGTGCAGGCGGTGTTGCAGAACCAGGACAACCGCGAGCACGACCTGCTCGATTCCAACGATTACTACCAGTTCCAGGGAGGCATGCTGGCCGCGGTGGAGACCCTCAGTGGCGACGTGGCGGCCAGCTACCATGGCGATCACAGCCAGCCGGATTTGCCAAAGATCCGCACCCTGAAGGAAGAACTCAACCGCGTCATCCGCTCCCGCGCGGCGAATCCGAAGTGGATCGACGGCGTGAAGCGTCACGGCTATAAAGGTGCGTTCGAACTGGCGGCGACGGTGGACAACCTGTTCGCGTTCGACGCCACCACGCAATTGATCGACGATCACCAGTACGCCTTGCTGGCCGATGCCTACCTGCTCGACCCGGACACCCGGGATTTCGTCCGCCAGCACAACCCCGATGCCCTGCGGGACATGACCGAGCGCATGCTCGAAGCGCAGCAGCGGGGGATGTGGCAGGAGCCGGGCGAGTATCGCCAGGCGCTGGAGAGTTTGTTGTTGGACATAGAAGAAGAGAACTGACATGAGGATGACAGGCGCGCATTTGTGGCGAGGGAGCTTGCTCCCGCTCGGCTGCGCAGCAGTCGTCATTCTGAAACAGCACTGGGACCTCAGATTCTGGGGGCCGCTTCGCGCCCCAGCGGGAGCAAGCTCCCTCGCCACAGGGAACCTCGCACATTTCATGAGACATTCAATATGACCGACACCCCCCATTTCCCGCTCTCCGCTGTGGTCGGCGCCGATGACTTGAAGCTCGCCCTGTGCCTGGCCGCCATCGATCCGAAAATCGGTGGCGTGCTGATCGAAGGCCCGCGAGGCATGGCCAAGTCCACGTTGGCCCGAGGCCTGGCGGATCTGCTGGCCAGTGGTCAGTTCGTCACCTTGCCCCTCGGTGCCACTGAAGAGCGGCTGGTGGGGACCCTCGATCTGGACGCAGCTTTAGGAGAAGGGCGCGCGCAGTTCTCTCCCGGCGTGCTGGCCAAGGCCGACGGCGGCGTGTTGTACGTCGATGAAGTGAACCTGCTGCCCGATCACTTGGTGGATCTGCTGCTCGATGTGGCCGCCAGCGGCACCAACCTGATCGAACGCGACGGAATTTCCCACCGACACCCGGCGCGTTTTGTGTTGATCGGCACCATGAACCCGGAAGAGGGCGAACTGCGTCCGCAATTGCTCGACCGTTTCGGCCTGAACGTGGCTCTCGACGGTCACACCGCACCCGCCGAGCGCGGGCAGATCATTCGGCGCCGCTTGGATTTCGACAGTGATCCGGCGGGGTTCTGCGCGGAATGGGAGATGGCCCAGCAGCAGCTGCGCGAACGTTGCCAGCAGGCGCGCAACCGCTTGGCCGCGATTGCCCTGGATGACGCGGCGCTGGCGCAGATTACCGAGCGCTGCTTTGCCGCCGGGGTCGATGGCTTGCGCGCCGATCTGGTCTGGCTAAGGGCTGCCCGGGCCCATGCCGCTTGGCGTGGAGCGGATGTCATCGCCGCTGAAGACATCGATGCTGTCGCCGAGTTTGCCTTGCGTCACCGTCGACGCGGGCATTCGGCACCGACACCGTCCCAGGCGCCGCAAACACCTGTCAATGCAACGGCTCAGCCCAGCGAAGGCCAGGGCCAGTGGGGTGATTTGCCGGCCCAGGCATTGCCGACGGGTGCCCGGCGTGAAGTGCCGAGCTGGCCAAAAAAGCCCTAGGCATTCGCCCCCGTTCACCGGCGGGGGCGAATGCCAGACCCCGTGCCGGACGGCTCGACCAGGGGCGCCAGGGCCGGAGCAAAGCGACGACCAGTGGTGTGGTGAACTGGCCGGGCACGTTACTCAATGGCCGTCCACGCCTGCATGAAGACCTGCGTTTTCACGGTCGCCACCGCTCGGCCCATGAGCTGTGGCTGGTCATCGTCGATGCCTCGGCCTCGACCCGTCGGCATCGAGCCCTCAGCGATGGCAAAGGCTTGCTGGCGCAACTGTTCGACGACGCCTACCGACAACGCGCCCGCTTGGCCCTGCTGACGGCCAGCGGCACTGCGCCGAACTGGCGGGTGCAAGGGCTCAAGGCCTCCGCCGGCCTGCGCAACTGGCTCGATGGCCTGGGCGCCGGTGGCGGTACGCCGTTGCTGGCGGCGCTGAACGAGGCCGGGCGGTGGTTGACGGCGCGACGCAAGCGTTTCCCTGCGGAGCAGCAGCGGGTGTTGGTGATGACGGATGGGCGAGTGAAAGAAGGGCTGGCACTGCCATGCCTGGATTGCCCGTGCCTGTTGATCGACATCGAGCGCGGCCCGATTCGCCTGGGTCGGGCCCGGCAACTGGCGGGGCAGTTGGGGGCGGAGTATCGGCATATCGATGAAGGGCTATCTAGCTGAGATTTACGGTGTTGGATCGAGCCTCATCGCGAGCAGGCTCGCTCCCACATGGATTGTGTTTTGAACACATGACGACTTACCACCAATGGCCCCTTGTGGGAGCGAGCCTGCTCGCGATGAGCGTCACCTCGATCCCGGATCTGCCCCCTTAACCCGCATCACTGCACTATGCTCAGGCGGCCCCCTCACAGGAGTGAACCATGCGCGTACTCGTCACCAACGCCCAGGACGATTTTCGGGTCAAGGCCTATGCCGGCACCAACGGTGTGCTGCTCGCCATGGACCTGGCCGAACCCCGGCGCAAGGGCTTGCTGGGTTTTGCCATCGAGAAGCAGCAGGGCGACAAACCCTGGCTGTTCCTGTTCAACAGCCTGACCTTTCCTGACAAGGCCCACACCTTCCCCCAGTTCCACGCCACTCCCAGCGACAAGGCACCGTTGCAGAAATTTCGCTGGGCCGACTACGCCGTCAACCCCGGCGTGACGATCCACTACCGCGTGCACCTGGCCTACGGCAGCCCCGATGCACCGCAGTTGGGCGAGTCCCTGGAAGTCACGGTCACCAGTGACGACGGGCAGCCGGCCAATCAGCGGGTGATCTTCAATCGTGCCGTGGCCGCCAGCCAGGCGTTCCAGCGCAAGTTTCCTGAAGTGGACGCGCTGATCGGCGCCAACAAGCACCTGTCCATCGATGACTGGCCCGACGCGCCGCGTCGCTGGTTGGAAAATGGCTTACTGGGGCGCCTGACCGGTTTTATCGATCGGGCGCTGGATGCCAACTGGGCGCTGGATGTCGCCATCTATGAATACGAACTGCCGGTGATCGTCGACGCGGTGACCGCCGCTCACGCTCGCGGCGCCCAGGTGCGAGTGCTGTACCACGCCGAGCCGGGGGACGACACCACGGCGCGCAACGAAGCCAGCCTCGAGAAAATGCCAGCAGCCAACAAGCGCGGACGAGTCACCCATAACATTTTCCACAACAAGTTCATCGTGCTGAGCAAGGTGGAGGGCAGCGGTTCACGACAACCCGAAGCCGTGCTGTGCGGCAGCACCAACTTCACCGCCAACGGTGTCTACCGCCAGGCCAACGTGGTTCATGTGCTGGACGACCCTCGGGTGAGCAGCAGCTACCTTAAGGTATTCGAGCAAATCTGGGCCGCGCCCCAGGACGTCGATGCCACTCGCCAGTGGCTGACCCAAAACAATGCCATGGCCCCGCAAGAGGCGTTGTTCGCCGGGTTCTCGCCGCGCACCGGGGAGGGCGATCTGGATCGCTTCGTCGACATCATCAAAGGGGCGCGAAAGGACCTGTTGTTCGTCACTGCCTTTGTGTTGCCCGACCGCATTCTCGACGCCTTGCTCGGCGCACCCAATGACGACGTGTTGCGCTACGGGCTGCAAAACACCAAGAGCCGCATCACCGGCTTTCACGCCGACCGCACCGCCGAATTCGCCGCCACCGCGCTGCTCAACACCGGCCTGGAAGGTTGGCTCAAGGAAACCATGAAAGGCCAGAAGGGCAACCTGCTGGTGCACACCAAAGCCATCGTCACCGACTTCACTAGCGACACGCCGACCATCCTCAGCGGCAGCCATAACCTGAGCGCCGCGGCCAGCAGCGGCAACGACGAGAATTACCTGATCATTCAGGGCAATACCGACCTGGCCGACCGCTACGGGCTGGAGCTACTGCGTTTCTATGAGCATTACCGTTTTCGCTACTTCGCGAAAAAACTCGCCCTCAAGCAGGTCAAGCCGCTGGCGGTGGATGACAGCTGGAGCGATGACTATTACCGCGAGGGGGATCTGCGGATGCTGTCCAGGGTGAGGTTTTGCGGGCGTTAGGCGCGGTGGATGATGCGGTGCTAGCATAGAGCCATCTATCAGCCTGGAAGCTGCCATGAATCTCTGTCACGGACCGTCTGCTTTACTTCGCACCAGTGTTGCGGTTCTGTTGTTGGCCCTGTGTTCTTCGGCCATCGCCGGCAATCAACCGTGCTCGGGGCGCAAGGGCGGGATTGCCGGGTGTGACGGCGATACCTTTCTGTGCAACGACGGCTCCATCAGTGCTTCGAAGAGGTCCTGTTCCGCTGTGCTGGGGCTTCGGAACGAGGCCCGTCCGCAGTCGTTGCTCAAGTCCGCCGACGGTTGCCAATGCGGCAGCGGCAATTACTGCGTCGGCCCCCGCGGGGTGGGGTCTATTGCCTCACGCCTGGTGGCAGCAAGAGCTACAAGCGCAAATAGCCCAGGAACACCACTGAACCATTGTGGGAGCGAGCCTGCTCGCGATGGCGTCTGGTCAGTCAGCGGCATTATTGACTGATACACCGCTATCGCGAGCAGGCTCGCTCCCACAGGGTATGTATTTACAATTCCACAACGGCGCCGTTTCGGTGCGCCAGCCCCGGTTTGGGGCCTTGCTACCCGCACGCGGTGGCCAATGGTAGCAATCAAGCCTCGGCCTTCGGGCGTCGTTATTCCCTGCGTTTTCCCATCCCTCTGATTTCATTCGCTTTCCATTTCTTCCCCCCATGGGTATCAAACCTGTGGCACACTTTCTGCTGTCTATTCCGTTGTTACATACCATGTTCCGGTATAGCGGAATAAACTCACTCTGGAGTGCTTGCCATGCAACGCCGACCTTCCTTGTTCAAAGCGTGTGTTTTTCTCTTCGCGGCCACGACGGCCGCCGTGGGTGTCGCCCAGGCGGCCGACAGCAAGCTGGACAGCGTGCTGCAGCGCGGGAAATTGATCGTGGGCACGGGCAGTACCAATGCGCCGTGGCACTTCCAGGGAGCGGATGGCAAGTTGCAGGGCTTTGATATCGACATCGCACGGATGGTCGCCAAGGGCTTGTTCAATGACCCGGAAAAAGTCGAGTTCGTGGTGCAGTCTTCCGATGCGCGCATTCCCAACCTGCTGACCGACAAGGTCGACATGAGTTGCCAGTTCATCACCGTCACCGCCAGCCGTGCCCAGCAAGTGGCGTTTACCTTGCCGTACTACCGCGAAGGCGTGGGCCTGCTGCTGCCGGCCAACAGCAAGTACAAGGAAATCGAAGACCTCAAGGCCGCCGGCGACGGCGTCACCGTGGCGGTGCTGCAGAACGTCTACGCCGAAGAACTGGTGCATCAGGCGCTGCCCAAGGCCAAGGTCGACCAGTACGACAGCGTCGACCTGATGTATCAGGCGGTGAACTCCGGCCGTGCCGATGCCGCTGCCACCGACCAATCCTCGGTCAAGTACCTGATGGTGCAGAACCCTGGTCGCTATCGCAGCCCGGCCTACGCCTGGAGCCCGCAAACCTATGCTTGCGCGGTCAAGCGCGGCGACCAGGACTGGCTGAACTTCGTCAACACCACCTTGCATGAAGCCATGACCGGCGTGGAGTTCCCGACATACGCGGCGTCGTTCAAACAGTGGTTCGGCGTCGAGCTGCCATCGCCAGCGATCGGTTTCCCTGTCGAATTCAAATGACCCTGTGAGCCCGGGGCGCCACTTTCGGGCGCCCCGTTGAAGGTACTGTCGACCATGAATTATCAGTTGAACTTTGCCGCCGTCTGGCGCGATTTCGACACCTTGCTGGCGGGGCTCGGCCTGGGGCTGTCCCTGGCGCTGGTGTCGATCGCCATCGGTTGCGTGATCGGCCTGGCGATGGCGTTCGCGCTGCTGAGCAAGCATCGGCTGTTGCGGGTGCTGGCGTCGGTGTATGTCACGGTGATCCGCAATACGCCGATCCTGGTGCTGATCCTGTTGATCTACTTCGCCTTGCCGAGCCTGGGCATTCGCCTGGACAAGCTGCCGTCGTTCGTCATCACCCTGTCGCTGTACGCCGGTGCGTACCTGACCGAAGTGTTCCGTGGCGGGCTGCTGAGCATTCACAAGGGCCAGCGGGAAGCGGGGCTGGCCATCGGCCTGGGCGAGTGGCAGGTGAAGGCCTACGTCACCGTGCCGGTGATGCTGCGCAACGTGTTGCCAGCCTTGTCGAACAACTTCATCTCGCTGTTCAAGGACACCTCCCTGGCGGCGGCGATTGCCGTGCCGGAGCTGACCTATTACGCCCGCAAGATCAACGTGGAAAGTTACCGGGTGATCGAAACCTGGCTGGTGACCACAGCGCTGTATGTCGCGGCCTGTTACCTCATTGCCATGGTGCTGCGGTATTTCGAGCAGCGCCTGGCGATCCGCCGTTAGGAGTGTTCCATGTACGAATCCCCCAGTTGGTTGCATGAGTTGTGGGTCGCCCGGGACACCCTGTGGGCCGGTTTCCTGACCAGTGTGCAGTGCTCGGTGCTGGCGATTTTGTTGGGCACCTTGATCGGCCTGGTCGCCGGGCTGGTGCTGACTTACGGGCGAACCTGGATGCGTGCGCCATTTCGCTTCTACGTCGACCTGATCCGCGGCACGCCGGTGTTCGTGCTGGTGCTGGCCTGTTTCTACATGGCCCCGGCGCTGGGTTGGCAGATCGGCGCGTTCCAGGCCGGTGTCCTGGGTCTGACGCTGTTTTGTGGCTCCCACGTCGCCGAGATCGTGCGCGGCGCCTTGCAGGCATTGCCCCGTGGGCAGATGGAGGCGAGCCAGGCCATCGGCCTGACGTTCTATCAGTCGCTGGGCTATGTGCTGTTGCCCCAGGCGTTGCGGCAGATCTTGCCGACCTGGGTCAATTCCTCCACCGAGATCGTCAAGGCCTCGACCCTGCTATCGGTGATCGGCGTCGCCGAACTGCTGCTCAGCACCCAACAGATCATCGCCCGGACCTTCATGACCCTGGAGTTCTATCTGTTCGCCGGTTTTCTCTTTTTCATCATCAATTACGCCATCGAATTGCTCGGGCGGCACATTGAAAAGCGGGTGGCCTTGCCATGACTGACGTTTCGAATCTCTCCAATACGGAGCTCTCCAACACCCAGCCGCTGCTGGACATTCGCGGTCTGCGCAAACAATACGGCCCGTTGGAAGTGCTCAAGGGCGTGGACCTGAGCATGCAGCGCGGCAACGTGGTCACGCTGATCGGCTCCAGCGGCTCGGGCAAGACCACGCTGCTGCGCTGCGTCAACATGCTCGAAGAATTCCAGGGTGGGCAGATCATGCTCGACGGTGAGTCCATCGGCTATGACGACATCGACGGCAAGCGCGTGCGTCACCCCGAGAAAGTCATCGCCCGGCACCGCGCCATGACCGGCATGGCCTTCCAGCAATTCAACCTGTTCCCGCATTTGACCGCGTTGCAGAACGTTACCCTGGGCCTGCTCAAAGTGAAAAAGCTGCCCAAGGACGAAGCGGTGGCCCTGGCCGAGAAATGGCTGGAGCGGGTTGGCCTGTTGGAGCGACGCAATCATTTTCCCGGCCAGTTGTCCGGTGGCCAGCAACAGCGTGTGGCCATTGCCCGTGCGATCGCCATGAACCCCAGCCTGATGCTGTTCGACGAAGTCACTTCGGCCCTGGATCCGGAACTGGTCGGCGAGGTGCTCAACGTGATCAAGGGCCTGGCCGAAGACGGCATGACCATGCTGCTGGTGACCCACGAAATGCGCTTTGCCTTCGAGGTCTCCGACAAGATCGTGTTCATGAACCAGGGCCGGATCGAAGAGCAAGGGCCACCCAAAGAACTGTTCGAGCGGCCGCAATCGCCGCGTCTGGCGGAATTTCTCAAGAACACGCGTTTTTAACTTTCCATTCAATAAGGAGATAACCCATGAGCATTACCCGATACGGCACCGGCAGCACCGCAGGCGGCGGCCAGCCACGGCCATTCGCCCGCGCCGTCGAGGCCGATGGCTGGCTGCACGTGTCCGGTCAGGTGCCGGCGGTGAACGGCGAGATCATTGTCGGCGGGATCGTCGAGCAGACCCACCAGACCATGAAGAACCTGGTCGCCATTCTCGAAGAGGCCGGTTACGAGCTCAAGGACGTGGTGCGTTGTGGCGTGTGGCTGGAAGATCCGCGGGACTTCTGGAGTTTCAACAAGGTGTTCGGCGAGTACTTCAGTCCGGAACACGCCCCGGCCCGGGCCTGCGTGCAGGCCAGCATGATGGTCGATTGCAAGGTCGAGATCGATTGCATTGCCTACAAGAAAAAGGCCTGAACTACGGGGGCCTCATCGCGGGCAAGCCTTGCTCCCACAAGGGAACACATTCTTCTGTGGGAGCATGGCTTGCCCGCGATAGCGATCTATCAGGCGGCGCAGCAGTCTGGTTAAACTCCCGGCCAATTGAATGGGAACCGAAAACATGACCGAAGACACCATCAAACGCCGGGCCCGGGGATTGGATCGGGCGTTCGATATCCTCGACTTCCTCAAGGAAATCGGCCAGCCGCTGCGCCCGAATGATATTGCCAGTGGCATCGGCAGCCCCAAGTCCACGGTCTATGAACTGGTGGCGTCGCTGCTGGAGCGACGCATCCTCGAACCCGTGGGCAAGGACGGCCACGTCTACCTGGGCCGCCAGTTGTATTTTCTCGGGCAGGCACACCTGCGGCATTTCGATTTGAGCCGCGAGGCTGACCAGGCGTTGCAGGAGATCGTGCGCCAGACCCGGGAAACGGCGCAGATGTGCCTGCTCAACGGGCGCAAATACACCGTCGCGCTGATGAAGGAAGGCGAGCGGCATTTCCGCATTTCATCGGACATCGGTGAGAACGCGCCGATCCCGTGGACGGCGTCCGGACGCCTGCTGCTGGCGCATTTGAGTGACCAGCAGATCGTCGACCTGATCGACCCCGACGACTTCATCCTGCCGGATGGCGAGCGCCTGCCCCTGGAGCAATTCCTCAAGGAAATCCGCCAGGCCGGCCTCGATGGATTTTTCTCTTTCGACAGTGTCGCCGACACCTTCACTCATTGCTTCGCCGCACCGGTCAAAGACCCCAATGGCGTGGCCATCGCAACCCTGTGCATCGTCGCCCCACGGGCCGACGCCAAGAACAATTACGCCGACTACCGCCGGGTGCTGATCGAAAGCGCCAACAACCTGGCCAGGCGCATCAATGAATAGACAGCCACGGCACTAGCGGCCGTGTGCGAGGAGTTCGAACATGTCATCCGCCATTCCTAATGCCAGCGTCGAGAAAGGTGCCGCCACCGTCGGTGCACATTTGCTACGGGACGTCAGCCTGCCGGCGCTGGTGTTGCATCGCCAGGCATTGGAGCACAATATCCGCTGGATGCAGGCGTTCGTCACCGGCAGTGGTGCCGAACTGGCGCCCCACGGCAAGACCAGCATGACCCCGGCGCTGTTTCGCCGCCAGCTCGACGCTGGCGCCTGGGGCCTGACCCTCGCCACTGCTGTGCAGACCCATGCAGCCTATGCCCACGGCGTACGTCGGGTACTGATGGCCAATCAATTGGTGGGCGCGCCGAACATGGCGTTGATCGCCGATCTGCTGGCCGACCCGACGTTCGAATTCCATTGCATGGTCGATCATCCCGACAACGTGGCTGACCTGGGGGCGTTCTTCGCCGCTCGTGGCGTGAAGCTGAACGTGATGATCGAGTACGGGGTGGTCGGCGGTCGCTGTGGTTGCCGGACCGAGGCCGAGGTGCTGGCCCTGGCCGAGGCGATCCGGGCGCAACCGGCGCTGGCGTTGACCGGTATCGAAGGCTACGAAGGGGTGATCCACGGTGACCATGCCATCAGCGGCATCCGCGCGTTCGCTGCATCGTTGGTGCGGCTGGCGGTGCAGTTGCAGGACAGCGGCGCGTTTGCCATCGACAAGCCGATCATCACCGCCTCGGGTTCGGCCTGGTACGACCTGATCGCCGAATCCTTCGAGGCCCAGAATGCCCACGGGCGTTTCCTCAGTGTGCTGCGTCCCGGCAGTTACGTGGCCCATGACCATGGCATCTACAAAGAAGCCCAGTGCTGCGTGCTGGAGCGTCGCAGCGACCTGCACGAAGGCCTGCGCCCGGCCCTGGAAGTCTGGGCCCATGTGCAATCGCTGCCGGAGCCGGGTTTCGCGGTAATCGCCCTGGGCAAGCGCGACGTGGCCTACGACGCCGGATTGCCGGTGCCGCTCAAGCGCTACAAGCCCGGATCGGATTCGGCGGCGGGGGGAAGACGTCAGCGGTTGCAAGGTGACGGCGGTGATGGACCAGCATGCGTTCATGAGTGTGGCGCCGGGGGTTGAGTTGCGGGTCGGGGACATCATTTCGTTCGGTACTTCCCATCCGTGCCTGACCTTCGACAAGTGGCGGGTGGGTTGTCTGGTGGATGAGCAGTTGCGGGTGGTGGAGAGCATGGAGACGTGTTTCTAGCCTTTGGACCGAGTCGTGGCCATCGCGGGCAAGCCTTGCTCCCACACTGATCGACTGTGAACACAAAATGGGTGTTCACCCAGGATCCCCTGTGGGAGCAAGGCTTGCCCGCGATGGCGCCCTGCCAGACACCACCGAATATCAGGATCACCTATGAGCAATCCCACCCAGAAACCCCGCATCGCCCTGATCGGCGAATGCATGATCGAACTGCAACAACGCGCCGATGGCAGCCTGCAACAAAGCTTCGGCGGTGACACCCCTGAACACGGCGGTGTACCTGTCCCGCGCCTTGGGTGACAGCGGCGCGGTGGATTACGTCACTGCCCTGGGCGACGACAGTTTCAGCGACGCCATGTGTGAGCGCTGGGCCGAAGAAAACATCGGGTTGCAACGGGTCCAGCGCTTGCCTGGACGCCTGCCGGGTTTGTATTGCATCCAGACCGATGCGACGGGCGAGCGGCGATTCCTGTACTGGCGCAACGAGGCGGCGGTACGTGATTGCTTTACCACTCCGGCCGCCGGGCCGATCCTGGCCGCGTTGCTGGATTACGATGTGCTGTATTTCAGCGGCGTCACCCTGGCGGTGCTCGGCGAGCAGGGGCGGCTCAAGCTCATCGAAACCCTGGTCCAAGCGCGTCGGCGCGGGGCCCAGGTGGTGTTCGACAACAACTATCGGCCAAGGCTCTGGGCCTCGGTCGAAGCGGCCCGCGCGGCTTATCGCGGCGTGCTGCCCTACGTGGAGCTGGCGCTGTTGACGGTGGAGGACGAGCAGGCGCTGTTCGGTTATGCCGACAGTGAGGCGGTGTTCGCCGCCTATGCGCAGTTTGGCACGCCGGAAGTTGTGCTCAAGCGCGGTGCCGAGGCCTGTCTGATCCGTTGCGATGGCCAGTTTTATGAAGTGCCTGCCCAGCGGGTCGAACGGGTGGTGGACACCACGGCGGCGGGGGATTCCTTCAGCGCCGCGTACCTGGCGAGTCGCTTGCTGGGCGGCAGTCCGCAGGAGGCCGCCGAGGCCGGGCATCTGCTGGCGAGCCAGGTGATCCAGGTGCCTGGGGCGTTGATGCCTCGGTAACGCAGGATACACAGAACCTGTGGGAGCGAGCCTGCTCGCGATGGCGTCGGATCAACCATATTTGCATCGGCTGATGTACCGCCATCGCGAGCAGGCTCGCTCCCACAAGTGTCTCCTACAGGGCGTCTGGAGTTAAATTCAATCCCGGTAGAACACTTGCACCAAGTGATACCCGAACTTGCTCTTGATCGGCCCATGCACCACCCGCAGCGGCTTCTTGAAAATCACCGCATCAATCGCGCCGACCATCTGCCCCGGCCGCACTTCACCCAGGTCGCCGCCGCGCTTGCCGGAGGGGCAGGTGGAGTATTTCTTGGCCAGCACATCGAAGGCTTCGCCCTTGGCGATGCGTTGCTTGAGCTGTTCGGCTTCTTCGGCGGTTTTCACCAGGATATGGCGGGCTTGGGCTTTCATTGCAGCGGTGACCTGAGCGGTGCGACGGGGCGGCGATTATGCCTCAAGTCAGCTGTCATGGTTGATCATCGTCCGAATCTTGTTGGCCAGCAGATCGAGGGTGAACGGTTTGGCGACCATATCCATGCCCTGTTCGAGGAAGCCCTGGCGTTCGGCGGCTTTCTGCGCGTAACCGGTCATGAACAGCACCTTCAGCCCGGGCCGGTGCTGGCGGGCGATTTCCGCCAGTTGCCGGCCATTCATGCCCGGCAGCCCGACATCGGTCACCAGCAGGTCAATGCGCTGGTCCGATTCCAGCACGGGCAGCGCGGTCACGGCGTCCCGGGCTTCCAGGGCGGTGTAGCCCAGGGCCTGCAGCAGGTCGAGCACCAGCATGCGCACGGCGGGTTCATCCTCCACCAGCAACACGGTTTCTCCGGCGATGGCCGGCGGTGCGTCGATCGCTTCCGGTGTGGCGGGTTGTTGGGCGGGGGAAATGTGCAAGCGCGGCAGGTACAGCTGCACTCGCGTGCCCTCGCCCGGCACACTGTCCAGGTTGAGGTGCCCGCCGGACTGTTGGGCAAACCCGTAGATCATCGACAAGCCCAGGCCAGTGCCCTGGCCGATGGGTTTGGTGGTGAAGAACGGATCGAAGGCCTTGGCCCGCACGGAGGGCGTCATGCCGCTACCGTTGTCGCTGACGGCAATCATCACATAGTCCCCGGCCTTCACGGGCTCCAGGCTGTTGATGTCAGTACCGTCGAGATAGACATTGGCGGTTTCGACGATCAATTCGCCGCCGTCGGGCATCGCATCGCGGGCGTTGATCACCAGGTTGAGCAGGGCGTTTTCCAACTGGCTGGCATCGGTGCTGACCAGCCATAGCTCGTGGGTCAATTGCAGCCGCAGCACGATGTGATCGCCGGTGGTACGGCTCAGCAGGTCTTCGAGCGAGCGCACCAGGTCATTGGCGTCCAGCGGTTTGCGGTCCAGGGACTGGCGCCGGGAAAAAGCCAGCAGCCGATGGGTCAGGGCGGCGGCGCGGTTGGCCGAAGACACCGCCGCTTCGGTGAAGCGCCCGATCTCGGCGGCGCGACCGGCGGCGATGTAGCGTTGCATCAGGTCGAGGCTGCCGAGGATGCCGGTGAGCATGTTGTTGAAGTCATGGGCAATGCCACCGGTGAGCTGGCCCACCGCTTCCATTTTCTGGGCGTGGCGCAGGGCTTCTTCGGCGCGCTCGCGTTCGAACATCTCGCTTTGCAGCCGTTGGTTGGCTTCGGCCAGTTGGTGGGTACGGGCGATGACGCGTTCTTCCAGTGTTTCGTTGAGGTTGCGCAGGGCTTCCTCGGTTTTCTTGCGCTCGGTTTCGTCGATCACAAAGATGTAGAAACCGTTCACTGTGCCGTCCGAACCCTGGCGAGGCAGGTAGTTGATCAGTGCATGGCGTGGGCGACCGTCGCGATGGTTTGACTGCACGGCGAAGCTGCACGGTTTGCCGGCCAGGGCGTCGGCGATCTGCTGGGCGCGGGCGGCGTAGGCCTCTTCGCCAAGTACTTCGCGGATGCTCTTGCCGTAGAGTTCCTGCGGGGTCAGGCCGTACCAGTCCAGGTAGGCGCTGTTGTTCAGCCGGAAACGCTCTTCGCGGTCCACGTAGCTGATGAGGATCGGCATGGCATTGATGATCAGCTGCAGCTCGGTCTGGCTCTGGCGCAGGGCTTGCTCGGTGCGCTTGCGTTCGGTCAGGTCCAGGGCGGCGCCAAGAAAGCGCTTGGGCCGGCCGTGGCGATCCTTGTAGCAGCGACCACGCACGTACACCCAGCGCAATTGATCGTCGGGCTGCAACAGCCGGTATTCCTCGGCGTATTCGGTGCCGTGGGTGATGCAGTGCTTGATACTGCGGGCAACCATCGCCCGGTCCTCGGGGTGCACGCCTTCGAGGTAGGCGCTGATGGGCAACTGGCGTGACAGGCTGGGATCGACGCTATGCAACAGGGCGAAATGTGCATCGGCAATAAAGCGATCTTCACTGATGTCCCAGTCCCAGGTGCCCAGCGCGTCAGCGGCGGCCAGGGCCAGTTGCAGGCGTTCTTCGCTTTCGTGCTGGGCCTTGAGGCTGGCCTCGGAGCGTCGTTCGAACTCCATGGCCAGGCGGCGCCGTTCGCTGGTCTCGATGGCGGTGACCAGGATGCCTGCGACGGTGCCGCTTTCGTCGCGCACCGGGCTGTAGGTCAGGTCCAGCCAGACATCGCAGAGGCGCCCGGCGAAGGGCACGCGCCATTGTTGATCACGGCAGGTGTGCGTCTGGCCTTGCAACACGCGGTGATAAATCCCTTCGGTCGCGCCTTTGAGTTCGGGCCATGCTGTATGGGTCGGCTGGCCGAACGCCCGGGGATGCTTGTCACCGGTCAGGCGGCCGAAGGCGTCGTTGTAGAGGTGCGACAGTTGCGGTCCCCACAGCAAGGCCATCGGCATGGGCGAGTGGAGCACGATGTCCACGGCGGTGCGCAGGCTCTGGGGCCAGGTTTGGGCAGTGCCCAGCGGGGTCATGGCCCAGTCCACTTGGCTGAGCAGGCGCTGTGTATCGCTGCCGGCGGGTGTCGCGCTCATCATGCAATCCCTGGCTGTCGTGTCTGTGCCACGGCGTCTACTATCCTCAGGGAAAGGTAAGTGCAGGTTGGTCTGACGGGTTTCATGTTCGGCTCGGCTTGTTTCATTGATGTCTCGCGGAAGTTTCAGTCCATGGAAATCGATCCGTTGTTGCGAATCCTGGCGAGCCAGAATGGTTCCGACCTTTACATGTCCACGGGGGCGCCACCGTGCGCGCGTTTCGAGGGCGTGCTCAAGCCCTTGGGTAATGAAGCATGCAAGGTCGGCGACATTGCCAGGCTCGCCGAGTCTTTGATGGACGCCGAACAGCGCCTTGAGTTCGATCGGGAGCTGGAAATGAACCTGGCGATCTCCCTGGCCGGCGTCGGGCGTTTCCGGGTCAATATCTTCAAACAACGCAATGACGTGTCCATGGTGATACGCAACGTCAAGCTGGACATCCCGCGTTTCGAAGACCTGAAACTGCCACGGGTGCTGCTCGATACCATCATGCAGAAGCAAGGGCTGATGCTGTTCGTCGGAGCGACGGGGTCGGGCAAGTCGACCTCCCTGGCGGCGCTGATCGATTACCGCAACCGCAACAGCAGCGGCCACATCATCACCATCGAAGACCCGGTGGAGTATATCCATCGGCACAAGAAATCCATCATCAACCAGCGGGAGGTCGGTGTCGACACCCGCAGTTTTCATGCCGCCCTGAAAAACACCCTGCGCCAGGCGCCGGACGTGGTACTGATCGGCGAGATCCGCGACCGGGAAACCATGGAGCATGCCTTGGCGTTTGCCGACACCGGGCACTTGGTGATTTCCACGTTGCATGCCCACAACGCCAACCAGGCCCTGGACCGGGTAATCAACTTCTTCCCGGAAGAGCGTCGGCCGCAGTTGCTCAACGACTTGGGCAACAACCTCAAGGCCTTCGTTTCCCAACGCCTGGTGCGCACCCGTACCGGCCAGCGTCGTGCGGCGGTGGAGGTAATGCTAGGCTCGCCCACGGTGGCCGACCTGATCCGCCGCAATGAGCTGGGCGAGCTCAAGGGCATCATGGAAAAGTCCGAAGAGTTGGGCATGCAGACCTTTGACCAGGCCTTGTTCAACCTGGTGGCAGAGGGGAGCCATCGATGAGGAAGAAGCGCTGAAAAACGCTGATTCGGCGAACAACCTGCGCTTGCGGCTGAAGTTGCATGCCGAGTCGGGCGCGGCGCCACCCGCCGATCCGGCGGCGGGTGAGTGGGGGTTGATGGATTGATTGTGGTGGGCACCGCCCCTGTGGCGAGGGGATTTATCCCCGCTGGACTGCGAAGCAGTCCCACGTTCAGTCAACTCACTCCGTCTGACACACCGAGATGTCAGGTTTTAGGGCTGCTTCGCAGCCCAGCGGGGATAAATCCCCTCGCCACGGGAGTTGCTGCGCTTAAGTGGCCAGTTCTGGTCGTCCCCGAAACTGCTCCAGCGCCTCCGGATTGGCTAGGGCATCGGTGTTCTTCACCACCTCGCCATGCACCACATTGCGCACCGCCAGTTCGACGACTTTGCCGCTGATAGTCCGGGGGAATGTCCGTCACCGCCAGAATTTTCGCCGGCACGTGCCGTGGCGTGGTGTTGGCCCGGATGACTTGGCGGATCTGCTGCTCCAAGGCCTCATCCAACATCACGCCATCGCGCAGGCGCACAAACAGTACCACCCGCACATCGCCTTGCCATTGCTGGCCGATGGCGACGCTGTCCAGCACCTGCTCGACCTTCTCCACCTGCCGATAGATTTCCGCCGTGCCGATGCGCACGCCACCGGGGTTGAGCACGGCGTCGGAGCGGCCATGGATCAGGAAGCCACCGTGGGCCAGTTCTTCGGCGTAGTCGCCTTGGGCCCACACACCGGGAAACTGGCTGAAATAGGACGCGCGAAGTTTCTCCTGTCGTGGATCGTTCCATAGACCAATGGGCATCGCCGGAAAATGCCGGGTGCACACCAGCTCACCTTTTTCGCCGATGACCGTTTGGCCGGCCTCGTTCCAGACCTGCACGGCCATGCCCAGGCTCTTGCCCTGCATCTCGCCTCGACGCACCGGCGACAGCGGGTTGCCGTTGACGAAGCACGAGACAATGTCGGTGCCGCCGGACATCGAGGCCAGGCAGACGTCGGGCTTGAAGTCGCGGTACACGTAATCGTAGCTATGGGGCGCCAAGGCCGAGCCGGTGGACAGAATGGTCTTCAGGCTGCCCAGGTCGTGACTTTGCCGAGGCTTGAAGCCCTGACTCTCCAGTGAGGCCAGGAACTTGGGGCTGGTGCCGAACACGCTGATGCGCTGCTGGTCGATCAGGTCGAGCAGGCGCTCGGGGCTGGGATGGAACGGTGAGCCGTCATAGAGCACCACCGCACTGCCGACGGCGAGGGCCGACACCAACCAGTTCCACATCATCCAGCCGCAGGTGGTGTAGTAGAACAGCCGATCCTCGGGGCCGAGGTCGACATGCAGGCCATGTTCCTTGACGAGTTGCAGCAACACGCCGCCGGTGCCGTGGACGATGCACTTCGGCACGCCGGTGGTGCCGCTGGAGTAGAGGATGTACAGCGGATGATCGAAGGGCACGCCAGTGAACTGCGGTTCGCCGCCGCTTTGATAAAACGCGTCCCACAATGCGACGTTGGCCCGGGTCTTGAAATCGTCGACGCTTGCATCGGGTCGGGCATAGGGCAGCACGATCAACTGCTGCAACGACGGCAGTCGCTCGAGGACTTCGTTGACCTTGGGCCGCTGGTCGATGACCTTGCCGGCATAACGATAACCGGCGCAGGTGATCAATACCTTCGGCTCGATCTGGCCGAAGCGGTCGATAACCCCCTGGGTACCGAAATCCGGCGACGAACAGGACCAGATCGCCCCCAGGCTGGTGGTGGCGAGCATGCCCACCAGGGTCTGCCAGGTGTTGGGCATGCAGGCGGCCACCCGGTCGCCCTGTGTTACGCCAACGGCTTTCAGGCTCGCTTGCAGGCCGGCGACATGGGCGGCAAGTTCGCTCCAGGTCAGTTGTTCCTCACCGCCGTTTTCGTCGAGCGCCACCACGGCGACGGTGTCATCACGGCGGCGCAGCAGGTGTTCGGCGAAGTTCAGCGTGGCGCCTGGGAACCATCGGGCGCTGGGCATTTGCGAACCCTCCACCAATACCGCGTCGGGGGCTTGGTGAAAGCGAATCTCGAAGAAATCGACGATGGCCTGCCAGAATGCCTCGCGCTGGTCGATGCTCCAGGCGTGCAGGGCAGGGTAGTCGTGCAGTTGCAGGTGATGCCGCGCATTGATGAACCGGCGAAAGGCGTTCATGCGCGACTGGGCGATGCGTTCGGGACTGGGTTGCCAGAGGATGTCGGACATGGGGTGCCTCTTATTTTTTTATGCACACACACAAACTATAGAGCGGCTCAATCGGGTGTGGGAGCAAAGCTTGCTCGCGAAACAGGCGCCTCGATTCTGAAAAAGCGCATCGACTTCATCGCGGGCAAGCCTTGCTCCCACAGGGCTTCGCAGGAGCCTACTGAGCCAACCACCCACCATCGATATTCCACGCCGCGCCGCGCACCTGGCTGCCGGCTTCGCTGCACAGGAACAGCACCAGTTCCCCCAGTTGCGGGGGAGTGACGAATTCCAGGGACGGCTGTTTCTCGGCCAGCAGGTCATGCTGCGCCTGTTGCGGATCGACACCGGTAGCAATGCGGTCGTCGATCTGCTTCTGCACCAGCGGCGTCAGCACCCAGCCGGGGCAGATGGCGTTGCAGGTGACGTTGCTGGTGGCGGTCTCCAGGCCGACCACTTTGGTCAGGCCAATCACCCCATGCTTGGCCGCGACATACGCCGCCTTGCCCACCGAGCCGACCTGACCGTGCACCGAGGCGACGTTGATGATCCGCCCCCAACCCTTGGCGCGCATGCCCGGCAGGCTCAGGCGAGTGGCGTGGAACACCGAGGACAGGTTGATGGCAATGATCGAATCCCAGCGTTCCACGGGGAAATCCTCCACGGCGGCCACATGCTGGATCCCGGCGTTGTTCACCAGGATGTCCACGCCGCCGAACTCGCGCTCGGCGTAGGCGAGCATGTCGGCGATCTGCGCCGGGTCGCTGACGTCGGCTGGATGGTGGCCGACCTGGCCGCCGAACTGTTTCACCTCGGCAATCACCGCCGAGGCATCGCCAAAGCCGTTGAGGATCAGGTTGGCGCCGGCCCTGGCCAGGCTCAGGGCGATGCCCAGGCCAATGCCGCTGGTGGAACCGGTGACCAGGGCAGTCTTGCCCGAAAGAGTGGTTGTCATGGAAACCTCACACAATGCCAGTGGCGTAGAACACACCGATCACGAAGAACACCGCGAGTGTCTTGATCAGCGTAATGCAGAAAATGTCTTTGTAGGCTTCGCGGTGGGTCAGTCCGGTCACTGCCAGCAGGGTGATCACCGCGCCGTTGTGAGGCAGGGTATCCATGCCGCCGCTGGCCATGGCGGCCACCCGGTGCAGCACTTCCAGGGGAATGTTGGCGGCGTGGGCGGCGTTGATAAAGGTTTCGGACATCGTCGCCAAAGCGATGCTCATGCCACCCGAGGCGGAGCCGGTGATGCCCGCCAGCAGCGTGACGGTTACGGCTTCGTTGACGAGCGGGTTGGGAATGCTCTTGAGCCAGTCGGCCAGGACCAGGAAGCCTGGCAGCGAGGCGATCACCGCGCCGAAGCCGTATTCCGAAGCCGTGTTCATCGCTGCCAGCAAGGCACCGCCCACGGCACTCTTGCTGCCTTCGGCCAGTTTGCTGCGAATAGCCCGGAAACCGAACAGCAGGACCATGATGATGCCCACCAGCAACGCAGCCTGTACCGCCCAGATCGCGGTGAGCTTGGCGATGTCGCTGGTGACCGGCGCGGCCATGCCCGGCAGCGCCAGGCTATGAGTCTTGCCGTACCACTGGGGAATCCACTGGGTGAACATCAGGTTCATGATCCCCACCGCCAGCAGTGGCGAAACAGCGATCCATGGGTTCGGCAGCTTGATGTCTTCGGCGGTTTCCGGCTCGTTGCGCAATTCGGTGCCGTAGCCTTCGCCCACACGCTGGGCCTTGTTGCGCTGGCGTTGCAGGAACAGCATGCCGAGGCTGAACACGAAGATCGTGCCGATCACCCCCAGCCACGGTGCGGCCCAGGCGGTGGTGTTGAAGAACGTGCTGGGGATGATGTTCTGGATCTGCGGCGTGCCGGGCAGGGCATCCATGGTGAACGAGAATGCGCCGAGGGCGATGGTGGCCGGGATCAGACGCTTGGGGATATTGCTCTGGCGGAACATCTCGGCGGCGAACGGGTACACCGCGAACACCACGACGAACAGCGATACGCCGCCATAGGTCAGCAAGGCGCAGACCAGCACGATCACCAGCATGGCCTGGCGCGTACCCAGCAAGCGAATCGCGGCGGCGACGATGGAGCGGGAGAAACCCGACAACTCGATCAGCTTGCCGAATACCGCGCCAAGCAGGAACACCGGGAAATACAGTTTGATGAACCCGACCATTTTTTCCATGAACACCCCGGTGAAGGCAGGGGCGACGGCGGACGGGTCGGTGAGCAGGACGGCGCCGAGGGCGGCGATGGGGGCAAAGAGGATAACGCTGTAGCCACGGTAGGCGGCGACCATCAGCAGCGTGAGGGCTGCCAAGGCAATGATCACACTCATGGTGTGTCTCCTGGGATTGTTATTGTTGTGGTGAAGCTGTGAAGGAGGCTTTAGCGAGTTTTGTGCCAGGTGTGTAACTGGCTGAAATATAAGGAGATTGTTTTGATTTGTTGGAGTGGCCTAAAGATTTAGTCTCTGTTTAGAGATTTTCGGAGCTGTGCGGGCCTCATCGCGAGCAGGCTCGCTCCCACAGGTTGACCGTGTTCGACTGGAAAACGCAGTCCACTGTGGGAGCGAGCCTGCTCGCGATGAGCGCGAAGCGCTCCAAAAGAAGTTGTCTAAATATAGAGACAGAAGTCTCTTTATTGAGACTCCGCAATTCCCAACGCCACCATCTTCTTGTACAACGTCGACCTCCCCAGCCCCAGCCGCTCAGCCGCCTCGACCACCTTGCCCCCGCATTGCGCGAGGGTGGTTTCGATCAGTTGCCGGTCGAATCGCGCGCGGGCCTGGCTGAAGGTTTCATGGGGCAGGGATTCGAAGCTAACGTCCGCCGCTCGCGTCACCGGCATGAATGTGCCGATGGCCGCGCGAATGTCCGCTGCCGTGAGCACCAGGTCATCGCTGAGCAGCGCGGCCCGCTCCAGCACATTGCGCAGTTCGCGGATGTTGCCCGGCCACGCGTGTTGCCGCAGCAGATCGAGGGCGTCGTGGTTCAGTTCGTGCTGGCTGCGCAGTTCTTCGAGGATCGCCTCGCTCAAGGCCGGCAAGTCATCCAGGCGTTCGCGCAACGGCGGGACCTGGATCGGTAGCACGTTGAGGCGGTAATACAGGTCGGCGCGGAACTCCCCACGTTTGATCGCCGCTTCCAGGTCCATGGAGGTGGCGGCGATCACTCGCACATCGCTTTGCAGCACCTCGTTGGAGCCTACCGGTTCGTATTCCTTTTCCTGGAGCACCCGCAGCAGTTTGCTTTGCAGCGGCAGCGGCATGTCGCCGATCTCGTCGAGGAACAGCGTACCGCCCTGGGCGATCTGCAGTTTGCCGGCGCGGCCCTTGCGATCAGCCCCGGTAAAAGCCCCTGGCGCGGTGCCGAAGAATTCGGCTTCCAGCAGCGCTTCGGGAATCGCCGCGCTGTTGATGCTGACGAACGCCTTGTGCGCGCGCGGCGAAGCGCTGTGGATGGCCTGGGCCAGCAGTTCCTTGCCGGTGCCGGTTTCGCCGAGCAGCAGCACTGGGGAGTCGGCGCTGGCGCTGCGTCGGGCGCGGCGCTTGACCTCCAGGCCGGCGTTGCTGGTGCCAATGAAATGGGCAAAGTTGTACTTGGTTTGCCGCGCCCGCAGCAGCGAGCGGGTGGAGGCCAGTTCTTCCTGCATGCTCAGGTAGCGCTTGAGCATGGGCGACAGGCTGCGCAATTCGTCGAACAAGGCAAAACCGATGGCACCGATTACCGCGCCTGCGCTGTCGTGGATCGGCAGGCGCATCACCACCAGCGGTTCCTTGGGTGTGTCCTGCATGTCCAGCAGGATCGGCCGCCCAGTACGCACCACTTCACGCAGCAGGCTGCCCGGGATCACGCTCTCGCACGCCCGGCCTATGGCTTCCTGGGCCGAGTTCAGGCCGAAGCGGCGGGCGTAGCGTTCGTTCATCCAGACGATATTCGCGTCACGGTCGACAATCACCGTGCCTTCGCTGGACTGCTCGATGATTTCGAACAACGAACGGATCGCCAGCGTGCGCACGCGCTTGTAATCCTTGAGGCTTTCGGTGGGGTTCATCGATATTGTCCCGAATAGGTGATGTCAGTGCCGCCGTCATCGCGAGCAGGCTCGCTCCCACACGGGCCCGCGTCGCTCCAGTGTGGGAGCGAGCTTGCTCGCGATGGGGCGACACGAAGCTATGCCATGCGCCGGATTATGCCCACCCCGGATGCGCCGCCGCCAACAGCTCCTTGGTATAAGGGTGCTGGGGCGAATCGAACACGTCATGACTGGCACCTTGCTCGACCACTTTACCGTCCTTGATCACGATCATGTCGTGGGCCAGGGCGCGGATCACCGCCAGGTCATGGCTGATGAACAGGTAGGTCAAGTCGTACTTCTCCTGGAGTTGGCGAAGCAGGGCGACTACTTGTTTTTGCACGGTACGGTCCAGGGCCGAGGTCGGCTCGTCCAGCAGGATCAGGGCCGGCTTGAGCACCAGCGCCCGGGCAATGGCGATGCGTTGGCGCTGGCCCCCAGAGAATTCATGGGGGTAGCGATGGCGGGTCAGCGGGTCGAGGCCCACTTCCTTGAGGGCCTGGATCACCCGGGCTTCACACTGTTCGGGGCTGGAGGGCTGGTGGACCTCCAGGCCTTCGCTGATGATCTGTTGCACCGACATCCGTGGGCTGAGGCTGCCGAACGGGTCCTGGAACACCACCTGCATCTGCTTGCGCCATGGTCGCAGCGCCTTGTGCGACAGCTGATCGAGGGCCTGGCCCTGAAAGCGGATGCTGCCTTCGGACTCGATCAGCCGCAGGATCGCCTGGCCGAGCGTGGACTTGCCGGAGCCGGATTCGCCGACGATGCCCAGGGTCTTGCCGCGCTGGATGGACAGGCTGATGCCATCCACGGCGTGCAAATATTCTTTGCGCCGGAACAGCCCACCGCCGAGGGGGAAACTGACGCGCAGGTCCTGTACCTGCAACACGTCTTCGCGTTCGTCCCGGGGCAAGGCTTCGCCTTCCGGTTCGGCGTGCAGCAGCTCGCAGCTGTAGGGATGTTTCGGTGCGCTGAACAGGGTTTCGCAAGGCGCCTGTTCGACGATTTCCCCAGCCTTCATCACGCACACCCGTTGGGCGATGCTGCGCACCAGGTTGAGGTCGTGGCTGATCAGCAGCAGGGACATGCCGAGTCGTTGCTGCAGTGACTTGAGCAGCAGCAGGATCTTGCGCTGCACGGTCACGTCCAGCGCGGTAGTCGGTTCGTCGGCAATCAACAGTTCCGGCTCGCAGGCCAGCGCCATGGCGATCATCACCCGTTGGCGTTGGCCGCCGGACAGTTGATGAGGGTAGGCCTTGAGGCGTTCGGCGGGTTTCTGGATGCCCACCAGGGCCAGCAGTTCCAGAATGCGCTGGCGCGCGGCTTTGCCGCCCAGCCCCCGGTGCAGCATCAGGGTTTCACCGATCTGCTTTTCGACGCTGTGCAGCGGATTCAGCGAGGTCATCGGCTCCTGAAAGATCATTGCGATCCGGTTACCGCGCAGTTCGCGCAAGGTCTTGGCCTCGGCGCCCAGCAGTTCCTGGCCGCGATAGCGAATGCTGCCGGTGGTGCGGGTGCCGTTCTCGGGCAGCAATTGCAGGATCGAATGGGCTGTCACCGACTTGCCGGAACCCGACTCGCCTACCAAGGCCAGGCATTCGCCAGGGCGAATATCCAGGCACAGGTTGCGCACCACGGTGTTGTCGTTGAAGGCCACGCTCAGGTCGCGGATTTCGATCAGGTTGTCGCTCATCTCAAGGTTCCGCTTCATGGCTGTTTTCAAGAGCGTGGGTCGAACGCGTCTCGCAACGCCTCGCCGATAAATACCAACAGGGAAAGAATCAGCGCCAGGGTAAAGAACGCCGTCAATCCCAGCCATGGCGCTTGCAGGTTCTGCTTGCCCTGGGCGATCAGTTCGCCCAGGGAGGCGCTGCCGGCCGGCATGCCGAAGCCGAGGAAATCCAGGGCGGTGAGGGTGGGAATCGCGCCGGTGAGGATGAACGGCAGGTAGCTCAGGGTGGCGTTCATCGCGTTGGGCAGGATATGCCGCACGATCACCTTGCGGTCGCTGAGACCCAGGGCCCTGGCGGCTTTCACGTATTCGAGGTTGCGCCCGCGCAGGAACTCGGCGCGCACCACGTCCACCAGGGCCAGCCAGGAAAACAGCGCCATGATTCCCAGCAACCACCAGAAATTCGGTTCCACGAAGCCGGACAGGATGATCAGCAGATAAAGCACCGGCAGTCCCGACCAGACTTCCAGCAAACGTTGCCCGAGCAGATCCACCCAGCCGCCGTAATAACCCTGCAATGCACCGGCGGCGATGCCGATCAGCGCGCTGATGGCGGTCAGGGCCAGGGCGAACAGGATCGACACCCGCGCGCCGAAGATGACCCGGGCCAGTACGTCCCGGGACTGGTCATCGGTGCCGAGCCAGTTCACCGATGAGGGCGGGCTCGGCGCCGGCTTGTTGAGGTCATAGTTGGGCGTGTCGTCGCTGAACGGGATCGGTGGGAACCACAGCCAGCCGCCGTCCTTGTGGATCAGGTTTTGCACGTAGCTGCTGCGGTAGTCGGCCTGGAACGGCAACTGTCCGCCAAATTCCTGCTCGGTATGGCGTTTGAACACCGGGAAATACAGCGAGCCCTGGTAGCTCACCACCAGCGGTTTGTCATTGGCGATCAGTTCGCCGCCCAGGCTCAGGATGAACAGGCCGATGAACAGCCACAACGACCACCAGCCCCGACGGTTTTTCTTGAAGCGCTCCAAGCGCCGGCGGCCCAAGAGAGAAAGCTTGAACATCAGGCGTTCCTCGCGGCGAAGTCGATGCGCGGGTCCACCAGGGTGTAGCAGAGGTCGCCGATGAGTTTGATGAGCAGGCCGAACAGCGTGAAGATGAACAGCGAGCCGAACACCACCGGATAATCCCGGGATACCGCAGCCTCGTAGCTCATGCGTCCCAGGCCGTCGAGGGAAAAAATCACCTCGATCAGCAAGGAGCCGGCAAAGAACACGCTGATGAACGCCTGGGGAATGCCCGATACCACCAGCAGCATCGCATTGCGGAACACGTGGCCATACAGTACCCGCCGTTCGCTCATGCCCTTGGCTCGCGCGGTAACCACGTATTGGCGGGTGATTTCATTGAGGAACGAGTTCTTGGTCAGGATCGTCAGGGTGGCGAAGCCGCCGATCACCAGCGACGTGACCGGCAGAACCAAATGCCAGAAGTAATCGGCGATCTTGCCCAGCGTCGACAGCGACTCGAAGTTATCCGACACCAGCCCGCGCACCGGAAACCAGTTCAGCGAGGTGCCGCCAGCGAACACCACGATCAGGAACATCGCGAAGAGGAACGCCGGCATGGCATAGCCAATGATGATTGCTGTGCTGCTCCACACATCGAATGCCGAGCCGTGATGCACGGCCTTGCGGATGCCCAGGGGGATCGACATCAGGTACGTGATCAAGGTCGCCCAGAGCCCGAGAGAGATGGTCACCGGCATCTTTTCCAGGATCAGGTCGGTGACCGTGGCGCCGCGGAAGAAGCTCTTGCCGAAGTCCAGGCGCGCATAGCTGCTGAGCATCAGCCACAGGCGCTCGTGGGCCGGCTTATCGAAACCGTACTGTTTCTCGATGTCCTTGATCAGCTGCGGGTCCAGGCCGCGACTGGCACGGGAGCTGCCGGTCATGGCGTTGCCCGAACTGCCGACGCTGGCGCCGCCGATGCCCTGCAGGTGGGCGATGGCCTGTTCCACCGGCCCGCCGGGCGCAGCCTGCACGATGACGAAGTTCACCAGCAGGATGATCACCAGCGTGGGGATGATCAGCAGCAGGCGCCGCGCGATATAAGCCCACATCAATGCGGCCCTCCGGGTGTGCCGCGCCTGAGGCGTTCGGCGCGCATCTGCTCGTTGGTCAACGGTGTGCTGCTCACTTCCCACCAGCTTTCGATCGCTTCCTCATTGCTGGCCTGTACCTTTGGAATGCCGAAGCGGTTCCACCACACGGTCGAGCTGCCTGGCGGGTAATAGTTGGGGATCCAGTAGTAATTCCATTGCAGCACCCGGTCCAGGGCGTGGGCATGGCGCAGCATGTCGGCCTTGGTAGTGGCCTTGACCAGCCCATCGATCAGCGTATCCACCGCCGGGTTCTTCAAGGCCATGTAGTTGTTGGCGCCCGGATCGTTGGCGGCCGCCGAACCGAAGTAATTATAGAGTTCCATGCCTGGCGATGTGCTGACGGGGTAGCCGGTGATGATCATGTCGTAATCGCGGCTCATCAGGCGATTGACGTACTGGGACGCGTCGATACGACGGATGCTCATGTCGATGCCGATTTGCGCCAGGGTGCGCTTATAGGGCAGCAGCAGGCGGTCGATACCGTTCTGGCTGTTGAGAAAGGTGAAGCTCAGCGGCTCGCCTTCGGCATTCACCAAGCGGTCGCCGTCGGGTTTCCAGCCAGCCTGTTCCAGCAGCGCCAGGGCTTGCAGTTGTTTGTCGCGGATCACGCCGCTGCCGTCGGTTTTCGGCGCCTCGAACACCTGGGTGAAGACTTCGTCGGGTATCTGCCCGCGCAGCGGCTCGAGGAGCGCCCGTTCGCCGGCATCGGGCAGTTGTCGGGCGGCCAGGTCTGTGTTGGAGAAGTAACTCTGCTGGCGCACATAGAGGTTGCGCATCATCTGGCGATTGCTCCACTCGAAGTCCCAGAGCATGGCCAAGGCCTGGCGTACGCGGCGGTCCTGGAACTGCGGTCTTTGCAGATTGAAGACAAAACCCTGTGCGGTCTGGGGGGCCTCGGTGGCCAGGTGGGCCTTTTGCAGGCGACCATCCTGCAGGGCCGGGCCGTCATAGCCGATGGAGTAGGCGGTGGCGGAGAATTCGCGGTTGTAGTCATAGGCGCCGCCGCGCAGCACCTGGCGGGCGACGTCGGTGTCGCCAAAATACTCGATGCTGAAGTGGTCGAAATTGTAGAGGCCACGGCTGACCGGCAGGTCCTTGCCCCACCAGTCGGCGTTGCGTTCGAAGGTAATGCTGCGCCCGGAATCGACCTTGCTCACCCGGTAGGGACCACTGCCCAGTGGGGCCTCGTAGCCGCCGCCGTTGGCGAAATCGCGGGTCTTCCACCAATGTTCGGGAAAGACCGGCAGGGTGGCGATGTCCAGGGGCAGGGTGCGGCTTTCATTGTTCTTGAAGTCGAAGCGAACGGTGCGCTCGTCCTCGACCACGACGTCCTTGACCGCCGCGAATTGGGTGCGATAGCGCAGGCTGCCCTGGGTCATCAACAGCTCGAAGCTGTAGCGCACGTCCTGGGCGGTGATGGGCTTGCCATCGGCGAAGCGCGCCTTGGGGTTCAGGTAGAAGCGCAGGGACAGGCCATCTTCGCCACGCTCCATCTTCTGCGCCACCAGGCCATAGACGGTATAGGGCTCATCCAGCGAGCGCTGGGCCAGGGGCGAATACAGCATCCCGTCGATCTGACTGACCCCGATACCTTTGTCGATATAGGGCAGCACATGGTCGAAATGGCCGATCTCGATGGCCGAGCGGCGCATGGTCCCGCCTTTGGGAGCCTGGGGGTTGGCATAGGCAAAGTGGCCGAAGCCTTCGGCGTATTTGGCCGGTTCGCCATAGACGGTCAGGGCATGTTGCGGTGCTGCCTCGACGCCGGCGGCGCCTGTCAGCAGGACCACGGCAGTCAATAGCAGGGAAGGGAACGCCAGTCGCATTGTCAGCCTTAAAGCCGGGTGATCGATGACCACGATTTGTACGCGAGCGGCGCGTGGATCGCCAGTCCTTGTGGCGAGGGATTATCTGTAGGAGCAAGGCCTGTGGGAGCAAGGCTTGCCCGCGATTGCTGCGCCGCGGTCCAACAGCTGTTCCGCGTTATCGTTCATCGCGGGCAAGCCTTGCTCCCACAAGGGACCATCAATCCTGGCGGCTGGTCACTTCCAGCAGGTGGTAGCCGAACTGGGTCTTGACCGGCCCCTGGACCACATTGATCGGGGCGCTGAAGACCACGGTGTCGAACTCCTTGACCATCTGGCCCGGGCCGAACGAACCCAGGTCGCCGCCTTGACGGCTGGATGGGCAGGTGGAGTTGGCCTTGGCAACTTCAGCGAAATCGGCGCCGGCTTCGATCTGGGCCTTGAGTTCGTTGCACTTGTCTTCGGTGGAAACCAGGATGTGGCGGGCAGTGGCTTTGGCCATGGGGGAAATTCCTTTCGATATATTTAAAGGTGTTGAGCCTACCGGATTCATTGACCGGTTGTTGTCAAAATTGCGTCAAAACCTTGGGGCCGGCGATCAAAGGCCGGCTTTGCGCAGGCGCTCGGCGTGGCGCAGGTAAAGCTCTGTGGGGTTAGGCGCCGTGGGGGCTGTACCCTTGCGCAGCGTGCCGTCTCCTGGATTGATGGTCTCCATATGGTCCATTGGATAGTCGGAACGAATGACCTTGCCCAGGTGCGAACTGAAACGCCCGACCAGGCCGTCGTTCTGCCCGGCTTCGGTGATGAAGTATTCGGAAAAGGCGCGGCAGAAAACCTGCGAAGGCTCCAGTTCTTCCTCTGTCGCCTCTGGCAACGTGCCGCTCCATGAGTAGTAGCGCACGCCGTTGACCCTTTCCGGGCCGTTCCCGCCCCAGTTCTTGGGCAGGCCCTGGGGGTATTTGTCATTGAAGGCGCCCACGCCTTCGGTGGTCAACGTCGCCAGCGCGGCCACGGCGGTTGGCGGTAGGTGCTCCTGTCCATCGAGCAGCGAGATGAAATCGGCGAACAGTGTGGCGACGCCTCTTGCCACATGTCCTGGCAGCCGTCCTGGAGTAAGGGCCTTGCGCAGGAAGTCAGCCAGTTCGGAACCATGGTTGGGACCGCTGACCGATGTGACCGAGGCAACTTTTTCGGGGGCCAGCGCGGCGGCATATCGGGCGGTCAGCGCACCCTGGCTGTGGCCGATCAAGTTGACCCGGGCCGCGCCGGTGCCAGCCAGGACCCGATCGATCTGCACCAGCAGTTGTTCGCCTCTGGCCTCGTTGCAATGGGGGGCCGACAAATACGGGATGAACACCCGGGCGCCGCCTGCGCGTAGAGCTTGTTTGATGCCATGGAAAAGTTCGAAACCGCCGATCCTGTCAAACCCGAACAACCCATGGACCAACAGGATGGGGAATTGAGTGGTTGCATTCCGTTGCATGTTCGTACCTTTTTCGAAGAGGTTCACCTTGAGTTTGCGACTTCACTCTAATCCAGGCTCGTAAGCGGCGGTGTAGGAAGAAACCGCGCTAAACCAGGGAAACCGGAATAAAAAAAGTGGGAATAATGGGAAGTGACCCGGCTGTGACTAAAGGTGTAGGAGGTCTCCTATAATCTCAGGCGTTTGCAGCTACAGCTTTGAACGCCAGAGACCACTGCCTTTGTCGCCTTGTCTGGCTGTGGGTTTGGGGCGAGCCGGTTTTAATGGCTCCATCGGGTGCCGTTATGCGAACGGTGCCTTTATCCAAGGACTGGAGCCTGCACATGATCATCTACCCATCTCTTCAACGATCCCGTTCAACGTCAGGAACAAGACTGCCGCCCCCGATCCTGGCAGCGGCCAGGGAAGGGGTGATAGACCCCGCCTGGCGCAAGACCCTGATCACCGTCAAACCTTATCCAATGATGACGTGCGGAGATGAGGTGCTGCTGCGCTGGCATGGGCTGAACAACGAAGGTGGGCCCTACCGGCATGAAGTGGCCGGGTTCGTCACGGAGCGGCAAGTAGGGCGGGACGTGGTGTTCGTCGTGCGCGAAGCGCATATCGCCGAGTTGGACGGTGGTTCGCTGGAGATCTCCTACCAAGTAACGGGCAAACGATTGCCCGACACCCTGGTTTCTGAGCCCCTGCAACTTGAAGTCGGCGATGTGTCACCGCAACTGCTGCCCGCCATTGCCAACGATGCGGTCGGTGGCTGCCTTGATCCGAATCGGGTGCCTGATGGAACCTGGGTGACGATTCGGCCCTACGCCAGGATGGCGGTCGGCGATCGGTTGATCCTGACGGCCAACAAGGATTCCAAGGCGCTTTGGCGCGATGTGCTCGAGATAGAAGCCCATGCTGTCGGTCGTGAGGTGTCGCTCTGGATCGATCATGCGCTGATCGCTCCCCATGCGGGACACACCTTGGCGCTGGTCTATGTCGTCAGGCGTGGACATTCAGTGCGTCGCGCCGAGCCCTTGTCGCTGCACATCGGTCCTCTGCTACGTCCCGCGTTGAAGACGCCTCGGATTCGGGAGGTGAACGACGGCTGGCTGGATGTCAGCGACCTGCAAGAGGGAGTGACGATTGTCATCGATGATCCCGGGCTTGAGGCGGGAGAGCTGGTCTGGTTGCAGTGCAACGGCAACTCCGCTTATGTCCTGGAGCGCGAAATCACCGAGGCCACGGCAGGCCAGCCGCTCGTTTTTGTGATTCCCGCGGCGTATTGGCGGGGTCAAGGCAACAGATCGGTGGGCGTGTTCTATCAGGTCGAGCGCTTGGATGACGTCAGCCAGCGTTCAGAGGGAGTGACAGTTCAGGTGCGTTCCACGGTGTCAGGTTGAGCGAAGGTTCCCACAAGGCCCACGCCGACCCCTGGTTCCAGGGGAAGGCGTGTTCGCGACTCAGGTTGGTAATTGCAGCTTTTGATGGGCCTCGCGCAACAACTGCTCGGTGGACTCCCAGCCCAGGCAACCATCGGTGACCGATACGCCGTAGCGCATCGATGGACCCAGTGGCTGGCAGCCTTCGAACAGGTGGCTTTCGAGCATCATGCCGATCAGGGAACGATTGCCTTGCAGGCGCTGTTCCAACACGTCATTGAACACCTGCGGCTGGCGCAGCGGGTCTTTGCCGCTGTTGGCGTGGCTGCAATCCACCATGATCCGGGCCGGTATCTTCAGGCGGATCAGGTCACTGTGTATCTGCGTGACGCTTTGGCGGTCATAGTTCGGTCCGCGATGGCCACCGCGCAACACCAAGTGAGTGTCGGGGTTGCCCGGCGTCTGGATGATCGCCGGATGCCCCTGGCTGTCGACACCGAAATGCCGATGGGGGTGGGCGGCAGAGCGCATGGCGTCGCAGGCAATGCCGACCCCGCCGTCCGTGCCGTTCTTGAACCCTACCGGCATGCCCAGGCCGCTGGCCATTTCCCGGTGGATCTGCGATTCGGTGGTGCGCGCACCGATGGCGACCCAACTGAGCAGGTCGTCGAAGTAACTGGCGGCCATGGGTTGCAACAGTTCGGTGGCGACGGGCAAGCCCAGTTGGAGCATCTCGCGCATCAGCTCCCGGGACAGCGTCAGGCCGGTGGCCATGTCATCGCTGCCATCCAGGCCGGGATCGTAGGCCAGGCCTTTCCAGCCCACGGTGGTGCGAGGTTTTTCCACGTAGGCGCGCATGACCAGCAGCATGCTGTCGCTCACTTCATGGGCCACGCGAGCCAGGTTGGCGGCGTATTGGAGGGCGGATTTCGGGTCGTGGATCGAGCAGGGGCCGACGATGACCAACAGACGGGAATCCTCACCATCGAGGATCGCGCGGATGGCCTGGCGATGGGCGCTCACCTGTTGGCTCAGCGCGGTGCTGAGGGGCAGTTGATGCTTGAGCTGCAACGAGCTCGGCAGACGCAGGGTCAGGGCTTCATTGGCAGGGTTGAGCGTGGACAGCGGCAAAGCGGAGACGGACGAATTCATGATCTGGCTTCCTGGACGGGGGGCGGGTTCGTTCCCGCGCGCCGGTCCTAGTGGGGTGTTCGACAATTGGCCGTATTGGCCCGCAACTGAGGCTTGCCACCGGTAGGTGACCGATCGGAGGCGGCAGGCTGTCCCGAGCGGTGGCTGGTAAATCGCCAGGCGGAAAAACTGTCGTAACGGTAATAAGTGGCGTAGTTCATGGCTCAATCCTCAAGTTGTCGGGTGTTGCAAATGTTTTGGGGCCTGAAAAACAAAACCCCCGGTCGGGAGGCCGACCGGGGGTTTGGAAAACTCTGGAAGGCGACCCGTTTAAAGTGGGCGCCGGTTGGGTATCAGGCGCGCCAGTGGCTAAACCAATACCCAAAATAAAAGCTGACCGGAGTTTGAACGCTGTTCGCCCGGGCAGCCGCAACCGAGCGCGGGGCGCTGGCGGTTTGAAGCGGTGAGAGGGCGTTGAACATGATCTGTCTCCGATGAATGGCCCCGAGCTTACTAGAGGGCGGTGCGCCGGTTCAATCAGAAAATTCTATCGAGGGCATGCAATTGTTCGTCCTGGCTTGAGTCCGCCGGGCTTTATGACAAACTTCAGGTTTGTACTGTCTCTTCAGGAAGCCCCATGACCGCTCCAGCCTTCGCCGCCGCCCAATCGATTTCCATCGCGGGGGACGTCCGCGCCAACCTCTCGTGCCATCAGCGTTTCATGCAGGTGGCGGCTGAGCAGGGAGTACAGTTGCTGGTATTCCCTGAACTGTCGCTCACCGGCTACGAACGCGGCCTGGCGGCGGATCTGGCCATTTTGCCGGAGGATGCCGTACTGCAACCGCTGCGTGACTTGGCGCGTGAGCTTGGCCTGACCGCGGTAGTCGGCATGCCGATTCGGCTGTCGGTGGATGGCCCGGTATTGATCGGCGCATTGGTTCTTGGCGCTGACGGTGCCCTTGGGGTGTACAGCAAGCAGCATCTGCACCCGGGTGAAGAAATCGCCTTCGCCCCGGGGCAGGGCGGCTCGATGTTGGCGATGGGGTGCGATTGCATCGCGCTGGCGGTATGTGCCGATTTTTCCCACGCCAGCCATGCTGCTGCGGCAGCCGGGCGGGGCGCTACGCTGTATGCCGCGGGGGTGTTGATTACCGAGGGTGGCTACGTGCCCGATACGACGTTGTTGCAAGGATATGCCACGCAGCATGCCATGACCGTGCTGATGGCAAATCATGGCGGCGCCACCGGAGGCTGGGAATCGGCTGGCCGCAGTGCCATCTGGGGGCCGGACGGTGCGTTGCTCGCGGCGGCGCCAGGCACGGGTGAACTGTTGGTGATTGCCCGCCGCGACGCCAACGGCTGGGAGGGGCAAGTCGTGCCGGTGGCAATGGGGTGATGAGGTCTTCATGAGCTTTGAGTGGCGTGCCGCAACGGCCGGGGACATCGGCTTCGCCCGGCAATTGACTTGCAACAATATGCTTGCCTATTACCTCAAGCATGATTTGCTCTGGCAGGACGAAGCGTTCGACCTGGCCTGGATCATTCGCCAGAACTGGATAATCAGTCGTGCGGGCCAGGCGCTGGGTTTTGTCAGCCTCAGTCGTGATGCCCGGGCGTTGTATATCCGGGAATTGCAAATAGGGGAGGCGTTCCGCGGACAAGGTGCAGGTACCTGGGCGATCGGACAGGTTTGGGACATGGTAAGGTTGGAGCGTCGGCCGGCGCTGCGCCTGACGGTGTTCAAGGATAATCCGGCCAGGGTGTTGTACGAACGCATGGGCCTGCGCATTGTGGGCGAGGATGAATGTTTCCTGAGGATGCAGCGGGACGTCGGCGCTTGACGCCTAGGATGCCGTGCCGATAAAGATGTGTTGTAACTTTTATCTGTCCCTTTGCGCTAGGTCTGTCGGATGCTTTTTTGCTAAGGTGTGGGGCAACCCAAATAAGACCAAATCGTGAGGTGTCTGCTTGATTAGGGTGTTAGTGGTCGATGACCATGATCTCGTCCGTACGGGCATTACACGAATGCTGGCTGACATCGATGGCCTGCAGGTAGTTGGCCAGGCCGAATCCGGGGAAGAAGCCCTGATCAAGGCTCGTGAATTGAAACCCGACGTGGTGTTGATGGACGTCAAGATGCCCGGCATCGGCGGTCTTGAAGCCACGCGCAAGCTGCTGCGCAGTCACCCGGACATCAAGGTGGTCGCGGTAACTGTCTGCGAAGAAGATCCGTTCCCTACCCGGTTATTGCAGGCGGGCGCAGCGGGTTACCTGACCAAGGGTGCCGGCTTGAACGAGATGGTCCAGGCCATCCGCCTGGTATTCGCCGGGCAACGCTACATCAGCCCGCAAATCGCCCAGCAGTTGGCGATCAAGTCATTCCAACCGACCAACGATTCGCCTTTCGATGCGCTGTCGGAGCGGGAAATCCAGATCGCCTTGATGATTGTCGGTTGCCAGAAGGTGCAGATCATTTCCGACAAGCTGTGCCTGTCGCCTAAAACCGTCAACACCTACCGTTACCGTATCTTCGAGAAGCTTTCGATCAGCAGTGACGTCGAATTGACACTGTTGGCGGTGCGCCACGGCATGGTCGATGCCAGCGCCTGATAATGACTGAATTGTTTGATCCAAGCGCTTTCCTGTCTACATGCAGTGGCCGCCCAGGCGTGTACCGCATGTTCGATAGCGACGCGCGCCTGCTGTATGTTGGCAAGGCCAAGAATCTCAAGAAACGTCTGGCCAGTTACTTCCGCAAGACCGGCCTCGCACCGAAGACCGCTGCCCTGGTGGGGCGCATCGCGCAGGTCGAAACCACCATTACCGCCAATGAAACCGAGGCGTTGCTGCTCGAGCAGACGCTGATCAAGGAATGGCGCCCGCCGTACAACATCCTGCTGCGTGATGATAAGTCTTATCCGTACGTGTTCCTGTCCGACGGAGCGTTCCCGCGCCTGAGCATTCATCGCGGGGCGAAGAAGGCCAAGGGCCGGTATTTCGGCCCTTACCCCAGCGCCGGGGCCATTCGTGAAAGCCTGAGCCTGCTGCAAAAGACTTTTTTCGTTCGCCAATGTGAAGACAGCTACTACAAGAACCGCACCCGGCCCTGCCTGCAATACCAGATCAAGCGCTGCAAGGCGCCGTGCGTCGGGTTCGTCGAACCCGAGGTCTACGCCGAGGATGTGCGTCACTCGGTGATGTTTCTGGAGGGGCGCAGCAATGCACTGACCGATGAACTGTCAGCGGCGATGGAAGACGCGGCGGTCAACCTTGAATTTGAACGGGCCGCCGAACTGCGAGACCAGATCGGCCTGCTGCGCCGGGTACAGGACCAGCAAAGCATGGAAGGCGGCAGTGGCGACGTCGATGTGATCGCCGCGTTCATCAACCCGGGTGGCGCCTGCGTGCACTTGATCAGCGTGCGGGGCGGTCGCGTATTGGGCAGCAAGAACTTTTTCCCCCAGGTCGGTATCGAGGAAGACGTTGCCGAGGTCATGGCGGCCTTCCTGGGCCAGTACTACATCAGCAGTCCGGAACGCGACCTGCCGGCCGAGTTGATCGTCAACGTGGTCCATGAAGACTTTCCGGCCCTGATCGAAGCCATCGACAAGCTTCGTGGTCGTGAACTGACCATCAGCCATCGCGTGCGCGGCACCCGTGCCCGTTGGCAGCAACTGGCCGTGACCAACGCCGAACAGGCCCTGGGCGCGCGCCTGGCTAACCGCCAGCACGTGGCCGCGCGGTTCGATGCCCTGGCCGATGTCCTCAACCTGGACGAGCCGCCGCAACGGCTGGAGTGCTACGACATCAGCCATTCCAGTGGTGAGGCGACGGTAGCGTCCTGCGTGGTGTTCGGTCCTGAAGGCCCAATCAAGTCCGATTACCGCCGTTACAACATCGAAGGCGTCACCCCCGGAGATGACTATGCGGCGATGCATCAGGCGTTGATGCGCCGCTTCGGCAAGCTGAAGGACGGGGAGGGCAAGTTGCCGGATATCCTCCTGGTGGACGGCGGCAAGGGCCAGTTGTCCATGGCCCGCGATGTGCTCAATGAGCTGATGGTGCCCGACCTGATCCTGCTGGGCGTGGCCAAGGGCGCGACGCGCAAGGCCGGCTTCGAGACCTTGTACCTCAACGATGCCGCCCATGAGTTCACCCTCAAGGGCGATTCGCCGGCGTTGCACCTGATCCAGCAGATCCGTGACGAAGCCCACCGTTTCGCCATCACCGGGCACCGTGCTCGCCGTGGCAAGACGCGCCGTACGTCTACACTCGAAGGTGTGGCAGGCGTCGGCCCGACGCGCCGTCGCGACTTGTTGAAACATTTTGGTGGATTGCAGGAACTGTCTCGTGCCAGCATCGAGGAGATAGCCAAAGCACCCGGTATCAGTAAAAAGCTCGCTGAGTCGATTTATGCAAACCTGCACAGCGAGTAGAATGCCCGTCAACCTCGCAGCCAGTTGTGCCGATGAATATCCCAAATCTGATTACCGTCCTACGCGTCCTGCTCATCCCGATCTTCATATTGCTGTTTTATTTGCCGTACCACTGGAGCTACGTGGCCTCCGCCTCGGTCTTCGCCTTCGCCGCCGCGACGGACTGGTTGGATGGTTACCTGGCCCGACGCCTGGAGCAGAGCACGCCGTTCGGTGCCTTCCTCGACCCGGTGGCCGACAAGCTGATGGTCGCGGTGGCCCTGGTGTTGCTGGTGCAGGAACACGGCAACCTCTGGCTGACCTTGCCGGCGGCGGTGATCATCGGTCGCGAAATTGTCGTCTCGGCGCTCCGTGAATGGATGGCTGAGCTGGGCGCCCGCGCCCAGGTTGCCGTGTCGAACCTCGGCAAATGGAAAACCGCCGCGCAGATGCTGGCGCTGGTGATCCTGCTGGCCAACCCGTCAGACTTCAGCTTCTGGGTGCTGCTGGGCTATGCATTGCTGCTGGTTTCCGCCGGCCTGACGCTGTGGTCGATGGTCCAGTACCTGCGCGCCGCCTGGCCACATCTGCGGACGGATGTAGAGCCGAAATAAAACTTTTTTGAATCAAAGGGTTGACGGCGTAGTCTGAATCTATAGAATGCGCCACACCAAGACGCGGGAATAGCTCAGTTGGTAGAGCACGACCTTGCCAAGGTCGGGGTCGCGAGTTCGAGTCTCGTTTCCCGCTCCAAGATTCAGAAAAAAGCCACTCAGATGAGTGGCTTTTTTTTGCCTGTGAAATACAGACCCAATGCAAGCTCGCCACAGTTCTGAGTCCTGGGCGGCAAAGCATGTTGGCAATAGCTTGCGGTGGGATGAGAATTAGCGGTTTTCAGAGAATAATCCTACGCGCAACTCAGTTGCGCCTAGGATCTTCGTACTTTCAGTACGCGGCCACCAGACCATCCTTCCGGGGATCAGTGCCACCCACATAACCATGAGTGGTGCGCTGGATAATCTGCGCGCCGCCAAAGGCGAATACGCCGTTAGGTTCTTCGATAACGATGTCGTGGCCTTTGGCACGCAAGGCTTCGA
Organism: Pseudomonas bijieensis; assembly: GCF_013347965.1. NCBI lineage: Bacteria > Pseudomonadati > Pseudomonadota > Gammaproteobacteria > Pseudomonadales > Pseudomonadaceae > Pseudomonas > Pseudomonas bijieensis. The sequence goes on along the minus strand of NZ_CP048810.1, from coordinate 1,708,249 downwards.
CCACCTGTGGGTCGAATGCACGTTCCACTGCGACTTTCAGGCCAGATTCGAGCCTCCAGCGCGGTGCGTCTGCGGCGGCTTGCGGGTTCTGTTTGTAGCGCAGGATGCGCATCATCATCTGCAAGTGACCCTGTGCCTGCATCGGGCCGCCCATCAGGCCGAAGGACATCAACGGCGTGCCGTCGGCGTTCATCACAAAGCCGGGGATTATGGTGTGGAACGGACGTTTGCGCGGTGCGACGTAGTTGACGTGCTGCGGATCCAGGGAGAAGCCCGCGCCACGGTTTTGCAGGCTGATGCCGGTGCCAGGCACCACAACACCTGAGCCGAAGCCCATGTAATTGGACTGGATGAACGAGATCATCATGCCGCTTTCATCGGCCGCCGACAGGTAAACGGTGCCGCCCGGTTTAGGCGAGCCATGCCCCGGATTGGCGGCCTTGTCGGTGACGAGGCCGGCGCGCTCCATCAGGTAGGTTTTGTCCAGCAGATGCTCGGAAGGCACGCGCATGTGGTCGTTATCCGCCACGTGTTCGTCCAGGTCGGCAAGGGCCAGCTTCATGGCTTCCAACACTGGGTGCACGGTTTCCAGGCTGTCCACTGGATGCTCGCCGACGCCCAATGCTTCGAGCATAGTCAGGCCGGACAGGGTAGCGATGCCCTGGCCATTAGGTGGCAATTCATGAACGACGGCGCCGGCGTAGGGCACCGACAGGGTGTCGATCCAGTCCACAGTGTGGGTCGCCAGATCGTCGAGGCTCATGACGCTGCCATTGGCGTTGGCATGGGCGATGATGGCTTGGGCCAGTTCGCCGCGATAGAACGCTTCGCCTTTGGTTTGGGCGATCAGCTCCAGGGTGCGGGCGTGATCCTTGAGCCGGATTTTCTCCCCGGCCTGTGGTGCTTGCCCGTCGGGCAGGAAGCACTCGGCAAAACCCGGCTGATCCTTGAGCCGTTCAGCGCCGAGCTTCCACAACTGGGCTATGATCGGGGTGACTTGGTAGCCATCCCGAGCATAGCCGATGGCCGGTTCAGCCAGGCTGGCGAAAGGCAGTTTTCCGTAACGCTCGGACAGCTCGACCCAGGCCGAAACCGCCCCCGGCACAGTCACCGCTGGCCAGCCGCGCTGGGGCATTTTGCTCTGCCCGGCGAAAAACTCAGGGGTCCAGGCTTGCGGTGCGCGACCGGAAGCATTCAGGCCCTGCAACTTGCTGCCGTCCCAGACGATAGCGAAAGCGTCGCTGCCGATCCCGCAACCGGTGGGCTCGACCACGGTCAGGACCATGGCGGCTGCGATGGCCGCGTCGACGGCGTTGCCGCCCTTGCGCAGCATGTCCAGCCCGGCCTGGGCGGCCAATGGCTGGGAGCAGGCGACCATGTTACTGCCCATCACTGGCGAGCGTGCCGAAGCGTAGGGTTGGCTGTAATCCAGATCATCAAACATTAGCGTTTCTCTTTGGCAGAAAAGTTAGCCCTTGGGGTCCAGCGCATCACGCAAACCATCCCCCAGCAGGTTGAAACACAGGACCGTAATGTAGATCGCCACGCCAGGCGCAATCGACATCCAGGGTGCCTGCTCCATAAAGTTTTTCGCGGTGTTGAGCATCGATCCCCAGGAAGGCGAGGGCGGTTGCTGGCCTAGACCGAGGAACGACAGACTGGCTTCAGCCAGAATCGCCGAGGCGATGGTCAAGGTGGCTTGCACAACCAATGGCGACATCACGTTGGGCAGCACGTAGCGCAGGATGATCCAGCGATCCGGCAAGCCAATGGCACGAGCACCTTCCAGGTAATCTTCGTGTTTGATGGCCAGCACCTGACCACGGGTCAGTCGGGCAAAGATCGGCATGGCTGACAGGCCGATGGCGATCATTGCGTTGGTCAGGCTCGGGCCGAGGAAGGCGCCCAGCGCAATTGCCAATACCAGAAACGGGCAGGACAACAGCGCGTCCATGACACGGGAAATCATCGCTTCGAGTTTGCCGCCGAAATAACCGCCCAACAGGCCCAAAGGCACGCCGATGGCCATGGCGATGACCACCGAAACACCACCGGCCAGCAACGAACTGCGTGCGCCCCAGAGCAGGCGGGAAAACAGATCGCGACCCAGTTCGTCAGTGCCCATCCAGTAGATCAGCGATGGTGCCTTGCGGACCGCGAGAAAGTTGGCTTTCAGCGGGTCATGGGGCGCAATCCAGGGCGCCAGCAAGGCCGCCAGGATAAACAGCAGCAACACCGCCGCGCCGAGTACCGCGCCTTTGTTGGCGAGGAATTTCTTCACGAACGGCGAGCGGCTGCGGGGGGCGATCACGCTATGAGGGAGGCTGGAAATAGCGGTCATGAAGCAGTCCTCAGACGCGGATTAATCATCCGGTACAGCACGTCGGCGAGCAGGTTCAGCAGCAGGAAGCCAATTGCGATGCACAGCACCACGCCTTGCACCACGGCGTAATCACGATTGAACACGGCGTCGACAATCATCTTGCCGAAGCCAGGGATGCTGAAGACTTGCTCGGTCAGCACTGCGCCGCCGAGCAGTTCACCAAACAGCAGGGTTGTCAGGGTCACAATAGGCATCAATGCATTGCGCAGGGCATGCTTGAGGATCACCGTGCGCGGGCGCAGGCCCTTGGCCCGGGCGGTGCGCACGTAGTCGGTGCGCAACACTTCAAGCATGGCGCTGCGGGTATGGCGCATGAGAATCCCCGACAACCCTGCGCCGAGCACGAAGGCCGGCAGGATCAAGGTCTTCAGGTTTTGCCCGAAGTCCTCGCCCACGGGCACGAAACCCGAGGCCGGCAGCCATTGCAGTTTCACGGCGAAGACCATGATCAGCAGGATCCCCAGCCAGAAGTGCGGAATCGAGATCCCCGACAGCGCGATGACATTGGCCCCGTAATCCACGACGGTGCCTTTGCGTACGGCCGAGATAATTCCAGTGGGGATGCCGATCAGCAGTGCGATCAACAAGGCCAGCACCGCCAGCTCCAGGGTCACCGGCAACTTGGACGCCAACAGCGTGGTCACCGGTTGTTCGGTGCGCAGCGAAGTGCCGAAGTCGCCGGTCAGCACATTGCCGACCCAGCTCAGGTACTGCACGGGGATCGGATCGTTGAGCCGATACTTGTCGCGCAGGTATTCCATCACCGCCGGATCGCGCTCTTCACCGGCCATGGCCAGCACCGGGTCACCCGGCAACAGTTTCTGCAGGGTGAAGACGAAGAGCGAAACCAGGATCAGTGTCGGGATCGCACTGAGCAGGCGTCGCAGGATAAACATCAGCATGCCGGACCCTCGTTTTTGCGGTGATCATTCACAGTCATGGCTTGAACGCGACGTTGTTCAGACGAATCAGGCCATCCGGGCTCGGCACGAAACCAGTCACGTTGTTACGCATGGCCATGATTCGCGGATCGAAATACAGATACGCGGTCGGCACTTCGTCAGCCAGCAAACGCAGGGCTTCGTTGTACAGGGCCTGGCGCTGGGCAACATCGTTGACAGTGCGGGCCTTGTCCAACAGCTCGTCGAGTTTGGCGTTGCAGTATTTGCCGTCGTTCTGGCCGCCCTTGCAGGTCACGAACTGGTGAATGTCGCCATCCGGATCAGGACGGCCCGACCAGGCGCTCATGCCGATCTGGAAGTTGCCGCTTTGCTGTTCGCTAAGCATGGTGGCGTATTCAGTGGCAATCAGATTGACCTTGAAACCCGCTTCTTCAGCCATGGCCTGAATGATCTGCCCGACCTGTTGTGCGATAGGGTTGTTGGCGACTTTCAGGTCCACTGCCAGTGGCAGCTTCACGCCTGCTTCGGCCAGCAAGGTCTTGCTCTTTTCCACATCGCGGGTCGGGATCGGCAGATCCTTGTCGTAGTACGGGCTGTTTTTCGGAAATGGCTGGGCGCTCGGCGCATACAGGCCTTCGAACACCACCTGGTTGATCGCATCACGGTCGATGGACAGCTCGAATGCCTTGCGCACGCGCTTGTCTTTGCCCATCGGCGAGTTGGCCTTTTCGCCGTTGTTAATGTTGAACATCAACTGCATGTAGCCAAGCCCTGGCGTGTTATAGACCGCCAGCTTGCTGTCCGCCTTGGCGGTTTTCACGTCGGTGGGGGCAACCCGTTCGATGATGTCCAGGTCGCCGGAACGCAGGTTGGCCAGACGCACCGAGGTGTCCGGAATCGGCAGGAAAATCACCTTGTCAAAGTGATAAGCCTGCTTGTTCCAATAGTTGTCGAAGCGCTCCAGCACAATGCGATCCTGCTGCACGCGCTGGACGAATTTGTAAGGGCCGGAGCACACCGGTTTGGAGGCGAACTCACCCTGGGCGGCCTTCGGCGCAAGCATCATTCCGGCGCGGTCCGAGAGTTGGGAGACCAGGGTGGCGTCCGCTTGCTTGAGTTTGATGGCAACGGTTTTGGCGTCGATCACTTCAACGCTGTCCACCGAGGCCAGCTCGCTCTTGCGCAGGGAGTCGGGCAGGGTGCGAGCGCGGTCCAGGTTGAACTTCACCGAGGCAGCATCGAACGCTTCGCCGTCGTGATAAGTCACGCCTTCGCGCAGAGTCATGGTCAGGGTCTTGCCGTCTTCGCTCCAGCTCCAGGCAGTGGCCAGTTGTGGGGCATAGGTCAGGTCCGGGTTCACATCCACCAGCTTGTCGCACAGTGCGGTATAGACCAGACGGCCCGATAGGTACGCGAACGATGCGGGTCGAGCCCATCAGGATCGTCCTGAATGCCGATGCGCAGGGTGGATTCGGCAAAGGCGGCGTTGGCGGCCAGCAATAACAAGGTTCCTGTCATGACGCGTGCAATTTTCATGGCTGGCTCTCCACTGCAAGGGATTGATGGTTCTTGAACAGATTCAGGCGCTGGGTGTAGGCAGCGCTGGGTGTCGGCAAAATCAGGGTGCCTGCACCGGCATTGGCGATTTCACGCCAGAAGTGGCACGCCACCTGACGCTCGGCCTCGACGGTTTCCATCACCGGCACCACTTCTTTGCACAGCGCCCGGGCGTGCGGGCAGCGGGTATGGAAGCGGCAACCCGATGGCGGGCGGCTCGGGCTCGGCATGTCGCCGCCCAGCAATGGGCGCGGCCGGCGCAGGTCCGGGTGGCTGACCGGCACGGCGGCCATAAGCGCCTGGGTGTAAGGGTGCAGAGGGTTTTCAAACAGGCCGTTGACCGGCGCCAGTTCGACGATTTCCCCCAAGTACATCACGGCTACCCGGTCGCTCATGTGGCGGATCACGGCCAGGCCGTGGGCGACAATCACCAGGGTCAGACCGAATTGATGCTTGAGGTCTTCCAGCAGGTTGACCACTTGCGCCTGTACCGAAACGTCCAGCGCGGACACGGGTTCGTCACCCAGAATCAAACGCGGGTCAGACGCCAGGGCTCTCGCAATGCCGATGCGCTGACGCTGGCCACCGGAGAACTCGTGAGGGTGGCGGCCGCCGTGCTCGGGCGCCAGGCCCACGGTGCGCAGCAACTCGGCGACTTTGGCCTGGCGGTCGCTGCGGCTGGCATCGCTGTGCAGCCAGATAGGCTCACCGACGATGGATTCCACAGTCATGCGCGGATTGAGCGAGGCAAACGGATCCTGAAAGATGATCTGCAAATCACGCCGCACCTGGCGCAGCTTTTCCGGGGTCAGATTGGCCAGGTTACGGCCTTCATAAATGATGTCGCCCGCCGTAGGTTTGAGCAGGTTGAGCAGTAGACGGCCGAGGGTTGATTTACCCGAGCCGGACTCGCCCACCAGCGCCAGGGTTTCCCCTTTGCGCACCGACAGATTGACCTGATTGACCGCTTGCACCGGCGGCTTCTTGCGCTGGAACAAGCCGCTTTCCACCCCGAAGTGTTTGCTCAGGCCGATGCCGTCGAGAATGATTTCAGGGCTTGCACGCTTAACTATTTGGCGTTCAGAAAGGCTCACGCGCTGACTCCCATATGCTGTTCCAGTGGCGCACGAATGCACGCGGCGAAATGTCCGGGGGAAAGCTCAAGTAGCGGCGGGCGCGTCTCGCGACATGCCTGAATCGCAAAAGGGCAGCGCCCGGCGAATCGGCAACCGGTAGGCATTTGCGCAGGCGTCGGGACGCGACCATTGATGGTTGCCAAGCGACCTTCACGCGGGCCAATCGATGGCATCGAACCCATCAGGCCGATGGTGTACGGGTGCTGCGGGTCATCGAACAGGGTTTTTACCGGGCCGCTTTCCACCACTCGTCCGGCGTACATCACCATCACGTCGTCAGCGACTTCGGCGACCACGCCCAGATCATGGGTGATCAGGATCATGGCCGTGCCGGTTTCAGCCTGCAGATTGGCGATCAGCGACAGGATCTGCGCCTGAATGGTCACGTCCAGAGCGGTGGTGGGTTCGTCGGCAATGATCAGCGCCGGATCGTTGGCCAGGGCCATGGCAATCATTGCCCGCTGCCGCATGCCGCCGGACAGTTCATGGGGGTAGGCGTCCAGGCGTTGCGCGGCGTCAGGCACGCGGACCTTTTCGAGCATTTGCAGGGCGCGCTGACGGGCGTCCCTGGCCGACAGACCCTGATGGCGGATCACGCTTTCGGCGATCTGCTCGCCAATGGTGAAGACCGGGTTCAAGGAGGTCATGGGCTCTTGGAAAATCATCGCCATGCGGTTGCCGCGCACATCCAGCAAGCGCTCGTCGGGCATGCCCAGCAAGGCTTCATCGAGCAGGGCGGACGTACGGGCGGCGATCTTGGCGGTGTCGGGTAGCAAGCCCATCAGCGCCATGGACGTAACGCTTTTACCACATCCGGACTCTCCGACGATGGCCAGGGTCTTGCCGCGCTGGACCGAGAACGAGACGCCGTCCACGACATTGGCGGGTGCGCCTGCAAAGCACACGGTCAAGTTGCTGACACTCAATACCGTGTCGGTGGCCTGAGTTGTGGTGCTCATGAACTTGCCTCCAGATCTTGATTGATGACGTTGTCCAGCGCTTGTTGCAGCGCGCGCAAATGGCCACGCATGGCCGTGGCGGCCTTGATCGGATCACGGTTTTCGATAGCGTCGACAATGTCGTTGTGGTCGTGGCTGTAGGTGTCGAGGCGATCGGCGTTGCGAGCCCGCTGACGCAGGTCACGCCAGGCCGGGTCGAGCCGGATCGCATCGAGCATTTCAAAGATATCCAGCATCAGGCGGTTACCTGCGGCCTCGGCGATCCCGCGATGCAGGGCGCTGTCCCACAGCTCAATGCCCTCGGCATCGGCAGGCTCGGCGGCCTGTTGGTGTCTGGTGCGTTCGGCAAGGCGGCGCAAAATTGCTATCTGGTCGCCGTTGGCTCGAACCGCCGCCAGGGACGCCAGTGCCGGTTCCAGATGCAGGCGCGCTTCCATAACCTCGCTGAAGTTGGTCCGCCCGGACAACCGGGCAAAGCTCATGGCCGCACTCGGTGGCGTAGGGCCGACGAAGGTTCCTTTGCCCTGGCGCCGCCAGATCTGCCCTTCGGCTTCCAGCACCGCTAGCGCCCGCCGGATGGCCCGGCGACTGAGGCCAAAATCGGCGGCCAGATCCCGCTCGGTCGGCAATGCCCGGTGCGGGAAGGCAGCATGTTGCGCAACCATCTGCCGCAAAGCATCCAGCGCTAGTTTCGAAGTGTTGTCGATGGGTGTGTCAGGGTCGAACCTTTGCATCGTGGTACTCGCGCCAGAGTATAAAAAACGGCTCCGAGCTGACTGTGGGCAGGAGATCGAGGCAAAAGGGTGAGTGCAAGCGCGATGCCAATTGAAATTGGTTCGCCTCGGGATTAGCGCTATGTACTTAGCTATTACTCGGGAGCAGCGGCGGCGGGGGCCGATAAGCAAGGGTTCGTCGGGTTGGTTCAGGGGATTAAAGAGGATTGGTTCGGGGATGATTGAACCAATTTCCGCCGCTTATGCAGATTGTGCATCGATTCGTGCGTAGTGCGCTGGGGTGGTGCTTGGTATTGATCTGGGAAATTTTGTGTTCGGGCATAACATGCTGAAGAGGTGCTCGTATGCCAACCAAACCCGTAAATACAACCTGCACTATCGGGACCTTGAAGGCGATATCGAGGCTGAGGTCGTGATCATCGGGGGTGGTTTTTCCTGTATCGACACGTTGCTGGACCTGCCCGAGCACAATGAGCGTGCCTGCAACCATTAAGGTTGTGCCGCCAGCCCCTCAGCTTTGGGAATTCTCCGATGTCACAATCTGCAGCGGAACATGCACCCGGTGACGCACAGGATCGAACTGCTCCGCAGTCTGCAATTCCACCAGTAGATCCACTAGCGCCGTTGCAGTCTGGCGCGGTTGAGAGTCGATCACCACGTCGACCAAACCCTGGGCCAGGGCTTGGCGTGACAGCTCGGTGGACTCCTGCAAAATGCAGCACAGCGTCGGGCGCTTGGGCAGTTGCGCCAACGCGTTGATAATCCCGTCGCCACCGCCACCTACCACGCATAGCCCGCGCAAATCGTCATGCCGAGCCAGCAGGTCGAGGGTTGCTTCTTCGGTGATGTCGCAGTTGTCCAGATTGATCAGCGGCTCCAGCGGGCGCAGCCCAGGTGCGTGTTCGGCCAAGTAACTGTGCAAGCCTTCGACCCGCGCCTGGTGGCCAAGAAAGCGATGACCTCCGAGCAGAATGCCGATGCTGCCTTTGCGCGCGCCACAGGTGCGGGCCAGCAGCCAGCCCATCGTGCGCCCGACTACCTGATTGTCTTGGCCGACATAGGGCTCGGCCGCCGCCTCATGAATGCCCGACAGCAGTGCCACCACGGGCACGCCGGCCTCGCGAATCTGGGCAAGGGCGGCGTTGATCTGCGGGTGGGCGAAGCTGACCACCGCCAGGCCGTCGCACTGCACCGCCAGCTGTTCGATCTGGGCAATGATGGCGCTGGGGGTGCGATCAAAAACGTATTCGAATTGGCAGGTCAGGTTGGCCCCGGCCTGACGCTGCGCGGCCTCGGTGATGGCTTGGGCCAGGTTGGCGTAGAACGCCTGGGCGGTGCCCAGCAGCAGGATGCCGAAACGGTACGTGGGGCGGCGTTCGAGAATGCGCTGGCCGATCAGCCGCGCAGCAAAATAGCCCACGGCTTCGGCGGCCTGAAGCACCTGTTCGGCAGTGGCTGGATTAACCGGGGCGCGAGCGTTGAGCACGCGGTCGACGGTGGCGACACTTAAACCTGCGTGTTCGGCGACCGTGGCGATGGTGGGGCGTTTATTGTTATTCATGATGAGCCTTCAAAGCGTCTTGATAGAAAACTATCAAGCCCTGCAGGAACTGGATGATAGCTTGATAGGGAATGTATTCAAGACCTTGAGGGTACCTTCCACGCTCTCTATATTTTTTTACGCAAAGCACCTGACCTCTCACGCTTGCGGAGAACAATAACAATGCCTCAAGACAACTTAGCCTCTCCCCGGGACTATCGCCTGACCGGCCCTGAAGCTGCCCGCGCGGCCGAAAAAGGTCTTGTATCGGCCAGTTGGTACCAGTCGCCCATTTCCCGTCAACGCATGAAGCAACTGATGCAACGCCGCGACGGCCCGGCCTTGCTCGACACCGCCATCTGGCTGCTGACCCTGGTGATCACCGGCTTCGGCGGCTACTGGTTCTGGGGCACTTGGGCTTGTGTGCCGTTTTTCCTTGCGTATGGGGTTTTGTACGCCACCGCCTCCAACCCGCGCTGGCATGAAGCCGGTCACGGCACCGCCTTCAAGACCCGCTGGATGAATGATGCGCTCTACCAGGTGGCGAGCTTCATGTGCATGTTCGAGCCCCATGTGTGGCGCTGGAGCCATGCCCGGCACCATACCGACACCATCGTCGTCGGCCGCGATCCGGAAATCGTCGAACCGCGTCCACCGAGCTTGTTCATGATGCTGCTGAGCCTGTTCCAGATCCCGTTGCTGCTGAAGACGATGGGAGGCGTGTGCCGGCACGCGGTTGGCAAAATGGATGCCCAGGAACAGACGTTCATTCCTGAGTCCGAATGGTCCAAGGTGTTCCTGGCGGCCCGTATCTGGCTCGTGATTTACGCCGTTGTCTTTGGCGCGGCGCTTTACCTGCACAGCTGGTTGCCGCTGATGTATATCGGCCTGCCCATCCTGTACGGCGGCTGGTTGTCCTACCTGTTTGGCCTCACCCAACATGTGGGCCTGGCGGAAGACGTGCTGGACCACCGCAGCAACTGCCGCACCATCTATATGAACCGGGTACTGCGCTTTCTGTACATGAACATGAATTATCACCTTGAGCACCACATGTACCCGATGGTGCCGTACCACGCCCTGGCGCAACTCCATGAAGAGATCCGCCACGATTGCCCGCCGCCTTACGCCAACATAGGCGAGGCCTTCAGGGAAATCATTCCGACCCTCTTGAAGCAGCGTAAGGACCCGACGTATTTCGTGCGACGCCCCGTCGGTAGTTCAAGGCCTGCCACCGACGCCCATCCACAGGCTGAAGCCACGCTGGGCTGACACCTTCCGGCTGTATCCCGAACAAGAGAAAACGCCATGAACGATCAATGGATCGATGTATGCGCCGTGGGCGAAATCAATGAAGAAGACGTCATTCGTTTCGACCACGGTCCGCATACCTATGCCATCTACCGCTCTGCTGACAACGAGTTTTTCGCCACTGCTGGCCTGTGTACTCACGAGTCGATCCACCTGGCTGACGGCCTGGTGATGGACCACGTCATCGAGTGCCCCAAGCACAACGGGCGCTTTGACTATCGCAACGGTAAAGCCCTGGGGGCGCCAGTGTGCGTCAATCTCAAGACCTATCCGGTACGGGTCGACGCGGGGCGGGTTCTGCTCGCCATTTCGGCTTGACCGCCAGGAGTGCACGCCATGAATGCTCCACTGATTATCGTCGGCGCCGGCCATGCCGGTGGCCGCGCGGCGCTGACCTTGCGCGAGCAGGGTTATACCGGTCGGCTGATCCTGATCGGCGATGAACGCCATCGGCCGTACGAGCGTCCTCCGCTGTCCAAGGGCTTGCTGCAGGGCACGATGGACCTGGACGATTGCAGCCTGTGGGAGGAGAGCCGGCTCACTGAACTGAACATCGAACACCTGGCGGGCAACCCGGTTAAAAGTCTGGATCCGCAGCACCACCGCCTGCAATTGAGCGACGGACGTTGGCTGTCCTACAGCCGATTACTGCTGGCGACCGGAGGGAGAGCGCGTCGTTTGCCCCAGGTGCCTGAATCTCTGGCCAACGTGCTTCACCTGCGCACCCATGACGAAGCCCTGGCCCTGCGCAGCGCATTGAGGCCCGGCACGCGCCTGGTGATTGTCGGCGGTGGCTTTATCGGCCTCGAAGTCGCGGCAACGGCTCGAACCCTGGGCTGTCAGGTGACGTTGCTGGAGGCTGGGCCACGACTGGCCGGGCGAGTCTTGCCTGAAGCCATATCCCAGGCCTTGTTGGAGTTGCATCGGCAACAGGGCGTGGACGTGCGGCTGAACGTAGCGCTTGAATTTGTACAAGGCATTGAACGCGCTGAGGCGGTGCAATTGGTGGACGGCCAGGTGCTGCCCTGTGACTGGGTGGTGGTCGGTATCGGCATGCAACCCAACATCGAATTGGCCGCGGCGGCGGGGCTTGAGGTGGACCAGGGAATTCGAGTCGATGCCCAGTTGCGCACCAGCGCGCCAGACATCTTTGCCGCCGGCGATGTGTGCGAGTTTCGCCTGCACGCCGACGCGTTATTCCAACGCCAGGAAACCTGGCGCAATGCCGAGACCCAGGGCCGTCACGCGGCATTGAATCTGTTGGGCGGCGAGTTGCCGTTCGAGGGCGTTCCCGGCTTCTGGTCTGATCAGTACGACTGGGGCTTGCAGACGGTGGGCGTGATCTCACCGACACCACCTTCGGCCATTCGCACCCTGGCGGACGGTGGTCTGCTGCTGTTCTACCTGGACACCGAGCAACGTTTGCAAGGCGCCTGCGGTTGGGGGCAGGGCAACAGCGTTGCCAAGGACATCAAGTTGTGTGAACGGCTGATTGCCAACTTGACCCCACTCTCTGTGGACGCATTGGCCGACGCCGATGTGTCGCTCAAACATCTGCTAAGGCCCTGACATGCGTGAATTCCTGGTATTTCAGTCCCTGTGGGCCATGCAAGATCACCGTGGTCAATGTGATCTTTCCCTTGAGGCGCAGGTGGAGAAGATTGCCGCTGCGGGCTTCGATGGGATCACCGACCACTTCTGGATTGCGCCACAGGCCGAACGTCTGCATGCCGCTGCCAAGGCGCAAGGCCTGCAAATCGAAGGTCAACTGTTTCCCCGCACCGTGAGTGACTTGGCGCAAGCGCTTGAGGTTGCCTCCCGCTACGGCTGCCACCACCTCACGCTGCAAGCCGACGTCCGGCCGCGCACGCTGGCTCAGGCGATCACTCTGATCGAGGGCTGGCAGCGTCTGGCCGAGCAGGTGGACTTTCCGATCCTGCTGGAAACCCACCGCTATCGTCTCACCAGTGACCTGTTGTTCACCCTCGACTTGCTCGCGCACATGCCCGACCTCAAATTGTTGGCTGACTTGTCCCATTACGTTGTGGGCCGCGAACTGCCTGAGTCGGCCACTGCCGAAGACGACGAGCAGATTCACACCATCTTGCGACACAGTTGGGGGTTTCACGGGCGAGTCGCTAATAGTGAGCAGGTCCAGGTGCCCTTGACCTTCGCCCAGCATCGCCCTTGGTTGGACCGGTTTCTGGGCTGGTGGCGTTACGGAATCAAGGATTGGCTGGCGCGACCGAACACACCCGCGAGCCTGTCCTTCACCTGCGAGCTTGGGCCGCCACCCTATGCGATCACGGGGAGTGATGGGCGCGATATAACGGATCGCTGGGGCGAGGCGCTGATGCTGAAGGAACTGATGCGTGGTGTTTGGGATGAGTGTCAGGCGGGGCGCTGATCTAAGGCATGATGGGTTGACGGTCTGTATCAGTGGATAAAACGGCTGAGGTCCAGATTGGAAAACCGCAAGATCCTGTTCCTCGTTTGGGGCAGCCAAGTCAGGGGGCTGACAGATTTCAAAAGTCTTGCAGGTCATTTTGGTACGCACGGCGAGTGCGCGTGTTATCCAGTAGCCGCTTAGTGTTCATTTTTATCAAATCCTTTGGAACGCTTTTTCCGGCACGGCCACTCAGGTGCAAGGATGTCGCCGCTCATAGCGGGGTCATTTGCATTCTTCTATCTGCCGATCACTAAGAGTGATAACGCCATGGATACGCCTAATGTACGTGCAAGCCGCGAGCTGACTCGTGTACCTGATGAGATACAGCAGGAAGCAACGCAACAGGCCTCTCACTCGCCTGACCTCGGCGCTATCGGGTTAGCGATGAGCGTGCGCCTTCAAAACCATTTCGAGGCTCACCTTGAAACAGAGGCTGGCTCCGATCAACCCGCTGCCTCTGCTTCAAGCGCCCGCAACGCGGAGCTGAACGCCATTCGCGATGACCGTGCTCAACGGTTAGAGGCGGGGGGCTATAACGTCCATGACATGGAGAAGGCGGAAAAAAACGCAGCCAGAGCCGACAGACTGTTTGCGTCGATAAAGTCAGGAATGGGCGGGACGCCCTTTGCGGCGCTTACCGAGGCCGGTAATTTCGAGCCGTCCATCCTTCAGGTCGCGGGCAAGCATGGCAATACAGTGCGCGAAGCGGCGATAGAGAACGCCATGTCATGCTTGTATGCCGGTATGGCGGATGCTGCCGGTAACAAGATGATTGCAGGCTTTAAGCCTGGTTATTACCTTAAACCCGAGAGCGATACACTGCACCCGGCGCTTCAAGCATCAGTGGCGGAAAAGCTGCTGGCGTTGGACAAGGGGCCATTGCGTAATGCCTTCGACGAAGCCAATAAGTGGCTCACCGGGTTTGCCGTGCGTAATACGGCAATGTACGCATCAACGCTTGCCATGACGGCTGCTGGCAAAGAGAACCTGGATGCAATCCTGCAACCCGCCCTACGACCGGTCACGGCTATCATCGTGGGTATAGCAATTGAGCATTACAATGTAAGCCGCGATCGCACTAACCATTTAGCTGACCCTGCAATGCTCTATGGTCGTCGGGATGCTGTACCGCAAGGGCAGCCTCATAAGCCTATTGATCAAGATACCGAATGGCTGGATGACTTCGAGACTTTGAAGGATCTCGATGCCACTGCCCTGGTTAAGATGGTTTCCGCGCGGCTTGGTGAAGGCGCGGCTACGGCTCTGAATGCGGTCATCAGCGGCGACGCCTTGAAAGAGATACTGGACCCGGTCAGTGTTGTAGGAAATGGCCTCCTGATTGGCGGTTTTTCTGCAATGGGCGCGGCTACAACCGCCACAGCTAACTTGGCCAAGTCTAAGGAACTGGGAAAAATGGCGGCTACCGCCGCCTCGGAGGGTGTAAAAAACGTATTGGGTACCCTGGCTTTCGGGCTATGGGCAGCTGGCGCCTCGCTAGGTGGGTCAGTGCCGAAAAAAGCCATCGCTGCTGTCGATGCCCATGTACCAAAAGCAGTCGAAGGGGGCGCAGATGCCGCTGGCAGGGTGGCGGTCAAGGGCGGTGAGCTTGCACTCAAGACATCGCTCACCGGTGCCAGATTTGTCAAAGAGACAGCTGTTTCAGCGACCCATCACACAAAAAGTGCAGCTCAAGCGGCAGGGGATGGAGTCATTAGTGTTGCCGGTGCCATTGGCAGCACCTCCCAATCGGCCTGGGACAAAAGCATTGGAGCCCTGAGGCAACGCGCCGCGGCCACCTCTCAAAGCCAAACCGCTCATGGTCAGAGCATGCCCATGCAGCCGCTCGCGGTTACGCAGGGTCAAGCATCGTCCTCAGCGCCCGCGCGTCCGCCTGCTCAGGATGATGGCGATATCGTGTAGCAGCCTTGAGGTGTCCATGACCAAAAGTTGGAAGCCCGGATCGCCCGTCTCGTCTCCCTCTCCAGGATTCACAAAAAAGCCACTCAGATGAGTGGTTTTTTTGTGCCCGAAAACTCGCAGACATCCTCATCAGCATTGAGCGTCCCGGCGCGGGTCGCGTGCTTATCGATGCGCGCTACGGTAAAGGCACATACTCCAAGCACCGCCGGGCACAAGGCCAATACCGCAAAGCTCTTCACCACGGGCATCCCGCTGTTGAGCACATAGGCACCCAGTAGCGGCCCGCAGATCGACCCGAACTTGCCCATGGAGGCCGCCCAGCCAGCGCCGTTGCCGCGAATGGCACTGGGGTAGAAAATCCCGGCGATGCTTGTGATGCCGTAGTGACTGCCTTTGACGAAAATGGCGCCGACCATGCTCAGTACAATGAAGACGTTGCCCTGCGGGTCGCCAATGCCCAGCACCAGCAGGAAGGGTAATGAAAGCAGGGGATAAATCATCACCGCATAAGGCCCCCGGGTGTCGACCACTCGCATCAACACAAGCCCGGCCATGGCGCCGCTGAAGGACGCGAAGGAACTCACCCAGGACGCGGTAGCCCGGTCGAAGCCCGCATACTGATACACCAGAGGGCTCCATGAGGCGAGGAAGTACATGGCCATGGAGCTTGCACCAAAGCCGATCCAGATCATGGGCGTGATCCATTTCAGTTTGCCGATGAACAGCTGTCCGACCCGAAATGGTTGGCGGCCGATGTCGATTTCATCGGCCAGAAAATAGCGGTCCCCAGCACGCAAATCGATGTCGGGATCCAGACGCCTGAGGATTCGCACCACGGTTTTCGGTTGCTTCTGCTTGCTCACCAGAAACCGCACTGATTCCGGCAGGGTGAAAAACAACAGGGCGCTGGACAGCAGCGTGGCGATGCCGCCCAGCACGAACACACTGGCCCAGCCGTACTGAGGTGCGAGCCATACGGTCAGTGGACCGGCTGCTGCGCCCCCCAGGCTGAAGCCGACCATGATGATGGTGATCACGCTGGCACGGTAGCGCTTGGGCACGAATTCGATATTCAGTGCCCAACACAACGGCAGCATGGCGCCCAGGGCAAAACCGTTGAGAAAACGCAGCACCAGCAGCGAGGCGTAGCTGTCGGCAAAGGTGAACAGCAGCGTCAGGACACCAAAGGCACTGGTGGACAGAATGATGGTTGGGCGGCGGCCGATCCGGTCGCCGAGATAACCGAAAAAGAATCCCCCCAGCATCATGCCGAACAACCCGATGGAAAAAATGTTGCCCAGTTGCAGTTTGTCCAGGCCGATTTCGTCGGCCATATAGGCGGCGGTATGGGACAGCATCAACAAATCAAAGCCATCGAGGAACGTGATCAGCACTGACACACAGATAATCAGATAGTTGAAACTCGACAGTTTGCGCCCCTCGATCAGGGCGGCGATATCAATTGCGCGTGACGAAGTCATGAGTGCTCTCCACACAATAAGACGCAAAGGAGCAGATTGCCGAGGACGGGACTCACCACAGTTTCCAGGTGTAAGCCACGATCAGGCGATTCTCGTCGAGCTGCTGGGGCAGGCCATCTCCGGAGCGGAAGGTGAGGTTGCGCCAACGCACGTTCAGGCCTTCCAGGGCACCGCTCTGGAAGACGTAAGTCAGGTCGGTGTCACGTTCCCATTCACTGCCGTCAGTGACGGCGCGCGTGCGGATATCGTCGCCTTTCACGTAACGGGTCATGAACGTCAGGCCGGGTATGCCGAGTGCGGCGAAGTCATATTCGTAACGCAACTGCCAGGATTTCTCGTTGGCCTTGATGAAAGAGTTGTAGGTGACCAGGTTCACCACATAGGGGGTGCCGGTATCGATGACAGGAAACGCACTTTCGCCCGACAGGCGCTGGAACGCCGCGGAGAAGCGCTGGGCCCCGACGGTCAAGGTGAACATGCCGTTGAAGTTGCGGTTGTCGATCTTCCCGGCTTTCCCGACGCCAATGTCATTGCTGTCGACATAGCGCAGGTCGGAGCGCAGGCTTACGCCCTCGCCCAGGGGCAGTACATGTATCAGGCCAGCGAACTGCTGACGGTAGATGTCTTGCAGCTCACCGTGGTGGTAGCGCAGGGTCAGCTGTTTGCCAATGGTGTAATCGCCGCCGAGCAGGTCCAGGTGATCGCTGCTTTGGCCGGAATAGCCGATGTCGTCGTTACCGGCTGAGTCGCGGCCGTTGGCTTTGGTCAGTCTCGCTGCGGTGACAGTCAGGTTGTCGAGTTCACCGGACGTCAGGTAGGCGCCAGTGAAGGTCGAGGGCAGCAGTCGGGTATCGCTGTAATACGCCAGCGGATGAATCGGCATCAGGGTCCCCACTTTGAGCTGGGTCTTTGATGCGCGCATTTTTGCCGTCAGGCCCAGTTCGCTGTAATCGTCCACGGGTTGGTTGCTATCAGGGCCATAGGGCAGCAGGCCGGTGCCGCGACGGCCCGGGCCGGAGTCGAGCTTGATCCCCAGTTCACCCAGGGCATCGAGCCCGAAGCCAACGGTGCCGTCGGTGTATCCAGACTGAAGTTCGGCGATGAAGCCCTGAGTCCATTCTTCGGCCTTGGCCTGAGGGGCACCGCTCTGGCGGAAGTCGCGATTCAGATAAAAGTTGCGCGTCGTCAGCGTCGCGCTGCTGTCTTTGATGAAATCCGCATGGGCGTAGGTGGCTTGGCCGCAGAGCATCAGGGCTGTGGCGAGGGCGAGATTCCTGTTCATTTTTATTGGTCTCAGGATAAGTAGGTTTATTCAGGACGAGCGTTGCCTGACCGCGCCGATGACGACGCGGTAAGGGCTGCCTGCTTCAGGCGTTGTGAATCAGCCGGGGACGTTCAGGTTTGTGATGAGGCGGGCAACGGGGCTGCTGCCGGGTGGCGGCGAGTCAGGTGACCGATGACAAACGCGCAGGCTGCCAGCACGGCAGGGCAGATCGCCAGGACCAGGAAACTCTTGACCACCGGCAGGCCGCTGTTAAGTACATAAGCGCCCAGCAATGGACCTAGGATCGAGCCGATTTTGGCGATGGAGGTGGCCCAGCCGGCGCCATTGGCGCGAATGGCACTGGGGTAGAAGATCCCGGCAATGCTGAGGATTCCATAGTGGGAGCCTTTGACGAACACGCCGCCGACCAGGCTCAGCATCAGGAACGCGGTGCCCTGCATGCCGGTGATGCCCAGTACCAGCAGGAAGGGCAAGGCCAGCAGCGGATAGATCATCACCATGTACGGTCCACGGGTATCGACGAAGCGCATCATCGCCAGGCCCGCCATCGCGCCGCTGAACGAGGCTATGGAGCTGACCCACGACGCTGTCGCGCGATCGAATCCTGCGTATTGATAGACCAGAGGGCTCCAGGAGGCGAGGAAGTACATGGCCATGGAACTGGCGGAGTAGCCCAGCCAGATCATGGGTGTGATCCATTTCAAGCGACCGATGAACAACTGGCTGACTCGAAATGCCTGGCGACCGATATCCGGCTCGTCCAACAGGAGGAACTGGTCAGTGGGGCGCACATCCAGCTGCGGATCCATGCGCTTGAGAATCGCCGCGATTTTCTCCGGTGCCTTACGCTTGCTGGCCAGGAAACGAACTGATTCAGGCAGGGTGAACCACAACAGCACCCAGGCGAACAGCGTGACCACGCCGCCGAACACGAACACGCCCTGCCAGCCGATATGCGGCGCCAGCCACACCGTCAGCGGGCCGGCCATCGCGCTGCCGAGGCTGAACCCGACCATGATGACAGTGACCACTGTGGAGCGATAACGCTTGGGGACGAACTCGATGTTCAGGGCCCAGCACAATGGCAGCATGGCGCCCAGGGCGAAGCCATTGAAAAAACGCAGGACCATCAGCGATTCGTAGCTGTCGGCCATGACAAACAGTAGCGTCAACAGGCCGAACGAGCACGTGGAGAACAGAATCGTGGGACGCCGTCCGATACGATCACCCAGATAACCGAAGAAAAAACCGCCCAGCATCATGCCCAACAGGCCGATGGAGAAGATTTCACCCAGTTGGATCTTGTCCAGGCCGACCTCATCGGCGATGTAGGAAGCGGTGTGCGAGAGCACCAGCAAATCGAAGCCGTCGAGGAAGGTGATCAATACCGAGACCAGAATCACCACGTAGTTGAAGCGTGACAACTTGCGGCCTTCTATAAGTGCCGCGACATCCAGGGTACGGGGCTGTGACATGTGCGTTCTCCACTGCATTTTTTATTGTTGTTGGAGTGGCGCCCGCTCTGCACGGCGGGCGCGTCGAACCGCTTGAAACTATTCCAGATTGAACGCCAGCCGCTCACGCAATGCCTGGGCGGGTATGTCACTCAACCTGCCGTTGGGGCCTGCGAGATCCAGCGCATGAGCGGCGGCGGCCCCCATCGCGATACACGGCCCCATCACGCGGACGCTCGACAGCGCGGCTGCATCGGCGTCTATGCAGCGGCCGGCGACGACCAGGTTATCGCTGCCTTGGGGAAGCATGCTGCGCAGCGGCACGCTGTGGATGTGATCGTCACCAAAGGGCTCCCACTGGTAACCGCTGGTATTGCCGTGTAATTCCACTGGCCAGGAGGTACGTGCTACCGCATCCGGGAACATCGTCGCAGCCCGCACTTCGTCAGTTGTCAGATGGTGATGTCCGACGATCCAGCGAGTCTGGCGAATGCCTGGCAACGCATACGCCCGCACTTTGGCCTTGCCATAAGCCTCGGGGTACTCCGATTGGAGGAAGTGGATCACTTGGTCCACCTGCTGGCGCCCGGCGATGGCGACGTGAGAGGCGGCGACGGGGTCCAGGGGCGTTTCGATGTGTGTCATGTTGAAGGCCGCCGTGCCGCGTCCAGGAAATTGGAAGAACAAGCCGTCATCGCGTTCGATCCCGTAGCTCTTGGCCTTTTGCTTGACCCGTTCGGTGAATTGCGCACGGGTGGGCAAGTGGGCTTCGTTGATATGTTCAAGGACGAACATTTGGGTGCCATAGATTGGCGTATCCGGCTCGCGACAGGCGAGTCCCGCGTTCCACACCAGTGCCGCATCACCACTGGCATCGATGAAACCGTTGGCCGCCACGCGCACGTCGCCATAGCGTGTGGCCAACTCCACTTCCTGGACCCGCGTGCCTTCGCGCACTACATCACGTAACACCGCACCGAGCACTACGGTGATGCCTGCGTCGAGCACCTTTTGGCCAATCCAGCGACCGAGGGCGACTTCGTCGTAGTAAACCACTGTGGTCAATGGCCCGATGGCCTGGTGCAAGTCTCCCGAGGCACCCAGGTCGCGAAGGATACCGTCGGCAATGCCATGGGTCAGCAGTTGGCGGTTCGGACCATTGGAGAACAGTCCGCAGAAGGTGCCGATGATCGAGCCGACCGCTTGGCCGCCGAGCATCGGCAGGGCGTCGAACAGCACCACGCGCTTGCCGAGCGCGGCGGCCTCGAGGGCGGCTGAAATACCGGAGATACCGGCCCCGGCGATGCATACGTCGGCCTGCAAGCGTTGGGCGGTGAGGGCGCTGGTACGGCGTACCGTGCGAATAACATGAGCCATAAAACTACCTTTGAGGTGTCAACAGGGTAGCCGAGCCCGAGCCCGTTGACCTAGGGCCACGGGAGCAGGTGTTTCGGCAGTCATATTCGGGTTACGACGGGTTTCGCGTTCGTTCCAGGCCGGGCGGCTGTGGCTGTGTGGATAGATCGGTACGCGATTGACGCGGGATCACTTCGACGGTCCCGGCGTCGGCATCGACGCGGACCCAATCCCCGGTGCGAATCCGGTTCAGCGGGTCCTCGTTGAAGTCGGTCATGGCTGGTGCATGGACGACAACGGCACCAAGGCCCATTTTCGCCGTCATTTCATTGAACAACATGGCGCCAGGCGCGACGCCAGCGAGACGGGCGACATGGAACTGCGAGGACCAGCCGGAAGACCCCTTGGCGCCGGGAAACACGAGGACCTTGCCGGCGAAACTGATGCCCTTGAGCTCGTGGCGCGTCTCGATGACAGTGCCGCTGCGCGGGTCGATGCCACCCCAGCCGGAGATGCGGTCACGGGTCACCAAGGCTTCGCCTTCGAAGCAGCCGCCGACAACCTTGCGGCCTCGGAGCGTAAAGGTTGCGCTCATTTCAGTACTCCTTTCCAACGGCCATCGATGGCCGCCTGGACGCATTCTGCGGTGGTGCCGAACCACGCCTGGATGCCCATGATTGCCGGCAGGTAATGGGCCTGCTTGGCCGAGTCCACGGCCGCCACGCGCGTGCCCTTGGGCAGCACCTTGCCGATTGCCGAGCAGGTATCGGTCATCACATGCCCACCTGCCTGCTCAATGATGTGGGTGTAACCGGCCACGTCTGCCAGTTGCTTGATCGACGCGGCGGTAAATATCCAGAGCTCGGTGTTCGCACTCAGACGCTGGCCTTCCAGCAGTTGGCAGACTTCCCAGATTTGTTCGAGGCTGTAATGCGGGCAGCCGAGCATGACGAAATCGACTTGTGCATCGCGCGCCGTGACGTTGACTTGCTCGTAGGCCCAGCGCCGTTCGGCTTCACCAAAGCGCAACGTGGCTGAAGGCCGGGAGGCGCCGAACGCTTGCTCGCGAGTGCGTGCTTCAGGTGTGACCCCGACCAGGTGGTACATTTCCACGCCACCGCTGGAAGCCGCCGCCGCGCCAAAGTGCTTGAGACGCGCCAGGTTGGGCTGATGGCTCACGCCTTCGATGACCGGGATGCAATCCTGCACCTGTTCACCGACCCAGTAGCCAAGCAGTCCCCAGTCGGCCGTGGTGCTCACGTCTATATCCAACTGGATCAGGTGGGTACCGCGACGGTTCTCGTCCAGGTGCAGGCCCCAATAGGGAATCTTGCCGGTCAGCATCGCTGCGCCGGTGCTTTCGCGGCCCTCGGCATTGGTGCGGGCGCCGAGTACTGAGTTGATGTAGATCACGGCGGAGGATTCCATCCACGCGCAGTGCTCGCCTTTCACTGGTACGTTGCCGACTTGATAGGGCGTGCAGGTATTCAACGGTTGCACACCCAGGCCGCTGCTATAGGCCTGGCCGGTTTCATAAATGCGCACCACATCCTGCGAGATGCCTTGGCGTTCGGCATGCCGAGGGTCGATGCCCTGTTGCAGGTGACTGCTGAAGACCTTGACCTTGGGGATTCTGACCACCTCGGCGCTGTCGAGATTGAACTCGCTGAACACCGCGTCCATGCCTCCCTCGCGCTCGGCGTACTGACGCAGGAACGGGGTGGTGGCACCGATGGTTCCGGCCACATTGCGCGTGTCCACCAGACATTCTGCGTCCAGGGCCTCGCCATAACGCACCAGCAAATCCATGGCTTTTTGCACCGCCGGACCTTGGTCGCCGGCGAGCATGGCTTTCTCGTCGTCGCGCAATCTCATTGCGGCTGTTCTCCCGAACGGCTGATGTCCAGCGGTTTGATCAGGACCGCACCGTGCTCCATGGACGACACGTTATTGCGGTAGATGTCCAGCCACCCGCCGCCGAACTGTGGCGCCAAAGGCCGCCAACGGGCACGCCGTGCTTGCATCTCGGTTTCGCTGATATTGGCATCGAGGGTGTTGAGGTCCAGGTCGATGGTGACGATGTCGCCGTCCTCGACCAGCGCCAATGGTCCGCCGACGGCTGCTTCAGGAGCGACTTCAGCCACGACCAGGCCCTTGCACACCAACCCTGAAAGATGACCGTCAGTCAGCATGGCCACGTGGTCGCCCAACCCGGCGCCGTCAATGGCGAACACCACTTTCGAGGCGCCGCCGCCCATGGCCGGGCCGCCGCGCACTCCGGCGCCGCGCATGACCACCACATGGCCGGGCTGGATGCGCCCATCCTGCAAGGCTTCGATGGCATCGGCGGAGCGTTCGAAACAGATCGCAGGTCCCTCGAAGCGGCGCATCTTCTGCGGGTCGATGCCGTATTTGACGATGCCTGCCTGGGGCGCGATATTGCCGCGCAGCATCACGATGGCTGGCTGGGTGGCGAAGGGGTTGTCCAGCGGGCGGATCACTGCATCGTCGCTGACGATTACCCCGTGCAGGTTCTGCGTCAGGGTTTTGCCGGTGACCGTCAATGCATCGCCATGCAGCAAGGGCTCCAGGCGCTTGAGCAGCCCACGCCCACCGCCTGCGGCTTCCATTTGCTCGATGCTATGTTCACCCACCGGCCGTACGCCAACCAGCACAGGCACCTGTTTGCCCAGGTCCCTGAAGAGCTGGTAGACGTCCACGTCGACTCCGCCTTCGGCTGCCACCGCCTGCATATGCTTGATGGTATTGACGGAGCCGCCCGCGGCGAGAATGGTCGCCACTGCATTGGCGAAGGCCTCTGGGGTGAGGATATCGCGAGGTTTGAGGTCTTCTTCGACCATTTCCACAATGCGTTGGCCGGCTTGGTGCACGAAGTCGAACATCTGCCGGCTGTTGGCCGCGATGGGCGCGCTGCCGGGCAAAGCCATGCCAAGGGCTTCACACACCAGGTGCATCGAGTTGGCGGTGCCCATCCCCGAGCAGACCCCAGGGCCCTTGATGGCATTGCGGGCCATGCCGGCCAATTCCTCGACCGGTAGCTTGCCTGTGACCACGTGCATGGAACTGATGAACACGTCTTCGATATCGACATGCTTACCGTTGTATTCGCCACTCGGCTGGTAGCCACAGACCACCACCAGCGTCGGAATATTCAGGCGGGCGGCGGCCATCAGTTGACCGGGTACGGTCTTGTCGCAGGAGGCCAGGCAGATCATGCCGTCGAGTTGAGCCCCTTCGACCGCGACTTCGATATCATTGGTGATGAGGTCGCGGGCAGCGAGCATATAGGCACCCCCGGCACCAGCGCCGGTGATGAAGTCACTGGGAGCGGCAGTACGAATTTCGAAGGGCAGGGCGCCGGCATCGCGTATCGATTGCTTGAGGGCATTGGCGATGCCATCCAGATGGCTGAAGCAGATCGCCAGGTTGGACGACGAGTTCACGATAGCGATCTTGGGTTTCTCCAGCTCGCTCTCATCGATCCCCAAGGCGCGCCACTGGGCGGCGCGCACAGCCCACAAATAGGACCCGTAAGGGAAATTGCTGCGCAGCTTCTTGGGCATGGGGTGCTCCGTTATTGTTATAAGAATGCCAATCCGGTTAATCACGTTAACCATCTTGTGCCGAGTCTAGGCGTCGGCCTAGAATCCGAAAACCTTATTTCACTTATAGATAAAATCCAAAATATGGATATCAAGGACGTCGACCTCAACCTATTGAAAGTCTTCGATGCGTTGCGCAAAAAGCAAAGCGTGACCCTGGCCGGGGATCTCATGGGGCTCAGTCAACCTGCCATGAGTTTCGCCCTGGGCAAGTTACGGACGCTATTCGACGATCCTTTGTTCATCCGTACCTCCCATGGTATGCAGCCCACCGCGAGAGCCTTGCAGATCGCCGAGCCGGTGCAACGCATTCTGGAGATGGTCAGTAGCGAGGTACTGCCGTCCACGGGATTCGTCGCCGAACACTCGGATCGCCAGTTAGTGTTGTGCATGTCGGATATCGGTGAAATGGTGTTCCTGCCACGGCTGATGCGCATGCTCGACAAAACGGCGCCGAAGCTGAGAATTCGCACTCAGGCGTTGTCCTCCGAGCAATTGGAAGAGGGCTTGGACGCTGGCGAGGTCGACGCGGCCATTGGCTATTTCCCTCGTCTGCTCAACACCTCGATCCGGCATCGGGCGCTGTACAGCCACTCTTTCGTGTGCATAGTGCGCAGCGATCATCCCACCATCGGCGACACCATAAGCGCCGAGCAATACCAGGCCGCCGTGCATGTCGCCGTCCAGGCCGAGGGGCGCGGCATGGGTGTGCTGGATAAGGAGCTGGCCTCCCACGGCGTAACACGACGGGTGCGGTTCAGCCTGCCACGGTTCATGGGCGTGCCGTTCCTGGTGGCCGAGTCCGACATGATCGCCACCGTCCCACTGGCAGTCGGCCGGCGGTTCTCCGAAATTACCAATGTGCGCCTGGTCCCGCTGCCTTGGGCTATCTGCGGATATGACATACACCTGTATTGGCATACGCGCTTTCATCATGACCCGGCTAATCGTTGGTTGCGTCAGTCCTTCATTGAGTTGCTCGGTGACTTTTCTCCTAGCGAGCAGATGTCGATTTGATTCATGGAGCAATGATTAATTTAAATAACTGATTCCGCCCGGTTGGGTTCTGCTCGTCCAGGCCGGTCCAGCAGATCGGCAGCCCTTCGGGCCCCTCATCGCGCCATTGGATTTTGTGAATCGCACGTAAGCCCTTAACGGCGTGCCCATTTGGCTGACCTTAATAGACCTGAGGCACGATGAGTTCCGGCGGCGTGGGGCTGCGGGAATAATCCTCCTGCCTGACGCGTTGCGGCAGTTCGATTACCGGCATTTCCACCTCTTCGTAGGGCATCTGCCCGAGAAGGTGATGGATGCAGTTGAGCCTGGCTTTCTTTTTGTCATCAGCTTGTACCACCCACCACGGCGCTTCGGCGATGTGGGTGCGTTCAAGCATGATTTCCTTGGCCTTGGTGTAGGCTTCCCAGCGCCGACGGGACTCCAGATCCATGGGGCTGAGTTTCCATTGCTTGAGCGGATCATGGATGCGACTGAGAAAGCGCAGATGCTGTTCCTGGTCGGAAATGGAGAACCAGTATTTGATCAACTGGATGCCGGAGCGGGCGAGCATACGTTCGAACTCCGGTACAGTACGGAAGAACTCCTCGTACTGATCTTCGTTGCAAAACCCCATCACTTGTTCCACCCCGGCACGGTTGTACCAACTACGGTCAAACAGCACGATTTCGCCCGCCGCCGGCAGGTGCGAGACATAGCGCTGGAAGTACCACTGGGTACGTTCCCGGTCGTTGGGGGCGGGTAGGGCGGCGACCCGGCAGACCCTGGGATTCAGGCGTTGGGTGATACGTTTGATCACACCGCCTTTTCCCGCGGCATCACGCCCTTCGAACAGGATCACGACTTTGTGGCCCGTCTTGACCACCCAGCTTTGCAGTTTTACCAGTTCGCCTTGCAGGCGGAACAGTTCGCTGAAATAGGTCCTTCGAGCATCCTTCTCAGTACCTTCTTCTACGTGCTCATCGAACAGCGCGTTCAGGTCATGGCCGTCTTCGGATAATTCCAATTCCAGCTCTTCGTCACTGTGATCAAGCAGTTCACGGTGGATGCGCTGGATTAAGGTGGCTTCTCTGGGAGACATAGGAGGGAGGCTCGCACGAGGATGGGGTGGCAAAGTGTTAGGCGTAATTTGTTACGAACCAATTACATTAAGTCCCTACCGGGCCATATGGAGAGTGAGCGTACTGCTGCCATTCAACTTTCATGAGAACGTAACAAAACTGCTGCAAAGTTCGGGAGCCCGTAATCACAAGGTGTTCCCCTAATGAAAAGTTTGATGAAGTCTGCTGCGCTCGCCATTGCGGTTTCTCTTTGTGCCACCTCGGCGTCCTACGCTGCAGAGAGTGTCCGTCTGACGGGGTCCGGGGCGAGTTTCCCTGCACCGATCTACCTCACTTGGTTCAAGGATTTCAGCAAGAAATCTGACGGTGTCACTGTGGATTACCAATCCAAGGGTAGTGGCGCGGGTGTACAGGACTTTCTGAACAAAACGGTTGATTTCGCCGCCAGTGACTCGGCGATGAAAGAGGAAGATATCGCCAAGGTCGCTGAAGGCGTGCAGTTGTTGCCGATGACCGCAGGTGAAATCGTGCTGGCTTATAACCTGCCGGGCAATCCGAAGGGGCTCAAACTGCCCCGAGATGTGTACTCCAACATTTTTCTGGGCAAAATCACCCGCTGGAACGATCCGAAGATCGTCGCCGCCAACCCGGATCTGAAACTCTCCGATACGCCGATCACGGTTGTTGTGCGTGCAGACTCCAGCGGCACGACTGCGGTATTCACTAAGCACCTGGCGACAATCAATCCGGAGTTCAAGCAGGCGTTGGGGGAGGGCAACACCGTCAACTGGCCGGCTAGCGACAAGTTCATCAAGTCGCCGAAGAACGATGGTGTCACGGCCACTGTGCGCCAAACTCCGGGCGCGATTGGTTACATCGAATACGGCTTCGCCAAGCTCGCCAAGGTTGACTTCGCTCAACTGCAGAACAAGGCCGGTCAGTACGTCGTGCCAAACGCCGAAAGCGGTGCCGAGGCCCTGGCGGCGGTGAAGATGCCGGAAAACCTGGTGGCCTGGTTGCCTGATCCGGACGGTGCCAAGTCCTACCCGATCACGTCCTACACCTGGATGATTTTCCGCAAGGACAACGGCAATCCGGCCAAGGCCAAGGCCATGCGTGAAATGGTCGAATACAGCCTGGCCGAGGGACAGAAGATTGCCGATTCGATGGGTTATATCCCATTGCCGCAATCGGTCGTCGAGCAGGTTCGCAAAGCGTCCGCCAACATCCAGTAACGCCGTGAGGTCTCTCTCGGAGTGTGCGTCTGCGCCACGCCGGGAGAGTTTTCCCCCTTGTTCCGGACTCAGCCCATGAACAAACCTTTTGTCGTACCGGTTAATCCGGACTCTGCCTGCCAACCACCTTCGAGGAAGGATTTCCTGGTTGATCGCACCTTTCGTGCGCTTGCGCGTATCGGCGTGGTACTGATTCTGGCGTTGGTATTTGCGCTGGTGTTCGAGGTGGGACGCAAGGCACTTCCCGGCATGGAGAAGCACGGCTTTGATGTGCTTTTGGGCAGCGTCTGGGACGTTAACCAAGGCAAATACGGCATCCTGCCGGCTATCTGGGGCACGCTCTACAGCGCCTTTATCGCATTGCTGATCGCTGGTTTTTTCGGCGTCAGCATGGCGATTTTCCTGACCCAGGATTTCCTGCCGCCCAAGCTCGCCGCCATCTTCCGTACCATCGTCGAACTGCTCGCGGCCATTCCCAGCGTGGTTTATGGCCTGTGGGGGATCTACGTGGTGATCCCGGCGATTCGGCCGCTGACAACCTGGTTGAACAGCGAACTCGGCTGGGTACCCTTTTTCGGCACGACCCTGAGCGGCCCAGGCTTGCTACCCGCAGCGCTGGTGCTCGCCATCATGATTCTGCCGACCATTGCCGCCGTTTCGCAGGACGCGCTCACGGCTGTGCCAATGAAAACCAAGCAGGCCGCCTACGGCATGGGGACTACCCATTGGGAAGCGATTCTCAAGGTGATGGTGCCTTCCGCCGCCACCGGCATCTTCGGCTCTCTGGTGCTGGGCCTGGGGCGCGCCCTGGGTGAAACGATGGCGCTGGCCATGCTGGTCGGCAATGCCAACAACATTTCCCTCTCGCTGTTTGCACCGGCCAACACGCTCGCCGCCCTGCTGGCGTTGAACTTCCCCGAAGCCGGGCCGAACGAGATCGAGGTGTTGATGTATGCCGCCCTGGTGTTGATGTTGATTACGCTGATCGTGAACATTTTCGGTTCGATGATCATGATGTACGCCCAGCGGGGTAATAAGTGATGACTGATCTCACTGCTGCAACAGACCTGACGTCTCCAACAGGCGCGATGCCCAGCCTGCAGCGCAAGTTCGAAGGCCGTGCCCTGCGAAGCCTGATCTTGACCACCCTGGTCTGGGCTGGTGCGCTACTGGCCAGTGTGCCGCTGATCTCCGTGCTCTACATGCTGATTACCCGCGGCGGCGCGCGTCTCAACCTGGAAGTCTTTACCGAACTGCCGCCGACGGGCTTCGAGATGGGTGGCGGTTTCGGCAACGCGATGGCAGGGACCTTCGTGATGGTCGGTATCGCGGCGGCGATCGCGGTGCCGGTCGGCATCATGGCGGCAATCTTCCTGGCTGAGCTGGGACCGGACAGCAAGCTGGGGAACGCAGCGCGTTTTGCCGCCAAGATGCTCACGGGCCTGCCGTCGATCCTGGCCGGGGTGTTTGCCTACGCCCTGGTGGTGATGACCACCGGTACGTATTCGGCGCCGGCGGGTGGCGTGGCGCTGGCGGTCCTGATGCTGCCAATCGTCGTGCTGACGGCGGAAGAGTCGATGCGGATGGTGCCCAAGATCATGAAGGATGCCGCCTATGGCATGGGCTGCACCCGCTCGCAGGTGATCTGGAAAATCATTTTGCCGACCGGCATGCCGGCCATCCTGACCGGGGTCATGCTCGCTGTGGCACGTGCCGCGGGCGAGACGGCGCCGCTGCTGTTTACCGCGCTGTTCAGCAACTATTGGATTTACCACCAAGGCAATCTCGAGGTCATGAACCCGACCGCCTCGCTGGCGGTGCTGATCTACAACTTCTCCGGGATGCCTTTCGACAACCAACTTGAACTCGCGTGGGCGGCCTCACTGGTGCTGGTGATGATCGTGCTGTTCGTGAACATCATCAGCCGTATTTTCGGCAAGCCCAAATATTAAGAACGGGAGCATCTGATCTTGAACGTATCCACTGCGCAAATAGCCGCTCCGTTTGTCACCCAGGCGCCTGTAGTCATGGACTGCAAACTGGACAAGATTTTCTATGGCAACTTCATGGCGGTACGTGACAGCCATGTGCCGATCGAAAAAAACAAGATCACCGGGTTCATCGGTCCTTCCGGCTGTGGCAAGAGCACCGTGTTGCGTAGCCTCAACCGGATGAATGACCTGGTGAAGGGGTTCCGTTTCGAGGGCCACGTGCATTTCCTCGGACAGGACGTCTACGGCAAGGGCGTTGATCCGGTGGTCGTGCGCCGCTACATCGGCATGGTGTTTCAGCAGCCGAACCCGTTTTCGATGAGCATTTTCGACAACGTCGCGTTTGGTCTGCGCCTCAATCGCTACAAAGGCGACATCGGCGACCGGGTCAAGCATGCGCTGCAAGGCGCCGCGCTGTGGGACGAAGTCAAGGACAAGCTCAAGGTCAGCGGCCTGTCGCTCTCCGGTGGCCAGCAACAACGACTGTGCATTGCCCGCGCCATCGCCACCGAGCCGGAAGTCCTGCTGCTGGATGAGCCGTGTTCGGCGCTCGACCCGATCGCTACCCGGAGGGTCGAGGAACTGATGGTGGAGTTGAAGAAGGACTACACCATCGCGCTGGTCACCCACAACATGCAGCAAGCCATCCGCGTCGCCGACACCACGGCTTTCTTCTCGGTGGACATTTCCCAGGGCACGCGAACCGGCTATCTGGTGGAAATGGGCCCGACCACGCAGATTTTCGACAACCCGCGTGAACAGATGACGGGAGACTACATCAGCGGCAAGTTCAGCTAAGCATCACATCCGGTCAAGGCCGCATACCTGCAGAAGCCAAACGGATTTGGCGGCATCCGGTAGACATTTGCCAAACGTTTTCAAGGAGCACCAATGCCTGTTACGCACCGCCTTGATTTACCTGCAATTGAACGCGCACTGCGTGAAGTTCAGGGCCGCTTCGTCGAGCTGAGCCGGTACTTCACCGAGCCACGCGACCCCTTGACTGACGAAGTGCTGCAGAATGTGCTTGAAGGTTATGCATTGGTTGACGACTATGTTGCCCGCGGCGTCGACCTGTTCGATCTTCAGCAACTGAACCTGATGCTGGAGATCAATGCCACGGTGCTGTGTGGCCGAGATCCGGCGCGCCGGTTGGAATACGCCCAGCACCTGGCAGCCACCGAGGCGCATTTCTTCAACAATGTTGAGGGAGGCATCAAGGACTTGTACAACTGGTACTGCGCGTATCGCAGCGAATCAGTCTGGAAGCGTGCGGCCGGCGTCTATGTACGCATTCTCAGCAAGCCGCAGCTGTTCATCGAAGGTAACAACCGCAGTGGCTCGCTCATCGTCAGCTATTTGCTCATGCGTGCGGGTTTGCCTCCTTTCGTGTTGACGCTGGAAAACGCAAAGGGCTACTTCAATCCGTCATCAGTCATACGCAACTCCGCCAAGCACGGCGTCAAGGCATTGTACGAATTGCCCAAGATCAAGAAAAAATACGCAGCTTTTTTAGAAGAACAGGCGCCCGATCCCATGAAGTTTTTTCTCAAGGACAAGTCCTTGCCCATTTATCAAGGTGGCCATTGATGAGCGGGTATCCAGCGTTCGCCAGGTGCAAAACCTTCGGCAGCCGGGTAGGGCGGGCCATCCGCCGCGTTATGCCGACGCGGTTGTTCAAGCGGCAACGCATACGAATTTCATTCGATATCGATGACACGCTCGCCTGCCAACTTCACCATTGTGCCGTCGAGCAGAGCAGGCTGCCGGCCTGTGTTCATCGTTGGTTGGGTGAGCCGTTGCGCATGGGCACACGCTCCCTGATCCGAGAGCTGCGCCGCCAGGGCTGCAGCATCTGGGTCTACACGTCGTCCGGGCGCACGCCGTCCTATATCCGGCATTGGCTATTGCTGTACGGCATCCGCGTCGACGGCGTGGTCAACAGCGTGCTGCACAACCGTGCCCTGACGGTGCATGGGATGTTGAATGCGCCTTCGAAATATCCGCCGGCGTTCGATATCGATTTGCATGTCGATGATTCCGAGGGTGTGCAGATTGAAGGCAACGATCATGGGTTTCGCGTTGTCGTGGTGCATCCGGAGGATGACCGCTGGACGCAGAAAGTCCTGGAGGCGGTCGCCATTGTCCAGGCGCAGCTCGCCTGGCAGCAAATGTTCAGGCAGAAAGAGTCGGTGCAACAACGGGCAGACGCTTTCCTCGAGCCTCTCAGTTAAGGTGGTACGACTCCGCTACTAGTTGCAGTGCAGTTGCTCAACCGTGCGGGCGTGTTCCCTAGTGCCTTTTTTGAACATTGTGATAAAGGCGTTGACCGAGCTATAGCCCAGCTCGGCCGCAACGTTCTGCACCTTCGCACCACTGGCCAATTCTCGCAGTGCAACGACAAGGTGCAACTGCTGCCGCCAGCGTCCAAACGTGAGGCCCGTCTCACGAATCATCAATCGCGACAGCGACCTCTCGCTGATCGCCACGCGTTTCGCCCATTCGGCTGACGTACTGCGGTCGGAAGGCTCGAGCGTCAGTGCATTTGCTATCGCACGAATTTTAGGATTGCCGGAGATGGGTAGGTTGAAGCGCTCACGCGGCATTTCGACCAGTTCGTCGAGGATCACTCGTGCAAGCCTGGCGGCATGGCCAACCGAAGGATAATCGGCAGGCTCACGAGCCAACCGGTTAACCATTTCCCGGATCATTGGGGAGATGGACAGCGTGCATCGAAGTGGACCTTCGTAGGTTGCACCACAGGAACGCGCGTGCCGCGATCAATCAGGGCGATCCCGCGCGCATTCCTGGCCGTGCGGCTTGCCTGTTGAGTCAAGTCTTCCCTGGATAACGGGTCTCCATCACGATCGACAGTGCGTCGGGGCGCCAGAATTCCTGGTCGAACTCCACGGCCTGGTCCTCTTCGCCGAAGTTCAGGCGTTCCAGGTAGACGCTGGTCGAGCCTGGGGAAAGTTGCAGCAGTTCTGCCTGATCCTCGTTGACGGTGCCAATGTGCATCTCCAGCTCGCAGCGTGATTGCACCCGCGAAAAGCGCTCGCGCAGGACCCGAGTCAGGGAGGTGTTCAAATCAGCGTCGAGCAAGCCCGGACACCAGCTCGCCAGCAGTGCGTTGAACTCCAGCAGCACCGGGCGCCGATCAATCCAGCGTCGACGTTGGAGGAAAAATACCGGCTCATCTTCCGAACTCAGGCTCATGCGTCTGGCCAGCCAGGCGCCGGCAGGGCGCAGTTCGGCCTGCAGACATTCGGTTCGCGGTGTACGGCCTTGGGCACTGACATAGTCCATGAAGCCGCTGATTCGCGTGGGGTCGTATCGTATTCGCCGCGGGCTGACGAACCAGCCGCGACGGTTTTCCCGGTACACCAAACCTTCGGCTTCCAGCTGTTGCAGCGCCTGGCGCAAGGTCACCCGGGTACAACCGAAGCGTTCGATCATTTCCCGCTCGGAGGGAAATTTTTCATCGGCCTGGGGCGTACCTGTGGCGATGTCGTAGGCGATCTGCTCGCGAATCCGCTGGTAGTGTGGTGAAAGAGGATCGAAAGGCATTCGGTAGTGCGTCCGTTGGCGGATCGATGAGGGAGGGCGTCCGTGGACGCCATCGATAAGCTGCTTACACTAACGAATCGGCTCGCCAGCCGTCGAGCTGTCTGCGAGCACACTGTCACCGGCATCCGGTTGCAGCCCCTGGCGCGCCAGATCTCGTTGCCAGGTCCGCAGACCATACACCGCCAGCAGCACAAAGCCTGCGTACAGCGCGGCCGTCAGGCGCAAGTCCTTGAACAGGAACAGGCCGACATACAGGCAGTCGAGGACGATCCACAGCCACCAACTGACCACGTACTTGCGTGCCGCCCAGACACTCGCCACCAGGCTGAAGGCGGTCAGCAGCGCGTCGAGCCAGGGCACTGCGGCGTCGGTGAAGCCGTACATCAGGGCGCCGAGCAACACGGCACCGAGCGCGCCGAAAAGCAGGCCGAGCAATCCCTCACGCAAGGGCAGCCTGGCCACCCGGACCTTGCCATGGGTCAGGCCGCCCTGGCTCCAGCGCCACCAGCCGTAGCCTTGCAGCAGGGCGAAGATGCCCTGCAACAGCGTGTCGGAGTAGAGCTTGGCCTGATAGAAAATCCAGGCATACAGCAACACCGCCAGCACACTGACAGGCCAGCACCAGCGGATGCGCCGGGCGGTCAGCCAGACGCCGAGGATGTTGAGCACGACGGCGATGATTTCAAGATCGGACATAACGTGTTCCTCAACTGAAGCGATAAGGGGAGCTATCAGAAGTTGATCGAGGCACTCAAGCGGGCGGTCAGTGGTGCGCCCTGGAACAGGTAGCCATCGCCCATGTATTCACCGGCGTCACGCCAGTAGCGTTTGTCGAACAGGTTGTCGACGGTCAGTCGGAACACGGTGTCGTAACCGTCGATACGGGTGCTGTAGCGGCTGCCAACGTTGAAGATGGCGTAGGCGCCAGTCTCGACCTCGCCCTGGCGATTGGCGTAT
Source organism: Pseudomonas bijieensis (assembly GCF_013347965.1). Classification (NCBI taxonomy): domain Bacteria; kingdom Pseudomonadati; phylum Pseudomonadota; class Gammaproteobacteria; order Pseudomonadales; family Pseudomonadaceae; genus Pseudomonas; species Pseudomonas bijieensis. The sequence continues at coordinate 1,674,334 of NZ_CP048810.1, read as the reverse complement.
TTGCTGCCGCTGTATTGCACACCGCCGAGCAGGGCAAGCCCCTCGACCCAGGGCAGGGCGTAGTCACCGTAGAGACTGGCGCGCAGTGTCGGCACGTTGATCGCTTGGTGACCTTCATAGGCCGGTGTGCCGCTGTCGCTGACCCGTGCACGGATCGCCGCGACACTGGCCGAAATCTGCAGGCGCTGACTGGCCCAGCCATTGGCCGAGAGTTCCAGTCCGGTGTTTTTCTGTTCACCCTGCTGGGTGAAGGTGAACGTGCCGTCGTCATTCGGCCGGGAGTACTGGTATGCCTGGCGGATCTGGTACAGCGCTGCGGTCAGGCTGATACGTTGCCAGTCATACTTGATGCCCGCCTCGATCTGCCGGGATACGGTGGGCGCGAGGATTTCATAGGCGTTGGTGGTGAACCACGCCGCTTCACCGCCCAGTGACAGGCCCTTGCTGTAGCGGGTATACAGCGACAGGTTCTGCACCGGCTTGTAGATCAGTGCAGCCTGGGGCAGGAACACGTAGCGTTGAGTGTGTCGGGTGGTATCGCCCTGGCTGTCGAATGTCTCCTCATCCAGACGCACTTCGCGCCCGCCGAGCACGGTCTGCCATTGTTCGTTGAAGCTGATCCGGTCATTGAAGAACAGTCCGTACTGGCGGCTGTCCAGGCGTCGATAAGAGTCGTTGAGCGGACCGTCGTAGCGTGCGAAATCTGCCGGCTCGCTATCGATATTGGCGCTGCCGATCATCACGTTGATGGCGTCGCGTTTATCCACCACGCGACGAAACGCGCTGGTGCCTACGCTCAGTTCGTGACCAAGGCCACCGGTGTCGAAGACGCCATTGAGGACAGCCTGTACCTCGTCATTGCGGCGGGTATCGTCAGGGCTGCGGAAGTCGTAAATGTCGTAGTCGCCTTCCGGGCTGAAGTAGTTGGGCACAGCCGCGCCGGCGCAACTGGCGGAGCCGTAGCAGCCCCAGGCGAACGAGCTGTAGTCATCGATCACCACACGGCTGCGCGCTGCACTGATGTTGCCTTTCCAAGTGTCGCTGAAACGATACTCGAAGCTGCCGTTGAGGTTCAGTGCATCGGTGGTAACGGGCTTCGAGCCGCTCTGGTGTGCCAGCAGTTTTTTCGGTGAGGCATGGTGTGGCAGGCTGGAGCCGCCGAGCAATTGATATCCCGGTGCCGAGCGTTGTTCCTTGGTCTGGTACTCGGCATCCAGTTGCAGCAGGGCATCGGGGCTGATGTTCCAGTCGAAGGCCAGGGAGGCGAAGTCGCGCTGACCATTGGTATGTTCGACGTAGGAATGCAGGTCTTCATGAGCCACGTTGGCACGCAGCCCGAACTGCTGTTCGCTGCCGAAGAATCCTCCCACGTCTGTCGCCAGGTAGCCGCTGCCGCGATCGTCAGTGGCCACCGTGACCGAACGCACATCGGTCGGCCGTTTGGTCACGTAATTGACCAGTCCACCAGGCTCGGTGACGCCGCTCTGCAAGCCGGAAAGCCCCTTGAGTACTTCAACCTGTTGCTTGTTTTCCAGCCCGACGTTTTGCTCGCCGGTGATGGTGCGGCCGTTGATCTTGTAGCTGCTGGCGGAGTTCAGGGAGAAGCCACGTACGACGAAGTTTTCGTAGTAGCCAACCGGCGCGTAGCTTTCACCCACCGAGGCATCGTTCTTCAGAACTTCACTGAGCAGGCGAGCCTGCTGGTCGTTGATCAAGGTCTCGTTGATCACCGAAATCGACGCCGGTGCATCCAGCAATGGCGTGGCATCGAAACCGCCAACTGAAGCGCTTTTGACCTGATAGCCAGAGGTGTCCTCGCCCGTTACGGTCACCGCCGGAAGTTCGGTGTCGGCGGCCTGCGCGGTATGCACCGTGTTGGCCAGCAGCAGGCTCAGGGTCAGAAGATTGAGCGTGAATCGTGGGGCGGATACTCCCTCGCGGGACGTCCGGTAAAGCATATCCATGAATACTCCTCGACGATTGCGATCCCGAGACAGGCGAACACCGGGCACAGGTACCCAGGCGCGCTCCAGGAACGAGCCGTGCTGTTAATACAGGAAAAAGCGATGTGTGCCCTGGGGGCGTCAGGCCGGAGTTGCTCCGGTGGTCATTGGCAAGTTTGAATCCGCGGCCCACTCTTGAAGCGAGCCATCATACAAGAGGACGTTGTCACGTCCGACCAGTGTCATCGCCAGGGCCACTGCGGCAGCTGAAATACCGCCGCCGCAATAGAGCACCAGAGGGGCTGGCGTCTTGAGCAGCTCGTCACCCAGTTGGTCTTTCAGTTGCGTGCTCGGCAGGTATTTGCCCTGTGGGTCCAGCAGGTTACGGGCCGGCAGATTGAGGCTACCGGGAATATGCCCGCGTCGGGCGTAGCGGCTTGGGGCGGTACCGCTGAACAAGGCTGAGGACAAGGCGCAGACCAGTACCCCGGGACGCTCGCCGGCCAGCACTGCCTGCACGCCTTGACGGTCAATCCAGAACCCCGGGCTTTGCTGCAACCGCAGTTCGGCCATTGGCACGGGTGATTCATTGCCCTGGCGCTGAGGCAAACCGGCAGCACGCCAGGCATTGAAACCGCCGTCCAGCACCTGAGCCGCAATGCCCACGCTGCGTAGCATCCACCACAGACGCGCGGCCCAGAAGCCGTCGGTGCGGTCATAAATCACGATGTGGCTATTGGCTCCGACGCCCAGTCTGGCCAATGCGCTGGCGAAGTGATCGGCGCAGGGCAGGGCAAAACTGAATGAGGCCTGAGGCTGGGCCAGTTCTTCGAGCAGGTCCGCGTGTAGCGCACCGGGTATATGGGCCTGGAGCCAACCGTCGCGGCCGCTGGCGACGCGATAATCCTGATCGAAACGCGGCGTCGGCAATTCGACGCTGGCATCGAGAATTCGCAGATCGGGATCGGCCATGTACCCGACTAGCGTTTCGGGGCTGATCAGGATGGGGGCTGCGGTGGCGGTCATGATCCAGAACTCCTGGTTAAGGCAAGGCGCCGTAAATGATCGAGCAGAGACTGGCCCGGTTCAGTGGAAAACCAGCGCGTGTGGCCTAACAAGTAGGCGTGGTACGCCACGTCGGCACTGGCGGTGGAACCCACCACACCCTGGAAATAGGCAATTTCGGACAGGGCGAAATCCACATGGACTAGTGGCAACAAGGCTGCCAGCGTCAGTAGATCGGCCGAGGACAAGGGTTTTTCGCTGGCATAGCCATCCAGCAAGGCATCGATGTCATCCAACGCGGCCTGGGCACTGCCGCCATCGTCCAGCTCCAGCCAGGGAATGCCATTGCGCTCGATGGCTGTGGCCAGGTCGAAGAGGGCGAATGTGCGGTCCGACAGGCCGAAGTCCAGCACGCAACTCACCGCTGCGTCGACGGCACTTGAGCTCCATAGCAGATTGGAGCCGTGCCAGTCGTTGTGGGTCCATAACCCGGGCTGCTGGCCAAGCAACGGTTGCAACTGGCGATGCCAGGGCAGTAGCAGCGGCAGCAATTCGCCGCGCCAGTCGTGCTGACTCATGTAGTCGGTGAGTACGGGGTCCAAGTGTATGGCCTTTTGCAGACAGGCACGCAGATCCTGGCAGGTGCAGAGTTTGAAGTTAGCCAGAAGCACCGGGGTTTGGCGGGGTGCGGCCTGATAGTCCTTGGCGGCGAGGTGCAATCGGGCCAGGGACGCGCCGGCGGACCAGGCGTGTTGCTGACTGAAAAACGGTGTCCAGGACAACGACTCGCGATACAGATCCTGACCTTCCGCCAGCCCATGCACTTCATACGTCCATTCGCCCTGGGCGACCGCCGTTTCGCCGTTGCGGTCGGCCAATACCTGACTCACCGGTACACCACGTTGACGCAAATGCGCCATGAACCGATGCTCCTCGCTCAGCCAAGCGGGGGTGCGAATTCGCTGATGGTGGCGTTTGATGAACACCGTTGCGGCGCGAGTCTGTACCAGGCTGGCTGCCGAAAATGGTCGGGGGCTATGCCAATTGAGGCTGAGTAGCGGCCCGAGTTGCGGGTAGCCGAGCAACAGTTGTTCGACATCGCGGGTATCCAGTGGCGGCCAGTCCGCAGCCACCGGCTCGTGGCTCAAACCGTGCACCATCAAGGCTTCGACGGTGGCCATCAGACCGTCTCCGGCAAGTAGGCGTTACTGGTTGCCTGGCGCCATGCTTCGGCATCGTCAAGCACGCCGTTGTCTTGCAGCCAGTGAGCGTAAGGTTTGAGCAATTCATCCCGTTGCCGGCCCCAGGCGCCCTCGTGCAACCAGGTCGGGGCGATCTTCTGCAGTGATTCCGCCAGCAGCTCACGGGGAAAATAGGGGGTGACAGTCTCATAGGCTTGCAGGGCGCTGGCGGGATCGGCAGCAGTGGCCAGGTAACCTCGGGCGGTGGCTGCCAGGAAGGCGCGAGTCAGTTCGGGTTGCGTTTCCAGCGTCCGCTCATGGGCGCCCAGCAGGTAGCTGTGATAAGCCGGTGCTCCGAGCTCATCGACCGGCCAGACTACGCGCCGTTCAGCTTCGACCGGGCTGGACATTAGCGCTTCCCATGCCCAGTAGCCGCCAAAACTTGCATCAGCGACACCGGCAGCCAGTTGTTCGGGGCGCAGTTCGCGGGTACCACTATTTACCAGGATTAGCGCATCGGGATCACCACCATCGACCCGCACCAAATGCCGGACCATGGCCAGCCCGCGAGGGGTGGGATTGAGTGCCAGACGCCGTCCCACCAGGTCCCGTGGCCGCTGGATACCCGAATCGGTGAGGGTCTGGATTGACTCCAGGCCACGGTGGTTGATCGCTGCCACTCCCCGCAACGGTTGCCCCAGACTGCGGCGTACGAGCAGTCGGTTGCTGGGGAACACGCCGAAGTGCACAGCCCCGGACAGTAAATGATCCAGGGTGTCGCCGCGCCAAGGGTCATGCACCACCAGCTCGACATCCAGCCCTGCCTCCTGGTACCAGCCGCGTTCGCGAGCCAGATACAAACCTGCCGAATTAGGCCAGGGATGAAAGTACTCCAGCATTACCCTTACAGAAATCATCGCTATCGACTCCAGCCTGACGTCGCGTATGGACGCAAGGCACTGTGTTTGATTGCGGCGATTTATAGCGAGGCAATCTGGTATATACCAATATCCTTTATTGCTATGGATATGCCTGGAATGTTCAACGCGGGAGCAAAGCCACGCAGATCCTGGCTTCGCCAGGGTTCGTAGGTTTTGAGGGTGTGATCATGTCGCCGGGGGGGCGGCTCAGTGCGCGAATATACGGCTAGGTGATCGGGCGAGTGGCGGCCGCAAGCCGGATCGACAGATCAGGACTGAGAGCGGGCGCCAGTGAAGGCGCACCGAAGGGGAGAAGAACTACGGTCGTGAACTAGTGGGCAAAGAACACCAATGCACGCAATTCGATACTGCGCCTTGGAGGAGCATCACGTGGCGTAGAAGGATCATCGAAAGCGGTGTGTGCACCCGCTCGTGCCACACCATCGGTGCGCGAATCGAAGATCTTGAGCAGCAGCGCTTCTTCAGGTCGTAGGCGGGGGTAGTAATACCAGCGATGATTCGGGTTTGCGCGCACGGAAAAAGTTTCCCCGACTTTGTCGCGATACACCAGGTCGCTGGGCAGGAAGTCGGCAGGATCGATGGTGCTGGCATCGCACAGCGCTAACGGTGTGGTAAAGACCGGTCCCCCGATGGGACGCCACAAATTGATGATTGCAAAGCGTTTGAGCAAACGTTGCTCGGCTTCTTCCGGGGGCAAGTGATCGCACACACGGCGCACGGCGGAACGCTCAGTCTGGTCGTTATGAACATAACGCACCGGTTCGCGCACTCCTGCAGCCTCTCTGCCAGGCTGATCAACACGAATGGTGTGGTCAAAGATCACGGTTTTGATGGCGCCCGTTTGCTCGCGAATCAGTGCGTCAGCCTCGGGGTAATAGAGCAGGCGAACTTGCGTTTCGTCTTCCAGATCAGGCACCGCACTTGGACGCTCGATTCGCTCAAAGCCTTGCACATCGAGGGTGGCGGGAGTGTCGAGCAGGCGTGCGTTATGAATATTGACCCGAGTCGGCTGCAGGACACCCGTGCGTTGTGGTTGGCCGTCGGGCTGCGCGAATGCGTAATTGACCGGACGTATGCCATTGTCCAGCAGATAGTTGAGCTCGCCGATTACGGATACAGGTGCAATGTCTTGCTGATGGGTTCCCATAAGAACTCCTTGGCTCGATGCGAGCCGCTTTAAAATGATTCCTTGAACGGCCGCAAATCCAATTCCTGCGTCCATGCGCTGCGCGGTTGTGTATGCAGGTACCAGTAAGCTTCGGCGATATCCTCAAGCTGTAATGCGCCCTCAGCGCCTAGCTGCTCAAGACGCTGCGGAGCATGGCTGCGTAAGCGTTCGCCATTGATGCCGCCATCGATCACCACGTGCGCGACGTGAACATTTTGCGGGCCGAACTCACGAGCGAAGGACTGACTCAACGAGCGCAGTCCGGCCTTCGCCGCTGCAAACGCCGCGAACGGTGGCTTGCCCCTCAAGGAGGCCGTGGCCCCCGTGAACAGCAATGTGCCGCCACCGTTTTCAAGCAACGCGCGGGTGGCTTCTCTGGCGAACAAAAAACCGCCCAGGGTCGAAGCTCGCCAAGTTTGTTCGAACAGGCCGGCGCTGAGTTCAAGGCTGGGGGATGACACAGAGTTGCCCACATTGAAGATCGCGACCTTCAGTTGGCCAAGCTCCCTGACAGCCTTGATCGCAGCCAGGATATCGGCTTCATTGCCTGCGTCTGCCGGCAACGCCACCGCATCGCCATCCTGTGCCTGGATGCTCTCGACGACGGCCTTGAGCTTATCGGGGCTGCGACCGCTCACGGCGACCTTATATCCACCTTTGGCGAATCGTCGTGCCAGCGCCGCGCCTAATCCTTCGACAGCACCGACACCGTTTACCCAGGCAACTTCTGCGATTAATGACATGCTGGCGTCCTTCAAGGGCAAGAAGGAACTTACTGTAACGCCCTATTTAAATCGCAGATTAGAATTTTGGACGCTAACGATAGATCGGATGAGTGACTGTGATGACCGTCATATTCATGAATAACTCGAACCTGCTCTCGCGTCGCGTCGATGCTCGGGATCATCTTGGACACGGAGTTTTACGTTGTGCTGAGCGGCCCCACCTGCCCACGTCAGGACCAGACGCTTAAACAGGAATAACCTTAGCGTTATATGATTCTTTCATAATATTTCATCATTAATATAATCATTGTTGCTTTCAGCCTCGACCTTCGAGTCTTGCTGGACGCAACACTGCTGACTCGGTTTTTTCCCTCAGCCACGCCGCCCACCCCCTATAAAGGCCTTTCATGACGTTTAAAAAACTCATCATCGCCGCCAGCCTGTTGTTTGCCGCCGCCGGGGTAAATGCCCAGCAAGCCATTGATATCAGCTACCAGCGTTCCTCGACCTTATGGATATTGCTCAAGCAAAACGGCCAACTGGAAGAGCGACTGAAGCCCTTGGGCTTCACTGTCAACTGGCATGAATTCAGCACTGGCCTGCTCAGTTCCCTGAACGCCGGCAGTGTCGATTTGCATGCCGATGTCGCCGACGCCTTTGCGCTGTTCACCCAGGCTGCCGATGCGCCACTGACCTATTACGCGCGGGAAAACCCATCGTCCAGCGCTCAGGCGATCATCGTTCAGGACAATTCATCAATCCATAGTGTTGCCGATCTGAAAGGCAAGACCGTCGCGGTTTCCAAAGGCTCGGGCAGCAACTTCCTATTGATTTCGGCGCTGAAAAAATCCGGTCTGACGCTCGCCGACATCACCCCGCGTTACCTGGAAGCACCGGATGGCGGGGCGGCATTCGCCAACGGCAGTGTCGATGCCTGGGCTATCTGGGACCCGTTCCTGGCGACCCAACAACTGGATCATCACGTGCGCGTGCTGGCTGACGGCAAGGACGGCCTGGCCGATTACAACCGCTTCTACCTGGCGACGGCAAAGTTCGCCAGCGCGCACCCGGACGTATTGCAAGTTACCTTCGACACCTTGCGCGAGACGGGGCAGTGGGTCAAAGCGCACCCACAAGAGGCCGCGAAGATACTCGGCCCGCTGTGGGGCAACATTCCTTCCGCCACTGTGGAGCTGGCGAACACCCGCCGCAGCTATGACATCGTCCCGGTCAAGGTTGATGAACTGGCCGAGCAGCAACGGATTGCCGATACCTATTACGCGGCGAAGCTCACGCCCAAGCCTCTGAAGGTTTCCGATATCGCAGTCTGGACGCCGAAGGCGAAGTAGGGGGGCGTTGGCATGAGTCGTCAAATTCACCTGTCAGCGTTCTTGCTGACGGGGCCTGTCGTTCACAGTCACGCCGTCTGGCGTCACCCTGAAACCGTCGGCAATTACCTCGATCCCGAATACTACGCGCGCGTCGCAAAAGTCGTGGAGGAGGGGTTGTTTGATTTTCTGTTCTTCGCCGATCGCCTCGCAGTGGGTGATCAAATGGGCGGCTCCCGGGATCTGGCATTGCGTTATGGCGCTCAGGACGCGACACGTCTGGACCCCTTGCCGATCCTGTCTTACCTGGTCGGCCAAACCAGCAAACTGGGTCTGGGTGCAACTCGTTCGACGACCTATTACGAGCCTGCACATATCGCCCGGGAATTCGCCACCCTGGATCACCTGTCCAAGGGCCGCGCGGCGTGGAACATCGTCACCTCGATGAACGACAGCGAAGGTCGGCTGTTCGGCAAGGACAAGCATCTGGAGCACGACCTGCGTTACGACCGTGCCGACGAGTTCGTCGAAGTGGCGTTGAAGCTATGGCGCAGTTGGGAACCTGGCGCGCTCAAGCTCGATCGCGAAAGCGGGGAGCTGGCCGATCCATCGAAGATCCAGTCGGTGCAGCACCGTGGCGAGTGGTTCAAGGTCGAAGGTCCCCTGAATATTCCGCGCACGCCCCAAGGAAGACCGGTGCTGATCCAGGCCGGTTCGTCCGGTCGCGGTCGGCGTTTCGGGGCGCGTTGGGCGGAAGCGATCTTTACCATTCATCCGCACCTGAGCGCCATGCGCGCCTTCCGCGACGACGTACGTGCGCAGGTCGTGCAACAAGGGCGCGAGGCTGACAGCTGCAAAGTGCTGACAGCGGTCATGCCGTTCATTGGCGGCACGGAAGCCGAAGCAAGGACCAAACGCGATCGACACAACGCACTGGCACGTCCCGAATTAGGGCTGGTCACGCTGGCCTCACAGCTCAATGTCGACCTGTCACCGTTTCCGTTATCTGCGACGCTGGCGCAGATAGCCCAATCGCCGCTGATCCATCCGGCCGCTGCTGAAAAACTACTGATGCAGGGTGCCGAGACCACGCTGGAGCAACTGGGGCGGATCTTCGCCAGCAGCGTTCGCGTTCCGCAACTGGTGGGCACCGGCGCGCAAATCGCCGACCAACTGGCCGAGCTGTTCCAGGGCGAAGGTTGCGACGGCTTCGTGATCTCGCCGGGTTACCTGCCGGGATCGTTCAGCGAATTCGTCGAAAGCGTGATTCCCCATCTGCAACGCAAAGGCTTGTTCCGTCGCGCTTATGAAGGCTCGACCTTGCGTGAGCACCTGGGGCTCGGCGAGCTGAAGAACTGAACTCTTCTACCAACCAAAGGGATATTTGAATGGCTGTTTTCGAACGTTTGACCCGTCGTCACCTGCTGGGGCTGGCCAGTGTTGCCCTGGCGAGTCCGTTGTTGATGTCGCTGCCGCGTTTTAGCCGGGCGGCGGATGAGCACGCCGGCCATGTTATCGATAGCTCCAGCGAGCCCGCCGGCACGGGCGAATTCATTCGCCTGGATGCCCCGCGCGCGCTGAAACTGGCGGTCAACCTCAATGCGGTTTGTCTGGCGCCAGTGGTCATCGCCCACGGTCAGGGTTTCTTCAAGAAGCACAACCTCGATGTCGAACTGGTCAACTTTGGCAACTCCACCGAAGTGCTACTTGAAGCCATCGCCACCGGCAAGGCCGATGCTGGAGTCGGCATGGCATTGCGCTGGCTCAAGGCGCTGGAGCAGGGCTTCGACGTCAAACTCACCGCCGGCACTCACGGCGGTTGCCTGCGTTTGCTCAGCGCAGTAAACGGCAACGTGCATAAGCTTGAAGACCTCAAGGGCAAAACCATCGGCGTCACCGACATGGCCAGCCCGGACCGTAACTTCTTCTCGATCCTGCTGAAAAAGCACGGCATCGATCCGGTGCGGGATGTGGAATGGCGACTGTACCCGGCCGACCTGCTGGGCACGGCGCTGGAGCGTGGTGAAGTGCAGGCAGTCAGCGGCAGTGATCCGTTCATGTACCGCCTGATCAAGACCGGCAAAGCCCAGGAGTTGTCCACCAATCTGGTCGAGGAGTACGCCAACCTCAGCTGCTGCGTCGTCGGCGTCACCGGCAAACTGGTGCGTGAGGACAAACGCGTGGTCGCAGCCCTGACCCAGGCGATTCTCGAGGCCCACGACTATTCGGTGAAAAATCCCGGGGCCGTGGCCAAGGGTTTCCAGGCCTATGCGCTCAATACCTCCACCGAAGAAGTCGAGGCCATCCTGCACGACCATACCCACGGCCACCATGCCGTTGGCCCGTTGCTGACTAAGGAGATCACCACTTACGTCACCGACCTGAAAACCGTGGAGGTGATCGGTCAGGGGACCGACGCCGGAGCGTTCGCCAAGGAGATCACCGCCGATGTCTTCAGCTGATGTTTCGACGTTGGCCGCATCCGCCAGGCCGTGGGTATTCAAGCTTTGGCGCCAAGGTGCGGTCGCGGTGACGGCATGGGTGGCGGTTGCATTGTTGATCAGCTATTGGCCCAACGCCACGCGCCTTTGGCCAATGACCCAAGGCCTGGCGAATCTATGCCTGGCCGTGGCGACATTGATCGGGTTGCTGGGCATCGTCGGTCACTGGTCGGCGAAGCTCGCCACGCGCCTACGGGCAGCAGGCGCCTGGTTGATCGCACTGCCCATTCTGCTGGGCATCTGGGAACTGCTCACCGCCAAGCTGGGCCTGCTGCCGGTGCCATTCTTTGCACCGCCGCAAGCGTTGCTCGCGGTGTACGTCGATGACTGGCCACGCCTGGCCGACAGCTTGCTGCATTCGGCACTGTTGCTTGGAAGTGGAGTGGCGCTGGGTGCCGCGACCGGTTTTGTGGCCGGAGTTGCGATCGGTTGGTCGAGCAGTATCGGCTACTGGTTGCACCCGGTCCTGCGCATTCTCGGGCCGGTGCCTTCGACGGCGCTGTTGCCACTGTGCTTCTTTCTGTTTCCCACCAGTTGGAGTGCCAGTGTCTTTCTCATTGCTCTGGCGACCTGGTTTCCGGTGACGGTGTTGACGTGGTCCGGTGTGGCCAGTGTCGACAAAGCCTATTACGACGTGGCCCGGACGTTGGGCGCGAAGCAGGGCTTTCTGATTTTCAAAGTGGCGATCCCGGCCGCTTTGCCCCACGTGTTTGTCGGTTTGTTCATGGGGTTGGGCGCCTCGTTCTCGACCCTGGTGGTCGCGGAAATGATGGGAGTCAAATCTGGCATCGGCTGGTACTTGCAATGGGCCCAGGGTTGGGCGGCCTACGCCAATATGTACGCGGCATTGTTGATCATGGCACTGGCCTGCTCGGGGTTGATCTCGGCGCTGTTTCTGATCCGTGACCGGTTGTTGGCCTGGCAAAAAGGAGCGATGAAATGGTAGCGCTGGCACACGCAGCAACGGCCTCGGCAGGGTTGGCCCTGCGCATTGACAACCTGAGCCACGGTTTTGCCCTGGACGGTCAGCACTTGCCGGTACTGGATCGGGTTTTCCTCGACGTGGCGCCCGGCGAGTTCGTCGCGTTGCTCGGGCCTTCAGGGTGCGGCAAGTCCACATTGTTGCGCCTGGTGGCGGGGCTGGAGCCTGCCGATTCGGGCGCTTTGCTGGCTGATGGCCTGCCGATTACGGGGCCGGACCCGAGCCGGGTCGTGGTGTTCCAGGACCCGACGCTGTACCCGTGGCGGCGCGTGTGGGACAACGTCGCCCTTGGCCTTGAGGCCCAGGGCCTGCTCAAAACCTATTCCGCCAAGGTCGATGAGGCACTGGAAAAAGTTGGTCTCAGCCCGTTCTCCCGAGCGTATCCACGGCAGCTGTCAGGGGGGATGGCCCAGCGTGTTGCGTTGGCTCGGGCGTTGGTCAACGAACCGCGGCTACTGATTCTCGACGAGCCATTAGGCAAGCTGGATTCGCTGACCCGCATTGCCATGCAGAAAGAGTTGATCGATTTGTGGCAACGTCAGGGGTTACACCGCGCTGCTGGTGACCCATGATGTTGAAGAGGCTTTGCTGCTGGCCAATCGAGTGATCGTATTCAGTGACCGACCGGCAGCGATTAAAGCGCAATTGACCATCGAACGGCCTTATCCGCGTCATCGCGACGATCCTTATCTGGTGGATCTGAGACGCCAGATCCTAGGGTTGCTGGGGCTGGGTGAGAGCTGGTAATTATTGGTTGAGTGCCCGAGCACTCTTTGCAGGACAACAGAGCACAAATGTGGGAGCGGGCTTGCTCGCGAAGAGGGGACTGGCATTCAACATTGATGGCGACTGACACACCGCTTTCGCGAGCAAGCCCGCTCCCACATCAGATCTGTTGCGTGCTATCGACCGTATTCCATTGGGAGTTCATCGCGCCATGAGTTTCACTTCACTGCATTGGGGCGCGTACCGTCCGCAGGTCGTCGACGGAAAACTGGATGCGATGGTGCCTGTTGAATGGGACTCAGATCCGTCGCCCATCGGTGCTTCGATTCCCGGGGCCATTACTTCGCCGACGCGGATCATGCGGCCGGCGGTGCGCCGCAGTTACCTCGCCGAGCCCGGATCTCACCCCGAGCGGCGCGGTCAGGAACCCTTCGTCGAAGTGTCATGGGAAGTGGCGCTGGACTTGGTCGCCCGGGAGCTGAAACGGGTCAAGACCGAGCATGGCAACCAGGCGATTTTCGGCGGCAGCTACGGCTGGGGCAGTGCCGGACGCTTCCATCACGCCCAGAGTCAGCTGCATCGCTTCCTCAATCTGTTCGGCGGCTACGTGTTCAGCATGGACAGCTACAGCCTTGGCGCCGGGCGGGTGTTGATGCCGCATATCGTCGGCAACATGGATTGGTTGCTGGCCGCGCATACCTCATGGCAAAACCTGGCGCAGCATTGTGAGTTGTTTGTCGCTTTCGGTGGCCTGCCGGCGAAAAACGCCCAGACCAGCCCCGGCGGGGCCAGCGAGCATCTGTTGTCTCGAGCACTCGAAAATATGTCCGAGGCCGGCGTGCAGTTCGTCAACGTCAGTCCCTTGCGCGAAGACCTGGTTGGGCCGACAAATAATCAATGGTTATCGGTGCGCCCCGGCAGCGATACGGCGCTGATGATGGCGTTGGCCTACGTGTTGGTCAGTGAAGGTTTACACAATGAGGACTTCATCCGGCGCTATACGGTCGGCTATGAGCGGTTTCGCCAATACCTGCTCGGTCATGTCGATGGCCAACCCAAGGATCCGTTATGGGCGCAGACCCTGACAGACATCCCGGCACCGCAAATCATCGACTTGGCGCGGCGCATGGCCCGCCAGCGCACCATGATCAACATTGCCTATTCCTTGCAGCGTGCGGTGCACGGCGAACAGCCGTTCTGGATGACGGTAACGCTGGCCGCGCTGCTTGGGCAGATCGGCCTGCCTGGCGGCGGATTCGGCCTTGGCTATGGCTGCATGAACAACACGGGCAGCGGTCGCAAAGCGTTTTCCGGGCCGCGCTTTTCCCAAGGGGTCAATCCGGTCAAAGACTTCATTCCGGTGGCGCGAGTGACCGACATGCTGCTCAATCCAGGAGCCCCGTTCGACTATAACGGCAAGCGGATGCATTACCCGGACATACGTCTGGTCTATTGGGCGGGGGGGAATATTTTCCACCATCATCAAGACCTCAACCGTCTGCTGGAGGCCTGGAAGCGACCGCAAACCCTCATCGTCCATGAGCAGTTCTGGACTGCCCAGGCCAAGTATTCGGATATCGTGCTACCAGCCACGACGGCCCTGGAGCGCAACGATATCGGCAGCTCCGCGTCGGACCGCTTCATGATCGCAATGCAGCAAGCGATCAAGCCGGTGGGCGAATCCCGGGACGACTATTGGATTCTGGCGCAAGTCGCCGAGCGTCTGGGATTCGGTGAGTCATTCACCGAGGGGCGTGACGCCGAGGCATGGCTGCGTTTTACCTATGACGAGTCCCGGGGCAGGGCGCAGGAGCAAGGTATTGAGTTGCCGGACTACGACACGTTCTGGCGAGATGGCCTGTTCGAAATTACCTACCCCGACACCGATACGGTATTGCTCAAAGCCTTCCGCGAAGACCCCGAGGCCAATCCGCTGCCGACGCCTTCGGGACGGATCGAAATCTTCTGCGAACGCATCGCGAGTTTTGGCTACGCCGATTGCCCGGGTCACCCGGTGTGGCTGGACAAGCCGGTGGCGCAGTACCCGTTGCAACTGCTGTCGAACCAGCCGAAAACCCGTTTGCACAGCCAATACGATCACGGCGCCTACAGCCGCTCCTCGAAAATCCGGCAGCGTGAGCCCTTGACCCTCAACACGGCGGATGCGCACGCCCGGGGTATTGTCGATGGCGACGTGGTCAAGGTGTTCAACGAGCGCGGGGCTTTTCTGGCCGGGGCGATTGTCAGCGATGGAATCCGCCAGGGTGTCGTGCAGATCGCCACGGGTGCCTGGTTTGATCCGTTGGTGAACGGTGAGCGAAACAGCCTTGATAAACACGGCAACCCGAACATGATCACCGCTGATGTCGGCTCATCGAGTCTGTCCCAGGGCTGTTCGGCGCAAACCGCCTCGGTGGACATTGTGAAGTGGGATCAGGCGTTGCCGCCTGTAACGGCTTTCGAGCCACCGTCGATGACTTGACGGTTGTCGCTGTTGGGGATGTCGTCGAGCGTGTCAGGGCAGGATTGAGCCGCGTGTCATGAAACGAAGACCTAAACCTTACCCCATGCTGATGAACACATGTCGATCAGCAAGAACTGGTCAGGAGGAATGGACACCGAAGAAGGTCAAGTAAGTGCCATGCAGGTGTTGGCCTCATTTTTCGTTCCCGCGAAACCCGCCTTGCGTTAGTTCATGGATTTCTGAACTAACTATTTGCTACAGCCTATTCAATCATTTGTCACGATGGCCTTAGGATCCTCCACACGGGACTGCCGCCATCAGAGCAGCAGCCCGCAGCAGCCCCTTTTCGACTGCCCAGCAACGCCACCAGCCCAATCCGCTAGTGGCCCGAAGCAGTCGAGAGGAATGCATGAAGCTAGAGATTTTCCGTACCTTATGGGGCTATACCGCCAGCCATTCATCCGCGCTGGATGAACTGCTCGTCGCCGGTTTTGATGGGATCGAAGCACGCCTGCCACTGCAGGCCAATGCGCGTGGCGAGTTCGGCGCTTTCCTGCGCAGCAATCACGTCCCCTACATCTGCACCCTGTTCAGTGCCTACGATGTCCTGCCTGATCAGCGCGCTACGCCTGCCCAGCACTTGGTCGACATCGATCGCAAGCTCGGCTGGGCCACGGAGCTGACCCCCCGTTTCGTCAATCTGCTTGCGGGCAATGATCGCTGGCCTCTGGCGCAGCAGGTCGAGTTCTTCGGTCAGGCCCTGGAACTGGCCGCCAGGCACGGGGTGTTCTGCAGTTTCGAGACTCACCGCGCCCGCTCCCTGTACAGCCCTTGGGTGACGCTGGAACTGATTCGCCAACTGCCGGAACTGCGTTTCACCAGTGACATCAGCCATTGGGTGGTGTGCTGTGAGCGGTTACTGGACGACCCGGCCGACGATCTGTCGTCCTTCGTCGAGCGCGTTCATCACATTCAAGCTCGGGTCGGTTATGACCAGGGCCCGCAAGTTCCCCATCCCGCCGCTCCGGAATATGCCCGTGAACTGATGTTTCACCAGCATCACTGGGAGGCGGTCTGGGCTTCTCAAATTCAGCGTGGCTATGCAGTCAGCACCCTGACCCCGGAGTTCGGTGCCGACGGGTATCTGCATCACTTGCCCTTCACCAACATGCCGGTGGCCGATCTCTGGACCTTGAACCAGTGGATGGCGCGAACCGAGCGCGAACACTTCAACCGTTTTACCTGTGAAGGAGCCCGCCATGAATAAGACTTCGCTGACCCAGGCCAACTTCAATAGCATTCCGGTGGTGAACATCGCCGGCCTCTTCAGTATCGAACTGGAGCATCGCCTCGCCGTGGCCGAGCAACTGGGTCGTGCCGCCAGCGATGTGGGGTTTCTGTACATCACCGGGCACGGCATTGATCCGGCACTGATCGAGGGCCTGCGCCAGGCGAGCAAGGATTATTTCGCGCAGCCCCTGGAGACCAAGATGCGCCATTACATCGGCGCCTCGGAAAGCCACAAGGGCTTCGTGCCCGAAGGAGAGGAGGTGTACTCCAAGGGCAAGCCGGACCACAAAGAGGCCTTCGACATCGGTTTCGAAGTGCCGGTGGACGATCCGCTATTCCTGAGTCGAACGCCGCTGCTGGGCCCGAACCACTGGCCCGACGTGCCGGGTTTTCAGGTTGCGGTACAAAATTACTATCAGGCCGTGTTTGCCCTGGGCCGTCGATTGTTCGATGGTTTCGCCCTGGCTCTGGGCCTGGAAGAGGGCTACTTCGACGCACTGGTCACCCGTCCGCCTTCCAAGCTGCGGCTGATCCATTACCCCTTCGACGCCACTGCCGTGGATGCTCCAGGCATCGGCGCGCATACCGACTACGAGTGCTTCACCATCCTGCACGCCGATCAGCCAGGGTTGGAGGTGCTGAACGACCAGGATCAGTGGATCGATGCACCGCCAATGCCCGGTGCGTTTGTGGTGAACATCGGCGACATGCTGGAAGTCATGACCTCCGGGACCTTCGTGGCCACCGCTCACCGAGTGCGCAAGGTGGCTCAGGAGCGCTATAGCTTCCCGCTGTTTTACGCCTGCGATTACCACACGCTGATCAAGCCGTTGCCGGCATTCATCAATGACGCTCAGGTCTACGAGGAGCTAACGATTGGTGAACACATGTGGAGTCAAGCCCTGCAGACCTATCAGTACCTGCGCAAACGCGTCGAGAACGGCGAGCTTGAGCTGCCATCCCGAGCCCGCAAGCCATCGAGCTTCGGTCGCCTGAAAAACACTGCCTCTCATTCCTAAAAAAACCAACGGAGCTTCCCATCATGAAAACCCCCTACGCCTTGACCCGACTGAGTCTGCTCGCCGCTGGTCTGTTCTGTGCCAGTGCCGCCTTCGCCAGCACCGCGACGCCGGGTGTATTGAAGGTCGGTATGGAAATCACCTACCCGCCGTTCGAATCCTATGACGCCAACAAGAACGTGGTCGGCTCCGACCCGGAGTTGGCCCATTCTCTGGCCAAGGCAATGGGCGTCAAGGCCAACTTCGTCGACACCAAGTTTCCCAATCTGCTCAACGGCCTCAACGCCGGGCATTACGACGCAATCATCTCCGGCATGTACATCACCCCGGAGCGCCAGGCCCAGGCCCGGACCATTGCTTATGCCAACACCGGCGCGGCGATCATGGTGCCCAAGGGCAGTGAGCTGAACCCGCAGGTTCCCGAAGACCTGTGTGGCCTGAAAATCGGGCTGGAGCAGGGCACCACCTGGGTCGGCAAGTTCCGTCAGTTGTCCAGCGACTACTGCGTCCCGAACAACAAGGGTGCCATCACCGTCAGTGAGTTTCCCTCGGCACCCGAGGTGACGCAGGCGCTGCTGTCAAAGAACATCCAGGCTCAAGTGGAAATTGCCGGCGCCGCGCACATGATCGCTCAGCGTACCAACGGCCGTGTGATCGTCAGCTCGCAGAAGTTGGTTTACCCGCAAACCTTGGGCATCTACGTCAAGAAAGACGCCGACGCGACCTATCAGGCGCTGGTCAAGGCGTTGGCTGAGAGCAAGGCCAACGGCGAGTACGCCGCCATTCTCAAGGCGTATGACCTGGAACCGGTCTCTGAGTAATGCCTGAAACCGCGCCCTCGATCGGGGGCGCGGCTTGCGCGAGGTGTCTATGCAATTCGATTGGGATTACTTTTTTTCGCTGTTCACCCTGGCTGACTTCTGGGCGGCGAGCCTGACCGTCATCGAACTGAGCACCCTGGCCTGGTTCCTGGGCATGCTGCTGGGTTTCGTCCTGGCATCGGCCAAACTGTCGAGCGTGCGCTGGCTGCGCATACCCGCATCACTCTACATCTGGTTCTTTCGCAGCATTCCGCTGCTGGTGCTGGTGGTCTTCGTCTACAACCTGCCGCAGTTGCTGCCTGGTGCCGGGCCGGTGCTGTCGGTGCCATTTTATTCCGGTCTGTTGGCGCTGGTGGTCACTGAGGCCGCCTACATGGCAGAAATTCATCGTGGCGGGCTGATTTCGATCGCCAAAGGCCAGAAGGAAGCGGGCCGTGCCCTGGGGCTCGGGCTGCTTGGCGTGCAACGTCTAATCGTCATCCCTCAAGCGTTTCGCATCTCACTGCCGACGTTGATTAACGAATACATCACGGTGGTCAAACTGACCTCGTTGATCTCGGTGATTTCACTGACCGAACTGCTGACTGTCGGCCAGCGCCTGTATGCCCAGAACTTCCTGGTCATGGAGACCCTGGCGGCTGTGGGCCTGTACTACGTGCTGATCGTCACAGTGTTTGGCTTCGCCTTGCAGCGTCTGGAACGTTACCTGGACCTGAACCTGCGTACACCGCAAACCCTGGAGAGCGCCTCGACACAAGTGCTGCGTGACAGTCTGGCACCTAGGGTATCGAGCAAGGTCAGCCTCCCAGCCAAAGGTGCGGCCCCGGCCCTGCACCTGCAGGACGTGCACAAACGCTACGGCGATCATCATGTGCTCAAAGGTATCGACCTGAAGGTGCAAAGCGGCCAGGTGATTTCCATCATCGGCCCGTCCGGCTCCGGCAAGACCTCGTTGATCCGCACCATTAATGGCCTGGAACGCATCGATCAGGGTGAAATCCTGTTGTTCGGGGAGGGCTTCATTAATGCCGAGGACAAACCGGATGGGCGTCGGGTTCGTCAGGGCGTACAGCGCATCGGCATGGTGTTCCAGAACTTCAACCTGTTTCCACACCGGACACTGTTGGACAACATCTGCCTCGCCCCTCGTTATCATGGCGTCAACCGCGCACTGAGCGAGCAACGGGCCTGCCAACTGCTCGACAAGGTCGGCCTGCTGGCCCACGTTCACAAATATCCGCATCAACTGTCTAGCGGCCAGCAACAACGTGTGGCGATCGCCCGGGCCATGGCCATGGACCCGGACATCCTGCTGTTTGACGAACCAACCTCGGCGCTGGACCCGGAACTGGTCGGCGAGGTACTTACGGTGATCGCCGACCTGGCTCGCGAAGGCATGACCCTGCTGATTGTCACTCACGAAATGGAATTTGCCCTGTCGATCTCTGACCGGGTGATTTTCATGGAAAACGGCAACGTGCAGTTGGATGCCTCGCCAGAGGCGATCCGCGCAGGGCATGGAGCCCAACGGGTGCGACGGTTTATCGGGTTGGAAGAATCAGAGGAGGAGCGTTGCCTGTTGATGAGCTGAATTGAGCGCATTTGGTCGCACGATCCGCTTATCGTGGTCACATCGCTCTCGGGCCAAGGCGTGCCCGCGCGATCGAATATTTCACCCTCGAATCCCTGGTAAAACAGGTCGATGGACTCGCCCATTCCCTGGGCACAAGTTAGCGGTGTCCGTACAGGTTTGGGGGCGGTTGCTTTCGGTGGTCCTAGCCCTGAAACCGGTGTAAGCCTATTTCAGAACTGGACACTTTCAATTCAGACTGGCGTTTGGCCTCGTCCGCGGGGCAGCATCACTCGGTTTTCGCCGCCATCAAAGCGTTCAATTCGCCGTATGTGTGGGCTTTCAAGGTTTGGGTGTCGAGTTGGCCGTTGTCCAAGAAACTGCGGGCCAATGCCCCCATGGCGCTATGCCACGATCCGATCCGTGCTCTCGCCCCAGGGAATTACCGCCCGCGCTGGCGCCGAGGGTGTCAGGACGCTTGCTGTATCGAGGCGGCTGATGTGCTCGGGTGAAAGCTCAAGCGACAGCGCGCCGAGGTTGTCGGTGAGCTGGGTCATTGAGCGTGGCCCGATGATCGGCACTGCCCCGTGGGTGCCTGCCCAGGCAATGGCGACCTGACCCGCGCTGGCGTCGATCTCGCCCGCGATGGCAATGACGGTGTCGAGGATTTGCGTACGCTGCGCCGAATTCTCCGGCTGGAACACCCGGCCGCCCAAACCTTCGGCGCGACCTTTCTCCCCTTGGCGGTACTTGCCCGTCAGCATGCCGCCGCCCAGCGGCGACCAAGTGACGATACCAAGGCCCAGCGCGTGCGATGCCGGGAACAGGTCGGCTTCGGGCTCGCGATGGACCAGGCTGTGCTCGAACTGCGCAGCCGCGATGGGAACGGTACGAGTCAGTTCGGCCAGGGTCACTGCACGGGCGAGTCGCCAGGCGGGGAAGTTCGAAAGGCCTGCATAGAGGATCTTGCCCGCGCGTGCCAAGTCCTCGAAGCCACGGACGATTTCCTCGGCTGGCGTGAGGCCATCGGGATGATGCACCCAGTAGATGTCAATCCGATCTGTCTTGAGTCGCTTCAGGCTCGCTTCCACGGAGGCGACCATGGCCTTGCGACTGTTGCCGGTGACCAGCCTATTGGCATTCGGCTGCGCCCCGTTGCTGTACTTCGTCGCAATGACGAAATCTTCGCGCCGCCCCTCCAGCAGGATGCCGATCTGTTCCTCCGATTGTCCGAACTGGTAGACATCCGCTGTATCGATGAAGTTGCCCCCAGCCTCGGCATAGGCGTTGAACATCTCTTTGCTGGTATCGGGGTCGGCGCCATGGCCCCAACCCGTGCCAAAGTTGCCCGTACCGAGCGCTACCTGCGAAACCCGCAGGCCGGTCTTGCCAAAGGATGTGTATTTCATGACTTTCTCCATTGTCGGGCCGCAGCGCGGAGAGCAATGTCAGACTTGCTCATGTGGACGCCTCGGGGAAGGTGCAGGGAAATCGAAGATCAAGCATGTCGTGGTGGCGTGCGCGTACAGCTTGCCGTCGGGGCCAACGATTCGGCCTTCGGCCGTGGCAATCCGGCTTCCCGCATGGATCAACTTTCCCTCGGCGCGTACTAGCGGTACCGCGTCGGTCAAGGCGCGGACCATGTTGACTTTCAGCTCCAGCGTAGTGAAGCCCTTGCCTGCGGGTAAGGTCGAATGCACGGCGCAACCTACCGCCGAGTCGAGCAACGTGGAAAACCAACCGCCGTGTACGGTTCCCAGCGGGTTGTAGTGCCTTCGTTGCGGTCGACCCTGGAAGATCGCTATGCCTGGTTCCATGTGAATGGGCAGGAAATCGAGCGTGTCGCCGATGGGGGCGGGCGGTAGTTCCCCGGCAAAGATTGCCTCGAACAACTCCATGCCCGTCAGGCTGGTGATCTGTTTGTGCGTTGCGGTGTGGGAGGTGTTCCAACGGGCACGAATCGCTTTTTCCTCTTCGTCCCACCGCGCAACGACCTGGTCAGCCTCCATCACGGACTCCTTTATCATTCCAGATACTTGCATATGCAATACTTGTAGATACAATCTATACCATGAAAAATATGACCAAGCCACAGGGCTGCACCAATCTGAAGATTCGCCAGCTCAATCGCATGGTGACGCGTCACTACGATCGCTATATCGCCGAGTCCGGATTAAAAAACACGCAGTACGCATTGTTGTCCCACGTCGTTCGACTGGGTCCCATTCGCCCGAGCGACCTGGCCAGGCGAATGCAAATGGAGGCTTCGACGTTGACACGGAATATGCAGCCACTGGTCACTCAAGGCTGGCTGACGGTCGGGGCGGGTGGCGACGCGCGCAGCCGCCTTGTCCAAGTGACCGAAGCGGGACTGGAAAAGCAAGCCGAAGGGCGGCGCGCCTGGAAAGAAGCGCAATTGGCACTTAATGAGCGACTCGGCGTGCATCGCGTTGCGGCGCTCCATGAATTGCTGGATGCATGTATCGAGTGCCTTGATGATGAGCCTGAAACGTGTACGGACTGACTGGTAGACGATTTTCAGCTCAGCTTGGTCAGATACTCCGGTACTTGCTGCTCAGGTAGCACTGACAGAACTTTCAACCGTTGCAACATGCGTTGGCGGGCGCGGTGGAGGTGTTCCTTGAGGTTCAGCGCTGCTGCGTCGAATGCGCCATGCAATAGCAACTCTAAAATCAAACGGTGTTCGGCCAGCATGGCTTCGTCGGGGCCGAGGCCCAACTGACTGTAAAAAATCCGACTGATGATCCTGGGGCTCTGGGCCTGCCGGATCAGCGTAGCGATCTTGCGATTGTTTATTCCGGCGAGGCAGTGGTAATGCAGGTCTTCTTCAAGTTGCTCGATGCATGCCAGGCTGCAGCGTGGGTTGCTCTGTGCCTCTTTAACCCGCGACAGCATGGCTTCAAGGGATCCCCGGCTGAGCCCGGGTGCGCTCTGGCGTAACGCCTCAGGTTCAAGGCACGCGCGCAGCTCGTAGTCTTCGGTGATCTCCCTGGCGGTGAGCGGGCCGGCCAGCCATTGGGAGTAGGGTTCCTTTTCCACCAGGCCGCGGTCACGCAGACGCATCAATGCCTCGCGTATCACCGCCCGACTGACGCCGTAATGCTCGGCGGCCATTTGCTCGTCGAGTCGATAGTGCCCGAAAGCAATACAGGTCGATAAGGCTGAACCAATCTCGTCGAACATCCGCTCGCCCAGCGGCCGGGTATCGACCAGTTCTTCGCTGCTATCAAGACCGAGTTGCTTGTGGGTTACGGCCAGCCGCAGTGGCTCCACTTCAACCCCCTTTGGGTTGACCAGATAACCACGACCATCGAATCGACTGATCAAGCCTTCCTTATGCAACAGGTCCAATGCTTTGCGCACCGGTACGCGGCTGGTTCCGAACAGGTCGGCCAGAGGCGCTTCGAGCAGGACAAGTCCTTGGGCCACCTCTCCATCAACGATGGCGTTGCGCAGGACCTGGCGGATCATGGCGTAGCGGGATGCAGTGCGGTAATCCTCGGCGGTCATCGATCTCATACGCTTCTCGAAAGGCGGGGGAAGATTCTCGCACAAGTCGGTTGTCACCGTGGACCACGTCCTTTGTGCGCGTTCCTGGGGCCGTTGTTACTGTTCTGCACCAAAACGGATATTTTTTAATTAATACATTATTTGTGTTGCTGGCTGGTCCCGCATAAAAGGCTCCGCAAAATGGAATATCTACCCGTTTGGAAAGGCGTCTAGTCCGTAGGCTAGACGCGGATTGCTTTCGCCTTGGCGTTCCTTCAGCACTCTGTTTGGCACGCTATCTGCTCTATAAAATGTACATTTTAATAATGAATACGTTTTTGGTGGATCAGATGTCCTACGCCAGTCCTCAATTACCGCTTGAAGCCGATGCATTGGCCATGGCGGATGCATTCGCCTCGGGTAGCAGCGACCCGGTCAAGGCGTTGGAAGAAATGCTGGCCAGGGTGGCGGAAGTCGATGACGTGTTCATCTCTCTTTGCTCGGCGCGTGCCTTTCGCGAAGCCCATTCATCAGCTGCGCGCTGGAAGGCCGGACAACCGGCAAGCGCACTGGATGGCGTTCCCATTGCTTGGAAAGACATGTTCGACGTCGCAGGCAGTCCAACTACCGCAGGCGCAGCCGTGCGCCGCGACATTACGCCAGCGCTGCTCGACGCCAATGTCGTAGGTCTGCTGGCACGAGCCGGAATGGTCAGTGTCGGGAAAACTAACCTTAGCGAGTTTGCTTACTCGGGCCTTGGACTCAATCCCCATTTTGGAACGCCGCACAATCCTGTCGGATTCGACCAGCCACGCATTCCGGGTGGCTCGTCCTCAGGCTCAGCGGTCGCGGTCGCGGCGGGAATCGTGCCGATTGCCATGGGCACGGATACCGCTGGGTCTATCCGAATTCCAGCGGCCTTCAATGGGGTGGTGGGATTTCGCAGCAGTTGCAGGCGCTATAGCCGTGAAGGTGTCTTCCCACTCGCGCATACCCTCGACAGCGTGGGGCCTTTGACGCGCAGCGTGCGCGATGCCTTGGCTATCGACGACATCCTGTGCGGGCGTACGAAGTCGACCTCACTCATCCCTCGCGGTCTGGCAGGGCAGCGTTTTTGGGTCGACCCGTCGGTCCTTGATGATCCACGCGTAGAACCTGCGGTGCGTGACAACCTGCTGAACTGCTTGAGCGTGTTGAAAACTCACGGTGCGCAGATTGACCTGCGGCCTTCGCCAGCCTTCCAAGCGACGCTCCATCTCATCGAGCAACAAGGCTGGCTTGGCGCCCCTGAAGCTTTCGCGCTGCATCAGCCGCTGCTCGACAGCGAGGCGGCCGCCCGACTCGACCCGCGCGTGCGGCGCCGTCTGGAAAGCGCACGTACATTCCCCGCCAGCCAGTTGGTCAACCTCTACAGCGCACGCGACCGGCTGCAGCAACAAATCGCCGATGAGCTGGATGGGGCGTTTTTGATTACGCCAAGCGTATCCCATGTCGCGCCACCCCTGGCGCCATTGGAGGCCGACGACGAACTGTTCGTGCGCACCAATCTCGCGACGTTGCGCCTGACCATGCCCGGTAGCTTGCTGGATCTGCCGGGCGTGTCCCTGCCGAGTGGCTGCGATGCGCTCGGTTTGCCCACCGGCATGTTGATTAGCGCGCCTGCCGGCGAAGACTTTCGATTGTTGCGCGCGGCGCTGGCAGTGGAAGCCGCGTTGCGCCAGCCCTGAAAAATCCCATGACTGATTGATAAATCCGCAGGAGAACAATGATGGCTAAAGAAATTCTGTGCGCCTTCGGCGTCGACGTAGACGCCGTGGCAGGCTGGCTGGGCTCATATGGTGGGGAGGATTCGCCTGACGATATTTCCCGCGGCCTGTTCGCTGGCGAAATCGGCGCCCCGCGCTTGCTCAAGCTGTTCGAGCGTTACGGCTTACGTACCACCTGGTTTATCCCCGGCCACTCGATGGAAACCTTTCCCGAGCAGATGAAGGCGGTGGCCGACGCCGGCCATGAAATCGGCGTGCACGGCTACAGCCACGAAAACCCCATCGCCATGACCGCCGAGCAGGAAGAAATCGTCCTCGATAAATCCATCGAGCTGATCACCCAGGTCACCGGCAAACGTCCCACCGGCTACGTCGCCCCGTGGTGGGAGTTCAGCAAGGTCACCAACGAATTGCTGCTGAAAAAAGGCATCAAGTATGACCACAGCCTGATGCACAACGACTTCCACCCCTACTACGTGCGCAAGGGCGACAGCTGGACCAAGATCGACTACAGCCAGCACCCCGACACCTGGATGAAACCCCTGGTACGTGGCGAAGAAACCGACTTGGTGGAGATCCCGGCCAACTGGTACCTCGACGATTTGCCGCCGATGATGTTCATCAAAAAGGCCCCCAACAGTCACGGTTTCGTTAACCCGCGCCATCTCGAGGAAATGTGGCGCGACCAATTCGACTGGGTCTACCGCGAGCATGAATACGCGGTGTTCACCATGACCATCCACCCCGATGTATCCGGTCGGCCGCAAGTGTTGCTGATGCTTGAGCGTCTGATCGAACACATCCAGAGCCATACCGGCGTGCGCTTCGTCACTTTCGACGAAATCGCCGACGACTTTATCCGCCGCCAGCCGCGTACCTGATACCCACCCACCTTCCGAGGCGCGATTCATGTCTATCTACAACAAGCTTGACCTGACTGGCTGGAAACCCCGGCAACTGACGTCCCAGGAAGTCCGCTTCGCCACCTGGATCGCCTTCTTCGCCTGGGTGTTTGCGGTGTATGACTTCATCCTGTTCGGTACCTTGCTACCCGAGATCGGCCGGCACTTTGGCTGGAGTGAAGTGGAGCAGGCCGAAATCGCGACCTGGGTGGCGGTGGGTACCGCCGTCGTTGCGTTGGCCATCGGCCCGATCGTCGACAAGCTGGGGCGGCGCAAAGGGATTATCTTCACGGTGGCCGGTTCCGCCCTGTGCTCGGCGCTCACCGCGATTGGCGGGGCGTGGGGCAAGTCGCCGCTGATTCTGATCCGTTCGTTGGGCGGCCTGGGCTATGCCGAAGAAACCGTCAACGCCACCTACTTGACAGAGTTGTATGGCGCCTCGCAAGACCCGCGGCTGACCAAACGTCGCGGCTTTATCTACAGCCTGGTGCAGGGCGGCTGGCCAGTCGGTGCGTTGATCGCGGCGGGTTTGACCGCGCTGCTGCTGCCGATCATCGGCTGGCAGGGCTGCTTCATCTTCGCCGCGATCCCAGCGGTGATGATTGCGATCCTGGCGCGCAAGCTCAAGGAGAGCCCGCAGTTTCAGATCCATCAGCGTATCACTGAGTTGCGTAAAAACGGCGCGGTGAAAGAAGCGCAAAACGTCGCCGTGACTTACGGCGTGGACTACGACGAACACAGCAAGGCCGGCCTCAAGGCCGCGTTCCGTGGTCCGGCCCGTCGCGCCACCTTGGTGATCGGCGCCGCGTTGTTGCTCAACTGGGCGGCGATCCAGGTGTTCAGCGTGCTCGGTACTTCAGTGATCGTCAGCGTGCACCACATCTCCTTCGAGAACTCGCTGATCATCCTGGTGCTGTCGAACCTGGTGGGTTACTGCGGTTACCTCAGCCACGGCTGGATGGGCGACAAGATTGGCCGCCGCAACGTGATTGGCCTGGGCTGGATGCTTGGCGGCCTGTCGTTTGCCGGGATGCTGTTCGGCCCGAGCAATATGGCGATGGTGGTCGGGCTTTACAGCCTGGGCCTGTTCTTCCTGATCGGGCCCTATTCGGCGGCGTTGTTTTTTATCAGTGAAAGTTTCCCTACCAGCATCCGCGCCACCGGTGGCGCGATCATCCATGCCATGGGCCCGATTGGCGCGGTGGTCGCAGGGTTTGGCGCCACCCAGGTGTTGTCCGCCGGCAGTGACTGGCAGACCGCCGCACTGTGGTTCGGTGCCGTGCCGTGCTTCTTGTCCGGTGCGCTGATGTTCGCCGCACGCCACGTGCGTCCGGAAACCGTTCAGTGAGGATTTCTAGATGAGCCGTAAAGTTGCCTTGATTACCGGTGCCGCCAGCGGCATCGGCCAAGCCCTCGCTGTGGTCTATGCGCGCAATGGTGTGGCGGTCGTCGGCGGGTATTACCCGGCCGATCCCCATGACCCGCAGACCACGGTGGCCTTGGTGGAAGAAGCCGGTGGCGAGTGCCTGATGTTGCCGCTGGATGTGGGTGATACCGCCTCGGTGGATGCACTGGCCGAACACGCCGTGCAGCGCTTCGGCCGCCTGGATTACGCCGTGGCGAACGCTGGTTTGCTGCGCCGTGCACCGTTGCTGGAAATGAGCGATGCGCTGTGGGACGAGATGCTCAACGTTGACCTGACGGGAGTGATGCGTACCTTTCGCGCGGCGACTCGGCATATGGGCGAGGGCGGTGCGTTGGTAGCGATTTCGTCGATTGCCGGCGGCGTGTATGGCTGGCAAGAGCACAGCCATTACGCAGCGGCCAAGGCCGGCGTGCCGGGCTTGTGTCGTTCGCTGGCGGTGGAGTTGGCAGCAAAGGGCATTCGTTGCAATGCGGTGATCCCAGGGTTGATCGAGACGCCACAGTCACTGGATGTGAAGAACTCACTGGGTCCGGAAGGTTTGGCCAAGGCGGCGAGGGCTATCCCGTTGGGGCGGGTAGGGCGCGCGGATGAAGTGGCTTCATTGGTGCAGTTCCTGACCAGTGATGCGTCGAGTTACCTGACCGGGCAGAGCATCGTCATCGACGGTGGCCTGACCGTACGCTGGCCCGACTGACTGTACTCAATTCAAATGTGGGAGCGGGCTTGCTCGCGAATGCGGTGTTTCAGATAAATCAGGTGTGACTGACAGACCGCATTCGCGAGCAAGCCCGCTCCCACCTGGGACCTGTGTTTGCTTCAGGAGATTCTACATGCCTCAACTTATCAACCGCCGCGCCGTCATCACCGGCGCCGGCAGCGGTATCGGCGCTGCCATTGCCCGTGCCTATGCGGCTGAAGGCGCGCGCCTGGTGCTGGCCGACCGCAATGCCGTCAGCCTCACCGAAACCGCGATCACCTGCCGCAACCTCGGCGCCGAAGTGGTGGAGTGCCTCGCCGATGTAGGCACCGTCGAAGGCGCCCAGGCCGGTGTCGACCGTTGCGTCGAGCACTTCGGCGGCATCGACGTTTTGGTCAATAACGCTGGCATGCTCACCCAGGCACGTTGCGTCGACCTCACGATCGAGATGTGGAACGACATGCTGCGCGTCGACCTTACCAGCGTATTCGTCGCCAGCCAGCGCGCCTTGCCGCATATGCTCGCCCAGCGTTGGGGGCGGATCATCAACGTGGCCTCGCAACTGGGCATCAAGGGCGGCGCCGAGCTTACCCATTACGCCGCGGCCAAGGCCGGGGTCATCGGTTTCACCAAGTCCTTGGCGCTGGAAGTCGCCAAGGACAACGTACTGGTCAATGCCATCGCTCCGGGGCCGATTGAAACACCATTGGTCGCCGGGATCAGCGCTGACTGGAAACGCGCCAAGGCCGCCGAGTTGCCCCTCGGTCGGTTCGGCCTGGCGGATGAAGTGGCGCCCACCGCCGTGCTGCTGGCCAGCGAGCCGGGTGGCAACCTGTTCGTTGGCCAGACCCTCGGCCCGAATTCCGGCGATGTCATGCCATGAGTGAGGTGTAGCCATGTGTGGACTCTGCGGTTTGCTCGGCGAGGATCTGCACTGGAGCGATCCCCTGGGCGATGAGCTGCCCAGGCGCCGCGAACGCCTGCGCCGCATCGCTGCGATCAATCAGGTACTGGCGGTGTTCCGGCTCAAGGTCGAAGACTTTCAGGGCGCCTCTTACCTGCTGCTCGGCGCGACCGGTAAGCAAGCGCTGGCGAGTGGCCTGGATCAGCTCTGGCGAGCGGCCGAAATCATGCTCGGCCGCCCGTTGGATCCCTTGGACCCGCATCTGTTGGATCACTTGGAGTCAGCCGTATGAGCATCGCTCTCAATGTCATCACCGGCTTTCTCGGCAGCGGCAAAACCACCTTGCTCAAGCGCCTGCTGCAAGGCGAAAGCCTCGGCGATACGGCTTTGCTGATCAACGAGTTCGGCGATGTCGGCATCGACCATCTGCTGGTGGAAGAAGTCGCCCCGGATACCGTGCTGCTGCCCAGCGGCTGTGTCTGTTGCTCGATTCGTGGCGAACTCAAGGACGCATTGCTCGGCCTGTTGCAACGCCGTGAGCGCGGCGAAATCCCGGCGTTCAAACGGGTCATCCTGGAGACCACCGGCCTGGCCGACCCGGCTCCGATCCTCGCCACCTTGAACAACGACGCGCAACTGCGTGGGCGTTTTCATATCGGCCTGGTGATTACCCTGGTGGATGCCAGCCACGCCACTCTGCAAGAGCGCTTGCATCCGGAATGGCTGGCCCAGGTCGCCGCCGCGGACCGCTTGCTGTTGAGCAAGACCGACCTGGTGAAGGACTGCGCCCCACTGCGCATGCACCTGCAAGCGCTCAATGCCGGTACGCCGGTCCTCAATACCTGTGACGTCCATAGCGGCGATCAACTGTTGCTGGGTGAAGGTTTGCGCAGTGCCGAACCAGCAGTGGAAGTCAGTCGCTGGCAACTGCATCGCAGTACCAGCGCCACCCACGGCGCCGCGCAGGTGTGCAGCCTGACCTTCGATCAGCCGTTGGATTGGGTCGGCTTCGGGGTTTGGTTGTCGATGCTGTTAAGATGCCACGGCGAACGAATTCTACGTGTCAAAGGACTGCTCAACGTGAACAGCAGTAACGCTCCGATCGTCATTCATGGTGTGCAGCATTGCCTGCATGCCCCGGTACACTTGCCCGCCTGGCCGGGCACTGATCGGCAGTCGCGCCTGGTGTTTATCCTGCGTGGTCTCGACCCCGCGCTGCTGCGGCGCTCCTTTGCCGTGTTCTCTCGGCGGTTCGCCGCATGATCACACTCCGCGTCCTCGGCACTTCAGTGACCTTGCTCGAATGCCTGCGTGTTCGTGCCGAACAGGAATTGGGCATTCACTTGGTGTACCAGGTGCACGATGTCGAGCAGGCCCAGCGCATCGCGGTGATGCAGCCCGACAGCTATGACCTGTACGATCAATGGTTCCATAACGTCGACTTCGTATGGCCGGCCCGGGCGATCCAGCCCATCGACACGCGGCGCATTGCGTTGTGGCATGAGATCAACGACCTGCCCAAGCGCGGTCGCCTGTCCGCGAATGATCGGTTGGGCAGTGGCAGCGTGCCTAGCGAGCGCTTGTTCGTGCAGCACGATGGCAGCCTCGGCAGCACGGTCACCGAGCGCATCAGCATGCTACCCCTGACCCATAACGCCGACAGTTTCGCCTACCGCCCCGAGCGCTTGCCCGAGGGTTTTCGCCCCGACAACGAAAGCTGGGGCTGGCTGCTGGACCCGGCCTGGCGCGCGCGCACCGCACTGCAGAGCGACGCTGCCATCGGCGCCCTGGATGCCGCGCTGGCGGTGCAGGGCGCGGGACTGGCGCGCTTCAAGGACATCGGCAATATGAGCATCGAAGAGATCGATGTGCTGGCCGATATCCTGGTGCGCAAACAGAAGGAAGGTCACTTCGCGGCGTTCTGGTCCGATGACGAGGAGGCTGCGCAATTGATGCTCAGCCCGAACATCGATATCCAGAGCCTGTGGTCGCCGACGTTGATGCGCCTGCATCGCGCCGGGGTGAAATACCGTCTGGCGGTGCCTCGCGAGGGGTACCGCGCCTGGTTCGGCGGTTTGTCATTGTCGCGCCACGCCCAGGGCCCGGTATTGGACGCGGCCTATGCATACCTCAACTGGTGGTTGTCCGGCTGGCCCGGCGCGGTGATGGCGCGCCAGGGTTACTACATCGGCAACCCGGCGCGCAGCCGCGACCATCTGAGCAGTGCCGAGTGGGATTACTGGTACGCCGGTCAACCGGCGCGGGAGGAGTTACTGGGCAGTGATAGTTTGCCGCTGATTGACATTGGTGACGTGCGCGATGGTGGTTCCTATGAGCAGCGCATGGGCCATATCGCCGTGTGGAACTCGGTGATGGATGAGCACAATTATCTGGTGCGGCGCTGGGGCGATATTTTACGGGCGGGGTTGAAAAACTTTCCCAGACGGTGAGTTTCCAACCTGCACGGTCAACGAAGAGCCGGAGAAATCAAGCGTTTCCTGTCGGTCGTGGCCGTCAGAAATCTGCCATGAACGGCCACTCAAAACCCTCTCAGGACGAAGCAGTCACCCATGTTCCGCTGCCAACATTGACCTGAATTGAGAAATGACCTCTGCAGATAACCCGGCGCTTTCGAACACTGCGCAGGTGAAGCTAACGGGTGCGGGGCCTGGAGCCGTTATGATGCGGTCTGCGACCACGGCTACCGGGCTGCTTCGATAAAGCGCCTGCCCTGCATAACCTACGGCATTCTGTTGCAAGAACTCTGCGCTGTTCGAGGTATGAGCAACCGTGTCGAGCAAGCCGGCCCTCGCAAGCGCCAGCGTTCCCCCGCAGATACCGGCAATCGTCGCGCCGTTTGAGCGACTGGCATGAAGAAAGTCTCGAATATCGGGCGCTTCTGCACGTTCCCAGATCATTCCTCCAATGACGACGACAACGTCCGGCTTCCAGCCCAGGCATTGTTGCAAACTGCTATCGACCGTTACGGCCAATCCACCCTGCGAGCGGAATTGCCCTGTGGCAGAAGTGAAAAACCTGGTGTCGATCCCGTAAAAAGGAGAGGCAGTCCCTGCGATGAAAGCATATTCCCAGTCCGCAAAACCGGGTGTCAGTATCAAACCCACACGTGCCATCAGTCAGAATCCTCCATGAATGCCAATAACATAGGGCGACGAAAAACGGACATCAAGGGCTGCTTCGGGCGGTCAATGATCGCCCAAACCGCCCATGCCTATTCCACTGCCTCAACCACCCCTTGATCCTCGCCCAGAAATCCGCCGCTCTGGTGATGCCACAACCGCGCATAGGTACCGTTTTTCCCGAGCAGTTCCGTGTGGGTGCCTTGTTCTATGATGCGCCCGTCATCCATGACGATGAGCCTGTCCATGGCCGCAATCGTGGACAGGCGATGGGCGATGGCAATCACGGTCTTGCCCTGCATCATGTCATCGAGGCTTTCCTGGATGGCCACTTCGACTTCCGAGTCCAGCGCGCTAGTGGCCTCGTCCAGCAGCAGGATCGGGGCGTTTTTGAGCATCACCCGGGCAATTGCGACGCGTTGACGCTGGCCGCCCGAAAGCTTGATACCACGCTCGCCGACCAGGGTGTCGTAGCCGCAATGGCCATGCTTATCGCTCAGTTGGCTGATGAAGCCATCGGCCTGGGCGTTGATGGCGGCGCTACGGATCTGCTCGTCGGTTGCATCGGGGCGACCATAGGCGATGTTGTCGCGAATGGAGCGGTGCAGCAGGGACGTATCCTGAGTGACCATGCCGATGGCGCTGCGCAGACTGTCTTGCGTGACGTGCGCGATGTTTTGCCCGTCGATGCGAATCTCTCCGCTGTCCACATCATAGAAGCGCAACAGCAGGTTGATGAGCGTGGATTTTCCGGCGCCGGAGCGACCCACCAAGCCAATTTTTTCCCCCGCGCGGATGCTCAGGCTCAGCCCATCGAGCACCTGGCGTTCGCCGTTGTAGTTGAAGCTCACGTTATCGAAGGTCACCGCTCCGCCAGTGGTCACCAGCACTTTCGCATCCGGCGCGTCCTGCACCTTGGGGCCGCGGGTCAAAGTGGCCATGCCATCCTGCACGGTGCCGATGTTCTCGAACAGCGAGGTCATTTGCCACATGATCCAGTGCGACATGCCATTGATGCGCAACGCCATCGCGGTAATCGCCGCCACGGCACCCGCGCCGACTTCGCCCTGGTGCCACAGCCATAGGGCATAGCCGCCCGCACCCATGATCAACGCGACCACCAGTGCCTGGTTGACGATTTCGAATTGGCTGACCAGGCGCATCTGGCGCAAGCCGGTCTGCTTGAAATCCTCCATTGCCGCGCGGGCGAAGTGGGCTTCGCGTTTGGAGTGCGAGAACAGCTTCACTGTGGTGATGTTGGTATAGGCATCGGAGATGCGACCGGTCATCGATGACCGCGCATTGGCCTGTTCCTGCCCGACTTGTCCCAGGCGGGGCACGAAGTAGCGCATGGCCAGGCCGAACAACGCGACCCAGGCAATGAAAGGTAGCATCAGCTTCAGGTCGAAGCCGCCAGCCAGGGCGATGATCGCGATGAAGTAAACGCCGATCCCCGGTGCGATCTCGATGAGGGTGAACAGCACCTCGCGCACCGACAGCGCCGTCTGCATCACCTTGGTGGTGACGCGGCCGGAGAACTCATCGGAGAAGAACGAAAGGCTTTGTCGCAGCATCAACCGATGGAAATCCCAGCGCAGCCGCAACGGTAGGTTGATCGCCAATATCTGGTGCTGCACCATCGTGCGCAACGCGACCAGCCCGATACTGGTCAGCAATACGATGCCGATGCCCCACAGCACGCGACTTTCCTGTATCGCCGCATCGCCGCCGGCCTGCCAGGTCGACAGCAGGTCCACGACCTGCCCGAGGAAAGAAAACAGCCAGGCTTCGTAAATCGACACACCGGCGCTGAGCAGCGCCAGCGCGAGAATATAGCCGCGGGCGCCGCGCGTGCAGGCCCAGAGAAATCGCGCCAAGCCTTCAGGCGGCGGCGGTACCTCGTCGGGCGGGAAGGGGTCGAGCCATTTTTCAAACGTGCGCAGCATGGTGGTCTCCAAGACAATCCAGTGAGGAGATTCTGGCATGCAAAGGTTGCTTTGAGGGTTTTGTGAGAGAGCAAGGTTAATCGCCCAGGACTTTTTCCATGATGATGGTGCGCTCGGCGCCGTGAAATTCGTCCCTGATTTTCAGGAAACCCAGGGCAAGATAAAACCCTTCTGCCGTGATCGAGGAGGGGACACGCAACAGCTTTACGCCGCTCTGCACGGCCATTGATTCAATAGTCGCCATCAGTCGACTCCCTAGGCCTTTCCCCTGATGAACCGGGTCGACGAATAGGCTTCGGACGGTGTTTCGATCGAGACTTGCGGTTGCGACGACATGACCGTCAATGCATGCGACATACACCTGACGCTGGGTTAGAAGGTGCAGGATCGCCGAAGGTGAAAAGCTCAGTTGCACTCGTTTGATGATGTCTGGCGAATAATCTTGAGCATTGGATTCACGCAGCGCGGCCACTACGATCTGGCTTATTGCTATGGCGTCCGTGCTCATTGCGCTTCGAATCATACAGTCCATTGGGTACTCTTCCGTGCGTGTGTCCAGTTCATTAGTGTGGGCCGTTCAGCAGGGCGTTGTGGGAATGACTGCTTATGGCCGACCTCTGCGTAAATAAATCTGAGAATCCATATTCGTATCGGGCCAGTGAGCGCAAGCGTCAGTTGACCCGATGAGTCCTGGCATTGTGAAAGCCTTAGAAAGCAGGATCACCTATAGCAAAAGCCGCTCCCTCAATGTGATAGACCTGCGGTTCCTCCGAGAAGTATTTCTGCAGGCCCATCATGAACACCCGATGGTCTTCACTCGCTTCGAAGCCCGGAGTGTGATCCTCGAGTGATTGCCAACGCACGATCAGGTTGAATTGTTGCGGGGTTTCGATCCCTTGGGCCAGCATGTGCCCGCAGTAACCTTTAGCGCGGCAGAGCAAAGGAGCCACCTCGGCAAATGCGTGCCTGAAGTTTTCAATGTGTTCTTTGTAAACGGGCAGTAGAGCGATCTCATAAATCATGGGATTCCCCTGAAGTGGGTTCAACGCTTGCGAGATGAGGCGACGGCGTGACTGCAATCGCGACTTTTCCTTGAAGACCGTTGTTGGGGCTCTCCAGCCGCGCATGGGCGAGCGCAAGGTCGGCAAGTGAATAGACGGCGCCAACGTGCGGGCGCAGCTGACCGCGCGCTACCAACGTGCTCAACTCATCCAGCTTGCCGCGGTTTTGTCTGGTGAAAACGAAGTGATAACTCGCGTTCTTGCCCCAGGCCTGAACGAGGTTCTGTGGCTGGGCAATGTCCACGATGCTGACAACTCGGCCAAGTTGGGCGAGGGCATCCGGGCTGCGGGATAATGTGTTGCCGCCGATGGTGTCAAACACCACATCGACTCCGCGGCCTTCCGTTTCCCGATTGATGACGTCGACGTAATCCTCCTTTTCGTAGTCGATGATCACATCGGCACCCATGCTGCGTGTGAACTCAAAGTTTGCTTCGCGCACGGTCGTGAAGACCCGCGCTCCAATGGCTTTTGCCAACTGGATCGCTACATGACCTACGCCTCCCGCGCCGCCGTGTATCAGAATGCTTTCGCCCACTTTAAGCGCCGCTCGCACGGTCAGTGCTTCCCACGCTGTTCCACCGACCAGGCTCAGGCTTGCCGCCTCGAGATGGCTCAGCGAGGCGGGCTTCTTCCCGACAATGCTTTGGGCAGCAACGTGGTATTCGGCGTAACTCCCCGGGCCGTCAAATATTTGCGGGGTGTACCAGACTTCGTCGCCGGGCGCGAAAGCCGTCACACCCGGCCCGACTTCTTCGATAACGCCAGATACGTCGTGACCGGTAATCGCCGGAAGTGGTACCAGATCGGAGTAATCTCCGCGTCGGACCTGATAATCCAAAGGATTGATGGAGGTAGCGTGTACCCGAACCAAGACTTGTCCCGTTTGCGGCACAGGCTTGGGCACGTCGCAGAGTTCGAACGATTCCGGGCCGCCAAATGATTTAAGCATCATCGCTTTCATTGTAAATCCTCGTATCGACAAAAAGGGATATCGAGATATCTCGATATTTTGCAGTAAAAAATTACAGCTCTTTCCCTATGATCTCGGCAAGAGCACTGATGGTTGCTTCGTTCCGCTTGTAGTAGGTCCACTGGCCGATGCGCCTGACTTCGACCAAGCCCACCCGTTGCAGAGTGGCAAGATAGCCAGACACCGTTGACTGTGACAGTCCGATACCTTCTTGGATACTGCTGACGCAGACTCCCACCGTGAGAACGTCACCTTCATCCTGCGCAGGGAAGTTCTTTGCGGGATCCTTCAAACCTTTCAAGATTTCAAGGCGTGTAGGGTTTGAGAGGGCTTTGAAGATTTCGATCAATTCCATAACCTGATCATATCGAGATTTATCGATATGTCAATACGGTAATCAACACCGGCCGTACTAATGAAGATGGCGCCCGCATAGCGGGCCCCACCTTCTTCACGTATCAACGGCTAGGGGCGTCTCCAGTCTTTTCCTGACCGGCCTTTTCGGCGTTAAAACCGTCGGCACTTTCGAATACACCCATAAAACCGGGGATAGTCGACTCGCGTGACCAGTCGCGCTGGAGTTCGCAGTACATCTGCACACGGCTGATGAGTTTTGCGCCCGCCTGCTCGATTCGGCGAAGGGCTGCCTCATGCGCGGCGGGTGACGTGCCTCCGACCGCATCGACCGGCACATACACTTCATAGCCTTCCTGGATCGCGTCCAGTACAGGGAACGTCAGGCAGGCCTCGGTCCAGAGCGCGGTCATGATGAGCTTCCGACGGCCGATTGCCTTGACCGCCTGTTTGAACTCGGTGTCCTCCCAGCTGTTGATAGAGGTGCGGTCATAAGTCGGTAGATGGCCGAGCACGTCCTGCAGTTCTCGAATCGGCGGCTTGTTACGGCCGGTAGCGACGTTAACCGTCGAATGAATGATAGGCAGGTTGTAGTTGACGGCCGCCTTGGCAACGCTCGTGATGTTGAAGACGAGTTCGTCGCGGGACATCGAGCGAATCGAGGAAACCTGGATCGGTTGATAATCGATGATGATCAGCGCCGAATTCTCAGGCGATAAGAGCTGGTCGGTATGGGGGTTGCGTATAGTCTCGCTTGTCATCTGTAGGTCCTTTTCTCAGTGATGCACGCGTGTCGGAGGGCCAGCGCATGTTCGGATGGACAGGCGCGACCGTGACGACACGTCCACTGATGTTGTTAGTAGATTGGTTTTCCGGGAAACGTGCGCCAACGGCGACGCTGTCAGGAAGGGAGGATTATGCTGTTCCCATTTTCGACGCAGTAGTAGCATTCCGAGGCTAGCTGTGTCGCTCAAAGGGGAACGCTGTTTTGGATATCGAAGAGCTGCAAACTTTCGTAGAAGTCGCTGATGCTGGAGGTGTTTCGCCGGCGGCACTCCGGCTCGGAGTCTCCAAGTCGATCGTCAGCCGCAGGCTCGCCCGGCTTGAAGCGGAACTTGGCATCCAGTTGCTTGCACGATCCACCCGTGGGGCAGCGCTCACTGAAGCCGGGGCCACATTCCGAGACTATGCAGCCAGGGTCTGCGCCGAGATTGATGCCGCCAGAGAAACGATCCTGCCGGCGGGAGTCCTTCGTGGCCGCTTACGAGTTGCGGCGCCGCTCTCTTTTGGCCCTACGCATTTCGCTCCCATGCTCGCGGAAATGGCACGACGCCACCCCGAGCTTCATATCCAGACCTGTTACAGCGATCGCTTCGTTGATCTCATTGCCGAGGGGTTCGATTGTGCGATACGAGTCGGCTATCTTCCGGACTCTAATTTGATCGCAAGGCGTATCGGCCCGATTTACACGAAGCTCGTTGCGAGCCCGGGCTACATAAAAGCGCATGGGGTACCAGAGTCACCGGAGCAGCTCGCTACCCATGAGGCTCTCCTGCAGGGTACCGAAGCGTGGCAGTTCATGGATGGCGACAAGATCATCGCGGTTCGCCCGCAGGGACGCTTCAAGGCTGACAACGGCATAGCGCTCGTGGCTGCCGCAACAGCAGGACTCGGGATCGCGTACCTGCCAGATTGCCTGACCTACGAACATGTGACTTCGGGGGCGCTTGTGCCGATCATGACTCGGTATCCACCACCCCCGGCAGGTGCATATGTCGTCCGTCCGCCAAGCCAGCATCCCACGCGCAAGATACGAATGCTCACGGACCTGCTGATCGAGTCTTTCGGACAGTCTCCGCACTTTGCGGGGCCTGCCCGGATCTGATCAGGCTTTGACCTGAGAGACGTGGCCAGGCTTGCCAGACAGCCTTTCGATTGAACGGTTAGCCCTCAGGCGCACACAGCGCTCTGAGCCTTAGGGGCAGGTAGCCAGAGGCCAACCGATGCGTGCTGCACGCAGGAGGCTGGCTTTAACAACCAAGCGGTGAAAGGGCGCAATCACGAAGATGTAGGCCCGGCCTAGACGGTTGTGGCAGTGGACCACGGTGGAAAAAACGAGTTGGCGACTGCCTTCTGGCTCTGCCTCTGCAGAACAGAGGATCGATATCCGGAAGTCGAGGTGCTTGTCGTCCTCTCCCAACACGATTTCAGTCTGGTTCGTGCTGTAGACCTTGAAGATTTCAATCCGGTTAGCCAGTGTTGCCAAATGCCTGGCTGTCTTGAGACCAAAACAGGCAACGATAGTGTCTCGGACTTTCATGAGCCATCCGATCCAGGCTGGCTGGTGGGAAAGGATGAATCGAGCTAGTAGAACTGGATCGCTGGAAGTGCCCGCAGGGAGCCGAATTGCAAAAGCGTCCGCCAGGTTCAGCGACTTGTAAAGGTGGGTGATGCCGGACCTCGAGGGGACTGGCACAGACATGATGAGCTCAAATTCCCGGGGCATCGGTGATCTCTCCTGAGTTCCAACTACTGATTGGACGACATGCCATGTCGCGTTCCTTTGCGGTGGTTTATCGATGTCCACGCCTTGAGGCCCAGGGCCTCGCTGAGCGAGCATGGATTAACTGGATGTTGTTGAGGTGCCAACTTCTCCTTGTCGGAGACTGAGCCCGATCAAGGCATCATAGAGCGCTTGCTGCCCGGCGGGTAGAACAGGGAGCAACGTCGCACGGCGCTTGTCGACACCGAACCAGGACTCAACCAACCATCCCACCAGATAGAGTGCCGAAAGACATCCGCCAGCGGTTGCCACGTTACCTTGGCATACAAGCGGCTGGTCCATGGGCTCAAGCCCCAGAGCCTGCAAGCTCGATCGCGCATCCGGGTGTGTGGTTGCCTGGCCGTTGAGCAGCCCAAGCCGTTCGAGAATGAAAGCTCCGGCGCATATGGAGCCGATTCGCTGGCGCCTGGGGTCAAGTTCAAATGACGGCAGGAAATCCGGCGCGGCAAGTGCAGCGGGTATCCCTTCCTTGCCGCTGACGAACAATACCGCGTCGGCACTATTGGCTTCGCAAAGCGGACCGTGCACCGAAACAGGCAGGCCGTGCGCCGATCGCACGATAGCGCTAGAACCCAATATTCGGACGTGCCAGTCCTGCGTGTTGCGGCCTAGAATGTCCCACATCAGGAATAGGTCGATATCGGTGAATTGGTCGAAAGCAACCAGAACGATTTTCTTCAAGGCGAACTCCATGAAAAGTGCTGGCGTGCAAAACGCAACGGCCATCTTTGCTGGTGTTTGCAGCGTATCAATCGGTTGCGCACCATACACAGTCTGTATGGCGCCAGATCTGGAGCGAAATAACGGGTGAGAAAACTAACGCGTCACCATTGGATCGCGGCAGGTTTTGAGGCTCTCGACCAAATAGGGCATATCGGTGTTTCGGCCGAGAGTCTCTCGCGCCGATTGAATGTGACCCGCGGATCGTTCTATCACCATTTCCGCAATCGCGAAGACTTTGTCCGCACCTTGCTGGCCGCTTGGGAAGAAGACTACACCGAGCGCATGCTCGCTTATGCGGCGCAGGGGCGTAGCGCGGGCGAAACCTTGCAACGCTACTTGAGTATTGCCGCGGAGAAACAACCAGGGCGGGAAGTTTCCATCCGCGCCTGGTCGTTGCACGATCCGTTGGTAGGCGAGTTTCAGCAGCGTGTTGACACAAGACGACTGGACTTCGCGATACGGACATGCCGCCGTTTGGTCCCTATGCCAGGCCAGGCAGAAGTGATTGGTCAGGTGGCCCATCTGTGCCTGATTGGTGGCCAACAGGCAGGGCTGCGGCGTGATGCCGCGCGCTTCAACAGTTTCCTGCATGGAGCCTTTTCACTTTTCGAAGGGGCTCTTGCGCCGTGGCGGCCTAAGTCGTGAGCTGAAATTTCGCCGCAAGGTTGGAAGCTGTCGAGTGAGCGGATGCAACGGAAAGAAGCGTGAAGTCTGGCTTCGGACAGATCAAATGTTCACTCCGCGAACATCTCGTCGTATCGCCTGGGGAGGAACGCCAAAGCCGCGAATGAACACTTCGCGCATATGGCGTCGATCACGAAAGCCGGTTTCCTTGGCGACCACGTCCAGTGAATGACGGCTCTGTTCGATCATCACCCGCGCGGCCTCCAGGCGCAGACGCTCGATGGCCTTGGCCGGAGATTGCCCGGTTTCCGTCGTGAACACGCGAGTGAACTGCCGCGGGCTAAGGTGCACGGCCTCGGCCAGATCCTCAACGCTGAGTGGCTTGTGCAGGTTCTGCCGGGCGTAGTTCAGCGCGTTCTGGATACGGTCGGATTTCGGAGCGAGGGTGAGCATCTCCGAGTGCTGCGATTGCCCGCCCGAACGACGCTGGTGCATGACCAGCTTATGCGCCACCGAACGTGCCACTTCCGGGCCCAGATCCTTCTCCACCATCCCGAGGGCCAGATCCAGGCCGGCAGTCATGCCGGCGGACGTCCAGACGTTGCCATCGATTATGAAGATGCGGTCATCCTCGACGCTGATCTGTGGATACAGACGACGCAGTGCCGCGCCATAAGCCCAGTGAGTAGTCGCGCGACGCCCATCGAGCAGGCCGGCCTGGGCCAGCACGAAGCCTCCAGTGCAGATACCGGCGACGCGGCGCGCCTGCTGCCCGGCCTGGTGTACGAATGCCAGGGCTGCCTCGCTCGGCGGCGTTTCCAAGGGCTTGTTGACCCCGACAATCATCCAGGTGTCCGCCAGGCCAGGGGTGTTCAGGGCGCGGGTTTCGATACCCAGGCCCAGGGACGAGCGCACGATACCGCCGGCGACGGAGAAGAACTCTATGGAATAGAAGGGCGCCTCGGCCACGATGTTGGCGTACTCGAAGACGGTCTGGGTGGCCAGCGACAGCACCTGGAAGTCGTCGGAGAGCAGGTAGCCGATTCTGTGCATGGTCGGATCTCATGTTGGTCGTGTCCTGAAACATGACTGTATACGTCATTTAGGTCTTTTCCAATCCTCGCCATGATGTGTCCCAAGCCCACCCCACCTGGAGACACAACATGAG
The DNA here is from genome assembly GCF_013347965.1 of Pseudomonas bijieensis. Lineage (NCBI taxonomy): Bacteria > Pseudomonadati > Pseudomonadota > Gammaproteobacteria > Pseudomonadales > Pseudomonadaceae > Pseudomonas > Pseudomonas bijieensis. Next base: position 1,632,913 of record NZ_CP048810.1, on the reverse strand, counting down.
CAACGCATCCAAAGGCACCGCACTGGTCACTGGTGCATCGTCGGGTATCGGCGCCCTTTACGCCGAGCGCCTGGCCCAACGTGGTTACGACCTGATCCTGGTCGCCCGTAACCGCGAACGCTTGAACGACCTGGCTCGCCGCATCACCGATGACACCCAGCGCGTGGTCGAGGTGCTGCAGGCCGACCTGGGCGATGCCCAGAGCCTGGCCAGTGTCGAGGCCAAGCTCAAGGAAGACGCGAGCATCACCCTGCTGGTCAACAACGCCGGCATCGGCACCCACACGCCGCTGCTCGACAGCGACGTCGGCCTGATGACGCGGATGATCAGCCTCAACGTGACTGCACTGATGCGTCTGAGCTATGCCGCCATCACCGGGTTTGTCGAGCGTGGCAACGGCGCCATCATCAACATTTCCTCCATCGTCAGCATCGCCCCGGAGTTGCTCAACGGCGTGTACGGCGGCAGCAAGGCCTTCGTCACCGCCTTCAGCCAATCGCTGCATCACGAGCTGGCCGACAAGGGCGTGCGCATCCAGGCCGTGTTGCCAGGGGCGACCGCCACCGAGTTCTGGGACAACGGCGGCCTGCCGCTGGAGCACCTCGACCCCGCCATTGTGATGCCGGCCAGCGCCCTGGTCGACGCCGCGCTGATCGACTTCGATCGCGGCGAATTGATCTCCATTCCCTCGTTGCATGACGTCAGCCAGTGGCAGGTCTACGAGTCAGCGCGCAAGGCCATGTTCAGCAAGCTTTCCAGCAACCAACCCGCGCCGCGCTACAGCGCCGAGCGTTGATCGACCCCTCATCAGGAGAGACAGCATGAAACTCAACGGCAATACCATCTTCATCACTGGCGGCACTTCGGGTATTGGTCGCGGCCTGGCCGAAGCCTTCCATCAACGTGGCAACAAGGTGATCATCGCCGGCCGCCGCCAGGCCCTGCTGGACGAGATCGCTCGGGCCAATCCCGGTATCGACACCGTGGTGCTGGACATCAACAATCCGCAGCAGATCAAGCAGGTGGCGCAGCAGGTGATCGAGCGTCACCCCGACCTCAACGTGGTGATCAACAACGCCGGCATCATGCCGTTCGATAACGCCGCCTCGGGTGATCTCGACGACGAGCAGGCGGTGGGTCTGCTGGCCACCAACCTGCTCGGCCCGGTGCGCGTCAGCGCGGCCTTCGTCGAGCACCTCAAGCGTCAGCCGGATGCCACCATCATCAACAACAGCTCGGTGCTGGCGTTCATTCCGATTGCCGTCACCGCGCTGTACTCGGCGACCAAGGCGGCCATTCACTCCTATAGCCTGTCGCAGCGCTTCATGCTGCGTGACACCAGCGTCAAGGTGCTGGAAATCGCACCGCCATGGGTCGACACCGATCTGGTCCACAAGAGTGGCGACCCGCGCGCCATGCCGCTGGATGCCTTCATCGCCGAGACCCTGGCCAAGCTGGAGACGGCGACCACCGAGGTGATCGTCGATGGCATCGCCGCGCTGCGCGCCAACGTCGGGCCGAACGAGCACGCCCTGGTGGAGCAGTTCAACCAGTCGATCATCGACAATCCCATCCCCGTTGCCTGAGCCCTGCGCCCGACCTCACTGGGAGGTCGGGTATTTTGATGTTTCTGCTGCTTGCCTTCGTCAGCCTGCGCTTCTCCGAGTGGCGCGTCCGTGTGCAGGTATCCGCGCCCGGGCTGCGCTGATCAGCGGCTGCCTCTTACACTGGTAATCTCGCACGCCATACTCTGCCAAAGAGCGGCCGCCAGGGGCGCAGTTCACGGCCTTTCCCGATGACAGACGTCCATGAGCCGCGCCAAGGGAAGGATTACGTTGCCACCGCCGACATGAGCAACTTGCGAATTTCCCCTGTAATCGCACTTTTGGTGCCTTGTTCCAGTATCCCCACCCGGCGTACCGCCAGGTCGCCCGGCAACGGCAGCACGCGCAGGCTTGGGTCTTTGTGCCAGTCGAAGTTTTTCAGCAACGGCACAATCGCCACTCCGACTTGCTGGCGCACCAGGTCGGCGATTCCGATGATCGAGTTCAGTTCCAGTATCTCCAGCGGTTCGACCGATTCACTCTTGATGATCGACTGCACCTTGCGACCCACTGCCGTGGACCTGTCGTAGCGAATAAACGGCTGGGTTCTCAGCAACTCCACTGCGTCGTCGATGCCGGCGGTCTGGGTGGCATTGGCGAGCATGACGATCGGTTCGTTGTAGAGCAGGGTCCAACTCATGCCATCGAAGTTTTGCCGCGCAGTCTCGATCAGCAGCGCGGCGTCGAGTTTGGCGGCCTGTACCAGGTTGACCACTTCGTCGGAACGGGCGGTCATCAGGTTGACCGATATCCTGGGGTGCAGCTTTTTCAGTTGTACCAGGCAATTGGCAAGCAGGCCCATGCCAGAGGTAATGCCGCCAATCGACACTTCGCCCTCCATGGCTTCACCGTCGGGGGCTTCGGCGATCATTTGCTCGTAGTCCGCCAGCAGACGCTTGGCCTTGGGCAGCAATAACACACCATCGCGGCTCAGCTTGATTTGCCGCTGGCTGCGGTCGAACAGCGGCCGGCGCATTTCCTCTTCGAGTGCGCGCATTTGTTGGCCGACGGCGGCGTTGGTCAGTGCCACGCGGTCGGCAGCGGCGGCAAAGCTGCCGTACTCGGCGACGGCGATAAACGTCTTGAAAAAACGAATGTTGCTCACGGGTCAACTCGCAGCCATGGGTAGAATTTGATCGTAAAGGTTTTGTTTGTCCTGGATAAAGTTTAATTAGTTTTTCTTTTTATAGCGCCCGGCCAATACTCAAGTCCGAACTGACTCGGCGAACTTTCCAGATGAGCAATCCAGATACCAACCCCATCGACGCGGCCTTGCGTGCGGCCAAAAACGTGTATCACCTCGGCGCTACCACGGTGTACTCGCACCACGAGGACAGCCGTTTTGCCTACACCCTCTATGTGCCCGAAACCATTGAAGACAGCTCCCGGCCCGTGGATCTGGTGGTGTCGCTGCACGGCTCGACCCGTGCGATGGAGATTTATCGCAATGGCTTCGCGGAGTTTGGCCGCTGGAACGATTGTGTGATCCTGTCGCCACTGTTCCCGGTCGGCGTGCTGGGTGACAGCAACGGCGATGGCTACAAGCAACTGGTCGAGGGCGATATCCGTTACGACCAAGTATTGCTCGACATGATCGCCAGCGTCGGCAAGCGCTACGGTCGTCGCTTCGATACCTTTGCGCTGTTCGGCTATTCCGGCGGCGGGCAATTCACCCACCGGTTCTGCTACCTGCACCCCGAGAAGCTCTGGGCGGCGTCCATCGGTGCGCCGGGCTCGGTGACCTTGCTGGATTTCGAGCAGGACTGGTGGGTCGGTGTGCGGGACTTTGCGACGCGCTTTGGCAAACCGTTGAACCTGCAAGCCTTGCAGCAACTGCCGGTGCACATGGTGGTCGGCGATTCAGACCTCGAAACCTGGGAAATCACCCACCGCGAAGGGGGCAAACACTACATGGCCGGTGCCAACGCTGCCGGACGCACGCGCCCGGAGCGCCTGGCCAGCTTGAAGGCGAGTTTCGAAGCCGCCGGTGTGCAAGTGCACTTCGACCTGTTGCCCAACGTCGCGCACCAGGGCATCAAGGTGATGCCCGCTGCCCAGGACTTTTTCGCCAAAGTGTTGCGCCGCAAGCGCAGCCTTGGCTGATACACCGCTGGTAGATGCACTCAGAACAGGCCGTACAACAATAATCAAGGATTCACTCATTCTGATGCCGGTCCTGCCTTGGCTCCCGCCACTGACCGGAAAATTTCTTCAAGGAGTCTTTCTCCCGTGAATAGTTACGTAAAGACGGCACTGGCCGTCGCGATGTCGGCGTGCACCTTTTCCATGGCCGTCGCGCAAGACAAGGTCATCAGCGTTGGTCTCAATGGTGATATCCGCAGCACCGACCCGGGCGTCAACCGCGACGACAATACCGATGCGGTGATGATGCACATCGTCGAAGGGCTGGTGGCGTATCGCGAAGACACCAGCATCGCGCCGATGCTGGCCAGTGCAGTCGCTGTCTCGCCGGACGGCTTGCGCTACACCTTCAGCCTGCGAGACGGCGTGCACTTCCAGAATGGCCAGCGATTGACGGCCAAGGATGTGCAATGGACCTGGCAGCGCTACCTGGACCCCAAGACCCAGTGGCGTTGCCTGGCGGAGTTCGACGGGCGTGGCGCAGCCAGGATTGTCGATGTCGCCACCCCTGACCCGAAAACCGTGGTGTTCACGCTGGACCAGGCCAACGGCTTGTTTCTCGCGGCGATGGCTCGCCCGGATTGTGCCGGCAGCGGCATCCTGCACCCGGATTCCCTGGCCGCCGATGGCAGTTGGCGTGCACCGATCGGCACCGGGCCGTTCACCCTGGGCAAATGGCAGAAGGGCCAGTACGTCGAACTGGATCGCTTCAAGGAATACACGCCGCGTGCCGAGGCCGAGGCGGACGGGTACACCGGCAACAAGCAGGCGTTTGTCGACAAGGTGCGTTTCCAAGTGATCCCCGATTCGGCCTCGGCCAAGGCCGCGCTGCTCTCGGGTGGCGTCGACCTGCTGCCGGACGTGACGGCAATGGACGCCGCACAACTCAAGCAGGACAAGAATCTGCAGATCCAGGTCAGCCCGATCATGACCATCAGCGGCCTGCTGTTCCAGACCCGTGACCCGTTGCTCAAGGACGTGCGCATTCGTCGCGCGGTGGCGTTGTCCCTGGATTACGCCCAGATGGTGGCGGCCTTGTCCGATGGCTTGTCGGTGGTCAACAACTCGGTCATCCCCACCGCCAGCCCGTATTACGACGACACCGCGCGCCAGGGCTACACCTACAACCTCGACGAGGCCCGGCGCCTGTTGAAAGAGGCCGGTTACGGCGGCGAAAAAATCCGCATGCTGGTCAACAAGCGCTACCCGCAGATGTTCGACATGGGTTTGCTCAGCCAGGCCATGACTCAGGCGGCGGGGCTGAATATCGAGATGGAAACCCTGGAGTGGGGCACGCAGCTGGAGCGCTATCAGACCGGCAGCTACCAGATGATGTCCTTCTCCTATTCGGGGCGTTTCGATGCGGCGCAGAGCTTCGAATCAGTGATCGGCGACAAGCAGAAGGAGCCGCGCAAGGTCTGGGACAACCCCGAAGCCTTGGCGATATTGCGCGAGGCCCAGCGTGAGGTTGACCCCGCCAAGCGCCAGCCGCTGTTCGACAAGCTCCACACCTTGATGCTCAAGGATGTACCGATGGTGGTCATCTACAACGGTACCGCCATCGGCGCGATGGGCAAGCGCGTTGAAGGTTATCGCTCCTGGCCCGTTGCCAAACCGCGCCTGTGGGGCGTGAAGCTGGCCGACACTTCCAAGTAAGGCGTACCGCTATGTTTCGATTCATATTGCACAGGCTCGGCATGGCGGTGCCGACCCTTCTGTTGATCTCGGTGATTGTATTTGCCTTGATTCGGCTGATCCCCGGCGACCCGGCGTTGTTGATGCTGGGCGACATGGCCGACCCCAAAAGCCTTGCCGACATGCGCAGCAGCCTGGGGTTGGACCACTCGGTGGTGACCCAGTACCTGATCTGGATCAAGTCGGTGCTCAGTGGCGACCTGGGGATGTCCATCAGCAGCCGCCAGCCGGTATTGGAGTTGCTGATCGAACGATTCAGCGTCAGTGCCACAGTGGTGCTTGTCGCGGTGTTACTGGCGACCCTGCTCGCGGTGCCGGTGGGTTTGCTCGCGGCCTGGAAGCAAAACAGTGTGCTGGACTTGGGCCTGGTGGCTACGGCGACGTTGCTGCTGTCGGTGCCGAGTTTCTGGTTGGGCTTGTTGTTGCTCTATGTGTTTGGCATCCAGCTCGGCTGGTTGCCGGTGATCGGTTACGTCGGCTTTGCCAGCGACCCGATGAAAGCGTTGACCTATGTGGTGCTGCCGATCATCACCCTGACCCTGGTGGAGTTCGGCGCCATTGCGCGGATGGCGCGGGCCAGCACCATCGAAGTGCTGCGCCTGGAGTATATCGCCCATGCCCGGGCCAAGGGGTTGTCGGAGGGGGCGGTACTGTGGAAACACGCTCTGCGCAATGCGTTTGCGCCCACCTGGACCTTGATTGGCCTGATTCTCGGCAATTTGCTCGGCGGCATTGCGGTACTGGAAACCGTGTTTACCTTGCCCGGTATCGGCCGCTTGATGGTCGATGCGATTTTCTCCCGTGACTACCCGGTGCTGCAGGGTTGCCTGTTGCTGGTCACCTGCATCTACGTGTTGGTCAACCTGTTGGTGGATCTGTTGTATCCGCTGTTCGATCCAAGGGTGAAGCTATGAACCTCAAGACTCCTGCCTTGCCGACAGGGCTGGATACCCAGCCTCGACGTACCTGGCGTTACCCGCCGTTGAATGTGTTGATCGGCGGCGGCTTACTCGCGGCACTGGTATTGCTGGCGCTGCTCGGCGTGGTGTGGACACCTTATGACCCGCTCAAGCTGGACTTGTTGTCGCGCCTGCACGCGCCCAATGCTGCGCACTGGCTGGGCACCGACGAATTCGGCCGTGACGTGTTCAGTCGACTGATTATTGGGGCGCGCACCAGCCTGTGGATCAGCCTGCTCTCGGTGAGCGTGGCGGTTATCTGCGGCACGGTAATCGGTATGCTTGCCGGTTACCTGCGCGGCTGGACCGACCGCGTGCTGATGATGTTCAACGATGCTCTGCTGGCGTTTCCGGGCATTCTCATGGCCCTGGGCATCATGGCAATCATCGGTGCAAGCCAGTACGGCATCGTCCTCGCCCTGGGCATTGCCTATACCCCGTCCGTGGTGCGGGTAGTGCGGGGCAGTGTGTTGTCGTTGCGCGAACTGGAGTTCATCGAGGCCTCTCGGGTGATCGGCAACTCCGAGCTGTACACCATGTTCCGCCATATCACCCCCAACTGCCTGGCGCCGCTGTGTGTGCTAGGCACGAGCATGTTCGGCTGGGCGTTGCTCTCGGAGAGTGCGCTGAGTTTCCTGGGGCTGGGCGTTCCGCCGCCGGCCGCGACCTGGGGCAGCATGCTCTCGGCGAGCCGCACCTACATCTCGACGGCGCCGTGGCTGGGGATCTTCCCGGGCATTTTTATCAGCTTGACGCTGCTGGCTATCAATCTGTTCGGCGATGCCTTGCGTGATCGTCTCGACCCGCGCATGAGGAAATGAGCATGAGCGTTCCAGTCCCATTACTGGCCGTTGAAAATCTACAGATTCGCGTCGGTGCAGACGGTCCGCTGGCCGTCGATGATTTCAGCTTCACCATGGCCCCCGGCGAGATTGTCGCGCTGGTCGGCGAATCGGGCAGCGGCAAGACCATGGCCGCACGCGCTGCCATTGGCTTGCTGCCGGCACCGATGCGGGTGTGTGGTGGGCGCATCACCTTCCAGGGCGAACCGCTGGACAGCGGCAACGCCAAGGCGATGCGTAAGGTGCGCGGAGCAAGGATCGGCATGGTGTTCCAGGAACCGATGGTCTCGCTCAACCCCGCGCTGACGATTGGCCGGCAGATGAGCGAGGCGCTCAAACTGCATACCGCGTTGGATGCGGCGACGATCCGCGAGCGCTGCAGTGCCATGCTGCAACGCATCGGTATCAAGGATGCTGAGAAATGCCTGGAGTCCTACCCGCACCAGTTCTCCGGCGGCATGCGCCAACGCATCATGCTGGCTTCGGTGATGTTGCTGCGTCCGGCGCTGCTGATCGCTGACGAGCCAACCACGGCGCTCGATTGCCTGGCACAACTGGACGTGATCGAGTTGATGCTGGAGCTGACGCGCGAGCAAGGCACCGCGATTCTGTTCATCAGCCACGACTTGTCCCTGGTGGCGCGTTATGCCCACAAGGTAGTGGTGATGCGTGCGGGCAAGGCGGTGGAGCAGGGCCGTATCGAAGACATCCTGTTCGCGCCAAAGGCCGACTACACCCGACAGTTGCTTGAAGCGCTGCCACGGCGCGGCGAACTGGCGCCATTGCCGGCCACCGACAACGCGTTGTTGCAGGTCCGGGATGTGTGCATCGAACACCCGGGGCTGCGCAGTTTCTGGGGGCGCAGCGTACCCAAGCGCGTGGTGCATTCGGTGAACCTGAGCATTGCACCGGGCGAGACCTTGGCCTTGGTCGGTGGCAGCGGTTCGGGCAAAACCACCCTTGGGCGTGCAGTGGTCGGGTTGGTCACGCCCTGCGCTGGGGCCATCCTGTTCCAGGGCGTGGATATCCTCAAGGCCGCCAACCGTGCACACCGCCTGCAATGCCAGATGATTTTCCAGGACCCGTATTCATCCCTCGATCCACGCATGACCGTCGGCCAGATCATTGCCGAGCCTCTACGCCATGAGCCGGGGCTGACGGCCGCGCAAAAACGTCAGCGGGTCACCGAGACCCTGGTCGACGTCGGCTTGCCCGAGCAGTTCCGTGGGCGCTTTGCCCATCAACTCTCCGGTGGCCAGCGCCAGCGCGTGGCGATTGGCCGGGCGCTGGTCCGGCGGCCCAAGCTGGTGATTGCCGATGAGCCGATTTCGGCGTTGGACATGACCATTCAAAAGCAGATTCTCGAATTGTTCGAGCGCTTGCAACGCCAATACGGGTTCGCCTGCCTGTTCATCTCCCATGACTTGTCGGCAGTGGAGCGCATCGCTCATCGCGTGGCGGTGATGAACCAGGGCGAGGTGGTTGAAATGGGGCCGCGTAACGCCATTTTCGACACCCCACAACATCCCTATACCCGCCGGCTGCTCGCAGCGGCCAGCCCCTTGGAGAAACGTGCGGATGGCAGTTACCGCCTCCGTACCGGTGTGATTTAGGTACTGCTGCACCCCAGGCCATGTTTGAAACCCATCCCTTCGTCAATCGGTGATTGGCGAGGCGGGCGAAGCCATGGCCGAAGAAAACAAAAACAACCCCACTCAACCTGTCTGCCAGGAAGCTACACATGAATAACCGCATCAACAAAGTTGTCAGCAGTGCCAGCGTCATGGGCGTCGGTTTCATGCCCTTGTTTGCCCAGGCCGACTTTGTCGCCGATAGCAAGGCCTCGCTTGAATTGAAGAACTATTACTTCAACCGCGACTACCGCGAGTCCAGTGGACAGAACAAGCGTGCCGAATGGGCGCAGGGGTTCATTCTCAACCTCCAATCGGGCTTTACCGACGGCACGCTGGGTTTTGGCCTGGACGCGGTCGGCATGCTGGGCGTGAAACTCGATTCGAGCCCGGATAACTCCGGCACCGGGTTGCTGGCGCGCTCAAGCGTGGCCGAACCGGGCTCTCCCAGCTATGCACGCCGTGCCCATGACAACTACTCCAAACTCGGCATCACCGGTAAGGCGCGCATGGCTCAAAGCGAGCTGCGTGTGGGCTATATGGTGCCGGACCTGCCCACCCTGCAGCCAAACCTCAGCCGTCTGTTCCCGCAGAGTTTCAGTGGCACGGCGCTCACCTCCAAGGACATCGACAACCTGACCCTGACCGTGGGCCAACTGGACCAGGTCAAGCAACGCGACTCGACCCACTACGAGGACATGGGCCTTACCAGCCAGTACGGCGCCTACAAAAGCAGCGCCAAAAGTGATGAGTTCCGCTACGCCGGCGGCGAGTACAAGCTCACGCCCACCACGGTCGTTACCTATCAGTACGCGCAACTGGAAAGCCTCTACCAACAGCACTACCTGGGTTTGAAAAACAGCTTCAAGTGGGGCCCCGGTACGTTCAAGACCGACATCCGTTACTTCAACGCCAGCGAAGACGCTGCGGCCCTGGCCGGCAAGGTGGATAACCGCGCATTGAGTACCCGTATCGGCTACAGCCTCTATGGCCACAACCTCAGCGGCGGGTACCAGGAACAGTACGGCTCGACGCCGTTCACCTACGTGGACGGCACCAACACCTACCTGTTCACCGAGTATCAACTGGCCAACTTCTCCCAGACCGGCGAGCGCGTGTGGCATGCCCGCTATGACTATGACTTCGCCTCGTTGGGCCTGCCGGGCCTGCTGTTCTCGACGCGTTACGCCAGGGGCGACAACGCCAAGGTCATCGGCTTCGAGGGCGAAGGACGCGAGTGGGAGCGCGATTTCAGCTTCGGCTACGTCGTGCAAAGCGGCACGTTCAAGGATGTGTCTGTGCGTTGGCAGAACGCCAGCGCCACCAGCAACTTCACCCGTGACACCAACGAAAACCGAGTGATCCTGGGTTACACCGTGGCGCTCTGGTAGCGGTAACGGCGTGCAACAGGGGCAGCCTGTCGCACGCCAAGGCAGTGGAAATGAGGGGATAGATCAGATGACGAGTTTGCCGTTGCGGCGGGCACTGCCCAGCCAACAACGCGTATCGGCGCGTGGCGTGAGTGATTTCATTGATGCGGTGAACGCTGCGGGCCTGGAGTTGCACAGTTTCATGCTGTACCGCGACGGCGCGGTGGTGGCCGAAGCGTTTTGGGCGCCTTATAGCGCCGAGCGGTTGCATGTTCAGCATTCGGTCACCAAAAGCTGGGTATCCATGGCCGTCGGGCTGTTGGTGGATGACGGCGTGCTGTCGCTGGACGCCAAGGTGGTGGATTTTTTTGCCGCCGATTGCCCGGTAACTATCAGCGCAAACCTGGCAGCCATGACCGTGCGCGATTTGCTGACCATGCGCACCGGCCATCGCCAGGGCATTTCCGGCGGGGCCTGGCGTGGGCGCAGTGAAAGCTGGGTCAAGCTGTTCCTCGATGAACCGGTTGAAGACCCACCCGGGCAGCACTTTATCTACAGCAGCGCCTCGAGTTTCATGCTCTCGGCGATTGTCAGCGTGGTCAGCGGCCAGACGGCCTTTGAGTTGTGCAACGCACGTATCTTCCAACCCATGGCCATGGGGAGCATCAAGTGGGACCTGGCACCTGGTGGTTTCAACACTGGCGGCAATGGTCTGAGTTGCAGCACCGAGGACTTGCTCAAGTTCGGTGTGCTGCACTTGCAACAAGGCAACTGGGAAGGGCAGCAGTTGCTATCCCGGGAATGGGTGGCCGAAGCCACCCGTGGGCATGTCGATGATGTATGGATGGGGGCCTTCGACGGCAAGCGCTACCAAGGCCGCGATTCGAGCGACGCGGGTGTCACGCGCCGCGAAGGCTATGGCTACCAGTGGTGGATGACCCTGCACGGTGGCTACTACGCCTCTGGAGTATTTGGCCAGCAGTGCATCGTCTTGCCACGCCATAACGCGGTGATTGCGTTTACCGCCGGGCTGCCCTTGGGCGAGCGGCGCTTGCACAGCCTGCTCTGGGAACATCTGTTGCCGGCGCTGGGTGTACCCGCCGACGGCGCGGCGGATGCCGAGTTGGCGGCGCTGTTGGCACGCCAGCGGCGGCCGGCTCTCTCTGGGGCGTCGACCTCGCCGCGTCACGCCGAGTTCAACGGCAGGTTTGTGGTGGAGGCCAACGAAGATCAAGTCAGCGAAATACGTTTGGTGCTTGGCCCTGACCACTGCGACTTCTACCTCACCGACCCCCGTGGCACCCACTGCATTCGCGCCGGCATTACCAACGGCATCGAAAGCCAGACCAGCATGACCGGCCATTATCTGCATCACCAATACCAGCCGGAACTCACCCCGGTGGTGGCGCAGGCACGCTGGACCGACGACGGGGTATTAAGCATGACCTGGCAGTTTGTCGAGATGGCGTTTTGTGACCGTGTCAGCTGCCGTATTGAGCACGGCAAGTTGTATGTGGACCGCAGCGTCAACGTTAACGCCGGCCCGTTGCAGCGCCCGACGCTGATCGGCCACCCAAGAACCGCTTTGCAGGAGTCGCTATGAACGATATTTCCAACCCGACAGCTTCCAAGTGTGGCGCGTTCTGGGCACCGTTTACCCCGATGCGCCAGTTCCAGCAACAACCGATGATGTTCGCCAGTGCTGACGGCATGTACTACACCACCACCGATGGGCGTCGCGTACTCGATGCAATGGCGGGACTCTGGTGCGTCAACGCCGGGCATGGCCAGCCGAAAATCGTCGAGGCCATTCGCGAGGCAGCGGGGCGCCTGGACTTTGTCTCGTCATTCAAGATGAGCCACCCCCACGCCCTGGAGATGGCTGAGCGCCTGATCGACATCAGCCCGGCCGGCATGGCGCAGGTGTTCTTTACCAACTCAGGTTCCGAGGCCGTCGACACCGCGTTGAAGATTGCCCGGGCGTATCACCAGGCCCGCGGCGACAGCCGCCGTACCAAGTTTATCGGCCGTGCCAAGGGCTATCACGGCATGGGTTTCGGTGGGCTGTCGGTGTCGGGTATCGGCCGGCAGAAGCGTGACTTCGGTCCGTTGTTGGGCGAAGTGTCACACCTGCCGCTGCCTTACGACGCGGGTATGCGTTTCAGCGCCGGGCAACCGCAGCAGGGCGAAGGTTACGCCGACGCGCTGACACAACTGTTGGACATTCAGGATCCGAGCACTGTGGCCGCGGTGATCGTGGAGCCAGTGACAGGCTCCGGCGGGGTGTACCCGCCGCCCCAGGGTTATCTGCAGCGCTTGCGCGAGATCTGCACCCGGCACGGCGTGCTGCTGATTTTCGACGAAGTGATCACCGGTTTTGGCCGCGTCGGCGCCAGCTTCGCCGCCCAGGCGTTCGGCGTGACGCCAGACTTGATCACCACCGCCAAAGGCCTGACCAACGGCGCCGTGCCCATGGGCGGCGTGCTGGTAAGCGGAGCGGTGTACGAAGCGTTCATGGCCGGGCCGGCGAACGTCATCGAGCTGATGCACGGCTATACCTATTCGGCGCATCCGCTGGCGTGTGCGGCCGGGTTGGCGACCATCGAAGTGCATCGCGAACTGGGCATCAATCAACACGTCAACGCGGTCAGCGGGCCCTGGCAGTCGGCCGCGCTGGCGCTGCAGGGTGTGGGGCCGTTGCTGGACGTACGCACCATCGGTTTGCTCTGCGCCGTCGAACTCGAGCCTCGCCCCGGTGCCGCCGGCGCGCGTGGCAGTGAAGTTGCGCAGTGGTGCTTTGAGCACGGCGTACTGGTACGCGGTTCGGGCGACACCATCGTGATTTCGCCGCCTTTGGTCATCAGCCAGCAGGAGATCGCCCAGGTGTTCGACACCTTGGCGGCTGCCTTGAACCAGGTTGCCTGAAGGGAGTCGATGGTATGTACGATTTGTTTGAGTTCTACATTGACGGCGCCTGGGTCAAACCCCACGGCGAAACCGTCGAGACCGTGGTAAACCCGTCCACCGAGCAGGGGGTTGCGCGCATCATCCTGGGCGATGCTCGCGATGTAGACCGTGCGCTCGGCGCCGCCCGGCGGGCTTTTCCGGCGTTCGCCGCGACTTCGATCGAGGCACGTATCGACTTGCTGCAGCGCATCATCGAAGCCTACAAACGCCACAGCGAGGCGTTGATCGAGGCGGTTCATCTGGAGATGGGCGCGCCGCTGTCCCTGGCCCGAAGCGCTCATGTCCCGGCAGGCCTGGGCCATCTGACGCAGGCGCTGGAAGTGCTGCGCGAGTACCGCTTCGAACGGCGCCTGGGTCAGACGCTGGTACTGCGTGAGCCTATCGGCGTGTGTGCCCTGATCACCCCCTGGAACTGGCCACTCAATCAACTCACCTGCAAGCTCGCACCCGCCCTGGCGGTGGGCTGCACGGTCGTACTCAAGCCAAGTGAGTGTGCGCCGTTGTCGGCGTATATCGTCGCGCAAATCCTGCATGAGGCCGGGGTGCCGAAGGGGGTGTTCAACCTGGTCAACGGTAATGGGCCGGAGGTTGGCGCTGCGCTGGCCAGTCATGCCGAGGTGGACATGGTGTCGTTTACCGGCTCGACCCGCGCCGGCATCGCAGTGGCCAAGGCGGCGGCCGATACAGTGAAGCGTGTGTCCCAGGAACTGGGCGGCAAATCCGCGAACATCCTGCTCGACGATGCCTACCTGCCGAGCGCGGTGCGCCACGGGGTACAGGCGTGCATCCGTAACAGCGGCCAGTCGTGCAATGCGCCAACGCGCCTGCTAGTACCGCGCGCGCAACAACCGGCGGTGATTGATATCGTCCGGGAAGTGCTGGCGCAGGTGTGCTTCGACGACAGTAACCCGACCTGCGCCATCGGTCCTGTGGCGAATGCCCTGCAATTCGAACGGGTACAGGCCATGATCGCCCAAGCCATCGCCGAGGGCTCGCGATTGATCGCCGGAGGGCTGGGACGACCACAAGGGATTGAGCGCGGCTACTACGTGCAACCTACGGTATTTGCCGACGTCACCCCGGACATGCTGGTGGCGCGGGAAGAAATCTTCGGCCCGGTCCTGGCGATCATGCCGTACGACAGCGAGGCCGAGGCGATAGCCATCGCGAACGACAGCCCTTACGGCTTGTCAGGTTACGTCACCTCGACCAGCCTCGAACGCAGCCGCAGGGTTGCGCGGCAATTGCGCACCGGCATGGTCCATCTCAATGGCGCCCGGGCCGACCAGGCCGCGCCGTTTGGCGGCTATAAGCAGTCGGGTAATGGTCGCGAGTGGGGGGAGATGGGGTTTGAAGAATACCTGGAGAGCAAGTCGCTGTTTGGGTATTAACGGCTTCAGAGGTGCGCGACGGACCGATAAATCAACGGCCCCTTTGCGCGCTGGTTGGCGCTCATATGAGGCCATAATCGAGCTTTGGATAGGCTGCTTTCGGCCAAAAGCAGCCTGTCGATCCGGTCTGACAAACTCCGGTAGACATGACTCTTGCCATGACCCTTGTGAGTTTTGCTTGTGCCGGCAAGACCGGTCCGTATCAGTAAGGTAGACAATATGATGGCAAAGCAGTAGCGTCGAACTTTAGCAATGGGGCACGAGGGAAGTGCGGTTAGTCTGGTAGATAGAAATCAGTGGCCACCTTAACAGGGCTCTTGTTCATTTCATTTGGATCAATCGAAAATATCACGTACGAATGCGTTCACAAAATGTTCGAGGTCGTGAAACCGAGTTTACTCCCTTTGGCTTTCGATAAACTGTTAGGTGGTTGTAAATGACGGAAGAAAAACATGAATATCACTGCCCGTTGAGTGCAGTGGATCGCAGACTGAGTGATGTGCATCGTCATTGGCATGAGGCTGAACGTGGATATTTCGACCCTGACACATTTAGGGTGGCGATCCAGACTGCGATTCAAACGTTGCGCACTGTTAGCTTCATTTTGCAGAGCAATAAACGGATTTTTAGTAATTTTGACCCTTGGTATGAATCTTGGCAGTTGAAGCTGCGCGCGGATCCGTTGATGCGCTGGATGGTGGATGCCCGTAACAGGATCGAAAAACAGGGAGATCTGGAGGCGCATAGCTTCGTTCGAGCCGAAATCGTCGCTTCATACTACGAAGAGGGCCCGCGCATCGACGTGCCCGCAGAACTCTTCCAAAGCCCAGCAGAACTAATTAACAGTATTCAGTCTGAAGAACTAAGAAAGCATGTCTTTAAAGATGGCATCCTGCGTATACAAAGACGCTGGGTAGAAAATAGTTTGCCAGATTACGAGCTTTTAGACGCTGTAGGTATAGCTTACGGAAAAATAGCTGAATTAGTAGTTGATGCTCACCGTGAGCTAGGTTTGGAACCGCCTTCCACAATGGTCAACGATGTTGATCACACTTCAGGCAGAGAGTCACGCGGTGGCAGATTACCCTGCATGATTGGTCACGGCGAATCCCGAAGTCACGATGTATGGCTTGCGACGGGGCAGGCAATGGAACTGACACAAAAAGAAGTCGAGATTGACTTGGCTGAAACGGAGCAAGCTGCCAAAAGATATGGGCTATCTCCGAAGGATATGTTCCCATCAACAGCCCCTGGCCCGGAATCGAAGTTGAATGATCTATTTGCTACTGCCCGCAAAATGTTCTTAGTAGATGGTCATCACATCACCATTGCATTCCTACTCAAGGGCACCAATATCGCACATATTTCCACTTTGGCTGTACAAGAACACGGGGAAAAGTACCTTGTCATGAGGGTGCTCGCAAATGAGGTCATCAAGCATGGAGCGGATGCTGTAATCATTATTGGTGAGGTCTGGTCCGCCCGTTTTGATCCGAGCAAACCTTATCGTCGAGCAGTGGATGCACCCGACAAAAATGAGTTCCTAACGGCCACCCTTGTGAGTAAAACTGGTGATCCGGTGCAATTACACGCCCAAATCATTCGGGATAATAATGTTACAACCCTCGCAGAAACGGAGATATTACGAGATCAGGCGCAAGTAGCGTTTGCTCCAATTTACTCCGCTTGGGGGCGCGAGATTCCCAGTGCATGGATCAATGTATTGGGGTCTCAAGACCAGTAACGTCTGAACGCATCCACAGCGAGATCTTTCTATAGACGTCTTAACACAAACCGGCCTGCTTTCACGCCCCATTGCAGTCGTCAGCGAACGGCTGCAATGGGTCCGAAAGCTGCCACTCGTAGGCGGCGGCCTTCAGCCCATTGCAGCCTGTCAGTCGTAATACCAACGTTGATCCATAGTGATCCGCGGAATGCTCAGGAGTCTACACAGCATTCAAAGAGTTCAGGGTGCTCCATAAAGTGTAGATAATCCACCACCTCCGTTGGTACGCCAAGATATGAGTAGACGACGCGCGCTTTACTTGAAAAGCCTCCGTCATTGGTCACAAAGTAATCTGCGTGCGCCGCATAAATAGCGTGTGAAACATCATGCATCCGCGACCTGGACTTTTTAACAGCATCAGGCTTATATCGGATTTCCTCGAGGTGATTGAATACCACCTCGAAAACGTGCTCCATGACTTCTTGCGATTTAGATATGCTTTCCCACGTATAATTAGTGACCCCCGCACGCGCGCATTTTTCTGCGAGCGAAAGACTCGACTTCAACTTTTCCAACAGAGGGTTTTCATATTCTGGCTTACACAAAAAGTCAACCGGCATATTAGCCATTACATTAGAAGTTGCACCCTTAGGGTCTTGGGCTTTAAATCCTTCGAGCATGCTTCGTTCTTTCGGGTCAAGGTAATAGTTTCTATCAGCGTGCTTCAACACACGATCGAGACATCTGGCAGGAAACTCTCGTATGAATTTTGCCGGCTCACACCCTGTGCCTGGAAAAACTTCAAGATCCTCAGTGATTTTGGAAATAGTTATAGCTTTGTTAATTGTTCGTTTCGCAATCTTCTTGGCTTCAGCTTTATTTTGGCCCCTATTCCACATAAGAGAAGATCCAATATCCTCCAAATGCGCGGGACTGTAACAGAATCTATATGCATCCCTTAGTTTATCAATGCGCAAACGAACCCTAGGATCTTTGTTGTCGTGATAATAAGCAAACACATTGTAATCTAAGTAGATGAGCTTCTTGTTTGACACGTCAATCTCTCGAAATAATGAATAATGGTTTCTACCGATAAAATATAAAATATGCCTAACTTATAAGCCAAGCTCAACAGCTGTATTTTTTATCTCGCTTTACGACCGCACGGAAAAACAAATGACAGGTCATGATAGGAAACTGGTTATTCGTAGCTTTAATCCCCTAAGCAGGGCAAAAAATCGCCTAATTGCGGTCGATCTGTTGCCGGTCACAGATTCAGATATCTTTAGTCCACCGGGGCGCAATGCCCAGATCACTGTATATTGGCTCAAGCATCTGCAGATCAAAAGGCCAACATCCAGGAAGGGAACGTGATCGAGTTTTCACAAGAAAATATATAAGAGTAATTGCAGGAATACGATAGATCGCTTCTTTTGCATTTCTCTCCTCTATCTTGGCCTTGAGGACATTCGCAAATTTCTGTACAAAAGTGCCATACCCCTCGAGCCCATTACTCCCGATAGCAACTCGTAATTGGTCGATGATGTAATCATTTTCGCGAGACTTGGGCTCGAAAACAACAGCAGAAAGCTCTAAGGCATTTACTTTAGCCACCTCATCCTTAATAGCTTGGACAGTGGCGAGTGATGTTAAAGTACTTTTATTTGCCCTTAGCAGCATATCATCCGTTGTTTCCATAAGCGCCATGCTCTTGGCAAACAATCGATGAACATCGGGATGACTGGTTATGTTTGATTTATAAAGAGTATCGTGACTTAACTCAGCATAGGCGTGCTGAAGAAGAGTTCTTACCTGTATCTCACACTTGGTGCCGACTGGTATCAGTACTCCCTCGTGAGATAACTCACTGTAGGATGTTACGATGAAATGGGCGGACTGATAGTCAAATATTCGAGGATCTTTTTCACGCCACTCATCGAATTCTTTACTACTCATCGTGTGCCAGTGATCCGATGCCTCAATGAGCCTTGAGACCTCTACAATCTGATCAGACAACCCCAACACAAAGCGGGCTCCTACTTTATCTGTAATATCCTCATAGTTGGAGAACCAGCCTTTGTTAAGCACAAATGCCTTAGCGATCAGTGAGCTCTCGTCCTTAACCCTGACCTCAGGCGGGATTTTCACCCACTTCTGATAGGCCTGAGTGCCAAAAGTACAGGTGATAGCTTCTGTTATTTTTTCAACGACAAATTGGCCCCAAGCCTTAAGGTATGGGGCCTCACTTCGGAACCGACTGAGGTAATCTTCCTCTGTCATTTGTCCTGGCTCACAAGAGCTCCTTGGATCATCAGCGTTGTATGCGTTTGAGTTGTTTCCACCACCTTCACAAGCTCTGCAAACGTATCAGCCGGCGCGGTGATCTTGACATCATTGGTGAAGCTTAGCTTGCGACGGGCCAATTTCCTGTTGATCGCCTTGGTATCTTTGACAATCGCAGAGTCAGGAAAGCCTTTCCTTCCCATGTAACCCACAAAATCATCCGATTCCTCAGGGCTCATATAACGCTCAGCGAATTCGGTACCTTCGATTGTGGTCGACGTATCCGTCTTGAGGTAGGTGTACAACGCTTGTTGCAAGTCGATTTTTCGCTCCGGTGGCACATCCATCCCTCCGATAAATTCGGCGGTGTAATCGAAAAAATCGCGGGTCCGCTGCACCGCGTTGTCCGGAATTCTGAGCCCTAAGAAGCTGGAGTAAAAATATTTCGCAGCTTGACGATCGTCATCGGATTTTATATTGCTGTCGAATACATGCGCATTAAGGTCAACAACCGCTCCGCTAGTTTTGGAAACCGTTTCGTAAAAAATACCGATCTTATAAAGTTTAGATTGCGGGGTGAGGATCAGGTTTTCAAGGTAGGCGAGAGTGATCTTGCCATCCTCTTCCGTTTCCGTGAAACCAGCTTGCTGTTCGGCCTTGATAATGATCAAGCACCGCTTGTTGTCTGTGTCCGTGGTCCCGGAAATAATCACCAAAGTGCCGCCAGGCCAGCGTTTGCTGGTGTGGATGGAAGTATGGTGGTGGGCAATCGCTGCCGAGGTGGTAATAAATCCCCGATCAGATGCTTGAACTAGTTGCTTAGAGTACTCGTAGCAACTCGCAGTCGTTTTGTTGGAGACATCCATTGCCAACGACCCTGACCCTGTCCCGAGAACCTTGCTGACCCGCTCCTGAAGCATTTGCTTACCCGCTTGATCGAGGGTAGTCAACTCAAGGCTGATTGTGGCGGGCGTAGCGCCATGCTCATTAGGCTTATGTACGTTATGCAAAATAATACGATCAAAGATCAAGTTGTTGAATGGATTGCTCATTGACCATTCCTCTTCAACGCAGCGTCATAGACCCGCTTTGATACACTCGGACTTTCTGTTGCCAGTTTGTTCAGCTCAAACTCAGCCTCCTTCAACCGGATTTCCTTTTCAGAACTTTCGAGTGCCATGGCTAACTCCAGTTTCCGACGGACATGGCCATAGCCAGCCCCAGAAATTCGGTGAAGGTTCGTGCGATCTTCAAGTTTCAAAAAAGTTTGTAATGAGGAGAGAATTGCTGCCAGCAGCGTGAAGAGAGCGAGCAACACTTTGGATACATCCCCAAGCGTCGCCAATAATGTGGTGGCACCTGCAATTGCAGTGATGCCGATGGTTAGCACACCCAGCCAGCGGTGGACCGAGCTTAGACGTTCTGCCATCAACTGATGCGACAGCTGTGACTCTCTGGATCGCTTGAGCCAGCGCTGCAAAACTTCAGCGCTGCTCCGAAACTCTAGTTCAGAACTCATGTACATCCCTTAGTGTAAAAAATGCGAGGAAGGGATGTACGCAACTAGCTTAGACGTCCCTGCCAAGCGTGGAAATCAAACGTATCACAAGTAATGGCTCTTTAGCATCATCATTTCCTTCGTTACCAATGTGGAGAATCACTTGCGCACGATCTCGCAGATTCCGGGGCAACGATCCGCACGGCCAGGCAACTGTACATTCATACAGCTTTTCTGCGCAAGTCGACGCGAGACTAGGCGGAAGATGGCCTTTGTCGATAGTCGTTCTACACGAAAGGCAGCTATTGGCCGATTTCTGCCTGTCGCGACGACCGGCTGAAATCGCCATTCAGCAAACCGGATCCCGATAACGTCTTATCCAGGAATACTGGAAGGATTTAGGCTCGGTTTGATGGCTCCGTCGCCGATAGCTGCCCAGATCAGCGCTGTGGCAATAAGTACAATGTTCAAGCACCTGAATCTGTTCAATACTCACACCACTCGCAACCAAGTGGTGCAGCGCATATTTTCGTAGATCGAACCAGGCTTCATTATGTGTGACCTCAGGTTCGACCCAAGGCGCACTTGCGGGTGGCACTCTGTGGGGCGTCCACGGCGGAGAATCGTTTTGCCAAAGATGGCTGTCGGCATGTTCAATACCCTCGACAAACTTCCTGTTCACCTCATAACAACAGGGGCCGATGGATGGGCCTATCACTATTCGCAATCCAGCAAGAGAAGCACCTTCTTTCTCTAACCGGCCTATCGAATTACCGAGGATGCCTGCTTTCAAACCCTGCCATCCGGCATGGATTGCCGCTACAAATGGTTGATCAACCGACGCAACCAGAACCGGCAAGCAATCGGCAGTGATGACCGCTACCGCACCCCGGACTCCTCTCGAGAACAGTGCATCGGCGACAGGACGTTCATCTCGCCCTTCCACGTCAGCATCGATGATGTGCGTTCCGTGAGCCTGAGCACAGTAACGTGTTCCTTCCGGCAGCGTTAAGTTTCCAGAAGTCTCGAAACCATGATCCACGCCGGGGATATCGAGCAGCAACGAAGACAGGTAGGTCATAGAGCAGGTCCTATCGATGGCAATCCCTGGTACCGGCATATCATCCGTAAGAGGGATGGGTCAAGCTCGCAGAGAGCCCTGCTGGACGTTTATGCTCACAGCCAAGCTGCTTGATTTGACTGTCCCCTCCTGGCCCAGAGTGTGTAAAAACACAACTACGCTCAAAAGCCCTGTATCGAATTTTTATTTCGTTGTACGTTGAAGCCGCGGACGGCTTTGAACTGAATGATGACCGTCCCCGGCCACAACACTCGCAAAGGAATGCACATGATCGATGGTTCCGCCGTTTTGACAGTCTTTTTGGTTTACCTGGCCGGTGTCGTTATTCCAGGGCCAAATTTCGTTGCAGTAGTCCACAAAGCGGTAGCTGCTACGCGGTCAGAAGCTTTGGCCTTGGTAGCAGGC
Source organism: Pseudomonas bijieensis (assembly GCF_013347965.1). Taxonomy (NCBI): domain Bacteria; kingdom Pseudomonadati; phylum Pseudomonadota; class Gammaproteobacteria; order Pseudomonadales; family Pseudomonadaceae; genus Pseudomonas; species Pseudomonas bijieensis. Next base: position 1,611,319 of record NZ_CP048810.1, on the reverse strand, counting down.
ATCGTATTGGTCAATTTGTTCTGGGCCACCTGTGCAATCGCAGGTATCGGCGTTGTATTTGCTGCGTTCCCTTGGGCGGCGCTGATCGTAAAAGTTCTGGGGGCTGCCTATCTGATGTGGTTTGGATTCCGACTGCTGCTCAAGGCCGGGAAGAGCGCGCTTGCCCCCTGCAATAATTCTGTCGTCGGAAACTTTCGGCAGTCATTCATTCAGGGGGTTGTTACGAACATTGGCAACCCTAAATCCATGGCCTTCTATGCTGCTATTTTCTCAGCAGCAGCCCCCACCCACGTTTCACCAAGCACGTTTTTGTCGATGCTGGCAGTCGTAGTGGTGGTTTCGATGACTTGGTATGGGGTGGTCGCAATCGCTCTTTCGCTACCTGAGATTGCTTCAGCGTATCGAAAGAGGAAAAAAGCTATTGATCGATTATGCGGTGGTTTGATTTTGTCTCTAGGGATCCGGCAGCTGGTTCAATAAGTCTACGATTGAGTATCTATCCAGCCCGAAACCCTTGCTATGATTTCTGAGGATTTCATCGCAAGGATCGCCCATGAAGCGCTTTATTCAAGGCGAACAGCGAGGCCAAGGCACCTTATTTCCCGAGAGTCTCGACGACTAAATCAGCGATACCAACCCGGTGCGCGTAGTCGACGTCTTTGTCGATGAACTCGACCTGGTCAATCTGCGTTTTGAAGGTGTCATCCCTGCCGATGCTGGCCGGCCTGCTTACCATCCCTCGGTCTTGCTGAAGATCTACATCTACGGTTATCTCAACCGCATCCAGCACTTTCATGCGATTGGCGCGACAACTCGCGCCAGAGCGGTTTCAGTGCCGGCGCGCATGTCCATGGGCTCGGTGGCGAGCCAGATGAAGTCGATGCGGATCATCGCAGCAGGTCTCGCAGGAAAGCTTAACGGGGTGAGTGCAGAGATGAGCCTGAATGTGCTCGCTTACAATCTGAAAAGGGTTATGAAAATCATCGGCACCACTGGCTTGATGAAAGCGTTAACGGCGTGAAAACCGGTCTTTTTTACCCCATCCAAAAGACTTTAAGAGGTTGCTGAGCCGTTTTAACTGTTCCTGGAAACGTCGTGACCTTGATCCGTTTGCGAAACGTGAGCACGGTCTCCTGGCGTCGATATAGAAACCCAATCTGACGTTTTTACACACTCTCGGCCGAGAGCGGACTGGCTGCTCTAAATAAATCCGCCCCTTTTTCGTGTGAGTGGCGCTCCCGTGTGCAGGTATCCGCGCCCGGGCAGCGCTGATCGGCGGCTTGCTCTCCCGGGAGCTTCATCTGGAGCTCTCTCCTAAGAGGGGATACGTGCAAGCGGGCTTCCCGCAGCCGCTTGCACCGAGATGGGAGCGCTCGATTGTCCTTTCAAAAGGGCTGGTTGAATATCTCGGGTAGCGACCTCAATGGCGACTAACAGCCCCCCTCACATCATCGTCATGCCACCGCAGTTGCAATCGTTCTGGAGCGCCAGGCAAAGGCCAGCACCATCAGCAGCCCCAACCCCGCCATTGCCGCCCCGGCCAGGGAAATCGCCGGATAACCCAACCCCGCTTTGATCACCGCTCCGCCCAGCGCCGCACCAATCGCGTTGCCGAGATTGAAGGCGCCGATGTTCACCGCCGAGGCCAGGTTGGGCGCGTCCTTGGCCGCTTCCATGACGCGCATCTGTAGCGGCGGCACCAGGGCGAAGCTGGCGATACCCCATATCAGGATGGCAACGGCGGCGGGCAGCGGCCAACGCATCAGTGCGGTGAACGCCAGCAAGACGAGAATCAGCACGCTCAGTGAAACGATCAGAGTGCGGTCTATCGAGCGATCGGCGGCCTTGCCGCCCCACATGTTGCCCAGCGTCAACCCCACACCGAACAGCACCAGCATGGCGGTGATGTACGCGGTGGACGCATGGGTCTCGCTGCTGAGGATCGGCGCGATGTAGGTGAAGACGGTAAACATCGCACCGGAGCCTACTACGGTCAGGGCCAGCGCCCCCAGCACCGGGCCACGACCCAGTACCCGAATTTCGGCCAGTACGCCGACGCTTTGCGGCGCCGGCAGGTTGGGCAGGGCGAACCACAATGCGGCCATGGTCAACACGCCGAGGCCGGTAATTCCCCAGAATGCGGTGCGCCAGCCGAACAGTTCGCCAAACCAGGCGGCCAGCGGCACACCGCCGATGGTCGCCAGGGTCAGGCCCATGAACATGGCCGCAACCGCCCCGGCACGTTTCTGCGGGGCGACCACACTGGCGGCGACGATGGAGCCAACGCCAAAGAAGGCACCGTGGTTTAGTGAGGTCACCACCCTGGCGACCATGAGGCTGTAGTAATCGGTAGCCAAGGCTGACATCAGATTACCCAGGGTGAAAATCGCCATGAGTCCGATCAGCAGATAGCGCCGGGGAATCCTGCCGGTGGTCAGGGTCATCAGCGGCGCGCCAAGCAGTACGCCCAGGGCGTAAGCACTGACCAACAGACCTGCGGCGGGAATGGAAACGCCGAGATCGGCAGCGATGCCCGGCAACATGCCCATGGGGGCGAACTCAGTAACGCCGATGCCAAAGGCACCAATGGCGAGTGCGACAAGTGGTGGATTGATACGCATGGAAGGCTCCTTATCTATGCCGTAAATGCTACGATCCAACCTTTTCAGGCGGTAGATAGCGTTTTTGGCAATCACCTTTGCGTAAGAGGCACAAATGGACTTCAACGGCAGGTCAGGTGAAATGGACGTGTTCGTCACAGTGGCACGGGAGGGCAGCCTGTCGGCCGCCGCACGTGCACTGGGGCTGACGCCCTCGGCGGTCAGCCGGATCATCGCGCGGACCGAACAGCGTCTTGGCACCCGCCTGCTGTTGCGCACCACCCGAGCGATCACTTTCACCGCCGAGGGTGAGGCGTTCCTGCGCGGCGCCCGACGTATCCTGGCCGACATGGCCGAGGTCGAAGAAGCCATCGCCGACCAGGGCGTACCCAGGGGCCGTTTGCGGGTCAGCGCCGCCCTTGGTCATGGACGGCTGGCCATCGTTCCCTTGGTGGCAGCATTCAGCGCCCGTTACCCGAACATCGTCGTCGACCTCACCCTCGGCGACGAAGTGGTCGACATTCTCGGCGGCCAGGCCGACGTGGCGGTACGCTTCGGCCACCTGCCCGACAGTCCACTGACCGCGCGCAGGATCGGCGACACCGGCCAGGTAGTGGTGGCGTCGCCCGAATATCTGCAGCGCCACGGCACCCCCCAGGAACCGGAAGACCTGCTACGGCACAACTGCCTACGCTTCAACTTCCGACGTGCCGAACCCAACTGGCCATTCATCCGCGACGGACGAGAGTTCTCCCTGAAGGTCAGCGGCAACATCGAATGCAGCAGTGGCGAAGCCCTGGCACAACTCGCGCGAGTAGGTGCCGGCATTGCGCGTATTGGCGAGTTCACCGTGAGCGAGGACCTGCAGCGCGGCGACCTGATACCGCTGCTGGAAGCCTGGAACCCCGGTGACCGGGAACCGATTCATGCGGTGTTCGTAGGGGGCTCGGCAATGCCGGCGCGGGTGCGGCTGTTTGTGGATTTTTTGCTGGAGCATCATCGGATGTGAGAGGGGCAGTTGATTCTTGCGATGTGGTGAGGCAGGTCGCATCAAGCAAGTAGTCATGTGCTATCGGTGGGTGGGCTGCGTCATTGGAGCAATCGGGAGCCATAGCCGATTTCGGCCAGAAGCGGTCAGTGACAATATTCGCAAAGGCTACCGCTCAGCTTCCCGAAGACCGATCTCGACTATTCGTTAAGTACAGCACCATCGCTGCACGAGCCGCATCTTTGATTGCTGCTCCGCGCAGTGCTGCAATGGGGTCACGTTATCCGCATAGGATGTTGATCCATGCGAGTGAACCTCCAATCACTCCCGACGCGATACCTTCAGCCTCAACCAAGGTGATATTCGCGCCTTTATCAGCCAGGTGATACGCCAGCGAAGCGCCCACGATGCCGGCACTAATGACAACGACTCGTTTGTCCAGAGCATTTCCCATATCAACCTTCACTCTGTCGACCTGAAGGCGGTTTCAGTGTCTGCCTCTGGTCGATTTCTGCTTGTCGTAACGGGCAGCAGTTGTCGTCCAGAAAGCAGATGTAGATTTGTCTGAAGTGGCGAAATAGCTGCCAAAATCATCGTGTTAAAACGCCGCCTGAAATGGCAGCAAGATAAGCGCGTGAGTGTTGTTGGCACTGGAGGGTACCGAAAATTCGCTCAGCTACTACGGTAAGCGTCATCAACGACTATAGTCATTGGTGAGCCAGAGCGAATCCGACCATTCCCCTGCCAACCTGGCCTAATCCAATTCCGCGATTACACGGCGGATCTTCTTGTGTTCCTTGATGCGGAACGTGAACGTTTCGCTGCCGAAATCACTCAGGCTCAGGCTGAGATCGAGGCAGCGTTGTCTTTTTTTGAACCCATTGATGGTGGATGGAGTTATCCCGCCGGGCACGTCGTATCCCACTGAGCACGTCCCAACCACCCATCTATCAAGGTTCAAGCAATGAATACTTTAGAGTTCGATGATGCACAAAAAACCAATGGCGACCTGGTTCAGGGTCCGCTGCCGGCCGGCACTGTCGCGCCCGACTTCACTCTTCACGCAACCCCTGATCAACAGTTGTCGCTGCGTGAGCTAAAGGGCTTCGCTATGACGGGGTCCCAGAGTTCAACGAGATGAGTCAGATGATTGAGCTTCTGTTAGTGCGCGGACGAAATCGCTAGATAGCCACATCGGCCTGGCATCACCCACACCAGAGCCGAGGGCAAACCAGCGTTAGCTTCCTTCTACATTAAAGAGGTGTACACGGAGCCGGCAGCTAATGAAATCTTTGAAGTATTATGAAAAAAATCGACACGCCACATGGTTGGAGTTGTTTTTCGACCTGACTTTCGTTGTTACGATAGGCCAGGTTACGCATACTCTCGGACATGTTCATGAAGGCCACTTTGAACATAAGCAATTATGGATATTCTTACTGCTTTTTGTACCGTTGTGGTGGATCTGGTCCAGTCACACGATTTACTCCAACAGGTTTGATACAGACAGCAATATTCACCGTTTGGCAACATTATTCATAATGCTCCTGCTCATTGTGCTATCGGCACGGATCGGGGAAGACCTGGAAGTGAACTACCCGCTTATTATTGCCTGCTATTTTGGCATACGTGCCATCATCAGCATCATGTACATTTCGTCCATAAGTAAATTCGATTCCCGCGGCGAGCTCTCCTCCAGGCTCGGCTTCGCCCTGTTAATTAGCGCAGTCATTAGTCTCTCATCGGTTATTTTTGACCCGCCCGTGCGTTACCTTGTCGCTTATGTTGGAATTATTCTCGATATTCTGTTTCCTGTATTTTTCTGGACTAAACTCAAGCCACTGCCAGCCCATACAGAACACTTGGTTGAACGCATAGGCTTGCTCACCCTCATCTTGTTGGGTGAGTCAGTGATCAGTCTTTCTGGAGGTTTATCTAACATTCAATGGGATCGTTATAATGTGACGGCGGCAATCACCGGATTCATCATGATTTGCAGTATCTGGTGGATCTATTTCGATAGCTTTTACCTGCTGAGCAAAAATCACAGCAGTATGAGTGGGCACGCCTTGATCTACTCGCACCTTTTTCTTTTTATGGGGCTGGCACTCCTGGCAAATTTGATCAGGCATGCGATCCTGAATGACATTGCGATGCGCGATTTCCAGATCATGTCGATCATCGGCATGGCATTGTTTTTCCTGGGGAAGCAATATGGCTATTTCATAGCTGTGAGTCGAATAAGGAAATACATACTACAAAACACCTTGATCGTGTTTTCTTTAGGTGGGTTAGTTATATTTCTACCGCGTGTCGAGTACATATTGGTCGGCCTGACAGTAACCATGATCTGTTATGTTCTCCTGAATTTCAGATATCGTTGAGTCTTTATTATCAGGCCACAGCTCGGGAAAAGTGATCAAGCGGCTGGTCTGCGGCTTGCGCGCTGCCCACTACGTCATTCTCAGTGTCCGAGCGACATGCGACGCTACCCTTGGTCTCTTTGGGTTTGTAATCCTGGTGTCGTCGACCATAGTTAATAGCCGGATGCCCCTTTTAGCTATTGCGACCAGATAGCACCAGCCGCATCGTAACGACAGGAGCCGCGTCATGGTCAAAGTAGCGTTGTTCGTTCGTCTGGAAGCAAAACCTGGGAAAGAGAAAGAGGTGGAGCGCTTTCTCTTGAGCGGCCTTCCATTAGTGGAGGAGGAGCCAGCCACTACAGCCTGGTTTGGAATCCGCTTGGGGCCGTCCACCTTTGGCATCTTTGACGCATTCCCGGATGAAGCGGGCCGGCAGGCTCATCTTTCGGGCAAGGTCGCGGCGGCGCTTATGGCAAACGCTGCCGAGCTGTTTGCCGAACCGCCATCAATCGAGAAGGTTGACGTCCTTGCGGCCAAGCTGCCCGGTTAAGCAAATCCAACAGGAAGTTCCATTCAGTTCGGGGAGGCTTACGATGTCTTGTATGAAAATCGGGATCGCCTGGGCCTGCTGCTGTCCCGGGCGGTGATCAATTAAAACACTTGTATTTAAGATAAATGTCATGGCTAAAGTGCCGTGTCCAGGATTCATGCCATGCTTGCGCGCTCGGTATAAGTGAAAGGATGCGCGCGCAAATCGTGTCCATGGACGGCGTGGAAGCCGCACAGAATCTGCAAGGCAATGTGCTCATCATTGGTTTAGGCCGGGTAGGGTAGATTGCTTGCCGGGCACCGGTCGCTCATGGCGCGAAGATCTCCATCATTGATATAGATCCGGAGGTCATCCGCGCCGTGACACCTTATGGTTTCGTCAAGTGAGCTTCGTCGGCGTAGCAGTGACCGATGTTCAATGCGCTGCCGGACGCGGCTGCACTCCGAACTGCGCAACGATGTGCGTACCCAATTCCTCAATAACCTCCGCCGCAGGGCGCTTGCCATATTTGAGATTGAGAATGACGTGGTCCACGCCGATTTCCTCAAGCGACTCCAGCAAAAACCGTAGATGGTAACGTCCAAGTCTGAACCCCAAATGGATACGTGTGGGTGGCGTGGATGGATTCTCATCGAGATCGATGTACAGCGACTGAGTAAAGGGCTTGTACACAGAGCCACATTGCCTGGTGACCTCCAGCCGCCAATCTTCCACGACCAGCCGCTGCATATTCGGTATGCGTGGATAGTTGATCCATCCGTTGCTCTCACGCGCGATCCAATCCAGTGACTGGCGACTGTTGCCGGTAACGAACATTGGAATGAATTGGGTGGTGGGTTTCGGAATCAGGTCTGCGCCTTGCATTTCACCAGTGCTCCAGTGGATGGGCTCAAAACTGGTGCTGTGGGCGCGGCGAATCACCTCGTAGTGTTCTCGAAAGATCTCTCCACGCTTTTCGGGATCGACGCCAAACGCCGAAAACTCCACTGGCCGATCTCCCGAAGCAACCCCCAGAATCAAGCGACCAGTGCTCAACTGATCGACGCTGGCTGACGCCTTGGCCGTGTGCAGGGGATGGTGCAGCGGGATGGCGATGGAGGCGGTGCCAAGTGCAATCTCCGAGGTATGGGCGGCCATATAACCCAGGTAAACCCAGGGGTCGAAGACTTGGCCGACATCGCCGAAGCCAGTGTCGCGAAGCGGCACGTCGCGAAACCAGAGCGCACAGAAGCCCAGCGCCTCGGCTTGTTTAGCCAGTGTGACCTGGTTGAGCATGCTCGGAGTGTCCCCGTCGAACGCCTCCATGGGAAAGAATAATCCAAGGCTCAAATGCCCCTGAGTGAAGGTTCGGCTGAACCCTTTATGCTGCTGGTAAGGAATCGTGCTCGGCCGATACATACGGATTGACCTCATGACAGAACGTGAACAGCGCCCCCGTTTCCAGCGGTGCTGCGGCATCGGTCGCTTTTGAACGACAGGTGGGGGAACTGGGTCTGGCTTTTACCCGTTGCGCCGTACTGCTGGTCGTGTGGACCGGATTCAGGGGCCAGTTGCTGGCGATAGGCGCGGGTTGGTCCGGGTGGGTGTTAAGCGGCCGGTCAAAGGAAGTCAGATCTCTCGGCTCTATACCACCAGATGGGCAAGGCGTTCGAGGAATCATTCTATAAGCGTAGGCGGTTTTGCAGCTCTCCGCCATATTCTTACGAACGAGCCGCTTCCGGGCGAAAGTTGCGTATCGAAGACAGTTATCGGTCGTTTCCTGCCATTCCAGAACGGCCGCTATTGGCTGATTCTGTTGAAAAAGTCGGCTTCGAATTCCACTGCAGAAAAGTACGCACCTGAGATTGAAGTCTGAGTTTTGGGCAGAAGGTTCAGGACTCGGATTTCACGTAGCAGCGTGCAAAAGAGGTGTTTTCATCCATCAAAATTCGAGCGCTTTGGGAAAACCGACTTTTTCAACAGAATCGGCCGAAAGCAGACTTTGACGAACGTCTGCACATAGCCACTCTCTGCCGGTCATAGGTGGTCAAGTCCGATACAAATGGCAGGTAAGGTCGAATTAACGCCGCAGGGGAAGTCCGTGCAGAACCTATCTGGTAGATAAGCAGAAACGGGCGCTTTATGCGCCCGAAGCGCTATCAACTTTCAACCTGCGCCTGAAGCCGCCGACCAATCACCTCCAGCAAATCACACCCATCTCGCAACGGGATCACCAAAAGCTGTGCAAAGTCCGAAAGCACCACCGTATCGCTGGTGATTTCAGAGCGGAATGCAATGTTCTCCAGTACCTGAGTCACCACACGGATGCGGTAATCGGCGGTGGCGTGCAGGACGTCCAGCGGGGCTTGGGTATCAATGAGGAGGGAAGCAGGGGTGCAGTCGATGCCAGTGATAGGGACGTATCTTTCCATGTTAAAAACTCCGATCTAATGAGGTTTTAACCACTCAATCGTCGCCAAACAATTGGGTGGCAGTTGTACGCAGGTTGGCGAACCGGGATCGGAAACCGGCAGACCCGAAGGTCTCCCACGCACAACTGCCGTAACGGGCAGCCGTGCAAGTGTGCCAAAGCCTCTGCAAAAAACGCAGCACTTTCGCACTCGATCCTCAGGTCGCCAAACCTGATCGCCATTGAGCGATGGGCATCACTATAGGTTTTGTCGGATTGGGCGGGGAAGGTGATGGGTTCCTAAAGCTTCGTAGGAGCTGTGATCGTCTTTTGCCGGAGGGATCTGACAGGGTCGAATCGACTTATTCAAACCATCGACAGATCGACCGTGGTGTTGGTTTGCGGTCGGCTTCGCCGGCCAGAGGGCGGTGCGACGTTTCGCTAAATTCCCTCGCCACAGGGGAGGGTGGTGTGGCTAGCCTTCGAACTCAGCCCCAACCCCCAAGCTCCCTGACATCAGGTATTCTCCGCCCTCAAACACCATCCCGGCCTGCGGCATGCAAATCGCCTGTCTCAGCCCTCGAACGGTCTGAAAGCGGCGCCCCAGGAGGCTTGCATATTGATTGGATATCGGTTCGAGCGCACCGCGCAGGACGACCTGCACATCCACTCGCGCAACCTGGTGCAGAGCATATTCGTGCTGCTGACGGGCGCGTTGGCCTTCATCTTGCCGGTGGCGTTCGCCGTATTTGTGATGGCTGATGGTCTCTCGCCGTTGGCTGACGCGGATCCGCTGTCCTCTCTGCTGATTGTTCTCGGGCTGCTGCTGATTCCTGCCCTTGGCCTTTTACTGCTGGTTTACACCGGCATCCGCGAGACCTTGGTGTTGTCGCGAGTCGACGGTGAGGGCAAGCGCCTCACTCGAAACTTTTTTGGACGCCGCGAGCGGGTGCAGTCGGTCTTTCGGATCGATGCCGCCAAGTACCTCGAGCTACGCCGCCGTCCACAGGCTGAGCGAGCCCACACCCAGCTGTGGCTGATGCTGCGCGACGGCACTGCGCACCGCTTAACGTCCGACAACGTTCCGGTCGTGCCGGGAAGTCAACGCACCGCCTTATGGTTGCGCGAGTTGGCCGACTACCTGAACGTGGCGGTGCCCGCCGAGGTCATCGAGGGGTTGGCGCCTGGTGTGAAGGCACCCTATAGGCCTGCCCCAGCGCCCACCAGCGGTAAGGCGGTGAGGGAAGCCAGGCAGCGCCGAGGAAAGGGGGCTACGCCGGCGCCTGAGCCGACCGAGAAGTTCGGCATTCCCGCGCGCGTCTTGCTCTTGCTGGTGGGCACTTTCCTGGCTGTGCTGGAGCTGAGCCAGGTTATCGCATTGGTTCCGGCTCTGTTTGCCGGACGGCTGGGTGTCGGTGGCTATCGCTCGACGACCTTCTACTGGGCCGAGCAACCGTTGAGCTTTTCACTCAACCTGTTTGTGGGCATCGCCGAGGTATTGATCGTCGGCGTCGTCGCCTGGGGTTGCCTGCGCACGGCGATCCAGGGCCGGATGAAATCCAATCCCTGAATGCGGTTTTTAGACATCTACAGAGGAGATGAGCATGGAACGCGATAACGACAGCAGCGCCTACATCACGACCACACAAGCGCTGGAAAGCCTTTACGGCCCCGTCGCGGCGCCCTCGATTCTCAAGGAAGTCGACCATATTCATCCGGTTTACCAGCCCTTCATAGAGGCTGCTTCCTTTGTGATCCTCGCTTCCTCAGGCCCTGGAGGGCTGGATGCCTCACCGAGGGGCGACGCGAACGGGTTCGTTCATGTCCACGACAGCAAGACCCTGTATTTGCCCGACCGCCGTGGCAACAACCGCATCGATTCGCTGCGCAATATCGTCGAGGATCCCCGGGTTGCACTGCTCTTCCTTGTGCCTGGCGTAGGGGAAACCTTGCGCGTGAACGGCACGGCCAGGATATCGGTCGAGCCAGCGCTGTTGGCTCGGTTCGCGGTAAATGGGCAACTCCCTCGAACGGTGCTGGAGATCACCGTAGCCAGCGTTTACTTCCAGTGCAGCAGGGCTGTGATCAGGGCGGGGCTGTGGGATGTGACGCGGCAGATCGAACGCAGTGCACTGCCCACCGCAGGCGAGGTGTTCAAGCGCATCTGCCCATCGAAAGTGGATGGCGACGCGTACGACAAGGCCTTGCCAGGGCGTATCGCGAGCACGCTTTACTGACGATTTCGCCGAGCCAGGGGGCAGTTGGCTAATCCCGCGCTTTGGGTATTGCATACCTCCAGGCGCCTTGCGCCTCCAAAGTTCCGCGCATTCGTGGATTTCATATGCGCCAGATACCCCGACTTGTCTGTGGTTTTGAGTGGATAGAGCAGTCTTCAGAGGATTCAGGATCGAAGCAGGCTGCTGGATTGCGCGCTATCGGTTGGGGCGTCTTGCTGTTCGGCATCCTCGTCGTGTTTATCAAGCATTGTCATGACTCTCTCACTTAAAGAGCTAATTCCAAAATGGACTCCCTGTCATCCTGCGGTTTGGGCTTACATGCGACTAAAGCTTACATCTCGATTTAGCAGTCGATCACCTAGCAGCATCTTGGGATTGCTTCGCAATCCAGTGGGGACGGTAGGACGTTTCGCTAAATCCCCTCGCCACAGGGGAGGGTGATGCGGCTAGCCTTCGAACTCCGTTTGCAACATCGCCAAAAACGCCTCCCGGGCAGGATGCCTCCCGGCGTTTTCATGCCAGTAGAAAAGGTTATCGATCCCCGTCAACTCAGGGAATTCATACCCCGTCCAACCCGCCCCCTGGCGGTATTGTTCATAGATCCCCCGGGGCACCAGCGAGACGCCTGCGCCCGCGCTGACGCAGCCGACGATGGCGCCATAGCTGGCGATGCTGATGATCGGTTGCACTTGGTCATGACGCAGCAGCCATTGCTCCAGCGCTAACCGGTACGGACAGCCTGTGGGCCACATGAAGATCGCTTTGCCTTGCAAATCGGCGGCGCTGCGTAGCGGGCCGTGGGACTCGGAGGCGATGAGCACCAGGTCTTCGCGGTACATCACGGCTCGCTTGAGCCCTGGCCGTTCTATGTCCACCGCCACGATCACTCCATCGAGCCGGTGATGCTGGATATCGTCCAGCAACTGCGCCCAGGTGCCGGTGCTCAGTTCCAGCGACACTTGCGGGTACTGCGCGTGGTATTTGGCGAGCAACTGAGGCAGGCGGCCGGTGGCGCTGGACTCGATCGCGCCTATGCGCAGTGGGCCACTCGGTGCGCGGGTGGGGGCTACTGCGCGGCGGGCCTCTTCCGTCAGGCTCAGTATTTTTGTCGCGTACTCCAGAAACACTTCGCCCGCCGGGCTGACTCGCAGCCCGCGACCTTCGCGAAAAAACAGCGGCGTGCCGAGTTCCCGTTCCAGGGACTTGAGGCGTGCGGTGATGTTGGACGGCACACAGTGCAGCACTTCGGCAGCGCGGGCGATGCTGCCGGTGTCGCAGACCGTCTTGAGCATGCGCAGTTGAGACAGTTCCATGGCTCACCAAAAGTGAATGATGAACTGAGTTTAAGTCACTTGTGCTGAGGGGAGGTGGTTTCGATACTTCCAGGCACATCGGCCAGACGCTCAGTGAGCAGGAACTCTAGATGGAAGTGCGTTGCGTGCCTTTTGAAGGTTCCGTCAGCAAACCCGGTGCGAAAGTTGTCCTGGCGACGATGTTCGTGGTTCTTTGCTGGGCCTATTCGCCAATTGGCATTCGCATCGGCTTGCAGGCTTACGAGCCCGGTCAACTGGCGCTGATGCGGTTTCTCATTGCTTCGGTGTTCATGGCCCTCATCGCGTTGCTGAAAGGCATTTCCCGGCCGCGTCTCAGGGATCTGCCATGGCTGGCGGTGTTGGGTTTCTTTGCCGTCAGCCTGCACCACATCGCTCTCAATTACGGTCAGCGGGGCGTCAGTGCTGGGGCGGCGAGTGTGCTGGCTCAGTCCACGCCTTTGTTCAGCACGTTACTGGCGCATTTTGTTTTCAAGGACCGAGCCAGCGGTTGGCAATGGGTTTGTGTACTGTGCGGCTTGCTTGGCGCTGGTGTGGTCGTCGCGGGGGATCGTGGCGTGGGTGACATGGACGCCCATGGACTATTGATCCTGCTGGCGGCGCTGTCCTGGAGTTTGTATTTCTCTTTGCAAAAGCGCCATTCCCATCGCTACGACGGTTTGACCGTGGTTTGTTACACCGTCTGGTCGGGCACACTCCTGTTGTTCATTTCCGCGCCGGGGATATTGAGCGCGGCGCGACAGGCTTCGGCTTCGGTGAATCTGGCGGTGTTGATCCTGGGTATTTTTCCCAGCGCGCTGGCGTACCTTGCTTGGGCCTACGTGTTGGCACACAGCAACGTGAGCCGCGCCTCCATGGCGCTGTACCTGATACCGCCCACGGCGATGTTGATGGCTTCTTTGGTGCTGGCCGAGCGCCCGTCAATGATGGTTGTTGTTGGGGCGGTGATTGTGTTGATGAGCGTGCTGGCGTTGAGGCTTGAGCCGGGGAGTGGGGCAAAAGTCGGTTGATTCTGTCGTGTATATGGGCAATGACGTTGGATGTTGTCGCCACACGGAGTGCCACGAAACCCTGTCCTACGGACAGGTGATCACTTTGGGGAAAGTCGAGGAAATCTCTGACAACTTTTTAGGGTTGGCCTTCGGAAGTACCGCACTTACGATCTGGCGTTGCCTCGGTGCTCCGTGTGGTATCCGGCATGCTCAGCTTCGTTTTATATCGTGAGGACAGATCGATGCCTGAAATCCCATATGCCAAGGCCTTGGAGCACGCCGCCAATGTTTTCGGCTGCCCGGCGCACTATTTCTTGACCGGGTAATCCTGCCCCCACACCCGTACGGTGCTGACCGCCTCATTCATGCCTTCGAACACGAATTTCTGCCGCACGGCGGTCTTCGGCGGAATGGTGACTTCGTCCGGGTTGTCCAGGCCGGTGAGGCGGTTGGCGTAGCCCGCCTGGTCGATGGCCAGCAGCACGCCGGTCTGGCCGAGGTTGACCACGCGCAGTTGGGTGTCGGTGCTGTTCTTGAAACCGAGGGTAATGCTGACGTTATCGTCGCTGGGTTCGAGCTTCAACACTTCAACGGCGATGCGGTCTTTCATTTGCTCGCCGGAGGAAATGATCGCGGCGCCATCGGTGCCTTGGGCCGACTCGCGGCCATCGAGCACGCCCTCGCTGACACCGCCAAGCAGGTTTTTGCCGGCAGTAATGAACGTTGAGACGGCTGCTTTGGTCGAGTCCTTGATGAGGCTGCCGTCCGCCGGCTCGCCTTCGGCAAAGCACAGGGAACTTAGCAGGAGGCTGGAGACGAAGAGGGTGGAGCGTGACGGCAGAAGAGTCATACCTGAGTCCTTGAGGGGGGCTGCGACATCGCCCGTCAACTGGGCGAACGGCAATGATAGCCGTGATCAGGGGCCGCTAGCGATCTGCTTCCTTGAGTTTTTCCGACATCTTCACCAGCGTTGCCAACGAGTCCGCATTCATCTTGCGCATCAACGACCCGCGGCGCACTTTCACGGTCACTTCGCTCAAACCCAGTTGGCCGGCCACCTGTTTGTTCAGCAGCCCTGACACGACTAACTCCATCACCTCGCGTTCGCCGTCAGTCAGCCCGGCATGACGGCGTTTCAAGTCGTCGACCAGCGCCGAGGCCTTGCGCCGTTCCTTGTCACGGCCCAGGCCCAGGCTGATTGCATCGAGCAGGTCCTGTTCACGGAATGGCTTGGTCAAGAATTCGAGGGCCCCGGCCTTCATGGCTTTGACCGACATGGGGATGTCGCCATGGGCGGTGATGAACACAACCGGGACGCGAATATTCAATCGGGTCATTTCCTGTTGGAAATCCAGCCCGCTCAAACCCGGCATCCGCACATCGAGGATCAGGCACGCCGGGACATCCGGCAGATCGGCGTCCATGAACTCGCGGGCCGAGCCGAATGCCCGGCTCGCCAGGCCTACGGAGGCCAACAGGTCTTGCAGCGATTCGCGCACCGAGCTGTCATCGTCGACGATGTAGATCATCGATTCGGCCAGGTCTTGAACGTCAGTTTGGCTCATCGGTTTCCCTTGTGACGGCTGGCAGGGTGAAGTGGAAAGTCGCGCCGGTCTGTGGGTCGCTTGAGGCCCAGAGACGACCGTCATGGGCTTCGATGATTGAACGGCTGATCGCCAACCCCATGCCCATGCCATCCCGCTTGGTGCTGTAGAAGGCCTCGAACACTCGCTCGCGATCACTTGCCGACAGACCGCTGCCCTGGTCGGAAACCGAAAACAGCAGTTGCTGGCGTGACTCCAGCGCCACATCAAATTGCAGGATCCGACGCTCGAGGTCTACCTGGCGCATCGCCTCGACCGCGTTCATCGCCAGGTTGAGGATGACTTGTTGGATCTGCACCTCATCGGCGAGCATCGGCGGCAGGCCTTCCTCGACATGCACGCGCAAGGTGACGTTCTGTTCGTTCAGCTCTCCCGCCAACAGCCGCAGCGCGGCGTTGAGCGTGTCAGCGACGTTCAGCCATTGCTTGGTCGGCGCTTGATGCCGAGCCATGCCGCGCAAGCGGGCAATGATGTCGCTGGCCCGGTGGGTGTCGGCGATGATCCGCTCCAGCGCTTGCTGGGCTTTGATCAGGTTGGGCGGCTCGGTGGCCATCCAGCGCAGGCAGGCGCCACTGCTGGTGGCCACCGCAGCCAATGGCTGGTTGACTTCATGGGCAATCGAGGCGGCGAGTTCGCCGAGCATGTTGATGCGGGTGATGTGCGCCAGGTGGGCGCGGGTCTGATGCACCGTACGGATCGCGGCGGACAGGCGCAGCGCCAGATACGTCGTGCCGGCGATCGCCGCAAGGCTGATCAAGACATTGATCAGTCCGGCCTCGGTGTCGCCAAAACGGGTGAACCGATAACTCAGGATCGTCAAAATCATGCAGACGATCGAGACGCCGGCCACCGCCCGCGTCGGCAGGATCCGCACGGCGATCAGCACCACGGCGATCTGGAACACCCCGACCGCAATTTCCAGATCGGTGACGGTATCGATCGCGGCAATGCCCAGCGCCAAGCCCAGTAACAGCAGCAGGCGAAGCGTCATCCGGGTGCTTCTCATGGGGTGTTCATCTCGCATCGCTCCAACGCTTGGGCCTGATCCACGCAGTTTATACCGCCCACTCAGGATGGATTGTCGAGGCTGAACAGATCGGCCACTTCGTCATAGGCGAACAACTCGGCGTAGCGTCCCCATTGCGTGACGCAATCCAGGGTATGGGCGGCGTCGTGCTCGGACATGAAATCTTCCAGCTGATCGCGGAAACGCCTGGCCGGTGCCGTGCGGGTAGGGCGCTCGTCCAGCACCCTGCGGATATGACCCACCAGCGGCACGTATTTAAGCAGGTGCTGGGCAAACAGTTGCTTGCGCTCATCCACTGTTGAATCGGCGTAGCGTTGCCCGGCCGGCAGCAGCGTTATGTGGCCGTCCTGCATGTCGGCCAAACGCATGAGTTGCAGTACCTCAGCCACCGGAAACAAATCACTGGCGGTGTAGCGTAACACTCCGGCGAGCTCGCGCAGATCCGCCTGGCCGGCAAACGGCTGAGCCTGCACCGCCTCGATCAGCCCGGCCAGGGCGTTGGTGGAAATCGCCGGCAAGACCATGCCCGTGCCGGTGCCGGCAAACATGCCCTGGCGTGGTGAACCGACGTTCGTTCCCCCTGCCATTTGTACATAGATGTGTTCGACCAAGGCTTGGAAGGCCGGGTCCGTGCGATTGCGCGGCTGACGCAGGTCCACGCTGATTTCTTGCATGACCCGTCCCGGGTTGGAGGAAAAAATCAGGATCCGATCACACATCAGTACGGCTTCTTCGATGTTATGGGTGACCATCAATATCGATTTGATCGGCATCCGTCCTTCGCCCCACAAATCCAGCAGGTCAGTGCGCAGGGTTTCGGCGGTCAATACGTCGAGCGCGGAGAACGGCTCGTCCATCAACAGCACATCCGGGGCGACCACCAGGGCCCGGGCCAGGCCGACGCGTTGGCGCATACCGCCGGACAATTCTTTCGGGAAAGCGCTTTCGAAACCATCGAGACCGATCATGTCGATGGCGGCCAAGGCCCGACGCCGGCGCTCCGGGGCCGCCACGTCCAGGGCCTCGAGGCCGATCTCGACGTTCTGCAGTACGGTCAGCCAGGGGAACAGGGCGAAACTCTGGAATACCATGCGTACCGAGCTCGAAACCCCTTGAGCGTTGGCCGGAAAATCAACCATGCCGGTGGTGGGTGAAATCAGGCCCGCGATGGAGCGCAGCAGGGTCGACTTCCCAGACCCCGAACGCCCCAGCAGGCCGACGATTTCCCCGTCGTCCAGGCGCATGCAGACGTTGTCTAACACTACTCGCTCGGCACCGCCCGCCGTGCCATAGACGTGTCCCAGTTGCTGCACGTCGACGAGGCAACGCTTGTCTATCACTTCCATTGCTTGACCCTCAATCAATTCGAAGCCGACGCTCGGCAAAACCGTACAGCGGACGCCATAGCAACCGGTTGAAACCCACCACGAAAATCGACATGACCGAAACCCCCAGCGCCACCCGTTGCAGATCCCCCGCCGCGGTGGCCTGGGCGATATAGGACCCCAGCCCGGAGGCGTAGAGATGCTCGTTGCCCCAGGAAACCGCCTCGGCGACGATGCTGGCGTTCCACGAGCCGCCCGCTGCGGTGAGGGCGCCGGTGATGTAGTAGGGGAAAATGCCGGGCAGGGCGAATTGGCGCCACCACTGCCAGCCGCGCACGTGGAAGCTGCGCGCCGCCTCGCGCAAATCGGTGGGCAACGCGCTGGCTCCGGCGATCACGTTGAACAGGATGTACCACTGGGTGCCCAACACCATCAGCGGCGACAGCCAGATATCCGGGTTGAGCTTCAGGGCGACGATGGCGATCACCGCAAACGGAAACAGGACGTTGGCCGGGAACGCCGCCAGCAGCTGTGCGACGGGCTGCAAGCGCTCGGCCCAGCGCGGGTTCAAGCCGATCCAGACACCGATGGGCACCCAAAGCACGCTGGCCAGGACGATCAGCACGGCGACTCGCAGCAGGGTGGCCAGGCCCAGGCCAAAGGTGCTGATCACGTCCTCCAAACCCAGGGTGCTGCCAATGAAGCGCGACAGTTGCAGGATGCCAGCCATACAGGCCGCGATGACCAGGGCGATCCAGATCAAGTCAGATGCACGGTTGAAGCGGGCACTGCTCTTGAACCCGATCCGAGGCATCCGGGGAAGTTTGTCCAGGAATAACGAAGTCTTGATGCCGGCCAGTGCTTGCAGCACCCAGGGCACAAGACGCGTCGAACGCAGCAGGTCGTAGACCCTGGACCGTGGGCGCTTCTGGGAGGCGGTCTGTTCGAAGCGAAACCTGTCCGCCCAGGCGACGATCGGCCGGAAAAACAGCAGGTCATACGCAATGATCACCCCGACCATGGCCAGCACTGCCCAGGCAATCGCGGCGATATTTTGCTGCTCGATTGCCAGTGCCAGCCATGAGCCGATACCTGGCAGGCTGACGGTGGTATCGCCGACGGTGATGGCCTCGGAAGCGACCACGAAAAACCAGCCGCCCGACATCGACATCATCATGTTCCACACCAGGCCCGGCGTGGCGAAGGGCAGCTCCAGCCTGATGAAGCGTTGCCATGGGGAAAACGAGAACTGTCGGCTGACGTCGTAAAGATCGTTGGGCACAGTTCTCAACGATTGATAGAAACTGAAGGTCATGTTCCAGACCTGGCTGGTGAAGATGGCGAAGATGGCCGCGCATTCCACGCCCGTTTCCTTGCCGGGGAAAAGCCCCATGAAGAACACGACGGTAAACGTGAGGAACCCAAGTACTGGCACCGATTGGAGAATATCCAACGCGGGCAGGATAACGATTGCCGCCTTGCGGCTTTTTGCGGCCAGCGTGGCGACGACCAAGGAAAAAACAAACGAAGCGAACAAGGCAATGAACATGCGCAGAGTGGTGCGCAAGGTGTATTCCGGCAGGTGGACCAGATCCAGGGACAACGGCGAGGAATCAAGGGCGCCGAGGGGCTGGCTCATTTGATCGAGGCCATACACTATAAACGCCGCCAAGAGCAGCAGAATGCTGAATAGCGCAATATCCGCCCACCAGGAAGTGGTTGCGGCTTGCTCCCTGTTTCTCAGGGAAGTAAGTGCCGGCGCAGGGAACGAAGGGCGCATTGAACACCTCTGTTTACACGATTAAAAGCCAGGGCTGCGACCTCGCCAGCAGTCATTGGAAGTCATGAAATTAAAGTGTGCTCGACCTGGCGCGTTAAATGTCCGGCTAGATTAAGGGACGTCTTCGAAGATCGCCAGAATGCCTTGGGACATGGAAATATACTTTGGTATATCGGAGGGTAAGTTCCCTTGGTTTAAGGTCCCTTGGTTCTAGCCGAAATTGTTCATTGGCCTTTCTGGACGATCCTTGCAAGCAAGGGCCTCCCGAAGAGAGAATGCCGACTTCTAACCACGGTCGCAGGCTTTGCTCAAGCGTCTGCTGCCCCTGATTCAGATCTGATTTTTACACCAAGGCCACATGAAAACGAAAATGAAAAAATTATTCATCGTTTCGCTAGGAATGTTATCGCTCATTCAAATATCGTTATCCCTCGCCGATAATGCCAATGGGAAAAAACTCTATTTGCAAAGATGTGCCATGTGCCATGGAGCGGATCTCAAGGGAACAGGGCCGTTGGCTAATAAAAGCAATCCTCCCACGCCTGATCTTACAACGTCCGTTTTCAAGAAGCGGCTGAATGATTATCCGGGTGTAATCGTGTCCTCGATAATACTTCGTCCAAATGGAGACTTGATTCCAAGAACTTTGCGAGAGAATGGTATAAAACTACCGCCGCACGCCTGGGGGGTTGAGAGCTTGCGCGATTTAAATCAGTACATGAGTGGTGTGATTGCAAAAAGTCGATGATTTTGAGATGAGGCAACTTCTTTTTCCTATGAGTACCCGCGACGTGGTGATTCAGCGTCGATGAAAAACCATGTAGAAAACCGGAGTCGCGCAGGCCAGACTGGCTCACAAAAAGCTGCGCGGCGAGGGCTAGGTTTTTTCGTCTGATCTGTATTTTGCTGTTACAGCTGCCTCTGTAATGAACCCAATCCCCAGCCCAGAATAACCGCGCGGTTTGCCTATCAGACCGCCCGTGTACTGCAATTTTTTGCTTCAGGAGTGCTCATGGCGAAGATGGCGATTTTTCTAGGTGGGTTTTTGGCCCTGACTCTTTTGATCGGCGTGCTGGCGACGATTTCGCCGGTGTAGCCACCGGCCCACAGACAAGGCAACCCAATACTGAAGCGAACCCTGTGGCGAGGGGATTTATCCCCGTTGGCAGCGAAGCAGCCCTAAAGCTCATCCCCCGATCCACCGGTCGATCAGCTGCAAGCCTCTTGGGCTGCTTCGCAGCCCGCGGGGATAAATCCCCTCGCCACAGGTGATTGGTGTGTCGGGCGAATGGATGTGAACTCAACTGTTTTTGTGGCAAGGGGATTTATTTGTGGGAGCAAAGCTTGCTCGCGATAGCGGTGGGTCAGCTTGCATTCATGTTGAATGTGCCAATGCCATCGCGGGCAAGTCTTGCTCCCACAATGAGTTCTGTGTGGATCGGGGGGAACAGTCCTCAGCTCCTTACTTATGCAAAATCACCTGCGCAATCTCCTGCAACCCCATCACCCGCTGTGCGGCGTTGAGTTTGATCGCTTCCTTGGGCATGCCGAAGACCACGCAGCTGGCTTCGTCCTGGGCCACGGTGCTGCTGCCGGCGTCGAGCATTTCCTTCAGTCCACGGGCACCGTCGTCGCCCATGCCGGTCATGATGATGCCGGTGGCGTTGCGGCCGGCGAATTTGGCCACGGAGCGGAACAGCACATCCACTGAAGGACGGTGGCGGTTGACCAGTGGGCCGTCCACCACCTGCACGTGGTAGAACGCCCCGCTGCGGGTCACCATCATGTGTTTGCCACCGGGGGCGATGAGCGCCAGGCCGGGGTGGATGCGGTCGTTGTTGCGGGCTTCGCGCACTTCGATCTGGCACAGGCTGTTAAGCCTGGCGGCGAACGAGGCGGTGAATTTTTCCGGCATGTGCTGGACGATGACGATGCCCGGGCACACCCGTGGCAGGGCGGTGAGCACCGCTTCCAGGGCCTGGGTGCCGCCAGTGGAAGTGCCCAGGGCGACGATTCGTTCGGTGGTCTGCGCCATGGCGTGGCCGTTGGCGGCGGGCAGCATGGCGTCGGCGGTGAGTTTGGTGGCCGGCGTCAGTGCGGTCGGGGCAGGGCGCTTGCCCAGGTTGCGCACATTGACCTGGGCGGCGGCGCGGATCGCCGCCACCAGTTCCGGCGCCGATTCCAATAGAAAGTTCTTCAGGCCGGTGGTGGGCTTGGTGATGATTTCCACCGCGCCGGCGGCCATCGCCTGCAAGGTGGTTTCCGCGCCCCGGGGCGTCAGGGACGAGCAGATCACCACTGGTGTCGGGCGCTCGCTCATGATTTTCTTCAGGAAGGTGATGCCGTCCATGCGCGGCATTTCCACGTCCAGCACGATGACGTCGGGCCATTCCTTGGCCAATTTGTCCATGGCGAAAATCGGGTCGGACGCCGCGCCCATGACGTGGATGTCCGGCGTGTCGCTGAGGATTGCCAGCAACACCTGGCGAACCACGGCGGAGTCATCCACCAGCAGTACATTGATCTTTTTTGACATGGTTAATGCCGGGTCCTTATCGGTTGGTGCCTGACCCACACATCGCCGCTGCAAAGGTCGAAGATGATGCTGCGGTGGCCGGTGCTGCCCATGTCCTGGGCGATCAGGTCCAGGCGATAGAGGGCGGCGATTTCCAGCGCGGCATTGACGTTCATCCGCGCCACATCGCCGTAGGGCACGTGGCGTTGCAGTTCAGGGAACATTTCGCCGCCGCCGAACAGCTTGAGCTGATAGTCCTCGGGTTCAGTGTGATGGGCCTTTGCCTGGCGCAGGAACAGTTCGATGGCTTCGTCGGCGTACATGCCATTGAGCGCCTTGGAGCAGCGCATCCGACTGGGCAACATGAAGTGGCACATGCCGCCGATCCTGCGTTCGGGATGCCACAGCGTGATCGCCACGCAAGAACCGAGGATGGTACGCAGCCGGGTCGGGCAGGTGGCGAAGCGAAACTCCCCCGGCGCCAGGTACATCTCGGCCACTTCCCTCATCGCGACGCTCATGGTTTGCGATAAATCGAAGGCGATACGAGTTTCAACGCATCGGACACGCCGTTGAGGCTCTCCGAATGGCTCACGATAAAATAGCCGCCGGGCTTGAGCCGGGGGATCAAGCGGGCGACCACTCGGCTTTTGGTGGGTTGGTCGAAATAGATCATGACATTACGCAGGAAAATCACGTCGAACTCCCCCAGCTCCGGCAAGGTGTCGTTGAGGTTGACCTGGATAAAGTGGACCCGGTTACGCAACGCCCGGTCGATGAGGAACGTGCCTTGCTGGCTGCCAGTGCCCTTGAGACAGTACTTCACCAGCAGCGGATGGGGCAGGTTGCTGGCGCGTTCCATTGGGTAGTGCCCTGAGCGTGCCTTGGCCAGCACCTGGCTGCTGATGTCTGAACCGATGACCTCCCAAGGCGTGGTGCCCAATCCTTCGGCCAAGGTCATGGCCAGGCTGTAGGGCTCTTCGCCCGATGAGCTGGCCGCGCTCCACAAGCGAAAGGTCTTGCCCGGTGTCGCGTGGGGCAGCACGTGTTGGCGCAGGAAATCGAAATGCTTGGGTTCGCGGAAAAAATAGGTCTCATTGGTGGTGAGCAGGTCCAGCGCCACCTGCAATTCATCGGTGCGTTGGCCGTTCATGATCAGCTTGAAATACTCGCCGTAGCTGTCCAGCCCATAGTGCTTGAGGCGCTTGAACAAACGCCCGGCCACCAGGGCTTTCTTGGCTTCGGACAGGCTGATGCCGGCGGCCTGGTACAGCCAGGACTGGAACTGACCGAACTCGCGGTCACTGAGCGCCAGTGAATTCACCGTGCGTTCCTTGCAGGTATCGGCGTTCACTGGGCATCCACTTCCAGCGCGTTCGGGCTGGTTTCTGCGAGTTGGGACATTTCGTCGATGGACAGTACGCGGTCCACCTCCAGCACGATGACGAACTTGCCATCGACCTTGGCCATGCCACTGATGAAATCGGCGCGGATCTTCGCCCCGAAGCTCGGTGGCGGCTCGATCTGCGAGGCCGGGATTTCCAGGACCGCCGAGACCGTGTCCACCAGCAAGCCAATGTCCTGGGCCTGGCCGTCCGCACTGGCCGCCTCGATGATCACCACGCAACTGCGCCGACTGATCGCCGAGTTCGGTCGGCCGAAACGGGCCGACAGGTCCACAACCGGCACCACTGCGCCCCGCAGGTTGATCACCCCGCGCACGAAGGCCGGCATCATCGGCACCACGGTGAGGTTGCCGTATTCGATGATTTCCTTGATGCACAGGATGCCGATGGCAAACATCTCCGTGCCGAGCATAAACGTCAGGTACTGCGCTTCTTCCTCGACCGCGATGGCGGTTTGACGTGTGGTCGCGATGGCGCCCATGCCTTTATCTCCTTTAAGCGAGCCTGTGGGAACGGACCGTCAGAACCGGGTGAATTCGGATTCGTCCGGAGCGCTGGCCATGCTGTAGGCAAAGGCCTTGGGGAGCGCAGGCACGGCAGCTCGAGCCGGCTTGCGGTTGGACGGCCCCGGCGTGTTGTCCACCTTCAAGGGCTGGCTGGCCGATTTCGGCGGCGTGTCCAGGGTGAAGAAGCTCATGGCCTGTTGCAGCTGTTCGGCCTGGCTGCTCATTTCCTCGGCGGTGGCGGCCAGTTCTTCGCTGCTGGAGGCGTTTTGCTGGGTCACCTGGTTGAGTTGGGTCATGGCGGTGTTGATCTGCGCCACGCCAGCGGCCTGTTCTTCGGAGGCGGCGCTGATTTCCTGCACCAGGTCCGACGTCTTGTTGATCGAAGGGACCATCTCGTTGAGCAGGTTCCCGGCCTTTTCCGCCATATCGACGCTGCTGGACGACAGCTCGCCGATTTCCTGGGCCGCGACCTGGCTGCGTTCGGCCAGTTTGCGCACTTCAGCGGCGACGACGGCGAAGCCTTTGCCGTGTTCGCCGGCGCGGGCCGCTTCGATGGCCGCGTTGAGCGCCAGCAAGTTGGTCTGGTAGGCGATGTCGTCGATGATGCTGATGCGCTGGGCGATTTTTTTCATCGCCACCACGGTCTGCTGCACCGATTCGCCGCCGTCGGTGGCTTCCTTGGCAGCCTTGCTGGCCATGCCGTCGGTGACTTTGGCGTTCTCGGTGTTCTGGTTGATGCTGGCGCTCATCTGCTCGATGGACGCACTGGTTTCCTCGACGCTGGCCGCTTGTTCGCTGGTGGCCTGGCTCATGGATTGCGCAGTGGCGCTGACTTGTTCCGAAGCACTGGCCAGGTTATCCGCGGCGTTGCGCACTTCACCGATGATGTGCGAGAGCTTGCCGACCATGTTCTGCATGGCGTTGAGCACCATGCCGGTTTCGTCCTTGGAGCCGCCTTCGATTTTCGCGTTCAGGTTGCCTTCGGCCAATTGCTCGGCGACGGTTGCGGCCTGTCTCAATGGGCGGGAGATGATGCGCGAGATGAACAGCGCCAGGCCCAGGCCCGCCAGCAAGGCGGCAACCAGTACCACGATGATCGACAGGCGCGCTTTTTCATACAGTGCGGTGCCTTTCTCGCTGGCGGCGCCCGCACCGGCGTCATTGAGTTCCACCAGTTTTTGCAAGTCGGAGGTCACCAGGTCGAACTGACGCTTCGACTCGCCCTTGAGCAGCGCGTGGGCCTGCTCGGTCAGGTTTTGCCGAGACAGCGCGAGCAGGTCTTTGCTGATGGTCAGGTAAGCGTTCCAGTCGTTGCGGGTGGTTTCGAACAGCCGGCGGTCTTCGGCGTTGGACAACAGCTTTTCATACGTCGCCAAGCGAGTTTCGAATGCCTTTTTGGCTTCGTCGGCTTCCTGTTCAAGGGTCGCGCGCTCCGGCTCGGAGTCGGCGGTAATGTGGCGATTTTCCTTGAGGCGGTAGCTTGCGCCAAAGAAGCGCATGCCCGAGGCCGCGCGCATGGAGGGCATCCAGTTTTCGCGGATTTCAAGGGCGGTGTCGTTCACCTGGCCCAGTTGGATAATCGAGAACACTCCCATGACGGCTGTCAGCGCCAGCACCACAAGAAATGAAGTGATCAGTTTGGTGGCGATTCTCAGGTCGTAGAACCATTTCATTGGGAAGTACCTCTCCATGGAATTGCTAAAGCGTCAGCGAGCGTTGGCTTGTTGTAATTGAGTTGGGGTGTAGCGGTTTTCCACTTGGGCGATCTGGGTGAGCAGCGCCGGCACGTCGAGAATCAACGCCACGGCGCCGCTGCCCAGGATGGTCGAGCCGCTGATGCCGCGAAGGGCGCCGAACAGCTTGCCCAGCGGCTTGATCACGGTCTGGAATTCACCCAGCAAGTCATCCACCACCAGCCCGGCCTTGAGTTCGGCGTAGCGCACCACCACCACGTTCTGCCGGCGCGCGGCCGGGCCTTCATGGCTGAAGTGATCGCGCAGGTAAACCAGCGGCAACACCTCGCCGCGCAGGTCGAGGTAGCCTTGTTCGCGGCTGGCGAGTCCATCGTCTTCGCTCAGCTCGATGCATTCCTGGACCATGTCCAGCGGAATGACGTAGGTCGACTGACCGATGCCCACCAGAAAACCGTTGATGATCGCCAGGGTCAGCGGCAGGCGGATGCGCACCACGGTGCCCTTGCCAGGTTGGCTGTCCAGGTCGACGGTGCCGCGTAGCAGGGTGATGTTGCGCTTGACCACGTCCATGCCCACGCCGCGCCCCGAAAGGTTGGTCACGGCCTGGGCGGTGGAGAAGCCGGGCTCGAAGATCAGGTTGTAGATTTCCTGGTCGGTGGGGCTGGCCCCGGGCGTCACCAGGCCACGCTCCTGGGCTTTTTCAAGGATCCGGTCGCGGTTCAGGCCGGCACCGTCGTCGGCGATCTCCAGCACGATACTGCCCGAGTCGTGATAGGCGTTGAGGTGCAAATGCCCCTTGGCCGGTTTGCCCGCCGCCCGCCGCGCCTCGGCGGTTTCGATGCCGTGGTCCATGGCGTTGCGCAGCAGGTGCATGAGCGGGTCGCCGATTTTTTCCACCACGGTCTTGTCCAGCTCGGTCTCCGCACCGCTGATGATCAGGTCGATGTCCTTGCCCAGTTCCTGACTGACATCGCGCACCACCCGACGGAAACGGTTGAAGGTTTCGCCGATGGGGATCATGCGCAGGCGCAGGGCGCCGTCGAGAATTTCTTCCACCAGCCCGGACACGGATGAGGTGGCTTCCTGCAACGGGTCGTTGTGGCAGGTGCGGGCCAGCAGGCTGGCGCCGGCGCTGGCGATGACCAGTTCCCCCACCAGGTTGATCAGCTCGTCGAGCTTGTCGGCATTGACCCGTACATAGGTGCCGTCCTTGGCCTTGCTGTCGCTGGTCACCGCCTGTTTGTCGGTGGCGATCTGGGCGGGCATGCGCGGCGTCTTGCGCTGGTCGGACAGCAACTCGCCGGTGGCGACCAACGCGGTGGTTTCCTCGGCCGGTTCCGGCGATGTGGTCACCATGCCAGTGTTGGCTTGGGGGGCGACGTCGTCATCCAGGGCAACGATCTCGATCACGCAGTCTTCCCGGACGAAGTCGAACACTTCGTTGATCGCCCCATGGCTGGCGGCGGAGCGAAACTCGATGTCGAAGCCCAGGTAGCAGGACTCGGCGTCCCAGGCGTCGGCGGCGGGCAGGGCGTCGGTCAAGGTGACGATGTCGACGATTTCACCCAGGGTTTGCAGATAACGCAGGAATGACAGCGGGTCCATGCCGTTGCGGAACACGTCGTGGCCGAAGCGCAGGGAAATGTGCCAGAGCCGTGTTTCGCCGGGTTCGCTGGTCGCGGTTTCATGGGCAGGCGTCGGGGCCGCAGCGGGCGAGGGCGCCTGGTACTCCTGCAGGATCTGGCACAGTTCCACTTCCCGCTGCAGGGCCGGTGGCGGCAGCGCTCCACCCTGGTTGGCGGCCACGTTGATCAGTTCCAGCATGTGATCGCTGGACTTGAGCAGCACCGCGATCAGGCCGGCGTCCACCTCGACGCTGCCGTTGCGCAGGCGATCGAGCACGTCTTCGACGATGTGGGTGAAGCTGACGATCGGTTCCAGGCCGAACAGCCCGGCCGAGCCCTTGATGGTGTGGGCCGCCCGAAAGATCGCGCCGATGGCATCGTCGTCGCCGGGGTCGGTTTCCAGTTGCAGCAGCGACTCTTCCATCGCTTGCAACTGTTCCCGTGCCTCGACGATGAAGGTCTGCTGTGCCTGATCCAGATTGATGCTCACGCTCATATCCTTTGTCGTGTCCGACGTATTGCAGCCCTAGGCAACCAGGTTGCACAGGGCAAGTGTTTGCGTAACGGCCTTGCTTTGGCCGGTCAGTGTCAGCTGGGTCCCGGCCCGGGACGCCTCGCGCTGCACCATCAGCAGTAGTTGCAGGCCGGCCCCGTCCATCTCGGTGATCTGCGACAGATCGAGGGCCATTCGCGGTGTTGCGCCCAGGTGCGGTAACCATTGCGCGGCCAGGTCGGCGGCGGTGTAGATCGTCAGCTCGCCGTCGATGTGCACCTGGGCGGTGTCATCCTGTGTTTCGTAGTGCAACGGCATTGGAGCCTCCGGTCATCAGGGAAGAATCAGCTTGGATACCGCTGCCAGCATCTGCGCCGGCTGGAACGGCTTGACCACCCAGGCCTTGGCCCCGGCGGCCTGGCCTTCCTGTTTCTTCGATTCCTGGGATTCGGTGGTCAGCATGATGATTGGCGTGAACTTGTAGCTGGCCAGCTTCTTGACCTCCTTGACGAAGGTGATGCCGTCCATGTTGGGCATGTTCACGTCACTGATGATCAAGTGCACTTTCTGGCCATTGAGCTTGCCCAGCGCATCCTTGCCATCGCTCGCCTCGATCACGTCATAGCCGGCACTTTTCAACGCGATGCCGACCACCTGCCGAACGCTCGCGGAGTCGTCGACAACCAATACACTTTTAGCCATGAAAGGCTCTCCTAAAAGAAGGTTATTTCCTGTGAAACCTGTTGCGCACTCGAGTCGCCGTGGTGGTTGCGGCGTTGCTCGTCGGTGGCGTAAGTGGTCTCCATGCGCGCCAGCCATTGGCGGGCATCGATGGAGACGGCCTGGTCGGGCGACTGACTGGCCTGATGCAGGTGCACATGCAGGTCCTCGATGTTGTCGCGCACGTGGCTGAGGATCTGGCTGACCCGATCCTGGAATTGCAGGCTGACCAGCACTTCGGTGAGTTCATCGCGAATGCCGAAGCTTTCCCGCTGCAGCATGTCGGCCGAGTCGGCCAACCGGCCGGTGACACTCTTGAAGCGCTCCAGCACCTGCTGGATGCTTTGCTCGGAGGCACTGACCGAATGGCTGTCCTGGTCGGCTCCGCTGGACGCGGCATGGACCAGTTGGGTGATGGCGGTGTTGATGATGTCGACCTTGGCCGACATCTGCTGGCCGGTCTCGCTGGACTTGCTCGACAGGCTGCGCACGGCGTCGGCCACCACGGCAAAGCCACGCCCGGCTTCGCCGGCACGGGCGGCTTCGATGGCGGCGTTGAGCGCCAGCAGGTTGGTCTGTGCGGCAATCGCCGCGACATCGGCGGCCATGGTCCGCAGCTCGCCGGTATAGGCCGTCAGGTTACGCACCTGGGCCAGGGTTTCATCGCGGCTGGCCTGGGTGGCTTTCAGCGAGTCGATGACCTTGACCAGTTCACCTTCGCTCTGGGCCAGTACCTGCACGGCGCCGCCACTGCTGCTGCCGGCCAGTTCACCGGCGGCCAGTTGCGAAGCCTGCACGGTGTCTTCCAGGCGTGACGAAATGCCGGTGAAGCGGCTGGTCAGGGAGACGATTGCGGTTTCGGTCTGTTGCCGGGAGCTTTCGACCTGCTTGGCCCAGATCGGCATGGCCCCGAGAATGACTTCGTTGAGTTGTGCGTGGGTTTTATGGGCCAGCTGCTCGCTGCCTTGCAGGTCGTGGTGGGCCATGGCGGCGGCCAGGGCGCTGTCAAACTGCTGGCGTTGCGAACGCGCACCCCATACGCCAGCACCGACGCCCAAGGCCAGGATCGCCACGCTCAAACCGATGTTTTGCCCACTCGCACCATTGAGCGCCAGCACGCCAATGCTCGCGGCAATGGCCACTAGCACAGCACTCCAGAGGATGCGTGGTTTTGATTGGGAAAGGGGATGACCGTGAGAATACGACGTCATGGTTCGGTCCTTGAACAGTGTTGCCAACAGGTTATTTGCGAATAACTGGTTATCTGCGACCCTCGTTCGGACTTTAAGACCGGCTGTCCGATTCCGGTATTGCTGTAGGCATTGACCTACGCAGTACGTGGCACTGTGCTACTTCAGATTAGACGCAGTCTGGAAAATGTCGAATGCACCCGACGAAGGTCGGGTGACTTTGTGGCGAGGGGATTTATCCCCGTTGGGGTGCGAAGCAGCCCCCCTGCAAGATGAGCGCAATCCATCTGTCATAGCGAGGTGTCGGGTTTGGGGTCGCTTCGCAACCCAGCGGGGATAAATCCCCTCGCCACAAGAGTGTTCTCCAGTTGATTCTTTGAAACAGACTCAATGGATTGAGCTAAATTACCCCGCATTGGATTTCGAACCTGCCATCAGAGCCCTCATGCCCACCCAGCCCCTCTGGAAAACCTATCTCCTGTTCCTGATCCCCATGGTTCTGTCCAACTTCCTGCAGTCCATGTCCGGCACATTCAACAGCATCTACATCGGCCAGATGCTTGGCACCCAGGCCTTGGCGTCGGTGTCGGGCATGTTTCCCATCGTGTTTTTCTTCATCGCTCTGGTGATCGGCCTGGGCGCGGGGGCGGGGGTACTGATCGGGCAGGCCTATGGCGCCGGCGAAACCGGCACGGTGAAGGCGATTGCTGGTTCGACCTTGTTGCTGGGGGCGATCATCGGCCTGGTGGCGGCGGTGCTGGGCAGCGTCTTTGCGCGCCAGGCGTTGCAAGGGCTCGGCACGCCGGCCGATGTGCTGGAGGACGCCGTTTCCTATGCTCGGGTGATGCTGTGGATCCTGCCGATGTTGCTGGTCTTTGTGCTGTTCACCCAACTGCTGCGCGGGGTGAGCGATACGGTGTCACCGATGTTGGCGTTGCTGGTGTCCACCAGTGTCGGGTTGATCCTGACGCCAGCGTTGATTCGCGGCTGGCTGGGGCTGCCGCAGATGGGCATCCAGAGCGCGGCGTTGGCGGGGCTGGCGGGGACGACGTCGGCGATGCTGATGCTGGCGTGGCGCCTGAACCGTCGCGCGCACGCCTTGGCACCGGACCGTGCGTTGTTCGCGGCGATGCGCCTGGACATGGACATCCTTGGCAAGGTGCTGCGCATCGGCCTGCCCACGGGGTTGCAGATGGTGGTGATTTCGTTGTCGGAGCTGGTGATCCTGGCGCTGGTCAACCGCCACGGTTCCCAGGCCACGGCGGCTTACGGCGCGGTGACGCAGATCGTCAACTATGTGCAGTTTCCGGCGCTGTCGATTGCCATCACCGCCTCGATCCTCGGCGCCCAGGCCATCGGTGCCGGACGCCTGGAGCGCCTGGGGCCGATCCTGCGCATGGGGCTTGTATTCAACCTCTGGCTCACCGGTGGACTGGTGCTGCTGGGCTATCTGCTGTCCCACTGGCTGCTGGGGCTGTTCATCACCGACCCGGCGGCCCGGGTCCAGGCCGAACACTTGCTGCATATCATGCTCTGGAGCTTGCTGGTGTTCGGCTTCCAGGCGATTGTCGGCGGCATCATGCGGGCCAGCGGCACGGTGCTGGTGCCGGTCGCCATCTCGATCTTCTGCATTGTCGGTGTGCAGGTGCCAGCGGCGTACCTGTTGGACGCTCACTTCGGGCTGCAAGGGGTGTGGATGGCGTTCCCGGTGGCTTACCTGGGCATGCTGTTGTTGCAGACGCTGTATTACAAGCTGGTGTGGCAGCATCAGCCGATCGAGCGCCTCGTTTAGATCGCCGTTTTGTAAAACAACACAAACGCCCTGTGTGCGAACCTGTGGGAGCAAAGCTTGCTCGCGATGACGTCGTCACATACAACGCCCCCCATGGGCTTTGAAACCGCTATCGCGAGCAAGCTTTGCTCCCACAGGCTCTGCTCACAGGTTCGGTGCCTGGCGATGTTACAGTGGCTGTTATCCACCCCTTCATCATTGAGGATCCGATGCCAGACCACCGTTCCTACCGCGCCTTCCTCTTCGACATGGACGGCACCCTGCTCAATTCCATCGCCGCCGCCGAGCGCATCTGGACACGCTGGGCCCTGCGCCACGGCGTGGACGTGGCGACGTTCCTGCCGACGATCCATGGCGTGCGCGCCATCGACACCATCGCCCGCCAGCATCTGCCGGGGGTGGATGCCCAGGCCGAGGCTGAGCAGATTACCCGGGAGGAAATCGAGGATGTCGAAGGCGTGGTGCAAGTGGCCGGTGCGGCTGCGTTTCTGAAAGGCCTGCCGCCTAGCCAATGGGCGATTGTCACCTCGGCGCCGATGGCACTGGCCTTGCGGCGCATGGACGCCGCCGGGATTCCACGCCCCTTGGTGATGGTCACTTCCGAAGATGTCAACGATGGCAAGCCCAACCCGGCCTGCTATCGACTGGCCGCAGAGCGCTTGCAAGTGGCGTCGCAGGAATGTCTGGTCTTTGAAGACGCAGATGCCGGCATCCGCGCTGGCGAGGCATCAGGGGCCGACGTGATGGTGGTGACGGCGACCCATACGCACCCGGTGGTCACCCACCATCCGCAGATCAAGGATTACCTTGGGCTTGCTGTTGAGATGAATGAAGCCGGCCTGATACGGATTCAGTAACCGCACAAGTCCTCTGTGGGAGCGAGCCTGCTCGCGATAGCGGTGGGTCAGCTTGCATCAATATTGGATGTGCCGACGCCTTCGCGAGCAGGCTCGCTCCCACAGGGGGAGCGAGGACTTTGCGGCTCAGGTCACCACGCGATAGCACGGCACATACGCCGCGCCGCCCGGCAGTTTCATGCGGTGCTGGGCGACGAAGGCCTGGAGCAGGCGGTCGAGGGGTTCCATGATGGCGGCGTCGCCGTGGATCTCGTAAGGGCCATGTTCTTCGATCAGGCGGATGCCCTTGTCCTTGACGTTACCCGCCACGATGCCCGAAAACGCCCGGCGCAGGTTGGCCGCCAGTTCGTGGGCGGGCAGGTCGCGGCTCAGGCCCAGGCTGGCCATGTTGGCGTGGGTCGGGTCGAACGGGCGCTGGAAACCTTCGTCGATCTTCAGCAGCCAGTTGAAGTGGAAGGCGTCGTTGCGTTCGCGGCGGAACTGCTTGACCTCCTTGAGCCCCTGGGTCATCTGCCGTGCCACTTCGGCCGGGTCGTCGATGATGATCTGGTAGTGCTTCTGCGCCGCCTCGCCCAGGGTCGCACCGACAAACGCATGCAACTGGTCGAGGTACGGCGCGGCGCTTTTCGGCCCGGTGAGGACCACCGGGAAGGGCAGGTCCTGGTTGGCCGGGTGCATCAGGATGCCCAGCAGGTAGAGGAATTCCTCCGCCGTACCGGCACCGCCCGGAAAGATGATGATGCCGTGGCCGACGCGCACGAAGGCTTCCAGGCGCTTCTCGATGTCCGGCAGGATCACCAGCTCATTGACGATCGGGTTCGGCGCTTCGGCCGCGATGATGCCCGGCTCCGTCAGGCCCAGGTAGCGACCGCCATGGATGCGTTGCTTGGCGTGGGCGATGGTGGCGCCTTTCATCGGGCCTTTCATCACGCCGGGGCCGCAACCGGTGCAGATGTCCAGGCTGCGCAAGCCCAGTTCGTGGCCGACTTTCTTGGTGTATTTGTATTCTTCGGTGTTGATCGAGTGACCGCCCCAGCACACGACGATTTTCGGCTCCACGCCAGGGCGCAAGGTGCGGGCGTTGCGCAACAGGTGGAACACGTAGTCGCTGATGCCCTGGGACGAGCTCAGGTCGATGCGCTGGCTGTCCAGTTCGTTCTCGGTGTAGACGATGTCGCGCAGGGCGCTGAAGAGCATCTCGCGGGTGCTGGCGATCATCTCGCCGTCGACGAACGCATCGGCTGGCGCGTTCAGCAGCTCCAGGCGCACACCGCGGTCCTGCTGGTGAATACGGATCTCGAAGTCCTTGTAGGCTTCCAGGATGGTCTTGGCGTTATCAACATGGGCGCCAGTGTTGAGGATGGCCAGGGCGCACTGGCGGAAGAGGGTATAGATACTGCCGGAACCGGCTTCGCTCAGTTGCTGGACTTCGCGCTGGGACAAGGTCTCCAGGCTGCCCTTGGGGCTTACCGAGGCGTTGATTACATGTCTTTGAGTCATTCAGCTTTCCTTGAAAACGATGCCATGCACACAACGACGGCATCTTGAAAAAAACGTCCACGCAGAAAGATCGCACGATCCTTGCGCTATCGCCATGGACTTTGATCCGGACCCGGCGAGTCGGTTGCGCTACAAAATGAGCCCCAGCATAGCTAAATCGACCGGGCAGGCGATAATGCGTGACTCTTTTGATGCCGTACAAGGAAATTGCACCGCGATGTTCGAGATCAAACCGTGGGATGGCGACACCTACCGCAAGCAGACCCGCCGCAGCACCCTGATCATCGCGGTGGTGTTCCTGGCCCTGGCGATGCTGCTGTCCAGCCTGGCGGTGATGCTGTTCGGTACGCCGGGGGGCGATAACTTTCGTTTCAATCTCGGCGGGGTGATTGTCGCGGTGCTGGCGATGGCGGCGCTGATGCGCCTGTATTTCTGGTCGCAGCCGTGGATGGCCGCGGCGGTGTACGGTTGGCAGCTCAAGCGCAGCCTGATGAAAATCACCAACGTGATGCATCAGGTGACCGCCGGCGTGCAGGCCCAAGACCCCACCGCCATGAAATTGCTGCGTTTCTACCACCTGGGGTTGGCCCAGATGCATCAGTTGGATGCCAACTCCAGCGCCCAGGGCTCGCTGGCCCGGGAGGCCGACGCGCACTTGGCGAAGATGCAGGCGCTGGGCCTGGATCCTGAACAGTCGCGCCTGGACCCGAGCTGGATCGAGACGCTGAAGCAGGCTTATCGCGCAGGTTGATCGCTCAGAGGGTGCCGATGCGGTCGAGCTCGGCTTTCAAGGCCTGGGCGTCGAGCTGGTCGAAGGGCAGGGCGAAAAAGGCCCTGCAGCGGGTTTCGATACGGTCCAGCGTGCTGTGGAAAGCCTGGCCGATCTGATCGTCGCTGCCTTGGATTTCCGACGGATCCGCCAGGCCCCAATGGGTCTTGATCGCCGGGCCAAAGTACACCGGGCAAGCTTCATTCGCGGCGTTGTCGCACACCGTGATGACGATGTCCGGCGGGTTGCTTTCGAAGGCGTCGTTGCCCTTGCTGCGCAAGCCTTTGATGCTGATGCCGGCCTCCTGCAAGGTACTCAGGCTGCGCGGCAGCACCTGGCCCTTGGGGAAGCTGCCGGCGCTGACGGCTTCGAACTCGACGGGAGCCAGGTGGTTGAACATCGCTTCGCTGAGAATGCTGCGACAGCTGTTGGCTGTGCACATGAAGAGGACTTTCATCGATCGGCTCCGATAAGCGCAAGGTAGGGCTGCGCCGGAGTATATGCGGACAATCGAATATATGGAATTTCGTATTTGTGATGAGGATATGAGCAGATAGCGCCAGGGCGCAGGATGCCTGCGCCCCAGCGGTTGGGAGAGTTACGATTTTCTGCCGCCGCCTTGGCCGCGTTCACTGCCTTTGTTACCGGCGCCGGTGCCTTTCTGCCGGTCGTTGGCAACGTTGCCGCCCGACGCTTGTCCGCCTTTCTTGCCGGCTTCAGATGCCTTTTCACGATCGTTTGCGAAGTTGCCTGGGTTTTTGTTTCCGCTACTGGCCATCTCGAGAATCCTCATTTTGGTTGAGCGAGCAACGTGCCTCGCATTATTTGGGAAAGAAAATGGCCGGGGGAAGTTTAAAAAAACTCTCTGGCTGGCGACGAATGGTCAGCCCGTGGATGTGTAGTTCTAATCCTCGCCGCCGCTGACTTTCCAATGCTTGGCATCTGTCGGAAAAACCACTTGCTCGACTCGATGGGCAATGCCGAATGCCAGGGAGTTTTCCGCCGGAATGACCCGTTCCTCGGCGCACAGGCATTTGAAGATATCCAGCTGTGTCGCGGCGCCGGCGGTCTCCTTGACGTAGATTTCCACATAGCGCGCCACGTCGTTGTCCAGGCTGGACAGGTATTCGCGCAAGCGTGAATGGTCCACCGATTTCTGGCCGAAGTACCAGTTCATGGGGTGGATCAGAAAACGCGAGTGCGGGGTGGTGGTGCGGTCGCTGGCGGCCAGGTACATGACGATGCCCATCGACTCTATGTTGCCGGCGTTCACCGCACGTACTGGCACCGGAAGGGACTTGATGAAGGTGTAGAGGGTGAAACCGAAGTTGGTACTGCCACCGACCGTGGAGAGATTGAGCATCAGCGAATCGGCGCCTTTTTCGATGGCTTCCAGGCAATTGTCCCGGAAGCGTTCCGTGGTGCCCTGATCGATCTGGCAATGGAAATGGACAATGTGTTCGGACATCTGAAACTCCTGTCGACTTCATCCGTTGACGTGCCTGCGCAACGGTGGCGCTGTACAGTTGGGAGTCCAGCGGTCTGCGGATGTTCCTCATCCAGGGCTAGCAGCCCATGGACGCATCAAGCCGGTTGCTGTTGTTCGCACGCCTGGGCGGCGTCTCTCATGCGCTGCAGGAACAGCGTCAACCCGGCTTCTTCCTCACTGAGGCCTTTACGTGCCCGGGGTTTGGGCAGTTCCCCCAGGGCGCCGAGCAGGAAACCCTCGACCACTGCAGGATGAATGTAGCACTTGCGACAGACGGTCGGCGTGTTGCCCAGTTGCCGGGCGACGTGCCTGACCATCTCGGCCACGTGTTTCTTGGCCTCGGTCTCGGTTTCCCAACGCAGCGTCCGCAGCCCGGCCAGGGCCGCCGCACTGCCGGCCCAGGTGCGGTAGTCCTTGGCGGTGAAGTCCGCACCGGTGAGGGTCTTGAGGTAGGCGTTGATGTCCGAAGAAGTGATGGCGTGGCGCTCGCCGTGTTCGTCCAGATACTGGAACAGGTTCTGCCCGGGGATCTCCTGGCAGCGCTTGATGATCCGTGCCAGGCGCCGGTCTTTCACGGTGATCTGGTGTTCGACGCCGCTCTTGCCACGGAACTGGAAGGCGATGGCGCTGCCGTTGACCTCGACATGTTTGCTGCGCAGGGTCGTCAGGCCGTAGGAGCGATTGTCTCGGGCGTACTGGGTGTTGCCGACGCGGATCAGGGTTACGTCCAGCAAGGTGATGACCGTGGCCATGACCTTGTCGCGGCTGAAACCGGGCTGGGCCAGGATCTCTTCCAGGCGTTTGCGCAAGCGCGGCAGGGTGCGGCCGAATTCGAGCATGCGCGAGTATTTGTCCGCATCGCGCACTTCACGCCAGCGCGCGTGGTAACGGTATTGCTTGCGGCCCCGGGCATCGCGACCGGTGGCCTGGAGATGGCCGCGTGGGTCGGTGCAGATCCACACATCGGTGTAGGCAGGCGGTACGGCCAAGGCGTTGATGCGTTGGATTTCGGCGGCGTCGGTAATCCGCTGGCCCTGCGGGTTGAAGTAGCAGAACTTGCCGCGCAATTTGCGCCGGGTGATGCCCGGGGCGGTGTCGTCGACGTAATGCAGGTCGGCCGGCAGTGCGTCCGGGGGCAGGGTGTCGGGCATGAAAAAAGTCCTTGGCAGCGAATCCGGTGGCCTGTGAATTCATTGACCACGGGCGGTTGCGGTCGTGCCAAGTTTCTGAAGGGGACAGGAACCCCTGTGGGAGCGAGCCTGCTCGCGATGGCGTCAGACCAGCCCACATCAATGTTGACTGAACCACCGCTATCGCGAGCAGGCTCGCTCCCACAGTGACATCATCTGGCTACAGGGTCCTACGCCAACACCGCCACCGCCTTGATCTGCGCCCACAACACCTGCCCCGGATGCAGCTTCAACTGGTCGCGCGAATACCGGGTGATACGCGCCAACAGTGGCGTGCCGGCGGCTTCCAGACGGATCAGCACATGGGCGGCGTTGTCGGCGGCCTGTTCGCTGACCACGGTCACTGGCAGGCGATTGAGGATGCTGGTCTGGGCGTCGTTTGCCAGGCTCAGGCTGACGTCCCGGGCCTGGACCTTGAAGCGCAGCGGTTGGCCGAGGGCCAGGGACGTGTGGGCCACACGTACGTTCAGTTGGCTGCCGGGCAGGTTCAGGGTCAGCAATTGATAAGTCGGGTCATAACCGCTGACCTTGCCCTCGATCACCACCCCAGCGTCATCCCCCAGGGCCAATGGCAGGTCGAGCCGGGCCAGGGTCTCACCGATGGGGCCGCTGGCCTGAGCGCGGCCAGCATCGAGCAGCACGATGTGGTCGGCCAGGCGCGCCACTTCGTCCTGGGAATGGCTGACGTACAGCACCGGGATATCCAGCTCATCGTGGAGCCGTTGCAGATACGGCAGGATTTCGTTTTTGCGCCGGGTATCGAGGGCCGCCAGCGGCTCATCCATCAACAACAGCCGCGGGCTGGTGAGCAAGGCGCGGGCGATGCCCACCCGCTGGCGTTCGCCGCCGGACAGGTTGTGCGGCGGCCGATCGAGCAAGGGGCCGATGCCCAG
Organism: Pseudomonas bijieensis; assembly: GCF_013347965.1. Classification (NCBI taxonomy): domain Bacteria; kingdom Pseudomonadati; phylum Pseudomonadota; class Gammaproteobacteria; order Pseudomonadales; family Pseudomonadaceae; genus Pseudomonas; species Pseudomonas bijieensis. Next base: position 1,573,494 of record NZ_CP048810.1, on the reverse strand, counting down.
CAAGTCGGTCGCCTGGTCCATATCCACCCGTCGTTGAGCCGGCGCAATGCGCTTGAGGCCGAACGCCAGGTTGGCCCGCACCGACAAATGGGCGAACAGGCTCGCCTCCTGGAACACATACCCCACTGGCCGTTTATGGGGCGGCACGAATACACCGTGTTCACTGTCCTGCCACACGTCGCCATTGACCTCGATAAAACCACGGGGCGGCCGCTCCAGTCCGGCGATGCAGCGCAGGCAGGTGGTTTTGCCGGAACCGGAAGGCCCATACAGTGCGGTCACGCCACGGCCTGGCAGTTGCACATCCAGGTCCATTGAAAAAGCCCCATGGTCGAGCTGCAAACGCGCGTGAATCATCGATCAGCTCCAACCGGCACGGGTTCTGCGGCTGGAGTACAGCGCCAGCAGCACAACGAATGAAAACACCAGCATCGCCGCCGCCAGCCAGTGGGCCTGGGCATATTCCAGGGCTTCGACATGGTCGTAGATCTGTACTGACACCACCCGGGTTTTCTCCGGGATGTTGCCGCCGATCATCAGTACCACGCCGAATTCGCCGACGGTATGGGCGAAACCGAGAATCGCCGCGGTGATAAAACCGGGGCGAGCCAGGGGCAGGATGACGCTGAAGAAAGTATCCCAGGGACTGGCCCGCAGGGTGGCGGCGACTTCAAGGGGGCGGTTACCGATGGCGGAAAAGGCGTTCTGCAATGGCTGCACCACAAACGGCATGGAATAGATCACCGAGCCGATCACCAACCCGGTGAAGCTGAAGGTGAGGGTGCCCAACCCGAGGGTCTGGGTGAGCTGGCCGATCCAGCCGTTAGGCCCCAACGCCAGCAACAGGTAAAAGCCGATCACCGTGGGCGGCAATACCAACGGCAACGCCACCACCGCACCCACTGGCCCGCGCAGCCAGGAGCGGGTGCGCGACAGCCATAAGGCGATGGGCGTGCCGATGAGCAGCAGGATCACCGTGGTCAACGACGCCAGTTTCAGGGTCAGCCAGATCGCTGCGAAGTCGGCACTGGTCAGTGGCATTTAGCGTTGATAACCGTAGGCTTGGATGATGGCGGCGGCTTTCGGTCCCTTGAGGTAATCCACCAGCGCCACGGCGGCCGGATTGTTACGGCCTTTGCCAAGGATCACCGCGTCCTGTTTGATCGGGTCATGCAGTTCGGCCGGGACGATCCAGGCCGACCCCCCCGTTACCTTGCCGTCCTTGTACACCTGGGACAGTGCAACGAAGCCTAGCTCGGCGTTGCCGGTGGAAACGAATTGATAGGCCTGGGTGATGTTCTGGCCTTCGACAATCTTGCTCTTGACCTGCGCGGCCAACCCCAGCTTGTCCAGTACCTGGGTCGCGGCCAAGCCATAGGGCGCGGCCTTCGGGTTGGCGATGGACAGGTGCTGGAAAGCGTTGCCCTTGAGGACCTGGCCCTGGCCGTCGACATAACCGTCCTTGGCCGACCACAGCGCCAGCGTGCCGACGGCATAGGTGAAGCGCGAGCCCTTGACGGTGTCGCCTTCGCTTTCGAGTCTGGCCGGGGTGCTGTCGTCGGCAGCGAGGAAGACCTCGAACGGCGCGCCGTTCTTGATCTGCGTGTAGAACTGTCCGGTCGCACCGTAGGCGGCCACCACTTTGTGCCCGGTGTCTTTTTCGAAATCGGCGGCGATGGCCTGGAGCGGGGCGGTGAAATTGGCGGCAACCGCCACTTGCACCTCATCGGCCTGGACGGTGCCAACGGTAAACAGTGTGGTCAGCAGCAACGGCGCGAAGCGGGGAAAGGGCATGGGGACGGCTCCATAGGGTCATATTCGCTATATACCAGAATATATAGCGAATGACTGGCAAACGGAACGCGGCAATTTGTCGGGGACATTGGTGTGAGAGGACTGCCGCCATCGCGAGCAGGCTCGCTCCCACATTGAATCTATGGCGAACATACCTTTTGCAGCCACACCAGAACCCCTGTGGGAGCGAGCCTGCTCGCGATGGCGGCCTGACAGGCGATGATGAGTCAGGAACTGCCACGGCTGTTCAATCGGGCCAATGTCTCCTCGGCCAGCCGCCGGGTCAGCTCGGCGCTCGACAACTCGCGACCCAGGGGAAACGCCTGGCCGGCCCAGAGGTTGCTGAAGTCCGCTTCATCCTTGGCGCGCAACGGCATCAAGGCCCCACCGGCCAGGGGAAAGGCCGGGGCCAGCGGGCTCATCGGGCCCACTTCGCGCATCACCCGGTTGACGATGCCCCGGGCCGGGCGGCCGGTGAACAGGTTGGTGACGGCGGTCTGGCTTTCCTTGGCTGTGCGCAGCGCCCGGTGATGGGACGCGCTGATCTTGGCCTCGGGCGTGAACAGATAGGCGCTGCCCAGTTGCACCGCCGAGGCGCCAAGGGCAAACGCCGCGACGATCCCCCGCGCATCGCCAATGCCGCCGGTAGCGATCACCGGCACCTTCACCGCGTCCACCACCTGGGGCAACAAGGCGAACAGCCCGACCTGGGTATTGAGGTCGTCACTGAGAAACATCCCGCGATGCCCGCCTGCTTCATAGCCCATGGCGATGATCGCGTCGCAACCGTGCTGTTCCAGCCAGATGGCTTCCTCGACGGTGGTGGCCGACGAAAGGATTTTCGCGCCAGTGGCCTTCACCCGATCCAGCAAGGATTTTTCCGGTAGGCCGAAGTGGAAACTGACCACTTTCGGACGCATCTCCTCCAGCACGCGACAGGCCGCATCATCGAACGGCGTGCGGTTGGACACCGGCGTCGGCGTGTCGAAGTCCGCGCCCAGCTCCTGGTAGTACGGCTTGAGCCGCTGCTTCCAGGCCTCGGCCCGCTGTTCATCGAACGCCGGCGGCTGGTGACAGAAAAAATTCACATTGAATGGCTTGTCGGTCTGTTCACCGATGGTCGTCAGTGCCTGGCGCAGTTGCTCGACATCCAGCATCGCCGCCGGCATCGAACCCAGCCCGCCGGCATTGCAGGTCGCCACCACCATGTCCGGCCCGGTCACCCCGGCCAGCGGCCCCTGGATAATCGGCAGCTCGATTCCGAGCAGGTCAAGAATGCGCGTATCTGGCCACTGGCTCATGTGCGGGTCTCCGACGGCAGAAAGGAAACAGCGTTTTTAGCAGGTGTACCCCGGCCAGGGCCAGTCGAGTTTTTCAATGGCGCACCGTAACTTGATCCCCACAACGGGAGGGTTACCATGCGGCTTCATTCATCAAGGAGCCTGACTCATGGAAGTGAAACTCAAGACCGTCGAACCCTTCACCGTGGCCGGCCTGCAGGTGCGTACCCGCAACACCGACGAGCAGCAACCCGACACGGCCAGGATCGGTCCGATGTGGCAGCAGTTCTTCACCGAAGAGCTGTTCGACACGATTCCGGCCAGGCAGTCGGAGTCGTTCGTCTACGGGGTGTATTCCAATTACGAGTCCGACGCCACCGGCTATTTCGACGTGACGGCCGGGGTGCAGGTGGATGCGACCAGCGCAGGCTACCCCGCCGTGGACATCGAAGGCGGGGACTACCTGATGTTTGCGGCCAAAGGGCCGATGCCCGATTGCGTAATCCAGACCTGGGGCCTGATCTGGGCGTACTTCGCCGATAACCCGCAGACACTGCGTCGCTTCACCACCGATTTCGAGGTCTACAGCGGCGACGAATCCGTGGCGATCTACATTGGCGTTCAGTCCGCGGACGAGCGTTCCAGCGCCAGCAACTGACGCTTGCGTTCCACGCCCCAGCGATAGCCCGACAGGTTGCCGTCGCTGCGCACCACCCGGTGACAAGGGATCGCCACCGCCAGGCTGTTGGCACCGCAGGCCTGGGCCACGGCGCGCACGGCCTTGGGCATGCCGATGCGCTGGGCGATCTCGGCGTAGCTGGCGGTGCTGCCCGGTGGAATGTCCCGCAGGGCTTGCCAGACCCGCTCCTGGAACGCGGTGCCGCGCAGGTCCAGGGGCAGGTCCAGGCCCAGCGCCGGGGCTTCGATAAAGCCCACTACTTGGGCGATCAACTGCTCGAATTCGCGGTCGGCACCGATGAGATTGGCCCGACGGAATTTGTCTTGCAGGTCCCGCACCAGCGTGTCCGGGTCGTCTCCCAGCAGGATCGCGCACACGCCACGTTCGCTTTGCGCCACCAGGATCGCCCCGAGGGAGCATTGGCCGACGGCGAAACGGATGTCGGTGTTCTGGCCCTTGGCGCGGTAGTCGGTGGGTTTCATGCCGAGGACTTTGTCGGCGGCTTCATAGAAGCGGCTGTTGGAATTGAAACCGGCGTCGTACAGCGCATCAGTGATCGTCCCACCATCGGCCAGGCGCTCGCGCATCCTGCGTGAGCGATGGGCGGCGGCGTAACCCTTGGGGGTCAGGCCGGTGATGGCCTTGAAGATCCGATGAAAATGGAAGGGGCTCAAGCCGGCGCTGGCTGCCAGTTCATTCAGCCCCGGCAGCTCCTCGGCCGCCTCGATCTGCCGGCAGGCCGCCGCGACCCGGGCCGCTTGTTGGGCGGCGACCTGGGTCTGGTCCCTGGCCGCGCGCTTGCTGGGGCGATAACCGGCTGCCTGGGCTTGTTCCGGGGTGTCGAAGAACTCGACGTTACGCGGGTTGGGCAGCCGCGACAGGCTGCTGGGGTGGCAGTAGATGCCGGTGGTTTTCACGCCATAGACGAATTGCCCATCGGCGCGCGGATCCCGGGCGAGCACGGCGGCCCAGCGCGGATCTAGTTCAGGGGCGAGATTGTTCGAAGTGCTGTTCATGGTCGTTATGTCCATTGGCCCGTTTTGTCTACAGTAGCGAGCCTGTGGGGTGGCAACACTCCGGGTCTTGCGGTTGAATTCTGCACCGTCATCCGGCGGTGCGAAACGTCAGGTTGATCCGCTGGCTGCCCAGGCGCGGATGCTGTCCTTCCTTAAGGGGCAGCACGCCGTGGTAACGCAAGCGGTCCACGCCGCCCCAGACCACGATGTCGCCGTGCAGCAACGGGATGCGCAGGCTCTTGTCGCTGCGCTCGAAGCCGCCGAACTGGAACACCGCTGGCAAGCCCAGGGACACCGAGACGATGGGGGCGGCGAGGGAACGTTCGTTCTTGTCCTGATGCAGCGACATCCGCGCGCCGGGCACGTAGCGGTTGATCAGGCAGCTGTCGGGCTCGAAATGCTCGAACTGTGCCTGCCGGGCGGCGGCCTGGGCCAGCTCGCGAAACACCGCCGGCATCTCGGGCCAGGGCTGGCCGGTCTGCGGGTCATGGGCGGTGTAGCGATAGCCGCTGCGGTCGGTGGTCCAGCCCAGCGCGCCGCAACTGCTCAGGGCCACCGACATGGTAAAGCCGCCGGGCGTGACCATCTGCCGGAACGGCGCGGCCTGCAAGACGCTTTCCAGGGCCGGCAGCAAATGCTCCAGCCAGGGCAGGGCGAACCCGCGTAGCACGAAGGATTGTTGGCCGATCTGTTCGACCTGGCCGGGCGTGGTGGGCGCCTGGTCGGCGAACAGGTCCAATGTGAGCGGTGTGTCACTACTGCGCATCATGAAAAATGATTCCCAAGGTGTGCCGCCTGCCGCTGTGCACGCAGCTGACGCCATGACGCATGTTCACCCGATAATAACCGCGAACGCCTTTGACCGGCCGTTGATGCACGGCAAATACCACTGCATCGCCCTGTTTCAGATCGATGACCTGCGGCCGCGATTGCATGCGCGGGCGTTGCTCGGTCAGCACGAACTCACCGCCGCTGAAGTCCCGGCCCGGTTCCGACAACAGGATCGCGACTTGCAGTGGGAACACCTGCTCGCCGTACAGATCCTGGTGCAGGCAGTTGTAGTCCTGGGGGCCGTATTGCAGCAACAACGGCGTAGGACGTTGCTGCCCGGCGACATGGCAGCGTTGAATAAAGTCTGCGTGCTCGTCGGGGTATCGCACCTCAAGGCCCATGCATTCGTTCCAGCGGTTCGCCAGCGGTACCAGCATCGGATACAACGCCTGACGCAGCTGTTGGATGAGGTCCGGCAGCGGATAGCGAAAATACTGATACTCGCCGCGCCCGAATCCATGGCGGGCCATGATCACCCGGGAACGAAAAAGCCCGGGTTCGGCGTACAAATCACTGAGCAGCCGGCATTGCGCTGGCAGCAGCAGGTTGCGAATGATTGCACAGCCGTCCTGGTCGAGGCTCTGTTCCAGGGCGGGCCAGTCAAGGTCGGCGAGGTGTTGGGGCAGGGAAGGCGTAGGGGGCACGATAGCAATCCTGTTGGGAAGGACTGTTCAGTCTGCGTAGTGCTGCGTTGCCGGGCACTCCGATTCTTGCGGTGCGCAGCCATTCCCTGTGGCGAGGGAGCTTGCTCCCGCTGGGCGGCGAAGCCGACCCAAACTCACTGACGCATTCTTTCAGGTAGACCGCGCCAGCAGGTTTTACGACTGCTGCGCAGCCGAGCGGGAGCAAGCTCCCTCGCCACAAGAGCATGGCGTTCACTGGCCATGGGGCCATCAGCTGAAATCAATCGGGATGAGTCGTTACAGCGCTTTGCTGACACCGATTTCGCTGATCACATCGTCGGTTTCGCCATGCAGTTTCTGCAACGCGGCCCTGGCTTCTTCCTCGGTGCCGTTTTCCAGTTGCGCGAATTCGAAGCGGCGTTCGCCGTTGAGCTTGTACTTGATGACGTATTTGGTCGTCTGGGCCACGGTTTTACCTTTCTTGAAGGGGCGATGCTCAGCTCAGTTTCGAGCTGGAACGCCGGATGATTTTGATCTTGTGAGTCAGGTTCGGCTTGCGCGTGACGCTGATTGCACGGCGGTTGACGGTGTCGATGGTGATGTTCCAGAAACCGGTGCTAGGGGCGGTGATCCTGGCCGGGAAGGTGTCGAACGCGCCGCCGTGATAAGTGTGCCGGCCGCCGTTCTTGAAGCTGCGGAAGTTGGCGTCGTTCATCAAACGGATGTTGCACATTTGGGAGCATTCGATGACGACGATGTCGTCTTCGTTCAGGTGCTCGCGCTGGTGAATGAATTTCATGGGGCGCCTCCAGAGGGCTTTTTCTACCAAATCAAAACGATAGCAAGGGCAATGATGCGCAGTTTATCAGCCCCGAGTGTTAATATCCGGCCCGCGCTCCAGGCTTTGTTCATTTATCGCAGGAAGCGGGATAAAAAAAGCGGTGCGGTACCGGAGAAAAACGGCATCTGCACTGTCGGAGGGTCTTTATTGGAGGAATCATATGAAGCGCAGCGTGTGGGTGTTGGCATTGGCCATGAGTGGATGTGCATCGGTATCGGACATCAACCAGACGCCGCCCACCATGAGCGTCATTTCCGGAAAGAAACCCCACGAATATGCCAAGTGTGTTTCTGACAAACTGGCCAGCAGCCGTGGTCCATTGCAAGTGGAGCCGCACAAGAATGGTGGTGTGCGGCTGATCGTCCCGGGCAAACTGTCGACCCTGCCGGCTGCGGTGTTCGACATTGACGAGCGCTCCAGTGGCAGCAGCATCAAGTTGCACGAAAGCATGTCCAACGTACCGGTACGTCCGGGCGACGTGCAGGATGCGGCCAACGCCTGCATTTCCGGCTGATCGCAGGCTGCGCCTGACGAGCGGGCCGGGCATCGGATAAACTGTTGCCCTCGACAAAAAATGCCGCCACGGTCAACGTTGGCGGCATTGTCATTTATGGAGTCAGTCGATGAAGCGCGAGCAGGTGCGTGAGCGCCATGCAGAAGGTCTTATATCTGCCACTCATGTGATCCAGAATCCGGCGAGCCCGGGCGAATGGATCGTGTTCTTCAAGAAAAGCGCCGGGCGCAGCTTTTTCCTGGTGGATGAGCAGGACGAAGTCGAATCCTTCAGCAGCCTCGACGAACTGATCGAGACCATACGCGGCCTGGGTATCAAGTTCGCCGAGATCCACATGTAGTTCTTACTTGCACACCACCACGACACTGCGGCTGGTGTAGTTGCCGACGTCGACACCCAGGGTCTTTTCGCTTTCCTTGGCCTGCGGTGTGCCATCGGTGCCGACGATGCGGTAGCCGGTGCCGGCACAGGACGCATCGGCTTTTTCATAACAGGTGGCCCAGTCATTGGCTTCGCCGGAGCAATCGATGGCCAGTCCCTGCTCGCCATTTGCCAGGTAGGTTTTTTCGGCAGAGGCACAGCCCGCCAAGGCCAGGACGGCAAACAGCGCCAAAAGTGTTTTCATGGAATCGTCATCAGGAAGGGAGGGCAGGCGCGAGAATATAGCGAATGGCCATTCCGGTACAGATAAACAAAGCCCCGTTCAATGCCGTGCGTCATTTACTTGAGGCTTGTCTGTTTACTTCTTGCGGCGGGGGCTGCGTGCGGGGGCGGTGTCGCGTTCTTTCGCCGCAGGCGCGGCGCGTTCGTCCTGGAAAACCGCGGCCACTTCCACGGCCATGGCCTTGCTGGGCAAGGGGCCGGCGACCTGCTCACCGTGGTAGTTGATAATCCACCATTGGCCGTCCTTGTCCTGGCTGACCGAATAACCGTTTGCGTTTCTTGTTGCCGACATCTAGTTGCCTCATTGGCGTGATCAAGGCCGCCATGATACGTCAAATGCTCGCAAACAGCGCTCACTGGCGTAGAGTGGGGCCGCTGCAGCCATCGAAACGAAAGGCGATTGAACTATCCGTCGTTTTTTATTTCTCTATGATGGCATCGGTTGGCCAGTGCGGGCATTGTAAGGTGCCCGTCGCCTGATTAGACTGCGCCGAAACTCGTACACACCGCCTTTTCAAGGACTTATATGATCAAGAAATGCTTGTTCCCAGCAGCCGGTTACGGTACTCGCTTCCTGCCAGCGACTAAAGCCATGCCCAAAGAAATGCTGCCGGTGGTGAACAAGCCACTGATCCAGTACGGCGTCGAAGAAGCCCTCGATGCGGGCCTGACTGAAATCTCCATCGTGACTGGCCGCGGCAAGCGCGCGCTGGAAGACCATTTCGACATCAGCTACGAGCTGGAAAACCAGATCAAGGGCACCGACAAGGAAAAATACCTGGTCGGCATCCGCAAACTGCTGGATGAGTGCTCGTTCTCCTACACCCGCCAGACCGAAATGAAAGGCCTGGGCCACGCGATCCTGACCGGTCGCCCGCTGATCGGTGACGAACCGTTCGCCGTGGTCCTGGCGGACGACCTGTGCGTCAACCTCGAAGGCGACGGCGTACTGACCCAGATGGTCAAGCTGTACAAGCAGTTCCGCTGCTCCATCGTGGCGATCCAGGAAGTCGATCCGCAGGAAACCAACAAGTACGGCGTCATTGCCGGCGAAATGATCCGCGACGACATCTACCGCGTCCACAGCATGGTTGAAAAACCAAAACCTGAAGACGCACCGTCGAACCTGGCGATCATCGGTCGCTACATCCTGACCCCGGACATCTTCGACCTGATCGAACAGACCGAGCCAGGCAAGGGCGGTGAAATCCAGATCACCGACGCCCTGATGAAGCAGGCCCAGAACGGCTGCGTCATGGCCTACAAGTTCAAGGGCAAGCGTTTCGACTGCGGTGGCGCCGAAGGCTACATCGACGCGACCAACTTCTGCTTCGAGAACTTCTACAAGACCGGCAAGGCTTACTGATAGCCTGCGCCGCGCCTTGAAAAACGCCCCGACTGGTTCGGGGCGTTTTTTTTCTACAAATCGCAGGCACTGAAGATCCCGTGGCGAGGGAGCTTGCTCCCGCTGGGCGGCGAAGCCGACCCAAACTCACTGACGCGTTCTTTCGGGTAGACCGCGCCAGCAGGTTTTACGACTGCTTCGCAGCCGAGCGGGAGCAAGCTCCCTCGCCACTAAGGCAAGCTGCGAAAGATGCCGTTTGGCTTTTCAGGTTCCGCCCCCCATAACCATCGCAACGCTGCCTCAGGTGAAAACAGCGGGTATGCTGATGGACTGCCGAAGGAGATAGAAATGGCCTACGATTTTGACTTGTATGTGATTGGCGCCGGTTCCGGTGGTGTACGGGCGGCGCGGTTTGCCGCTGGTTTCGGGGCCAAGGTTGCCGTGGCGGAAAGCCGCTACCTGGGCGGCACCTGCGTGAACGTGGGCTGCGTGCCCAAGAAGCTGCTGGTCTACGGCGCGCATTACGCCGAAGACTTCGAACAAGCGTCGGCCTATGGCTGGACGGCGGGGGAGCCGAGTTTCGACTGGGCCACGCTGATCGCCAACAAGAACCGGGAGATCAATCGCCTCAACGACATCTACCGCAACCTGCTGGTCAACAGCGGCGTGGTGCTGCACGAAGGTCACGCCAGGATCACCGGGCCCCATGAGGTCGAGATCAACGGCCAGCGTTACAGCGCCAAGCACATCATGATCGCCACCGGCGGCTGGCCGGTGATCCCGGACATTCCGGGGCGCGAGCATGCCATCAGCTCCAACGAGGCATTTTTCCTCAAGGAACTGCCCAAGCGCGTCATCGTGGTGGGCGGTGGCTACATCGCGGTGGAGTTCGCCGGGATTTTCCACGGCATGGGCGCGCAGACGTCGTTGCTCTACCGCGGTGAGCTGTTCCTGCGCGGCTTTGACGGTGCGGTGCGCATGCACCTGGCGCAAGAGCTGACCCGCCGTGGCCTGGACCTGCAGTTCAACGCCGACATCAAATCCATCGAAAAACTCGACGATGGCAGCCTCAGTGTCGAGCTCAAGGATGGCAAGACGTTGATCACCGATTGCGTGTTCTACGCCACCGGCCGACGGCCGATGCTCGACAATCTGGGGCTGGAAAATACTGGTGTCACGCTGGATGAGAAGGGCTTTGTCCAGGTCAACGAAAAATACGAGACCACTGAACCGTCGATCCTGGCCATTGGCGACGTGACCGGTCGTGTCCAGCTCACCCCCGTCGCCCTGGCCGAAGGCATGGCGGTGGCGCGACGTCTGTTCAAGCCCGAGCAGTATCGCCTGGTGGATTACCGGATGATTCCCACCGCCGTGTTCAGCCTGCCGAACATTGGTACGGTGGGTTTGACCCAGGAGCAGGCCGAGGAGGAGGGCTATACGGTAGAGATTTTCGAAAGCCGCTTCCGGCCGATGAAGCTGAGCTTGACCGACTGCCAGGAGCGCACCCTGATGAAACTGGTGGTGGATGCCAAGACCGACAAGGTGCTGGGTTGCCACATGGTCGGGCCGGATGCCGGGGAAATCGTCCAGGGGCTGGCCATTGCCCTCAAGGCCGGCGCCACCAAGCGCGACTTCGACGAAACCATCGGCGTGCACCCGACCGCCGCCGAAGAGTTCGTGACGATGCGTACCCCCGTGGCCTCCTGATCCCTGCCGAACCGATGGCGAGCGAGTCTGCTCGCCATATTAAGTTTTCTTCTATCTATTTAGCTGCTGATAGCCAAAACCAATCATTCACATGAGGTTTGCCAATGAGCCAGCCCGGGGATGAGTGGTTAAGATCCTCTCCATCAACTTTCAACCCTGACGGAGAAACATCGATGCCTATCATCAACAGCCAAGTTAAACCGTTCAACGCTACCGCTTTCAAAAACGGCGAATTCGTTCCGGTATCGGACGCCGACCTGAAAGGCAAGTGGTCTGTAGTGTTCTTCTACCCAGCCGACTTCACCTTCGTTTGCCCAACCGAGCTGGAAGACCTGGCCGACAATTACGCCGAGTTCAAGAAACTGGGCGTCGAGATCTACAGCGTGTCGACCGACACCCACTTTGCCCATGCGGCCTGGCACAACACTTCGCCAGCCATCGGCAAGATCCAGTACACCATGATCGGCGACCCAACCCACGTTATCTCCCGCAACTTCGACGTGCTGATCGAAGAAGTTGGCCTGGCTGACCGCGGCACTTTCGTGATCAACCCAGAAGGCCAGATCAAGATCGTTGAACTCAACGACGGCGGCGTAGGCCGTGACGCTTCCGAGCTGCTGCGCAAGATCAAGGCCGCTCAGTACGTTGCCGCTCACCCGGGCGAAGTCTGCCCAGCCAAGTGGAAAGAAGGCGAGGCCACCCTGGCTCCGTCCCTGGACCTGGTCGGCAAGATCTGAGTCTGTGAGTCATCCGAGGGCGATTCGCTCTTAATCAAGTAAGCCGCTTCGCCCCAAAAAACGCCCGGGCGAGATTCGCTCGGGCGTTGTTTTTTCTGAAATTCAAAAAATGGAAATCGCCCGTATGTTGGACGCCAATCTTAAAGCTCAGTTGAAGTCATACCTGGAACGGGTCACCCAGCCGATCGAGATCGTCGCCTCCCTCGACGACGGTGCGAAATCCCAGGAAATGCTCGCGTTACTCCAAGACGTCGCCAGTCTTTCCCACCAGATTACCTTGCTCGACAACGGCAGCGATGCGCGCAAGCCTTCGTTCTCGTTGAATCGCCCGGGAGCCGATATCAGCCTGCGTTTTGCCGGCATTCCCATGGGCCACGAATTCACTTCGCTGGTGTTGGCCTTGTTGCAAGTCGGCGGCCACCCTTCGAAGGCCAGTGTCGAAGTCATCGAACAGATCCGCTCCCTCAAGGGCGAGTTCAACTTCGAGACCTATTTCTCGCTGTCGTGCCAGAACTGCCCGGACGTGGTCCAGGCGCTGAACCTGATGGCGGTGCTGAACCCGAACATTCACCACGTCGCCATCGACGGCGCGCTGTTCCAGGCCGAAGTCGATGAACGTCAGATCATGGCCGTGCCAAGCATTTACCTCAATGGCGTGAACTTCGGCCAGGGCCGCATGGGCCTGGAAGAAATTCTCGCCAAGATCGACACCAGCGGTATCGAACGCCAGGCCGAGAAAATCAGTGCCAAGGACGCCTTTGATGTACTGGTGGTCGGCGGTGGCCCGGCTGGCGCTTCGGCGGCGATCTACGCGGCCCGTAAAGGCATCCGCACTGGCGTGGCGGCCGAACGTTTCGGCGGCCAGGTGCTCGACACCATGGCCATCGAGAACTTCATCTCGGTCCAGGAGACCGAAGGGCCGAAACTGGCCGTCGCCCTGGAAGAACACGTCAAGCAGTACGACGTGGACATCATGAACCTGCAGCGCGCCGACGCCCTGGTGCCGGGCAAGGACGGCGGGCTGCATGAAATCAAGTTCGCCAGCGGTGCGAACCTCAAGGCCAAGACCGTGATCCTGGCGACCGGTGCCCGCTGGCGCGAAATGAACGTGCCGGGCGAGCAGCAGTATCGTAACAAGGGTGTGGCGTACTGCCCGCACTGCGACGGTCCGCTGTTCAAAGGCAAGCGCGTGGCGGTGATTGGTGGCGGTAACTCCGGTGTCGAAGCGGCTATCGACCTGGCCGGTATCGTCGCCCATGTCACCTTGCTGGAGTTCGATGTGCAATTGCGTGCCGACGCGGTGTTGCAGCGCAAACTGCACAGCCTGTCGAACGTCACCGTGATTACCAACGCCCAGACCACTGAAGTGACGGGGGATGGCCAGAAGGTCAATGGCTTGCGCTACAAGGACCGCCCGAGCGGTGAAGTACGGGATGTGGCGCTGGAAGGGATCTTCGTGCAGATCGGCCTGTTGCCCAACACCGATTGGCTCAAAGGCACCGTCGAGCTGTCGCCGCGGGGCGAGATCATTGTCGATGCCCGTGGTGAAACCTCGATCCCTGGTGTGTTCGCCGCAGGTGACGTGACCACCGTGCCGTACAAGCAGATCGTGATTGCCGTGGGCGAGGGCGCCAAGGCCTCGTTGAGCGCCTTCGATCACCTGATCCGTACCTCTGCGCCGGCTTGAACAACCGATAGCAGCAAAAACAAAACCCCATGAGCCTGGCTCATGGGGTTTTTTATTGGCTATTTCACGCACTCACCACTAACCGATGTGGGAGCGAGCCTGCTCGCGATAGCAGTGGGTCAGCCTGCATCAATGCTGAATGTGCCGCCGTCATCGCGAGCAGGCTCGCTCCCACAGGGGATTTGTGCGGGGCGAAAAGTCCACGTCACTGACAATCAAATGTGGGAGCGCTGGTGAGTGTTAAAGCGGCGCAGGCTGGATGATTTCGACCCAGTAGCCATCCGGGTCCTTGATGAAGGCCAGGCTTTTCATACGGCCATCGTTCAGGCGCTTCTGGAAATCGCAGCCCAGTGCTTCGAAGCGCTCGCAGGCGGCGACGATGTCCGGTACAGAGATGCAGATGTGGCCGAAGCCGCGTGGGTCGCTGTTGCCATTATGGTAGGCGAACGCCGGGTCGCTTTCGGTGCCATGGTTGTGGGTCAGTTCGAGGATGCCAGGGATCGACTTCATCCATTCGGTACGTGCTGCGGCATCCGCTGGGATCTGGCTTTTATCCACCAAAGCCAGGAAATACAAGCTGAATTCGGCTTCCGGGAAGTCGCGTTTCTCCACCAGCGAGAAACCCAGCACGCGGGTGTAGAAATCCAGCGACTGGGTGATGTCCTTGACCCGCAGCATGGTGTGGTTGAAGACGAACTTGGCTGTGGCGGCGTCAGGTTGGGCGGTGACGCCCGGGAAAGTATTGAGTTCGTGCAGGCTCATGGGCCCTCCGGAAAATAAGTGGGGCAAACGACGCCGCAACCTTGCTGCGGCGGTTCCTGGGCTTGCGTCAAACGGCGTCCTTGCAGGTGCGCCCATGATACGCAAGGGGCGCGGCATCGCCAAACCGCGTGTGGCTCTTGCCTGGTCCTGCCTCGAGCTTCAGACTTGACGATTCGTCCCTGGGTGCCAACGCAATGATTCGACCGTTCCTTTCGCTGTTTGTCCTGCTATTTGCCTGTGTTGGTGGCGTCCAGGCGGCCGAACCGCAGGTCGCTTGGCCCCAGGGTTGGGTTGTCGAGCCGCTGCCCGCCGATGTATCGGCCTCTGCGGCGCCGGCCCCCCAGCGACAACGTGCAACCAAGAGTGATTCGGCAGGCAATGCCGTGATGGTCATGGAACTGACCACGACCACCGTCGAGCCCGATCATCAGGTCAACTTACAGGGCGTATTGTTGGAAATGCGCAAATCAATCCAGAAGGATTTTTTCCAGGGCGGTTACCAGAGTGTGTGCACTAAGATCCATGCTTCCATGTTGGGCGGCGTAACTGCATTGGAAACCACTTGTACGATCACGCAAAACGGGCGACATGTATTGTCTCAGGCCCTCGTCGCGGCACTAAATGAGGGCAAGGCTTATGTGCTGTCCTATGCAGGGCAGGCGCAGGTGTTTGTTGAAAGCCAGGATGAAATACAGTCGGTGCGAAACAGTTTGAAACTATAACGCCGTCAGCGTAATACACCCGGGATTTAATCCAGAAGTTTAGCCCATAAAAAAGCCCTGAGTGTATTCAGGGCTTTTGCAGGGAGGCTGTCAGCCACGCATTATCAACCACGCAACCAGGAATCGACGGTCGCTGCACCGTATTGTTCTTTCCAGGCTTTCAGGCCGCGGTGATTGCCGCCTTTGGTCTCGATCAACTCGCCGGTGTGCGGGTTCTGGTAAACCTTTACCACTCGCGCACGGCGGGTCTTGGTGGGTTTGGTCGATTGCAGGCTTGCCTTGGACGGGTTCGGGTCGAGGATCGCGACGATGTCGCGCAGGCTCTTGCCGTAGGTTTTCATCAGTCCCTGGAGCTTTTCCTCGAATTCGATTTCCTTCTTGAGCCCGGCATCGTTCTTCAGCGACTCCAGCTGCTTGAGCTGTTCTTGAAGGGCCTTTTCGGCTGCACGAAATTCAGCGAGTCTGGACAAAATCGTTACTCCAATCAAAATATTTGGCTGATATCAACCGCAAACAAAGCTATAAGCTAAGCGCCTTGAAGCGACTCAGTGTTAATGACTCTCCTGCTATCTGGCACAGGTAGAAAAAATTGTAGTAGTTAATCCGGAAAGTGTAAATCGTAACTTTTTCGTTATGTAACAACAGCAAACGTTTTTACCAGTTGGCGCATCGTCGTCAATAGATCGGCGGCGGTTAACTGCCATTAATGCCGGCCAACGTCTCAATGAACGCCTGCCCGCTAATCGGTCGACCAAATAGGTAACCCTGTAGAAAGTTCACCCCATGGGCGCTCAGGTAGTCGCTTTGTTCGACGGTTTCGACACCCTCGGCAACCATGTCCAGGCCCAGCTTGCCCGACAGTTCGATAATGCTGTCCAGTAGGTGCCGCGACAGGGTATCGGCACCGATCATCGCGACAAAACTCTGGTCGATCTTCAAGAAGTCCACATTGAACTGACGCAAGTACGCCAGGCTGGAATGACCCGTGCCGAAATCGTCGAGGGCGATCTTGACGCCCAGTTCCCGCAGTTGGCCAAACAGTTGCTGGGTAACGGGCGTAGGTTCGATCAGTTCGCGCTCGGTCAACTCCAGTACCAGGGTAATCGTACCTGGCGCGAAGGCACCGAGAAATTCGCGACAATCGTCCACCAGTGCCAAGTCCTGGCAGTGACGGGCGGTGATGTTGATGCCGACATGAAACGGCGCTTCGAGTCGAGGCGCCAGCGGCACCAGCAGGTGCATGGTCTGCTGCATCAGCGCCCGGGTCATCGCTACGATCAGGCCGCTGTGTTCGGCGAAGGGAATGAACAGGTCCGGGCGAACCAGGCCTTCCTTGGGGTGGTTCCAGCGCATCAGTACTTCGACGCCGGCCCAGCGTTTGCTATCGCTGTGCACGACCGGTTGCAGATACGGAACGAACTCGCCGGCTTCCAGTGCCCGTTGCAGTTCACGGCTGGGTGACGAGGCGCGTTTTTGCAGCCAGTGCCCGAGCGTCCCGGCAACGACGCCAAAAAAGATCAGCAGGCTGAACAGCGGTGGATATTCCCGGGCCATGTAGCGCCAGGTTTCACCCTTATCGAATCCGGCTTCCACATTGAAGGCGTAGCGCGATGACCCCAGCTCATGCCGGGCGACCGGCAGCATGGGCAACGGGGCTGGGCGGACCTTGCCGTCCGCCGTCAGCCAGTTCGGCCCGACTTGCAACCGTAGGCGGGTCTGGCGACCGATCAAGCGCAAGACGTTGGCCAGGTGATACCCGTCAAGCGTGGCCAAGGCGCCTTGATGGCCCACGTTGAGCCGATAAACCAGCAGCGCGGTATCCGGCGTGACCGGGTTGCCGTCCATGAGCCACAACGTGCCTTGATGGTAGTCGCCCGGGTTGACCCGTTCCTCGAAGGCCCCGAACAGCGAGCTGCAATACAGGCTGTTGTCCCAGATAAGATTGGTCGAGCGGACAAAGGGCCGGCGTGTCACTTGCTCGCGTAATGCCAGCTTTACCGCTTCGCAGGGTTGGCCGGCCAGGGGCAATAGTTCCCGAGCCGCCAAGGCGGTATTGTCGAGCATCAGTTCGATCTGCCTGACCGATTCCTCGGCAGTCTGCCGGGTTTGTTGCGCCAGCGTCCGTTCGGCCTGCATGTACAAAATGGCCAGCCCTGACAGTATTGGCACCAGGCCGCAAAGCAGGGTGACCAGATAGCGACGGGGCCGGGTGTGCGAGCGGGTAGCGGTCAAGGGCATCGGCACAACCTGGAAAAGGGGATGAGGGGGAAACGTTGGATGCCGACCATGATAGATGGCCTGTCGGTTACTTGCTGACAGCAGTGTGACTGTGGGAGCGAGGTCTGTGGGAGCAAGGCTTGCCCGCGATGAACGATCATGCGGTCCACTTGGAGAACCGAGGTGCCTTCATCGCGAGCAAGCTTTGCTCCCACAGGTTCAATGCCAGGCTCCCACAGGTTCAGTGCTGGGCTCATGGCTGTCGGGCCAGTTCGATGAACGCCAGGGTGGCGGGCGAGGCCTGGCGGCTGTCCAATACCGCCAGGCCAATCTGGCGCGGCACTCGCGGTGACAATGGCCGCGCGACGAAGCCCGGGCTCTCGACGTCCGGCAACGAACCTTCGGAAACCACGCTCACCGCTTCGCCACGCCTGACGACATCCAGGGTGCTGAGCAGTTGCGAGCAACGGAAACGCACGTTCGGCGTCAGCCGGGCGGCATTGAACAGGCGAGTGACCAGCTCCGACGATCCTGCCTCGGTGAGCACGAAGGGGTCGTTGCACAGATCCTTGAGGCTCAGGCTGGCCTGGGTGGCGAGGGGGTGTGAAGTGGGCAGCAGGGCGACCATCTGATCTTCCAGCAGCATGAACGTATCGAAACGGTCCTCGGGCAGCACCACGAAGCCGACGTCGATCCGCCGTTCGTCCAACCACTGGATGACCTGCCTGTCAGGCCCTTCATCGATGTGTACTTCGATTCCTGGATGCAAGTCTCGATAGCGCCGCAGGATACCGGGCAACAGTTTCATCGATGAAGTTGGCCCGAACGAGCCGATGCGCAAGGTACCTCGGCGCATGCCCCGGGCATCGGCGGCTTCCTGGCGCAAAGTGTTGGCCAACCCGAGCATGGCCCGGGCCCGCAGCAGCAACTGCTGGCCAATGTCGCTGAGCTCCACCGCCGACTGATGACGCCGGAGCAATTCCACCCCCAACTCCTGTTCCAGGGATTTGATGGCGTGGGAGACCGCCGACTGGCCGATGCCCAGGCGCATTGCCGCCGCCGTGAAACCACGGAGCTCGGCGACCAGGGAGAAGATTTCGAGTTGGGTGAGAGTCATGAGGGATTGCTCATTTTACGATGATCAAGCATGACCCCAATACTGACGTATCTGACCTGAATCAGGAAGCAGCATCGCCCTGGTGTGGGGGCTGTGGGAGCAAAGCTTGCTCGCGATGAACGATGACTCGGTTTGCCTGCTGAATCGCGCCGCCTCCATCGCGAGCAAGCTTTGCTCCCACAATCAATCCCTTCACCACAGGTTGTGTCGTTCTCATTAGCGTGCCGCGGTGAAACCATGAAAGCCCTCGAACAAACCGTCCCAATCCCATCGGACCTGCCGGTCTATCTGAAGCTCGCCATGGTCACCATGATCTGGGGCGGGACCTTCGTGGCCGGCCGGATCCTTTCCGATGCCTTGGCTCCGATGTTTGCCGCCAGCCTGCGTTTTCTGCTGGCCAGTATCGCGCTGCTGTCGTTTCTCGCCCTGGCCGGGATCCCGCTGGTCAGGCCCAGTGTGAAGCAGGGGTTGCAATTGGCCGCCCTGGGGTTCTTCGGAATCTTTTTCTATAACCTGTGCTTCTTCTATGGCTTGCAGTACATCAATGCGTCGCGGGCGTCGTTGATCGTGGCCTTGAACCCGGCGGTGATCGGACTGGCGTCCTGGTGGTTGTTCAAGGAGCGGCTGAGCCGCTTGAAAGTGGTGGGCATCGCGCTGTGCATCGGCGGAGCGGGACTGGTGATCGTCAGTCGTGATCCGGCCTTGTTGCAAGACGCAGTACAGGGCTGGGCCGGTGACCTGCTGATTTTTGGCTGCGTGCTGGGCTGGGGCATCTATTCGCTGTTTTCCAGGAACCTGAATGAAAGCCTCGGCCCCTTGCAGACCGTGACCTGGTCGATTCTGCTGGGCACGTTGATGTTGTGGCTGGCCTGCGCAACGGCGGGGGAGATCCGCCTCGAAGCCTTGTGCGCACTGGACATGGAGCAATGGCTGAGCCTGTTGTACCTCGGCGTGCTGGGCTCGGCCCTGGCTTATATCGCCTGGTACGACGGCATTCGCCGGATCGGTGCGACCCGTTCCGGGGTGTTCATCGCACTCAATCCGCTGACGGCGGTGCTGCTGGGGGCGCTGCTGCTCGACGAACGGCTCACGGCCTTGATGTGTGTCGGCGGGGGCGTGATCCTGGTGGGCATTTTCCTGTGCAACAAACCCCTTGCGCGGTCGAAGGAAAAGGCGATTTGATACAGAAGGCGGACAAACCTGGTTACGCTGTGTAGAATCGATTTACGCATATAAGAATAACGTCTTCTGGCAGCAGAAGCCTCGCCCGCAAGAGCCTTGGGTCGACAATGAAGATACTTGGGTTTCAACTGATCTATGGCGATTTCCTCGCCCGCAGCGTTCGTGGCATTTCCTGCGCGCCGCCCCGTGTCCCCTGCATCGCTTGCAACTAACTTTTTTTGTTAATTGACCAGAATGATGAGGCGCCGACATGGCAGATCTATACGAAAACCCCATGGGCCTGATGGGCTTCGAATTCATTGAATTCGCATCGCCCACACCCAACACCCTGGAGCCGATCTTCGAGATCATGGGCTTCACCAAAGTGGCCACGCACCGCTCCAAGGACGTGCACCTGTATCGCCAGGGCGCGATCAACCTGATCCTCAACAACGAGCCCCACAGCGTGGCCTCGTACTTCGCGGCCGAGCACGGTCCGTCGGTGTGCGGCATGGCGTTCCGGGTCAAGGATTCGCAACAGGCTTACAAGCGCGCCCTGGAACTCGGCGCCCAGCCGATCCACATCGAGACCGGCCCGATGGAGCTGAACCTGCCGGCGATCAAGGGCATTGGCGGCGCGCCCCTGTACCTGATCGACCGTTTTGGCGAAGGCAGCTCCATCTATGACATCGACTTCGTCTTCCTCGAGGGCGTTGACCGCAACCCGGTGGGCGCGGGCCTGAAAATCATCGACCACCTGACCCACAACGTCTATCGTGGGCGCATGGCCTATTGGGCCGGTTTCTACGAGAAACTGTTCAACTTCCGCGAGATCCGCTACTTCGACATCAAGGGCGAATACACCGGCCTGACCTCCAAGGCCATGACCGCCCCGGACGGCATGATCCGCATTCCGTTGAACGAAGAATCGTCCAAGGGCGCCGGGCAGATCGAAGAGTTCCTGATGCAGTTCAACGGCGAAGGCATCCAGCACGTGGCTTTCCTCACCGATGACCTGATCAATACCTGGGACAAGCTGAAAAGCATCGGCATGCGCTTCATGACCGCGCCGCCGGACACCTACTACGAAATGCTCGAAGGCCGCCTGCCGAACCACGGTGAGCCCGTGGCGGAACTGCAATCGAGGGGCATTCTGCTGGATGGTGCTTCCGAGCAAGGCGACAAGCGCCTGCTGCTGCAGATCTTCTCGGAAACCCTGATGGGGCCGGTGTTCTTCGAATTCATCCAGCGCAAGGGTGATGATGGTTTCGGCGAAGGCAACTTCAAGGCGTTGTTCGAGTCCATCGAGCGTGACCAGGTGCGTCGTGGCGTGCTTGCTACCGAGTAAAGCCTGAGACCAAAAAGCCCGCCTGAGGTCATTGCCAGGCGGGCTTTTTGTTGCCAGACGCAGATCAAAATGTGGGAGCGAGCCTGCTCGCGATTGCGATCTGGTTGGTACATCAGTGGGGCATGTGCCACCGCCATCGCGAGCAGGCTCGCTCCCACAGGGTTAAGTGGTGACCTTAATTCCGGCGCTGCTGCCGCACCAGGTGCTTGAACCCTTCGAACACCAGCACTGCCACCGCCATCCAGATGGGGATGTAGGTCAGCCATTCACCGGCCTTGATGCTTTCGCCCAATAACAGCGCAACGCCCAGCAGCAACACCGGTTCGACATAACTCAACAACCCGAACAGGCTGAACGGCAGCAGCCGGCTGGCGACGATGTAGGACACCAGCGCGCTGGCGCTGATCACTCCGAGCAACGGGATCAGCAGGGACAGCCATGGGGACTGATCGAAAACGCCGAGACCCTGTTCGCCGCTTTGCACGAACCACAGTGCCACGGGCAGCATCAGGGTCATGTCTAGCCAGAGCCCGCCCAGGTTGTCGGTCTTGATGCGTTTGCGCAGGATGAAATAGATCGGGTAGCCGATCACCACCAGCAAGGTCGCCCAGGAAAACCCACCCACCTGGTACAACTCGTTGAACACGCCAAGGGTGGCGAAGAATACGGCGACTTTCTGCAAGTAGGACAGGCGTTCGCCATAGACGATGCGCCCGGTCAGAACCATCGACAGCGGCAACAGGAAATACCCCAGCGACACGTCCAGGCTGTAGCCATTGAGTGGCGCCCACATGAACAGCCACAGTTGCGCACCCATCAGGGCCGAAGAGGCTATCGCTGCGATCAACAGTCGTGGCGTGGCGACCAGGCGTTGAATCAGCGCCATGACCAGGTTCCAGTCCCGCGTTACCAGCAGGAAGGCGGTCATGCACGGCATTGTCAGCAGCATGCGCCAGCCGAAGATTTCCACGCCGGTAAGGGGTGAGAGCAGCGAGGTGTAGTAGTACATGACGGCGAACAGCGCGGAGGCCGAGACCGATAGAGCGATGCCTTTGGACACAGTGATTCTCTTGGGGGCGATCAACCAACACCCTACCTGTGGCAGGGTGTTGATTGTGGGAGCGAGTCATGTGGGAGCAAGGCCTGCGGTAGCAAAACCTGTGGGAGCAAGGCTTGCCCGCGATAGCCACGCCGCGGTTCAACAGGTGAACCGCGTTATCGTTCATCGCGGGCAAGCCCTGCTCCCACAGGCACGCGCCCCGGCACGAAATGACTCACATCATTGAACCCCGGTGTCGAAGCATGCCCCGGTGTCACCAGCGAATCGATGAAGGCTTCGTCTTCCGCGCTGATCTTCACCGACTGCGCCTTGGTGTACGAATCCCACTGCTCCTCAGTACGCGGCCCGACGATGGCCGAGGTCACGGCGCTGTTGTTCAGCACCCAGGCAATGGCGAACTCGACGATTCCCACGCCCCGGCCCTGGGTGTATTGCAGGATCTGCTGGGCGATGCGCAGGGACTCGATCCGCCATTCGGTTTCCAGGATGCGTTTGTCCTGGCGTCCGGCGCGGCTGTTGGCGTCCGGTGCCACGTCCGGGGCGTACTTGCCGCTGAGCACGCCGCGGGCGAGGGGGCTGAACGGCACCACGCCGAGGCCGTAGTTCTGCGCGGCAGTGATCTGTTCGGTTTCCGCCTGGCGGTTGACGATGTTGTACAGCGGTTGGCTGATCACCGGCCGGTCGATGCCCAGGCTGTCGGCGATCCGGATCACCTCGGCGATGCGCCAGCCACGGTAGTTCGACAGGCCCCAGTAGCGGATCTTGCCCTGGTGAATCAAGTCGCCGATGGCCGACACCGTGACATGCAGCGGCGTGTTGTGGTCTTCGCGATGCAGGTAATAGATGTCCAGGTAATCGGTGCCCAGGCGCGTCAGGCTGGCCTCGATGCCATTGAAAATGTGCTTGCGACTCAGGCCACTGCGGTTGGGCACGCCGTCCGCCGGACCGAAGCCGACCTTGGTGGCCAGCACCCATTCCTGGCGGCGACTGGCGATCGCTTCGCCGACGATCTCTTCGGAGCGGCCGTTGGTGTAGACGTCCGCGGTGTCGATGAAATTGATGCCCTGGTCCCAGGCCTTGTCGATGATCCGCAGCGAATCCTCGGTGCTGGTCTGTTCGCCGAACATCATGGTGCCCAGGGTCAACGTCGAGACTTGCAACCCGGAATGGCCTAGCGTGCGGTAGCTCATGACAAGATCCTTTTATCCATGGGGAAAGGCTCAATCAAATACCAGAACCGTCGCGTGGATCCAACCGTTTTCTCAACCCCACCAAAATCCACTGTGGGAGCGAGCCTGCTCGCGATAGCGTCAGGTCAGCCAACATTTATATCGACTGATACACCGCCATCGCGAGCAGGCTCGCTCCCACAGGGGGCACAGGGGTGTCAGGCCCGCAGGGTACGGGTCATGCGCAACGCCAACAGGCTGCCGCAGACAATCACCCCGGCCAGCAGGTACAACGCCGCGTCGGTCGAGCCGGTGGCGTCCTTGACCCAGCCCACCAGGTACGGGCTCAGGAACCCGGCCATCTGACCCATGGAGTTGATCAAGGCCAGCCCACCGGCGGCGGCACCGGCGCTGAGCAGGGCGGTGGGCACCGGCCAGAACATCGGCAAGCCAGTGAGGGCTCCCATGGTGGCGATGGACAGGCCGATGATGGCGATGGCCGGGGTGGTCGCGAAGTTGACGGCGATCAGCAGCCCGGCGGCACCCATCAGCATTGGCACAACCAGGTGCCAGCGGCGTTCCTTGTGCAAGTCCGCCGAGCGACCCACCAGCAACATGAACACCGCCGCCAGCAGATAAGGGATCGCACTCAGCCAGCCGATCACCAGGTTATCGCTGAAGCCCAGGTTCTTGATGATCGACGGCAGCCAGAAGTTGATCGCGTACACGCCGCTCTGGATGCAGAAGTACACCAGGCCGAAGGCCCAGATCGACGGGTTCTTGAACACCGCCAACAGCGAGTCGGTGGCAGTCTTTGGCTTGTTGGCCAGGTCTTCGGCGTGGTCGGCGGTGAGCACGGCGCGTTCCTGGTCGGTCAGCCATTTGGCGTTGGCGAAGGTGTCGCTGAGCAGGAAGAACGCCAGCGCGCCGAGGATCACCGTCGGAATGCCTTGCAGCAGGAACATCCACTGCCAACCCGCCAGGCCGCCCTGGCCCGCTGCGAAGTGGTTGAGGATCCATCCGGAAAACGGGCTGCCCAGCAGGCCGGACACCGGAATGGCCGACATGAACAAGGCCATGATCCGGCCACGTCGGAACGTCGGGAACCACTGCGAGAGATAAAGCACCACACCTGGAAAGAATCCGGCTTCAGCGGCGCCGGTGAACAAGCGCAAGGTATAGAACTCGGTGGGGGTGGTGACAAACAGCAGGCAAGTCGACAGGGTGCCCCAGGTGATCATCATCAGCGCGATCCAGCGCCGTGGGCCGAATCGGGTCAGGGCCAGGTTGCTCGGCACGCCGCACAGTACGTAGCCGATGAAAAAAATCCCGGCACCGAGGCCGTACACGGTTTCGCTGAATTTCAGGGCATCGAGCATCTGCAACTTGGCGAAGCCAACGTTGACCCGGTCGAGGTAGTTGAACAGATAGCAGATGAAAATGAAGGGGATCAAGCGCAGGGTGATGCGCTTGTAGACGGTATTTTTTTCGTCGGGGGTAGCCAGGAGGGCTATTGCGCTCTGGGACATGGCGGGTCTCTCTTTATTATGATTTTCGCGAGCCAAGGGGTAACGTTGACCGCCCCTTGAGTCTCGGCCAGCCCAAGGCCCCGTGTCTTTGTGCCTGAGCACAGGGTCTGCATTCAAACCCTGTGCGCCTGACCAAACCCACGCCTAAAACAACAATCCACGCCGCTTGCAAGGAACACCGCCCATGTTCGAACTCGATCACGACCTGGCGCAGGACATCGTCGACCGGGCGATGGCGATCCTACCGTATAACGTCAATGTCATGGACAACCAGGGCCTGATCCTCGGCAGCGGGGAGCGCGAGCGGGTCAATACTCGGCACGAGGGTGCGCAACTGGTCCTGGCCAACGGTCGGGTGGTGGAAATCGACGAGCACACCGCGATGCACCTCAAGGGCGTGCAGCCGGGAATCAACCTGCCGTTGATGCTCGATCAACGGCTGATCGGCGTCCTGGGCATCACCGGCGAGCCTGAGCAACTGCGTACCTACGCCGAACTGGTGCGCATGACCGCCGAAATGCTGCTGGGCCAGCGTAACCAGCAGGCCGAGCAGCAATGGCGTCGCCAGCGCTGCGATGACTTGCTGGCGTTGCTGCTGGGGGACGCCGGGGATTCCCCGCGATTGTTGGACGAAGCCCGGCAAATGGGCCTCAAGCCGCAATTGTCGCGGGTGCCATATCTGTTCGAGCTGGGCCTGGAACATGGGCCCGGCCAGACCGTCGAGACGTTGAGCGCGTGGTTGATGTCGCGCTACCCGGACAGTTGGTGCCTGACCTCGTCCAAATCTTCCTTGCTCTGGTGTCGCCCGGTCACCGCCTCGGTGGAGAACGAGCGGCTACTGGGCAAGCTCGATGGGCTGGGCTGGAACATCCTGCGCATCGCAGTGGGCGGCCAGGCGGAAGGGTTGGCGGGCCTGCGGCGTTGCTATCGACGGGTGGCGGACTTGCTGGCCTACGGGCGCGATGTGTTGCCGCAATCGCGCTTGCTGAGCCTCAGCCGCTACCGCCTGCCGGTGCTGCTCTGGCGCCATCGCAGTGACGATGCCCTCGACGAGTTGCTGACCCCGTTGCGCAAGGTCATCGCCAAGGACAGCAACGGCCAGTTGCTCGCCACCCTGCGCAGTTGGTGCGAACACGACGGCCAGAGCCAGGCCTGTGCCGAAGCCTTGGGTATCCACCGCAACAGCTTGCGCTACCGCATGGAGCGCATCGCCGAACTGAGCGGCGTGGATCCGTTGCGGTTGGATGGGATGCTGGCGTTGTACCTGGGGGGTGCAGCTGCTACCCCAGACCGCCGATAAACCCACGTGACCCCCTACTGTGGGAAATGCCGCTCACTTAAGGTTGTCGACAAACCTGTGGCGAGGGAGCTTGCTCCCGCTTGAGTGCGAAGCGCTCACAGAAAGGGCCGCTTCGCAGCCCAGCGGGAGCAAGCTCCCTCGCCACGGGGTGCAGCGTTTTTCTTGAGTGAGCAGCGTAACGGTGGGAGCGAGCTTGCTCGCGATGAGGCCCTTACTTTCGACCACAATCCCCCTTGGCCAACCGATCTTTGTGAAATTGAACAATAATGCCCGGTGTCTTTTGTGCGGCGGACCGGCGTCATGGCTGCGGTCAACTGGCAGCATGCTGTGCATCGGAACCGGAGAATAATATGAAAATAATCATCGCCCCCGACTCGTTCAAGGACAGCCTCAGCGCCCAGGGCGTCGCCGATGCCATCGCCCAGGGGCTGGCCGAGGTCTGGCCGGATGCACAGTTGATCAAGTGCCCGATGGCCGACGGCGGCGAGGGGACGGTGGAGTCGGTGCTGGCGGCCTGCGACGGTCAGTGGCGCCGCACCCGAGTCCACGGCCCCTTGGGCGCTCCCGTCGAAGCGCGTTGGGGCTGGTTGGCCGACAGCTGCACCGCGATCATCGAGATGGCCGAGGCCAGTGGCCTGCAACTCGTGCCGCCGGGGCAGCGCGATGCCTGTTCCAGCAGCACCTACGGCACCGGCGAGCTGATCCGTGCCGCACTGGACGAAGGGGCCGGGCGGGTGATCCTGGCAATCGGCGGCAGTGCCACCAACGATGGCGGCGCCGGCGCGATGCAGGCCTTGGGCGTGGCGTTGCTCGATGAGCACGGCCAACCCCTGGGACCCGGTGGCTCGGCCCTGGCGAACTTGTCGCGCATCGACCTGGGCGATCTCGACCCGCGCCTGGCCCAGGTCAGTTTCGAGATCGCCGCCGACGTCGATAACCCACTGTGCGGGCCCCATGGCGCTTCCGCGATCTTCGGTCCGCAGAAGGGCGCCCGCGCCGAGCAGGTGCAGGAACTGGATCGGGCCCTGGGACATTTCGCCGACCGTTGCGCCCAGGTGTTGGGGCGGGATGTACGCGACGAACCGGGCAGCGGCGCGGCCGGTGGCCTGGGGTTCGCGGCCAAGGCGTTCCTGGGGGCGCAGTTTCGTACCGGCGTGGAAGTCGTCGCCCAACTGACCGGGCTGGCCGATGCGATCAGTGGCGCCGACCTGGTGATCACCGGCGAAGGCCGTTTCGACGCCCAGACCCTGCGCGGCAAGACCCCCTTCGGCGTGGCCCGCATCGCCCGCCGGCAGGGCGTACCGGTGCTGGTCATCGCCGGCACACTGGGGGAGGGCTACCAGGCACTGTACGACCATGGCATCGATGCCGCCTTTGCCCTGGCCAACGGGCCGATGACCTTGCAACAAGCCTGCGTCGATGCCCCGCGCCTGCTGAGCGAGCGCGCCCGGGACATCGCCCGGCTGTGGCGGGTGGCCGCCCGGTAACACGATCCAGTGGCGAGGGAGCAGGCGCCCTCGTCACAAAAGCCTCGCGAAATATTTTTGCAGTCCCCCCCCTGTTAAAAGCCTAAAGCCCGGCCGATAACGAGTCAGGCGCATCCATAATTATTTCAACCAGTGCGCTGATGGCATGGATGCTCGACTCCAACGTCGCGAGGTCTTCCCATGTCCCTACGTAGCCTGAATATCGCCCCCCGAGCCTTTCTCGGCTTCGCCGTCATTGCCCTGCTCGTCGTCGTTCTTGGCGTGTTTGCCGGCAGTCGCATGTCAATCATCCGCCAGGCCTCGCTGGACATGGAGCAGATCCAACTGCCGAGTGTCGGGTACTTGGGCAATGTGATGGAAAACGTACTGC
Source organism: Pseudomonas bijieensis (assembly GCF_013347965.1). Lineage (NCBI taxonomy): Bacteria > Pseudomonadati > Pseudomonadota > Gammaproteobacteria > Pseudomonadales > Pseudomonadaceae > Pseudomonas > Pseudomonas bijieensis. The sequence continues at coordinate 1,545,535 of NZ_CP048810.1, read as the reverse complement.
GCATGCGCATCCTCTCGTTTCGCATCCTGGTCAACCGGGATCCGGCCAGCCTGAAAGAGGCCGAGACACGTATCAACGTGCTGGTGGAGAAACTGCAGAAGGCCAATGCCAATTACGCCGCCCTGCCGGCCACGCCAGAAGAGACCGAGCTGTACAAGGCCTTTTCGGCCACCCTTGAGAAGTACCTGCAAGCCCAGCAGGAGATGCTGGAGCTGTCGCGACAGGACAAGGTCGACCCGTTGCGCACCCACATCAATACGCGCATCAAGGAAGGCACCGACCTGATGGGCGAACAGCTCAACAAGCTCATCGCGATCAACATCGCGGGTGGTCACGAGGCGTCGATCAAGGCGGGCGAAAACTACAGCAGCGCGATCACCGGCATGATCGTCGTTTCGATCATTGCCGCGCTGACCACTGTCCTGTTGGCCTGGCTGCTGACCCGTAGCATCGTCACGCCGCTCAATCGGGCACTGGAGGCTGCCCGAACCATCGCCGGCGGAAACCTGGTCCAAGTCATCGCCGACGACGGCAAGGATGAGCCCGCCCGCTTGCTCCAGGCCCTGGCCGCCATGCAAGGCAGCCTGCGCCAGACCATCGAGCAGATTGCCGGCTCCGCCAGCCAACTGGGGGCCGCGGCCGAAGAGCTGAGCGCGGTCACCCAGGAATCCTCCCGTGGCCTGCAACAGCAGCACAACGAAATCGAGCAGGCCGCCACCGCCGTCAACGAAATGACCGCCGCTGTCGAGGAGGTTGCCCGTAACGCGGTGTCTACCTCCGAAGCCTCGAACCAATCGACCCAAGCCGCCCAGGAAGGCCGCTCGCGGGTGGTGGAAACCGTCGACGCGATCCAGACCATGACCCACGACGTGCAAGCCACCGCTTCGATGATCGAAGGCCTGGCGGTGCAGGGTCGTGACATCGGCAAGGTGCTGGACGTGATCCGCGCCATCGCCGAGCAGACCAACCTGCTGGCCCTCAACGCCGCCATCGAAGCTGCCCGCGCCGGGGAGGCGGGGAGAGGCTTCGCGGTGGTGGCCGACGAAGTCCGGGCCCTGGCCCATCGCACCGCGCAATCGACCCAGGAAATCGAAAAAATGGTCGCCGGCATCCAGAACGGCACCGGCCAGGCCGTACAGTCGATGCAGCAAAGCAACCAGCGCACCCAAAGCACCCTGGAAATGGCCCGGGCCGCTGGTGTGGCGCTGGAGCAGATCACTCAGTCGATCAACCAGATCAACGAACGCAACCTGGTCATCGCCAGCGCCTCGGAAGAACAGGCCCAGGTTTCCCGTGAAGTGGACCGCAACCTGGTCAACATCCGCGACCTGGCCACCCAGTCGGCCAGTGGCGCGAAACAGACCAGCGACGCGACCCACGAACTGTCGCGCCTGGCGGTGGGGTTGAATGCGATGGTGGCGCGGTTTGTGATTTGAGATAGGGTTGAGGCTGGACATCGCGCAATCAGGAGACGTACATGCGCTTTTCAGCTTTGACCCAACGCATCACCGGCGATGGCGCCGCCGCCTGGCAGATTCACGACCGGGCGCTGGCCCTGCGCGAGCAGGGCGAGGATGTGCTGTTGCTGTCAGTGGGCGATCCGGACTTTGACACGCCGCGTGCCATTGTCGACGCCGCCGTCGCCAGCCTGCGGGCCGGGGAGACCCACTACTCGGACATCCGCGGCCTGCACACCTTGCGGGCCAGCATCGCCCGGCGTCATCGCCTGCGCTGCGGCCAGCCGGTGGGAGCCGAACAGGTCATTGTGCTGCCAGGGGCGCAGTGCGCGGTGTATGCGGTCGCGCAATGCCTGCTCAACCCCGGCGATGAAGTCATCGTCGCCGAGCCGATGTATGTCACCTATGAAGCGGTGTTCGGTGCCTGCGGGGCGAAAGTGGTGCCGGTGGCGGTCCGCTCGGAGAACGGTTTTCGGGTCGACCCGGCGGACGTTGCCCGTCTTGTGACCCCGCGTACCCGGGCGATGCTGCTCAACAGCCCGAACAACCCGTCCGGCGCCAGCCTGCCTATGTCCACCTGGCAAGCATTGGCGCGGTTGTGCATCGAACATGACCTGTGGCTGATCAGTGACGAGGTCTACAGCGACCTGATCTATGAAGGCGAACACATCAGCCCGGCCAGCCTGCCGGGCATGGCCGAGCGCACCGCGACGATCAACAGTCTGTCCAAATCCCACGCCATGACCGGTTGGCGCATTGGCTGGGTCGTCGGCCCCGAATCCCTCACTGACCATCTGGCGAACCTGTCGTTGTGCATGCTGTTCGGCCTGCCGGACTTCGTCCAGCGGGCAGCCCAGGTGGCCTTGGAACAGGATTTTCCGGAAGTGGCGCAGATGCACGAGGAGTATCGCCAGCGCCGGGACCTGGTCTGCGCCATGCTCGATGACTGCCCGGGCCTCAAGCCGGTGCGGCCCGATGGCGGCATGTTCGTGATGGTCGACGTGCGCCAGACCGGCCTGGGTGCCCAGGCTTTTGCCGAGCGGCTGCTGGACGACTACGGCGTGTCGGTGCTGGCCGGCGAGGCGTTCGGGCCGAGTGCGGCGGGGCATATTCGGATTGGGTTGGTGGTTGATCAACTGAAACTGACGGATGCGTGCCAGCGGATCGCCTTGTTTGCCGCACAGGTACTGCGTAGCCGAAATTCCTGACAACGGTTCAGCGTCCACATTGTTGCAGATAGAGGCTGATGACACTCGGCCTCAGCTCTTTTCTTTGTTTCATTCCAATCCAGAAAACCGATAAACGGTCAACCGACCTGTCAATCCTGACAGTAGGCAAGGTCGACGGACAAGTATTAACTCTGAATCAACGCGATAGGTGGTCTCCACATCCAATTCAGTAGGGGGAGGTTATGTCGACATCCGGTGACGGTAATAACGGCACGAACATTCCACGTCCTGCTGACCCACCGCTGGTAGATGATGTGCCCCCCAGTGGACAGGTTCCGGCCTCGATTTTGTTGAACGGCGGGCAAACTCGCATTCCGCGCTGGCCTATCTATGCCGACCAGATCGGCGAAACGGATCAGTTGCGTGTCTATTGGCGCCGAGACGGTGTGACCACCACCGTTTACGATGAGCCTCACGATGGACCGATCACGCAAACGGAGTTCCTGATTCCGTTACCCGTCCCATTATGGGCCGGAGATGGAGTGGCCTATCTCTATTACGAGGTTGAACCCATAACGCCGCCTGGAAATGCGTTTGAATCGCGTGAAAGAGAGCTGTTTATCGATCACAGTGTTATTCCACTACCTGTATTGAAGTTACCCCGATTTCCGAATGCCAATGCGGCAGGTTATCTGCTTTGCGATACGGTCCCTCCCATTTGGGAAGGGGTACATATCAAGATCCCCTACCAAGGCTTCGAAAAAGATGATTCATGCGTGCTGACTTGGCGTGCCTACACCAGTTTGAACGCCTCGGAAGGGTATATCGACGGCACGGAAGGGGTATTCACGTATCAACTCACCCAGGCGGATGCCGAAAATCCAGAGGGGTTCGAGATGCCGCCCATTCCCTATGAACCTCATGTTAAACCTCTATTTTATGGTTCAGGAGGGGTGACTTACAAGATAAGTAGGGGCGGCGTGTTCATTGGTGAATCAAGGTTAGGCACGGTGAAGGTCGATCGGTTTGTTTCCGGGGCGACGGAACCGTGCGGTCCTTTGTGAGGTTTAACAACGCTGGTAATTAACTATTGGCCGGTGGTCTGGTAGTTGCTATCAGGGTGTTTGTGTACGGCGACGCAGTGAGCACGGATGAACGTGCGGTCTGGATATTATTGTGGAGAGCGTGAAATGAATGCAAAACAGCAAATAGCCAATATCGACCGGGAACGGGTACGCCGCGAGCGTGCAGCGGCAGAGCCTTTAGCGGGAAATCCTCCTGAGTTTCCAGGTGTTATTGTCAGCGACGCCGACAGGCGCGTGTATATCGAGTACCTTCGGCCAGGTGCAAAATTACCGGTTACACTGCGGCGATGGCCAAACGAAGATGACACTGATGAGGTCTGGGTTTATATCGCCCGAGAACCGGCCGTTCCAACGGATGATCCAGTTTGGGAAGAAGTGGACACTTTTCCTGCTGGTCCTATCGCTGACCGCCCTTCGGTATTTGTGGCGGGTATTCCGACGGAAAAGTTGACTGACTATAATCCCGCCGGAACGCCTTCTGTTTGGTTGGTTAAATACGAAGCGATGCCTCCTCTGGGGAATGAGTGGGAATCAGATCCGGAAACGATTGTAATCGATAGACGAGCCCACTACCAACCGAACCCTGGCGGACCCAAGAACCAGCCACCGTTGACCACCGCCACTCCGACCTATCCCCCGGACAATATCATCGACAACGCTTACCTCAGCAGTCTACCCAACGGTACCTGGGAATTGGTCGTTGGTACCCAGGGGTTGGCATCAGGTGATAAATGTTATTTTTATATCAGCCGAAATTATACGGAGCTTAATACCGATGAGCCCATTAATCCTCCACCCTATACGTTGCCTTTAACGGGTAAGTTTGAGGTCGATTCGGGGACTTTGCGCGGTCTTCCTGCGGGAGCGGTTTATGTTTATTATCGGCTCGTAGATGCCGTCGGGAATGAAAGTAGGTTGTCGGTTCCTAAAGGCCTGAAGATTATGTTTTCGCCGTCGCCAGTACTTGAGGCGCCCCGTGTTCCCTTGGCAAGCTCCGGCACTGATCGTCTTATCGATTTGAAAGACTGCGCGGTGCCCGGCGGCGTTACAGTGGAGGTGGACAGGGTTGACAATGTGGAAGATACGGATGAAATTCAAATTAATTGGAATAACACTGTTGTCGATACAAAGGCTTTCGGCACGGCTACCAAGTTGGTTTTTCCAGTGTCGTTTGACATTATTTCTGATGACTATTACAAGGATGGGGACGATACCCAAGAGGATGTTCCGGTTACTGTGAAGGCTACTTTGCTGCAAGGGGCAACGCCACTGAGCGAATCATTCGTGGATATTTTTTCAAATATCTACGTCCCTGGACCGACTCCGGTTGATCCAGGGCCCAATGATGGACTCAACGAGCCCAATGTTACAAGTACGGACGTGGACAACGTTATTGAGATTGAAGATTATGGCGTCGATCAGATAATCACTATCGTTTTGTGGACCGATCCCGATAAACCCGTAAAAGACGGACAGCAAATTATTGCTGCGTACGAGGGCGTAAGACTTCCTGATGTCGCGTTTTTGAATGCGGGTGACACCTCTGTAACGATTGAATTGCCTTGGACGGTCATTAATGGCGCCGGGCTGGGCGATAAAAGCCTTCAGTATTTCCTGTCGGATATTGGCGGAACCAATGAAAATCCGTCACCTATCCAAACGGTTACCAATAACGCGCTTGTTGTTAACATGGACCCTCCAGATATAACCACGCGATATCCGAACCTGGTGCGTTGTGGGGACCTGCAGCGGAACACATTTAACGCGGTGTTCACGATTCCTGGAAATACTGAGCACCTTCTAGTGGGCCGGGAAGTTACCCTGCATGCGCAAGGATATAGGGATGCCGCTCACACCGAGGAAGCCCCGGATACCGATTTCAGCTCTCCTACGCCTCACACGATTGTCGACGGTGAGCCGGAGAGTGGGTTCACCATGACCGTTTCACCTTATGATCCCGTTATCCGCAATATTCCTGAACCGCCTCCTGATCCGGTGGAACCTGGGGACTACATTGGCTACTGGAAGGTCTGGTACACGGTGAAGATCAATGCAACGGATCATCCCTCGGCGGAGTATGACGCGACGGTCAGACTAGTGAATGCAAATGGTGAATATTGCGAAGATGCTTGAGGTGAAATCTGGCTTGATGTTTCCCTTCACGGCAGCGTTCTGTTGGGGGGCCGTGAAGGGGCTGGATTTGTCCTGCTTGCATATCAGAATTATCTGAGTCGTTTTCAGAATATTCCTACATTTGATTTTTGGCTTCATCAGTAGTCTTGCGCGTCTTCTCGATGTTGATCAAGGCGATCAGCAAGCCGGCCAATTTCAAATTGCATTTCTGGGGTACTTCATATGCGCGCAGCACAATTTTCTCTACTGAAAGGTCATGGCCGTCATTGGCGATATCCATCAGCCCTGGCGCTTGCGTTCTTCATCCCTTACACAGAGGGGCGGGACCTGATCCCCGGCGAAACGGAAACCATCGTGCCTTCGCCGATAGTAGAAAGTTGGCGCATAACACCCGGTGCGACGCTTAACGTCAACGGCGCCGACACGCTGGGCATCACTGCCCAGCGCGGCACGTTGAACGTCAACACCGGGACGACCCAGCAGATTGCCGCAACCGCGGGCTCGACCGTGAACCTGACCGACGCAACAGTGACCGGGGCAAGCGGGTTCGTCACCGTCTCATTGGTCAACAGTAACGCCAACATCAGCGGCAGCACGATATCGGGACTCGATTATGGGCTTCAGGCGGTGCGTAATACTTCCACGACGACCGGTTCCAGCGCCACATTGTCGGGCAGCACCGTTCGTGGCGATTTGGGGGGCGCGTTCGTTACTTCCTACAGCACCCTGGACTTGAATAACAGCACCCTTGAAGGCACCGGCAGTTCCAGCTTTGGTTTACAGCTCGCCGGAGGGCAAGCGACCCTCAGTAACGAATCCCAAATCATTGGCGGCCTCAATGGCGTGACGTTTGGTCTGGATCGGACCGACGAGCAGATCAGCAAACTGATCCTGAACAACTCCAGCGTAGAGGGTAAAAGCGGTTCGGCTATCGTCGCCAATGTGGGGGCCAACCCGTTGGGCTCGCTGGAGATTGAGGTCTCGGACGGCTCGACGCTGATCGGCGGTAATGGCACGATCCTGGAAGTGACAAACGGCACGAACGTCAATTTCAACGTCAATAACAGCGTGCTGCAGGGCAACGTGGTGGTCGAGGCCGGCAGCAACGTGAACACCTCACTCAACAACCGGGCCTCGCTGACCGGGGATGTACAAAACGTTGGCCAACTCAAACTCGATAACCAGAGTACGTTTACCGGCACCATCAAGGGCGATGCCGGGCACACCACCAACGTGGTGCTCGACAATCATTCACACTTCACCGGCGGCATCGAAGGTACCACTGACCTGGACATCAACGGGCAGTCCACCTGGACCCTGACCGGCAGCAATAGCGTGAATAATCTGTCGCTCAATGGCGGCACGGTGGATTTCGCGCCGGGGGCAACGTTCTACACCCTCAACGTCCGGGAGCTCTCCGGCAGCGGTTTTTTCAACATGCACACCGATTTCAATACCGGTGAAACGGATTTCCTCAACGCAGAAACAGCGTCGGGCGATCACGTCGTGTCGGTGAGCGCCACCGGTGAAAGAGCCCGGGCCAATGGCTTGATCCAGATTGCGGACCTGGCCGAGGGCAATGCACAGCTGGCGCTGAACAACGGTTCTGTGGACGTCGGGGCCTTGACCTACAAGTTGGTTCAGGAAGGTACCGGCTGGTATCTGCGCCCCGACGAAGGGCCCAGCACCAGTGCCCGTTCGGTGCTGGCGATCGCCAACACGGCCCCCACCATTATCTATGCCGAAAGCACCCTGTTGAACTCGCGCATGGGCGACCGCCGATTGACGGGAGCCAAGCCTGGGCTCTGGACCCGGGCCTACAATAATCGGTACAGCGTCCAGAATGCCTACGCGGGCGGCTATAGCCAGACGCAGCAGGGCCTGGTCATCGGGGCCGACGCAGCGCTGGGTGACAGCGACTGGCTGGTTGGCGGAATGGTTGGTTACAGCCGCACGCAGTTGGACCTCAAGTACGGCAGTTCGGGCTCGGTGGACAGCTATTCCATCGGCGGCTATTTGACGAAGTTCGATCCTCAAACGGGTTTCTATGTCGATGCGGTGACCAAGATCAACCGCTTCGACAACCGCCTGGACGTGAGCATGAGCGATGGCGTGAAAACCAAGGGGTCTTATGACGCCTACGGTGTGAGCGGCTCGCTGGAAGTGGGCTTTCAAGACCAATTGGGGGGTGGTTTTTTCTGGGGGCCTTTTGCTCAGGTCGCCGCGGCAGTGGTGTCTGGTGAACATTACAGACTGGACAATGGCCTGGAGGTCGATAGCGAACTGACCCGGTCGTTGGTGGTCAAGGGCGGCGCTTATATCGGCAGCGAGATCGACCTGGGTAACGGCCACAAGCTCCAGCCGCGGGTGCATGTCGCCATCGGCCAGGAACTCATCAAGCGCAACGAAGTTGGGGTCAACGACAGTTCGTTCAACAACGATAGTTCTGCCACCAGTTTGGAATTGGCGGGGGGCATCAATTGGGCGCTGCCTCACGGGCTTCAGGTTTTCGCCGAGGCTGGCTCAGCCCAGAGCAAGACAGTCAAGCAGGATTACAATGTCAGCGCGGGCCTCAGTTTCAACTTCTGATGGGCTGTCGATAAACATTTGATCATTCAATAAAAAAGCTCCGGATTGAAAAATCCGGAGCTTTTTTGGGGTGCTTGCTGGGCTCAACTTTAGCGAACCCCCGAGTCCGCAACCAAACTGAAACTCATCGTCAGGTCATGGAATTTTGCATCCTCCAAGCCATTCTCGACGTGGGCGTCTATCGTTCCGCTGATGGAAAGGGTTTGCGGGTCAAACGTCAGCGCCGTTGCGGTATCGAGTGTCGAATATTCCGCAGGCGGATCCTCCGCTGTATCCGCATAAAAAACCTTCACACCCGAGGTCGTTCGTGGGGTGTTATCGACAGGATCTTCCAGGAAAACGACCCTGATACTCTTGATGTGGAAGCTGGTTGGGTCGCGAAGCGTCGCGGTGATGGTCAGGTAATCACCATGGGTGGGGTAGCTCACGCGGGAAAAGGTTGCTCTGAACGATGCGGGGGGATTTTGATCGATGGAGGCTTCGAACTCATTGGCGAGGATGGATTTTCGTGCTGTATCGACTGACAGTTTTCGTGCTGCGCTCATTGTCATGATCTCCATTTGGATATCGCAAGGCTGTACCGACAGTGCAGAGAGTTATCTGACCATGGGTCGTGCCATCTGAGCGCGATTCCTGTGCGCTGTAAACTGTCAGATATTACAGTTTACAGCGACGCTCACTTATGGAGCGCAGGATGATCGGCTGTATCGAGCGTGCTCGCGATAGCGGCCCCACCAGCGCCACAGCACTTTTCTGGAAGCACCCATGCCCAACATCCTCCTGGTCGAAGACGACACCGCGCGCTCCGAACTGATCGCCAGTTACCGGAACGCAGCGGCTAATAGGTCAGTGTGCCCAGCCGTAGCGATCATGCACGTGAGCGGACGCGGGTCGATCCGCTGATCCTGATGCTCACCGCCTGGGACGACAGCCACGACCAGGTCCTGGGCCTGGAGATGGGTGCCGACGACTACGTCACCAAGCCTTGCGAGCGGGCGTAGCCATCCTGAACTCAGACCACGGATGTCCCTACCGTTCGTCGAAACTCCCCGCCGACCTGTTAGTTCCGACAGTAGCCGATCCGGCTGATGTGGTGCCAAATCCAACCTATCGCGTTGCGATCTGAAAGCCACCGTATCGTGCTGGATAAAGGAACTGGCCATGACCTCTTTTCGCCTTTATTTACCGCCTCCCAAGTCTTCCACCGACGGTCAATTGTCAAACTGGGCGCTCATCATCGCGGGCATGGCCAGCCCCATCGTGGACGGTGACGGCGGTATCGGCCTGGGCGTGGTCGAGGACCACGAAGAGGGGCCTTTTTGCATCATCGATCCGTGGAGCGCGCCCATGCAGGCGGGCGATATCGTCGATGTCTATCTGGATGCGAACGTCGTCTGGCATCACGAACTGCTGGTTGGCCAGGAAAACGAGCGTCTGTTCTTCTTCGTGGGCAGGGAATGGTTTGTGCCCGGCTGGATCGAACGCTGCTATTACGTGGTGCTGCGCAAGGGTGAGACGATCCCTGATGATCCGTCCTCGACGTTGCGCTTGCTGGTCAAGCTGGACCGACCCGGTGGCCGCGACAAGAACCCGCACCTGCCAGGGCACTCGGAACTCAAGATGGTGCAGTTGCCGGCCGAGGTGATCGCTCAAGGTGTCGATGCCCAATGGGCCGCCAGAGGCGTGCCCATGGCGATCGAGCCTTACCCCAACATTGCCGTGCGCGACGTTATCCAGGTGAAATGGGGCAGTGTCTTCCTCGACGCCCTGGAACTGACCCAAGAGCAGGTCGAGGGCACACAGCCCATCGAAGTCATCGCCGACCAGGCCAAGATCCTGGCCGGCGGCGACAGCAATGCGCTGCTGGTGCAGTACGAAGTGCATGACGAGGTGTGGAATTACTCGGAAAAATGGTCGATGACCACCACCGTGAAAGTCGATGCCGGGGCCTGGCGCCTGGCCGCGCCGATCATCGAGGAAGCGGTCGACGGCATCATCGATCTCAAGGCATTGAACCAGCAGGACGTCACCGTGCAGATCCTTCTCGCGACACAGGAGTTCGAGGTCGGCGATACGGTGACCATGACTTGGATCGGCACGCCACACGTCGGCAAGCCGCTGATCCATACCCAGGCACACGAGATCACCAATATACCCAGCATCCTGCCCTTGAAGGTGCCTTACGCAGAGGTCCGCGCCATTGCCATGGGCTCGGCCGAGGCTTCATATGTGCTGACCAAGAAGAACGGTGATCCACCCCTTTCGTCCAAGCGCGCGTTCGCCAGTGTGGTGGGCGATGTTTATGCGCATCCCGCTCCGGTCCTTCGCGAGCAGGTGGGCGATAGCCTCGATCCGGACACCCAGATGGCCAACGTGCTCATCTCGTACCCGGGTATCGCCAATGGGGATTTCATCGAGCTGATCTGGGAAGGCACGCGAGCTGACGGCACACCGTATGCGTATCCGCAAACCCACACCGTCAGCCGGAATGAAGCCGACGACAAGTCGGTCACGCTGTACGTCGGTGCCGAACACATCAGCGTGCTTGCCAACGGCCGCCTTGACCTGTGGTACCAGGTCTCCAATGATCAGGCGGCGATTTATGGGGTGAGCGAGTCCGAACATCTATTGGTCAAGGTCCAGGCGCCTGGGGCGACGCTACCGCCCCCCAAGGTTCCGGAAGCCCCGGACGGGGTCCTCGATCCGTCAAAGATCTTCGATAAGGTCAAGGTATTGGTCGACTATCGGGGCACGGTCAAGGGCGACATCCTGACCTACTACTGGACCGGTGCCAACCCGCTCGCCAGCACCAGCAGTTGGATACCGATCACGGCAGTGTCTGCTGGCGAGCCTGTGACATTTCGCGTGGATGCCGATTTCGTGACGGGTAATATCGGCCAGACCGTCAAGGTCCGCTACACCCTCAAACACGCCAGCGGAGCGTACAGCTATTCGGAAACGCTGGACCTGTTGATCGGTTTCCTGGTCGGCGAGTTACCCCCACCCAAGGTGATCCAGGCACCCGACACGCTCCTTGATCCCATGAACGCGCTCGCGGGTGTCGATATCGAGATCGGCTATGAAAGCATGGATCCGGCGCTGGATACGGTCATCTTGAAGTGGCTGGGCACCCCCGGTCCCGGTTCTTCCGAGGATCAGGAACAACCGGGGGATCAAAGCGGCAAGGTACGGTTTCATCTGGACGCGTCGTTCGTCGGGCCCAATATCGGCCGAGTGGTCAGCGTGGGTTATGAGGTCCAGCGCTACGGTTTTTTCACGCCTTCTGAAAGCCTGCCCCTGACCATCAGCGCCTTTGCCGACCCGGAAACCCAATTGCCGCATCCGCGGGTTACCCAGGCGAATGCGGATCGCCAGGAGCTGAACCTGGCGACCTTCAGCGGCAACGCTGAGGCCACGGTGGGCAAATGGTCGTTCAGTGCCGCCGGGCAAAAGGTCTGGTTGCGTCTGGAAGGGCAGACCGATAACGCCACGTCCTACGATATTGTGCTGTTGGCGGGCGCGACCATTTCCGCAGGGCAGGCCAGCAATGGGCTGCGCGAGTCGGTACTGCGCAACGAACTGGAGAAGCTCGGCCACAATACGCCGCTGAAGGTTGTTTGCCGGGTGAGCTTTTCCGGTGAGGCGGATGAGGCCGCTGCCATCGAATGCCCCATCACGCAATACACCTTCAAGGTCCGGCATGACTGGGTCGTGCCCGATATCCAGAGGGTCTACGACACCTGGGGCGATATCAGCGAGGGTGACTATACCGTCGATACCCGCGTGACCCTGAGTGGTGTCGCCACGCCGGAGTCGACGCTGGAATTCTTCGATGACTCCGCCGGGGTGGGGACGGCTTCCGTGGCATTGGAGAGCGACTGGACGTTTCCCCTGAGTGGATTGCAGGCCAAGGATTATCGCCTGACGGCCCAGGCCCGGGACGGCAGCGGCAATGTCTCGAACCGTCGGACCTTCACGGCCGTACGCCTGGTGCCGCCCACCCTCGACTCGGTGACCGACTCCCGAGGCGAGCTCGCCAATGGCGATACCACCGTCGACACCCGCGTCACCGTGGCCGGCAAGGCCAGCGCCATGCAACGGGTGGAAATCTTCGACGACGCCACTGCTTCACTGGGCGACGCGACCGCCAACGCCGCTGGCGACTGGACCCGGGACCTCAGTGCATTGAGTGTCACCCGCCACAGCCTGACCGCCAAGGCCCTCTACGGCGCCGGTGTCGTTTCCGGTGCCCGGACGTTCACCGTCACCGCCCTTATGGCACCCTCGATTAACTCCGTACAGGACTCCAAGGGCGAGCTCAACAATGGCGACACCACCGTCGACACCCGCGTCACCCTGACCGGCAAGGCCAGTATCGAGCAGGAAGTGGAAATCTTCGACAACCTCACGGTATCCCAGGGCCGCAAGAAAACCGACAGCAACGGCAACTGGGACCTGGTCATCAGCGGCTTGAGCGTGACCGGCCACAGCCTGACGGCCAAGGCGCTTTATGGCAGTGGCCAAGCGTCTGCGGCGCGGACTTTTACCGTTACCGCGCTGACCGTTCCCACGATCACCTTGGTGCGGGATTCCAGGGGCGAGCTCAACGATGGAGACACCACCGTCGACACCCGCGTCACCCTGACCGGCAAGGCCAGCATCGAGCAGGAAGTGGAGATATTCGACAACCTCACGGTGTCCCATGGCCGCAAAAAAACCGACAGCAGCGGTAACTGGACCCTGGACATCAGCGGGTTGAGTGTGACCGGCCACAGCCTGACGGCCAAGGCCCTCTATGGCAGCGGTCAAACGTCTACCGCGCGGACCTTTACCGTCACCGCCCTGGCCGTTCCGTCAATTACCTCCGTACGGGACTCCAAAGGCGAGCTCGACAATGGCGACACCACCGTCGATACCCGCGTCACCCTGACCGGCAAGGCCAGCATCAAGCAGGAAGTGGAAGTCTTCGACAACCTCACGGTGTCCCATGGCCGCAAAAAAACCGACAACAACGGCAACTGGGACCTGGTCATCAGTGGATTGAGCGAGACCGACCACAGCCTGACGGCCAAGGCGCTTTATGGCAGTGGCGCAACGTCTACCGCGCGGACCTTTACCGTCACCGCCCTGGACAGACCGACTATCGCGTCGGTGCGGGACTCCAAGGGCGAAGTCAGGAACGGCGGTACCACGTTGGATACCCGTGTGACCTTGGCCGGCAAGGCCAGTGTCCGGCAAGAGGTGGAGATTTTCGACAACCTCACGGTTTCCCATGGCCGTAAAAGGGCTGACGATAACGGCGACTGGGATATGGTCGTCAGCGGGTTGAGCATGACCAACCATAGTTTCACCGCCAAGGCGATCTATGGCGATGGCGCCAGTTCCGAGGCGCGGACCTTCAAAGTCACCGCCGTCCTCACCCCGACGCTCACCGACATCACCGACAGCCGAGGTTCGGTGGTCGGCAAGGCCACCGTCGAGACCCGCGTCACCGTCACCGGCACGGGGAGCAGTGGTCAACGTATCCAGCTACGGGACGCAGAGGCCAATATTGGCAGCCCGATCGACATCCCGGACAGTGCCACCACCTGGACGGCTGATCTCACGGGGCTGACGGTCAAGGGCTACACCATCAAGGCCAAGGCGCTCTATGACAATGGCCAGGAATCGGGGCCGCTGGCCTTTTCCGTGACGGCCAGCGTGACCCCGACACTCACCGATATCACCGACAGCCAGGGCTCGGTGGTCGGCAAGACCACCATCGAGACCCGCGTCACCGTCACCGGCACGGGGAGCAGTGGTCAGGGAATCCAGCTACGGGATGCCAATGCCAATATCGGCAGCCCGATCGATATTCCGGCCAATGCCACCACTTGGACCGCCAACCTCACGGGGCTGACTCCCAAGGGCTACAGCATCAAGGCCAAGGCGCTTTATGGCAGCGGCCAGGAGTCGGGGCCGCTGGCCTTTTCCGTGACGGCCGGTGTCACCCCGACAATCACCGATATCACCGACAGCCGAGGCTCGGTAGTCGGCAAGACCACCATCGAGACCCGCGTCACGGTTAGCGGCACAGGCAGCAGCGGCCAGAGTATCCAGCTACGGGATGGAAACGCCAATATCGGCAGCCCGATCGACATTCCGGCCAACACCACCACCTGGACAGCCATTCTTACAGGGCTAAGTGTCAAGGGTTACGACATCAAGGCCAAGGCGCTCTATGGCAGCGGCCAGGAGTCAGCGGCGAAGGCCTTCTTCGTGACCGCCAACATCAGCCCCACGCTTACCGACATCCGTGACAGCAAAGGCAGCGTGGTCGGCGGCATCACCGTGGAAACCAGCGTCAGGGTCACCGGCACCGGCAGTTCCGGGCAAAGGATCCAGCTACGGGATGGAAATGCCAACATCGGCAACCCGATCGACATTTCCGCCGTCGGGACGAACTGGGAGGCCACCCTCACGGGGCTGTCGGCCAAGGCGTATGGGCTCAAGGCCAAGGCACTTTATGGCAACGGACAGGAATCGGCGGAGAAGGGCTTTACCGTCACCGCCGTCAGGTCGCCCACCATCACTTTTATCAGGAACGCCGCCAACGTCGATATTCCCCCTAACGGCTCCACCACCGATACCCAGGTCACCGTGGTGGGCAACGCGAGCAGTCTTCAGCACGTAAAGATCCTGGACAATGGTGGCGACAAGGGGGATGCCCAGGCAAACGCTGCGGGCGATTGGAGCAAGGTGTTGGCAGGCTTGGCGGTGGGCGCTCACCCCATGACAGTCCGGGCCTTGTATGGCAGCGGAGTGCCGGATTCAGCGGTGAGAACCTTCCACGTGGCGCAGGCGTTGCCGCCGCTGGTGTTCAACACTTCGCCGGTTACGCTGAGCGGCAGGATTTATATCATCTACGGGTCGCATGTCCTGCCGACTTTTGGCGCGGGCACCTCGGTGCTCCATCAAGCCAGCGGTGGCCGGCCCGGCTACAGCTACAGGTCCAGCAATGCGGCCGTCGCCGTGGTCGATGGCAATGGCTGGGTGACAGTTCGGTCGAGGGGGCAAACCACCATTACCGCGCGCGATGCCGCAGGCCAGGAAAAAAGCTACAGCGTCTCGGTCACCGGGGTCATTCTGTGCGAGGGAGTAGGGGGAGGAACATGGCCCCAGATCAACAGCAATACCGCCGCGCGCGGCGCACGGATGCCGTCCATGGGTGAGCTTCGCGAAATCTACAATACCTATGGCAATCGCTGGCCGCTGGGTAACGGCTATTACTGGTGCAAAGACGTAGCCGCCACGTGGCCGGTGACCCGGTACTACATGAAGAATCTGGTCAACGGCACGGAAGCCCATGTCCAATACTATGGAAATGCCTTCGGTGTCGGCTTGAAATAGTTCGTCCCGGACTCACTCGGCGAAAGGCCCGTGGCACTCACCTGTGGCGAGGGAGCTTGCTCCCGCTCGGCTGCGCAGCAGTCGTAAAACCGGCTGAGGCGGTCTGCCTGAAAGACCGCAATGTCTGGTTTGGGGCCGCTGCGCAGCCCAGCGGGAGCAAGCTCCCTCGCCACGGGTGGCGGTGTTCGGCCAGCCCCGACCATTCGTCTACAACCCGCTCAAACCTGTCAGCTCTGACAGTAGTCAGCGAACACGTCCCACGGCATAAATCACTCTGTTGCCCCTTCCGTGAGCGGAGTGCCTGCCATGCTGATTCAACCCAAAAAAACACCTGCACCGCTGGCCCTGCGTGCCCCGGATATCCCCGGGCGCACCGAGCAGGACCTGCCTTCGGGGGAGTGGGGCCTCAACTTCGCCGCGGTCCAGGGCAATTTCCCCGACAAGGGGCTGAAGGTTTATATCCTCGACTGGACGGGCATGGGGATCGGCGACAACGTCAAGTTGCTGTTGGACGGTGGTGCAGTCGATCAGCATACGATCACCGACAACACCGAAGTGGGTGAGCGCGTGACTTTATGGGTCCCTGCGGGGCGCTTGCTGACCGGCTCCCACGAGCTGACGTATGTGGTCAAGCGGCCCAGCCAGCAGGATGAAACCTACACCCCACCGGTCAGGCTTTACGTCAAGCTGGAGCTGCCCGGTGGCCAGGACACCGACCCGGACCCCGGTTCCCATTCCGAGCTGTACATGTACATCGACCCCGCGCTCGTCGAGGATGGCGTCGACCAGGATGCTGCCGAGAACGGTGTCGACATCACCGTCCGGGCCAAGCCGGGCAACTCGAGCCCGTTGCCTTACCCGAACATTGCCGAAGGCGACCTGATCCACTTGAGCTGGGGCGGCGAGCCGGTAACGTCCGCTCCGGTCACCCAGGCGCAGATCGACCATCCGGCCAGCAACCCCATCATTGTCCACGTCCCCAAAGAGGTTATTCGCGATGTCATAGGGGACTCAGGTCCCGAAGGCCTGGTCGTGACCTTCAAGATCCACGACCTGGTGAACAACGTATCCGAGGACTGGTGCCCGGAGACACGCCTGGTGGTCGACACCGGCAGTTCGCGGCTGATGGCGCCGATCCTCGAACAGGCCGACGGCAACGTGCTCGATCTGGACACGCTCGGCGATGAAGCCCTGCAACTTCAGGTATGGGCCGACGACACGGCATTATTCGCCAAGGAAGACGTGATCATCATGCGCATCAAGGGCACTACCCTCTACGGCGACCCGGTCGAGGACACTGCTCGCCAAGCGATCGAGGAAAACCCGCCCACCGTGGTCAATGTCCTGCTGGACAACAGCAATGCCCGCGTCCTCGCCAAGACCCAGGCAGTGTTCTCCTACAAGTTGGAGCGCGGCGGCACGGTCATCCAGCAGTCCAAGGGCCGTTTCGTCAACATCATCGGCGAGCCCACTCAGCTGGCGGCACCCATTGCCGAGGATGCCCAGAGCGGTGCGCTCGATCCAGACCTGACCAGCACCCGCATCCGCATTCCGTTCGATGAGCGCATCGAAGAGGGCATGGCCATCGAGCTCAAATGGTTCGGGACCCGTGCCGACCTGAGCAGCTACGAACCGGAGCTGGACTGGTACTTCCCCAGCAAGGACGAAGTCGATGCCAAGGAGGATTTCTTCATTCCCGTCGAGGGCCGCCATCTCAAGACCCTCGAGGGCGGTACCCTGGACCTCTCGTACAACCTGCTCAGCGACGAAAATGGCGAGATCGTCAGCCGCTGCTCGCGTCATGCGGCGCCGTTGAACGTGGGTGAGCCACGGCTCGAATTGGTCAAGCCCATCGTCGTCGGCGAACAGGACGGCGCGCTGGAACCTGGCGACCTGCCCAACGGCACCAGCAAGGTCATCTGCCCCGATCCGGTCAACAACCCGACCAAACCCAAGGACGAGGTGACCTGGCAACTGCTCGATGCCCAAGGCGTGCAACTGTTCGAGGACTCCAAGATCCTCAATGCGCTGAACGCCGGCAGGGATGTGGAGTTCCCCCTCAACGCTGCCTTCGTGCAGCAATATTTCGAAGCCCATCGCGGTGAAGAACTGACCGCCGACTACAACATCCTGCGGTTCGAGACCGGCAGGTACAGTTATTCAAACCCCTTGGAGTTTGTGATCGGGACGGCGCTGGACCTGCACGCGCCATCGGTGAAAGAGGCCGACGGCGCGACGCTGAACCCGGTCAATGCCAAAGACACGCTGACCATCGAAGTGCCGGTCAACGATGACCTGCTGCCCACCGACAAACTGAAGGTCACCTGGACCGGTGCGCCGGAAACGCCTGCCGAGGGTTCATATACGTCGGGGGAGTCGTTGGTCAGCGATGGGTTGGCTATCGAAATCCCCAACAGTGTGGTGGCCTTCAACCTGGACAAGTCTGTGACGGTTTCCTATGTGATTATCCGGGGTAGCGAGGATCCCATCCCTTCCCCTGATTTTGACTTGGCGGTGCAGCCCCTCAAGCAGGACGATCTGTTGATGGCTAAGCCGAAGATTCTGCAAGCCGCTGGCAATGGCGAAGGGCTTGAGCTGGATCTGAGTGCCATCCATTCCGATGTCATTTGCGGGCTGGGGATCTGGCCGCTTATCGCAGTGGGTCAAGATGTCTGGCTGCGTCTGAAGGGGACGAAAGCCGACGGTACCGCCAATTACAATTGGGATATCTGGGCACCACCACCCAGAGGGCCGAGGGTCGATGAAGAGTGGGTGGACAACGGGGTAAAACTTGCCCCGGCGACCGCCTCTTACAGCTATTTGAAAGAGCTCAAGCACGGTAGTGAACTGACGGTAGAGTTCAAAGTGGACTTCAGCAAAACCACCAACGAGGCCGAGGCGCAGATTTTCCCAATCCGAACCTATGTCGTTAACGCACTGCCCGACGTATTGCCGCCGCCGGACGTTGTCGAAGCCGATGCCAATCATGCGGTCGACCCCAGTGTGTTGCCCGGCGGGATCATTGTTCGGGTCCAGCCATTCGAAGGCATGGTCATCGGCCAAGACATCACCATGACCTTCGAAGGCACCGCTGATGGCAGTGCCACACAGACCAAACGGGTCGAGCGCATCGAGCCGATCGACTACGCAATTACCCAGGCGACCCTGCTGCCCAACAGCGATCGCACCGTGAATGTGTTCTATCAGGTTTTTCGCAATGGCCAGCCAATCACCGAGCAATCCCTGCGCTATCCGCTGAAAGTGCTGGGACTGGAATGGAACAATTTCGTGGTCAATGGTTGGAACACGCCTAATTTCCAGCCCACTACGGCTTTCTACGGTGCATCCTTCCAGCGAACCGTCCGTCGCGCGGTCGGGACGGTCACCTACAGCTCCTCCGACTCAGACCTTGTCAAAGTCGACTCAGCGACCGGGGTGGTCTCCTTCGCCCTGCGTGGGACCGTGCCAACCACTGTTACTGCCCGCGATGGGGCTATGCGAACAATTATTTACACGCTCAACGCGCCTGCCAAGTATTTCGACTTGACCACGCTGGCAAAACGGGATGTACCTGAGCACTACGCGTTCGTACAGGCCAATGCAGGGAAGGGGTATCGGCCAGCACTGTTCGAGGACTGGAGTTCTGACACCTCTACTCGGAAAATCGGATGGCTTTGGAACGAGTGGGGCAATCTTCACGCCTATTATCCATACTGGCCGGAAGACACTGGACAAGATCAACCCATCTGGCTCGTCAACGATCCGGGCGGGACCGTTGGCTGGCGTGGTGGTTCGTACCTCGGACGCCCCACTCATTGGTCGGCCAACAGTGCAGGCCAAGGGCGTCGCTGGACGATCTGCTATGTTCTGAAGACATAGACGATGGCCAGGTCTTAAACCGTATAAAACCACAACCTGTGGCGAGGGGATTTATCCCCGTTGGGCTGCGCAGCAGCCCCAAACCAGGCGCTGCGGTCGCCAAGGTGAGACCGCGCCAGCCGGTTTTACGACTGCTGCGCAGCCGAGCGGGAGCAAGCTCCCTCGCCACGGGGGGGCGTTCATGTCCTTGCCCAGACAGGGGGGGCCAGCAAACCCCGACCATTCGTCTGCAACCCGCTCAAACCTGTCAGCTCTGACAGTAGTCAGCGAACACGACCCACGTCATAAATCACTCCATCGTCCCTTCCGCGACCGGAGTGCCCGTCATGCTGACTCAACCGAAAAAAGACGTCTCAATCCTGGCACTGCTCCCTCCAGACATCCCCGGGCGTACCGAGCAGGACCTGCCTTCGGGCGAGTGGGGTCTCAACTTCGCCGCGGTCCAAGGCAATTTCCCGAACAAGGGGCTGAAGGTTTACATCCCGGCCTGGACGACGACCATGGGCAAAGGCGACAACGTCAAGTTGCTGTTGGACGGCGGAGAGGTCGATCAGCACACGATCGTCGACGACACCGAGTTGGGTGAGCGCGTGACTTTGTGGGTGCCGCCGGGGCGCCTGTTGACCGGGCCCCACGAGCTGACGTATGTGGTCAAGCGGCCCAGTCAGGCAGATGAAACCTACACCCCACCGGTCAGGCTTTACGTCAAGCTGGAACTGCCTGGGGGCCAGGACACCGACCCGAACCCCGGTTCGCATTCCGAGCTGTACATGTACATCGATCCTGAGCTCGACGGTCACGTGGACCAGGAGACTGCTGAAAAGGGTGTCGACATCATTATCGAGGCCAAGCCGGGCAGCCCGAGCCCGTTACCCTATCCGAACATTGCCGAAGGCGACGTGATCCATTTGAGCTGGGGCGGCCAGCCGGTAAAGTCCGCTCCGGTCATCCAGGCGCAGATCGACGACCCGGTCAGTAACCCCATCATTGTCCACGTCCCCAAAGAGATTATTATCGATGTCATAGGGGACACAGGCCCTGAGGGCCTGGCCGTGACCTTCAAGGTCCACGACCTGGTGGACAACGTCTCCGAGGACTGGTGCGCGGAGACGCGCCTGGTGGTCGACACCGGCAGTTCGCGGCTGGACGCGCCGATCCTCGAACAGGCCAACGGCAACGTGCTCAACCTTGACACACTCGGCGATGAGGCCCTTCGCCTGCAGGTCTGGGCCGACGATGTCGACTTGTTCGAGAAGGACGATGTAATCATCCTGCGCGTCAAGGGCACCACCCTTGACGGTGACCCGGTGGAGGAGACGGTTCGCCATCCGATCGAGAAAAACCCGCCCGTCGTGGAGGTTGTCCTGTTGTCCAACAGCACCGCCCGCGCCTTGGCCAAGACTCAGGCTGTGTTCTCCTACAAGTTGGAACGCAATGGCATCGTCATCCAGCAGTCCAAGGGCCGTTTCGTCAATATCATCGGCGAGCCCACTCAACTGGCGGCGCCCATTGCCGAGGATGCCCAGAGCGGTGCGCTCGATCCCGACCTGACCAGCACCCGCATCCGCATTCCATTCGACGAGCGCATCGAGGAGGGCATGGCCATCGAACTCAAATGGTTCGGGACCCGCCCCGACCAGAGCAGCTACGAGCCGGAGCTGGAGTGGTATTTCCCCACCTGGCAGGAAATCAGGGACAAGGAGGACTTTTTCATCCCCGTCGAGGGTCGTCACCTGAAGACCCTCGAGGGTGGTACCCTGGACCTCTCGTACAACCTGCTCAGCGACGAAAACGGCGAAATCGTCCGTCGCGGTTCGCGCCATGCGGCGCTCTTGAACGTGGGCGAGCCACAGTTCGAGCTGGTCAAGGCCATCGTCGATGGCGAACAGGACGGTGCGTTGGAGCCGGGCGACTTGCCCAGCGGCATCAGCAAGGTCACCTGTCCCCTTCCCGTGGCGACGCCGACCGTCGCCAAGGACGTGGTGAGCTGGCAATTGTTCGATGCCCAGGGTGAAAAACTGTATGAGGACTCCAAGGAGCTCAATGCGCTGAGCGCCGGCAAGAAAGTGGAGTTCCCGCTCAACGCGGCCTTTGTGCAGCAATACTTCGAAGCCCATCGCAATGAGGAACTGACGGTCAAATACGACATCCTGCGGTTCGCGACGGGCAAGTACAGCTATGCAAATCCCTTGGTCTTCGTCATCGGCGAAGCGCGCCAACCGTTGCTTGATCCCGCCTCGGTCCGCGAGGCCGTCGATGACGTGCTGGATCCGGCCAATGCCCTCAACGGTGCCCACATCGACATCGAGCCCAACGATCCGGAAAACGCTGGGGATCGCTTTTACGTGACATGGACCACCGAGGATGGCGAGCTTCGATTTGCAGATGACAAGCGGATCACGGGCGCCCAACAAGGCCAATTGGTCGAGTTCCCGGTGCTCCGCAGCGTGGTGCTGGCCAGCGTGGACCAGACGGTCACGATCAGTTATTGGGTCGTACTGCTCGAAGGGGACGAACAGCCTGGAAAGGATTACGAACTGTTGGTACAGGCGCAGGCGTTCCGGTTGCCTGAAGCCACGTTCAAGGAAGCGACGGGGGAGCAGGAAGACCAACTCAACCCTGACGATGTTTTTCCTGGCGGCGCCACTGTGGTCATCAAGGCCTCGGCTCTCCTGAAGACCGATGATGAGATTACCGTGACGGTAGTAGGACAGAGCACGACCCATTACCCGCACACGGTCCTGCCTTCGGAAGCCGACAAGGAGCTGAGTTCGATCAAGGTGCCCCACGCGGTGATCAACGCCAATGACGGCCACAGCATTTCCTTGAGCTATACGGTCGTGCGCAAGGCCGGGGGCACGGATGGGCCGTCCACCCCCACCGAGTACGACGTGCGCAAGGTGATCGGCGCTGGAACCTTGAAGGTCATGGGCGCGCGCTACACCCGCAGCACCTACCGGGCCTCCGGCGCCAGCCGTGTCTTGAGCGCATTCAATGCCACCACCGGCCAGCCTGTCCAGGCGCAGTGGAAGTACGCCACCGACAGCCAGTGGGAGACGGCCGCCACCTGGCGCGATATCGCCCCGCATCAACCGTTGCAGGTGCGTACGGCCGACGATCAACTCACCCTCAATCCGGCCAATATCATCGGCAACGGGATAGACACAACCGTGACCGGCCAGGCGGCCTTCGTGGCCCATCGCGATGTCGGCGACGTGCTCGGTTGGGGCAATGCCGCCTATGGCGGCGCCATTCCTCCCACCATCATCACCATGGATGACATCGTTGAAGTGAGCTGTACCCGTAGCGCCTATGCGGCCCGCCGGGCCAACAGCGCCGTGGTGACTTGGGGAACCAGCACCGAAGGCGGGCTCATGACCGGGGTCGATCCGTTGAACTTTACCCAGGTCGTGGGCAATGCCACGGCGTTCACCGGTTTGAAAACCACGGGTCGCGTGGTCGCCTGGGGCACGGCAGCCAACGGCGCTACCGTTCCCGCGGCGATCGGCGACCTGGTCGACATTGAAGAGGTGGTCGCCGCTGGGCAAGCCTTCGCAGCCCTGCGCACCACTGGACATGTCGTCGCCTGGGGGCTGGCCGCCAACGGCGGAACGGTGCCGACAGACATCGCAGGCCTCACGGACATCAAAGTCGTGCTCGGCAGCTATGGCGCTTTTGCCGCCTATCGAGGTAACGGTCGAATCGTCGCCTGGGGTCATGCCGACTATGGTGGCAGCGTACCAGCAGACATCGCGGCCATGACCGACATCATCGAACTGAGTTGTGCCAATGCCCGGGCCATTACCGCCCGGCGCGCTACGGGCCAGGTCGTCGCCTGGGGAACCGCGGCCTATGGCGGCACGATCGATCCGTTGATTGGAGGGCTGACGGACATTGTCGAGGTCTGCTCCACCTGGCGTGCCTTCGCGGCACGGCGACGCAATGGCCATGTGGTGGCCTGGGGCACCCCGGCGGAGGGGGGCGAGGTACCCGCGGATATCGCAGCCCTGGATGACATCGTTCAGGTAACCGGTTCATCGATGGCCTTCGCCGCCCTGCGAAAAAACGGCACCGTGGTGGCGTGGGGCAATGAAACGGTTGGCGGCGATACCTCGGCGGTGGTCGGGCAACTGACGCAAGTGCAAGCGCTCTACAGCAATACCCACGGTTTCGTGGCGCTGACCGCCGACGGTCGGGTGGTGACCTGGGGACATGCCGCTGGCGGGGGCGACAGCAGCGCGGTGCAAGACCGGCTGGAGGGCAAGGTTTCCTACAAGGCCAGCGCGGCCTCAAGGGGGCGGGCACTCCAAGCCAATCGGTTGGCCGGCCTGGTCCGCTAACCCCCGCCGACACTTGGACATCCGGCGGGCTGCCGGATGTCCATCCCTTCAGGGAACACCGTCATGTCAAACACTTTTGATTTGCAAGAACCCTCCGTGGACGAAGCGCCAGGGGACGTGCTGGACCCGGCAAATATTCCGCCCGGGGGCGCGACTGTCCGGATCAAGGCCTATGACCCCATGGAGTTCCGTGACAACGTCACGTTGCATTTTTATGACCAGCTCATCGACTTCGTTCCCATCGGCGCCAATGATGTCGACAAGGACGTGGAGTTTCCCGTCAGGGCACAAACGTTCCTCGATCACGCCCGGGACAATGTCGTGCTGGTGCGCTATGAAGTGCAGTTCAAAGGCGTCGGCACGCCGGAGAAATCAGCGGTACTGACATTGACCTTGAGCGCCGGCTTCGAAGCCGACGCTACCCTTGACCTGAGCGACAAAAACTACATCGCCGCCGTTGAAAAACCACCCCTGCAAGTCCCCGATTTCGCACGCCTGACGCGCACGGCAGAGTGGGGTAGTGCTCCCTATACGTTCAGCAGCAGCGACCCGCAAATCGCCAGTGTCGATGAGCGCAGCGGCGAGGTCACCGCCCGGCGCAACGGCCAATGCACCATCAGCGCCACCGACAGCGGCACGCCGGCGCAGACCCAACGCTTTTCGCTGACCGTCAGGGGCATTCGGGAGCTGCATTTCCTGAGCCCTGACGCTCACTGGGAAGGCATGCAAAACGTCTGTACGGCGGCCGGTCTCGAACCCGTGACGCTGGCGCAGATCAAGCAATTCTGGACGCTGTACAGCGCCGGGTTACAGGAGGGTGTTGGGACCTACCTGGGCTGGTTGAACTACCCCGTATGGACCGGCACCCTGGTCGGGGCCGGAACGGCCTGGCACTACGATCTCAATGGCAACGACGTCAACGAAAACGCCAGCAGCTCGGACCTCGTCACACACCACCAGGCGGTAGGCATTTCCCGGCCATGAACACCTGTGTGAGTCGCCTGATGCATGCGCTGTCGGTATCGATTGCCATGCTGATGGCTGTGCCAGTCGAGGCGGCCACGGGGCCGGAAGTGGCGCAACTGCTCAACCGTAATTTCCAGCTCACCCCTGGTGAATGCGCCGCGCAGAAACCGGCCCATGCTTGCAGCGGTGTGTTGGCGCGGGGCAGTCCGTCATCGGGGCCGTTCTGGCAACCCGACCCGGTGTCGTCGCAATTGGGTGCGCAAAGCTTTACCTACCTGCGCGCCGACCTGGGCACTCGCTCCCTGGGGCAGCCCAATGGGGTGCTGATCAGCGACGGGTTCACGGCCATCAGCCAGGGTAAGACGCTGGACGTGCTGTGTGCCTATCCTTTTTCATTCACCTTGCAAGGCGATCGTCCCGACTTCGGTTGTGGTTGGGGCATGGCCAATGCCACGGCGGACGCCTCCTCGTGTGCGGCCCAAGGCGTTAGCGATGCCCAGGGCTGGCTCGAACACTTCCGCCAGCAAAACCAGCAACCGACGGCCCAATGCTCCTTGAGCACCCTTGAACCTGAACCGTTCAAGGCGAGCCTGGTGGCCCATGAAGGCCTCGACAGCACCTGGTCGGTTCAGCCTATGCAAGTCCAGGTCAGGAACTGGGACGCCAGCGCGCCGAAGCAGATACCGATGCTCGGCCTGTTCTACGACGTCACCCAGGCTGACGCCTTGCTCGGTGCATTGAAGGACCAACGTGATTACTTCAATGCCACGGGAGACTGGTTGCCGATCCTGCGCATGGATTTGAGCCAGGCGCCGGAGGCGGTGTTCGGTTTCAATCTTCAGGATCAGTTGTACGTCGGCCATCAGGTTGCCGCGACGATGAATGCGCGTTTTAGCGCTACCGCCGCAACCTGCCGGGATGAACAGCCGGCGTTCAAGTGCAACGGGGTCCTGATTCGGGCGGCGGACGCATCGCCCAATTTTCATGCCTGGAACCCAAGCCAGAATTCGATCGGGCGCAATGGTATTTCATTTTCCTACATCAGAGCCGATGTCGGTACGGTACGTTTAGCGGGTACGCAGGGTTACACACTCAAGGAAACCTTTGCACCGACAGGTCATCCGGTGACCCTGCGCTGTGCTTATCCCGCCAATGCCGGGACCAATGCGATTCCCGACAGTTGCCGCGCCAGTTGCAGGTCGCAGGGTGTGATAACCGTCGACACCTGGCGCACAAGATATGCCAGTAACCCACCCACCAGCTGCGCGTTTGAAACGACGCCCGAGGCATTTCAGCTCAGCATCGACGTGCGCCAGTCCATCGCTCATTCGTCTTACATAGGCGCCTGGAACGAAATCATCGTTGCGGTCTGGCCCGATGACATTCCCCGGGAACTGCCCATCGAAGCGTTTTTCTACACGTCGGGAAACGCAACGGGATTGGCCAATGCCAGGTTCATCCAGCGCGACTATCTGGAGCAGGCCGCGCTGTTCCTGCCCATTGTGCGCTTGAACCTCGCCGCCCCTCAGGTCCATCCATTTGCCTTCGACGCGCAGGATCAAACGGTCCAAGGCACATCGATGCGAACGCTGACCGAAGGTATTACACCCAACCCGAACCCTGAAGGGTGGTGATGGCTGAATGAAAAGGTATCCGGCCGCGCCCAGGCTGAAGTCGCTGCGACCCCATCGTATGGCCCAGGAACCCTGGAGTAGCCAGCTCATGTCGTTAATCCGCACCCTGGTGCTTGTCCTGCTGTTCGTGGGGGAACCGGCGCTTGCCGTCACCGGCCCGGAAGTCGCGCAGTTGCTCAATAGGCATTATCAGAACACCGCGACGCAATGCGTGGGGGACAACCCGGCGTATTTCTGCAGCGGTGTGCTGGTGCGCGCAAGCCAAGGCGTGGACGAGTTCTGGAAACACGGCGCTGTGTCCACTCAGTCAGGCGCCGAGGGCTTCGCCTACCTGCGGGCTGACCTCGACACCCGTGAACTGCCGCAGGCAAACGGCGTGATCTTCACCGACTCGTTCACCGCCATCGGCCAGGGCAAAACCCTCGACGTGTTGTGTGCCTATCCCTTCGAGCTGACCCTTACAGGCAACCGCCCCGACCATGGTTGTGGCTTGTCAGCGGCAACCGTCGCCACGCAAGACGTCAGCTCATGCGCCGCGCTAGGGATCGCCGATGTTTCTGGTTGGCTCGCGCATTTCCAGCAACAGAATCAGCAGCCCGAGCGGCAATGCTCGCTGAGCAGCAGCGATCCGGCACAGTTCAAGGCCAGCCTGGAGGCCCATCAACTGATCGATGACACGTGGTCGGCCAAGCCGAATCTGCTGCTGGTCAGGAACTGGGATGCCCAGGCCCCCAAGCAGATGCCTGTGCATGGCTTGTTCTATGACGCGACCCAAACGGGCGCCTTGCTGGGCGCACAAAAGGATCAGCGCGACTACTTCAACGCCACGGGTGATTGGTTGCCGATCCTGCGGATGGACCTGACCCAGGCGCCGGATGCGGTGTTTGGCTTCAATCAGCAGGACCAGCTCTACATCGGTTATCAGGTCGCGTCGAGGCTCAATGCTCGGTATGCCGATACCGCCATGGCCTGTCCCGGTGACACCCCGGCCTACAACTGCAATGGCGTGCTGATTCGAACCACCGATGCTTCATCGGCGTTTCGTGCATGGAATCCCAGTGACGGTTCCATCAGCCGAGATGGCGTTTCATTTTCCTACATGCGGGCGGACGTCTATGTGCCCAGGCTCGCCTGGGCCAAGAACCAGGGGCTGATCATGAAAGAGCTGGCGGCCCCCACCGCGTATCCGCTCACGGTACGCTGCGCCTACCCCTATGACGGCGCCACGTTTTATCGTTCGAACAGTTGCAACGAGCATTCCGGAGCGCCGCAAGTCAGCAGGCCTTGCGCCGAACAGGACATTACGACCGAACACGAATGGCTGCCGTATTTTAATGGGTTGGCCAGTAAATTTACGTCGTGCAGCTTCACGGGCGAAACAATACCCTTTGCCGTCAGCCTCAAGGCCAGGGCTTTACTGGATGCCGCGGTGCAACGAGGGCAACACAATGAACTCATCATCGCCCACTGGCCGCAAAACATTGGCGAACAACTGCCCCTCGAGGCCTTTTTCTACGTCGCAGAAGAGGCCAGGCCCAACGCTGTGTTCTTTCAGCGCGATTACTTCCAACACACCGGGCGCTACCTGCCGATCATGCGGGTGGATCTTGCGGCAAGGGACGGCCAGGTTTTCACCTTCGATCCAGAGGATATGGTGCTGCCCAAGCCGAAGATTCTGAAAGCCGCCAACAATGGCGAAGGACCTGAGCTGGACCTGAATCAGGTAACAGGCGGCGCCAGGCTGAACATCGACGGCTGGCCGCACATGGCGATAGGTCAGTACGTATGGTTGCGCCTGAAGGGGGAACAGGCTGACGGCTCGCAGCATGACTACCCAGTGTGGGTCGCCCCGTCGCGGGTCACGCAGTCGGAATATGATCGCGGCTATCTGTATACCGACATCCCGTACAGTTACCTGCAGCTACTGCGCGACGGCAGTACGCTCACGGTGGAGTTCAAGGTGGCGTTCACCTCGAGCACCGACGAAAACCTGGCTTTTCCTTTCCCGCTGCGCACCTACACCGTCAACGGGCAGGTCGTACCGCTCGCCCCCTCGGTGAAAGAGGCCAATGGCACGACCTTGAACCCGATCAATGCCACGGACTCATTGACCGTCGTGGTGCCCGCCGACATCGCCCTGCTTCCCGATGACAAACTGAAGGTCACCTGGAGCGGTGCGCCGGGAACCCCTGCCGGGGGTTCATACACCTCGGGTGAATCGTTGGTCAGCGCCGGGTTGCAAATCCCGATCCCTAGTCGTGTGGTGGCCTTTAATCTGGGCAAATCGGTGAAGGTGTCCTATGAGATCATCCGGGGCAACGAGGACCCCATTCCCTCGCCCGAGCTCACCCTGGCGGTGCAGCCCATTGCCCAGGATGACCTGCTGGTGGCCAAGCCGAGGATATTGCAAGCGGCCAATGAGGGTGAGGGGCAGGAGCTGGACATCAACACGCTGACCGGCAACGCCACCGTGCGTATCGACAGCTGGCCCCACATCGCGGCGGGCCAGTACGTGTGGCTGCACCTGGCGGGCACGAAAACCGATGGTTCGGCCTATGAACGCACGCTCTGGGGGCAAGCCAATGGGAGCCGGGTTTCCGATCAATGGGTCTCAGCCGGTTTTGCAACCAACACCGCATTGATTAACGAACTACGGGAATTGCGCGACGGCAGCACGCTGACGGTGGAGTTTAAAGCCACCTTTGACCAGAGCATCGTCGAAGCCGAGGCGGTGACGTTCCCGTCTCGATCGTACACGGTTCGTGGACAGCGGCTGCAGGATCACTACACCTCTTTTGACGGCGGAAACAAGCATGGCTGGTCCGAGGGACAACTGTTTGAGGTCGTGCAGGAAGCCGGCAACTACTTTGGGCGTCTGGGAGCGGGGCCGGGGGGAAGCGGGGCCACCGGGGTTGCCCGCCTGCAACTGCCATTGCAGCCGGATGTGCGCTATGAGATCAGCTTCGTTGGCCGTTCGCCCTCCGGTGCCAACCCTTTGGTTTTTGCATCGAGTTACTCAGCGGGCGAGACGGTGCTCTATTTCAATCTTTCCAGTGATTGGGCGCCCTATTCAAAAGACTTCACCTTCAGTCAATTACCCGCCTACGTGTTGTTTAGTTCGGGCTATAGCCAAGGCGGCATGGTCGACCTGGATAACATTCGTATACGCCAACCATAAGGTTCCAGGAGCCACGTGGCCCGTTGATTGAACTGGGCCAACGCGCCCAGCCTTTGTGGCGAGGGAGCTTGCTCCCGCTGGACTGCGCAGCAGGCCCAAGTTTTGGTTTGGCACAAAATGCTTGGGGCCGCTTCGCGACCCAGCGGGGAGCAAGCTCCCTCGCCACAAAAGCTTGGGCTGTCCGACCATTCATCAGCAATCTGCCCCTACCTGTAAGTTCTGACAGTAGACGGCCTCCCTTCAGCACGCGTTAATTCCCTCTCCCTCGCGCCTACCCGTCGTATTGGCACGCCCCCTCGACCGCTGAGCTCAGGTGTCCCATGAAAAAGCGATTTCCACCGCGCTACTCGCCTGAAAACCGTCCGCTGGAAGGCCTTGATCCGCCATGGATTCCCGGCTGGACCCAGCCTGTCGAGAACTACGATGGCGGCATTCCGGCGCGGCTGGCGGAGGGTGGTTTGCTCTGTGTCGTCGATCCCTGGACACAGATGGAAGTGGGCGACACCTTCAAGTTCTACTGGAATGACACGAGCACCCCCGTCTGGAACACTGAGATCGACCTGGCGCAAGAAAATCAGCAACTGGTGTTCCGCATCGATGAGGGCCATATCGTCCGGGGCGATGCTTTTCCGGTGTTCTACAGTGTGCTGCGCGTCGGTGGGACGCGCCCTGAAGAGTCCGATCCGCAGTGGAAGCTGCTGGTCAAACTCGACCCGCCTGGTGGTTTCGATGAGGAGCAGGGCACCCCGGGCCATTCGGGCCTGCGCTATTCGATTCCCCAGGACATCGTCGACAACGGTGTCGGGCCGGGTGACACGGGCGGTGTACCGGTCACCATCAAGCCTTACCGGTTCATGCGTCGCAATGACCGGATCAACGTGGCCTGGGGCTCAGAGAACGTCTATCACACGGTGGCCGATGGTGAGGTGGATCAAGAGATCACGATTACCGTGCCCCTGGAAGTCATCGAGCGGGCCGGCGACAGCGATGGTATTGCTGTTGCCTATCAGGTGGTGGATGAGTGCGGCAACTATCCCGGCGGGTACTGGCGCTGGTCGGCGACGACCCCTATCCTGGTGGATTTGAACAACAACCGGCTCGATCCGCCGTTGGTGCTGGTCAACGGTTTTCCCACCGAGGAAATCGACCTCGAGGAATTGGCCGCAGAGCCGGTCACTGTGCGGGTAACCGCCAACCGCTACGAACATGCCGTTGGCGATATTTTGCGCCTGACCTGGCGCGGCACGTCCGCCGACGGTTTTCCAGTGGACGTCGGCCCTCTGGAAAAAACGGTCGAGACCATCCCCTATTACTACGACTTCACCATCCCCTATGACGACGTGGCCGCCATCGCCCGGGGCCGGGCTTCGGTCGCCTATGTGCGGATCAGAAGCGGTGAAGCCGATCGTCCCTCGAAGAGCTCGGCCGTGACCGTGGTCGGCGATAACCGGCGCTATGGCCCGCCCAGTGTCGTGGAGGCGATCGGCAATACGTTGGACCCGGACCTGAATTTTTACACCCTGTCCGTTCCTTACTATGCCGGGCGCAACCCCGGCGATCAGATCATCATCGTGTGCGAAGGCCTCACTGCCGCCGGTCATCCGACTTACCACGATGTGCCTGTCATCGTAGCCGGGGAGGCGGTTGGCGCCCCTGTACTGGGTAACTTGCCAAAAGCGCAGGTCAAGCGCCTGGATGGTGGTTCGCTCAAGGTTTATTACAGCGTGAACGGTCAACCCGATTCGGATGTCCTGGAGCTGACCGTGGGCGTCGCGGTGCCTTCGCTGCCCATCCCGACCGTCGTTGAAGCTCCAGACGATGTGCTGGACCCGGATGGCGTGAACCCGGCCATTGGGGCCAACGTCATCGTGCCCTATACCGAAACCCTGCCCGAGGATGTGGTCGTGTTGCGCTGGCGCGGCTCGTCGAGCAATGCCCCGGACCAGCCAAGAACCTTGACTGCGAACACCGCGGGCCATCCGGTGCCCTTTACCGTGCCGTTCACTTACGTGAGTGGCAACCTGAACGGGACCGTGGATGTCAGCTACTCTGTTACCCGTGGGACTACTTTGTTGGGCAACTCTATCGTTCGGCACCTGAGGGTGGGTTCGGCTCAACTGGTTGATCCAACCATCGACTCGGTCAAGGATCCGCACCAGGTCCAAATCGCCAACGGCGGGTACACCGTCGAGACCAGCGTCACCCTGAGCGGCAAGGCCGCGAAGGGCCAGAGGGTGGAAATTTACGATGGCGCCAACTTGAAGGGCACCGCCAATGTCAGCGAGGACGATGAATGGAGCCTGACGGTCAGTGGCTTGAGTGTGGATCCTCATATCTTCACCGCCAAGGCGCTCTACGGTGATAATCCAGTGTCGGGGCCTTGGGGAATCAATGTGGTTGCCGTCGAGCAGCCGAGGATCGTCTGGGTCAAGGACCCCAACCAGGTCGACATCAGCAACGGCGGTTATACCCTCGCCACCAGCGTCACCCTGGGCGGCAGCGCTTCCTTGGGCATGCAAGTACAGATCTTCGACGGTGCCGACTCGAAGGGCATCGTCGATGTCGATGTCGATGGCAATGGTCACTGGAGCCTGCCGTTGAGCGGGCTCGCCGAGGGGCCCCACATCTTCCACGCCAAGGCGCTGTACAGCAATTATCCAGAGTCTGAACGTTGGGGCATCAATGTCGCGAAGCCGCTGGTGATCGATACCAGCCCCGTATACCTCAACGGATTTTTCCTATACATCGGACAGCCACGAAACGGTACTCCAATGCCGGCGGGCACAACAGTGACTCGCACGCCCATAACGGGAAATCCTGGGTACACCTACTACACGTCAAACGGCAATGTCGCCCGCGTGAATGTCTACGGTACGGTTGAAGGGTGGGCCAACGGACAGGCGACGATCACGGTCGTCGATGTCTCCGGGCAAACAGCGTCCTATGCGGTGATCCGCTCGAACGCCTGGCATCTGGCCATGATCCCCAGCATTACAGGGGGAGAAGCGCCCGCCTGGGCAAACTCCCAAGGGGCAGCGAACTCATTTGCCGAACCCCCGCGTCCGGACGGCGGCACCATGCAAGCCATTCGAACTTATTACGTTGTTCCCATCGGGTTTAACTACAGACACTGGACCGGCGCATTCGAGAACGGCAATCCCCTGTGGCCACTTTGGGCGAACCCCTACACGGGGGAGATCAGTACGGCGGCGATTCAGGATTATTTAGGTGCCTACTGTCGAATCCCCTATAACTCGGGCCAGGTGCTGGCAAGTATTCCAGACTCACAACCGGACAGTGGGCAACGTTGATCCACGTAACCGATATACCCATGCGCGGGCGGTGTTCCCTGCGGGCTATCGATCTCAGCCTAGGCCGGTAAAGCTTTGTAGGCAGTGTGTGAAATTGTGTAAGGGGTTTGCTCGTAGGTGGATGAGGGCGTATATCCTTGGCAGCTTTGAGATCCTCTGCGCCTGACAGGCCTTATCGCGAGCAAGCTTCGCTCCCACAGAGATGTTCGGTACGACACAAAACCACTGTGGGAGCGAGCTTGCTCGCGATGAGGCCCTGCCAGGCGCCACAGCACATTTCTGGAAACACCCATGCCCAACATCCTCCTGGTCGAAGACGACACCGCGCTCTCCGAACTGATCGCCAGCTACCTGGAACGCAACGGCTATCAGGTCAGCGTGCTCAGCCGTGGCGATCATGTGCGTGAACGGGCGCGGGTCGATCCGCCGGACCTGGTGATCCTCGACCTGATGTTGCCAGGGCTGGACGGCTTGCAGGTCTGCCGCTTGCTGCGGGCCGACTCGGCGACCTTGCCGATCCTCATGCTCACCGCCCGGGACGACAGCCACGACCAGGTCCTGGGCCTGGAGATGGGGGCCGACGACTATGTCACCAAGCCTTGCGAGCCCCGGGTGTTGCTGGCGCGGGTGCGCACCTTGTTGCGCCGCAGCAGCCTCACCGAGCCGCAGACGGCGAACGATCGCATCCTCATGGGCAACCTGTGCATCGACCTGTCCGAGCGCACCGTGACCTGGCGCGGACAGCCGGTGGAATTGTCCAGTGGCGAATACAATCTGTTGGTGGTGCTGGCCCGGCATTCCGGCGAAGTGCTGAGCCGCGACCAGATCCTGCAACGCCTGCGGGGTATCGAATTCAACGGCACCGACCGTTCGGTGGACGTGGCGATTTCCAAGTTGCGACGCAAGTTCGACGACAACGCCGACGAAGCCCGCAAGATCAAGACCGTGTGGGGCAAGGGCTATCTGTTCAGTCGTTCCGAGTGGGAATGCTGAGCCGATGTGGAAGCTGCTGATTCGCCTTTACCTGGTCACCATCGTGTCCTACAGCGCGGCGATCTACCTGATGCCGGAATTGGTGATCCGCCTGTTCCACGAGCGTTTCCTGACCTACAACCTCGATTACTCCCGTGGCCTGCAAACCTTGATGGTCAAGCAGTTCCGCGCCGTGCCCAGCGAGCAGTGGCCGGCGCTGGCGGCGCAGATGGACAAGGAATTCGAGCCGCTGCGCATCCAATTGGCCGCTGTCGATGACCAGGGCTTCAGCGCCGATGAACAGGCGCGGCTCAAGCGCGGCGAGAATGTGGTGCGCCTTGGCGACTGGGCCTGGCGAACCCTGGCGGCGGCGCCGCTGGATGAGCGCACGGCGGTGAAGATGGTCGTGCCGCCGGACCCGG
This sequence comes from Pseudomonas bijieensis, assembly GCF_013347965.1. Taxonomy (NCBI): domain Bacteria; kingdom Pseudomonadati; phylum Pseudomonadota; class Gammaproteobacteria; order Pseudomonadales; family Pseudomonadaceae; genus Pseudomonas; species Pseudomonas bijieensis. Next base: position 1,511,011 of record NZ_CP048810.1, on the reverse strand, counting down.
CCGATGTCAGCTGGTTGTACTGGAGCATCAACGTGTTGATCGGCGCGACGATGCTGGCCTGCCTGTTGCTCTGGTTGCGGCCCCACTGGCGCGACCTGGAACGCCTGCGGCGCACCGCCGAGCGTTTCGGCAAAGGTCATCTGGGGGAGCGTACGCACATCGCCTCCAGTTCGAACATCGGCAGCCTGGCCCACGTGTTCGACACGATGGCGGGGGACATCGAGAACCTGCTCAACCAACAGCGGGATTTGCTCAATGCCGTGTCCCACGAACTGCGCACGCCCCTGACGCGGCTCGACTTCGGCCTGGCCCTGGCGCTGTCCGATGACCTGCCGGCGCCCAGTCGCGAGCGTCTGCAAGGGCTGGTGGCGCACATTCGCGAGCTGGATGAGTTGGTGTTGGAACTGCTGTCCTATAGCCGCTTGCAAAACCCGCAACGCTTGCCCGAACGGGTCGAAGTGGCGCTGGACGAGTTCATCGACAGCATCCTGGGCAGCATCGACGAGGACCTGGCGGCACCGGACGTGGTGATCGACGTGCTGTTGCATGGGGCCCTGGAGCGTTTCGTGCTGGACCCACGCCTGACCGCACGGGCGTTGCAGAACCTGCTGCGCAATGCCATGCGTTATTGCGAAAAGCGCATCCAGGTCGGCGTGCGGGTGGGTGAGCAAGGCTGCGAGATCTGGGTCGACGACGACGGCATCGGTATTCCCGACAGCGAACGCGAGCGCGTGTTCGAACCGTTCTACCGCTTGGACCGCAGCCGCGACCGCGCCACGGGCGGTTTCGGCCTCGGCCTGGCCATCAGCCGCCGGGCCCTGGAAGCCCAGGGCGGCACACTGACCGTCGAGGCCTCGCCACTGGGCGGCGCGCGCTTCCGGTTGTGGCTGCCCACACCGTCCTGAGGTTGCCTACTCTCTATTGCTCGACGCTGACCCTGTGGCGAGGGAGCTTGCTCCCGCTGGGCCGCGAAGCGGCCCCAATGCTCTTCACCCAAACAAACCCGCCGCAATATTGATCGAAAACCCCAGGATCGCCGTATTGAACACAAACCCGATCAACGATTGCGCCAGCACGATCTTGCGCAACTGCCGCGTGGCGACCCCCACGTCGGAGGTCTGCACCGCGACCCCGATGGTGAACGAGAAATACAGGAAGTCCCAATAATTGGGCGTGGTCAGCCCCTCGGCAAACCGCAGCGCCGGCTCCTTGCCCTCCCAGGTGTAATACAACCGCGCGTAGTGAACGCTGAAGATCACCCCGATCAGCAACCAAGAGCCGATTACGGTGATTGCCGTGAACCCGTAATGCAACAGCTTGCCGGCGGCTTGCAGGTCGCGGCTGCCTGCCAGCTCGAAGGTGATGGTCGCCAGGCTGGCCAATGCCGCGACGCAGACCATCAATAGCACCAGCCCGGCATTTTCATCTTCGATTTCGGCGATGCGCTTCACATCGGGCGCCTTGGCCCGCACGGTCAGCCAGAACATCAGCACCAGGTAGGTCCAGACACCGACATTCCAGCCGATCAGGATTTTGCTGATGACCGAATCCACGGGCACCAGGATACCCACCGCCAGGCCAAGGACCGTGGCGCTGGAAAGACGTGGGTGGGTACGGGCGAGGAAGGGCATGGAGACTCACTGTCCGGAAAGGAGATGCCTAGTATGAGCCATCAAGCGAAGGGCCGACCGTCTATCGCGCTGGACTCGATCAATTGCACGCCCGCTTCCTGCATCCGCCGGATCGCCGCCGCCATCGAGCCCTCCCGATCAATGCCCCGGCAGGCATCCAGCACCACAAATGCGTTGAACCCGGCCAGCCGGGCATCCAGCGCCGAGAACATCACGCAAAAATCCAGGGCCAGCCCCACCAGGTACACGGTGTCGATGCCACGCTCCTTGAGGTATCCGGTCAAACCGGTCGGGGTCTGATGGTCCGCTTCCATGAAGGCTGAGTAGCTGTCGATGTCCGGGGTGCAGCCTTTGCGGATGATCAGCTTGGCATGGTCAAGCTTGAGCGCCGGGTGCAACGCGGCACCGTGGCTACCCTGCAGGCAGTGGTCGGGCCAGAGTGTCTGCTCGCCGTAGGGCAATTGGACAGTGCCGAAAGGTTGCTTGCCCGGGTGGCTAGAGGCAAACGAAGCATGCCCGGCCGGGTGCCAGTCCTGCGCGAGAACAACGTGCCTGAAGGATTGGCCGAGCCGGTTGATCAACGGCACGATCTCATCACCCCCTGGCACAGCCAGTTGGCCGCCGGGGATGAAGTCGTTCTGTACATCGATCACCACGAGTGCGGTGGTCAAGGCCCGGTTGGCTGAAACGTTCATGATTGGATCCTCCTTGAAGTGGTTCTTCGAGAGTAGCTGAACGGCCCGGGCCCCGCGTACAGACTGACCCACCGCCATCGCGAGCAAGCTCCAACAGGGGGATTTGGGCCGGGCACAGGATTTGTGTTCACTGAAGATCCATTGTGGGAGCGAGCCTGCTCGCGATGGCGGCGAAACATTCAACACTGATGCAAGCTGACCCACCGCTATCGCGAGCAGGCTCGCTCTCACAGGGATATCTGGGCGGGCACAGGATTTGCGGTGAACGAATGATTGATGGCTTCAAAATTTTTCACCCTGTTGGGAGTAGTGTCTTTCGTCGAAAATACTCTCGAGTTGATGGCTTTTTGACATTTGGCTCGTGCGTCCCTGTCACGATTAAGTACAATCGCCGGCCTCCAACCGGGCATGGAAGCAGTCCGGTTCTCCAATTACGAGAAAAAACCATGCTCATCGGCAGTTATTCCCCCGCCCTGGTTTCAATTTCCTTGTTTGTTGCCGTGCTGGCTTCCTACACCGCGCTGGACCTGGCCGGGCGTATCGCGACCGCCCAAGGGCGCGCGGCGCATTTGTGGATGGTGGGGGGCGCATTGGCGATGGGGGTGGGCATCTGGTCCATGCATTTCATCGGCATGCTGGCGTTCACTTTGCCGATCGAGCTTGGCTACGACGTATCGATCACCGCGTTGTCGCTGCTGACCGCCATTCTCTCCAGCGGTTTTGCCCTGTGGCTGGTCAGCCAGCCGCGATTGCCGGCGTGGCAACTGGCTTTTGGCGCGCTGATCATGGGCGCCGGGATCAGCGCCATGCATTACACCGGCATGGCTGCACTGCGGATGCAGCCAGGCATCGATTATGACCCGACGCTGTTCGGGGCTTCGCTGGTGATTGCCGTCGGTGCTTCTGCGGCGGCGCTGTGGATTGCCTTTCGCCTGCGCCAGAACACTCCCCACGTGCGGTTGGCTCGCGCGGGGGCCGCGGTGGTCATGGGCATTGCCATCGTCGGCATGCACTACACCGGCATGGCCGGGGCACGGTTCAGCGAGGGCAGCTTTTGTGGCTCTTTGGACGGCTTGAGCGGCAAGGGCCTGGATAATCTGGTGTTGATCACCACCCTGGCGGTGCTGGCCATTGCCTTGCTGACCTCGATTCTCGACGCGCGCCTGGAAGCCCGGACCGCCGAGCTGGCCCAGTCCCTGACCCAGGCCAACCGGGAACTGACCCAGTTGGCCCTGCACGACCCTCTCACCGGACTGCCCAACCGTGTATTGCTGGCCGATCGTATCGACCAGGCCATGCACCTTGTGCAAGAGCAGGGCGGTTGCTTCGCCCTGATGTTCATCGACCTCGATGGTTTCAAGCCGGTCAACGATGCTTTCGGCCATCACATGGGCGATTTATTGCTGCGGGACGTAGCCCTGCGCCTGCGCGAAGACCTGCGCAGCCAGGACACCCTGGCGCGGATCGGCGGTGATGAGTTCGTGCTGCTGGTGCAACTGGTCGAACCCGACGATGCCCTGCGGTTGGCGGCACGTCAGGTCGGCTTGATCGGACGCACGTTCCGGGTGGCTGACCATGACTTGCAGATATCCGCCAGCGTCGGCATCGCCCTTTACCCGGGCAACGGCCGGAGCGCCGAGGAACTGCTGATGAATGCCGACGCGGCGATGTATCACGCCAAGGGCGCCGGCAAAAACGGCTACAGCTTTTTCGACGCCTCGATGAACAGCAATGCCCGCAAGCAATTGCAACTGTTGCAAGACCTGCGCACGGCCGTCGAACAGCGGCAGTTCAGCCTGCATTACCAGCCCAAGTTCGACGCGGCCAACGGCCGTCCGGTGGGGGCCGAAGCCCTGTTGCGCTGGACCCACCCGACCCAGGGCCTGTTGATGCCCGACACGTTCATCGACCTGGCGGAAAAGACCGGCTTGATCATCCCGATCGGCGAGTGGGTACTGAACGAAGCCTGCCGGCAGATGCGCGAATGGTATGTGCTCGGTTATACCGACTGGCGCATTGCGGTGAACCTGTCGGCCTTGCAGTTCTGCCACACCGGCCTGGTGCAGAGCGTGGCCAAGGCGCTGGAGACGCATCAGCTGCCGGCCAACAGCCTGACCCTGGAAATCACCGAAACCACCGCCATGAGCGATGCGGACGCGAGCATGACGGTGCTGCAACAGCTCTCGGACATGGGGGTGGACCTGTCCATCGACGATTTCGGTACCGGCTATTCGAGCCTGATGTACCTCAAGCGCCTGCCGGCCAACGAGTTGAAGATCGATCGCGGTTTTGTGCGTGACCTGGAACATGACAGCGATGATGCAGCCATCGTCTCGGCCATCGTCGCCCTCGGCCAGGCCCTGGGCTTGCGGATCGTCGCCGAAGGGGTGGAGACCAATGTGCAGCAAGACTTCCTGACCCAGTTGGGCTGCGATTCGCTACAGGGCTATCTGCTCGGTCATCCGCTGCCGGCCGAGCGTTTCCTGAAGGAGATACGCCAGGCCAAACGCGTAGCGGTGGTCTGAGGCACCCTCAGGGGACGATATCGAACGCCGTGCTACCCATTCGCTCGCCGTTGACCAGCAGGTGCACGGCATGCCGGCCCGCGTAATGCTTGCGGGTGGTCAGCTCGCGAATGTGTTGGGAGCGACTGAGGTTGACGCAGCCCCGGGCGGGCAGGTCGAAGGTCTTGAGCTTGAAGACTTTGGCCGAGGTGCCGCCCGAGGCTTTCACGTAGTCGACGGCGTAGTCGATCACCAGGCGCTGGCTCTGTTCAAGGGTTGATTGCACCTTGAAGGACAGCGTGACCTGTTCCCCCAAGCGAATCACCGCAGGCGTCACCTGCAAATCCAGTACCTGGACCTGCGCCTTGCCGCCCACCCCGATGATGCCCAGTGCCCTGAGGTTGCCTTGTTTGATCAGGCTACGCAGGGCATGTCGGGCGATCCACGCCGTATGGCGGTCTTGCAGAGGCCAGCCTTCGATCCGGTCCAGCACCCAGTCCGGATGCTGCTTGGTGACGTCGTTGAGGTGGTTGGCCACCGATTTGCGTACATAAAGGCTGTCGTCGGCCTTGAGCGTGTCGAGGATCGTGGCGGTGAGGTCAGGGTTGGCCTGGATCGGCTCCAGGTGAAACGACCATGGCAAGCGTGGCCGGCTGCCTTCGCTGGCCAGGCGACGTACGTGCTCGTTGGCGTCCAGCGCCCAGCCGTGCATGACCTTGAGGGTGCGTTCCAAGTCGTCGCGCAGGAAGTGCCGCACGGCGAACTCCGAGGAGCCGAACCGGGTGAAATACTTGAGTGCGTCCAACGACACGTCGAAGCGATGCCGGCCGTAAGACGCTACGTAGTGAGGCAGGAACATACTGACGAACATGCTGTTCAGGCGCGGGGCCACGGCGCGCAACACCTCCAGCGACGCTTCATAATCGAGGGGCAGCACCGCATGCAGGCATTCACTGACTCGGGCCATGCGCTGCATCACCGACAATTGGGCCAGCCCGTCGTTGGCCATGTGCAAGAACGCCTTGGCGTCGAATGCCGGATACACCGCTCGCATTTCGCCGGCGATGTGCTCCAGGCGGGCGCTGTTGAAGATTTCCTTGAGGGCAGGGGAGGAGGTGGTGGTGCTCATAGAGAGGGCGTCCGGCGAGTGTTGTAGTTCCAGGCTCGTCACTATGCCATGCGCGACCCGTGGCGAGGGAGCTTGCTCCCGCTCGGCTGCGCAGCAGTCGTAAACCCGGTGAGAGCCATATCACTGGATGACCGCGTCGCCTGGATTGGGGCTGCTGCGCAGCCCAGCGGGAGCAAGCTCCTCGCCACGGGGGATGGCGGGCTCCCAGCTTCAGTCGTTGCAGTAAAGGGAATGATTCGCCGCCCGCGAAGTCCCAGCTTCAGTCCCTTGAATAACTGGAGTTTTTTCTATGCGCAAACCCACCCTGATCGCCAGTCTGGTCCTGATCGCCGGCCTCGGAGCCCTTGGGCCTGTTGCGCAGGCGGTCGAGAAAACCGGAGACGCCCTGGAGCATTCGCCGAGCAATGGCCGTCGGCTGGTGGAGAATGACCGGGTACCGGCGGACTACCAGCGCGCGGACAGAGCCATGAAAGACTGGAAACAGAAAAAACTCGAGCAGCCGACAAAAGAGCAGCAATGGGTGCAGATCGACGACAAGTACCTGCTGATCGAAACCGTGTCCGGCGCCATCGTCAAGATCGTTCCGGCCACACGTTAAATCTCAGAGCACTTCGCCTTTGTCCCAAAGGTGAACGAGTTCGCCGGGTGCCTGGTCCTCGGGCACCTGCAGCACCATTTCGTCGTCCTGGTCGTTGGCGCGATAGCGCACCTCGATCTGGAAAAACCGCTGGTCGCCGCGCCCAGGCGTGGAGGAGGTCAGCGGCAGGCAGCCCTCCAGCACCGAGCAGATACGTATGCGCTGGTCGAGGTCGCACTGGGCGAACTCGATTTCCCGTGGTCGGGTCAGCGCGTGGATGGCGGCCACGCCGCCCTGGCGGGACAGCCGTACCACGGCCTTGTCGTCGAGGTCTGGAAGGGTTTTCATCAGCTCTCCTGTGTCAGGTCGACGCCAACCTGGGCCCAGCCGTTCTGCACCGCTTGTACTTCCCGCGTGCCGAAGCGCTGGCGGGCATGCTCGACGGTCAAGCGGGCGAAGGTACTGAAGGACGCGTCGTTGGGCAGTCTTCTGTCGCACAAGGTTTCATACCAGATCCGGCCGGCCTTTTCCCAGGCAAATCCGCCCAGCGTGGTCGCCACCAGATAAAAGGCCCGGTTGGGGATGCCGGAGTTGATGTGCACGCCGCCGTTGTCTTCACGGGTAATGACGAATTCGCGCATGTGTGACGGTTGCGGGTCTTTGCCCAGCAACGGATCGTCGTAGGCGCTACCGGGGTTGGACATGCTGCGCAGGCCGTCGCCGTTGATCTTGTCGGTGAGCAGGTCGGCGCCGATCAGCCAGTCGGCCTGGTCGGCGGTCTGTTCGAGCACGAACTGCTTGACCAGCACACCGAACACATCGGAGATGGATTCGTTTAGCGCCCCGGACTGGTTGGCGTAGATCAACCCGGCCTCGCTTTCGGTGACGCCATGGGCCAACTCGTGGGCGACCACGTCCAGGGAGCGGGTGAAACGCTGGAAAATTTCGCCATCGCCGTCGCCGAATACCATCTGCGCGCCGTTCCAGAAGGCGTTTTCATAGCCTTGGCCATAATGCACGCTGCCCACCAGGGCAAAGCCCTTGTTGTCGATGGAGTCGCGCCCCAGGATTTTCCAGAAAAAATCATAGGTGGCACCGAGGGCATCGTAGGCTTCGTCCACGGCCGGGTCACCACTGGCCTGTTGGCCTTCCAGGCGTACCGGCTGGCCGGGCAGCTCCATGGTGTTTTGAGCGTCATGCACGCTGCGCTGTGGGTGTCCGGCCTTGCCGGGCTTGGGCAGCGCCGCGGCGACGGGCGGGGTGCTGGGCGGACCGGGGTTGTGCCGCAGGCTGCGCACGTGGGTCAAGGTGCCGAGGGCGCTGGAGCGTTGCTGTTCGGAGCCGTGGGCGATGATGCGATTGAGAATGTAGGGAGGAATGAAACCGTGGAGCGGGCGAGAGTCGATCATCAGAAAATCCTTATCTGAAATGCAGGGTCGATACCCATGTGAACCGAAGAGTCCTTCGCGGTTCCCTGCTGCATGGCAGACAACGTTTGCCATGCGTCCTGATTTCTGCGAAAAACCCGCGCCTGGATCACAAGAGCGATACGCCATGAACGAAGAACTGCAAATTATTGACCTGGAACAGGGCGACGGAAAAAGCGTAGTCAAAGGTGCGCTGATTACCACCCAATATCGCGGCACCCTTGAAGACGGCACCGAATTCGACTCGTCCTACAGCCGCGGCAAACCTTTCCAGTGTGTGATCGGCACCGGTCGCGTCATCAAGGGCTGGGACCTGGGCCTGATGGGTATGAAAGTCGGTGGCAAGCGCAAGCTGCTGGTACCGGCGCACCTGGCCTACGGTGAACGATCCATGGGCGCTCACATCAAGCCCAATGCCAACCTCATCTTTGAAATCGAGTTGCTGGAAGTCCTGACCCGAGACGATTGAAAGGCTCTGTTGCTACTATCTCCAGTCGATGCATGGCTTGATTCGTCGAGGAGCGAAATATGAACGCAGAGCAGCATGATCTGGGCGTGTCCCAGGTGGCCGCGGCCATTGCCGAGCCGGCCCGCACCCGAATGCTGTGTGCACTGATGGACGGCCATGCCCGCACCAGTACCGAGTTGGCGAGCATCGCCGAGGTCAGCGCCTCGACTGCCAGTGCCCATCTGGCGAAACTCAAGCAAATGGTCTTGGTGCGCCTGCACGTCCAGGGCCGTCATCGTTACTACAGCCTCGCGGACCCGCGCGTCGCCCAGGCACTGGAGGCGTTGATGGTGATCGGCCAGGGCGCCACGCCGACCTTCACGCCGCGTACACCGGATCGCCTGCAATTCGCCCGCACCTGCTACGACCACATGGCCGGCACCTTGGCGGTGCGCCTGCATGACCGGATGATCGAGGCCGGGTGGCTGGTGGCGTTGGAGGGCGAGGGCTATCGATTGAGTGAATCCGGCGAGGCGCTATTCGAGGGATTGGGCGTCGATGTCCAGCACCTCGCCACGCAACGCCGCCGATTCGCCTGTCCCTGCCTGGACTGGAGCATGCGCCGCCCGCACCTGGGCGGAGCCTTGGGCGCAGCGTTGCTGCAAGTGGCGATCAAGCGCAAATGGGTGATCCAGGACCTGGACAGCCGGGCGCTGGGGTTGACGGCCAGTGGCCGCAGGGAGATGGCGGGGCGGTTTGGGATCAGTGCCGAAATCGAGGTCAAACCCACTGGCGCCATCGCGAGCAGGCTCGCTCCCACAGTGGATCTGCGGTGAATTCAATATCCATGAACATCCCAGAATCCCTGTGGGAGCGAGCCTGCGGTGAGCGCAAAACTCATGGACACCCAAGACCCCCTGTGGGAGCGAGCCTGCTCGCGATAGCAATCCCAGCACCACCCTCGTCATCCAGGCATGTGCCTGCGCCGATACTCATCCGGTGTGGTGCCCATCATCTTGCGAAACATGCTGATGAATGCCGAGGCGCTGCTGTAGCCCAGGTCCAGGCCGATGGTTTCCACGCTCTGACCACGTTCGAGCAGGGCCAGGGCTTCGATGACTCTCAGGCGCTGGCGCCATTCCACCAGTGACATGCCCAGGTCCCGTTGCGCCCGGCGCATCAACGTGCGTTCGGTGGTGTTGGCGGCGCGGGCCAGTTGCGGCAAGGAACGCGGATCGCTGGGGTTCGCCTCCAAGGCCCGCAGCACGGGGCCCAGCAGTGGATCATCCGAGGACGGCAGGTAGCTGCCGGCATGGGGCGCCCGCGCCAGCTTGTCCACCAGCACCTGCAACAAACGCTGCTGTTCGGGCGTCTGTGGCTGGCTTGGCGGGTCGCTGCGCAGTTCTTCCAGCAACGCGCGAATCAGCGGGCTCAAGGTCAGCGCACAGGGCACGGCAGGCAGTGCGTCGCACAGTTCGGCGGCCAGGTACAACGAACAATGGCAGGCCTCATGCCGATTGAACCCCACGTGTTCCATGTCCGGTGGCAGCCAGATGCCGTACTGCGGTGGCGCCAGGTAATGATGCTGGGCGATCTCGATTTCCATCACCCCGCTGTAGGAGTAGACGAACTCACCCCAGGCATGCCTGTGCCGGGGGTAAGTCGCATGGGCCGGCATGCAGGCGCTGCGAAAGAAAATCGGCGAGGGCAGGGCTGCGTCGAACGGAGGAATCTTCAGATGTTGGGCTGGAGGCTGCATATCGACCGCAATGGCGGATTACCGGGATGGCTTGTCGGGTAATCACTATATCCAGCAAAGGTGTCAGGCAGACAATCCTTTCATCTATTTCTGCCCAAGGATCTTCCCATGACCACCCGCCGCGCCCTGGATGGCCAGGTCTGCGCCCTGATGACTGGCCTCTGTGCCATCTGGGGTTTCCAGCAAGTCGCAATCAAGGCCGGCGCCGCCGACATGGCGCCGATGCTGCAACTGGGTGTGCGCTCGGCCATCGCGGCGGTACTGGTCTGGCTCTTGGTGTTGGCCCGGGGTGAGCGCCTGTCTCTGACCGATGGCAGTTGGCGCCCAGGCATGCTGGTTGGGTTGTTGTTCGCCCTGGAGTTCGTGATGGTAGGCGAAGGCCTGCGTCATACGACGGCTTCACACATGGTGATTTTCCTGTACACCGCACCGATGTTCGCCGCCCTCGGCTTGCACTGGAAACTGCCGAGCGAACGCCTCAAGCCGGCGCAATGGCTCGGCATTGCCGTTGCATTCGCGGGGATCGTGGTTGCCTTCAGTGGAGGGGCGGGTGCGGCGAGCAGCAGCTCATTGCTCGGTGACGGCATGGGCTTGTTGGCTGGCGCGCTGTGGGGCGCAACCACGGTGACGGTGCGTTGTTCGCGGTTGACGAATCTGCCCGCCAGTCAGACGCTGCTGTATCAATTGATCGGCGCCGGGCTGCTGCTGATCGGCATGTCGGCAGCTCTGGGGCAAACGACGATCAACCCTACGCCGCAACTCATCGCCAGCATGGCATTCCAGGTGTTGCTGGTGTCCTTCGCCAGCTTCCTGATCTGGTTCTCCCTGCTGCGCCGCTACCTCGCTTCGCAACTGGGGGTGCTGTCGTTCATGACGCCGTTGTTCGGCATTGGCTTTGGCGTCTGGCTGCTGGACGAACCGCTGGAGCCGAACTTCATCGTGGGTGCGACGCTGGTGCTGGGCGGTATCGCCTTGGTCAGTGGCTACGGGTGGTTTCGCCAGCGCTGGGGGCGATGGGTCGTAATGCGCCAAGGTTAGCCCAACGAGCGCGCAAAAGCCTACCTGTGCCGGCCATTCGTTGCTGCTCTATAGCGGTGCGAGCGTTTCGGCACAATGATCGAGCATTTCGGCACAGTAATCATTCTGCGCGCTCTCTAGACTCGTGCTTCACACCGATTCAATGAGGTCACGATGAACACCAGAATAATTCTATCCGTATTGTCCATGGGCGTTGTCCTCGCTGGACACGCTGCCGACTTCTCGCTGACGAGCCAAGACATTGCTGAAAACCGCCCGTTGACCAGTCGCGAGGTGTTCCAGGGGTTCGGTTGTGAAGGGGGGAATACTTCGCCCGAGCTTTCCTGGAGCAATGCCCCGGCGGGTACTAAAAGTTATGCTGTCACCGTCTACGATCCCGATGCTCCGACCGGCAGTGGCTGGTGGCATTGGACGGTGGTCAACCTGCCGGCTTCAACCAAGAGTTTGCCAAGAGGGGTCGGTTCGAACCTGCCTGCCGGTGCGGTACAAGGGCGAACCGATTATGGTCAACCGGGATTTGGTGGGGCTTGCCCACCTGTAGGGGATAAGCCACATCGCTATCAATTCACCGTATGGGCGTTGAAAGTCGATAAGCTGCCCCTCGATAACCAGGCCAGTGGTGCATTGGTGGGCTACATGCTCAATGCCAACGCCTTGGCCAAAGCGACCATCACTTCAACTTACGGACGTTAAACGATGCACCCAAGTATTGGCACGCAGCACCGGGAGAGCGTCGTCGATGCGTGTGTCATACGGGCGCGACAGCCCCATACATTGCAGCGGGTGTCGATATTCGCGACCACCTTGTGTCGGGTACGCCAAGGGGAAAAACTGCTGCAATGGGATGACCGGGAGATGCGTGTCGGGCCGCGACATCTGATACTGATGCCGGCCGGACACGAACTGGGTATCTCAAATTTTCCTGGTCCTCAAGGTGACTACATCGCCGATGCAGTGACCTTTCCCAGTTCGATACTGCGTAATTTCAACCTCCGCTATCGACAGCAGATCGTCAGCCGCCACAGAACGCTGAACACAGATCTGTGTGTCCCGCTGGACAGGCACACCACACAGGCATGGGATCAGTTATTGGCCGCCATCAATGCGGGCGCCCCGGATGCATTGCGCACACACTACGGGGAGGCGGTTCTTCTGAGCCTGGGTCTCGGCGGTTTGGCCGGACCTCTGCTGATGGATCGCAACGATCCACTGTGCGAGCGCGTGCAGCAGTTGGTAATGAGCAGCCCGGAGAGCGACTGGACGGTGGCTGGCGTCGCCCAACACCTGAACCTGGGGGAGTCGACGTTGCGCCGCCAACTGGCTAATGAGGGGGACAGTTTCAGGAATATTCTGGAAAGCGTTCGACTGGCAATGGCGTTGCAATGGTTGCAAACCACGTCTCGTTCCATCGGTGAAATTGCCGGCGCCAGCGGCTACGCTTCGGCCTCGCGTTTTGCAGTGCGCTTTCGCTCACACTACGGCCTGTCGCCACGGGAATTGCGGGCGGTGATTTAGGTGGTTGGGTGAGAGGGCCGCGGTCCTTTTGTCGCGTCATTCTGGAAACCCCTCTGTCCTGGAGGGGGCAGTAAGCTTCCAGTTCGTCTTGTTTCTGCCTGGCGTCAGACTGTCGTTCCATCCGTTGCCTGCCCGGAAAACTCCTCCATCGCGTCCAGCAAAGCCTCCCGGAAATACGCTTTCGACGCCCGATCACACAGAATGTGCAAACTCGCCTGCTGCGCGGTACTGGAGTTGATCACGATCACATTGATGCGGGCCGCCGAAGTCTGTGCCACCGCCCCCGGATCGAACGCCTGCGGGCTCAGATCGACCCCACAGAGCTTGGCCATCACTTCGCTCAGGTGCTCTCCGGTCAGTTGGAAACAGGCATGACTGTCCTGACGAGGCAGCAGATAGTTGGCTTGGTGATCGAGTTCCCAACGGGCTTCTTCGTCGGCAATGCGCTGGCCTTGGTCTTCGAGGCTGCCCAGCAACAGATATTCGGTCTGCGACAGGCGCGCCACTTGGCTACCATCGGTCTGGACCTCGGCGCGATTAGGGGCGTGCGGCAGAATGAAATGGCGACCTTGCAAGTACGCGGCACTGTGAGCACCACGAAAACCCACCCGAGGCAGGTCAGTTAAGTCCGCCAGCGTGCACGTGGGCAACGGCACGAGAGCCTGTTGCCCGCCGGTGTGTTGTTCTTTCAGACTGGTCATGGCTCAAAGCTCCTGGCGTTGGTTGTCGGGATCAAAGAAGGGCAACTGCACCACCTCGGCCTGGACGACGATGCCGCCTTCGACCCGGATCGGGATGCGTTGCCCCGGGATGCTTTGGTCGATGCCGGCGTAGGCCAGGCCAATGATCTTGCCGAGGGTGGCGGAATATTCGCAGGACGTGACATTCCCACTGATGTCCGGCCCGTTGAGCACCAGATGTCCTTCAAGTGGTTGCGGGCTGTTCTTCGGTAGGCTGAAGCCCACCAGTTTGCGTTTCAGCGGCTGGGCTTCGAGGATGTCCACCGAGCGCCGGCCGACGAAGAACGGCTTGCTGCGGCTGACCGCCCAGCCCATGTCGATTTCCGCCGGATGGGTCATGCCGTCGGTGTCCTGGCTGATGATCACGTGGCCTTTTTCCAGGCGCAGCAGGCGCTGGGTTTCGACGCCGAAGGGGCGGATGTCATGGGCCTTGCCAGCCTCCATCAGCGCGTCCCAGAGCATGAGCCCGTGGCGCGCCGGTACATGGATTTCATAGCCCAGCTCGCCGACAAAACCCACTCGCAGCAAACGGGCCTTGATGCCGGCCACGGTGCCCTGGCGCACGCCCAGATAAGGAAACGCTTCGGCGCTCAGGTCCAGGTCGGTGCAGACCTGTTCCAGTACCTTGCGCGAATCGGGTCCGGCGACGTTGACCGCGCAGATGGCCGCGGTGACGTTGGCGACATCCACGTCGAGGCGCCATTGCGCGTTCCACTTGAGCATTTGCTGATAGATCCGGTCGACGCCACTGGTGGTGGCGGTGACGTAGAAATGGTTCTCGGCAAACCGCGCGCAGACACCGTCATCGATCACCACGCCGTGCTCGTTGGTCATCAGCGCATAGCGGGAGCGGCCGACCGGCTGTTTGAGGAAGGCAAAGGTGTACATGCGGTTGAGCAGCTCGGCGGCGTCCGGGCCACGTACATCGAGGCCGCCCAATGTCGAGACGTCGATGAGGCCGACCTTGTTGCGCACATGCAGGGCTTCGGCCTGCATGCAGGCCTCACGCGCCTTGGCATCACCGTAGTAGGCCGGACGTTGCCAGATGCCGGCGGGCATCATTTTCGCCCCGGCTTGCAGGTGACGGGCATGCATCGGTGTTTGTCGGTAGGGATCGAATGCGCGACCGGCGACATGCGCCAGCTTCTCGGCCACAAACGGCGGTCGCGCCGTGGTCACACCGGTTTCGCTGATGTTGCGTTGCGTGGCCCACGCCACCAGCCGGGCGGTCGGCAGCGCCGAGTGACGCCCCTGAGACGGTCCCATGCCGACGGTGGAGTAGCGCTTGACCAGTTGCACATCGCGATAGCCGATGCGGGTGGCGTTGACGATGTCGGCCACTTGCAGATCCTCGTCGAAGTCGACGAAGTCCTTGCCTTTGGGGTGCGGGAAGATGGGCCAATTGAAATTGACCCGAGCCTCACCAGTCAATGGCACGCGTTGCGTGCTGACGGTCAGGCCTAGCGCGGAGGCGGCTTCGGCACCGGCATTCACACCATCGGCAATCACGTTATCCAGATGGTGCCGGCCGTTGACCGAGCCGGCGACATTCAGATTCCTTGGCAGGCCGCTGAGCGTGAACTCGGCCCGTTGATCGTCGTAGGCCAGTTTGCCACCGGCCTGGCACAGCAGTTGATAGACCGGCATATAGCCGGCGGACATGCACAGTAAATCGCACGCCAGATGTTGCCCACTCTCGGCGACCTGGCCTTGTGCGGTGATCTGGCGCACGTCGACACCGTTGATATGGCGCATGCCTTTCTCGTGCTGGGCTTCATAGACGGTGCTGTTGCCCTGATGGTTGATCTTGCGTTGCGCCAGTGCGCGCAGCAGGGCTTCGTCCGAAGGCCCTTGGCGCAGGTCCACTACAGCGACGACCTCCACGCCCTGGTCATGCAGATCAAGTGCAGCGAGGTAGCCATCGTCGTTGCCCGTCAGCACCACGGCGCGGTTACCCGGCTTGACCGCGTACAGCTTCATCAGCCGTTGTGCAGCGCTGGTCAGCATCACACCCGGCAGGTCGTTGTTGCGAAAGATCACCGGTTGATCGAACGCGCCGCTGCACACCAGGCACTGGCGAGCGCGGACCTTGTACAGGCGTTTGCCCTGGATCACCGGCAGGTAGTTATCGGTGAACCAGGCGTTGCACGTGGCTTCGGTGAGGATCTGGATATTGGCGTGCTGCTCGACCGCCGCGAGCAGTTCGCGGCGCAGGTTTTCAGCCTTGTTGCCGTCGATGTCGAAGCGGGCATAGGTCAGCGACCCGCCGAGAACCGGCTGTTGCTCGATGAGCAACACCTTGGCTCCGGCGTTGGCGGCGGTCAGGGCGGCGTGCAGCCCGGCGGGACCTGCACCGATGACGGCGACGTCGGTAAACAGGTAGGCCTTGTCGTAGTAATCCGGCTGGAACTTCAGGTCGAGTACACCGAGGCCGGCCTTCTTGCGAATGATCGGTTCCCAGACTTTCCACATGCCCTTGGGCTTGTAGAACGAGCGGTAGTAGAAACCCACCGGCATGAATTTGGAGAACTTGCCCAGGTAGGCGTCGCGGTCGTTATCCAGCGAGCCGCTGACGTTCTGCGCCGTCACCTGCAAACCCGCGGACAGCGCGTGAGCATCGGCCAGCACATTGGGTTCCTGGGGCAGTTGTACCAGGCTGTTGGCGTCCTGGCCGGCCATGGTCAGCGGGCCGCGTGGGCGATGGTATTTGAACGAGCGGGAGATCAGGAAACGCCCGTTGGACAACAGGGCACTGGCGATGCTGTCGCCTTGCAAGCCTTGGTAGCGCTGCCCGTCGAAACTGAAATCCAGCGGCTGATTACGGTCGATCAACAAGCCCATGGGGGCGGGTAGGCGATTCATCCTGCGATCTCCTTGGCAGCGGCGTTGAATTCGACACGGGTGCTGAAGAGTTCCTTGGGATCGAAGGTCCGCAGGATTTCGTCGGTGACGGTATGCCGCTCGGCGAGAAACCAGTAGCTGGAGGGGGTGTGCATCCACCATTCACGCACCACGCCGGCGAGGTTGTCGGTGTTGAACACGTAGTCCGCCCATTCGCCGTCGCTGCACGTGACGGGGTCGGGCATGGGTTTGAATTCGCCGCCATAGGTGAACTCGCTGATATTGCGCGGCCCGTTGAGCGGGCAATTCATGATTTTCATAGTCTGCTCTGCGTCAGTGACTGGCCGCCGTGGCGCCCATTTCGTTGACTTGCTGGAAGGTCGAGAAACGTTCGAGGCCGAACGGTTTGATCAGCTCTGGCACCTTGCCGCCGCTGGCGACCAACTCGGCCATGGTCTTGCCGCAGATCGGCGTGGCCTTGAAGCCCCAGGTGCCCCAGCCCGCGTCGAGGTAGTAATTGTTCACCGGTGACAGGCCCATGATCGGGCTGTAGTCCGGGGTCATGTCGGTGATCCCGGCCCATTGGCGCATCAGCTTGGCGTTGGCCAGGAACGGGAACATCTCGATGGCATGGGCCAGCAGGCTTTCCTTCAAATCGAGCGTGGAACGGGTATTGAACAGCGGATAGGGGTCGGAGCCGCCGCCGAACACCACCTCGCCACGACTCGTTTGCTGCACATAGCAGTGCAAGGCAGAGGAACTCACCAGTGGATCGAGAAACGGCTTGAACGGCTGCGTGACCATCGCTTGCAGCGGGAAGGTCTGGATCGGCGAACGAATCCCGGCCTTGGCCATCAGCAACGAGCTGTGCCCGGCAATCGCCTGCACCGCGCAACCACACTTGATGGTGCCGCGGTTGGTCTTGACCGCGGTGAGGGTGCCGTTTTCGATGATCAGGTCCTGGACTTCGGTGAGCTGATGGATTTCCACGCCACGCTTGGCGGCTTGTTTGGCGTAACCCCAGGCCACAGCGTCGTGGCGGGCGGTGGCGCCGTCGATGTGCCACAGGCCGGCGAGTACCGGCAAGTGGCCGGGATCGAGGTTGAGACTGGGCACCAGTTCACGGATCTGCTGGCGGTCGATCATCTCGCTGCGGCCGCCGAAGTGCTTGTTGACTTCGGCGCGCTGGCGGAACGACCGCACCGTGGCGTCGGTGTGGGCCAGGGTCAGTTGGCCGCGCTCGGAGTACATGATGTTGAAATCGAATTCGTTGGACAGCGATTGGAACATCCGCACTGACTCGGCATAAAAGCGCACGCCTTCGCTGGTCAGGTAGTTGGAGCGGATCACCGCCGTGTTGCGCGCGGTATTGCCGCCGCCCAGGTAGGACTTCTCCAACACCGCGACGTTGGTGATGCCGTGGTACTTGGCCAGGTAGTACGCGATGGCCAGGCCGTGGCCACCGGCACCAATGATCACCACGTCATAGCTCGACTTGAGTTCGCGGGGTGGCGGCAAATCCACTTCCACCGGGTACTCCGAACTCAGCCCGTATTTCAATAGATTGAATGGCATAAGGCCTCCGATTGGCTGCGTTGGGCCTGGTGTTGTGCAAGGGCCGCGGTGACAGTGTTTTTCATCAGGAAGGCAATGGTCATCGGGCCGACACCACCGGGCACCGGGGTGATCGCCGCGACATGGGCCAGGGCGCTGTCGAAGTCGACGTCGCCCACCAGACGGCTGCGGCCATCGTCTTCGATGCGGTTAATGCCGACGTCGATCACCACGGCGCCAGGCTTGAGCCAACTGGCGTCGATCAACCGTGGGCGACCCACGGCGGCGATGACGATGTCCGCCTGCCGGCACAGCGCTTGCGGATCCGGGCTGCGCGAATGCAGGACGGTCACCGAGCAATCGGCCTGCAGCAACAGCGCGGCCATGGGTTTGCCGACGATGTTCGAGCGGCCGATCACTACTGCGTGCTTACCGCGCAGATCACCACAGGTTTGCTCCAGCAAATACAAACAACCACTGGGGGTGCAAGGTGCGAGTACCGTACGACCCTGGCTGAGGCCGCCGACGTTCTGACTGTGGAATCCGTCGACGTCCTTGTCCGGTGCGATTGCCTCCAGTGCCCGTAATTCATCGATATGAGCGGGCAGTGGCAGTTGCAGAAGAATGCCGTGGATCGAGTGATCGGCATTCAATCGGGCGATCAGAATGAGTAACTGTTCAGTGCTGGTATCCATGGGCAGCCGATGTTCCAGCGAGCGGATACCCACCTCTTCGGCGCGCAGGATCTTGTTGCGCACATAGACCTGGCTGGCTGGGTCGCTGCCCACCAGAATCACCGCCAGTGCCGGTTGAATGTCTTGCTCGCGCAGGCGCTCCACGTCCTTGCGGACCTGTACCAGCACGCGGGCGGCGGTGGCTTTGCCGTCGATCAGTTTGTGCGTGTTCACCGGAAGATCACCGTTCTGTCCTGATTGAGGAAAACCCGGTGCTCCAGGTGGTATTTGACTGCCTTGGACAGGGCCACGGTTTCGGTGTCACGGCCGGTGGCCACCAGGTCGTCAGGCAGGTAGACGTGGTCGACGCGCTGCACTTCCTGCTCAATGATCGGTCCCTCATCGAGGTCGCTGGTGACGTAATGGGCGGTGGCGCCAATCAGTTTCACCCCACGCTGGTAGGCCTGGTGATAGGGCTTGGCGCCTTTGAAGCCGGGGAGGAACGAATGGTGAATGTTGATCGCCCGGCCCGAGAGTTGCTTGCACAGGTCATCGGAGAGGATTTGCATGTAGCGCGCCAACACCACGAGCTCGGTGCCGGTGTCGTCGACGATCTTCATCAGTTCGGCTTCCTGCCGGGCCTTGGTCTCCTTGGTCACTGGCAGGTAAATGAAGCGAATGCCTTCGCGTTCGGCCATCGGGCGCAGGTCGAGGTGGTTGGAGACGATGGCAGTGATGGTCATGTCCATCTCGCCCTTGTGGTAGCGGTAGAGCAGGTCGGTCAGGCAGTGGTCGAACTTGCTGACCATCAGCAACACGCGCATCGGCTCGCGGGTGTCATGCAATTCCCAGGTCATGTCGAAGGCTTGGGCGACCTGGGCGAAACCGTCCTTGATCTGTTGCAGGTCGCCTGAGTGGCCGTCGTTGAAGCGAAACACCGCACGCATGAAAAAACGACCGCTGAAGTCGTCGTCGAATTGCGCCATCTCCCCGATGTAGCAACGGTTGTCCGCCAGATAGGTGGTGACGGCAGCGACGATGCCGGACACCGCAGGACAGGTGATCTTGATGATGAAATGGTTTTTTTCGTGTTGCATGACACGTCCTCGGGATGATGGCGGCAGCTCATCGCATAGCGAAAAAAATCATCAACGGGCGGCAGGCTCATTCATGAGCTTATTTTCTTGTTGGGAATAAAATATTCCTGAAATGGCTTTATAGGGGAGTGGAGGCTGGACGTCTAGAGGTTTGGGAAAGTTTTTTAACTGAGGGGAATTTTTTTGCGAGGGAAGGCGACTCGTTTCCGTCGGTCGAACGCGGTCAAAAATGTGGGAGCGGGCTGCTCGCGAATGCGCTCTGTCAGTTGATATAGATGACAACTGACACATCGCATTCGCGAGCAAGCCCGCTCCCACAGGTTGATCTTCATGCATCGGGAGGGAGGCGTTACTCTTTGTCGTTGCCGTAGTTCATGATCGACAAAAGGCGGATAGGCACCTGCACCAGTTGCTCGGGGCCGTGGGGGATTTCGCCTTCGAACGTCAGGCTGTCGCCGGCTTCCATGCGGTAAAGCTGATTGCCGTGACGATAGATCAGTTCGCCTTCGAGCAAGTGAAGGAATTCGGTGCCGGGGTGAGAGAAGGTCGGAAACTCCTCACTCGCGTCATCCATGCTGACCATATAGGCCTCGAAGCTTTTCTTCGGCCCGCGGGTATGGTTGAGCAGATGGTACGTATGGCCTTTCTCGGTGCCACGGCGCACCACTTCCATGCCCTGGTCAGCCTTGACCAGAAGCGCACTGCCATCTTGCTGGTCGTATTCGCTGAACAACTTGGACAGAGGCAGGCCGAGCACGTCGCACAGACGGCTCAGGGTGTCGAGGCTGGTGGACACCTGGGCGTTTTCGATCTTGCTCAACATGCCTTGGCTGATATCGGCAATCTTGGCCACGTCAGACAATTTCAGATCCTGGGCCTGGCGCTGGCGCTTGATCTGCAAGCCCAGGTATTGCTCAAGCTTGAGGCGCGGGGCGGTTTCGGTCGGCATAGTCATCAAATCCTGCACACTTTCCGTTCAGTAATATTAGTTTCGCACTGAGAAAGTGCAAATGGCGGCGTTCGGCTCGCGTCTGTCGAGCGATATTCCCACTGGGAAAAGAATTTTCCCATATATACAGCACAAAAACGCTTTTCTGGGAGCGACGGCGCTTCACTCGCGAATCTGGCAAGGGCCTTGCATTCCTATTGGGAAACTAACTTTCTTTTTAGGAATAAAAAGTCAGTCAAGGCCATCCACACTGTTTTGCCTTTCGCGAGGAGTGACGAGCAATGTTGCCAGCAGAAACCCAGCGCATCATCGACAAGCACGCAATCAAGTACGTGCTTGCGCAATTTGTGGATATCCACGGGGCGGCCAAAACCAAGTCGGTGCCTATCTGTGGGCTCAAGGCCGTGGCTGAAGAGGGGGCGGGTTTTGCCGGATTCGCGATCAGCGGCATGGGCATGGAGCCCCACGGGCCGGACTTCATGGCCCGCGGTGATTTGTCCACCCTGACCCCGGTGCCCTGGCAGCCGGGTTACGGGCGAGTGGTGTGCATCGGTCATGTCGACGGTAAGCCGCATCCGTATGACAGCCGTTATGTGTTGCAGCAACAAGTGCAGCGCCTGGCAGAAAAGGGTTGGACGCTCAACACCGGCCTGGAGCCCGAGTTCAACCTGATGCGCCGCGACGCACAGGGCAAACTGCAACTGGTGGACCCCAGCGACAACCTGGACAAGCCTTGTTATGACTACAAAGGCCTGTCGCGCTCCCGTGTTTTCCTGGAGCGGCTGACCGAAGCCTTGCAGGCAGTGGATTTCGAGGTCTATCAAATTGACCACGAAGACGCCAACGGCCAGTTCGAGATCAACTACACCTACAGCGACGCCATGACCTCGGCGGATCGCTTCACGTTTTTTCGCATGGCTGCCGGCGAAATCGCCAATGACCTGGGCATGATCTGCTCGTTCATGCCCAAGCCCGACCCGAAACGCGCCGGCAATGGCATGCATTTTCACCTGTCGATCAGCAGCGCCGAGAACAAGAACCTGTTCCATGATGCCAGCGACCCCAGCGGCATGGGCCTGTCGAAAATGGCTTATCACTTTGCCGCCGGCCTGCTGGCCCATGGCCCGGCGCTGTGTGCCTTCGCCGCGCCGACGGTCAACTCCTACAAGCGTCTGGTGGTCGGTAATTCGTTGTCCGGCGCGACCTGGGCGCCGGCCTTTATCGCCTTCGGCGCCAACAACCGTTCGGCCATGGTACGGGTGCCTTACGGCCGCCTGGAGTTCCGCCTGCCGGACGCCGGCTGCAATCCCTACCTGGTCAGCGCCGCGATCATCGCCGCCGGCCTGGATGGCATCGATCGCCAGTTGGAAATCGACCATGTCTGCAATGAGAACCTCTACAGCCTGAGCCTGGAACAGATCGCCGCGCGAGGCATCAAGACCCTGCCGCAATCGCTCAAGGAAGCCTGTGACGCCCTGGAAGCCGACCTGCTGTTCGCTGAGGTGCTGGGCCCGCAGATCGTAGGTGAGTTCATCAAGCTCAAGCGCATGGAATGGGTGGAATACAGCCGCCATGTCTCCGACTGGGAGATCCAGCGCTACACCGAATTTTTCTGACCCAGTGTTTTGACAACCATTCGGGCACCCGGCACGGCGTCGAGTGTTCACTGCCTCCGAAGGAGACTTGATATGTGTGGGATCGTAGGTCTTTACCTGAAAAATCCGCAGCTGGAGTCCCAGCTCGGCAAGCTCTTCGAACCAATGTTGCAGGCCATGACCGATCGTGGTCCGGACAGTGCCGGCTTCGCCATTTATGGCGATGAGGTGGCCGACGGCTGGATCAAGCTGACCCTGCAGGCGACCACCGACGGTTTCGACTGGAAAACCCTGATGGGTGAGCTGGAAGGGCGCCTTGGCTGCTCGCTGGACTGGTTCCAGAACGCCAGCGCTGCCGTGCTCAAGGTCAATGCCGAAGAGACGGCGGTACGTCTGGCCCTCGCCGAACTGGCGCCAAACGTGCGCATCATGAGCGCTGGCCAGAGCATCGAAATCCTCAAGGGAATGGGCTTGCCCCAGGAAATTTCCCAACGCTTCGGCCTGGCCGGCATGAAGGGCAGCCACATCATCGGCCACACCCGCATGGCCACTGAAAGCGCGGTGACCATGGAAGGCAGTCACCCGTTCTCTACTGGCGCTGACCTGTGCCTGGTGCACAACGGCTCGCTGTCCAATCACTTCCGCCTGCGTCAGGAACTCAAGCGCGAAGGCATTCACTTCGAGACCGACAACGACACCGAAGTGGCCGCCGGCTACCTGACCTGGCGCCTGCAGCAGGGCGACTCATTGAAAGAAGCGCTGGATCATTCGCTGGAGGATCTGGACGGTTTCTTCACCTTCGCCATCGGCACCCGCAACGGTTTTGCCGTAATCCGCGACCCGATTGCCTGCAAGCCGGCGATCCTCGCCGAGACCGACGATTACGTCGCCATGGCCTCCGAGTATCAGGCCCTGTCGAGCCTGCCGGGTATCGAGCATGCCAAGGTCTGGGAGCCGGTACCGGCCACTATGTACATCTGGGAACGCGAGTCAGCTTAAGGGGCGCACACATGAAAACCATCGATCTTTCCACTGCCACTGTGCGTGAACTCAATCAGGCGTTGCACGACCAGGTCAGCAACGTTGAAGACCGCGAATGGGTGGTGACGCATTCGGACGGCAAGCACAACCTCGCGGTCGGGGTGAACGAAGTGCTGTCCATCGATATCCAGGGTCACGCCGGCTACTACTGCGCGGGTATGAATCAGAAAGCCTCGATCACCGTCCACGGCAACGTCGGTGTCGGTTGCGCCGAGAACATGATGTCCGGCTACGTCCGCGTCAAAGGCAGCGCCTCCCAGGCGGCCGGTGCCACGGCCCATGGCGGGCTGCTGGTGATTGAAGGGGATGCCGGCGCGCGTTGCGGAATTTCCATGAAGGGCATCGACATTGTCGTAGGCGGCAGCATCGGCCACATGAGCTGCTTCATGGGCCAGGCCGGGCGATTGGTGGTCTGCGGTGATGCCGGCGATGCGCTGGGTGATTCCTTGTACGAGACCCACATCTACGTGAAGGGCAATGTGGAGTCCCTGGGCTCCGATTGCATCGAGAAAGAGATGCGTGCCGAACACCTCCAAGAACTCCAGGACCTGTTGAACCGTGCCGGTTTCGCGCACAAGGCGGCTGACTTCAAGCGCTACGGTTCGGCCCGTCAGCTGTACAACTTCAAAGTCGATAACGCGTCCGCGTACTGATCCGCGCGAGGAGAACAGATATGAGCGACCTCACCAGCCAAAAAGCGGCACCCGTACTGCGCGAGTCAGCCACCTTCGATCGTCTGACCATCCAGGAAATCCAGCGTGCCGCCGAGACCGGCATCTACGATATTCGCGGCGGCGGCACCAAGCGCAAGCTGCCGCACTTCGATGACTTGCTGCTGCTTGGCGCCAGTGTTTCGCGTTACCCGTTGGAAGGCTATCGGGAGAAATGCGGCACCGATGTGATCCTCGGCAACCGCTTTGCCAAGAAGCCGATCCACTTGAAGATTCCGGTGACCATCGCCGGCATGAGTTTTGGTGCGTTGTCGGCCAATGCCAAGGAAGCCCTGGGCCGTGGCGCGACCATCGCGGGCACCAGCACCACCACCGGTGACGGCGGCATGACCCCGGAGGAGCGCGGCCAGTCGCAGCATTTGGTCTATCAGTACTTGCCGTCGCGCTACGGCATGAACCCGGACGATCTGCGCAAGGCTGACGCGATCGAAATCGTCCTGGGGCAAGGCGCCAAACCCGGTGGCGGCGGTATGTTGCTGGGGATGAAAGTCACCGAGCGCGTCGCCGGCATGCGCACCTTGCCGATTGGTGTCGATCAGCGCAGTGCCTGTCGTCACCCCGATTGGACCGGCCCGGATGACCTGGCGATCAAGATTGCCGAGATCCGCGAAATCACTGATTGGGAAAAACCGATCTACGTGAAAATCGGTGCCAGCCGGCCGTACTACGACGTCAAGCTGGCCGTGAAGGCCGGAGCGGATGTGATCGTGCTCGATGGCATGCAAGGCGGGACAGCGGCGACCCAGGAGGTCTTTATCGAGCACGTGGGAATTCCGATTTTGTCGGCCATCCCGCAAGCGGTACAGGCTTTGCAGGAGATGGGCATGCATCGCAAGGTCCAGCTGATCGTTTCTGGCGGAATTCGCAACGGTGCCGATGTGGCCAAGGCCATGGCACTGGGCGCGGATGCGGTGGCCATCGGCACCGCAGCACTGATCGCGCTGGGCGACAACCACCCGCGCCTGGATGAAGAGCTGAAGAAGATCGGCTCGGCGGCCGGCTTTTATGATGACTGGCAGAACGGTCGCGACCCGGCCGGGATCACCACGCAGGACCCGGAGCTGTCCAAGCGACTGGATCCGGTGGAGGGGGGCCGCCGCTTGGCCAACTACCTGCGCGTCCTGGTGCTGGAAGCCCAGACCATGGCCCGGGCTTGCGGCAAGTCGCACCTGCACAACCTCGACCCCGAGGATCTGGTGGCGTTGACGGTGGAGTCGGCGGCCATGGCCCGGGTGCCGTTGGCGGGGACCAACTGGGTTCCAGGCTCTGGTACCGGTTATTGACAAAAACCTGGGGGAGCGAGCCTGCTCGCGATGACGGCGGCACCGTCAAAACTGCTGCAAGCTGACCCGCCGCTATCGCGAGCAGGCTCGCTCCCACAAGGGATCTGTGGCGTGCGCGATGCCTGTGAACGCCCCGGAAAAACCTGTGGGAGCGAGCTTGCTCGCGATGACGGTGGCACCGTCAAAACTGCTGCAAGCTGACCCACCGCTATCGCGAGCAGGCTCGCTCCCACAAGGGATCTGTGGCGTGCGCGATGCCTGTGAACGCCCCGGAAAAACCTGTGGGAACGAGCTTGCTCGCGATGACGGTGGCACAGTCAAAACTGCTGCAAGCTGACCCACCGCTTTCGCGAGCAAGCCCGCTCCCACAAGTCCTGTTCATGGCATTTATATTCGAGAGGCCGAAAAGGCCCGTCTCTCATTCTTTATTGCTCGCTGCCCGACACTCACCTTTCTTTGCAGGAGCTTTGAACATGGTCAATCGTCTTCTCGGCAAATCCCTTCTCGGTTTATTGGCGGCCGGTGCATTTGCGCCCTTGGCCCAGGCCGCCGATGCACCCGCCTTGAACACCGGCAGCACCGCCTGGATGGTCACTGCCGCGGTGCTGGTGCTGTTCATGTGTCTACCGGGACTGGCATTGTTTTACGGTGGCTTGGTCCGGGCAAAGAACATGCTTTCGCTGTTCACCCAATGCTTCGGCATCGCCGGCCTGGTCGGCGTGCTGTGGGTAATCTATGGCTACAGCATGGTGGTCGACAGCACCGGCATGATCGAGGGGCAGGTGACGTTCAACAGTTTCGTCGGTGGTTTGAGCCGGGCCTTTCTGGCGGGCATGACCCCGGAGAGCCTGGTTGGGGATATTCCGGAAGGTGTATTCGTGACCTTCCAGATGACCTTCGCGATCATCACCCCGGCGCTGATTGCCGGTGCATTCGCCGAACGCATGAAGTTTTCGGCGGCGCTGTGGTTCATGGCGTTGTGGTTCACCCTGGTGTACGCCCCGGTGGCGCATATGGTCTGGGGAGGCGCGGGCGCTTTGATGCACAACTGGGGCGTACTCGATTTCGCCGGTGGCACCGCCGTGCACATCAATGCCGGTGTCGCCGCTTTGGCCGCGTGCCTGATTCTCGGCAAGCGCAAGGGCTACCAGAACACGCCGATGCCCGCCCACAACCTGAGCCTGACCATGGCCGGTGCGGCGATGCTCTGGGTGGGCTGGTTCGGTTTCAACATCGGTTCCGGCGGTGGCCTCAACGGCACTTCTGGCATCGTCATGCTCAACACCCAATTGGGGGCGTGCGCCGGTATTCTCGGCTGGATGTTCACCGAGTGGTTCAAGGTTGGCAAACCGAGTGCTTTGGGCTTGGCCAGTGGTGCCTTGGCGGGTCTGGTGGGCATCACGCCGGCGTGCGCGTATGTCGGCGTCGGCGGTGCGTTGGCCATCGGTTTGTTGTGTGGAGTGTTCTGCTACCTGAGTGTCACCGTGCTCAAGCGGCGCTTCGGTTATGACGACAGCCTCGACGTGTTCGGCTTGCACGGCATTGGCGGGATGATCGGCGCGGTGTTGACCGGGGTGTTCTGTGTGCCGTCGGTGGGGGGATTGGTCGAAGGCGTGACCATGGGGGCTCAGGTCGTGGCGCAAATCAAAGGCGTACTGCTGACGACGGTTTACTGTTTTGTCATCAGTTGGGTCATTCTCAAGGTGATCAACGCGGTGATCGGTTTGCGCGCCGATGAGTCGGTGGAGGAGATGGGGCTGGACCTGGCTGAACACAACGAGCGTGCTTACAACCACTGATAGTTACGGTTGTTTTTGGCTTTATTTGAGAAGGCCCGATATTTATATGGTTTGGTGTGCATATCCGTTTTTGCGGTAACGGATATACACACCAATCCCACCCAAAAAACACGCTAGGAACGGAAGATCAGAATCTCCGGGAACGATCAAGTAAACAGCATTACACCCTCGAACGGGTCGTACGCATTGTGCTCAACTCACCACCAGATGGCTGGCAGATGTCTGCCCGCGGGCCTGGGCCGCATGCTGCAACTGGCTGGCGATCAGGGTGTTCTTCAGCAGATAGGCAATGGTCATCGGCCCGACGCCACCGGGTACTGGCGTGATTGCGCTGGCGACGGTGCGCGCGCTGGCGTAGTCGACATCACCCACCAGATGGCTGCCGGATTCGTCCGTAATACGATTGATCCCGACATCGATCACCACGGCGCCAGGCTTGAGCCAACTGGCATCGATCAGCCCGGGACGGCCTACCGCCGCGACGACGATATCGGCCAGTCGACACAACGCCGGGGCATCGACGCTGCGTGAGTGCACCACGCTGACCGAACAGTGAGCCTGCAACAACAAGGTCGCCATGGGCTTGCCGACGATGTTCGAGCGCCCGACGACCACGGCGTGCAAGCCGCTCACATCGCCGCAGGTTTCGTGCAGTAGACGCATGCAGCCGCTGGGCGTGCAGGGTGTCAGCACTTCCATGCCTTGCACCAGGCCGCCGACGTTCTCGCGATGAAAACCGTCCACGTCCTTGACCGGGTCGATGGCCTGGATGACTGCCGCTTCGTCGATATGTCCCGGCAACGGCAACTGCACCAGAATGCCGTTCACCGTGACATCGGCGTTCAGTTGGGCAATCAGTTCCAGTACCTGGTGCTGGCTGGCATTGGCTGGCAGACGGTACTCCAGGGAGCGAATGCCGACTTCCTTGGCCCGCAGCAATTTGTTGCGCACGTAAACCTCGCTGGCCGGATCTTCGCCCACCAACAATACAGCCAGGGCGGGGTAGATGTGCCGGTGCGCGAGGGCCAGAACCTCTTCTCGAACCTCGTCGAGAACCAGGGCGGAGATGGCCTTGCCGTCGATATCGCGAGCAAGTGCGGGGGTGGTGCCGATCAAAAGAGTCACCGTTGTCTTGGATGATAGAGGGGCGAAATAATCACCGAGGCGTCGTTGCGCCTCGATGATTCATCAGGGATCTGCAAGCAAAGGGTGTTCAGACTACCAATTGATGGCTGCCGTACACCACTAGAACACCTGCGACCAGCGTGAGGTAAGGCAACCAGCCCGCGCGTTTTTGACCCGTATCAGCCTGGACGTAGAGATCGTTAAGCATGGCTTCGGGGAAGTGCCCGTTGTCCTGCACATAGTGGCGGTAGCAGAACACCGGCAGGATCAACAGCGCCAGCAGCAGGCCGGTCGTCAGGGTTCCCGCGCCCCAGATATCGGCGCCCAGCCCCATGCAGGCCAGGTTGACGAAGCTCAGCACACCACCGGCCGCCAGGAGCACGGTAGGGGCTTTGTACGGGCGTATCCAGTCGGGACGATCCAGACGATGGATCCAGCCTGCGTTGAGATTGAGGAAGTTGAAGATGATGTAGCTGACGTTGGACGCCGCGAGCACGAAGACATAGTCGGACATCAGCAACAGCAGCAGGTTGAAACACAGGTCGGTCCACATCGCGGCGGTGGGCGCGCCGTGTTCATTGGTGCGGCCCAGGTACTTCGGCAGCCAGCCATCCACCGACGCCTGGTACAAGGTGCGCGATGAGCCGGACATCGACGTCATGATCGCCAGCAGGGTGGCCAGGACCAGCATGATCAGCATGATGTTGGCGACCAGTTTACCGCCGCCGATACTGTCCGCCATCACCTGGCCGACGCCCATGCCGCTGTAGATCGCGGGCGACAGCAGGCCGCTGTAGACTGCCGGCGAAACCACTGCACCGCTGGCGTCCAGCACGGCCGGTGTCACCAGTTGGCCGAGTCCCAGGCTGCCTTGAAACGCCAGCGGCACCAGGGTGAACACCAGAATGCACAGCAGACCCGCATAGAAAATCGCCTTGAACGTGTCGCGCTTGGGGTCTTTGAATTCCCGTGTGTAGCACACCGCCGTTTCGAAGCCGTAGGTGGACCACGCGGCCATGAACAGACCGCCGGCCATCAGTGTCCAGCCGGACAGATCCCAGGGCCCATCGATCACTTGCCCGGCGGCATCATGGGCCAGGGGGTACAACGGCAGGAAATTGGCCTGGGCCGCATCGCCGGTGAGCAACGGCACCACGCCCACCAGCAGCAAGGGGATCAGCGACGTCACGCCGAGCACCAGGGTCAGGCGCGCCGAGCGCAGAATACCGCCATGCTGCACGGCGAACACCGTCAGCAGGATCAACAGACCGATGGCGAATGTCGCATTGATCCGCAGTGACAGGCCGCTCTTGATCCAACCCAGATCGAGCAGGGTCAATTGCCAGGTATTGATCAGCGCATCGGCGGGAAACAGTGCGGTGAGTATGTAGCCGGCTGCCAGCCCTGAACCGATCGACAGCACCGGCGACCAGGCCAGCCAGTTGCACCACACCGAAACCGGTGCGATCAGCTTGCTGTAGCGTACCCAGGCGACCGCGCCATAGACCGAGGCGCCGCCGGATTTGTGCGGGAACAGTCCGGCGATTTCGGCATAGGTGAAGGCTTGGATAAACCCGAACAGGATCGACACGATCCAGACGATCCAGGCCGGTTTGCCCACTGTGGCGGCAATCGCGCCGATTGAAAACAGCACCAGCGCGGGCACGCCACTGGCAACCCAGAAAGCCCCGCGCCAATCGATCTTGCGGTGCAGGCTGCCAACGGTGCTGGCGGCCTGCGGTACGGTCTCGAACGTAGTCGCTTCCATCTTCGTATTCCCATGTCTGAGTAGCGGAGTAGTGGGGGCAGTCAAAGTCAGGGTGGCGCCCAGGTCCGTCTGGTCGATCAACTGCGCACCCGGCTCTTTTGCGGGTCGTAGAAAATCGCTGCGGTGACCTCGGCGCTGATGCGCTTCTGCAGGCCATCGACTTTGCCGATCTCAAGCGTCGTGCCGACGTCGGCGCAGGCCACGTCGACCCGGCACAGCGCGATGTTGCTGGCCAGCAGCGGCGAGCGGCAGGCACTGGTGATGACCCCGACCTGGGCCCGGCCGCGATACACCGGGTCACCGTGGTGGGCGGCTTCGTTGCCACTCAGTTGCAGGCCCACCAGCTTCTGGGCGGGATGGGCACTGCGCCGCAACAGCGCATCGCGGCCGATGAAGTCGTCGGTTTTGCTGTTCATAGGCACAGAAAAACCGATACCTGCCTCGAAAGGATCGGTCTGGTCGCTGAACTCGTAGCCGGCGAAAATCAGTCCGGCTTCGATGCGCAGCATGTCCAGTGCTTCCAGGCCCAGCGGTACCAGGCCCAGCGGTTGGCCCAGTTGCCAGATCCGGTCCCAGACCCGCTCGGCATCTTCGGGCTGGCACCAGACTTCGTAGCCCAGTTCGCCGGTGTAACCGGTGCGCGAGATCATCAGCGGGCAGCCGTCGTAACCATCCAGGCGGCCCACCAGGAAGCGGAACCAGCCGAGGGTTTCCAGGCTCGGTTGGGTCGCTGGGGTCCAGACCATCTGCTTTAGCAGTTCACGACTCATCGGGCCCTGGACGGCCAGGTTGTGAATCTGCTCGCTGGCGGATTTGACCCAGACCTTCATGCCGAGCCTTTGCGCCTGTTCGCGCAGCCAAACTCCGGCGTAATCCTCACCGCAGATCCAGCGGAAATTATCCGGGCCCAGGCGCAGCAGGGTGCCATCGTCGAGCATGCCGCCATGCTCGTGGCACATCGCCGAGTACACCACTTGACCCACCGCCAGGCGCCGCACATCCCGAGTCAGGCAGTACTGCAACAAGGCTTCGGCGTCGGGGCCGAGGATTTCGAATTTGCGCAGGGCGGTCAGGTCCATCACCGCGACGCGTTCGCGGCAACCGAGGTATTCCTCGATGGCGCCATAGCCGTCGTAGCGCAGCGGCAGCCACCAGTTTCGGTAGTCGGTAAAGCTGCCAGTCAAGGCGCTGGTGCGTGAGTGGAACGCGGACTCACGGGTGAGGATCGGGTCGGCATCGGCCGTGGTACGAGTGCTCATGGCGATGGAAAAACGCTCCTTTTCGCTGTAGAGGCGGACATGGATATCGGTCGGGTTCCAGCCGTTGGCCGGGTCGATGTCATCCGGGCATGAGGTGCTGCCACACAGCAGATCGGTCATGGCTCGCAGCAGCACGTAATCGCCGGGACGCGACCACGGCTCGTCCAATGTCATCTGCTGGTGGGCGTCGATCCCGGTGTTGAAGAACAAATTGATCGCCGGCCAACCGCTGCGAGCCTCGACCCCGTGAGGCGCCAAGGCCCGGCTCAGGTTGTCGCTGCAGTTGTCGTGCCCGAAGTAGCCATGGCTCTCGTAGTAACGCGCGGCACAGGCCAGGGCGAAGGAGTCGTGGCGGCCGACGGTGTCACGCACCACTTCCAGCATCGGTTGCATCTGCCGGTCAAAAAACTTCGAGAACAGTCCCGGTGCCGGGTAGGCGCTGCCGTTCAAGGTGCGGGTAACGGTCTGGTCCAGGTCCAGTTCCTGGCCGCGATCCAACGCCCGCCGATCGAGGGCGACGAAGTCCGAGCATTGGCGGCCGGCGACGTCGAGCACCTGCACGTATTGCCCTTTGCCGACCGTGTAGCTGTGGGCGGTGCCGGCGTGAAGAGTGAATTCGTCGAGCAACTCGCCCAACGGTTCGGGTAATGCCGGGAGCAGCAGCGACGAGGGATTGGCCCGAGTCACCCACAACCGCAGCTCGCTGGGCCGGTATTGCCGATCGACGGACGTGGGACCGGCGGGCGCGGCGACAATCACCAACAGTTCATCGCTGGCGACAAACTGGCGGCTGAAGTCGGCAGGGCTGTCCTCGTCCCAGAGTGAAGCGGCATTGGGCAGGTGGTAGGGATCAACGCCGCGTCGGCGCAACGCCTGGTGGATACGTCGAGCTTGCAAGGTCGGTTCGGCGAGCCGTGCGCCGATGAATTCGCAGGCCGCCGAACCGCTCAACGCCCAGGCCGCCAGCGCGCTGTGACCGTGGGTGTCCACGGCCAGCAGTTCACAGGATTGCTGACCTTCAAGGTCGATCACTTGCAGGCTGTCGCCGGGCTGCAAGGCCACCAGCGTCAGGCCGCCGGCCGCCACCCGATAGCGCTCCAGGGCCGGGGCCCGGGCAAAGAGTCCGGGCTCGCGCGGATGGGAAACACGAGGTGCGTTCATGGTGGGGCTCCCGGGTCAACCGATCGACTTGACGGACATCGGCGGCTCAGCGAGGTACGCCGCCATCGAGTCGTCCAGCGCATGCAACCAAGGGGTGTGGTGCGGCGGTGACTGGGTTCCGGTCATCAACGAGCGATAGGACTTGTCGCGATAACCCATGATGTTCTCCGCTTTGTCGTGCTTCCAGTGCAGGAAGGTTTCATTGACGGCGGCGATGTCGAAGTTCGGGTAGTCGGTGGCGTCCACCAGGTGCTGGATGTAGGCGCCCTGGTATTCGAACATTTGCTGGTTGGTTTCCAGTGTCTGTTCCTGTTCGTGCCATTGCCGGCTGTCGGCGATCATTTCGGCCTGGCCGGGCAGTTGAATGCGCCCCAGGATGACATCGCGGGCGTACCAGGCTTGGGCGTCGAACATGTTGAACGAGTACCACTGATCCTGCATGCCGAGGTAGATCAGTTGCGGGTTGGGCTCCCAGAAAATGCCTTTGTACAGATTCATCGGCCATAGCCGGTTATCGGTCTTGAGGCACAGTTCGTCCGGCAGGAAGGGGAAGTGATGTTTGTAGCCGGTGCAGAGGATCACCGCATCGACGTGCTTGTGGGTGCCGTCGATAAAGTACGCGCGGTTTTTTTCCAGGCGCTGCAACAACGGTTTTTCTTCCCAGTTGGCGGGCCAGTCATAGCCCATCGGCGCGGTGCGGTAGCAACTGGTGATGCTGCGGGCGCCGTATTTGTAGCACTGGGAACCGATGTCTTCGGCAGAATAGCTGCTGCCGACGATGAGCAGATCCTTGCCCTTGAACTCCAGTGCATCGCGGAAATCATGGGCGTGGAGGATGCGCCCGCCGAACTGCTCGAATCCGGGGAAGTACGGCATCTTCGGCGTCGAAAAGTGCCCGCAGGCGTTGATCACGTAATCGAACTGCTCCGAGGTCTGGGTATCGCTGCCGTGGTCGTGGGCAACCACCGTGAAGCGGCGAGTCGCTTGGTCAAAGGTGACCTGGCGCACCACGTTGTTGAACCGGATGAAATCCCGTACCCCGGCTTTTTCGACCCGGCCCTTGATGTAATCCCAGAGCACTTCCCGCGGCGGGTAAGAGCCGATGGGGCGGCCAAAATGCTCTTCGAAGGTGTAGTCGGCGAACTCCAGGCATTCCTTCGGGCCGTTCGACCACAGGTAGCGGTACATGCTGCCATGCACCGGTTCGCCGTTCTCGTCCAGACCGGTGCGCCAGGTGTAGTTCCACATGCCGCCCCAATCCTGCTGTTTTTCAAAGCACACCAGTTCGGGAATGGCGGTGCCCTGGTCGCGGGCTGACTGGAAGGCGCGAAGTTGAGCCAGGCCGCACGGGCCGGCGCCGATGATTGCTACGCGTAGTGTCATGAGCGTGCCTCCTGAAGGGTTTCAGCGAAAGATCACTGTCTTGTCCTGATTGATGAACACCCGGTGTTCCAGGTGGTATTTCAGGGCTTTGGAAAGGGCGACGGTTTCGGTGTCACGGCCGATGGCAACCAGCGAATCGGGCAGGTGCGTGTGGTCGACGCGCTGGATTTCCTGCTCGATGATCGGCCCCTCGTCGAGGTCGCTGGTGACGTAATGGGCGGTCGCGCCGATCAGCTTCACGCCCCGGTCATACGCCTGGTGATAGGGTTTGGCGCCCTTGAAACCGGGCAGGAACGAGTGATGGATGTTGATGGCCCGACCGGACAGTTGCTGGCACAGGCCGTCGGAGAGAATCTGCATGTAGCGGGCGAGCACCACCAGGTCGGTCTGGGTGTCCTCGACAATGCGCATCAGCTCGACTTCCTGGCTGGCCTTGCTGTCCTTGGTGACCGGCAGGTAGATGAAGCGAATGCCTTCACGTTCGGCCATGGCCCGCAGGTCCAGGTGATTGGAGACCACGGCAGTGATGTGCATGTCCATCTCGCCCTTGCGGTGGCGGTACAGCAGGTCGGTCAGGCAATGATCGAACTTGCTGACCATCAGCAGCACCCGGGTTGGCTGGCTTGAGCAGAACAGTTGCCACTGCATGTCGAAGCCGCCGGCCAGGTCGCCCAGGTCTTCACGCAGGGCGCCGATATCGCCGGTCACACCGGTGTTGAAACGAAAGACCGCGCGCATGAAAAACTGCCCGGTGAACTCATCGTCGAATTGCGCGAGCTCACTGATGTAGCACTGTTGCCGGGCCAGGCAGGTACTGATCGCGGCGACGATGCCGGACGCCGCCGGGCAGTTGATCTTGAGAATGTAGTGTTCGCTGGAGGTGTCCATCGAGGGCTCCCTGTGCAAGGTGGTAGAGGCTCAGCCCTTGGCCGTGCGCTTGGTTTTTTCCGGGTCGTCGAAGGG
This sequence comes from Pseudomonas bijieensis, assembly GCF_013347965.1. Lineage (NCBI taxonomy): Bacteria > Pseudomonadati > Pseudomonadota > Gammaproteobacteria > Pseudomonadales > Pseudomonadaceae > Pseudomonas > Pseudomonas bijieensis. Next base: position 1,476,325 of record NZ_CP048810.1, on the reverse strand, counting down.
AAGGGCGTGGGTCACCGCGGCGCTTTCCTGGCTGCCACGCACCTGCAAGGCAATCCCGGGAACCGAGCAGGTGACGTTCATGCGGGCGATGGCCATGGAGCGTTTGCTCAGGCGCGAATACATGCCGCAGGTGATCACCCCGACTTGCTGGTTGCCCTGCCACAGGGTGTCGCCAGCCTCGGCGGCGCGCACACCGTCGAGCAACACGCCGGTGATCTTGAAGCGCTCCTGGCCGCGCAACCGGAAGTGCTCCTCGGCGCCACGGAATTCGCGTTTGTCTGGAGAAACGGTGAAATCCAGGCCCATTTCCCACAGGGTGTCGCCGGCCTTCTGGTCGGCGAAGGGGTACATCTGCGAGTTGTCGTAGGGGAAAAACATCAGCGAGCTTTCCACCCGCAACCAGTCCAGGGCGGTAAAGGCGCAGGGGATGATGCCCAGGCCCGCGCCCTGTTCGAGGATCTTGTCCCACAGCGCCGGAGCATCGGCTGCCTTGCAGAAGATCTCGTAGCCGCGTTCGCCGGTGTAGCCGGTGCGAGAGATCATCACCGGGCGATCGAACAGGCGGGTTTGCAGGTGATGGAAATAGGGCAACTGGCGAATCCCGGGGACGTGCTCGGCGAGAAAGTCCACCGCCAACGGCCCTTGCAGCGACAGGTCGTGCAGGTCGTCGTCGAACAGCACCGCCACTTGCCGGCCCTGGGATGAACGCACCAGCATTTCGTGACCGCTACCGGCGCCGTGGACCACCATGAACGCGTTAGGCCCGGTGCGGTAGACGATGCAGTCATCGACGAACTTGCCTTCCGCGTCGAGCATCGAGGCATACACCGATTTGCCGGGGTAGAGCTTGGCGATGTCGCGGGTCGTGGCCCATTGCAGCAGGCTTTCGGCATGGGGGCCGACGTAGTGGACTTTCTTCAGCCCGGAAACGTCCATCAGCCCGGCGCGGGTGCGGATCGCTTGATGGTGATCGGCCAGGTCGCTGGCATAGGTCCAGGCAGTGCCCATGCCGTTCCAGTCTTCCAGGTTCGAGCCGAGTGCGCGGTGCCGTTCGGCCAGTGCAGAAATACGCCATGAATGAGCCATGTGAGGATCCTTGTCGGTGAAAGTGGGTCAGGGTTCAGGCCTGGTCGAAGCGGCTCAGCCACTGGACCAGGGTCTGTCGGTAGCGGCTCATGCCTTTGTAGTCGGCAATCGGCTCGGGCAGATCGCGCAGCACGCGGTGCAGGCGACAACCCCAGCCGGGTTGAGTGACCAGTTCGTCCATGCTGATCAGGTAGGTGCGAATGCTGAACATCACCGCGTGACTGCGCGGCAGACGGGCCATCACTTGCAGTTCGACGCGCAGATGCACCTGTTGCCCGACGTTTTCAGCGCTGATGCGGCCGCGATCGGCGCCCCATTCATGGAAAGTTTCGGGCGAGGAGTCCAGGCGCGGGTTGATCGTCAGCGTCCAGTTCAGGCGCCGCACCGGTTGGCCCACTTGCAGGTTGAGCAGGTACTTCAGCGCACGGTCGAACACGCCCATCTGATGGGCCATGGGCACCGGTGAATGCCACTGCTTGAAGCTCATGCCGGCGTCGAAGGCCAGGGACCAGTCGGCCGGGCTGGTGACCAGGCCGGCGTCCATGTACAGATCGCCGTCGCGCTGATCGAGCAGGGCAAAATCGCCCTGCACCTGGCGGCCGATGAATTCCAGCGGCTCGCAGGGCAAGCTGGTGGCGTCACCGAAGACAAAGTGCTGATCGATATTGAGCAGCGTGTTGTGCCAATGCCAGTGATCACCGTCACGCGCCAGCTGGAACCACTGCGGATAGTCGGCGGCGAGGTGTTCCATGAGCATCTGCAGCGCATCCCAGGCGGCCACTTGCATGTGCGGCATCACCAGATAGCGGCGCGGATCCTTGTCCAGCACCAGGGCGCGTTCGGCCATTTCCGAACGGTAGTGTTCATCGATATCGAAGCCGTGCTGGTAAACCGAGCCCGGATCCCGGGAAGTCGCCGGTTCGATGTTCACCGAGTACAGGTAGCTGTCCTCAGTGAAGGGAAAGGGAAAACGGCGGATGGCCGCGGGGCTGTTGCGAAAACTGAAGTCGTCTCGGTAACTCTGCACGGGGCTTGATTGAATGGTCATGGTCGACTCCTAAAGGTCCAGCGAAACGCAAGGGCCGCAGCCGCGGGAAACACAGGGCATGAGAAATTCAGCCTGCTCGGCGGGGCTCAGAAAGCTGTCGCGGTGTTCGATTTTTCCGCCCACGTGGCGGGTCATGCATTGGCCACAGACGCCGCCGCGGCACAGGTTGGGGATTTGCAGTCCAGCGGATTCCAGGGCTTCGAGCAGGCTTTGTTCGCCGCCGACCCGCAGGCGTCGGCCACTGCGCAGCAGTTCCAGGTCAAAGGGCTGGCCTGGCTTTGCGGCACTGAAGGCTTCCCAGTGCACCCGGCCGGGCGGCCAGCCAAGGACACTGGCCTGTTGCCGAACCGCATCGAGCAACGGTTGCGGACCACAGGTGTAAACGTGGCTGCCCAGCGGCCGATCCCTCAGGACGTGCTTCAGCTCCGGACGGCAGGTGTAGGTGTGCAGTCGCGATCCCAGCCGCTGTTGCAACTCCTCGACATAGGCATCGCTCAGGCCCGGGCGATAGACGTAGTGCAATTCGAAGGGGGCTTGGCTTTGTTCCAGGGCCGCGATGTAGGCCATGAACGGCGTGATGCCGATGCCTCCGGCGATCAGGATGTGCAGGCCGGCGGTCGAGTGCGGCGCGAACAGATTGGCCGGCGGCGAAATCTGCAGCGTATCGCCGATCTGGACGTGCCGATGCAGGTAGTGCGAGCCGCCGCGAGAGGCTTCCTGCAGGCGTACGGCGATGCGGTAATGCCGATTGTCCGCAGGGTCGCTGGTCAGCGAATAGGCATTGCGCACCTTGCCTTCGGTCAGCGGCAGGTGAACCTGCACGTGGCTGCCGGGGGAGAATCCTGGCAATGGCCCGGTGCAGGATTGAAGGGTGAATTCTCGCACCACCGGGGTGAGCATTCTTGCCGCGCTGACCCGCACCTCAAGCGCGACGCTCATGGCCTTACTCCGCTGCAAGGCTGGTCGGGGTTGCTGCAGACGCCGAGGTACGCCCCCAGGCGTTGGGAAAAGTGTTCGCGCACTTCCAGCCCGACATCGCAACCGATGCAGCTCAGCAGCGATTCCGGCCCGGCAGTCTGGGTCAGGCCACAATGCACGCAATACACCCGGCGCGAGCCGGCCAGCGTGCGGGTGATGTCGATCTCGGCATTTTCCAGTCCGGCGCTGCGGGCCTCGCCGTGGATGCGCCAGATAAAGGCCTCGTCGCCCATGATGTAGAGATGGCTGCCGACGGTGGCGTTGACCAGCACCTGGTGCAAGCGCCGGGCAAAGTCGGCGTTCTCGCCGTTCAGTACCAGGGGCTGTTCCAGTGTGCCGACAATGGGGGAACAGGCGGCCGCCGATTGCATGACCACGATGTGCCGGGTGGCGCTTTCACGCGGCAGCGGCTGGCGATAGCACGGGAGGCTGTGAAGTCGGTCCGGGGCGGCGCAGTGTCTATCCGTCATGTGGGCTTTCCTGGCTGATCCGCGCCTGTCGAAGGGCGGGAAAGGGCGTGTTTGACTGGAAAAATGTTTCCTGTTGGGGAAGATACTTTCCTATGGGGAAAATCTTCTCAATCCGGAAAAAGGGCTATGCCTTTGGAGATAAGCCTTGTGCGCCCGCCTGATCGGGGCATGGAAGTTGCTGGTCTTTGCCCAGGGCTGAGCAACCGGACGGGGAGTTATCCATAGTGCGACTACGACCGCAGTGGTGGCCGCTCTGGTTGGGGCGTATCCGCCCCGACCAAGCGCGCAGCGTGCGAAAACTACTGACAGGATTGCCCTTGTGTCAGGCGCACGCTGACGGTGCTTTGTCGGGTTTCCTGGACCGTTTCGAAGCACTGCTACCCAGTTGCAAACTCAATCTGATCCTGGGCGGCGAAGACCTGGGGCCGGCGCGGCGCGGATTGCTCGAAAGCTGTCAGGGCGTAGCGCGTTGCCCTTGGCGTGACTCGACGCTGACTGAGGCGGCGCAGGTCTGTGGCGCTTGCCGGCAACGGGGTGTACATCGCCTGCTGTGTGCCTTGCCGCCAAGTGACGACTCGGGCAAAGGGCTGTTGTTGCTCGATACCCCACAACCGGTCCACGCCAGTTGGCGCCTGTTGCTGGAGGAGGCGGCGCAGGCGGTCGGCGTCACCGTGCGCTTGCGCTGCTACACCCGCGAGCAACAGCGCAAACAGGCCACGTCCCGGCACGGCGCGTTGGCCCGTGAGCTGCACGATTCGGTGGCTCAGCAGTTGGGTTACCTGTCGTTCCAGGCGCGTTTACTGCAATCGCAGTTGGGCGAGCCGGTGCAGGCCAGCGCCGGGTTGCAGGAACTGTGCGTCGGCTTGAGCCAGTTGCAGCGCCAGGTGCGCGAGCTGATCACTAACGCTCGCCTGACCATGGACGGGCGCTCGCTGCGCCAGGCCCTGGCCGACTCCATCGCGGAGTTTTCGCGACGCTGCATCATTGTTTTCGAACTGGACAATCGCCTGGCTGACGATGCCTTGAGCCCCGGCACCGAGCTACAGGTTTTGCAGATCATTCGCGAAGCACTGGCCAACGCGGTGCGCCATTCCCATGCGCGGCATGTACGCATCGAGTTGCGGCAAAACCAGGACGGTGATGCCTCTATTTCGGTGGAGGATGACGGCATCGGCCTGAGCCCGGCGTCAGGGGAGGAAAACCACTTTGGCCTGGCGATTATCCGCGAGCGCGCCGCGAGCATTGGCGCCCGGCTGACAATTGAAGCGATCCGCCCGCATGGGGTCCGCGTACACCTTGGCCTTCGCCGCCACCAAGACCTGCCAGAGGGGAGTTTCGATGGACTGCACGACCTTATTACTGATCGATGATCACCCATTGTTTCGCAAAGGCCTGGCGCAGCTGTTCGACGCCAGTGACGACTTCGAAGTGGTGGGGCAGGCGGCCAGCGGTCGCGAAGGCATCAACCTGGCCGTGAGCCTGGCGCCGCAGCAGGTCTTGCTCGATCTGCACATGCCCGGTTTGAGCGGTTTGCAGGTACTCGACGAACTGCGTCAGTTGCGCCTCGACTGCCAGGTGGTGGTGCTCACCGCCTCGATGGATCGCGCCGAGCTGTTGACGGCCTTGCGCCTGGGGGCCAGTGGCTACGTGCTCAAGGAAACCGAACCCGATGCGTTGTTGAGCTACATGCGCAATTGCCACAAGGGCGCGATCGTCCTGGATTCAACTCTGGTGGCCCTGCTGGCCGATCAGGGCGGGTCGGTGAGCCGGACCACTCACGATCTGGACCTGCCAGACACAGGCAACCTGACTGAGCGCGAGGGGCAGACCCTGGCCCTGATCGGCGCCGGCATGAGCAATAAACAGATCGGCCGGGAACTGGGGATCAGCGATGGTACGGTCAAGATCTATGTGAGGAATCTGTTGCAGAAGTTCAGCCTGCACTCTCGCCTGGAACTGGCGGCATGGGTGCACAACGGCGCGTCAGTGAGACACGAGGAGCGTCATTAGATGATGGAACGACCAGAGGCATTTGTGCAGACACTGCCCGTGCACCTGATGGATCGCTTTCCGGCGGCGTTGCTTGAACTGGGCGACAGCGGTCAGATTGCCCACTTCAACCTGGCCTGGGTCGAGCTGATGGACCTGCCAGGCACGGAACGCAACCTCATCGACTATGTGCACCACGAAGACCGGTCGTTGTGGCGTCAGGCCCTGCATGAACTGCGTCGACGCCCCGAAACCTCCTTCAACCAGCGGCTGCGTTTTGTTCACCCTTCGGGAGAGCTACGCTGGTTCGAGGTCAGCCTGAAGCGCGGGCCCGAGGGTTTCTATCTGGTGGCCGGCGACGTCACTGCGCACAAGCGGCGCGAGATTGCCTTACAGGCGAGCCAGCGCAGCAGCATGAGCCTGCTCGACAGCATGCCGGGGCTGATCTATCGCGGTCGCAACAACCGTGACTGGACCATGGAATTCGTCAGTGCCGGTTGCCTGCAACTGACCGGATATCCACCGGAGCGGCTGGTGGACAACCATGAGTTCACCTACAACAGCCTGATCCTGGCGCAGGATGCCGATTACGTCTGGCGCGAGGTGCAATATGCCTTGTCGCGGCAGGAACCGTTCGAACTCAATTACCGGATTCGTTGTGCCGATCAGTCGATCAAGCATGTCTGGGAAAAGGGCGTCGGGATCTATGCCGACACGCGTGAAGTGCTGGGTATCGAGGGGGCGATTTTCGAGCGCAGGGCGGATCGGCCCAGAGCCGACAGGTGACGGCAGAGGCGCTCTCCTTTTTTGAATCCTGAAGCACTTTGTAGCGAGGGGATTACCCCCTCGCTACAAAGAAGCGCCTAAGTGCTACGGATGGGCCTGGCTCAAACCTTGACGATCCAACCCGCTGGCGCTTCGATGTCGCCGGTCTGCACGCCAGTCAGCTCTTTGTAGAGCTTCTGGGTGATCGGGCCGACTTCGGTTTCGCTGTGGAACACGTGCAGCTTGTCCTTGTAGCTGATGCCGCCGATCGGGGTGATGACCGCGGCGGTACCGCAGGCGCCGGCTTCCTTGAAATCCGACAGCTTGTCGATGAACACGTCGCCTTCGATCACTTCCAGGCCCAGGCGCGATTTGGCCAGTTCGATCAGTGACAGGCGGGTGATGCCCGGCAGGACCGAAGGGGAGTTGGGGGTGACGAATTTGTTGTCGTGGGTGATGCCGAAGAAGTTGGCCGAGCCGACTTCCTCGATTTTCGAATGGGTCATCGGGTCCAGGTAGATGCAGTCGGCGAAACTGGCCTTCTTGGCCTGGGAGCCGGGCATCAGGCTGGCGGCGTAGTTGCCACCGACCTTGGCCGCGCCAGTGCCTTGTGGGGCGGCACGGTCGTAGCTGGAGATCAGGAAGTTGTGCGGGGTCAGGCCACCCTTGAAGTAGGCGCCGACCGGGATGCAGAAGATCGAGAAGATGAACTCGGGTGCGGTGCGCACGCCGATGTTGTCACCCACGCCGATCACGAACGGACGCAGGTACAGCGCGCCGCCGGTGCCATAAGGCGGGATGAAGCGCTCGTTGGCGCGGACCACTTGCTTGCAGGCTTCGACGAACTGCTCGGTTTCGACGTGCGGCATCAGCAGGCGCGCGCAGCTGCGTTGCATGCGGGCGGCGTTCTGGTCCGGGCGGAACAGGTTGATCGAACCGTCCTTGCAGCGATAGGCCTTCAGGCCTTCGAAGCACTGCTGACCGTAGTGCAGCGCAGTGGAGCCCTCGCTGATGTGCAGCACGTTGTCGTCGGTCAGGGGTGCCGGCGTCCCACGCGCCATCGCGCCAGTGCGACAGGTAGCGCTTGTCGGTCTTGATGTAGTCAAAGCCCAGTTTGTCCCAATTGATGCTCTCGTTACCCATGACACCCTCTATTTCTTAACAACCGTCGAAACGGTTCAAGGCTTCTGACGTTTTTTGGATGGGGACAACAATACTTCATTCCGGGGGTGTTTCGCAGCCCGCTCGATAGGTGACAGGCAGATTTTCTGCCGACTTCCCCGTGGCGAGGGAGCTTGCTCCCGCTCGGCTGCGAAGCAGTCGTAACCCGCTCAACGCGGTGTGGCTGAACGATCCTGGTGCCCGGATTGGGGCCGCTTCGTAGCCCAGCGGGAGCAAGCTCCCTCGCCACAGTGAAACTCACGCCTACAGATGCGCTGCACGTCTATAGATGCAACGCATGCCCCAACGCCCGCAACGCCGCTTCCTGCACTGCCTCGCCCAGCGTCGGGTGGGCGTGGATGGTGCCGGCGATGTCCTCCAGGCGTGCGCCCATTTCCCAGGGACTGGCCGAACGCGGTGGACAGCTCCGAGACGCCGACGCCGACGGCTTGCCAACCGACGATCAAGTGATTGTCCCGGCGCGCCACGACCCGTACGAAACCGCTTTTCGATTCCAGGGTCATGGCCCGGCCATTGGCGGCGAACGGGAAGCTCGACACGATGCAATCCAGTCCGGCGGCCTTGGCGTCGTCCGGCGTCTTGCCGACCACCACCAGTTCCGGGTCGGTGAAGCACACCGCCGCGATGGCGGTCGGGTTGAATTCCCGGTGCTGGCCGGCGATCAGCTCGGCGACCATTTCGCCCTGGGCCATGGCCCGGTGGGCGAGCATCGGTTCGCCGCTCAGGTCGCCGATGGCCCAGACATTGCGCATGCTGGTCTGGCAACGGTTGTCGATTTTCACGGCCGAACCGTTCATCGCCAAGTCCAACGCTTCGAGATTCCAGCCCTGGGTGTTGGGTTTGCGACCAACGGCCACCAGCACCCGGTCGGTGTCCAGGTTCAGCGTCTCGCCATTGGGATCACGCACTTGCAAGGTGCTGGCCTGGGCATCGAAGCCTTCGACGCTGTGCTTGAGGTACAGCTTCACGCCCAATTGCTTGAGCGCTTCGTGCACCGGTTGGGTCAGTTCGCCGTCGTAGGCTGGCAGGATCCGTTCCTGGGCCTCGACCACGCTGACTTCGGCGCCGAGCTTGCGGTAGGCGATGCCCAGTTCCAGGCCGATGTAGCCACCGCCGACCACCACCAGGTGCTTGGGCACCGAGGTCGGGGCGAGGGCTTCGGTGGAGGAAATGATCGGCCCGCCAATCGGCAGCATCGGCAGGTCGACGCTTTTCGAACCGGTGGCCAGCAGCAGGTGTTCGCACTGGATGCGGGTGTCGCCGACGTCAACGGTCTTGCCATCGACCATCTTGGTCCAGCCGTGAATGACCTGGACCTTGTGCTTTTTCAACAGCGCCGCGACGCCGGTGGTCAGGCGATCGACGATGCCGTCCTTCCATTCCACGCTCTTGCCGATGTCCAGGCTTGGCGCCGACACCGTGATGCCCAAGGCCGAGCCTTGGCTGTGGTGTTGCGTCTGGTGGAACTGCTCGGCCACGTGAATCAAGGCCTTGGACGGAATGCAGCCGATGTTCAGGCAGGTCCCGCCCAACGCCTGGCCTTCCACCAGAATGGTCGGGATGCCCAACTGGCCGGCGCGGATCGCCGCCACATAGCCGCCGGGGCCGCCGCCGATGATCAGCAGTGTGGTGTTCAAAGTCTGCATCGCTTACTCCACAAACAGGGTGGCGGGTTGTTCGAGCAGGCCACGCAAGGCCTGGATGAATTGCGCCGCGTCCATGCCGTCGACCACTCGGTGATCGAAGGAACTGGAGAGGTTCATCATCTTGCGGATCACGATCTGGCCCTTGATCACCATGGGCCGTTCGACGATTTTGTTCACGCCGACAATCGCCACTTCCGGCAGGTTCAGCACCGGGGTGCTGACGATGCCGCCCAACGCACCGAGGCTGGTCAAGGTGATGGTCGAGCCGGATAGCTCATCACGACTGGCCTTGCCATTGCGCGCTGCGGTGGCCAGGCGCGAGATCTCCGCCGCGCTGTCCCACAGGCTGCGGGCCTCGGCGTGACGCACCACCGGCACCATCAGGCCCACATCGCTCTGGGTCGCGACGCCAACATGCACGGCGCCCGAACGATGGATGACCTGGGCTTCGTCGTCGTAGCGGGCGTTCATCTGCGGGAAATCCCGCAGGGCCACGACTAACGCGCGGACCAGGAACGGCAACAAGGTCAGCTTGCCGCGACTGGCGCCGTGTTTTTCATTCAGGTGTACCCGCAGTTCTTCCAGGGCCGTGACGTCGATTTCCTCGACGTAGCTGAAATGAGCGGCGCGTTGGGTTGCTTCCTGCATGCGCTGGGCGATCTTGCGACGCATGCCGATCACTGGGATCTGCTGCTCGTCGTGGCGTTCGGCATAGCCCGAACCGCCCTTGGCCTGGGTCGATGGACCCTGAGCCAGATAAGCCTCGAGGTCTTCATGCAGGATACGCCCGGCGGGACCGCTGCCCTGGACCAGGCGCAATTGAATGCCCAGGTCCAGCGCGTGCTTGCGCACGGCCGGCGAGGCCAGTGGGCGTTCTTCGGGATCGCGGGCCACCGGCGCTTGCGGGGCGCAGCGTGGCGCAGTGGTCTTTTCCACCACGGGTTCAGGTGTTGCCACCGGCGTCGGCTTTGGCGTCTGTGGAGCCGCCTGCGTCGCCGCAGCTGGCGCCGGTTGTGCCGATTCTTTCAGGTTACCCGCACCTTCGACTTCGATGCGGATCAGTTCACTGCCCACCGCCATGACTTCGCCCGGCTCGCCACCCAGGGCGATGACCCGGCCATGCACCGGCGAGGGAATGTCGACCATGGCCTTGTCAGTCATGACATCAGCCAGTACCTGGTCCTCGACCACCATGTCGCCGACCTTGACGTGCCACACCGACAGTTCAACTTCGGCGATGCCTTCGCCAATGTCCGGCATCTTGATAACGTGCGTGCCCATTCAGACCTCCATGACCCGTTTCAACGCCGCGCCCACACGGGACGGCCCTGGGAAATACGCCCACTCCTGCGCATGCGGGTAGGGGGTGTCCCAACCGGTGACACGCTCGATGGGCGCTTCCAGGTGGTGGAAGCAATGTTCTTGTACCAACGACACCAGCTCGGCGCCGAAGCCGCAGGTGCGGGTGGCTTCGTGGACGACCACGCAACGGCCGGTTTTTTTTACGGATTTGACGATGGTCTCAAGGTCCAGCGGCCAGAGGCTGCGCAGGTCGATGACTTCGGCGTCTATGCCGGTTTCTTCGGCCGCCACTTGGGAGACGTAGACCGTGGTGCCGTAGGTGAGAACCGTCACGTCCTTGCCCGGGCGGGTGATGGCGGCCACGTCCAGCGGCACGGTGTAGTAACCGTCTGGCACCTGTGCCGAGGGGTGTTTCGACCACGGTGTCACGGGACGATCGTGGTGGCCGTCGAACGGGCCGTTATACAGGCGCTTGGGTTCGAGGAAGATCACCGGGTCATCGTTTTCGATGGAGGCGATCAGCAGGCCCTTGGCATCGTAAGGGTTCGAAGGCATGACGGTGCGCAAGCCACAGACCTGGGTGAACATCGCCTCGATGCTCTGGCTGTGGGTCTGGCCGCCGTAGATACCGCCGCCGCAGGGCATGCGCAGGGTCATCGGCGCGGTGAACTCGCCGGCCGAGCGATAGCGCAGGCGCGCGGCTTCGGAAATGATCTGGTCCGAGGCCGGGTAGACGTAGTCGGCGAACTGGATCTCGGCCACCGGCCGCAGTCCGTAGGCGCCCATGCCCACGGCCACACCGACGATGCCGCTCTCAGAGATCGGTGCATCGAATACCCGCGAGGTGCCGTACTTGTTCTGCAGGCCTTCGGTGCAGCGGAACACGCCGCCGAAGTAACCCACGTCCTGGCCGAACACCACGACGTTGTCGTCTCGCTCGAGCATGACGTCCATGGCCGAGCGCAGGGCCTGGATCATGGTCATGGTGGTAGTGGTCATGGCGGTGTCCAGCGCAATATTGTTGTTGTGATCGTTCATGTCAGATCCCCAACTGCTGACGCTGGCGCTTCAAGTGCTCCGGCATCTCTTTGTAGACGTCTTCGAACATGGTCGCGGCGCTTGGAATCTGTCCGCCGGCGAGGGTGCCGTACTGCTCGGCTTCTTTTTGCGCGGCGATTACCTCGGCTTCGAGTTCGGCAGTGACGGCGGCATGTTCCTCTTCGGACCACTGGCCGATCTTCACCATGTGCTGCTTGAGGCGCGCAATCGGATCGCCCAGCGGGAAGTGGCTCCAGTCGTCGGCGGGACGGTACTTCGAGGGATCGTCGGACGTGGAGTGTGGGCCAGCGCGATAAGTGACCCATTCGATCAGCGCCGGGCCGAGGTTGCGGCGGGCGCGTTCGGCGGCCCAGCGCGAGGCGGCGTAGACCGCCATGAAATCGTTGCCATCCACACGCAGGGAGGCGATGCCGCAACCGACGCCGCGTCCGGCGAAGGTCGTGGCTTCACCGCCGGCGATGGCCTGGAACGTCGAGATCGCCCACTGGTTGTTGACCACGTTGAGGATCACCGGCGCGCGGTAGACGTGGGCGAAGGTCAGGGCGGTGTGGAAATCCGATTCGGCGGTGGCGCCGTCACCGATCCAGGCCGAGGCGATCTTGGTATCGCCCTTGATCGCCGAGGCCATGCCCCAGCCCACGCCCTGGATGAATTGCGTGGCGAGGTTACCGGAGATGGTGAAGAAACCGGCGTCCTTGACCGAGTACATGATCGGCAACTGCCGGCCCTTGAGCGGATCGCGCTCGTTGGACAGCAGCTGGCAGATCATGCCCACCAACGGCACCTCGCGGGCCATCAGGATGCTTTGCTGGCGATAGGTGGGGAAGCACATGTCATCGATGTTCAGCGCCAGGGCCTGGCCGCTGCCGATGGCTTCCTCGCCGAGGCTCTGCATGTAGAACGACATTTTTTTCTGGCGCTGGGCGACCACCATGCGGTTGTCGTAGATGCGCGTCTTGAGCATGGCACGCATGCCTTTGCGCAGGATTTCGAGTGGCACGTCTTCGGCCCATGGGCCGTGGGCATTGCCCTGGTCATCGAGCACGCGGATCAGACTGCGGGCCAGGTCGGCGGTGTCGGACGGTTCGACGTCGATGGAAGGTTTACGCACTGTGCCGGCATCGGACAGATGCAGGTAGGAGAAGTCGGTCTTGCAGCCGGGACGGCCCGAGGGTTCGGGGACGTGCAGGCGTAGCGGTTCGTACGCTGGGTTCATGGCTTTCTACGCTCGATCTTGTGAATTTCTTGTAGTGGGCGCGCTAGCTGACGAATTTCCCCGGGTACGGGAAATTGTCCTACAACAATCATAGGCTCGACGCAGAAGAATATTTTTCTCTGTTGGCTTGCTGTTCAGATCATTTGCAGATAAAAAATCTGCACAACGATAAAAAACAGGATTATTTGTCTCATGCGTAAATTGGATCGCACCGACATCGGGATTCTGAACAGCCTTCAGGAAAATGCCCGCATCACCAACGCCGAGCTTGCCCGTTCGGTCAACCTTTCTCCGACCCCGTGCTTCAACCGCGTCCGGGCCATGGAGGAACTGGGGGTGATCCGCGAGCAGGTCACGCTGCTGGACGCCGACCTGCTGGGGTTGCACGTCAACGTGTTCATCCATGTCAGCCTGGAGAAGCAGGTGGAAGAGGCGTTGCAGCACTTCGAAGAGGCGATTTCCGATCGACCGGAAGTGATGGAGTGCTACCTGATGGCCGGCGATCCGGATTACCTGATCCGCGTGCTGGTGCCAACCATCCAGTCGCTGGAGCGGTTCATGATGGACTTTTTGACCAAGGTCCCGGGTGTGGCGAATATCCGTTCCAGCTTTGCGCTCAAGCAGGTGCGCTACAAGACAGCGTTGCCGTTGCCGGCCAATGGGCTGACCTTGGGTACCTGATCAAAAGACCAGTCCCTGAGGGAGCTAGCTGTCATTCAACAATGATGCAAGCAGACCCACCGCCATCGCGAGCAAGCTCAGCTCCCACAGGGATTTGTGGTGTTGCCGGGTACTGCGACCGCCGCCGATTCTTGTGGGAGCAAGGCTTGCCCGCGATGGCGGCGGCACATTCAATATCGCTGCAAGCAGACCCTCCGCTGTGGCGAGGGAGCTTGCTCCCGCTGGGCTGCGCAGCAGCCCCCAAGCATCTAGAGCTGGTTGATCGGAATCTTCAGATACGTCACGCCATTGTCCTCCGCCGGCGGCAGGTGGCCCGCCCGCACATTCACCTGGATCGCCGGCAACAGCAGCGTCGGCATGCCCAGTGTCTTGTCGCGCTGGGTACGCATGGCGACGAACGTGGCTTCATCGATGCCGTCGTGGACATGGATATTGTGCTGGCGCTGCTCGCCCACGGTGCTCATGCATTGGGGCTCGCGTGCATCCGGTGGATAGTCGTGGCACACGTAGAGCCGCACCCCGGCGGGGAAGGCCAGCAGCTTGCGGATCGAGGCGTAGAGCTGATGGGCGTTGCCGCCGGGGAAGTCGCAGCGGGCGGTGCCCACGTCGGGCATGAACAGCGTATCGCCCACCAGGATCACGTCGCCGTCAATCAGGTACGCCATGTCTGCCGGGGTGTGGCCGGGCACGTGCAGCGCCGTGGCCTTGAGGTTGCCGATCAGAAAGGACTCGTCGGCGGCGAACAGGTGATCGAACTGCGAGCCATCCACGGCAAATGGCGCTTCGAGGTTGAACAGGGTCTTGAAGACGCTCTGGACCTGCCCGATGGCTTGGCCGATGGCGATCTTGCCGCCCAGTTCCCGGCGCAGGTACGGCGCGGCGGACAGGTGATCGGCGTGGGCGTGGGTTTCCAGCAGCCATTGCACCGTCAACTGGTGTTCGCGTACGAAGGCGATCACCCGGTCAGCCTGGGTGGTGGCGCTGCGTCCCGAGGCCGGGTCGTAGTCGAGCACCGGGTCGACCACCGCGCATTGCCCGCCATCGTGTTCAAAAACAACGTAGGTGTAAGTCTTTGAGGCGGGGTCGAGAAAGCTCTGGATCTGCGCGGGCATGACAGCGAACCTATACGGGAAGAAGCGGTTGCAACGCTCGAGGTTTACAACATATGGTCCGCAGCTTAGTGAGGGCCAAGGCGTCCTGCAAATGCGATCGCACCTGCCAACAGGTGTGCGCGGCTTGAGAGATCCTGAATGTTACTGGCAAGTTTGTTTGGCGTGGTCATGGGCCTGGTTCTTGGCCTGACGGGGGCGGGCGGTGGCATCCTGGCGGTGCCGGCGTTGGTGTTGGGCCTGGGCTGGAGCATGACTCAGGCCGCGCCGGTGGCGTTGTTCGCGGTGGGCAGCGCGGCGGCGGTGGGTGCCATCGATGGGCTGCGCCATGGCCTGGTGCGCTACCGCGCGGCACTGCTGATTGCGCTGCTGGGCGCGGTGTTTTCGCCGCTGGGCATCTACTTCGCCCATCAGCTTTCGGAAAAAATCCTGATGATGCTGTTCAGCCTGTTGATGGTGCTGGTGGCGGCGCGCATGTTGCGCCGGGAAACGCCGCAAGCGGGGCCCAGCGATCACGGCGCCGCCAGTTGGGGCCAGAAGAATTGCATGCTCGACCGCGAGACCGGGCGCCTGGCCTGGACCGCTCGCTGCACTGCCACGCTGTCGGCATTGGGTGCGGTGACGGGTATGGTCTCGGGCTTGCTTGGGGTGGGTGGCGGCTTCCTGATCGTGCCGGCGTTCAAGCAACTGACCGACGTGCAGATGCGCGGGATCGTCGCGACATCCTTGATGGTCATCAGCCTGATTTCGTTGATTGGCGTGTTGGGCGCGTTTCATGCCGGGGTGAGCATCGACCGGGTTGGGGCGGCGTTCATTGCGGCGAGCATCATCGGGATGGTGCTCGGGCGGCGAGTGTCGGCCAAGGTCCCGGCCCCGGGCATTGCAAGTGGGGTTCGCCGGGGTGTGCCTGGGGGTGGCGGTGTTCATGCTGCTGCGGGCGTAGCTACGACGAATCAGGATTACACTTGCCTTTGTGGCGAGGGAGCTTGCTCCCGCTCGGCTGCGCAGCAGACGCCCTGGGCCAAGACCGTATGGGCCTGCTGCGCAGGCCAGCGGGAGCAAGCTCCCCTCGCCACGGTATAGCGTGCCGCTTACAGTTCCCGACACTGCATCGAAAACCCCAGCGCCACCGATTGCCCTTGCTCCAGCAGGCGCAATCCTGGCCGTCCAGGCAGGTGATGGGCATTGACCGGATGGCTGACCGGTTCGATGCAGAAGAAATCCAGGCCCACGGGGCAGTACAGCAGGAAGTATTTGCTACCGCTGGCGCGGCATTGCAGTTCATACCCCAGGTCCGGTTGCTGGATCAGGCAATCGCCGTCCCAGCCACCGAAGCCATTGTCCACCAGCGTGTCGGGCAGCGCCCGCGCTTGCTGGAAATCCCATTCGGCAGGAAGGGCGCTCAGCTCTGTCGGCAGTTTACTGGCATCGCATTTCCAGACGTCGGTCGCGCGGGTTTGCAGGCGCGTGCGGGCGGTACGTGGAAAATACGGATGCAAGCCCAGCCCATGCCATGCGGGTTGTCTGGCCGTGTGGGTGACGAGCATTGCGATCTGCAGCTGGCCGCCACTCAAGCGGATCCGCAGGCTGGCGCAGTAGGCGAACGGGTATTGGCTGTCGAGTTGCAGCAAGGCTTCCTGGGCACTCTGCTCGGTCACTTTCCACGGTTGTTGCCAGGCACTGCCATGGATCGGGAACGGGTCGTTGGGGCTGTTGGCGTCCAGTGCCAGCCAGCCGCCGGGGCAGTCGAAACCGCCTTGGGCGATCCGGTTTGACCATGGGATCAACGGGAAGCAGCCAAGTTTACCCGGCAAGCCATTTTCCAGCGCTTGCGGCGCGGGAGGGCGTAGCAGGGGAGCACCGGTGCTGCGCAAGGTCCATTCTACGAGACTGGCGCCCAGGTGCGGGGCCAGGGGTGAGGCGGGTCAGTTCGTCTTCGAGGTACAGGAGAGGCTGCGTCATGGTAGTCGCTTCTGTTCGGGAGGGGGGTAGATCGCTTTTGTGGCGAGGGAGCTTGCTCCCGCTCGGCTGCGCAGCAGACGCCCGAGTCCAAACCGGATGGGCCTGCTGCGCAGTCCAGCGGGAGCAAGCTCCCTCGCCACAAGGGGCTTGCTCGTCCTTGGGGTTACAACACCAGGTGCGGCAACCACAGCGACAGAGCCGGCACATAAGTCACCAGCATCAGCACCAGGAACAGCACGGCATAGAACGGCAGCAAAGCCTTGACGGTGCTTTCGATACTGACCTTGCCCACCGCCGAACCGACGAACAGCACCGCGCCCACAGGCGGCGTTATCAGCCCGATGCCCAGGTTCACCAGCATGATCATGCCGAACTGCACCGGGTCTACACCGATGCCCAGGATCACCGGCATCAGGATCGGCGTCAGGATCAGGATCAGCGGCGCCATGTCCATCACCGTGCCCAACAGCAGCAACATCACGTTGATGCACATCAGGATCACGTAGCGGTTGTCCGACAGGGTCAGGAACATCGTGGTGATCTTCGCCGGGATCTGCATCAGCGTCATGATGTAGCCGAAGCTGGCGGCGAAGCCGATCAGGATCATCACGATGGAGATGGTGCGCACCGTGCGGTGCATCAGCTTCGGCAGTTCACGCCACTTGTAGTCGCGGTAGATGAACATGGTCACGAAGAACGACCACAGCACGGCGATGGCCGCCGATTCGGTGGCGGTGAAGATGCCCGACAGGATGCCGCCGAGGATGATCACCATCGCCATCAGGCCCCAGAGGGCTTCGCCGACGATTTTCAGCGCCTGGCGCATCGGGATCACTTCGCCCTTGGGGTAGTTGCGCTTTTTCGCGAAGATCAGGCACAGCACCATCAGGCACGCGCTCATCAGCAAGCCCGGCACGATGCCCGCCATGAACAGCGAGGCAATCGAAACCGTGCCGCCAGCGGCCAGGGAGTAGAGCACCGAGTTATGGCTAGGCGGGGTCAGCAGGGCTTGCACCGAACCGCTGACGGTCACGGCGGTGGAGAAGTCCCGTGGATAGCCCTTGCGTTCCATTTCCGGAATCAGCACCGAACCCACCGAGGCGGTGTCGGCCACCGACGAACCGGAGATCGCGCCGAAGAAGGTCGAGGCGACGATGTTGACCAGCGACAGGCCACCGCGCACAAAACCCACCAGCACCCCGGCGCACGCCACGAGCCGGCGGGACATGCCGCCCTCGGCCATGATCGCGCCAGCCAGGACGAAGAACGGGATGGCCAGCAAGGAGAACTTGTTCACCCCGGATGCCACTTGGATCATCACGGCCTGGAACGGGATGTCGATCCACCACGCACCGATCAGGGCGGCGGCGCCCAACGCGTAGGCGACCGGCATGCCGATCAGGATCAATGCGATAAAACTGCCCAGCAGTATCAGAGCGTCCATTAAGCGGCACCTTCACTTTCTTCGACCAGGTCGAACTGCACGACCCGACGTTTGCTCTGGTCACCGAGCAAGAGTTTTTCCAGGACAAAAATCAGCGTCAGCAAGCCGCCCACGGGAATGGGCAGATAGGTCACGCCAACCCGCAGATCGGGCAGGGCGGCCATGAACTGGTTCCAGGTGGACATGCACAGCTTGAAGCCCCAAATGGTCATGAAGATGCAGATCAGGCCCATGAGCAACTGGGAAAAAATCGACGCCGCGGATCTCAGGTGCGGCGGCATGCGGTCGGTGAGCATGGCCACGGCCATGTGCGCACCGGCGCGGTAACTGGCGGCGGCACCGATGAAGGTGAACACCATCATCAGCAGGATCGCGGTGGGCTCGGGCCAGCTCGAACCGGTGCCCAGCACGTAGCGGGCGAATACGCCCCAGGGAATCATCAGGGAAATCGCCAGGACGGAAAGGCCGGCGACCCAGATGCACGTCATGTAGATCTTATCGTTGATACGCAGCAGCAAATTCTTCATCGGGTTCCACCGTAACCGGGCGCGCCTCGAACATCAGGCGCGCCGGGCCTTTTCATGGGTACAGAGCGGGAGGATTACTGAACGGCTTCGATTTTCTTGATCAGGTCGGCATATTTCGCGCCGTACTTTTCGCGCACCGGTGCGGTGGCGTCGTAGAAGGGTTTCTTGTCGACCGTGATGAACTCGACGCCGGCGGCCTTGAGTTTTTCTTCGCTGGCAGCGGACTTCTTGTCCCACAACACACGCTCTTCGGCCTGGGCGGCCTTCGCGGCTTTCTTGACCAGCGTCTGTTGGTCCGGGGTCAGTTTTTCCCAGGTGATTTTCGACATCACGATCGGCTCTGGCAGGATCAGGTGACCGGTCAGGCTGTAGAACTTGGCGTTCTGGAAGTGGTTGTGTTCGAGCAGGGTCGGCGGGTTGTTCTCAGCGCCGTCGATCACGCCGGTCTGCAGGGCGCTGAAGATTTCGCCGGTGTCCATCGCGATGCCGTTACCGCCCATGGCGTTCATCATGTCGATGAACATCGGGTTGCCCTGGACGCGGATTTTCATGCCCTTGAGGTCTTCGAGCTTGCGTACCGGCTTCTTGGTGTAGATGTTGCGCGTGCCGCCGTCCATCCAGGCCAGGGCCACCAGGCCGAATTCGGAATTGGTGATTTTGTCGAGGATCTCATCGCCCACCGGACCGTCGATGACGTTGCGCATGTGCTGATGGTCACGGAAGATGAACGGCATGTTGAAGACGTTCACGTCCGGTACCACGGGCCCGACGATACCCAGGCTTACGCGCGAGAGCTGTACCGCGCCGACCTGCATCTGCTCGATGACTTCCTTTTCAGAACCCAGGACACCGCCCGGGAAGTATTTGAACTTCAGCTCGCCATTGGTCTCCTGGGTCAGGGTCTTGCCCATGTTTTCCTCGGCAACCACGGTGGGGTAGCCGGCGGGGTGGATGTCGGCGAACTTGAGTTCAAGGGCGTGCGCTGCCTGGGCCAGGAAGGCCAGGGGCAGGGCTGCGATCAGAAGCGTGCGTTTGAAGTTCATGGTCAATCTCCAGTCTTGTTGTTTTTTTTATGTGCTCATCCAGTGAAGCGGCAGTGCAGATCAGTTCGCGGAGTGTTTCAGTCCTCCAAACGCGGGTTCAGCCAGGCCCTTGACGCCGGGGTTTAGGGCGAACACGCCGCCGGCCAGGGATTGCGGGTCGGTGTCGTCACCGGGGCGGATCGAAGTGACGAACAGGGTGTCCAGGCGACTGCCGCCAAAGGCGCACATCGTCGGTTTTTTAACCGGCACCGACAGGGAGCGATCCAGCCGGCCATCCGGAGTGAAACGATGGATGAGGCCGGCATCGTTGGCGCAGATCCAGTAGCAACCCTCGGCGTCCACTGCCGCGCCGTCCGGGCGACCGGCCAACGGCAGCATGTCGACGAACAGCCGCCGGTTGGACGGCGTGCCGCTGTCGATGTCGTAGTCGAAGGCCCAGATCTGTTGCACCAGCGGGTGTGAGTCGGAGAGGTACATCGTCCGGCCGTCCGGGCTGAAGCCCAGGCCATTGGGCACGATGAAGCCGCTCAGTTGCGCCTCGACCGGGCTGCGTTGCCCGGCCTCATAACGGTACATCCGGCCTTCGTCGGCGTTGGCCCCCATGTTCAGCACCATGCTGCCGGCCCAGAAGCGGCCCTGGCGGTCGCAACGGCCATCGTTGAGGCGCATGTCGGTGCGGCTGTGTTCGACGCTGGCACAGAGTTCACTGTCCAGGCTGCCGTCGTCATGGGGGTACAGGCGAAAGAAGCCGCTCTCCATGCCGGCGATCCAGCCACCGTCCTGGTGACGGGCCAGGCAGGCGAGCATTTCCGGGGCTTCCCAGCCCTTGAGTTGGCCGGTCCCGGCGTTCCAGCACTGCAGGCCGCCACTGGGAATATTCACCCAGTACAGGGCGTTTTCCTCGGGCACCCACACTGGGCTTTCCCCGACGGCGTTGCGTGCATCGACAATCAATTCGGCTTGCATGGTGATTCCCTTGTGCGTTCGTATCCCATGAAAAACAGGCGAATCAGTCGTCGAACGGGCCGGCCGCTACAAAGGCCCCGCCCTGGTAGATCCTGGCCGGGTCATCGGCGGCCGGCATTGGCTGCGCTTCGACCTTGGCGCGGAAAATCTCGGAAGTGTCCTTGGGCTGGTAGCCCAGGTGCGCGGCCTGGCTGTTGTCCCACCAGACGTCGCGGTTGGCGGACATGCCGTAGACCACGGTGTGTCCCACGTTCGGGGTGTAGAGCGAGCACTCGATCAATTGCGTGAGGTCGTCGTAGCTCAGCCAGGTGCTCATCATTCGGCGGTTCTGCGGTTCGGGGAACGACGAGCCGATGCGGATGCTCACGGTCTCGATGCCGTAGCGATCGAAGTAGAAACTGGCGACGTCTTCGCCGTAGGACTTGGACAGGCCGTAGTAGCCATCCGGGCGGCGAGGGGAGAGGGCGTCGAGGGCCTCGTCCTGCTTGTAGAAGCCGATGACGTGGTTGGAACTGGCGAAGATCACCCGCTTGACGCCGTGTTTACGCGCGGCTTCATAGATGTGGAACACGCCACTGATGTTGGCGCCGAGGATCTCTTCGAACGGGCGCTCCACCGAGACACCACCGAAATGCAGGATGGCGTCGACGCCTCCCACCAACTGGTGCACGGCCTGTTTGTCCGACAGGTCGCAGGGCACCACTTCTTCGCTTTCGTCGATGGCCGGGGCCATGTTGGCGATGTCCGACAGGCGAATGTGGCGGGCGTAAGGCTTGAGGCGTTCGCGCAAGACCTTGCCAAGGCCGCCGGCAGCGCCGGTCAATAGCAGGCGATTGAAGGGGTGGCGAATCTGTGTCGTGGTCATGGCATTACCTGAGCAAACAATGAGATGTGTAGTTGTTATAAGTTGTCGTACGACCGAGAGGGAATATCCTTATCCTTCCGCTACCTTGTCAACGTTTGATCGACGAACCGCTCTGGATCGGCGTCCTTGCCGCAGGTTGCCATGGGATGCGCTCATGGCTATGGGTCCTGTTGTTACAGAAGCGAGATCGGATAGCTGATGAAAATACGGTTCTCGTCGAACTCGTTGGTGCTGTAGTCGCGACGAATCGAGGCGTTACGCCATTTCACGTTGAGGCTCTTGAGCGCGCCGCTCTGCACGGTGTAGGCCAGTTCGGTTTCACGGCCCCATTCCTTACCGTCATCGACCGTAGCGGTGTGCACGTTGTCGCCGCTGATGTAGCGGTTCATCAGGGTCAGGCCCGGCACGCCGACGGCGGCGAAGTTGAAGTCGTGGCGCAACTGCCAGGATTTTTCCTTGGCGTTGTCGTAACTGGAGTTGTAGCTGTCGTTGGCCAGGGTGCCGCCGCTGGTGCCGTTGACGCGCATCCAGGCGTCATCGCCGCCGACTTTCTGCAGGCCGACGTAGAACGTGTTGCCACCGTATTTGGCCGAGAGCATGGCGAACGCGGTCTTGTTGTCCAGGTCGCCGGCCAGCGCGCTGCCGTTTTCCTTGCCGGTGAAGTAGCCAAGGTTGGCACCCAGGGTCCAGTCGCCGATGGGCTGGCTGTGGGTCAGGTTGAAATATTGCTGCTGGTAGATGTCAGACAGTTCCGCGTACCAGACGCCGACCTGGGTGCGTTTTTCGTTGAAGGCGTATTCACCGCCACCGAAGTTGAAACGGTCGGAGGTGAAGGCGCCGCGACCGTTCATGGACATGTCTTCCATGCTCGCGTCGTTGCGCGGGCTGTTGGCGCGGAACTGGCCGCCGTAGAGGGTCAAACCGCTGATCTCGGTAGAGGTCACCTGGCCGCCACGGAAGGTTTGCGGCAGGGAGCGACCATCGTCGGAGCGCAGGATTGGCAGCACTGGCATCCATTCGCCGACCTTCAGTTCGGTCTTCGACACCTTGGCCTTGAGAGCCACGCCCAGGCGACCGAAGTCGTCGGCAGGACGGCCGTCATCGTGCACCGGCAGCAACTGGGTGCCCGCCGTGCCACGGCCGCCGTCGAGCTTGAGCGAGTACGTGCCCAGCACATCCACACCAAAACCGACCACGCCCTGGGTGAAACCGGACTTGGCGTCGAGGATGAAGTTCTGGGTCCACTCCTCGGCTTTGCCCTGGGCATTGTTCGGGTTGGTGAAGTTGCGGTTGAAGTAGGCGTTACGCAGGGTCAGCGTGGCCTTGGCATCATCGACGAAACCTTCGGCGCTGGCGGTCGTTGGTAGAAAGGTGGCGAGGCTGCTGCAACCGAGCAGAAGCAGCGTGGGGCTGGCGTTGAGAAGAGTACGGCGGTTTGGACGGTGGACGGGCGAAAAACGGACACGTGTGCTCACTATGACGCTCCCTACTTTTATTGTTGTTTTTATTTGTTATACGTCGTCGTACAACATGGAGGGGGGATTATTTGGAAGCGACCGCTCATTGTCAACTGGCCATTATTGGAATTATCCAACTCGGGTGTGCCTCAAAGTGAGGCGTTTCAATGGCTGTCGCTGGCCGAGGTCAAGACCGCAGGCCGTGGCGCCGGGCAGATGCGAGGTTTGAGAATAGCGGTGGGGTGTCTGGTTGTGCGATGACTGGTCTAAGACATTAGTCGCATGTCGGCGATCGGAAGGCTTAAGCGGGGCTCTTGTGGCGAGGGAGCTTGCTCCCGCTGGACTGCGAAGCAGGCCCCCGTTTTTTGTTTCAACGCAGAATTTCTTGGGGCGGCTTCGCCACCCAGCGGGAGCAAGCTCCCTCGCCACAGAGATGTTGTTAACCCAGGTCCCCAGTCCAACCAGGGGACTGTGTTTATCCAGATGTAGGATCGTTCGGGTTCGGGCTACGTTGTCTTGCGCCATTCCCTACAACTGCGCCAGAATCCGCCGGCTTGTGCGCCTGGGGGCCGGGGCTCTATCGTTTCCGGGTCGCTGACGAATCAGCGATCGGGTTTGGTAGCCCGGCTTTTGACTTGTCGCATAGCCCTTGTAGCAGAGGCCTTTGGTATCTGTTTTTTATGGCGGTCATGCGCAGGGCGTCTTCGGACGCGCCGGTTCTCCAAGTCACCGGTCTACCAACCCGCGTATGGCCGCCACCCTTCGTTTGGTAGCGAGGGTGATGGTCTCCTTTTTTCGATTTGGAGATTCATCTATGTTCAAACCCACACCCAACCCGCCGGACACCGATCCAGCCAACTCAAAAGCCTTCGACAAAGCCGCCGACCGCATCCTCGACCACTACCTCAAGCCCAAACCCAGCAAGCCCGAGGCCGATCCCGGCCAACTCTTCACCGTCGCCCATGGCGTCGACACCGAAACCCTGCTCGCCAACCTCAGCGAAAACCTGGCCTCGGCCAATGCCATGGTCAATGACCTGGCCTTCGACCTGGAAGGTCCCAGGCGCCACATTGCCTTGGGCATCCTGCAACTGATCGAACTGAGCGGACTGCTGGCGAACCGCGCGCTGGATAACGTCGAAGCACGCCAGCCGAGATAACGCAGGGGGGCAACACCTGTGGCGAGGGAGCTTGCTCCCGCTGGGCTGCGCAGCAGCCCCAAATGGGCTGACGCGGTCTTTCAGGCAGATCGCATCAGCCAGTTTTACGACTGCTGCGCAGCCGAGCGGGAGCAAGCTCCCTCGCCACGAGAGTCCCCTGCGTACACATTTATCTGAACAGAACCACCGTCACATTGTGGGAGATTCTATGTTGCAGGGGAACCCTGCAACCGTGAATTTGGTTGGTATTCGCTCTGATTTTTCATCAGGGCGAATGCTACCCGACACAACTTGCGGGCGAGGATAACCAAGGCCTGAGTTCTGGCCAGGCCTCGTGCCAAGAAGGCCTCATAGTAAGGTTTCCAGGCAGGAGACCGACAGGCCGCCATCGCGGCGTTGTGCGCCAGGCGTCGTAGCTCCCCGTCCCCTTTTTTGCTCAAGTGACGAGGACTGTGCTTCTTCCCCTGAATCTTTTGGACGCAAATCCATCCCCAAGAAAGCAATGAATGCATCGCCACTGACAAAGTGACCGCGCATGAATGCGGTCGCCAAGCCAATGGCCGTCAGTTCACCAATCCCTTCGATGGCTTTGCAGCGGTTGATGTTTTCAGTGATCCCTGCCGCTTGGCTGGCCTCACGCATTAGTTTCTGAATGGCCTGATCGGACTCTTTGAAGACCTCCAACTGCCGGGCCAAGATGTCCTTCAGACACGGTTCGTTCGAAAAACTCAGCACGATACTGACGCGGGCCTTGATGAGTGCCGCACGTTTTCTAAGCAGGTTTTTTAACACTTTGTAGGCTTCTGGAGGTGGGCTCCAGATACGCAGCCTTGCTTGCTCGTTCGTTAGATACCGAGCCAGCAAACGCGCATCACAAGGATCAGTTTTAGCCCGCAGCCCAATACTTTCACGGTAATGGGCCACCCGATAAGGATCCACAACGTAAACATGAAACCCCATTCCATGGGCCAGCTCAGCTGTGTCCAGGTGATAAAAGCTGGTGGCTTCCAGCGCAATCGAGCTTTGGGCTGGTAGCGTTTTGAGCCACCGGCCAAGAGCTTCGCGGTGGTTGGCGATGGCTTGAGTGATTTTCAGGTCTTCGCGGTAAACGACGATTTCGGCCTTCGCTACATCGATACCAATAACCGTTGGTGAGTTAAGGATTGTCATGACGAATCCTCGGAGCTAGGGTTTAGGTGCTTGTCGGGGTCTACCTTTGCGCTGGCTTGCCTCTATCGTCGGTTTTACCGATGAATTCCTTATCGGCGCTTTAGGTAGAAAGGGCGGAACGAGAAGTCTCCCACGGTCCGTACTGGCTAGAGTCGGAATCGAGCTTTTAGTCCCGCCCACCCCTTCAAGTCTAAACATACAAGCGAGCTTGCTCGCTCCCACAGGGATCCCCAGTGTTTTCAGAAGTGGGTGAATGCTAGTCTTGATCAACGCTGTTGCCAGGGAGCCCTCATGGGCAATCACAAGATCGAGATTCGTCGCAGTAACGTCGAGAAAATCCTGCTGGCCGCCGAGAAGGTCTTTGCCGAGAAAGGCTTCGGCAGCACCGCCATGGCTGACATCGCCGCCGAAGTGCAATTGCCGCGTTCCAACCTGCATTACTACTTCAGCACCAAGAGCGAACTGTACAGCGCCGTGCTGTTCGACCTGCTGGAAGTCTGGAAACAGGACGCCTTGTGCTTCGAAATGTTCGACGACCCAAGGGTGGTGCTCAGCAGTTACATCCGCGCCAAGATGAACCACTCCCGCAGCCGGCCCTACGGCTCGAAGGTCTGGGCCAACGAAATCATCCACGGCGCCCCGACGCTGGGCCAGGCGCTGGATGCCAGCCTGTATGACTGGGCCAAGATGAAGGAAGCGAAAATCCGCCAGTGGGTGGATGACAAACGCATTCTGCCGGTGGAGCCGTCAAGCCTGCTCTACATGATCTGGGCCTCGACCCAGCACTACGCCGACTTCGACCATCAGATCAACATTCTCAATGATCATCAGCCGCTGTCGGACATGCAGTTCGAAAAGGCGGTGCAGACCGTGACCAGTGTGATATTGCGGGGGATTGGGTTGGAGCCTTGAAAATTTGACGCAACTGATGGCCCTATCGCGAGC
Source organism: Pseudomonas bijieensis (assembly GCF_013347965.1). Classification (NCBI taxonomy): domain Bacteria; kingdom Pseudomonadati; phylum Pseudomonadota; class Gammaproteobacteria; order Pseudomonadales; family Pseudomonadaceae; genus Pseudomonas; species Pseudomonas bijieensis. The sequence continues at coordinate 1,450,256 of NZ_CP048810.1, read as the reverse complement.
AGGCTCGCTCCCACAGAGGACCGGTTGTGAACAGATGATCTGTGTTCACCACAAATCCAATGTGGGAGCGAGCCTGCTCGCGATGACGGCAGCCCGGACACCGCAAATTTCAGACCGTTACGTGGTAGGGATTACGCGGATCATGGTTCCAATCCAGAAACGGCTTGCCGGTGTCCACCGTCACCATCTCGATGCAGTCCTGCACCGGGCAGGTGATCTGGCACAGGTTGCAGCCCACGCATTCTTCATCGATCACTTCATATTTACGCGTGCCGTCCGCCTGCTTGAGGCTGGCGATGGCCTGGTGCGAGGTGTCTTCGCAGGCGATGTGGCAGCGGCCGCATCCGATGCAGGCGTCCTGGTCGATCTTGGCGATGACCTGGTAGTTGATGTCCAGGTACTTCCAATCGGTGGTGTTGCTCACCGCGCGCCCGGAGAAGGCCTGGAGGTTGGCGTGGCCGTGATCGTCCATCCAGCGTGACAGGCCGTCCTTCATGTCTTCGACGATGCGAAAACCATGCAGCATCGCTGCGGTACACACTTGCACCGCGCCGCTGCCCAGGGCGATGAATTCGGCGGCGTCGCGCCAGCTGCCGATGCCGCCGATGCCGCAGATCGGCAAGCCCTGGGTCTGCGGATCGCGGGCGATTTCGGCGACCATGTTCAGGGCGATGGGTTTGACTGCCGAACCGCAGTAGCCGCCGTGGGTGCTCTGGCTGCCGACGCTGGGCAGGGCGACCATGCGGTCCAGGTCGACGCTGGTGATGGAGTTGATGGTGTTGATCAACGACACCGCGTCCGCTCCACCGCGATGGGCCGCGCGGGCGGCGACGCGGATGTCGGTGATGTTCGGTGTGAGCTTGACGATCACCGGCAGCGAGCAATAGGTCTTGCACCAGCGGGTCACTTGCTCGACATACTCCGGCACCTGGCCGACCGCCGCGCCCATGCCCCGTTCCGGCATGCCGTGGGGGCAGCCGAAGTTCAATTCGATACCGTCGGCGCCGGTGGCTTCCACCAGGGGCAGGATGCGTTTCCACGATTCTTCGACGCAGGGCACCATCAACGACACGATCAACGCCCGGTCCGGCCAGTCCTTTTTCACCTGGGTGATTTCCCGCAGGTTGATCTCCAGGGAACGGTCGGTGATCAGCTCGATGTTATTGATGCCCAGCACCTCGCGATTGGCGCCGTAGTGGGCCGAGTAGCGCGACGACACGTTCACCGCCGCCGGGTCTTCCCCGAGGGTTTTCCAGACCACGCCACCCCAGCCGGCCTCGAAGGCGCGGACCACGTTGTAGGCCTTGTCGGTGGGTGGGGCGGAGGCCAGCCAGAACGGATTAGGGGCTTTGATGCCAGCGAAGACAATCGACAGATCGGCCATTTACGCAGCCTCCACGTTGAGCATCAGTTGGGCGTTGATCGCCTCGGCGGCGAGTTTGCCGTGCTGCACGGCCTGCACGGTGAGGTCCTGGTCCAGGCTGGTGCAATCGCCGCCGGCGTAGACGCCGGGAACGCTGGTGCGCAGGTGTTCGTCCACCAGGATCCGCCCGTCCTGGCGCTTGAGTTCCCGGGCCAGAGGGTCCACCAGCGCGTTGTCGTCGAAGGCTTGGCCGATGGCTTTGAAGATGGCGTCGGCAGGCAGATCGAAGGTTTCGGCGCTGGTGACCAGCCGCCCGTTTTCCAGATGGGTACGGGAAAAGCGCATGCCGCGCACACGGCCGGCGTCATCGAGCAACACCTGCTGCGGTTGAGCCCAGGTCAGCAAGCGCACCTGATTGGCCTTGGCGATGTCTTGCTCGTGCAAGGTCGCGCCCATGTCCTCGAGGCCGCGACGGTAGACCAGGTTGACGTCCCGGGCGCCGAGGCGGGCCATCTGCACGGCCATGTCGATGGCGGTGTTGCCGGCGCCGAGGACGATGCAACGGTCGGCCAGCGGCAACTGGCTGAGGTCGTCGGCCTGGCGCAGTTCGCGGATGTACTCGGTGGCGGGTAGCAGCCCCGGTGCCTGTTCGTCACTCAGGCCCAGTTGTTTGCTGGCGGCCAGGCCGAGGCCGAGGAACACCGCGTCGAACTGCTGATGCAGGTCGCTCAGGCTCAGGTTCTCGCCAAGTTTCTGGCCATGGCGGATTTCGATGCCGCCGATGTCCAGCAGAAAGTCCAGTTCGCGCTGGGCGTAATCGTCCACCAGTTTGTACTTGGCGATGCCGTATTCGTTGAGGCCACCGGCCTTGTCACGGGCTTCGAAAATCACCACGTCATGGCCATGCATCGCGCTGCGGTGCGCACACGACAACCCCGCCGGCCCGGCGCCGACCACGGCGATGCGCTTGCCGGTGGCGGCGGCCCGTTGGAACGGGTGGCCGCTGAAGTGGGCGTTGTCCACCGCGTAGCGCTGCAATGAGCCGATCAACACCGGTGCGCATTCATGGGCGTTGTTACGCACGCAGGCCTGCTGGCACAGGACCTCGGTGGGGCAGACGCGCGCGCAACTGCCGCCGAGGATGTTGGCCGAGAGGATTTTCTGCGCCGCGCCTTGGACGTTGTCCTGGTGGATGTTGCGAATGAACGAAGGAATGTCGATCTCGCTCGGACAGGCGTTCACGCAGGGCGCGTCGTAGCAATACAGGCAACGGGACGCTTCCAGGTGGGCCTGGCGCGCATTGAGTGGCGGCGCCAGGTCGCTGAAGCGGGCGGCGAGGGTGGCCGGGTCTTCCTGGGAATGGGGGAGGTGACTCAAGGGCTGGATCATGGAATGGGCCTCACGGTGTTTGAGGTGCTGCCTCTGGTGGGCAGTGGTTTTTTTCGGTGTCTGGACTGGCCTCATCGCGAGCAGGCTCGCTCCCACACTGGATTTCGGGTGAGCGCGAAATCTGTGTGCACAGCAGACCCTGTGGGAGCGAGCCTGCTCGCGATAGGCCGGAGGCCGCTCTCAGCGTTCCACGGCAACCGGCCTGTGCAACTCCGCCCGCTTACTCAGCAAATCGAACACCGCCGGGTACGCCGGCCGTTCGATGTAGCGCCCGGCACCGCGTTCGGCACGCAGGTCGCCATCGGCCCAGACCAGCCGACCCTGGCTGATGGTGTGGCTGGGTACGCCGCGTACGGTCTTGCCTTCGAAGATGTTGAAGTCCACCTGCTGATGGTGGGTCTTGGCGGAAATCGTGCGGCTGCCCTGCGGGTCCCAGAGCACCAGGTCGGCATCGGCGCCGACGCGGATCGCGCCCTTGCGTGGGTAGAGGTTGAAGATCTTCGCGGTGTTGGTGGAGGTGAGGGCGACGAAGTCCTGCATCGACAATTTGCCGCTGTTGACCCCTTCGTCCCAGAGCACGGCCATGCGGTCTTCGATCCCGGCGGTGCCGTTGGGGATCTTGCTGAAGTCGTCGCGGCCGGCGGCTTTTTGCTCGGCGCAGAAGCAGCAGTGGTCGGTGGCGGTGGTGTGCAGGTTGCCCGACTGCAAGCCGTGCCAGAGTGCTTCCTGATGCCCGCGTGGGCGGAAGGGCGGACTCATCACGTAGCCGGCGGCAGTCTGCCAGTCCGGGTGGCGATAGACGCTGTCGTCCAGCAGCAGATGCCCGGCCAGCACTTCACCGTAGACCGGTTGGCCCTTGCTGCGGGCGTAGGTGATTTCGTCCAGGGCTTCCTTGGTGGACACGTGCACCAGGTACAACGGCGTGCCCAGGGTCTCGGCAATGCGAATGGCCCGGCTCGCGGCTTCGCCTTCCACTTGCGAGGGCCGCGACAGCGGATGGGCTTCCGGCCCAGTGATGCCCTGGGCCAGCAGCTTGCGTTGCAGGTGGTAGACCAGCTCGCCGTTCTCGGCGTGCACGGTGGGCACCGCGCCCAATTCCAGGCAGCGCTCGAAGCTCGCGACCAAGGTGTCGTCGGCGGCCATGATCGCATTCTTGTAGGCCATGAAATGCTTGAAGCTGTTCACCCCGTGGTGGCTGACCAGCTCGGCCATTTCTTCGCGGACCTGTTCGCTCCACCAGGTGATCGCCACGTGGAAACCGTAGTCGCTGGCGCTTTTCTCGGCCCAGCCGCGCCATTGATGAAAGGCTTCCATCAGCGACTGCTGGGGGTTGGGAATCACGAAGTCGATGATCGATGTAGTGCCCCCGGCCAAGCCCGCTGCCGTGCCGCTGAAGAAGTCTTCACTGGCGACCGTGCCCATGAACGGCAACTGCATGTGCGTATGGGGGTCGATGCCGCCGGGCATCAGGTATTGACCACTGCCATCGAGCACTTCGACGTCGGCGGGAACATCCAGGTTGTCACCAATGGCCTTGATCACGCCGTCGGCGCAAAACACATCGGCGCGATAACTTTCATCATGGGTAATAACGGTGGCGCCACGGATCAACAGAGACATTCCGAGTTCCTCGCAGGCATGACCGACTGTTGCCGGTTCTTTATGTTTTATCGATCACGGTAGGTAAAGTCGTGCCGGTTTATATTCTTGTCACTACTGTCAGGATTAGAAGCTAGCTGGAGTTATTGAAATGAGCAAGATTATTTTTTATAAGCTTATTCGTTAATTAACTTATTGAAATTAAAGAAATAAATTATTAAATCACCAAAATGGTGAGCCTGCTCACCATTTTGACGCACTTGACAGGATCGTTATTTGAGCGAGATTTGTCATGGTAAATCAGCGGCTTGAAAGTGCTGGAAGTGCGGTCTAGACGCCTCGCGTTGATCCGGGGTGCACCACTTTGAATCTCTCACTCGACAGGGCGTGAAGGTCATCTAGCCTCAAGGGCGACAAGCAGGGATTGAAACAAGGCAATCACGTGGCTTTAAAACGTTAAACATCAAAAGGTTGAAAGGGTTATATCGATCATCCGGTCAGCTCGACGCATTATCCGGCACGGTTATTGAGTGCCGTCGTGGGTCTGGCGGGGTGGTCGGTAGCACGCGTGCAAGTACTCCGGCCATCGCCAGTCGATGAGCAAAAATAATGAAAACAGTGGAGCGGACATGACCAGATCAACAGTGACTGAGCGCGACGGATTGTTCGAGCTTGAAGCCGGCAGCGACGTCCTCGACAGCCCCCGTTACAACCACGACATCGCGCCGACCAAGGTGCACGAGCGAACCTGGAACAAATGGCACATCACCGCCCTGTGGGTCGGCATGGCGATCTGCGTGCCGACCTACACCCTCGGTGGCGTGCTCACCGCCTACTTTGGCCTGACGGTGGGCGAGGCGTTGCTGGCGATCCTGTTTGCCAACATCATTGTGCTGATTCCCTTGACCCTGAACGCCTTCGCCGGAACCAAGTACGGCATTCCGTTTCCGGTGCTGTTGCGCTCGTCCTTTGGCGTCATCGGCTCCAACGTCCCGTGCCTGATCCGCGCACTGGTGGCGTGCGGCTGGTTCGGCATCCAGACGATGTTCGGCGGCCTGGCGATCCACCTGTTTCTCGGCTCGGTGTTCGACGGCTGGAAGAGCCTCGGCGGAACCGGCGAGGTGATCGGCTTCATGGTGTTCTGGGTCATGAACCTGTGGGTGGTGTTGCGCGGTGCCGAGTCGATCAAATGGTTGGAAACCCTGTCCGCGCCGCTGCTGGTGCTGGTAGGTGCCGGCCTGTTGGTGTGGGCGTTGCCGAATGTCTCGTTGACTGAATTGATGGCGGTCCCGGCCAAACGCCCAGAGGGTGCCAGCGTGATCGGTTACTTTCTTGCCGGGCTGACCGCCATGGTCGGTTTCTGGGCCACGCTGTCGTTGAACATTCCAGATTTCAGCCGCTACGCCAAGAGTCAGAAAGACCAGGTCGTAGGGCAGATCATCGGCCTGCCGCTGACCATGTTCCTGTTCGCCTCCCTCGGCGTGGTCATGACCGCCGCTTCGGAAAAACTGGTGGGGGTGACCGTCTCCGACCCGGTGACCTTGATCGGGCACATCCAGAGCCCGGTGTGGGTGGCGCTGGCCATGGTGCTGATCATCGTCGCCACGCTCTCGACCAACACCGCCGCCAACATCGTCTCGCCCACCAACGACTTCCAGAACCTGGCGCCGAAACTGATCGGCCGGACCAAGGCCGTGATGCTCACCGGCCTGGTGGGGTTGGCGCTGATGGCCCATGAACTGCTGAAAAAGCTTGGCCTGATCGTTTCCGAGGTCAGTCTGGAATCGGTCTATTCCAACTGGCTGCTGGGCTATTCGAGTCTGCTGGGGCCGATTGCCGGGATCATGGTGGTGGATTATTTCCTGATCAAGAAACAGCAACTGGACCTCGCCGGCCTGTATCGCGACGACGTTTACCCGGCGTGGAACTGGAACGGTTTCATCGCCTTTGGCGTGCCGGTGGTGCTGACATTGCTGTCCCTGGGCAGCGATGCGTTCAGTTGGTTCTACAGCTATGGCTGGTTCACCGGCTCGGCGTTGGGCGGGGTGATTTATTACGGGTTGTGCGGTATGCGAGCGAGCCCGTCCGTCGCTAAAACTGCGGTGTGAAGGCGGGCCTCATCGCGAGCAGGCTCGCTCCCACAGGGGGATTTGCTGTGCACACAGATTTTGCATCCACCCCAATCCAGTGTGGGAGCGAGCCCGCTCGCGATAGCAGCCTCAAGACACCAACAAAATGCCTGAAAAAATGGAGATCCCCATGAACGCCGCCATCGACGTCCTGCAATCCACCCACCAGCACATCAACCGCGACCGCCTGTGGCAATCGCTCATGGACCTGGCCCAGCTCGGTGCCACGGTCAAGGGCGGTGTGTGTCGGCTGGCCTTGACGGATCTGGACCGCCAGGCTCGCGACCTGTTCGTGCAATGGACCCAGGCGGCGGGCTGCACCGTCAGCATCGATGCGGTGGGCAATATTTTCGCCCGGCGCCCGGGGCGCAATCCGAACCTGCCACCGGTGATGACTGGCAGCCACATCGATACCCAGCCCACCGGCGGCAAGTTCGATGGCTGCTTTGGCGTACTGTCCGGGCTGGAAGTGCTACGTACCCTCAATGATCTGAACATCGAAACCGAGGCCCCCCTGGAAGTAGTGGTGTGGACCAACGAAGAAGGCTCGCGCTTCGCCCCGTGCATGATGGGCTCCGGGGTGTTCGCGGAAAAATTCACCCTCGAAGAAACCCTGGCCAAGGTCGACGCCGAAGGCATCACCGTCGGCCAGGCGTTGAATGCCATCGGCTATGCCGGCACGCGCCAGGTCAGCGGGCACCCGGTGGGCGCATATTTCGAGGCGCACATCGAACAGGGACCGATCCTGGAAGACAAGGGCAAGACCATCGGCGTGGTCATGGGCGCCCTGGGGCAGAAATGGTTCGACTTGACACTGCGCGGTGTGGAAGCTCACGCCGGCCCGACCCCGATGCACCTGCGCAAGGACGCCCTGGTGGGCGCCTCGATCATTGTCGGCGCCGTCAACCGCGCCGCCCTCGGCCATCAACCCCATGCCTGCGGCACGGTCGGTTGCCTGCAAGCCTATCCGGGCTCGCGCAATGTCATCCCCGGTGAAGTGCGCATGACCCTGGATTTCCGTCACCTGGAACCGGCACGCCTGGATTCGATGATCGCCGAGGTCAAGCAAGTGATCGAAGACACCTGCCGCCAGCACGGCCTGACCTTCGACTTGAAACCCACCGCCGATTTCCCGCCGCTGTATTTCGACCAGGGCTGCGTCGACGCCGTCCGCGGTGCCGCCCAAGGGTTGGGCCTGTCCCACCTGGACATCGTCAGCGGTGCCGGTCATGACGCGATCTTCCTCGCCGAACTGGGCCCGGCCGGGATGATCTTCGTGCCCTGCGAAGGCGGCATCAGCCACAACGAAATCGAAAACGCCGCCCCAGACGACCTCGCCGCCGGCTGTGCGGTGCTGCTGCGGGCGATGCTGGCCGCTTCACAGGCGATTGCCGAGGGGCGCATGGCGGCGTGAAGGGCCGATGCACTATTGCAAACCCATGTGGTCGTAACTTTCAACGCATCCATGCTTGAACCCTACTGACCACATGGAGACCCAATGAATCAGCAAGTCCCGACCACCGATACCAACCGTCGCCAATTGCTGCAGATCATTGCCGGACTGTCCGACGGGGTGATGTTGATCGAGGTCGACCAGACCATCGCCTGGGCCAACGCAGCGGCCTTGACGATGCACGGGGTCAAGGACCTCAGTGAGCTGGGCACCACGGCCCGGCAATATGCCCGGCGCTTCAATCTGCGTTACCGCAACAATCATCCACTGACCGAAGACAACTACCCCATCGCCCGGGTTGCCCGTGGCGATGAGTTCAGCGATGTGCTGGTGGAAGTCACGCCTCAGGCCGATCCCGATCGCACCTGGGTGCATCGGATCCGCAGCATGGTGCTGGCTGACCGCAACGGCGAGCCGGAACTGCTCGTGTTGATCCTCAGCGATGCTACCGAATGGGCCAGCGCCGAGCAGCGCTTCGAGAAAACCTTCGGTGCCAACCCGGCGCCGGCGGTGATCTGCCGCCTCAGTGACCTGCGTTATATCAAGGTCAATCCGGGGTTCCTGGAAATGACCGGCTACAGTCGTGAGCAGGTGATCGGGCGTTCGGTGTATGAACTGGATGTGCTCGAAGCCGCCGAGAAACGCGACCTGGCCATCGAGCGCCTGGGGCAGGGCGCGACCATTCCACAAATGCAGGCCGAGTTGAAGTTGCCCGACGGCACCAGCAAGCAGGTGATCGTCGCCGGCCAGCCGCTGGATCTGCACGACGAAGACTGCATGCTGTTTTCCTTCATGGACATGGAGCCGCGCCGCAAGGCCGAAACGGCGCTGCGCCAGAGCGAGGAGCGCTTTGCCAAGTCGTTCCGCCTGTCACCCGTGCCCACCCTGGTGTGCAGCGCCGAGCAACAGTTGTTGGAAATCAACGAAGCGTTCCTCCAGACCACCGGTTACGCCAGCGAAGAGTTGCTGGGTAAAACCGTGGAAGAGATCGGCTTTCTCGACAAGGACGCCAGTGCCGCGCTGTTCGCCCGGCTGGAAAAGGCCGCCGCGGTCTCACGTATCGACGTCAAGGTGCACAAGAAGGGCGGTGAACTCATCGACTGTGAGGTCGCCGCCGATACCGTGCTCATCCAGGACAAGCCTTGCTATCTGCTGGTGCTGATGAACATCACCGAGCGCAAACGCTCGGAGCTGGAGTTGGTGGCGGCTATCGAGGAGGTGATGAAAGACGCTTCCTGGTTCAGTCGGACCCTGATTGAAAAACTGGCTAACGTGAAGAGTATCAACGCCCAGGTGCCCAGCGTGTCATTCACCGAGCTGACAGCCCGGGAGCGAGATGTGCTGGGGCTGATTTGCGAAGGCCTGGCCGACAAGGAAATCGCCGCGCGCCTCAAGCTCGCGCCCAACACCGTGCGCAATCACGTGGCGACCCTGTATTCGAAACTGGACGTCCATAGCCGTAGCGAGGCAATTGTCTGGGCCCGGGAGCGGGGGTTGTTCGCTAACGAATGGCGGATGAAGGCACCATGATAGCCAGTGCAAATGCACCTGGCGTGCTGGTGCAAATTCGGGTTTTGCAGGAAGGGGCGGTTCCTTAGGCTGTCAGGGTGCGACATCGTCCATGATGTCGCGTCCCCACGAAACACGTAAGGAATACGCCACAATGTACAGCGAACGAACCCAGTATCAGAGCGACAGGACGTCTACGCGGACCAGGAGGTCGGAGCTGTCCACCGTTCATTTGCGCCCCCGGGGCTGAGGTGCATCACATGACCCATCTGGCCCCCTTGCGCGCCCGCCTCGAAGAAAGTTTTACGCCGTTGGCCTGCGAATGCAGCCTCAATGGTGACGGCACCCTCACCGTGCGCCTGTATCACCGCGAAAGTGGAGAGGTGGACCTGGTGGTGAGCGGTATGAGCGTCGACAGCGTCCGCTCGGAAGAAAGCATCGCCAAGTTGATCGATGAGCTGCGCTATGAGCTGCATAACACCCCGCTGCATCGCAGTGACGCCTGATAGATAAAGATCAAGCACACCACACCGTGGCGAGGGAGCTTGCTCCCGCTGGGTCGCGTAGCGACCCCAAAACCTGCCGGACGCGCATGCCAACCAAACCATGTCCACCGGTTTTGCGACTGCTTCGCAGCCGAGCGGGAGCAAGCTCCCTCGCCACAGATGCTGCTCCAGCCCTATGACTACAACAACGTCCCCCGGCAATCGAGCACCAGCCGCGCGCCGCCGTGTTCGCTGCTACCCACCTCCAACGTGAACCCATGCAGATTGACGATCGCCGCGACGATCGACAGACCCAGGCCAAACCCACTTTGCTGGCTGCTGCCCTCGGCGCGGTAGAAGCGGCGAAACACGGCCTTGCGCTCCGCTTCGGGGATGCCGGGGCCGGAGTCGAGCACTTCGATGCGGGTGCTGTCGCCCTGATCGACCCCACGCAGGGTCACCTTGCCCCCCGGCGGGGTGAACTTGATGGAATTGCTCAGCAGGTTCGACACTGCCTCGAACAGCAACGCCCGGTCGCCGTTGAGCAGGGGCAGGGCGTCGGGCACTTCCAGGGTGAACGTCAGTTCGCCTTCTTCGGCCAGCGGCAGGTAAAAGTCGTGCAGTTCCTGCAATAACTGCAACGGATCGAGGCGCACGAACCCCGAGCGGCGCTGCTGGTCTTCCAGTTCGGAAATCCGCAACAGCCCTCGAAACCGAGCCATCAGGGTGTCTGTCTCGGCGATCACCTGGTCCATCTGCAAGGCCTCGGGCGAGCCGTCCGGGGCCTCTTGCTGGATGCGATACAACTGGGCGCGCAAGCGGGTCAGCGGGGTGCGCAGGTCATGGGCGATGTTGTCGCACACGCCCTTGACCTCGTTCATCAAGCGTTCGATGCGGTCGAGCATGGCATTGACGATCGCCGCCAGCATGTCCAGTTCATCACGCCGGCTCGACAGCGGCAGGCGATGGGTCAGGTCGCCGGCGACGATGGCTTCGGCGCTGGCCTGCAGTTTGCGAATCCGCCGCAGCGGTCGGCGGCGCAACAGATGCCAGCCAGCGATGCCCGGCAGGATCGTCAGCGATACCCCCCAGAACAGCGCATGCAAGATGATGCGGGTCACAGCGAACAGTGAGCCGTTGTCCCGGGCCAGGACCAGCCAGCGGCCGTCCTGGGTGCGGGTCGCCACCGCGTCACAACTGTCGGAAGGTACGCTCGGGTCGTCGGAATCGACGCAGCCGCCGAGCATGTGGATCTTGCCATCCAGCGGCAGGTCGGTGGGGATTCGTTGGATCGGCCCGCCCAAATGCCGCAGTTGCGGATCGAACAGGCCGTAGGCATCGACGCCGCGCTCGTCCAGCGTCAGGCTGGCCATGAGCGCGTCTTCCAGTTGATCGCCATGGATCCGGGCGAACAGATGCTGGCGCTGCATCAGGGAGTGCTTGGCCAGGCTGTCGAGGTAGCCGAATACTTCGTAGTACATCACCCCCATCAGGATCGCGCTCCAGATCACGAACAGCGAACTGTACAGCGCCAGCAGGCGGCTGCTGGAGGAGCGCCAGCCCTTAGCGGGGTTCAGCAATGACATAGCCGGAACCCCGTACCGTGCGAATCAGCGGTTCCAGGCCCGGCGGGTCGATTTTCTTGCGCAGGCGGCCGATGTGGACGTCGATCAGGTTGGTGCCGGGGTCGAAGTGATAGCCCCAGACTTCTTCGAAAATCATCATGCGCGAGAGGATCTGCCCGCTATTGCGCATCAGGAATTCCAGCAGCTTGTATTCGGTGGGCAGCAGGCTGAGCAATTGGCCGTTGCGGCTGGCTTCGCGGCTGATCAGGTTCAGCTCCAGGTCGGCCACCCGCAGCACGGTCTCCGGCTCGCGGGCGCCGTTGTTGCGCCGCAGCAGCACTTCGACCCGGGCAGCCATTTCGTCGGTGGCGAACGGCTTGGTCAGGTAATCGTCGCCGCCGGCTCGCAGGCCGCGAACCCGCTCATCCACGTCCGAGAGGGCGCTGATCATCAGGATCGGCGTGGCCACGCCCATGGTACGCAGGGTGGTGACGATCACCAGGCCGTCGAGCTCGGGCAGCATGCGGTCGAGGGTGATCAGGTCGTAGTCGCCGCTGACCGCTCGTTCCAGGCCTTCGCGGCCGTTGTCGACCCAGTCGACGTCCAGGCCGTTGCGGGTCAGCTCGGCAACGATTTCACGGGCGGTCACGGCGTCGTCTTCGATGGTCAGGATGCGGTTCATGGGCGGTACCGTGTGGGGAAATTGGAGCGATTGCGCAGCATTTTGCCAAAGAATACCTGTCGGCTTTCTGAAAAAAAGTTCATGAGCCGGCGAGCCGATTCGCTGGCCTGGATCAACACTTGGTCACAAATAATCCCTAACATAAATTTCGCGCGCACTATCCTGTTGCATCTTCATGCCCCGCTTTGGCGCACCGTTGCTATAGGGTATCGATGTAAACGGTGAGGGTGTGCCGCCAGGAGCCTAGACCTCAAAGAACCTTCAAGGAAGAGCAGTATGATGCAACCTCAAGACTCTCTACGCCGAAAATTCGATATCCAGCCGTTGGCCCGGGCCGACATGACCGTGCGCCTGGACGGGCAGGCTGTCAGTGCCGCCCAGGGTGAAACCGTCCTCACTATCATTCAATCCCTGGGCCAACGTCAGGTGGCCCGCAACGATCACGACCAGGTCAGCGGTGCCTACTGCGGCATGGGCGTGTGCCAGTGCTGCCTGGTCAAGATCGACGGTCGCCACAAGCGCCGCGCCTGCCAGACCCTGGTACGCCCTGGCATGCAGATCGAAACCCGGGCCAATCGCATCACCGAAACGGAGGCACCATGAGCCTCGATCCGGTGATTGTCGGCGGTGGGCCGGCAGGTATGGCGGCGGCCATCGAATTGGCCTCGCACGGGGTGCGCTGCACCTTGCTCGAAGAAGCGCCGCGCCTGGGTGGCGTGGTGTATCGCGGACCGTTGCGCGATGGCGTGCGCCTGGATTACCTCGGCCCGCGCTACAGCGAAGCCCTGGAGAAACTCCATGGTGAATTCCAGCAACACGCCGGGCTGATCGACGTGCGATTGAGCAGCCGGGTCATTGGCGCCGAAGGCTTCCGGGCGCTGATGATGCTGGACGCTGACGAACGCTTGCGCGAGGTGGCCTATTCGCACCTGATCCTGGCGGCCGGCTGTCACGAACGCAGCGTGCCATTTCCTGGCTGGACCCTGCCGGGGGTGATGATGCTCGGTGGCCTGCAATTGCAGATCAAGAGCGGCGTGGTCAGGCCGCCGAGCCCAGTGGTGATCGCCGGCACGGGGCCGTTGCTGCCGCTGGTGGCCTGCCAGCTGCACGCTTCGGGCGTGGCGGTGGCGGGTGTCTATGAAGCCTGTGCGTTCGGTCGGATCGCCAAGGAAAGCCTGGCCCTGCTGAACAAGCCACAGCTGTTTCTCGATGGCCTGAGCATGCTCGCCTATCTCAAGCTCAATCGCATTCCCGTGCGCTACGGCTGGGGCGTGGTCCAGGCGGACGGCGAGGGTGAGTTGAGCCATGTCACCGTCGCGCCGTATTCCAGTACCTGGGAGCCGGACCTGAAACGCTCCGAACAGATACCGGCCCAGACGCTGGCGGTCGGCTACGGGTTCATCCCGCGCACTCAATTGAGCCAGCAGATGGGCCTGGAGCACGGTTTCAGCGAGGACGGCTATTTGCGGGCGGTGTCCGATGCCTGGCAACAAAGCAGCGAAGCGCACATTCACCTGGCCGGCGACATGGGCGGGATTCGCGGTGGTGAAGCCGCGATGCTGAGCGGACGCATCGCGGCGCTGTCGATCCTGATGCAGCGCAATGTGCTGGACCCGTCCACGGCCCTGGCACAGCGCGAACGCTACCAGGGGCAACTGGAGCGGATCATCCGCTTTCGCGCCGCCGTGGATCGCTATACCCAGCGTGGCGCCGGGCAAACCACATTGCCGGCGGCCGATACGGTGATCTGCCGCTGCGAGCACGCCACCCGCGCCGACATCGACCGGGCGCTGGAACAAGGCGTCCAAGACATGGCCAGCCTGAAGATGCGCACCCGCGTGAGCATGGGCGATTGCCAGGGGCGGATGTGCGTCGGCTATTGCAGCGATCGCCTGCGCGAAGCCACCGGGCGGGCCGATGTGGGCTGGCTGCGGCCGCGTTTCCCCATCGATCCGATTCCCTTTTCAGCGTTCCAGAACGTCGGCACGGAGGCCGTTTCCCATGATTAAGGACTATGACGTGGTCATCGCCGGTGGCGGTGTGATCGGCGCCTCTTGTGCCTATCAATTGTCCAAGCGCAAACACTTGAAGATCGCCCTGATCGACAGCAAGCGCCCCGGCAATGCGACCCGCGCGTCGGCGGGTGGGCTGTGGGCCATCGGTGAGTCGGTGGGCCTGGGGTGCGGAGTGATCTTCTTTCGCATGATGTCGGCCAACCGCAAGCGCCAGACCCAGGGCGCCGCTGTGGCGGTGGATGCCAGCACGCCGCATATCCTGCCCCAGTCGTTCTTCGATTTCGCCTTGCAGTCCAATGCGATGTATCCGCAGTTGCACCGCGAGTTGATCGACAACCATGGCATGGATTTCAAGTTCGAGGAGACCGGGCTCAAGTTCGTGATCTACGACGACGAAGACCGTTTGTACGCCGAGCACATCGTCGCCTGCATTCCGCACCTGGCCGACCAGGTGCGCTGGCTTGACCAGGCGGCCTTGCGAGAGGCGGAGCCGAATGTCAGCCATGAAGCCCTGGGGGCGCTGGAGTTTCTCTGCGATCACCAGGTCAGCCCTTTCCGTCTGGCCGACGCCTACACCGAAGGCGCCCGGCAGAATGGCGTCGATATGTTCTTCAACACCAGCGTGACTGAAGTCCTGCGCAGTGGTTCGCGGGTCACCGGGGTGAAAACCGCCGAGGCCGGGACCTTCATCTGCCGGACCCTGATCAACGCGGCCGGTGCCTGGGCGGCGGACCTGAGCGAACAGGCCACTGGCGTACGGATTCCGGTCAAGCCGGTCAAGGGGCAGATCCTGCTGACCGAGCGCATGCCGAAAATCCTCAACGGCTGCCTGACCACCAGCGACTGCTATGTGGCGCAGAAAGACAACGGTGAAATCCTCATTGGCAGCACCACCGAAGACAAAGGCTTCGACGTGACCACGACCTATCCGGAGATCGAAGGGCTGGTGCAAGGCGCGGTACGGTGCATCCCGCAGTTGGCCGACATCAACCTGAAACGAACCTGGGCCGGCCTGCGCCCGGGTTCGCCTGATGAATTGCCGATCCTGGGGCCGATGCGCGGCGTGGAGGGCTATCTCAATGCCTGCGGGCATTTCCGCACCGGCATCCTCACCTCGGCCATCACCGGGGTACTGCTGGACAAGCTGGTGAACAACGAGCCGTTGCCGCTGGACATCACGCCGTTCCTGGAGGATCGCTTCGAAGTGGCGCCGAAGGCCGTTGAAACAAAGGAAGTGGAACTGGCCTGAGAATAAGCCTTCTCTACCTACAGAGATTTGTAGTGAACCCTGTGGGAGCCGAGCTTGCTCGCGATGACGGCGGCACATTCAGCATCCATGCAAGCTGACCCACCGCTATCGCGAGCAAGCTCAGCTCCCACACTGTTCTGGATGTTCACAAATCTGGCTTTCACCCCAAATCTCCTGTGGGAGCGGGCTTGCTCGCGAAAGCGGTCCATCTGAGACGGTGATGTTGAATGTGCTACCGCCTTCGCGAGCAAGCCCGCTCCCACACAAGTCGCGCTCGTCCGCTATTCCATCGGCGTGCTGACAAACGCCTCCAGCCCTTCGGCATAGGCCGTAAACGCGCTGATCAACGGGAAAGCCTTGCCCTGCACCTGATCCGGCACCACGAGGTTGGTGAAACTCCACGCCACTGCCACCGTGATGCCAGCCTGATCAATCGAGCCATCGGTGCTCAACGGCTGTTTCTCCAGTTCCTGCTCCAGCATTCCATAGGCCGCCGCCAGTTGGCCTTCCACGCGTTCAACCCAAGGTGCGTGCTGAATTTCCGCCGGCCGCAGGTTGCGCTCATAGTAAATCTGCACCGATTTCTCGCACGCCGCCAAGGCCAGGCCGAGCAGGCGCAGTGAGTGCACTCGTTGCCCAATGTCGGCCGGCATCAAGCTTTTCCCAGGCGCGGCCAAGGCCTCCAGGTAGTCAATGATCAACGTGGAGTCCATCAGCACGGTGCCGTCGTCCAGCACCAGGGAAGGGGCTTTGACCGTCGGGTTGATGCGTTGGAATTGTTCGAAATGCCTGAACACCGAAACCGACTCGTGCTCCAGGGCAATGCCCAGGCATTTGGCGGAAATGGCGACGCGGCGTACGTAGGGTGAGTCCAGCATACCGATCAGTTTCATGGCTTCTCCTTCAGCGATTCATGGGCCGGGGCGTTAATCCTCGAACCCGACCTGTTCATGGATTTCATCGACCTTGAGTTCCAGTCGGTAAGCCACGGCGATGAACAACGCCTGGCACAGGCACAATGTGGCACTCAACGAGCGGAAGGCGAACGAACTGCCTTCGTTGACCAGCAACACCGCGTTGGCTCGTTTAGCCAGGGGCGAGAGGTTGCTGTCGGTGATGATCAGGGTCTTGGCCTGGTGGTGCTGGGCGATGCGCAGGCAGTGCTGGGTTTCCTTGCCGTACGGCGTGAAGCTGATGGCGATCACCAGGTCGTTGGCCCGCACGCTACGCATCTGCTCGCGGTAGCTGCCACCCAGGCCGGATACCAGGTGAATGCGTTTATTGGTGTGTTGCAGGTTGTAGACCAGGTAATCGGCCACCGCGAACGAACGGCGCACGCCCACCACATAAATATTGTCGGCATTGACTACCAGGTCCACGGCTTTTTCGAACGCCTGGTCGTCCAGCTCCAACCCCAGGCGCTCGATGCCTGACAGGGTGGCATTGATGCACTCGCGAGCCAGGTCGCCGCCGCTGGCTTTCTGCGACTTGTTGGCGATCATGCTGCGGATGCGCTGCTGGTAGTTCTGCACCGGCGTGGTCTTGTGGGTGTAGGCCTCGCGGAACAACGCCTGCATTTCGCTGAACCCGCTGAAGCCGAAGCGCTGGGAAAACCTGACGATGGCCGAGGGGTGCACTTCGCATTCGCGGGCGATGTCGCTGATGCGGTCGACCATGATCCGGTCGCTCTGCTGGCTCATGTAGCTGGCGATGCGTTTGAGTTGGCGCGGCAGGCTTTCGTATTCATCGGTGATCAGTTGCAGCAGGCGCTCGGCATTGATCGGTGGGCTGGAGAGGGCGGGTTCGGACGCGCTCTCGGACGGCGCCGGCAGATCATCGGGGCGGGTCATAGAAAATCCTTCTGGCTTGTTCTTATAGGGCGGCCCGAAAACAGGCCGGCCCTCGACAATAGGTTGGCTGGTCGCAGTCTACAGCGTAGGCGCAGGGAAAATCATGGGCGGACAAATGTTGCAGCAGGTGCTGAAACGATGCACTGCGCCTGGGTGGCTTCGCTCATAGCGTATTGGAAAAAATATTCCACGTAAAAAATTTATAGAATAATTATTGATTATTGCCTGCTGCTCGTTTTAGTCTGCATTCACCAACAGCGTTGTCGCCGGTTCGGGCGACAAGCGCAGGCTGATAAAAATAACAGGAGCCAGCATGGGCCAGACTCGTTTTGCCAGTGGGCGTCAATTGGATGTGATCTGCCTGGGACGCCTGGGTGTCGACCTTTACGCGCAGCAAGTCGGCGCGCGTCTGGAAGATGTTTCGAGCTTCGCCAAGTATCTGGGTGGTTCGTCGGCCAACATCGCCTTCGGCACGGCGCGATTGGGGCTCAAGTCAGCGATGCTGAGCCGGGTAGGCGACGACCACATGGGTCGCTTCCTGGTGGAGTCCCTGGCGCGCGAAGGCTGCGATGTCAGTGGCATCAAGGTCGACCCCGAACGCCTGACGGCCTTGGTCCTGCTGGGTATCAAGGACCGGGAAACCTTTCCCCTGGTGTTCTACCGGGAAAATTGCGCCGACATGGCGCTGCGCGCCGAAGACATCGACGAAACCTTCATTGCCTCCAGCAAGGCGCTGCTGATCACCGGTACTCACTTCTCTACCGAAAGCGTCTACAAGGCCAGCACCCAGGCGCTGGATTACGCCCAGAGACACAACGTCAAGCGCGTCTTGGACATCGACTATCGTCCTGTGCTCTGGGGCCTGGCGGGCAAGGCTGACGGGGAAACCCGCTTTGTCGCCGACCAGAAGGTCAGCCAGCACGTGCAAAGCATCCTGCCGCGTTTCGACCTGATCGTTGGCACCGAAGAAGAATTCCTGATCGCCGGCGGCAGCGAAGACCTGCTGAGTGCGTTGCGTACTGTGCGCTCGCTGACGGCGGCGACCCTGGTGGTCAAGCTCGGCCCGCAGGGTTGCACGGTGATCCACGGCGCTATCCCGACTCGACTTGAAGACGGCGCGATTTACCCGGGTGTGCGGGTCGAGGTGCTGAATGTATTGGGCGCCGGTGATGCGTTCATGTCGGGCTTTCTCGCGGGTTGGCTGGAGGACGCCAGCGATGAACGCTGCTGCCAATTGGCCAATGCCTGCGGTGGCCTGGTGGTGTCGCGCCATGCCTGTGCTCCAGCGATGCCGACCCGGGCCGAACTCGACTATCTATTCAAGAGCCCGGTGCCGATTACCCGGCCGGACCAGGACGCCGTGCTGCAACGACTGCATCAGGTCAGCGTCCCCCGCAAGGCCTGGAAACAGCTGTTCATCTTTGCTTTCGACCATCGCTGGCAACTGGTGGAACTGGCCCAGAAGGGCGGTCGTGACCTCAGTTGCATTGGTCAACTCAAGCAACTGTTCATCCAGGCGGTGGAGCGGGTCGAAACCGACTTGCGGCGTCAGGGCGTCGAGGCTGACGTCGGCCTGCTCGCCGATCAGCGTTTCGGCCAGGACTCGCTGAACGCCGCGACCGGGCGTGGCTGGTGGGTGGCGCGGCCGGTGGAGGTGCAGAACTCGCGGCCGCTGGCGTTCGAACACGGGCGCTCCATTGGCAGCAACCTGATCGCCTGGCCCCGGGAACAGATCATCAAGTGCCTGGTGCAATTTCACCCCGATGACGAACCGCTGCTGCGGCTGGAGCAGGAAGCGCAATTGATGGGGCTGTACAAGGCCTCCCAGGTCAGCGGTCATGAATTGCTGCTGGAGGTCATTCCGCCCAAGGATCATCCATCGCCGCACCCGGACGTGCTCTATCGTGCCCTCAAGCGCCTCTACAACCTGGGTATTTTCCCGGCATGGTGGAAGATCGAAGCCCAGAGCGCGGATGAGTGGAAACAACTCGATGAGCTGATCCAACAGCGCGATCCGTATTGCCGGGGCGTGGTGCTGCTGGGTCTCAACGCCCCGGCCGCCGCACTGGCCGAAGGTTTCCGCCAGGCCAGCCAGAGCAGCACCTGCCGCGGATTTGCCGTGGGTCGCACGATCTTCCAGGAACCGAGCCGGGCCTGGCTGGCCGGGGGAAATCGATGATGAAACGCTGATCCGGCAGGTGCAGGGGACGTTTGTGGAATTGATCGAGGCGTGGCGCAGTGCCCGTGCTTGATGGACAGGGCTTTTGTGGCGAGGGAGCTTGCTCCCGCTGGACTGCGAAGCAGTCCCAACGTCAGCCACCCCGATTCGACAGGCAAACCGCATCCATAGGTTTGCGACTGCTTCGCAGCCGAGCGGGAGCAAGCTCCCCTCGCCACAGGTGATCGGTTGAACATTAGAGACAACAATAAAAGGTGCAGCCATGCCCGCTATTCGAATTGGCATCAACCCGATTTCCTGGAGCAACGATGACTTGCCGTCCCTGGGCGGCGAGACGCCGTTGAGCACTGCGCTGAGCGAAGGCAAGGCCATCGGCTACGAAGGCTTCGAACTCAACGGCAAGTTCCCCAAGGACGCCAAGGGCGTTGGCGATGTGCTGCGGCCTTATGACCTGGCGCTGGTCTCCGGCTGGTATTCCAGTCGCCTGGCCCGGCGCTCGGCGGCCGAGGAAATCGACGCCATCGCCAGCCACGTGGAACTGTTAGCGCAGAACGGCGCGACGGTGCTGGTGTATGGCGAAGTTGCCGATTCGATCCAGGGCCAGCGGATCTCGCTGGTCGAACGGCCGCGCTTTTACACCGATGAAGCCTGGCAGGCCTACGCCGACAAACTCACCGAACTGGCGCGCTTCACCTTGTCCCAAGGTGTGCGCCTGGCCTATCACCACCACATGGGCGCTTACGTCGAATCGCCCGCGGACATCGACAAGCTGATGGCCCTGACCGGCAGTGAAGTGGGTCTGCTGTTCGACTCGGGTCACTGCTACATGGGCGGTGGCGAACCGTTGCAGGTGCTGCGCAAACACATCGAGCGCGTTTGCCACGTGCACTTCAAGGACGTGCGCAAACCGGTGGTGCAACTGGCGCGCAACAACCTCTGGAGTTTCCCCGACTGCATCATCAACGGCACCTTCACCGTGCCGGGGGACGGTGACATCGACTTCGCCGCGTTGCTCGATGTGTTGCTGGCCGCTGATTACCAAGGCTGGCTGGTGGTGGAAGCCGAGCAGGACCCCGCCGTAGCGCCGAGTTATGTCTACGCCAAGAAGGGCTACGACACCCTGCGCGCCTTGCTGCAAGAAAGGAGTCCGTCATGAGCCTGTTGATCAAAAGTCAGTCCAGCGGCCGGACCATGGTCCAATTGCCAGCGGGTGAGTTGGAATACGTCGGGTTCGCCGCCTATCGCCTGAGCCTCGGCGAAACCCTGCCGGTCGCTGCCGGCGACAAGGAATTGTGCCTGGTGCTGCTCAGTGGTCGCATTGGCCTCAAGGGCGAAGCGCCGGGGCAGGGCGCCTTCGATTGGGACAACCTCGGTGATCGCCAGTCGGTGTTCGAGGACAAGTCGCCTTACGCAGCTTACTTGCCGCCCGGCAGCCAGGCCCAGGTCACCGCCCTGAGCGATGTACAGATAGCTGTGTGTGCCGCGCCGGGTTCTGCGCAAAACGGTTACGGCCCACGGCTGATCCGCCCGGACAGCATGAAGCGCAGTGTGCGCGGCAAGGGCGCCAACACCCGCTATGTCTGCGACATCCTGCCGGACAGCGAACCGGCCCATTCGCTGCTGGTGGTGGAGGTGCGCACGCCGTCGGGGCATTCGTCGAGCTATCCGCCGCACAAGCACGACACCGACGACCTGCCACACCAGAGCTTTCTCGAAGAAACCTATTACCACCAGGTCAATCCGTCCCAGGGCTTCGTGTTCCAGCGCGTCTACACCGACGATCGCAGCATCGACCAGGCCATGGCCGTGGAGAACAGCGACCTGGTGGTGGTTCCCAAAGGCTACCACCCGGTCAGCGTGCCCTATGGGTACGAGTCGTATTACCTGAACGTCATGGCCGGCCCGAAGCGGGTCTGGCAGTTCCATAACGACCCGCAGCACAGTTGGCTGCTCGACCTCTGAATTCCACCCTTTGCACGGAGAACAAGAACAATGAGTGACGCCCCGGTAGTAGGCCATTACATCAACGGCCACGTGCAACACAGCGACGGCGCGCGGTTCAGCCAGGTCTTCAACCCGGCCACCGGCGCGGTGCAGGCCCGGGTGGACCTGGCCGAGCCGGGCACCGTCGATGCGGCAGTGGCCTCGGCGCTGGCGGCATTTCCAGCCTGGTCCGAGCAATCGTCCCTGCGCCGTTCGCGGGTGATGTTCAAGTTCAAGGAACTGCTCGATCGGCATCACGACGAACTGGCGCAGATCATCAGTCGCGAGCACGGCAAGGTGCTGTCCGATGCCCACGGCGAAGTCACCCGGGGCATCGAGATCGTCGAGTACGCCTGTGGTGCGCCGAACCTGCTCAAGACCGATTTCAGCGACAACATCGGTGGCGGCATCGACAACTGGAACCTGCGCCAGCCCCTGGGCGTGTGCGCGGGTATCACGCCGTTCAATTTCCCGGTGATGGTGCCGCTGTGGATGATTCCCCTGGCGCTGGTCACTGGCAACTGCTTCATCCTCAAGCCTTCGGAGCGCGATCCGTCCGCCAGTTTGCTGATGGCCCGCCTTCTGACGGAAGCCGGCTTGCCTGACGGGGTGTTCAATGTGGTCCAGGGCGACAAAGTGGCAGTGGATGCGCTGTTGCAGCACCCGGACATCGAAGCGATTTCCTTTGTCGGCTCCACACCGATTGCCGAATACATCCACCAGCAGGGCACGGCGAACGGCAAGCGCGTGCAGGCCCTGGGTGGCGCCAAGAATCACATGATCGTCATGCCCGACGCCGACCTCGACCAGGCGGCTGATGCATTGATCGGTGCGGCCTACGGCTCGGCCGGCGAACGCTGCATGGCGATTTCCATTGCCGTGGCGGTGGGGGATGTGGGCGATGAACTGATCGCCAGACTGCTGCCACGCATCGATCAGTTGAAGATCGGCAACGGCCAGCAGCCCGGCACCGACATGGGGCCGCTGGTCACTGCCGAGCACAAGGCCAAGGTGGAAGGTTTCATCGACGCCGGCGTGGCCGAGGGCGCTCGCCTGATCGTCGATGGCCGTGGTTTCAAGGTGCCCGGGGCCGAGCAGGGGTTCTTTGTCGGGGCGACGCTGTTCGACCAGGTCACCACCGAAATGAGCATCTACCAGCAAGAGATTTTCGGCCCGGTGCTGGGGATCGTTCGCGTGCCGGATTTCGCCACGGCGGTGGCGCTGATCAACGCCCATGAATTCGGCAACGGCGTGTCCTGCTTCACCCGTGACGGCGGCATCGCCCGGGCGTTCGCCCGCAGCATCAAGGTCGGCATGGTTGGCATCAACGTACCGATTCCGGTGCCCATGGCCTGGCATTCCTTTGGCGGCTGGAAGCGTTCGCTGTTCGGCGACCACCATGCCTATGGCGAGGAAGGCCTGCGCTTCTACAGCCGCTACAAAAGCGTGATGCAACGCTGGCCCGACAGCATCGCCAAGGGTCCTGAATTCAGCATGCCAACTGCCCAATAACTCATTTTTTTGAATGACTGCCGGAGGGAGAACAACAATGAACAAGCCCCTGCGTTTTGCCCTGAATCGAATGGTTGCCCCACGCCTGTCACTGCCCGCTTTCATCGACTTGGCCCTGGCGTTGAAAACCGACGCCATCGAGATCCGCAACGACCTCAAGGGGGTCGAGATCGAAGATGGCATGCCGCCGGCTCGCGTACGTGAGTTGTGCGAGGAGCGCGGCATCAAGGTGCTGTCGATCAACGCTCTGTACCCCTTCGATGTGTGGAGCGAAGAACGTCGCGCCCAGGCCGTGCGGTTGGCCGATTACGCCCGTGAATGCGGCGCCGAGGGGCTGGTGATGTGCCCACTCAACGACCGCGCCGACCCACGCAGCGAAGCTGAACGCGCGGCGGGGCTGCGCACGGCTCTTAGTGAACTGGCGCCGATCCTGCGCGCCTTCGGTATCTACGGTTTCATCGAACCCCTGGGTTTCGAGGAGTGCTCGCTGCGGCGCAAGCGCACGGCGGTGGAAGCGATCAAGAGCATCGGTGGGCTCGATGTGTTTCGCCTGGTGCATGACACCTTCCACCATCATCTGGCGGGCGAGCAGGAATTCTTCCCCGAACTGACCGGGCTGGTGCACATCTCCGGGGTCGAGGATGCCCAGGCGCCGTTGGCGACGATCCGTGATGGTCATCGGGTGCTGGTGGGCGAGGCCGACATCCTCGGCAATGCCGCGCAGATCGAGGCGTTGCGGGCCGGTGGTTACGAGGGCTACCTGTCCTTTGAGCCGTTTGCCGAGAGCGTCCATGAACTGGCCGACATCCGCCAGGCGTTGGGGGCGAGCATGAATCACCTGCAGAACCAA
The DNA here is from genome assembly GCF_013347965.1 of Pseudomonas bijieensis. Classification (NCBI taxonomy): domain Bacteria; kingdom Pseudomonadati; phylum Pseudomonadota; class Gammaproteobacteria; order Pseudomonadales; family Pseudomonadaceae; genus Pseudomonas; species Pseudomonas bijieensis. The sequence goes on along the minus strand of NZ_CP048810.1, from coordinate 1,426,444 downwards.
CAGGCCTGACACAGTCATCAGAATGATGAAGTCCCCCTGTGGGAGCGAGCCTGCTCGCGATAGCGGTAGCACATTCAACACATAGGCGCCTGACACACCGCTATCGCGAGCAGGCTCGCTCCCACAAGGGCTAAGTCAGCTGCAAATTTTGCATTCCAGACAAGGTGCAAGCATGACCACAACACGACTGACCATGGCCCAGGCCCTGGTGAAATTCCTCGATAACCAGTACATCGAGGTCGATGGCGTCCAGAGCAAGTTCGTCGCCGGGGTCTTTACCATTTTCGGCCACGGCAACGTGCTGGGCCTGGGCCAGGCGCTGGAGCAGGACAGCGGCGACCTGGTGGTCCATCAGGGCCGCAACGAACAGGGCATGGCCCATGCCGCCATCGGCTTTGCCAAGCAGCATCTGCGGCGCAAGATCTACGCCTGCAGCTCGTCGGTCGGCCCGGGGGCGGCGAACATGCTGACCGCCGCCGCCACGGCGACGGCCAATCGCATTCCATTGCTGCTGTTGCCCGGTGATGTCTACGCCAGCCGTCAACCGGACCCGGTGCTGCAACAGATCGAGCAGTTCCACGACCTGAGCATCAGCACCAACGATGCCTTCAAGGCCGTGAGCAAATACTGGGACCGCATCAACCGCCCCGAGCAATTGATGACCGCCGCGATCCATGCAATGCGCGTGTTGACCGACCCGGCCGAAACCGGTGCGGTGACCCTGGCGCTGCCCCAGGACGTACAGGCCGAAGCCTACGATTACCCGGACTATTTCCTGCAAAAGCGTGTCCATCGCATCGACCGTCGCCCGGCCACCGAGGCGATGCTCGGCGATGCCCTGGCGCTGCTCAAGGGCAAGCGCCAGCCGTTGATTATCTGCGGAGGCGGCGTGCGGTATTCCGGAGCGAATGCCGCGTTGCAGGCCTTCGCCGAACGCTTCGATATTCCTTTCGCCGAGAGCCAGGCCGGCAAGAGCGCGGTGGTGTCCAGCCATCCGCTGAACGTCGGTGGCGTCGGTGAAACCGGTTGCCTGGCGGCGAATCTGTTGGCCAAGAAGGCCGACCTGATCATCGGTATCGGCACTCGCTACAGCGATTTCACCACGGCGTCGAAATGGCTGTTCCAGCATCCGGACGTGCAATTTCTCAATCTCAACATCAGTCCGTGCGATGCCCTGAAACTCGACGGCGTGCAACTGCTGGCCGACGCGCGTTCGGGCCTGGAGGCACTCTCGGCGGCGATGGGCGACTATCGCGCCGAATGGGGCGGGCAGGTCGCCGATGCCAAGGCCCAGCTGGACGCCGAAGTGGATCGGATCTATCAGGCCGACTTCCAGGCCGAGGATTTCGTCCCGGAAATCAACGACCATATGGACCCGGCGGTGTTTCGGGAATTCATCGAGCTCACCGGTTCCTGCCTGACCCAGAGCCGCGTGTTGGGTACGCTCAATGAAACCCTGGCGGATGACGCCATCATCGTCGCCGCCGCTGGCAGCTTGCCCGGCGACTTGCAGCGCAGTTGGCGCAGCAAGGGCGTGAACACCTATCACCTCGAGTACGGTTATTCGTGCATGGGTTACGAGGTGAATGCGGCGCTCGGGGTGAAACTCGCCGAGCCCGACAAGGAGGTCTACGCGTTGGTGGGCGATGGCTCCTACATGATGCTGCACTCGGAGTTGGCGACCTCGATCCAGGAGCGCCGCAAGATCAATGTGGTGCTGCTGGACAACATGACCTTCGGTTGTATCAACAACCTGCAAATGGAACACGGCATGGACAGCTTCGGTACCGAGTTCCGCTTCCGTAACCCGGACACTGGCAAGCTCGACGGTGGGTTTGTGCCCGTGGACTTCGCCATGAGTGCCGCGGCCTATGGCTGCAAGACCTACAAGGTCAAGACCCTCGACGAGTTGCGCGCGGCCCTGGCCGATGCGCGGTTGCAGACCGTCTCGACGCTGATCGACATCAAGGTGCTGCCCAAGACCATGATCCACAAATACCTGTCGTGGTGGCGGGTCGGCGTGGCGCAAGTCTCTACCAGTGCCCGCACCGATGCGGTGGCCAAAACCCTCAATGAACGACTGGCCCAGGCCCGTCAGTACTAATTGCCCCAACCCTACGAAAGGAGTTTTTCCATGTCTTTGAAGCTGGGCGTCATCGGCACCGGGGCCATCGGCCAGGACCATATCCGTCGTTGCAGCCAGACCTTGCTCAACAGCCAGGTGGTGGCGGTCACCGACATCAACCTGCAACAAGCGGCCAAGGTCGTTGCCGATCTCAAGTTGACCGCCGAGGTCTACCCCGACGGTCATGCGTTGATCAAGGCGCCGGATGTGGAGGCGATCCTCGTCACCTCCTGGGGCCCGAGCCACGAAGAATTCGTGCTGGCGGCGATTGCGGCGGGCAAACCGGTGTTCTGTGAAAAGCCCCTGGCCGTCACGGCCGAAGGCTGCCGCAAGATCGTCGAGGCCGAAGTTGCCCACGGCAAGCGCCTGGTGCAGGTCGGTTTCATGCGCCCGTACGATGAAGGTTATCGGGCGCTCAAGGCGGTGATCGACAGCGGCCAGATCGGTGAACCACTGATGCTGCACTGCGCCCACCGCAACCCGAGTGTCGGCGAAAACTACAAGACCGACATGGCCATCACCGACACCTTGATCCATGAACTGGATGTGCTGCGTTGGTTGCTGGCCGATGACTATGTTTCGGTGCAGGTGGTGTTTCCGCGCAAGACCAGCAAGGCCCACGCCCATTTGAAAGACCCGCAGATCGTCCTGCTGGAAACCGCCCGAGGCACGCGCATCGACGTGGAAGTGTTCGTCAACTGCCAGTATGGCTACGACATCCAGTGCGAAGTGGTGGGGGAGACCGGCATCGCCAAACTCCCGGAACCGTCCCAGGTGCAACTGCGCAGTGGCGCCAAGCTGTCCAACGCGATTCTGATGGACTGGAAGGACCGCTTCATCGCGGCCTACGACGTCGAATTGCAGGCCTTCATCGACGGCGTGCGTGCCGGGCAGGTGGGCGGGCCGTCGGCCTGGGATGGCTTCGCTGCGGCGGTGGCGGCGGATGCCTGTGTCCAAGCGCAGCAGAGTGGGCAGATCGTCAGGGTCGAACTGCCTGAGCGGCCGCGTTTCTACGGCTAAATACATCCCAGAGTCGACCGCGTACTCTCGCAGGTATGCGATCCAACTGTGGGAGCGAGCCTGCTCGCGATAGCGTTGGGTCAGTCGACATTAATGCTGGAGGACCCACCGCCATCGCGAGCAGGCTCGCTCCCCACAGGGGTTGCATTCATTCAGTGATCAATAAGGAGCTTTCATGCGAATCGGACTAGTCGGCTACGGCAAGGGTGGGCGCTTTTTTTCATGCGCCGCTGATCAGCAGTCTGCCCGGGGCTACGTTCGTCGGTGTAGTGACCCGGTCCGCCGAGCGCCGCCAGCAACTGGCCAGCGATCACCCGGATGCCCAGGCCTTCGACACCCTTGAACAACTGGTGGCGGCCGGCGTCGATGCGGTGGTGGTGTCCACGCCTTTGGACGGTCGTCCGGCCATTGTGATGCAAGCCATCGAACTCGGTGTGGCGGTGGTCAGCGACAAGCCATTTGCCCCTGATGCCGCCCAGGCCGAGGCGATGGTGCTGGCCGCCGAACGACGCAACGTGCCCTTGAGCGTGTACCAGAACCGTCGCTGGGATTCGGATTTCCTCACCCTGCGCAAGCTGCTGGCCTCCGGTGCCCTGGGGCAGGTCATTCGTTTTGAATCCAGCGTCGAACGCTATTCGCCGACCTCGGTGGGCAAGGGCAGTGGCGGCGGATTCCTGCGCGACCTGGGCAGCCATCTGGTAGACCAGGCGTTGCAACTGTTCGGGCCGGTGACGCGGGTTTACGCCGAGTTGGACTACCGACAACCAGGCCAGGTGTTCGACAACGGCTTCTTTATCTCCTTGACCCATGCCAGCGGTGTGATTTCCCACTTGAGTGGCAATTGCGTGCAAAACGCCCCGCGTCCGCGCTTTCGGGTCAATGGCACCCAGGGCTGCTATACCGTCGAAGGCCTGGATGGCCAAGAAGCCCAGGCGCTGGCGGGATTGAGCCCGGCGACCGAGGGCGAACGCTGGGGCGCTGAAGAGCATCGGCGTTGGGGCTGGTTCGAACACGGCACCGAGCGCGAGCGGGTGACCTCGGAGCGCGGCTGTTGGCTGGCGTTCTATCAACGCCTGCAAACCGCGTTGCAGGGCGCTGGCCCGCTGCCGGTGGAGGCCCGTGATGCACTGGCGACCACGCGCGTGCTGGACGCGGCCAGGCAGAGTGCCGAGCAGGGCGAAGTGGTGTGTTTGTCCACGCCTATCGGTCATGGAACAAAAAACGAATAAAATTCTAAAATGAGTTGATATGGAAAATATTTTCCAATAAAGTCGATTCCAGGTTACCGACAATCCTGTCCACCTCCTGCCAGGCCCAGCCTTGAATGGATGAAGGACGAAACAAAAACAAGAAACACAGCTAGGTACCGTCGATGAAAACCTTCAGCCGCTCTGCGTTTCACCTGCCACATCTGCTGCGCCTGTCCGCAGTCCTTCCCCTGTTCGAATCCCTGTGTATCCAGCGCAAGGGCGCCGTGGTGTGTTGCATGCCCGGCGCGCCCATCGTGCCCTTGCCCCGTTCCTGATCCGCTACGCCTTATCCATAAGACCAACAAAAAAGTGGAGAAAGACCGTTCATGAAGACCAAGACCCGTATCGCCTCGCTGGCCCTGTCGTTGATGCTCACCAGCGGCGCAGCCCTGGCGGACCTGAAGATCGGCGTCAGCATGTCCCAGTTCGATGACACCTGGCTGACCTACCTGCGCGAATCCATGGACAAGAAAGCCAAGTCCTTCCCGGATGGCGTCACCTTGCAGTTCGAAGACGCGCGCAGTGATGTGGTCAAGCAACTGAGCCAGGTGGAAAGCTTCATCAGCCAGAAGGTCGATGCGCTCATCGTCAACCCGGTGGACACCGCCGCGACCCAGCGCATCACCAAGGCCGCCGTGGCTGCCGGCATCCCCCTGGTCTACGTCAACCGCCGCCCGGACGATCCGAAGTTGCCGGAAGGGGTGGTCACCGTGGCCTCCGATGACCTCGAAGCCGGGCGCATGCAGATGCAATACCTGGCCGACAAGATGGGCGGCAAGGGCGACATCGTGATTTTGCTGGGCGACCTGGCCAACAACTCCACCACCAACCGCACCAAGGGGGTCAAGGAAGTACTGGCCAAGTACCCGAACATCAAGATCGAACAGGAGCAGACCGGCACCTGGTCTCGCGACAAGGGTATGACTCTGGTCAACGACTGGCTGACCCAGGGCCGCGACTTCCAGGCCGTGGTGTCCAACAACGACGAGATGGCCATCGGTGCCGCCATGGCCCTCAAGCAAGCGGGCACCAAGAAGGGCAGCGTATTGATTGCCGGGGTCGACGGCACGCCGGACGGCTTGAATGCCATCAAGAAAGGCGAAATGGCGGTCTCGGTGTTCCAGGACGCCAAGGGCCAGGCCGATGGTTCGATCGACACGGCGGTGAAAATGGTCAAGAAGCAGCCGGTCGAGCAGGCCGTCTGGGTGCCGTACCGCCTGATCACGCCGGAAAACGTCGATCAGTTCAAGTGACGTTCAACCCGGTCCCATCACAACAATAAGCAGGCAAGGTTGCCACGCCGACCTTGCCGAGGGAGTACCTGATCATGTTCGCTTCAGCGACTGCTTCGAGCGCCCCGGCGATGACTTTCCAGCCGGACGTATTACTTGATGAGCCGTACCTGCTGGAAGTCGTCAATGTCAGCAAGGGCTTTCCCGGCGTGGTGGCCCTGTCCGATGTTCAATTGCGGGTACGCCCCGGTTCCGTGCTGGCCCTGATGGGCGAAAACGGTGCGGGCAAATCCACCTTGATGAAGATCGTCGCCGGCATCTACCAGCCGGACGCCGGCGAACTGCGCCTGCGCGGCAAGCCGGTGAAATTCGACACACCCCTGGCAGCCTTGCAGGCCGGGATCGCGATGATCCATCAGGAACTGAACCTGATGCCCCACATGAGCATCGCCGAAAACATCTGGATCGGTCGCGAGCAGCTCAACGGCCTGCACATGGTCGATCACGGTGAAATGCATCGCTGCACCGCCCGGCTGCTGGAGCGCCTGCGCATCAACCTCGACCCCGAGGAGCAGGTGGGCAACCTGAGCATTGCCGAGCGGCAGATGGTGGAGATTGCCAAGGCCGTGTCCTACGACTCCGACATCCTGATCATGGACGAACCAACCTCGGCCATCACCGAGACGGAAGTCGCCCACCTGTTCTCGATCATCGGTGACCTCAAGGCCCAGGGTAAGGGCATCATTTACATCACCCACAAAATGAACGAAGTGTTCGCCATCGCCGATGAAGTGGCGGTGTTTCGCGATGGTGCCTACATCGGCCTGCAACGGGCCGACAGCATGGACGGCGACAGCCTGATTTCGATGATGGTCGGGCGCGAATTGAGCCAGTTGTTCCCGGTTCGGGAAAAACCCATCGGCGAGCTGGTGCTGTCGGTGCGCGACCTGAGCCTGGACGGCATCTTCAAAGGCGTGTCCTTCGACCTGCATGCCGGGGAGATCCTCGGTATCGCCGGGTTGATGGGCTCGGGCCGGACCAACGTGGCCGAGGCGATTTTCGGCGTAACCCCGAGCACCGGCGGCGAAATCCTGCTGGACGGCCAACCGGTGCGCATCAGCGACCCGCACATGGCCATCGAGAAGGGCTTCGCGCTGTTGACCGAGGACCGCAAGCTCAGCGGCCTGTTCCCGTGCCTGTCGGTACTGGAAAACATGGAGATGGCCGTGCTGCCCCATTACGTCGGCAACGGCTTCATCCAGCAGAAAGCCTTGCGCGCCTTGTGTGAGGACATGTGCAAGAAGCTGCGGGTCAAGACCCCGTCGCTGGAACAGTGCATCGACACCTTGTCCGGCGGTAACCAGCAGAAGGCGCTGCTGGCCCGCTGGCTAATGACCAATCCGCGCATCCTGATCCTCGACGAACCGACCCGCGGCATCGATGTTGGCGCCAAGGCCGAGATCTACCGGCTGATTGCCTACCTCGCCAGCGAGGGCATGGCGGTGATCATGATTTCCTCGGAACTGCCGGAAGTATTGGGCATGAGCGACCGGGTCATGGTGATGCACGAAGGCGACCTGATGGGCACCCTCGACCGCAGCGAAGCGACCCAGGAACGAGTGATGCAACTGGCATCGGGCTTGTCCTGATGCCCGTCAGTCCAGATAAAAAAGGTGAATGGTTATGAACGCGATACTGGAAAACAAACCCGCTGCGGCACCGGCCAGGACGCGCCGGCGGCTGCCGACGGAACTGAGTATCTTCCTGGTGCTGATCGGCATCGGCCTGGTCTTCGAGATGTTCGGCTGGATCATGCGCGACCAGAGTTTCCTGATGAACTCCCAGCGCCTGGTGCTGATGATCCTGCAAGTGTCGATCATCGGCCTGCTGGCCATCGGTGTGACCCAGGTGATCATCACCACCGGTATCGACCTGTCGTCCGGCTCGGTGCTGGCGCTGTCGGCCATGATTGCCGCCAGCCTGGCCCAGACCTCGGACTTCTCCCGGGCGGTGTTTCCCTCGTTGACGGACTTGCCGGTGTGGATACCGGTGGTGGCGGGGCTCGGCGTCGGGCTGCTGGCTGGGGCGATCAACGGCAGCATCATCGCCATTACCGGTATCCCGCCGTTCATTGCCACCCTTGGCATGATGGTCTCGGCCCGGGGCCTGGCGCGCTACTACACCGAAGGCCAGCCGGTGAGCATGTTGTCCGATTCCTATACCGCCATCGGCCATGGGGCGATGCCGGTGATCATCTTCCTGGTGGTGGCGGTGATCTTCCACATCGCCCTGCGCTACACCAAGTATGGCAAGTACACCTACGCCATCGGCGGCAACATGCAGGCGGCGCGGACCTCGGGCATCAACGTCAAGCGCCACCTGGTGATCGTCTACAGCATTGCCGGGTTGTTGGCGGGGTTGGCCGGCGTGGTGGCCTCGGCGCGGGCTGCGACCGGCCAGGCGGGCATGGGCATGTCCTATGAGCTGGACGCGATTGCCGCGGCGGTGATCGGCGGCACCAGCCTGGCGGGCGGGGTGGGGCGCATCACCGGGACCGTGATTGGGGCGCTGATCCTCGGGGTGATGGCCAGCGGCTTTACCTTTGTCGGTGTCGATGCCTACATCCAGGACATCATCAAGGGGTTGATCATCGTGGTGGCGGTGGTCATCGACCAGTACCGCAACAAGCGCAAACTCAAGCGCTGATTCCTCGAAGGTTGCGACAAAGCGCCACGCCTGACCCGCGTGGCGTTGCCATTTGTCTTCTTAATACAGCTATTGCACCGAATTTCTTGTTATAAACGCACTCCGATGACTGCCAAAAGCCTGTCAGAGAACATTTGAAGGGGTTGTCGGACATTTTCCCTATGTTTTCAGTTGCTGAGGCCTCGACTCGGCCTTAGACTGCCGCCCCTCGTAAATTGAGTGCCGGGTGGCGCTTGGAATAGACGGCGCCTTCCCGATGAGCGTGGCAGCTGCGCTGCGGGACGCTCCATAATTCGCCTTAATGCACGTTTTTTTATAGAGAAATCAATGACAAAGGAAAAGTTGCTGGCCATGCCGGCGGATGACTACATGAATGCCGAGCAGCTGGCTTTCTTCACCAAGCTGTTGCAGAACATGAAGGTCGAAACCCACGAGCGCATCGAACAGAACCGAATCGCCATTGAGAGCCTGGACACCCCGGCCGACCCGGCGGACGCTGCTTCCGTAGAAGAAGAGCGTACCTGGCTGGTCAACGCCATCGATCGCGACCAGCGCATGCTGCCTCAACTGGAGCAGGCCCTGGACCGCATCAACGACGACAGCTTCGGCTGGTGCGACGACAGCGGCGAGCCGATCGGCCTCAAGCGCCTGCTGATCAGCCCGACCACCAAGTACTGCATCGAAGCCCAGGAACGTCACGAACAGATCGACAAGCACCAGCGTCAGGCCTGATTCGCGTTTTGCGCAAAAAGATCGCGACCTTTTGACGAAGGCCGCGATCTTTTGCTTTCGCCCGTGCTCGTTCGTCTACTCCCGTTGATCTGCTGCAAGAACACGACTAATGGACCATGGATAATGGCTCTGTAGTGGCGTTTAATGCAGTCATAACAACGAGAGTGTGGGTGACGAACATGGCGACAGACGGAACGCTGGCGGGTGCGGTGCCGGCCTCGGTACCTGAGACAAAAAGCACGGCGCGCTGGCTGACGCCGACCTTGCAGAGTCTCGCCCTGGCATTGCTGCTGTGTGGCATGGCCCTGGGCGGCTGGTCGCTGTACCTGGGCTTGCCGCTGGTCATGCTCATCGTCTGGTTGCCGCGCCTGCGTTCGCGCCTGGCCACTGCGCCTGCTCCCACGACCGACAGCCTGGCCGAATTGACCCGCGACCTGTCCTACACCACCAGTCATAACGCGCTATCAGCGGCCGGTGTCGCCTATTCGGTCAAGCAACTGGCCGGCAGGGTTCAGTCCCAACTCGACGCGGCGGCGCAGATCGTCAGCAACGCCGAATCGATGATCGCCACCGAACAAGCCACCTCGCAACTCAGCCAGCAAGCCCTGGGCGCCGCCAGTGAAGCCCATCGCAGTAGCGTGGCCGGGCGCGGCGAGCTGGTGGAATCCATCAGCCGCATGCACCAGCTCAGCCAACGGGCAAACGACAGCCGTGAGTTGATCGAAGCCTTGAGCGTACGCAGCGATGAAATCCAGCGGGTCAGCCTGGTGATCCAATCGATCGCCAGCCAGACCAACCTGCTGGCGCTGAACGCGGCCATCGAGGCGGCACGGGCCGGTGAGCATGGCCGTGGTTTTGCGGTCGTGGCCGATGAGGTCCGTGGTCTGGCCGGGCGTACGGCTGCGGCGACCGGTGAAGTCGGGGTGATGGTGGCGGATATCCAGCAACGCACCGCCCAGGTGGTGGAGCAGATCCGGCAATTGGCCGCTGACCTGGACAGCGGCGTGCAGCAGGTCGAGCACACCGGCCAGCATCTGGAAAACATCGCCCGGCTTGCAGAAGGCGTCGAAACCCAGGTCAGTGCCATTGCCCAAGGCACCGACACCAATCGCGAACAGCTCGACAGCCTGTTCCACTCTATCGAGCAGATGCGCAGCGACCTGTCCGTCAGCGACCAGCAGACCCAGCGCCTGGCCGATGCGGCGGTGCAAATGGAAGGTCAGGCCGAAACCATCAGTGAACGTTTGGCCGAGGTGGGCCTCGACGATTATCACCAACGGGTCTACGACCTGGCACGGGAAGGCGCGAGTCAGATTGCCGCGCAGTTCGAGGCCGATATCGATCAGGGCCGTGTCAGCCTGGAGGATCTGTTCGACCGTAACTACCAGCCGATTCCCAATACCCAACCCGCCAAATTCCAGACCCGTTTCGACCGTTACACCGACCAGGTGCTGCCGGCGATCCAGGAGCCATTGCTTGCCCGCCACGAAGGCCTGGTGTTTGCGATTGCCTGCACCCAGCAGGGTTATGTGCCGACTCACAACAAGGTCTTCAGCCAGCCGCTGACCGGCGACCCGCAGGTGGACACGCTGAACAACCGCACCAAGCGCAAATTTTCCGATCGCACCGGGATCCGCTGCGGTAGCCACCAACAGCCGGTGCTGCTCCAGACCTATACCCGCGACACGGGTGAGTTGATGCACGACCTTTCCGTACCGATCATGCTCAAGGGGCGGCATTGGGGTGGCTTGCGCTTGGGCTACAAACCCGAGAAACCGCGCTAGGCCTCAACGCCACTGATTGGCAACGGCGCTTTGTGGCGAGGAAATATCTGTGGGAGCAAGGCTTGCCCGCGATGAAGGCGACGCGGTCACATGAGGGATCGATGCGCCTGTATCGCGCGCAAGCCTTGCTCCCACCAATCCCCTAGCCACAGGGGACTCATGGTTCTTGGCGCTACTTACCGTCGTGCAGGCGCACATTCAGTTCGTCTACCAACAAAGCTTCTTCGCCGTCGGCGAGCAGCCATTCCTGAAGCAGGTCTTTCTGCTGGTCCGACCAGAAATCGGCTTCCACCAGCTTGATCTCCGGTGCCAGCGGGTGCGCCATGATGAAGTCGTCGATGGCTTTGTCGTCCGAGGGCAGGCCGAGTTGGGCGAATAGGGTATTGAGTTCGTAGGATGGTTGTTCCATGGGGGGCTCCTTTGGGCGGGCGCCGTCATGGCGCCCCGACTGCTTCCCTTTATCTGAGGCAAGCGCTCGCCAGGAGTTCGATCACGTTCAGGCTTTCAAGGCCCCTTCATCCACTGCGGCCTTCAACGCCTTGGCCGCTTCCCTGGCCGCCTCGGCAGCGATCTCCGCGGTCTTGAACCAGCGATCCTTCTCCACCTGGTGGCAACTGACGGTGGTCAAGGGTGGCTTGGCGCGCATCAGGATGACGGCCTGGAACTCGCCTTCGACTTCTCTGGCTTCGCCCCGGATAAAAAATTCGCCGATATCAAATTCCGTCACGTCGCGCCTTCTCCTCAAGCTCATATCATGGATGCGCGATCGCCGATGAACGACGCTCTTCGCTGGGCGAGCAGTATGGCAGCAGTTGCCCGTCGGTGGCTGAGTTAAGTCATGGACGGGCACATTATGAGCTCAGGCGCTGCCTTCTAGACGCCTGGCCAGGTGGCAGGCCTCGTTATGGTCAGTTCGGAATCCTCTTACAAGTCCAGTCGATGTTTCTTCTATGTGAAAAAAGCACTTGCCGGCCAGAACGACCCGATAACGCGGTTGAATCAACGAAATGGACGGGCCGTCGGCCGCGTCAAAGGTGTCATCTGTGTCCACGATGCAAGGGGATACGGTGTGGGGCAGGGGTGTGAAAGCGGCCATGCGAATTCCTTTTCTATGGTTTACCGACGAATTGTCGAGTACTTCGAGTAGTCTCCACGCCTTCGGCTGCTCTAGAATCGGCAGTGTCGTGTGGACGGTTGCGCCTATCTAAAGCAATTTTTTTTGGGCTCGATGTCAGAAAAATGCTTTTTTAAGTGAGAAATTTCCCTAAAGTTAGTAGTCCCATCTTTTCCGATGCTCAGAGTGGCTTTTTCCTTCAGCCTCTGGCGACCCCCCGGGAAAGACGGCGAGAGCGGCAACCTTTAGTCTGCTCTCGGCCCGGGACAGGGCGCGCCGTTCAATTCGAATTTCAGTTACAGGTCCATTACGACAATACAGTCGGTACGGGTTCTCGTGGTCCGTCCTTTGTGCAGGGCGGGCCTTTTTCAAAAATGGGGATGTTTCCTTGGCAGTAAGTAATCTCGACATGCATGCGTTATTCGTACTTGGTGACCTGCGGGCAAAACTGGTCAAACAATTCCAGTCACGTTTCGTCTACATCACCGAGCAGAACGCCGAAGGTATTTATGTCGCCGAAATCGACACCGAGTCGGCGTTGGTGGTCGATGACAAGCCCAGGCTCGAGCTCAAGGTCGGTGATCATTTTCGCGCAGCGGTATTGCCCAGCCGCGAAGGCGGCAAGTTTGAAATCCGCTTTCGCGAAATCAAGCTGACGGTCTATGGCCTTGGCGATTACGCCTTCGTCACGACCCCCGCTGGTCATGCCATCCTGTTCAAGGAAGGCCACAGCGTGGTGACCGTGTTTGCGGCAAACGAACAGTTGCAGGAAGGCTTGACCAAGACCCTGAAAGCGGTCACCGCCAAGGCGGCGAAGTGGCGCAAGGGCGAACTGGTGACTTTCAAGGCCAGCGAGTGACCATTTCAGGGCCGGTGAAAAGCGTGTAGGCATCGGGCTGGCAAGGGCTTTGCGCCCAAACCGCTGGCAGTTTTCGCAAGATCTCGCTGGAACCTCGGCTACAGTCAATTGACTGAACTATTCAGGGCTTGCGTTTGGTTACGCAGGGCCGTTCAGCTATTGCTGTATCTGCATGAGGTGCAAAGCATGAAACGAGTTCGACAGTGGCTGGCTGCCTGGGCCACCTTCGCTGTGTTGGTTTCGCCACTTCCGGCGTCGGCCGCTTCAGCGCCGATCCACTTCGCCGATCTGAACTGGGAAAGCGGCAGTCTGATCACCGATATCCTGCGAGTCATCGTCGAAAAGGGCTATGGATTGCAGACCGATACACTGCCCGGCACCACCATTACCCTGGAAACCGCCCTGGCCAATAACGACATTCAGGTGATCGGTGAAGAGTGGGCTGGGCGTAGTCCGGTGTGGGTCAAGGCCGAGGCCGAAGGCAAGGTGATCGCCCTGGGCGATACGGTCAAGGGCGCGACGGAAGGCTGGTGGGTGCCCGAGTACGTCATCAAGGGCGACCCGGCCAAGGGCATCAAGCCCCTGGCGCCGGATTTGCGCAGCGTCGAAGACCTGGTGCGCTATAAACATGTGTTCAAGGACCCGGAGAGCCCCGACAAGGGCCGCTTCCTTAACAGCCCCATCGGCTGGACATCCGAGGTGGTCAACAAACAGAAGCTCAAGGCCTATGGCCTGTCTGACAGCTATGTGAATTTTCGCAGCGGTTCGGGGGCGGCGCTGGATGCGGAAATCAGCTCGACGATCCGCCGGGGCAAGCCGATCCTGTTTTATTACTGGTCGCCCACGCCACTGCTCGGGCGCTTCAAGCTGGTGCAGTTGCAAGAGCCGCCGTTCGATGCCGAGGCCTGGAAAACCCTGACCGACGCCGATAACCCCAACCCGAAGCCGACCCGCTCACTGGCCTCGAAACTGTCGATTGGCGTTTCCGCGCCGTTCCAGAAGCAATACCCGGACATTGCCGAGTTCTTCAGCAAGGTTGACTTGCCCATCGAACCGTTGAACAAGGCCCTGGCCGACATGAGCGAGAAGCGCACGCCACCCCGTGAAGCGGCCGAAGCGTTCCTCAAGGCCCATCCACAGGTCTGGCAGGCCTGGCTGCCCAAGGAGGTGGCAGACAAGGTGTCCGCAGCCCTGTAGGACCGCTTGCGTGCCAGCGGGTTGAACTCTTGATCCTGGGCAATGAGTCATTCACTGGAAACTGGCAACCTGCGCCCGTCCAGCGAAATGCCAAATTCGAGCTAGGATGATTGTTCAACCTTTTTCAGGAGGCTGGCGAATGACGCTTTTATTGGCTCGGTCGCTGGTCGCAGTGTTTGCGACCATCAGCTTGATTCATTTGTATTGGGCCCTGGGGGGGCGATGGGCGGCCCTGGCGGTGGTGCCTCAGGTGCCGGTGAAGCAAGGGGGGGCGTTGCGACCGGCGTTCGACCCCTCGGGCTGGCTGACCTTGTTGGTGGCTCTGGCGCTGCTGCTGATTGCGCTGCTGGTGTGCCTACGAGTCGGCCTGCTGGCGCAGCCGGTCACCCATCGGGCATTGCAGTGGCTGATCAGCGCGATCGCTTTGCTGATGTTCGCCCGGGCCATTGGCGAGTCGGAGCTGGTGGGCTTCTTCAAGGAGGTCAAGGGCTCGACGTTCGCCAAGCTCGACACCTGGGTCTATTCGCCCTTGTGCGTGGTGCTCGGGGCTGGGTTGCTGGCGGTGGCCTGGGCCTGAGTCTCTAACGGCGAATGCAACTGTGGCGAGGGGATTTATCCCCGTTGGGCTGCGCAGCAGCCCTAAGAGCTTCACCTCAGTGTGTCTGACTTGTTGTGCTCTGCCTTTTGGGGCTGCTGCGCAGCCCAACGGGGATAAATCCCCTCGCCACAATAGTGTTCGGCTCGAGATTGTCAGTCGTTTCGGCGGCTGCTCACTTCCGCCGGCACATCATCCCCGGCCATGCGCTTGCGGAACAACGCCGCCCGGGCCAGCAGCAGGGTGGTCACCGGGACAGTGATGGACAGCAGGATCGGTATCAGCCAGGCATGCAGTACTGGCCCGGACTTGAGCGCCGAAAAATACACGATCGAGGCCAGCGCCACGCACCAGGCCCCCAGGGTAGACGCCAGGGCCGGTGGGTGCATACGCTGGAAATAATCCTTGAGCCGCACCAGGCCGATGGCCCCGACCAGGGCGAACAGGCTGCTGAGCACCAGCAGGATCGCCACCGGGATTTCCACCCACATCGACAGTTCGCCGGTCATTCGATCACCTCGCCACGCAACAGGAACTTGGCCAGGGCAAACGAGCCGACAAAGCCGAACAGGGCGATCAGCAGGGCCGCCTCGAAATAGGTGTCGCTGGCATAACGGATGCCCAGCACCAGCATCATCAGCATCGCCACGATGTACAGGTAGTCCAGGGCCAGTACCCGATCCTGGGCCGACGGGCCTTTGAACAGCCGCCACAGGGTCAACACCATCGCCAGGGAGAACAGGAACAGGCTCAACAGGATCGCATTGGACAGCAATGGGCTCATTCGAAGATCTCCATCAGCGGGCGTTCATAGGTGGCCTTGAAATGGGCGATGAATGACGCCTCGTCTGCCAGATCGAACACGTGCATCAGCAAGATGCTGCGGTCCAGGGCCAGTTCCGACCAGACGGTCCCGGGAATCACCGTGGTGATCATCGACAGTGCGGCCAGGCCGTTGGCATCGCGCAGGTCCAGCGGCACTTTGATGAAGCGCGAGCGAGGTGGGCGGCGCCCGGCGTTCAGCACACCCCAGGCCACCGCCAGGTTGGACACCAGCACGTCGCGGCCCACCAGCAGGAACAAGCGCAACACCACCCACGGCCGACGGATACGGATGGGCCGCGGTCGCAGCGGGCGCATCATCAGCGGGGCCAGAAACCCTAGCGTGGCGCCCAGCAGCAGATGGCCGGCGCTGAGGGACACGTTCAACACCAGCCACAGCACGCACAGCGCCAGGGACAACCACGGAGCGGGGAACAGGCGCTTCATGGCTGCACCTCCCGCAACGCCGCACGGGCTTCGGGGTTGGGCACGGGGCGGGTGGCGAGTACCGACATCACGTAATGTTCCGGGTTGTTCAGCGCATCGGCAGCGGTTTGGGTATAGCGCAGCAACGGTTCGGCCTTGAAGGTCAGGGCGATGCCCAGGCCCAGCAGCACGATGATCGGCAGGCATTCGAACGGCCGCAGCAACGGTGACGGGCGTTCCTGGGGCGTCCAGAAACGTTGGATGCCCAGGCGTGAAAATGCAATCAGCGAGGCCAGCCCCGAGAGGATCAGCAACGCCAACAAGCCCCACGCCTGATTCGAGACCGACGCCTCGGCGCTGGCTCCGAGCCCTTGAGGATTGAGCAAGGCGCTCAGCAGGCTCAGCTTGCCGATGAACCCCGACAGCGGCGGCATGCCGATGATCAACAGTGCACAGAAAATAAAGCTCAAGCCAAGGAAGGCCATGGTCCAGGGAATCACTTGCCCGACCACGGCTTTCTGCTCGTCATCGAGGTTGATGCCCTTGGGCGGTTGCAGGGATTCCAGCGGTCGCGGCAAGGTGTCGAAGTCGTCGTCCAGGGACAATTCATTGGCCGAGCGCGAACGTTCGATCAACTCCGCCAGCAAGAACAGCGCGCAGAGCGCCAAGGTCGAACTCACCAGGTAAAACAGCGCCGCACCCACCAGGTTGGGTTGGGCGAAGCCGATGGCCGACAACAGGATCCCGGCCGAGACCAGGATGCTCAAGCTCGCCATGCGCTCCAGGCGTTGCGCCGCCAGAATGGCGATGGCGGCGCAGACGATGGTCGCCATGCCGCCGTAGACCAGCCAGTCGGCACCGAAATAAGCCGAGGCGCCGGCCTGGCCGGAGAACAGCAGCGTCCACAGGCGCAGGATCGTGTAGACGCCGACCTTGGTCATGATCGCAAACAGCGCCGCCACCGGTGCGCTGGCGGCGCTATAGGCCGGCACCAGCCAGAAGTTCAGCGGCCACATGCCGGCCTTGGCCAGGAACGCCACCGCGAGGATACCTGCCCCGGCGTGCAGTAGGCCGCGGTCGGCTTCCGGCACCAGCGGGATCTTCAGGGCCAGGTCGGCCATGTTCAACGTGCCGGTGACGCCATAGATCAGCGCGGCGCCGATCAGGAACAGTGACGAAGCCAGCAGGTTGATGGATATGTAATGCAGGCCCGACGACACCCGCGCCCGGCCCGAGCCATGCAACATCAGGCCGTAGGAGGCCGCCAGCAGCACCTCGAAGAACACGAATAGGTTGAACAGGTCCGCCGTCAGGAAGGCACCGTAGAGGCCCATCAACTGGATCTGGAACAGCGCATGGAAACTGGCGCCGGCACGGTCCCAACGGGCGGTGGCGAACAGCAGGGCGCTGACGCCGATGATGCCGGTCAGCACCAGCATCAACGCCGACAGGCGATCGACCACCAGGACGATGCCGAACGGCGCCTGCCAATTGCCGGGCAAGTACACGCCAATGGACGCGGGCAGCGCCTGGTCCTGGGTCCAGTACAGCAACAGTGCGGCGATGCCCAGGCCCAGCAGGCTGGAAAACAGATTGATCCGGGCCTTGAGCGGACGGTGCTTCTCGCCCAGCATCAGCATCAACGCGGCGGTCAGCAGCGGCAGCAGAATGGGCGCGGCGATCAAGTGGGGCGTCAACATCATTCCTTGGGCTCCCGACCGTCCACATGGTCAGTCCCGGTCAGGCCCCGGGAGGCGAGCAGCACCACCAGGAACAGCGCGGTCATGGCGAAGCTGATCACGATGGCGGTCAGCACCAGGGCCTGGGGCAGTGGGTCGGTGTAGTGCAGCAGATCCTGGGGCACGCCGTCCTTGATGATCGGTTCCTTGCCGATGAACAAACTGCCCATGCTGAAGATGAACAGGTTGACGCCATAGGACAACAGGCACAGGCCCATGACCACCTGGAAGGTCCGTGGCCGCAGCACCAGCCAGACACCGGAGGCGGCCAGTACGCCGATTGCGATTGCGATGACTTCTTCCATCAGGCGGTGGCTCCTTTGACGGGGGCGATGGGTTTGGCTTGCAGGCCCGGTTTATGGGCTCGTACCGACTGGTGAGCCAGGGCGGTAAGGATCAACAGGGTGGAGCCGACCACCACGGCGTACACGCCGATGTCGAAGAACAGCGCGCTGGCCACATGGATATCACCCAGCAGTGGTAAGTCGAAATGCCAGGTGTGGGTGGTCAGGAACGGATACCCCACGGCCATCGCCCCCAGGCCCGTGACCGTGGCGAACAACAGCCCGGTGCCCATCCAGCGCAGCGGCCGCAGGCTCATTTGCGCCTCGACCCACTGCGTGCCGGCGACCATGTATTGCAGGATGAACGCCACCGACATCACCAGCCCGGCGACGAAGCCGCCGCCGGGTTGGTTGTGCCCGCGCATGAACAGGTAGAACGACACCACCAGGGCGATAGGCAGCAGCAGGCGCACCAGCACCGACGGCACCATCATGAAACCCAGGGCGGTGTCGCTGGCATGGCGCGGGTTGACCAGGTCGGTGACCACATCCGGTGCCAGCAGGCGCTGTTGCGCCGGTAGCTGCATGCTTTCCTTCGGCGGGCGGAAGCGTCGCAGCAGGGCGAACACCGCCAGGGCCACCGCCACCAGCACGGTGATTTCCCCCAGGGTGTCGAAGCCACGGAAATCCACCAGCATCACGTTCACCACATTGCTGCCGCCGCCCTCGGGCAGGGCGCGGCTCAAGTAGAACGACGAAATGTCGTTGGGCGTCTGCCGTGTCAGCATCGCGTAGGACAGCAGCGCCATGCCGCCACCCACGGCGATGGACAACAGCAAGTCCCGCAGGCGGCGGATGCGTGCGCGCCGCTCGCTGTTGGGCAGGGGCGAAGCATCCTCGATCCGTCGAGGCAACCAACGCAGGCCCAACAGGATCAGCACTGTGGTCACCACTTCCACCACCAGTTGCGTCAAGGCCAGGTCCGGCGCTGAGAACCAGACGAAGGTCACACAGGTCATCAGGCCGCAGACGCTGACCATGGTCAGGGCCGCGAGTCGGTGATACTTGGCCTGCCAGGCCGCCCCCAGGGCACAGGCGATCGCCAGCAGCCACAGGGTGACGAACACGATGGAGCCGGGGATTTTCGGCCGGTCGCCCCAGACCAGCGTGCTGTGCAGCATCGGGATCAGCCCGGCGAACACCGCGGCCAATACCAGCCAGAACAACTGGGCCTGCAGGCGACGGGTGCTGATCCGTCGTTCCAGGCGCCGGCTGTGGCGCATCATCAGCACCAGGCAGCGTTCGAACAGCCGCTTGCCGTTGAGTCGGCCAATGAATGGCGGGTGCTTGATGTGCCCTTGCCTGAATTGATTACGCAACAGCAGGTACAGGACGATGCCGCCGGACATCGCCACCAGGCTCATGATCATCGGCGCGTTGAGGCCGTGCCAGATTGCCAGGCTGTATTCAGGCAGCGTGCCGCCCACCACCGGCAACGCGGCGGCAGCGAGCAACGAGCCGACCACCTGGGCCGGGAAGATCCCCACCAACAGGCAGGTGAACACCAGCAACTCCACCGGGGCGCGCATCCAGCGCGGTGGTTCGTGGGGGGTATGGGGCAGGTCGGTGGCGGTGGGGCCGAAGAACACATCCACGGTAAAGCGCAGGGAGTAGGCGACGCTGAAGGTCCCGGCGATGGTGGCGATGATCGGCAGCGCCAGCTCGACCCAGGCCGTGGCGGAGATAAACACCGTCTCGGCGAAGAACATTTCCTTGGACAGGAAACCATTGAGCAACGGCACCCCGGCCATCGCTGCGCTGGCGACCATGGCCAGGGTCGCGGTGAACGGAATCAGCCGCACCAGGCCGCTGAGCTTGCGAATGTCACGGGTGCCGCTTTCGTGGTCGATGATCCCTGCGGCCATGAACAGCGAGGCCTTGAAGGTTGCGTGGTTGAGGATGTGGAACACTGCCGCCACTGCCGCGAGCGGGCTGTTCAGGCCCAGCAGCAAGGTGATCAGCCCGAGGTGGCTGATGGTGGAGTAGGCCAGCAGACCCTTGAGGTCGTTCTGGAACATCGCGCAGTAGGCGCCCAGCAGTAACGTACAGGCTCCCGCGCCGCCGACGATGTAGAACCATTCTTCACTGCCCGACAGCGACGGCCATAACCGCGCCAGCAGGAACACCCCGGCCTTGACCATGGTCGCCGAGTGCAGATACGCCGACACCGGCGTAGGGGCGGCCATGGCATGGGGCAGCCAGAAATGGAAAGGGAATTGCGCGCTTTTGCTCAGGGCGCCGATCAGGATCAGCGGCAGCAGGATGGGGTAGAGGGCATGGGCACGGATCAAGTCGCCGGCGGCCAGGACCTTGTCCAGGTCATAGCTGCCCACCACATGGCCGAGCAATATCACCCCGGCCAACAGGCACAGACCGCCGGCCCCGGTCACCATCAATGCCATGTAGGCGCCGCGCCTGGCGTCGGTGCGGTGGTGCCAGTAGCCGATCAGCAGGAACGAGAACAGGCTGGTCAGTTCCCAGAAAAACACTATTTGGATCAGGTTGCCGGAGATCACCAACCCGAGCATGGCACCCATGAACGCCAGGAAAAAGGCGAAGAAGCGCGGCACCGGATCGTCCGGCGACATGTAGTAGCGGGCGTACAGCGACACCAGCGTGCCGATGCCCAGCACCAACAAGGAAAACAGCCAGGCAAAACCGTCCAGGCGCAGCACGAAATCCAGGCCGAGGCTGGGCAACCAGGAATATTGCTCACGGATCACGCCGCCGTCGGCGATCTGCGGGTACAGCAAGGCCACCTGGACAGTGCCGGCCAGGGCCACGAGGCCGGCCAGCAGTGATTCGGCGTTACGGGCGTTATGCGGCAGCAGTGCCGCGACACAGCTGCCGATGAAGGGCAAAAGCAATAGAACTATCAGTGACATAGGCTTCTATTCGGCGGGAGGTTGTGAGGGATCATACGTGGCGTATTGCGGATCACCAACCGCGAGGGTGTCGCAGAATCCTACAAGGTTGGTTGAGTTTTCGGACTTTGCGTTGTTTGGGGAAGGGAGGCAGCGTCAGAATCCACCACGGTACTGGGGCCGCTGGGCCGATGGTTGGAGGTAACGCAATAGCGCGCCATGCGCATCACCCGTGGCGAGGGAGCTTGCTCCCGCTGGGCTGCGCAGCAGCCCCCCAAACCAGCCGACTCGGTGTGCCAGGAAGATCGAGTCAACTGATTTAGGACCGCTGCGCGCTCCAGCGGGAGCAAGCTCCCTCGCCACAGGGTCAATCACCATTGCAGGTGACCGGCCTCACTGCTCGCGTTCGAGTGCTTCATCCACCTCGACGACATCTTTGCTCCGAGTCTTTAACTCACTGACAATCACCGCCGCCACGATCAGCGCCGCGCCGAACAACGCGATCGCTGGCAGCCGCTCACCGGCCAGGCGCCCGGCAATGCCGGCCCACACCGGCTCGCCGGCATAGATCAGCGTGGCGCGGGTGGGCGAGACACTTTTCTGCGCCCAGTTCATCGCCACCTGGATCGCTGCGCTGGCGGCCCCCAGGCCCACGGCACTGACCAACAGCAGCCAGGAGAAATCCGGGATGGTTTCCTGGGTCGGCACCACCATCAGGAATGCCAGCACCGCCGTGCTTGCCAGTTGCACCACGGTCACCCGGCGCACATCGACCTGGCCGGCATAGGCGCTGATCAGGATGATCTCGGCGGCAATCGCGATGGCGCTGATCAGCGTGGCGATTTCGCCAGCGCTGAAATTCAGCGACGCGCCCGCCGGACCTGACACCAGCATCAGCCCGGTGAACGCCAGCATGATGCCGATGCTGGGCATCAGGCCAGGGCGACGGCCCAGCACCAGCCATTGCAACAAAGGCACGAATGGCACGTACAGCGCGGTGATGAAGGCCGATTGGCTGCTGGGAATGGTCTGTAGGCCGACGGTCTGCAAACCGTAGCCGAGCATGATCGCCACGCCGATGAAACAGCCGGCCTTGAGTTCGAACAGGGTCAAGTCGCGCAGGTGGCGCCAGGAGAACAGCGCAACGAATGCGGCTGCGGCGGCAAAGCGCAGGCCGACGAAAAACATCGGTCCGCTGACGGTCATGGCATGCTGCACCAACAGGAACGTCCCGCCCCAGATCATGGTGATCAGCACCAGCACGCATTCGGCCTTGCTGAACCTTGAGAAACGGGAGGAAGCTTGAGGAGAGTTCACCGATGCCATGACCTTGCGCGCCACTTGAGGCGGACGCACAATGCGCCCGAAGAAGGTGGGCAGTATAATGCGCAACCCCAGCAGATGAGCAATATAGTGCACAAAGAAAACGCTCAGCGGGCATCCGTCCTGCAACACGTCAGCCAGAACGTCCGCCGCCTGCGGCACGCCGCACAGCTCAGCCAGACCGCGCTGGCGGAATTGTCCGGGGTCAGCCGGCGCATGCTGGTGGCTATTGAGGCCGGCGAAAAGAATGTCAGCCTGACCACCCTTGACCGTGTCGCCGAAGCCCTCGACGTGGCCTTCAGCGACTTGATCCAGGCCCCCGATGCGCGCGACCCGAGTCGCATCAACGAATTGGCCTGGGCCGGTACCATCGCTGGCAGCAAAGCCGTATTGCTCGCCAAGGCCACCGCCAGCCGTGAGGTCGAACTCTGGGAATGGCGCCTGGAGCCCGGCGAGCATTACTCTTCCGAACCCGACGCCGACGGCTGGAGCGAACAGCTCTATGTCTTCGAGGGCTGCCTGACCTTGCTGCTGGGCAGCGACGAGCGCCGGATTGGCGCCGGTGAGTTTTTCATGTTCGCCAGCAACCAGCCCCATGCCTATCGCAACGATGGCCCGGTGGCGGCGAGATTCGTACGCAACGTGGTGATTTGATGCCTGGGGAGGGCGGTATGGACACAGCGCTGGAGCGACAGGGCAGCGGGCTCATCCGCGAAGCCGATATCCTGATCATCGGCGGCGGCTTGAGCGGCGCCATGCTGGCCGCGCAGTTGCTGCGCCTGCCGGGCCGGCGCGAGGTGCTGATTGTCGAACCGCGCAGCGAACTGGGCCGGGGCGAGGCCTACAGCGCGGTGGAACTTGGCCACACCCTGAACGGCAACGCGGCGCGGATGAGCGTCGATCCGGACAACGCCGATGACCTGACCCAATGGCTCACCGCATTCATCGAGGCCGGCGGCTGGCTCGAGTCGGATCAGCAGCACGTGCCGATCAGCGACTTGTTCCCACCCCGGGGGATGTTTGGCCTCTACGTGCAGCAACGTCTGGCCGAGGCCCGTGCGTTGGGTGCGCAAAATGGTTCGACGGCTGAACATGTGCGCGGGGAGGCTGTTGACCTGCGGCTTGTCGACGATGCCGTGGTGCTGACGCTGGGTGACGGCCAGGTCCTGCGTGGCCGTTTCGCCGTGCTGGCCACCGGCATGTTCCCCGCGGCGCGGACCCCGCAAACCCAATCCAGCGGCTTGAACGCCGCGGCCCTGGACCCTTGGGATGTGACGGCGATGCGTCAGCTTGATCCGCAGTCCACAGTGCTGATCATCGGCTCGGGGCTGACCATGGTCGATGCCGTCGTGTCGCTGGAACAGGCCGGCCATCGTGGCCCGATCGAAGTGTTTTCCCGCCACGGCCTGCTGCCCCATGTACGCCGCCAACCGCCGGCCTGGGTGGATTTCCTCGCCGAGGATCACAGCCTGCGTTCGCCACGCCAACTGATGCGGGCACTGCGCGAGCAATGCCGTCAAGCCCGGGCCCAAGGCATCGATTGGCAGGCGCCGCTGGATACGGTGCGCGCGCACATCGGGCGATTGTGGAACCAGGCCAGCGATGTGCAGCGCCGGCAGTTCGTCCGGCATGTACGGCCCTGGTGGGAGAGCCATCACCATCGTTCGCCACCGTTGAGCGCGGAGCTGGTGGCCCGTCTGCACGAAGAAGGGCGGTTGCGGATCCACGCGGCGTCGTTCAAGGGCTTGGCTTCCACTGCCGAGGGGGCGCTGGCTATTCACATCCGTCGGCGGGGTGAGGTTGGGCTGACGGTGGTGCAGGGCGCGGCGCTGATCAATTCCAGTGGTATCGAATATGACTGGCGCCGGGTGGCGCGACCGTTGCCGCAGCAGTTGTTGGCCCGGGGCCTGATCCAGCCGGGCCCATTGGCCCTGGGTATCGCCGCCCGGCCTGACGGGACGGTGCTGGACGCCCAAGGCGAGCCCGCCGAGCGCCTGTTCGCCATGGGGCCGCCGTTGCGCGGGATGTGGTGGGAAAGCACCGCGGTGACCGACGTGGCGAGCCAGGCCAAGGCGCTGGCCGCGCGCTTGGCTGAATTGCAAACCCAACATCGAAACTGAACAGCTCTCCTGTGGCGAGGGTTACAAGGTGCGGCAAAAGAGCGGTCACAGCTCGCTGATTTTCACCCACCGCTGCTCCCGCGCCGCCACACGAATCGCCGCCGCCAGCCGCTCCACTTCCCAGGCTTCTGCAAAGTCGGTCCCGCTGCCACCCTGGTCTGCGAGGGCCATGACCAGTTCCTGCACCTCCAGCGTCTTCAATTCGTTGTACCCCAACTGATGCCCGGCCGCCGGACTGAACACGGCATACCCCGGTAAATCCGGACCAGCCAGCAGCCGCTGGAAACCTGCCTGACCGACGTGGCACAGGCGCAGTTCATTGAGCCGTTCCTGATCGAACGCCAGCGTGCCGAGGGTGCCGCTGATCTCGAAGCTCAGGTGGTTCTTGTAGCCATGCTTGAGCCAACTGCTGCTCACCGTGCCTCGGGCGCCGTTGGTGAAACGCAGCAGGGCGTGGACTTGGTCGTCCACCGCGATGGCGCGTTGTTCGGCATTGCTGGCGCTGGCCGGGCGCTGGTTGTGCACGGTCTGGCTGTCGGCGCACACCGCTTCGACATCGCCCAACAGGTACCGGGCCATGGCCAGCAAGTGACTGCCCAGGTCGGCCAGTGCGCCACCGGCGTGGGCGGCTTCGCAGCGCCATGACCATGGCGAGGTCGGGTCGGCCATGAAGTCTTCGCTGAATTCGCCCTGGAAACTGATGATCTGCCCCAGTTCCCCGCGCTGGATCATGTCTCGCGCCAGTTGGATGATCGGGTTGTGCTGATAGTTGTAGCCGACCCGCGTCACTACGCCGGCGGCCTTGGCCGCCTGCTGCATCTGCTCGGCCTGCTCCAGGGACACTGCCAGGGGCTTCTCACAATAGACCGGCTTGCCCGCTGCCAGCGCCGCCATGGCCATGGGGAAGTGCAGGTGGTTGGGTGTGGTGATGGCGATCAGGTTGACCTTCGGGTCGTCGATCAGTTGCTGCCAGTCACTGTGGGCCGTCGCAAACCCCCCAGCTTTGGGCGCATTGCCGGGCGCGCTGCGGGTCGGCGTCGGCCAGGGCCGCCAGTGTCAGGTTCAGGGGGAGGTTAAAGACCGCCTTGGCATTGTGGAAAGCCAAGGCATGGGCACGGCCCATGAAGCCGGTGCCAATCAGACCGATGCCGAGTTCACGCATGAGAAAGAGCCCTTTGAATTGTTGTTTTCAGGAGGGCTATTTATGGAATAAATATTCGCTAATTGCAAATATTGGAATAAATATTCATTTCTGCAATCACTGAAGATCCTCTGTGGGAGCGGGCTTGCTCGCGAATGCGATGAGTCAGTCATAACTGTATTAACTGATCCGGCGCATTCGCGAGCAAGCCCGCTCCCACAGGATGAATGTCGATATCAGGAGAGGAAACCCCCATCCACATTCAACGCCACACCCGTGGTGTAGCTCGACGCATCACTGGCCAGGTACAACACTGCGCCGGCCATTTCGCTCGGGTCGGCCACGCGCTTGAGGGGGGATTTGAGCCAGGGCGGTTTTCAGGATCGCATCGTTCTTCACCAGCGCCGAGGCGAACTTGGTGTCGGTCAGGCCTGGCAGCAGGGCGTTGCAGCGGATGCCGAACTGCGCGCATTCCTTGGCGAAGACCTTGGTCATGTTGATCACGGCGGCCTTGGTCACTGAATAGATGCCCTGGAAAATCCCTGGCGAGATGCCGTTGATCGAGGCCACGTTGATGATGCTGCCGCCACCGTTCTCGCGCATCAGCTTGCCGGCTTCCACCGACATGAAGAAATAGCCGCGAATGTTCACGTCGACGGTTTTCTGGAACGCCCCCAGATCGGTGTCCAGCACATTGCAGAATTGCGGGTTGGTGGCGGCGTTGTTGACCAGGATGTCCAGACGCCCGAACTGCTCGCGGATGCCAGCGAACACCTGGCTGATTTGCTCCATTTCCCCGATGTGGCAGGCGATGGCGGTGGCCTTGCCGCCGGCGGCGATGATCGCGTCGGCGACATGCTGGCAACCGTCGAGCTTGCGGCTGGACACGATCACGTGGGCGCCTTGCTGGGCCAGCAGTTTGGCGATGGCTTCGCCGATGCCACGGCTGGCGCCGGAAACGAAAGCGATTTTACCGTCGAGGTCGAACAACTGAGTCTTGGACATGCTGTTTCCTTGTTAAGGTGCGCTCAAAGCGTGGATTTGCCGATGACCTGCAGGCTCATCTGCTCCAGCAGCTTGTTCATCTGAACGAACTGCGCGAAACGTTTGTCCTGGGTCTGGCCGTGGAAGAAGCGGTAGTAGATCTGCTGGACGATCCCGGCCAGGCGGAACAGGCCGTAGGTGTAGTAGAAGTCGAAGTTGTCGATGCGAATCCCGGCGCGCTCGGCGTAGTAATCGACGAACTCGCGGCGGGTCAGCATGCCCGGGGCGTGGCTGGGCTGGCGACGCATCAACTGCACCGGCGCCGGGTCGTCGGCTTCGATCCAGTAGGCGAGGCTGTTGCCCAAGTCCATCAACGGATCGCCAATGGTGGTCAGTTCCCAGTCCAGCACGCCAATGATCTGCATCGGGTTTTCCGGGTCGAGGATGACGTTGTCGAAGCGATAGTCGTTGTGGACGATGCTCGACGTCGGATGGTCGGCGGGCATCTTGTCGTTGAGCCAGGTCTTGACCGCTTCCCACTTTGGCGCATCGGGGGTCAGGGCTTTTTCGTAGCGGTCGCTCCAGCCACGGATCTGCCGGGCCACATAACCTTCGGGCTTGCCCAGGTCAGCCAGGCCGCAGGCGTTGTAGTCGACCCGGTGCAGTTCGACGAGTCGGTCGATGAAGCTCTTGCACAGCGCTTCGGTGCGGGCGGCGTCGAAACCCAGTTCCGGCGGCAGGTCGGAGCGCAGGATGATGCCCTTGACCCGTTCCATTACATAGAACTCGGCGCCTATCACCGACTCGTCGGTGCAGTGCACGTAGGCTTTGGGGCAGTACGGGAAGCCTTCGCGCAATTGATTGAGGATGCGAAACTCACGGCCCATGTCGTGGGCGGACTTGGCCTTGTGGCCGAACGGTGGCCGGCGCAGGACGAATTCCTGTCCGGGGTATTCCAGCAGGTAGGTCAGGTTCGACGCGCCACCGGGAAACTGGCTGATCCGCGGCATGCCGGTAAGGCCTGGAATGTGGGCCTTGAGGTACGGGTCGATCAGGTTGGCATCGAGTTCTTCACCGTCGCGCACGCGGGTGGACTGATCAGTAAACGCCATGCTTATCCCTTCTGCTTATTTTGGAGGCCATCGATCATTGGCTAATCTAATGGCGCGTGGGAGGCGTCACAAGCACGCCAGGGTCTTATAGGTTAGCGTGTTGCAGGATAATCAGCGGGCCTGATGCACGCGGGCGATGGGCGAGCTATGGTTTACGGGGTCTGTCGCTTTCAGGGAGCAATCGCGATGGGATGCCCGCAAGTGTGTGGCACCGCAACCTTGCAATGCAGCTTCGGCGTCGCCCCGGCGGTGCTCAATGTACTGCCGGTCAATCGCCTGCTGACCGGCGGGATGCCGGCGGCGAACATCATGGATCACATCCCGCTGGTGAACATCACCACGTTCGGCATGTGCCAGAGCCTGGCCAACCCGACCGTGGCTGCCGCGACCGCTGCGGCATTGGGTGTGCTGACCCCCATGCCGTGCATTCCCGCCACGGCGACCCCATGGATCCCCGGCGGCGCACCGACCTTGTTGTTGGGTAACATGCCGGCCATCGACGCCAACAGTACCCTGATGTGCACCTGGGCCGGGGTGATCAAGATCGTCGTGCCGGGGCAGGTGCAGATGCTTATTCCCTGATGGGTGCGACCCCCAAAAGGTATGGACGATCCCCCTGTGGGAGCGAGCCTGCTCGCGATTGCGGTGGGTCAGTTGGTGGTGATATTGACTGTGAAGCCGTCATCGCGAGCAGGCTCGCTCCCACAGGGGGAAAGGGGAAGACAATAGTTATGCCTGCGCCGGGTCATTCCAACGCCTGAACCACCAGCGCACCCGGGAGATCGGTTTGCCCTCGGCATCCAGCGGTCGGCCGTCTTCGGCGTAGGCGTGGGCCGGTTCCAGCAGTTGGCCGTTGAGGTAGCGGGCCTCGACCGCCGGGTTGCCGTTGGGATGCAGGCGCCGATAGCGGCCGTCGCGTACGCCGTCGCGATAGAATTCGGCCTCGGCCAGTTGCCCGTCGGGGAAGTAGTTGTTGGCCTCGCCGTGCAGTAACCCATTGCGATACGTGGCCTGGCGCTGCAACCCGCCTTCGGCGGCGTAAAAGCTCGCTACACCCTGCAATTTACCTTTCACGAACGGCAATACCGCCGAGACCCTTCCATTCGGGTGATACAGGGTACTGGTACCGTGCAGTTCACCCTGGCTGTAGTTAAGTTTTGCCTGGGGGCGCTGAGCCTCTTCAATCTGCAGCGAGCCGTCGAGCCGGCCGTCGACCAACTGCCCGCTCAGTTGGCTGTCGCCACGCTCCACGTCGAGTTTTTTCGAGGCCATTGGAGCGCTCCTGTCAGTTGACCTTCACCAAGCCACCCTTGATCGTCAGCATGCCGCCGCCATCCACGGTCTGTTCGGCGGCGGCCTTGTTCACCAGGCTGATACCAGCGTCGTTGGTCAGGGTGGTGCCGGCCTTGTTTTCCAACGACGTGCCGGCCTGGTTGCTCAGGGCCGTGCCAGCCTTCTGGCTGATGGAGGTGCTGGCCTGGGCCGCCAGGTCGGCGCCGCTCTTGATCGCGAAACTGCCGCCGCTTTGCAGGGTCAGGGTGCCGCTGACCTTGATGGTCAGGTTGCCGTCCACCGTCAGGTCGTAGTTGCCGGTGACCTTGTGCGTGTAGTTGCCGCCGGTGCTGTGGTTCTGGTCCGAGCCGACGGTGACGGTGCGGGTGTCTTTCACGTCGAGGCTGTCGCTGCCGGTCTGGATGGTCACGCTACGTTTGCCTTTTTCCAGGGTAACGGTTTCGTCGCCGTCCTTGACCGTGCGGGTGCGGGCGTTCTGCACCGTGAGGGTTTCGTCATGGCCGACCGTGGCGGTGGTGTCGTTGAGCACGTTGATGTTGAAGTCTTTCTGGGCCTGGAGAAACACCTCCTCGGCGTCCTTCTTGTCTTCGAAACGCAACTCGTTGAAACCACCGCCGCCCTTGGACGAATTGGTCTTGATCCCGGACTGGGTCTGGTTCGCCGGCAACGCATAGGGCAGGGCGTTGTCGCCGTTGTAGACGCAACCGGTCACCAGCGGACGGTCGGGATCGCCGTCGATGAACGTGACGATGACCTCCTGGCCGATCCGCGGTACGAACTGCATGCCGAAGCCCTTGCCGCTCCAGGGCAACACCACCCGTACCCAGCAGGATGAGGTTTCGTCGTTCTTGCCGGTGCGGTCCCAGGGGAACTGCAACTTGATCCGGCCGTATTCATCGGTCCAGATCTCTTCGCCGGCCTTGCCCACCACCAGTGCCGTCTGGGTGTGCATGCGTGGTTTTGGCGTGATGCGGGCCGGTCGATAAACCGTGGCCTTGGGGATCGCTTCGAAGCGATTGCGATAGCTGTCGTGGCTGGCTTCGTGGCTGACCGAGGTCACCACCCAATCGATATTCAGCGTCGTGTCTTCGTGGCCGGCGAGGGTGAACCAATATCCCGGCACCAGCCAGCGGCAGTCGCTTTCGCCGACAAAACGCTTCTCCTGGCTGCGCAGGCCGTCCACCCGCAACTTGGTCAGGGCATCGCCCTGGGCCTTGGCGGTATAGCCGCCCGGATGTTCGTACATCGAGCTTGGTCCGGCCACGGCTTCGGCCTGGCTGTATAGCGATGTCGTCGGCGTAGTGAATTCGTAATCGGTGGCCTGGTAAACCCCGCTCACCGCTTGCAGGCACACTTGCCCGCTGCGGATGCCATGCAGTTCCCGCTCACCCAGTTTCTGCCCGAGATAATTCACCGTCGGTCCATTGGGAATGGGCGCGAAAGCGTCGTTGCTGTCGGCCAGCACCAGCGTGTGTGTGCCGTCTTCATGGGTGAAGAACCAGAAGATCCCGTCCTCTTCCATCAGGCGCGAGACGAAGGCCAGATCAGTTTCGCCGTATTGCACGCAATATTCGCGTGGGGTGTAGCTACCGGTGAGTTTGAGCTGGAAGTCGGTGAAACCATGGGCCTTGAAAATCGTGGTGACGATGTCCGAGGTGGCGAGGTTCTGGAACACGCGGTTGTTGCTGGCAAGGCTCAGCCACCAGAGCCACGGACGGAGCATTAGTTGGTAGCGTTCGGCGGTGGCGTCGGCGGGGAGCTGGCGGATTTCAGCCACCAGCCAATCCAGCGGACGCAGCAAGGCGTCCTTGTGCAGCGTGGTGGTCACGTGGCTGGCGACGGCCGTGGTGAGGTCCAGCGAGGTGCCGTCGTTGATGCCGTTGAGGATGTGCGAACCCAGGGCGTTGAGGCGTTCTTCGCCGGACAGTGAATCCGGGTACAACGCCGACAGGGATGTGGCGGTGAGGGAGAGAGTGGTGTTGCTGTCGGTAGAGCGGGGCATCGAATATCCTCAGATAAAAGTTGAGGTCACGCTTACCATTTGAATGTTCCACCTTTTGAATGGATCGCTGCCTGGTTATCACTGACCCATCCGCCCATCTCGCTATCGTTTCCATAGGTGTAGCTGTACATCAACACCGAATTTCCGATATAGGGCGCCAATTGCGGACCACAGAGCTGACAGGGACTCAGTTCGATATAAATGCGGGTAACGAAATTACTGTAATCACCGTCGGGAAGCGTGACGCTATTTATCGCCTGGACCAACGCGCTGATTTCCGCGTGCCCGCGCAGTGTCGTGACTACTTTTTTGGTTGTCGTGGTGTAGTTTCCAAGCAAGTCCAGTTTCAACGCGCTATCGCCGAACTTGTACATCAGCAGACCTCGAGCGGCATCGAAATGTTCGATTAGCGCGAAGCAGGTTCCATGGGATGCTCCCGAACCAGCCAGGGCCCGGCGATTGGAGGAGGATTCGTGACAGATACTGGCCAAGTCGGGAATGGTGCCGCCGTTAGTAGCCTGATTGGCCGCCAGCCATGAGGCATATAAAGGGTTTGCCCCAGTCATTGCAATATTGCCGCCAGAGTAACGACCCACTTTATGCACTTCCGTCATGAAAATCTCCTTTCGAACAGCCCTTTCAGAGATCCGAGGCCAAGCGCACCCCCAGCCGCGGGGGCTGATGATTCAAAGGTTTTTTGTGTTGAACATGACACTCGAATGCCAACCGGTGACGCCGAAGGATAAGCTGTACGCCCAAGGCGTAAGCCAGCTCCAAGGTCGTCCGGTCCAGCCTGACAGGCCTCCCGCATTCAAGATGTCGTCGACTATGGTGTGGCAGTTGTAAGAGTTGTTATAGCGATTTCCATCAAACTCTTTATATTTCAGTTTCTTTGAAGAAAGAGTCGTGATCCTGTTGATCATTTTATCGATATTTGTTTTGCTGACTTTTTTTGTGAAGAACCACAAGTCCAGCGTTTTCGATGTGCTTAGCTCTGTCGTCAATACGCCCTCAGGATCCAGTTCGCCCTCCATCAAAATTCCGACTGAGTAAAACTGTGGAATAGGCCCTGAGGTATGCCAAAGTATCAAGCCCGCATGTCCCGGATAGTATTTTCCACCTGATATTGGATTGAGTCGCGAAACCAGATCAATCATGACCGTTGTCCTCCAGCCATCGTCGGAAGCAAACGTGCTGAGATCTTCCGTCTCGACAAATTCTCCGTTGGTAACCAGTTTTTTTACTTCATTATGAACGGTATTGTCTGTCCAGCGCGGCTCCAGCTTTTTTGTCCGACCCGATGAACCACCAAAAAGGAATTTACCCACGCTCTGCTCCCGTCGCCTCTGTTAATTTTTGGCATGCAGCATCATTCCAACACCCACTCCGCCAACTTTCCCGTTACCTGCGTCATCAGCACATTCTCGACATCCCTGGCGCCCGCCGCGCTGCACTTGGCCAGTACCGCCTTGACGATTCCGGCATCGAACTCGAATTGCTTACCGGTCGCAGCCTTGTAGCGCCCACGCAGTTTTTCCAGCTTCGCCAGGACAATCCCCTCCAGCGTCGCTTCATCCAGCGGTCGATACGCCACCACCGTCATGCGCGCCAGGAACGCTGGGCGAAACGCTTGCAGCAGGACCTTGTGCAAGGCTTCATTGAAGGCGTCGGTGCCCAGTTGCGCGGCCGGTGTGTCCAGCAGCAGTTCGGCGCCGACGTTGCTGGTGGCGAGCATCACGGTGTTCTTGAAGTCCACCACCAGGCCAGTGCCGTCTTCCATCAGGCCTTTGTCGAAGACGTTGTAGAACGCTTCGAGCACGTCCGGGTGGGCCTTTTCGATTTCATCCAGCAGCACCACCGAATAGGGTTTGCGCCGCACCGCTTCGGTGAGTACGCCACCGCTGCCATAGCCGACGTAGCCGGGCGGGGCGCCCTTGAGTTGGCTGACGGTGTGGGCTTCCTGATATTCCGAGAGGTTGATGCTGATCAGGTTGCGTTCGCCGCCATACAAAGCGTCGGCCAGGGCATAGGCGGTTTCGGTCTTGCCCACGCCAGTGGGGCCCACCAGCAGGAACACGCCGACCGGTTTCTGCGGGTCGGTGAGGCCAGCGCGGTAGGCTTGCAGGCGTTGGGCGATGGTGTTCAGCGCGGTGCCCTGGCCCATGACCCGCTGGCCCATGCGCTGGCCGAGGGTGCGCACGGCGTGGGCTTCGTCGGCGAGCATCTTGCCCACCGGAATGCCGGTCCAACCGGCGATCACGGCGGCGACTGTCTTGCTGTCCACCTGTTCCGGCACCAACGGATCGTCCTGGCGAATGGCATCGAGGCCGGCTTCCAGGCGCAGCAGCTCGGCGGCCAGGTGATCGATGCGATTATCGATCTCGGTGTCGGGGTTTTCGCTGTCGGCGCGTTCGCTCAGGGCGAGCAATTCGCGCCGAGTGTCGAGCAGTTCGCGCACCGCTTCACGCTCTTCGCCCCAACGGGTTTCCAGCTCGCGGATGGCTTGCACATTGCTGGTCGATTCACCTTCGAGCAGCGTGATGCGTTCGCGATGATCCAGCCCGGTGGCCTGTTCCCGGCGCAGGCGTTCGACTTCATCCTTGAGGCTGTTCTGCCGGTGGCGCAGGCTTTCCAGGGGCGGCGGCACGTCGTGCTGGCCGAGGGCGACCCGGGCGCAGGCGGTGTCGAGCACGCTGATGGCTTTGTCCGGCAACTGGCGCCCGGAGATGTAGCGGTGGGACAGTTTCACCGCCTCGTGGATGGCCGCGTCCAGCACCTGCACGCCGTGGTGCTGTTCCAGTTTGCTCGCCACGCCACGGAGCATTTCCACTGCGGTGAGCTCGTCCGGTTCCTCGACTTGCACCAGTTGGAAGCGGCGCGCGAGGGCCGGGTCTTTCTCGAAGTATTTTTTGTACTCCAGCCACGTAGTGGCGGCCAGGGTGCGCAGTTCGCCCCGGGCCAGGGCCGGTTTGAGCAGGTTGGCCGCGTCGCTGCCGCCTTCCGCACCACCGGCACCGATCAGGGTGTGGGCTTCGTCGATGAACAGGATGATGGGTTTTTCGGCGCTGCGGACTGCGTCGATCACGCCTTTGAGGCGTTGTTCGAACTCGCCTTTGACACCCGCGCCGGCCTGCAACAGGCCCAGGTCCAGTACGCGCAGGGTGACCTCCTGCAACGACGGCGGCACATCCCCGGCGGCGATGCGCAGGGCCAGGCCTTCCACCACGGCGGTCTTGCCCACGCCCGGCGCGCCCACCAGGATCGGGTTGTTTTGCCGACGGCGCAGCAGTATATCGATGCACTGGCGGATCTCGCCGTCGCGGCCGACGATGGGGTCGATGCGTCCGGCCCGGGCGTCGGCGGTCAGGTCCTGGGTGTACTGGTCGAGGACCGGGTCCTGTTTCTGTGGTGCCTCGCCGGGTTTGGCCGGGCGCACGCCACCGACGTGCTCGCGGGAGCTTTCGGTCCATTCCAATAGATGGGCGCGCAGGGCGTCCCGAGGAATACGCAGTAGCGACGAGGCGCTGTTGAGCAGCAGGCTGCGACGCTCATCGCGGTCCAGCAGCGCCAGCAGCAACAGCCCGGAGCGGATGCTGTCCAGGCCCAGTACGCTGGCCTCGACCACGGCGTCTTCCAGCAGGCCAATGGTTTGTGCCGACAGGGCGGGTGTACGGGTGCTGCCGGATTTGAACAGGTCCAGGGCCTTGTTGGTTTCCGCCGCCACCGCATCACGCTCCAGGCCGAAGCGCGGCAGCAGACAGGCGAAGTCGCCACCCTCGATGTCGAGTAACTCCAGCAGCAGGTGTTCGATTTCCACGTAATGATGGCTGCGTTGCATGCAACGTTGCGCGGCCCGTTCCAGGGCGCGACGGTTGTCCGGGTTGAGCCGTCCGATCAGGCTGGCCAGTTCCATTTCAGGCGATCTCCGGCTGACGAAGGCGGGTTTCGATCCGTTGCACGGCCAGGCTCGGTTGGCGCTGCAGGCCACCGTTCCAGTTCAGCCGTGGCGCTGCCTGGCGCTCCAGTTGCAGGGGGCCGGCGCCACGGATCAGCAGCACCAGGGTGCAATCCAGGTCGGGGCCGAAATACAGGGCGTAAAGGCTGGCGAGTAGCGGATGAGTCTCGCCGTTGGGCAGCAATCCGCTGGCCTGGGTCGTGCTCAGCGGGCCAAGGGTCAGACGCACGCCGGCATGCTCGTCCCAGACGCGGGTGCCGGCCACCGCGTTGCGGCCCAGACACAGGTTGCGACCGCCTGGCTGCAAGCGGCTGCGACTGGCCGGGGGGATTTCACGCCAGCCACCTTCGTAGGCGCTCAGTTCCACCGGTAGCGCGAACTGCTCACGGACAATCGCCGCGAACCCGGCCAGTGAGCGCCGGCCATCGGCATACAGCGCGGTGCAGGCCAGTACCGCCGAGTCGGGTGCGGCCTGGCGCTCCTGCAAGGCCTTGGGCAGCAGGCCGGTCAACGCCCGTAGTTGCGCGTGTACGGCGGATGCGCCGGGGGCCGTGAAACCCAGGGCGATGCGATGCTTGCGCATCACCTTGTAAAGCAGGCTGAGCAGTCGATGCTGGAACAGGTCGAGGAATTCCGCCGGGGCATGATCTTTCGCCCGTGCCCGTTGTTGCAGCCATTCCTGGTAGGCGTAGGGCAGCGGGCCGTCCGGGCCACCGAGGCCGAAGATCGGCGTGGTCAGGGTTGGCGGCAGGCCCTGTTCCTGGCCCAGGCTTTGTACTTCACTGGCGGCGAACAACGGCGTCAATGGCCCGCGCAGACGCAACGCCTCGGCATGGGGCGCGGTGCCGCTGCCCAGGGGTTCGGCCTGGGGATGTTCACGTTCGAGCAACAGCAAGGCCTGGAGCCATTCGAAGCGTTGCGGGTCACGCCGCAGGCGCTGGCTCAGGTTCAGAGCACCAGGGGCTTGCCGGCTTGGGGTTGCCATGTCTTCACCTCCTTGTCGGACTGGACCAGCACGGTGCGCACAAAGCGATTGGCGGTGGCGTAAAGGGAAAAGAACTGCGCCAGTACCCCGGAGAACAGTACGGCGCTGCTGCCGACAAAGTGTTGCGGATCCAACTGCAGGCGCACCTCCAGCCCATTGCGCCAGCCGCGCCAGGCGTCTTCGCCGACATGGGCGATGACCCGGTCGCAGCCCAAACCCAATACCCCTTCGATCTGACGATGGGCGCTGGCTTCATCCCGCAGGTTGTGCAATTGCAGAATCTCGCGCAGTGCATCCAGTGCTTGAGGGCCTTCGACCAGTGACAAATGGTTGAGGGTCAATTGCGACACCAGCCGCCAGCGCGACTCACCGTCCAGGCGTGGCAGGCTCTGTGGGCTGGGTGGGTTGCGCAAGCGGGCCCAGGCCACCGGCCCCGGTCGCTCGAAACCCAGCGGCGTGCCAGCCGGAAGGCTTTGGGCCAGGTGACGGTTGGTGCACAGCAGTTCGGCGGTGAGGCTGTAGTCGCGTGTGTCGGCTTGCGGGTCGAACTGGGTGTCCACCAGGCTCACCATCAAGTCGCTGCCCAGTCGGTTCGGGCTCATGCCGCTGACCCGGCGCGCATGCCAGTAAAGGGACTGGTCGCTGCCATGCTGGCTACCATAGTAGGCCGGTACCTTGCGCACGCCCTGGCTGGACATGGCGCGCATGCTACGGATGCTGTGGATCTCGACGCTGTTTTCCCGATGACTGTCGGCCACCAGCCGGTACTCGCTGCGGGTGCCATCCGGGCGCAGTGGCTCGGAAGTCCGGGGAAACAGATTGATCACCGGCGTGCAGCCCAGGGCGATGTCGCTGGCCTGGATTGGCAAGCGGCTGGGGGGAGGTCGGTCGAAAACGATGTACAGGTACAGGGACGGGCTGTCGCTGATGGCGCCGGCCAGTGGCAGGTCGAAGAAACCGAATTTATCCGGGAAGGCAAAATACTCGGCCAACAGGCGCATGCCTGGATGTACGCCATCCTCGTCCGGCAGCAAGACCTGGTCGCTGGCGAAGCCGACGATCTGCGGCAAGCCGGCCAGTGGTTCCGGCACGCTACCCGGAGCGCCGGCCAGGACTTTGATGGCATGGGCGCCAAGCAGGTCGTACAGGACGGCGTTGATGATCGGTGATGCCGCCAGGTGCACCCGCAGCGAGTCGATTCCCAGCGTCGACCACTGGCTTTCGCCCAGGCACCGCAGCTCCAGGCGCAAGGCCGAGCGGGCCTGGACCACCCCAGTCAGCGCCTGGGCCTCGTCGCTGCCCAGCAACAACGCCTCGCTGACTTCCACCGGCCACAAATGCACGGCGGCGGTGGTGCGAAAATGAATGCTCTGGCCCTTGTCCGTGGTGACGAACAACGGTGTGTCGCGGGGCAGCGGGTAGCCCTCGTTCAAATTGCCTTTGCTCGGGTCGGGTTCGAACTGCACGATGGCGCACGACGGCAAGGGGCGCATGGCCAATGGGTACAGTTGTTCGAGCAGGGCGTCGCTGAATTCGGCGTAGTCGTCATCGAGCCGGCGTTGCAAGCGCGCGGCCAGTAGCGCAAAACCTTCCAGCAGGCGCTCCACGTGCGGGTCGGGGCATTCGCCAGGAGACAGTTCCAGGCGCCGGGCGACTTTTGGGTAACGCTCGGCGAACAGGCTCCCGGCATGCCGCAACCAGGTCAGTTCGCGCTGGTAATAGTCCAGCAGTTGCGGGTCAATCGAGTCGCTCATGTCGTACCTCAAGGCCGTCGCCGGCGTGCTCGATGACAAATGCCACGGGCCAGGCGTGCAGGTCGCCGCGCAGCTCGCCCGATAGCCGTATGCACAATTGCTGCGGATGGCCCGGCACCGGGCAGACCTCGACCTCGCCCAGGCGCAGGCGAGGTTCGAAATGGCTGATGGCCTGGCGGATTTCCCGGGTCAGTTGACGCCTGTCATCGCTGCGCTGCTGTTGCAGCGCAGTCCAGTCGGCGATGCCGTAGTCGAGGATGCTCGGTGGTTCGGTCAGCGCCCGCGGGCCGCGCCGGGTGTTGAACAGGCGCGACAATTCGGCATGAACCGAGTCTTGCAACGCCTGTCGGTCGAACGCCCGAGGGGTATCATCCGCCTGGCTGGCCAGGCGTTCGAACAGGGGCGGGCGTAGCCCGAAGCCAGCCATGGGCGGCGCTTCCTTACTTGGTCATTTTGTTGGCGGCCAGGTCCCAGGTCGTGCCCGCCGTGCCTTCCTTGGTGCCGTCGTCTTTCTGCGCGGTGAGCTCCCATTTGATCTTGGTGAAGTTCAGCGACAGGGTTTCCACCGGTTTACCGCCGGTGCCGCCGCTGACGCTGACGTTGGACAGCACCACGTTGGTCAGGGTGTAGATGATGAACGGCATGAGTTTGCCGCTGCCCTCGGCGGCGTTGCGGCCAATGGTGATGACAGCTTGTGGGATCGGCTTGCCGGCGCAGCAATACTCGTTGAGGGAAGGGGTGGAGCTGTCGATGAATTTGGTCAGGGTGAACTCGCCGATGTGGGGCCGGCCGGAGGTGCGCTCCGAGTTGCTGACGTCATTGGTGACCTGCATCGCCACGTTGTGGCTGTAGGACATGACCTCGATCTTGTCCGTGAAACCCTCCAGCAGGCTGTCGCCCTTGATGTCGCCGCCGAGGTCGAGAATGATTGCATCCATTGTGTGGAACTCCTGAAGAAGACGAATGAGGTAGTGCCCGATACCGATGAATTAACCTGTGGCCAGGGAACTGCTGTGGCTAGAGCTTTTTGTGGCGAAGGAGCTTTTGTGGCGAGGGAGCTTGCTCCCGCTGGGGCGCGAAGCGGCCCTGTTTTTTGGGACTGCCGGGCAGTCCAGCGGGAGCAAGCTCCCTCGCCACAAAAAGCTCCAGCCACACAGCCACACCGTGATCAGGCAGCCACTGGTGGCGGCAGGGTCGCCACCAGGCGGATCGAGGCGGTCAGTTCCTCAAGCTGGAAGTGCGGCCGCAGGAATACCGTGGCCTTGTAGGCCCCCGGTTTGCCTGCCACTTCCGTCACGTCCACTCGCGCTTCGCGCAACGGGTATTGCGCCTTGATCTCTTGCGGCGCGTTGTCGTTGATCAGCACGTAGTCGGCGATCCAGTTGTTGAGGTAGGTCTGCACGTTATCGCGGGTCATGAAGCTGCCGACCTTGTCGCGCATGATCACCTTCAGGTAATGGGCGAAACGCGAGGCCGCGAGGACATACGGCAACATTGCCGAGATCCGCGCGTTGGCGTTGGCCTCGTTGGTGTTGTAGAGCTTGGCCTTGTTGGTGGTCTGGCCGCCGAAGAACACCGCCACATCGCTGTTTTTCTTGTGGCACAGGGCGATGAAGCCCAGGTCGTTGAGTTCTTTTTCGCGGCGGTCGGTGATCGCCACTTCGGTCGGGCACTTGAGCGACAGGTCCCCGGAACTGGTACGGAAGGTATGGGCGGGCAGGCCTTCGACCGCGCCGCCGCCCTCGGCCCCGCGAATCGCCGCGCACCAGCCATATTTGGCGAAGGCTTCGGTGATGCGTTGCGATAGCGCCCAAGCGGCGTTGCCCCACAGGTATTTGCTGTGGTCGGTACCGTTGACGTCTTCGACGTAGTTGATGCCCTCCACCGGCAAGGTGTCCGGACCATAGGGCAGGCGCAGCAGGAAATGTGGCAGCACCAGGGATACGTAGCGCGAGTCTTCGCTTTCACGGAAGGCGCGCCATTTGATCAGTTCCTGACTCTCGAAAATCTTCGACAGGTCTCTGGGTATCGCCAGTTCGGTGAAGCTGGTCATGTCGAACAAGCGCGGGCTGGCGGCGGCAATGAACGGTGCGTGCGCCGCCGCGGCGACGTTCGACAGTTTTTCCAGCAGGCCGATGTCCTGGGGGTGGCGGCCAAAGGTGTAGTCGCCCACCAGCAGGCTGAACGGATGTCCGCCGAAGGTGCCGTATTCTTCCTCGTAGATTTTCTTGAACAGCGCGCTCTGGTCGAATTCGACGGCTTTTTCCAGGTCGTTCTGCAGTTCTTTCTGGGTGACGTTGAGCAGGCGCAATTTGAGCCGGGTGCTGGTTTCGGTGTTCTGCACCAGCAGGTGCAGGCCGCGCCAGGAGGCCTCGAGTTTTTGCAGGTCGGGGTGGTGCAGCACTTCGTTGAGCTGGGCGCTGATCAACTGATCGATCTGGCTGATGCGGTCGTTGATCATCGCCACGGTGTCCTTGTCGATGGCCATGCCTTCGTCGAGGACCTGGGTAGCAAATTCAGCGAGCATGTCGCGGGCGTAGTCCTGCTGGCTGTCGTCGTGGGCCATGCGGCCTTCGGCGATGATCTTGTCGAGCAGGGACAGGGTCTGGGTCGTGCTCTCGCTGGTTTGAGCGCTGGATGAAGCAGGCATGGCTTTATCTCCCTTGAATGATGAGCACGATCAGGCCTGTGGTTCGGTCGGGGCCGGGTCATCGTTGGCGGCCACCGTCGGCAGCTCTTGCGCTGCATCCTGGGGCCGCGCCGACTTGATCTCTTGCAGGCCTTCGGTGTTGGCGATCACGTCGCGCAGCAGCTTGTCGAGGTCGTCGTTGCCATCGAGCTTGGTCAACAGGTCCCGCAGGCGTTGACGAGCTTCGAACAGCCGGCGCAGCGGCGTGACCTGCTCCACGACCTTGACCGGGTCGAAGTCATCGATGTGACGGAAGTTGAGTTCGATGTTGAGCTTGCTGTCGTCGCCGCTGAGGGTGTTGTTCACCTGGAGCGTGGCGCGGGGGGAGATGGAAGCGAGTACCTCGTTGAAATTATCCCGATCGATTTCCGTGAAGCGCCGCTCGTTGAGCTTGGGCAGCGGCTCCAGTGGCTTGCCCGAAAGGTCGGCCAGAATGCCGACCACCAGTGGCAATTCTTTTTTCTCAATGGCGTTGCCGATTTCCACGTCATAGGTGATCTGGACGCGGGGAGGACGGACTCTGTCGAGCTTGTGCTGGGTACTTTCTGCCATGGCGGCCGACTCCGATGCATGTGGGGGAGCAATGCATCGGGAGGCCCGCTCATCGCATTCCCTTGCTGATCCGCAGGTTGCAAATGGGCGGCAGAAAACCTGTCATTCCCTTGACGAACCTGGTCCATTCAACCCTGTGGGTCGAACTATCCAAGACGCTAGAACAGGTCTATAAAAAAGCAAGCAAAAACAATTTTTGACCGCCGAGAAAAGGAAGATTCATTTTGCGTGGTTTTTTTTGCGGATTTTTTTTGAGCCTGGCGCTCACCGGGTGCTCGCTTTTTGCCCCCAGTGTCGACCTGGACAGCCTGACCCTGGACGTCGCGCCCCGTGCCAATGACGACACGCCGATCGCGGTGGATTTCATCGCCGTGAACGACCCGGACCTGCTCAAGCAGCTATCGGGTATCACCGCCAGCCAGTGGTTCGCCGAGCGCGAACAGTTCCAGCGCGACTATCGTCAACTCATGTCGGTATGGGGGCTGGAGCTGGTTCCAGGGCAATTCATCGATCGCCAACCCTTCCCGCTGGAGGGCCGGCGCGCCGCTGGACTTTTGGTCTTCGCCAGCTATAACACTCCCGGAGCCCACCGGCTTCGGCTGGACGATCAGCACAAGGCCTGGCTGAAGTTCGACAGTCGCGAGATGACCCTCGTGAATGACGGCCAGCAGGGTGACAGTCAGCCTTGAGTAAACCGCGGGCCGCCACGGGCGGCGACATTGGGATGTCGAAGGGAGTCGTATGAGTCTGTTACCTGACGCGGTGTGTTGGCATGAGGGCATGCAGTTACTGCCCCAGCATTTTCAATTACAAGGGCTGCGTGCCGAGGCCTTGGCCGCGCATTTCGCCGGAGCCTGCAATCCCTGGTTCTGGGGTGTCAGCCAATTGGAAGTCGACCCTTCGGCTCTCAGCGCCGGCCAGGTACGACTGTTGCAACTGCAAGGCACCTTGCCGGATGGCTTGCCGGTCAACCTGCAGGCCGGCGTCGGGCCGACCCTGGAGCTGGACATCGGCGAGGCGGTCAACAAGACCGACGACGCCACCGTGACCGTCTACCTGGCCATCAGCCCGCTCTGGCGTGCCGGGCAATTGCTGCCGCTCAAGGGCCGGTTGCAATCGGTGGTCGGCGAGGCGTTGCCGGATCTCACCAGTGGCGAATTTCCTGAATCGATCACTGTCTGGCGTCCGAACCCACGGCTGTGCACGCAACTGAGCAAAGCCGATTCGATCTGCCTGCCGCTGTTGCGTATTCGCAAGGAGGGTGGTGGCTTTTTGCGGGTGCCCTATACGCCGCCCACGCCCGTGCTGCTGCCAGAGTCGGAACTCGGTCGGCGCGTCGCCGGGCTGTGTGCCCGGGCCCGGGAAAAGTGCCTGTTTCTCGCCGGTCGGCTGCGTCAGGCCCAGGCCGCCGGGAACCAGGACGATGCCATGGAAATCCGCCGGCAATTGACCGCGTTGTGGGCGCGGTTGCCGGAAATCGAAGGCGCACTGAACACCCGGGTGGCGACCCCGCAATCGCTCTATGGCTTGCTGCTGGGGTTGGCCGGTGCTTGGTCGGCCCTCGATCCACTGGCGGGCGTGCCGGCCTTCGCACCCCTGGATTTTCTGGAGTTGCAGCGCGGCTACGAGCCGCTGCTCGACTGGTTGGAAGATACCCTGGAGCTGGTTCGCGCCGGCTATCGCAGCCTGGCCTTCGAGCGCAATGAGCAGGTGTTCTCGATCCAGTTGCCCGACGATCAGCCGAACCAACGCCTGGTGATCGGTTTGCGCATGCCCAACGGGGCCAGTGAGCAGGCCGCAGCCGAGTGGCTGCGTGGGGCGATCATCGCGTCCGCGCCGCACGTGCCGTTGTTGAGCCGCCAGCGCATGAGTGGCTTGCCCCATCAGGCCATGAGTCGCAACGAACAGGTGGCCTACAGCGTGGGCGATGACACCCGGTTGTTCGTGGTGGCCGCCAGCGGGCAATGGTTCGACGGGCAGTTGCCGTTGCACATCGTGGCGCCGGCGTCGGCCCAGGCCAGCAGCCCGTGGCAAGTGGTGTTGTTCGTGGCGCAAGCCGGTGAAGGTGCCTGATCGCAAAAGGGGAGTCGTATGCCTGACGGAAGTGGCGGGGCGGTTCGGAGTCTGCATGAGGCGCCGCTGAGCAGCGCTTTTCGTCAGGCTTGGCTGAAGTGGTCCCAGGAGTGGCAGGACTTGCCCAAGGACAGCGACCCTGCGGTATTGGTCAATCGGGTGGTGGAGTTTTCCGGACGCAGCGCCCAGCGTCTGTGGCGGGTGGCCTTCGCCACCGTCGGCGATGCCGCCACCGAGCAGGTCAAGGCGCTGGTCTATGCGTTCGTGGCGCTGGTGGACGAAACCTTGCTGTTCACCCCCTGGCCGGGACAACTGGCTTGGCAGCAGCACCCGCTCGAATCGCGTATGTATGCCAGTCGCCAGGCTGGCGAGCGCTTGCCTGCGGCGATCAAGAAACTGCTCGACGAGCAGATGCCCGGTACCCGGGACCTGGCGAATGTCTATCTGCAATGCCTGATCCTCGGCTTTCAGGGGCGGCTGCGCGGTGAGCCCGGTCAGGTCCAGCATGAAAAATGGCGCCTGGCGTTGTTCACCTTTGCCTGGCAGCACGACCCCGATTATGTCGATGTCAGCCAGCGCCTGGCGCTGCCTTCGGCGGCAGCGCCGATGCGTATGCCGGGGCAACAGTCACTGCCGGACGGGGTTCGCCTGGGGCTGGCGATCCTGGCAATGGTGCTGCTGCTGACCGGGCTGGGACAGGTGTTCTGGCGCGATATTGGTTCGGCCCTCGAACCGGTCCTGCAACTGAACGAGTCGGCGGTCCAGGAGCAGGATTCATGAGTCCCCTGAGCGTCTTCGCCCTGGTCTTGCTCGCCATCGTCCTGGTGCTGTTGGTCGTGGCCGGGATCTGGTGGCTGCGTACCCAGGGTGGAGCGGCGATCCGCAGTTTCTATGGGGCGGTGCGCCACATGGAGCAGGAGCAGGGCACCCGGGATCGTTATCAGATGCCCTGGCTGATGATGCTGGGCAACGAAGCGGACGGCGCGCAGCTGTGTGCCCAGTGGCGTTTGCAACCCACCGACAAGGTCGCATGGTTCGGGCGCTGGTGGTCGGATACCGAAGGCGCGGTGCTGGTGGTGCCCCAGGCGTTGTTCTTGCCCGATGAAGGCATGAACCGGCAACGGGGCAATTGGTGGCGCTTGCTGGGATTGATTCTGCGACTGCGCAGCAGACGGCCTCTGGACGCGGTGATCTGGACGGTCCCGTTCGGCAAGCTCGATGACATCGAACATGCCACTGAGTTGAGCCTCAAGGCCCGGCGCGGTTTTATCGACCTTCTGCAACGCTTCGGTCTCAGCCTGCCGGTGTACGTGGTGGTGACTGGGATGGAGCAGTTGCCCGGATTCCAGGAACTGGTCAGCGCGTTGCCTGCCGAGGCCCGGGAATCGACGTTGGGCTGGTCTTCGCCCTACT
The DNA here is from genome assembly GCF_013347965.1 of Pseudomonas bijieensis. Classification (NCBI taxonomy): domain Bacteria; kingdom Pseudomonadati; phylum Pseudomonadota; class Gammaproteobacteria; order Pseudomonadales; family Pseudomonadaceae; genus Pseudomonas; species Pseudomonas bijieensis. The sequence continues at coordinate 1,382,239 of NZ_CP048810.1, read as the reverse complement.
TGCCGGATGCGGCCTGGCAATCGCAGTGGAGTGACCAGGCGTTGGATCAGGTCAACGCTGCGCTGTCGCAATCGATCATTGAGATCGGTGCGTTGTCGGGACAACTGAGCGCCGATCTTTACGGGTTGCCCGAGCGTTTCGAAGGTTTGCGGCGGACCCTGCAGATTCTGCTGGAGCCGGTTTTCCAAGGTAACACCCAGGGCGAAGCACCGCGTTTTCGGGGTGTCTATTTCACCGCCAGCCAAGCGCCGGCGGTTACAGGAGATGGGTTTGCGGCCACTGACAACGTTCTGCGGCAGACGGTTTTCGCTCGGCAACTGTGGTCACGTCGCTTGGTGGCCGAGCGTGGCCTGGCCCAACCCGTACCGCGTCTGCTGCGTTTGCGCCAGCGCTGGCATCGACTGGCCGGCGCGGTCGCGTTGGTGGTCGGCCTGGTCTGGCTGGGGGGCATGTTGTGGGTCTGGCACGATTCGGTGGAGGAGGCCGAGGAGCTCTCGCGGTTGATCCTCAGTGCCCATAAGAACCATCTGGTGGTCGACTCGGACGAGCCACAACTGGAACCGACCCGGCACAACGTACAGAACTACTGGAACGTCTTGGAAAAAGCCCCGCGCTGGCGCTTCGTCTCGGTGGTCTTTCCCACTTCGTGGTTCTCCTCGGTGGACACGCAATTGGAGCAGGGCTTGCGCCTGACCGCCCGGCACCATTGGGTATTGCCGTTGCGTGACCTGCTGAACTGGGACCTGGAACAACTCAAGTCCATCCGCAACACCGAGCGCCGGGGCAACGTGGAAAGTGAAGACCCGGCGCAATGGCAAAGCTACGTGAAGGCCAAGGATCTGGTGGAGCGGGCTGTGCGCCTGGAGCAACACAATCAGCTGTTCAGCCAGGCGATAAACAACCCCAAGGCGCCGCTGGATGAGCTGGTGCAACTGAGCAACAACGCCCTGTCATTGAACCTCAACACGGGAACCTTGAGCCGGGCGCGGTTCTACAACCGGGTGCTGTTCGATGCGCAAAACACCGACTTGAAAGGGCTGGACCTGAACGCCGTGCGTCCGGCGATTTCCGATAATTTCACCGGCCTGATGCAGCGCTGGCTCGATCATTATTTCCTGGCGGATAACTTCGTGCGCCAGGCCGGCTACCTCAAGCTGCATCTGCAACGGTTGGAGGCGGGGAGTGGTAACTCCTTGAATGAGCTCGAAGACCTGATGGCGTTGATCGATGACTTGCAGACGCTGGTCAGCCTGACCAATTCGGCCTGGGGCCGGGGCAAGGGCCAGGATTTGGTGCCCGGTTACACCCAGATGATGGACAAGGTCAGCCACAGCACCTTGCTTGGCCCGGATATCGAACAGGACCTGGAGAGCCAGGCGGCGAAGTTGCAGCAGAGCTTTCGTGACCAGTGGATCGTCCAGACCGGTTCCCGGGACAATCTGCTGGTGCAACAGGGCAGTGGCCTGCTGGTGCTGCAAGACCATGTCACGGCGCTGGACGGTGCGGTACAAGCCTTGTTCAAGCGTGATTTCGTGGCGTTGGCGTTGCAGAAGGATCCCTCGGGCAGTAATGCCGATTCGATGGGCCAGGGCGACGGCAGCGATGATTTCAGTGTTGCCCTGAACTACTTCGCCAGCTACAAGAGTTACGCCAACGAGGAGCTGCCGCGCATCCCGCCGGATTACCGTGACGCGCTGATGCAGGCCGCTGAAGGCGCCGCGGCCCGGGCTATGTGGTTGAGCCTGGACGAAAGCGACGAGTCGTTGCCCGGTATGGGCTTCAATGTGCAAACGGCCCAGGCGGTTACGCTGCAAAAAGCTTTCATGGACGTGCACCGTGGCGACCTGGCGATACGTTTCCAGCGTCTGCTCAATCGCCGGGCATTGGCACAGATCAAGAGTGGCCTGGACGAGATCGATGCCCAGCCGCTGTTCAGTCAACGGGCCGATATCCAGCGTTGGGACGGCTCGAAAAACTTCGGCCTGCTGCTCTACGGAGCCAGCGATCCACAAGACCTGAAGCTGAACCTGAACCAGCAATTCGGCGCGATGCTGCAGATCGCCGAGCAGCGAATGCCCGCGCTGGAATGGCTGATCGTCCAGCAGGACAATCTGTCGGCCCTGGAGCACGACCAGGTGGCTCGCTTCATGGCCCTCAACGATGAATTGCTCAAGTACAAGAACCAGAACCCGGCCAGCTCGGCGGCCCAACTGGAACAATTGGTGAGCCGGGACTTTATCGCCATGGACACCACCTCCTGCGCGCAGATCCTGCAGACCTCCAGTTTGCCCGGCGGGCGCGGTGACCTGGCCCTGCGCACCGTCGCGTTGCAGCAGGGCGCCCTGCAACGTTGCCTGTACCTGCAACAGAACCAGGCCGCGACTGCCTGGAATGACCTGGCCAACTATTTCAATCAATACCTGGCCGGACGCTTTCCGTTTTCCCAGGATGTGCGGGCCAGCGATGCCGACCCGGCGCGGGTCCAGCATTTGCTCGAGCTGATCGATACACGCCTGCCCCTGGCCCAGGCCGGGCTGACGTTGAGCCAGGTGCCGGAGCGATTGGCGGCCGAGGATTTTCTCAACCGTTTGAAACAGGCCGGGGCCTGGCTCGGGCCGCTGTTCGTGCGCGACAAGAGTGGCATCCTGGGTGTGGAAATGGACGTGCGCTGGCGTACCGATCGCGATGAAGAGCGCGGCGCCGACCAGGTGATCGCCTGGAGCCTGGACGCCGGCAACCAGCAGATCAGCTACCCCGGCGGCGGCCAGCAGAACCTGCGCTGGATGGTCGGCCAGCCCGTGCGCCTGACTTTGCGTTGGGCCCGCAACGGTTACCAGCGTCCGGCCAACGACCCGTTGCAACCGAACCTGGTGGTGCGCGACCTGGAGGCCGGTTGGGAATACCAGGGGCCATGGTCATTACTGCGCCTGATGCGCTCGTTGGTGACGAGCCAGCGCCAGCCGAATGTCGACTACACCGATTTTCCCCTGGCCCTGCAATTGCCGGTGACCGCCCAGACCCAGGCCCGCACGGCGCAGCAAACGTTGATGTTCGTGCGCCTGTCGTTGATGAGCCAGGGCTCCAAGCTGCCCTTGTCGATCCCACCGCTGCCGACGCGGGCGCCCCGTTCACCTTTCATGGCGACCTCATCGAGTCCCGCCATCGCCACTCGTGAGGAAGGCTTGTGAGCTTGCCGATATCGCCTTTACCTGAACTGGTCAGCCAATTGCTCGAGCCGATCAGCGCTGAATCGCCTTGTGGCCAGGACCTGCGCTACGAACCGGAATATGATCAGTTGCGCGAATTGCGCCGGGAGGACGACACCAGCCTGCCCACGGGCGTGTGGCAGTCTTCGATCAAGCGCGCCCTATGGCCAGACCTGGAACGACTGGCAACCATGTTGCTGCTGGAGCGCAGCAAGGACCTGATGATCAGCGCCTGGCTGGGGGAGGCCTGGTTGCATATGGCCGGGCTGGAGGGGTTGCCGGGTAGCCTGGCGCTGGTGGCGGGGCTGTGTGAGCGCTACCCGGAGCAGTTGCACCCCCAGGCCGATGAAGGCGACCAGTCGTGGCGGGTGATCCCGCTGGAATGGCTGGCCCGTCGCTACAGTGAGGTGTTGCTGACGCGCGTGCCATTGCTCGATGGCCGGGACCAGGAGTTCTCCGGTTTCTGTCTGGACGACTGGCAACGCTTGCAGCGCCAGCAAGTGTTGGGCAACGACAGCAAGAACGCCAAGGCGTCGGCGGAAGCGGCGCGCAATGATCAGAAGAAACTCAGTGAACTGATTCGCAGCACACCCTTGTCATTCTGGTTGCATCGCCAGGGCAGCCTGATGTTGAGCCTGCAACACCTGCAACGGCTCGAAGCCTGGAGCGACGCTTACTTGGGCAACCTGGCCCCAGGCTACAAATCCCTGCGGGATGTGATTCAGGCCTTGCTGGCCCTGGTAGAGGAGTTCATCGCGATGAATCCACAGCAACCCACTGTCTTGCCGGTGCAAACTTCACCCACGGTTACGCTTGAACCTGACCGGGCGCAGGCGAACGTGGCACCTGCCCAGGTTTTCCAGGAGCCGGCCAATCGTGAGGAGGCCTATCGACAGCTACTGGTCATCGCCGGTTACCTGGCCCGTACAGAACCCCACAGCCCGGTGCCCTATCTGATCCGGCGCGGCGTGGAGTGGGGCAACAAGCCGTTGAGCGAGTTGCTGGGGGAACTGATCAGTGCCGATGCCGAATCCCGGCGGTTATGGACATTGCTGGGGGTGCTTTAAGGCTGCGCGTCGGGTAACGGTACTGGCGTCAACACCGGCTTGCCGGAAAAAAACGCGTTCAGGTTCTGGCCCACCAGCTCCACCGTGCCACGCGTTGCTTCCGGCGACAGGCCGGCCACATGGGGCGTCAGCACGACGTTGGGCAGATGTTTCAGCGCGTCGGGCACTTCGGGCTCGTGATCGAACACATCCAGGGCCGCGCCAGCGATTCGCCGTTGCTCCAGGGCGCTGATCAGGTCGGCGGTGGCGACTACGCTGGCACGGGCGATGTTCACCAGGAAACCATTGGGTCCCAAGGCATCGAGGGCCTGTTTGTTGATCAACTGCCGGGTGTCCAGGCCGCCGGGCGTGGCGACGATCAGGAAATCCGAGACGCGGGCCAGTTCCGTGGGCGTGGCGCAGTAGGTGTAGGGTACGTCGTTGCGCATCTGGCGATTGTGGTAGCTGACGCTCATGTCGAACCCGAGGGCGGCCCGCTTGGCGATCGCCATGCCCACCGCGCCCAGGCCCAGCACGCCCAGGCGCTTGCCGGCCAGGGAAGGGCGCATGACCTTGGGCCATTCGCCACGGCGCACGCATGCGTCGGCCCGGGGAATGTCGCGTACCAGCGCCAGCAGCAGCGCCATGGCATGGTCGGCCACCGACGAGGCGTTGACCCCGGCGCCGTTGGTTACCACGATGCCCCGATTGCGCGCGGCCTGCAGGTCCACTTGTTCGTAACCGGCGCCGATCACGCAAATGATCTGCAAAATGGGCAGGGCGGTGATTTCTTCCGCCGTCAAACCCAGGGGGCCGCGGGTCAGCACCGCGCTGAAGCGTTCACCGTGTTCGAAAATCGCTGTCTTGCGTTCGGCAGGCGTGGGCGCCAATTCCAGGTGATACCCCTGCCGCTCAAGAATCGGCAGGTACTCATTGACGGTTTCAACCAGTACCAGAACGGTTGCAGTCATGCTGGGCTCCTGTGGGTGCTGGGGTGATTGCAAGTATTCAACCTGATTGTAGGAGCAGAGGGCAGGGGGTTGCGGCTTTTTATGTGCATTTCGGTTTTGGTGTCGTTCTTGCGAGGGATTGCTCGCTGTGGCGGCCTGACAGCCGACCTGGCTCTGGCGGTCGTACTGCAATCCAACTGTGGGAGCGCGACGGTACATCCAACATGAATGTCGATTGATCCTTCGCTTTCGCGAGTACGCTCGCTCTCACAGGGAATGCGGGGGCATCTTTTATGACAGTAATCTGATCCGCATAACCGCTCCTCAGCTAAGTCTTTGCTTCTGCTCGCTAATCCCGGACAATCGCGCCCCTGTTTCGGTCGGGGCGCTGCCTGTCGGGTTTTTCTGACTCGTCCCGACCGGGTGCATGTGACCGGAATACGGAGATCCGCCCGGATGAATGATCAGGCCAATAGCGTCGAAGAGCGCTTTGAAACGACTGTCCCAGCCACCCTCAGCCAATGGAGTCGTCAGGACACCACGTGGATGCTGGGTCTGTTTGGCACCGCGATTGGTGCAGGTACGCTTTTTTTACCGATCAATGCGGGCCTGGGCGGCTTTTGGCCGCTGCTGATCCTGGCGTTGCTGGCGTTCCCCATGACGTTCTATGCCCACCGGGGCCTGACCCGATTTGTGTTGTCCGGTCGCGACGGTGCGGACATCACCGATGTGGTGGAAGAACATTTCGGCCTCAAGGCCGGTGCGTTGATCACGCTTTTGTACTTCTTTGCCATTTTCCCGATCCTGCTGATCTACAGCGTGGCGTTGACCAACACGGTGGGCAGTTTCCTGGAGCATCAGTTGCATATCCAGGCGCCCCCTCGGGCTGTGCTGTCGTTGGTGCTGATCCTGGGCCTGCTGGCGGTGGTGCGCTGCGGCGAGCAGGCGATCGTCAAGGCCATGAGCCTGATGGTCTACCCGTTCATCGTTGCGCTGTTGTTCCTGGCGGTGTTCCTGATTCCCCACTGGAGCGGCGGCATCCTGACCACGGCGTCCACGCCGCCTGAAGCTTCGGCGTTGCTGCATACCTTGTGGCTGGCGATCCCGGTGATGGTGTTCTCGTTCAACCACTCACCCATCATCTCGGCGTTTGCGGTGGACCAGAAGCGTCGCTATGGTGCCAACGCTGAGGAGCGCAGCTCGCAGATCCTGTCGCGCGCCCATGTGCTGATGGTGGTGATGGTGCTGTTTTTCGTGTTCAGTTGCGTGTTGACCTTGTCCCCGGCACAACTGGCTGAGGCCAAGGCGCAGAATCTGTCGATCCTGTCGTACCTGGCCAACCATTTCAGCAACCCGACCATCGCTTTTGCCGCGCCGTTGATTGCGTTTGTCGCCATTTCCAAATCGTTCCTGGGGCACTACATCGGCGCCAGCGAAGGCCTCAAGGGCCTGATCGTCAAAAGCGGTCGTCGCCCGGCGCCCAAGACCCTGGACCGCCTTACCGCTGCGTTCATGCTGGTGGTGTGCTGGATCGTCGCCACGCTCAACCCGAGCATCCTGGGCATGATCGAAACCCTGGGCGGCCCGGTCATCGCGGCCATCCTGTTCCTGATGCCGATGTATGCCATCCGTAAAGTTCCGGCCATGGCCCGCTATCGTGGCCAGGCGTCGAATGTCTTCGTGGTGCTGGTGGGCCTGGTGGCGATTACTGCGCTGGTCTACTCCCTCTTGGCCTGACCGGACCCTTGTGGGAGCGGGCTTGCTCGCGAAAGTGGTGGGGCGGCTTGCATTGATGTTGGATGTGCTGCCGTCATCGCGAGCAGGCTCGCTCCCACATGGGGTTGCGGGTGTTCATATATTCACCACATATCCCCTGTGGGAGCGAGCCTGCTCGCGATAGCGGTAGCCGGCTAGCATCGGAATCCCAAGCATAAAAAAACGCCGCCCCTCGCAAGAAGGGCGGCGTTTTTAGTCGGGCGTTGAAGCGTTAGGCTTGAACGACCGGGATGTTGGCGTTTGCAGCGGCTTCACGGAACTCGGCGATCTGGTCGAAGCTCAGGTAGCGGTATACGTCCGCTGCCATGCTGTCGATCTTGCCGGCGTATTCCATGTACTCCTCGACGGTCGGCAGGCGACCCAGGATGGACGCAACGGACGCCAGTTCGGCCGAAGCCAGGTAGACGTTCGCGCCGTCACCCAGACGGTTCGGGAAGTTACGGGTCGAAGTCGACACCACGGTGGAGTTCGGCTCGACGCGTGCCTGGTTACCCATGCACAGCGAGCAGCCTGGCATTTCCATCCGTGCGCCGGCCTTGCCGTAGATGCCGTAGTAGCCTTCTTCGGTCAGTTGGTGAGCGTCCATCTTGGTCGGCGGCGACAGCCACAGACGGGTTGGCAGCTGACCCTTGACCTGATCCAGCAGCTTACCGGCAGCGCGGAAGTGACCGATGTTGGTCATGCACGAACCGATGAACACTTCGTCGATCTTCTCGCCAGCAACGCTGGACAGCAGGCGGGCGTCGTCCGGGTCGTTCGGCGCACAGAGCACAGGCTCGCTGATGTCGGCCAGATCGATTTCGATGACTTCGGCGTATTCGGCGTCGGCATCGGCTTCCATCAGTTGCGGGTTGGCGATCCAGGCTTCCATCGCTTGGGCGCGACGCTCCAGGGTACGTGCGTCACCGTAGCCTTCGCCGATCATCCAGCGCAGCAGGGTGATGTTCGATTGCAGGTACTCGGTGATCGACTCTTTCGACAGCTTGATGGTGCAACCGGCAGCCGAACGTTCGGCCGAGGCGTCGGACAATTCGAAAGCCTGTTCCAGGGTCAAGCCTTCCAGGCCTTCGATCTCCAGGATGCGGCCGGAGAAGGCGTTTTTCTTGCCTTTCTTCTCGACGGTCAACAGGCCCTTCTGGATGGCGAAGTACGGAATGGCATGAACCAGGTCACGCAGGGTGATGCCAGGTTTCATTTTGCCTTTGAAGCGCACCAGGATCGATTCCGGCATGTCCAGCGGCATGACGCCGGTGGCAGCGGCGAACGCGACCAGGCCGGAGCCGGCCGGGAACGAGATGCCCATCGGGAAACGGGTGTGCGAGTCACCACCGGTACCCACGGTGTCTGGCAGCAGCATGCGGTTCAGCCACGAGTGGATGATGCCGTCGCCCGGACGCAGGGAAACACCGCCGCGGGTCATGATGAAGTCAGGCAGGGTGTGGTGGGTGGTCACGTCGATCGGCTTTGGATAAGCCGCGGTGTGGCAGAAGGACTGCATCACCAGGTCAGCCGAGAAGCCCAGGCACGCCAGGTCTTTCAGTTCGTCGCGGGTCATTGGACCGGTGGTGTCCTGGGACCCCACGGTGGTCATTTTCGGTTCGCAGTAGGTGCCAGGACGTACGCCTTTGCCTTCTGCCAGACCGCAAGCCTTGCCGACCATCTTCTGCGCCAGGGTGAAACCCTTGGTGCTTTGAGCGGGAGCTTCAGGCTTCTTGAACAGATCGAAAGGTGGCAGGCCCAGCTCGGCGCGAGCCTTCTCGGTCAGGCCACGGCCAATGATCAGCGGAATACGACCGCCGGCACGGACTTCGTCCAGCAGCACTGGAGTCTTCATTTCGAAGGTGGTGATGACTTCGTCGGTACCGTGCTTGCAGACTTTGCCGGCATGCGGGTACAGGTCGATCACGTCGCCCATGTTCATGTTCGAAACGTCGAACTCGATAGGCAGTGCGCCGGCATCTTCCATGGTGTTGTAGAAGATCGGAGCGATTTTGCTGCCGAAGCAGAAACCGCCAGCGCGCTTGTTCGGCACATAAGGAATGTCGTCGCCGAAGAACCACAGCACCGAGTTGGTCGCCGATTTACGCGAGGAGCCGGTACCAACCACGTCGCCGACGTAGGCGATCGGGAAGCCTTGGCCGCGCATTTCTTCGATTTGCTTCATCGGGCCGGTCTTGCCTTGCTCGTCCGGAACGATGCCGTCACGGGCCATTTTCAGCATGGCCAGGGCGTGCAGCGGGATGTCAGGACGCGACCAGGCGTCTGGAGCAGGGGACAGGTCGTCGGTGTTGGTTTCGCCGGTCACCTTGAATACGCGCAGGCTGATCTTGTCGGCCAGCACCGGGCGCTTCTTGAACCACTCGCCTTCGGCCCAGGATTGCAGCACGGCCTTGGCGTGAACGTTGCCGTTCTTGGCTTTTTCAGCCACGTCGTGGAAGGCATCGAACATCAGCAGGGTGTGCTTGAGTTCTTCGGCGGCTACCGGCGCCAGCTCGGCGTCGTCCAGCAGCTCCACCAGGGTCACGATGTTGTAGCCGCCCTGCATGGTGCCGAGCAGTTCAACGGCACGTTTCTTGTCCAGCAGAGGGGATTGGGCCTGGCCCTTGGCCAGGGCGGACAGGAAGCCGGCCTTGACGTAGGCAGCCTCGTCGACTCCAGGCGGAACGCGATTGGTGATCAGGTCAACGAGGAAAGCTTCTTCGCCAGCCGGAGGATTTTTCAGCAGCTCGATCAGGCCTGCGGTTTGTTCGGCGTTGAGCGGCTGGGGAACGATACCCAGGGCTGCACGCTCTTCGATATGTTTGCGGTAGGCTTCAAGCACAGTTATTACCCTCATCAGTGGTCCCAAATGGGTGTCCGGGACGCTCATCCAGAAACCCACGGTACTCATGCGCGTCGGAGGCTTTTTGAGCCACCACGCCAGAGTTTCCGTAAGTTCCTCACAGAAGCTGCTTTCAAAGTTTTACGCCTGCAGAACGGGGAGCTGATGAGGGTTGGCGTTGGGCTTTCCCCGCTGGAAAGACCCTTCGCCAACACCGCTCTGAAGGAACGACTGTGCTCGTGACGCTTTGAAAACAGCTTCTAACGGACATTGGCGCCTTAAAAGGCTGGCTGATTCTACGGGAAAAAAAAATTAAAGGTAAGTTGGGCCTGGAAGTTTGAGGGGTGATCAATCTTAGACAAAGGGCTAACATGCCGGCCTGTCCTGCTTTTGCGTGTGCTTTTCCTTATGCCCAACCAGCTCATCAAGACCCCCTGCGTCGGCCTTTGCTCCACTGTCTACGGTGACCTGGTGTGCCGTGGCTGCAAGCGGTTCCACCATGAAGTGATTCACTGGAACGGCTACAACGAGGAGGAGAAACGCGCGGTGTGGATGCGCCTGGAGCAACTGCTGGTGCAGGTGATGGTGGCCAAGTTGGAGGTTTTCGACCCAGGATTGCTGCGCCAGCAACTGGAATCGCGCAAGATCCGCTTCGTGCCGCATCAGTCGGAGTATTGCTGGGCCTATCAGTTGATCGCCCGGGGCGCGCGGGTGATCAACAACCTGGAGGCCTATGGCATGGTGCTGATGCCGGAGTTCCGCGACTGGGAACTGCCGGACCTGCGCGATGCCATTGATCGGGAATTCTTCCTCCTGTCCGAAGCCCATTACCAGCGTTATATCGCACCGGGGTTCCTGAAGGATGCGATCGGCGGCTGAGCTTTAAAGGCATCGCGAGCAAGCTCGCTCCCACAGGGGATTTGTGGGTTTCCTGGGGCCAGTGTGGGAGCGAGCTTGCTCGCGATGGCGATCTTGAGGATACAAAACCTCAATCCTTGGTCGCCAACTCCACCAGATGATCCTCGACTTCCTGGGGCTTGAGCACCAGCACATCGCTTTCCAGCGTATCGAGCACGGCTTCGGCGGTGTTGCCAATCAGGACCCCGGACAACCCCGAGCGGGCCACGGTGCCTATCACCGTCACCGCCGCCTGCAGCTTGCGCGCCATGTAGGGAATCAAGACGTCCGCCGGGCCTTCTTCGATGTGCAAATGCTGGTCGTCGATGTCGAACTCAGCCTGGAACGCGCGGCATTGTTCGCGGTACTTGGCCTCGATGGTTTCCTTGAGTTGGAACGTCGGGTCGGCGGACGAAAGCATCGGCGTCGGGTGGGCACTGATCACATGCAGGTGCGCCTTGGCCAGCAGGGCAATGTCATAGCCGTGATCGATGATGGTGTTATGCAAATGGCGGTGCTCGCCATCGGCATTGCCGACATCGACGGCCGCCAGGATCACCTTGTCTTTCCAGGAACCGGCGGTTTTCACCAGTAGCACCGGGGTCGGGCAGTGGCGCAGCAGCTTCCAGTCTGCCGGGGTCAGCAGGGCTTTTTTCAGCGGGCTGTCGGGGAAGTGCTGCTTGATCACCAGCCCGCAACCTTCGGCCTGCTGCACGTCGATGATGGTCTCGTAGAGACTTTCGTTCCAGGCCTGTTCGGTGGTGACACTGTAGCCGTCCGCCAATAGCGCGGCCTTCAGCACGCTAAGCATGCCGGCATGGTCATGCTTTTTGTCACACACCAGCAGGTGCAGGTGGGCCTGGGTCACTCCGGCGATCAGTTTGGCGCGCTTGAGCGCCAGGCTTTCCGAATGTTCGGGCTCAATGACCACCAGGATGCTGCGAATGGCTTGCATGATCGGCGTTCTCCTGCAATGAAAAGGCTGGCGTTGCTCAACTGTAGTTATTGTTGAACAGTCTAGTTGCTCTGGGTGAGTCGTCGACTTGACGCATATCAACGGCGGTGGCTGGTGGTCTGGGGGCAGGCCGGTATAATCGGCGCCCTTCGCTCGACTACCTTTTCCCGTGAGCCCCATGAATCTTCCCGAAATTCACGAATTCCTCGGCTGCCGCACCCCCGATGCCTGGGTCCAGGCCGCGCTGGCCGACCAGGAAACGTTGCTGATCGACCACAAGAACTGCGAGTTCAAGGCCGCCAGTACCGCCCTGAGCCTGATCGCCAAGTACCACTCCCATGTCGACCTGATCAACCTGATGTCGCGCCTGGCCCGGGAAGAGCTGGTGCACCACGAGCAGGTCATGCGCCTGATGAAAAAGCGCAAGATTGGCTTGCGCCAGCTCTCCGCCGGGCGTTACGCCTCGGGGCTGCGCAAGGTGGTACGCAGCCACGAACCGGTCAAGCTGGTGGACACCCTGGTGGTTGGCGCCTTCATCGAGGCCCGTAGCTGCGAGCGTTTCGAGGCCTTGGTGCCGCACCTGGACGAGGAACTGGGCAAGTTCTATTTCGGCTTGCTGAAAAGTGAAGCCCGGCATTTCCAGGGTTATCTGAAACTGGCTTACCAGTATGGCGACGCCAAGGACATTGCCCAAGTGATCGACAAGGTCCGCGACGCCGAGCGGGAGTTGATCGAGTCACCGGATGTGGAGTTTCGGTTCCACAGTGGTGTGCCGACTTTGTAGTGCCGGGTTACCTGGGCTGACGCCATCGCGAGCAGGCTCGCTCCCACAAGGGATTTTCTGTGTACACGCTATTTGTGAGCACTGAAGATCAAATGTGGGAGCGAGCCTGCTCGCGATAGGGCCGTTTGCAGCTCTGCCTCTTAACCGGTCAGTCCCAGGCGCTCATGCCAGTGGGCAATCGACTCCTTGGGGTAGACCTCGAACCGCTGATCGCCAGGATGCGCCTCGACTTCCACCCATGGCGCCTTGGAGCCGAGCATCAGGTGGGTGTGCTCCGGCGGCACCGGCAATGGCGTGTCGATGGCTGAGGCAAAGGGGTGAACCAGTTCCGGCCATTCAGGGCTGAATAGCCAGAGCCCCGAACCGCACAGGGCACAGAAATGCCGTTCGGCACTGCTGCGGTGGGCGCGTTTATCGCCGTCGTCCTTGAGCCGCGCATGATAGATCGAGATGTGCTTGCGCCCGCGCACCTTCAGGCTTCGGGCATCGCCCCCCAGATTGATCGCAAAACCGCCGCCACCCTGGGTCTTGCGACAGATCGAGCAGTAGCAGCGCTGGTAGGGGTAGGGATGAGCGCTGTCGAGGGTGAACGACACCGCGCCGCAGTGACAGGAACCTTCTAGCTGCATGGGAACCTCCAATTGGGGATTGGAATGACTCAGGACAGCCTAGACGGTCGGTGTCTTGATCGTTGAATTGAGAGTGACCCTGCGACCGCCTTCGCGAGCAAGCCCGCTCCCACAGGGAGTTTGTGTCGGTCGCAAATGTTCTGCCCGCTCTCGGTCAGTGTGGGAGCGGGCTTGCTCGCGAAGGCGTCGGTACAGCCAACATTACCTGGGCACCCGCCACAAATACCACGCCGCTGCCGTCCGATAAGGGCTCCATGCCCGCCCGATCTCAATCATTTGCTTGCGGCTGGGCTGTTGCTCCAACCCTTTTAGTCGGCGATAACCTTCGCGTACGCCGAAGTCATCGGCCGGCAGGATGTCGGGTCGTTCCAGGCTGTAGATCAGTAGCATTTCCACGGTCCAGCGCCCGACGCCGCGCAAGCTGACCAGGCGCTCGATCAACGCTTCGTCTTCCATCGCCCGTGCGGTGGCGTAATCCGGCACCACCCCGTCCAGGGCCGCTTGGGCGATGCCCTGGATGGTCGCGATCTTGCTGGCGGAAAAACCACAGCTGCGCAACTGCATAACGTCTGTCGCCAGGATCTGCCCGGGCCTGGGGAAGGTCTGCGCCGGGAACAACGCCAGCAACCGCCGCAGAATCGCATCGCCGGCCTTGGCGTGCAACTGCTGGTAGGCAATCGCCCGCACCAGGGCTTCATAGGGTTCGCGGGCTGGCTTGGGCAGCAGCAGACAAGGGCCGATCGCCTCGACATGACGGCACCAGTCTTCGTCGAGGCCTGCCAGGAAGATACTGGCGTCGTGGTAGGGCACAGGCATCAGGTGTTCTTACTCCGGAGCGCTCAAAATGCCAGGGGCAGCGAAACCTGCACGGCGGCTTTTTCCAGCCGCAGCAGAAACGCCTTGCGCGGTTGTCCGCCACCGTAGCCGGTCAACGAGCCATCCGCCCCGATCACCCGATGGCAGGGGATGACGATGGCCAGGCGATTCTGCCCGTTGGCCAGACCCACGGCGCGGCTGGCGCCAGGGCTGCCCAGGGCTGTGGCGATAGCGCCATAGCTGCGGGTTTCGCCGTAGGGAATCTTTTGCAGTTCAGCCCAGACCCGTACGGCGAAGGCGCTGCCGGGCATGTGCAACGGGACCTTGAATACCGTGAGCTTGCCGGCGAAATACTCGGCCAGTTCGGTTTCGATCTGTTGCAAATGCGCGTTGTGGCCCGGCGCAACGGTGTAGCCGTAGCGTTGTTGCAGCTCTTCCAACTCCTTGGTCAGGGCCGGGCGGTCGAGGAATTCCAGCAGCACCAGGCCCCGTCGTTCGGCCATGGCCAGCATGGGGCCTAACGGTGTGGTCAGGCGGGTGAACAGCAAGGGTTCGCTGAGGGCCGCGCGACCCGGTGTGATATGAAAGGATTTCACGAAGGCGTCACGAAAACCGCTCAATGACTCATAACCGGAATCGAACGCGGCATTGTCGATGGAGGTGCCTTCCTTGATGCCGCCCAGGGCAATGCCCAGGCGGCGGGTGCGCAGGTAGGCGTGGAAGGTCATGCCGAAATGTTGCTTGAACCAGCGGCGCAATTTCAGCGGTTCAATGCCTTGCTCCAGCAGCAGGGCGTCGGTCCAGCGCAGGTCTGGCTCGGCGTCTACAGCCTTGAGCAGGGCCTGGATCCAGTCCGGCGCGATGGCCGCGGCGTCCAGTGGCTTGCAACGCAGGCAGGCCCGGTAGCCGGCCGACAGGGCTTCATCGGCATGGGCGAAGAACTCGACGTTCTCCGGTTTCGGCTTGCGCGCCGTGCAACTGGGGCGACAGAAAATGCCGGTGGTCTTGACCGCGGTGAAGAACACCCCCTCGTAGGCGGTGTCGCGTTCGAGCATGGCGCGGACCATCTCGGCATGGGGCGGGAGCAGCGAGTCTTGTAGGTTCATGGGCCGAGCATAGAACCGTGCCCGCCATGACTCCACCGAAAAATCGACAGTGAATTCCCCGCGCACTTGGTCGGATGCTCACGAACAAAAATTGAACCTCTGAGTCTTAAGGGTTCAACCGTTGTTTTTGTCTTTCGGAGACATCATGTCCAAACATAAGAAATCCCTCATTGCCGTTGCTGTCTGTGCCTTGGCGCTGGGTGCCTCGGCCTTGCTGCCTGCCGACCTGTCGCCTATCGGTTCGAGCTACGCCGCAGGCGGTGGTAACGGTGGTGGTGGCGGTAATGGTGGCGGTAATGGTGGAGGAAACGGTGGCGGCAATGGCGGTGGCCACGGCGGTGGCATTGGCGGCGGTATCGGTGGTGGCCAGGGCCACGACAAGTCCGGCGACTCCAGCGGCCTTGGCAAAGGATTGGCCAGCGACCACGCCGGCACTCGCACCCGCGATCATGGCCTGAGCGGCAAACACACAGGCACCACCCGCACTGACCGTACCAGCAAGGCTTCGCTGACTTCGAGCATCGCCAAGGACCGTGATACGCGCGGCCTGACCAAGGCTTCGGCGATTTCCACCGCGACGCCGGGGACCCATAACACCAAGGGCCTGACCAACGCGACCAGCTCTTCGACCAAGAACGATCGCTGATCGCCTGAACAAGCCGCGATGCCTGATCGAGGTGTCGCGGCTTTTTTGTGGGCGAGGGTTTTGCTTTTTCCTCATTAGGCAGTTTTCTTCAATACCCGCCGTAACGGGCCACTTACCCTGATCGCCACCTCACAGACATGAAAGAAGGTATGCGATGAGTCTGATATTTTCCATGGCGGCGTTTGCCCTGGTCGCCTCCATCACGCCGGGACCGGTCAACATCGTGGCCCTCAGCTCCGGGGCGCGGTACGGGTTTCGCGCCACCTTGCGCCATGTGGGCGGTGCGACCCTGGGCTTTGTCTTGCTGCTGGTACTGATGGGGCTGGGGTTGCATGAAGTGCTGCAACGCTGGCCTGGGCTCACGCGGGTGGTGCAACTGGGCGGCGTGGGGTTTCTATTGTTCATGGCCTGGAAACTGGCGATGGATAACGGGCACCTGGGCGACGAAGAGGATGGGCGGGCGCCTTCGATGTTCTATGGCGCGCTGATGCAATGGCTCAACCCCAAGGCGTGGCTGGCCTGCGTGGCGGGGATGGGGGCATTCGTGGCCGATGGCGAGGCGCGGCTGGTGTGGCAGTTTGCGGCGATCTACCTGGTGATCTGCTACGTCTCGGTGGGCTGCTGGGCCTACGCCGGGAGTTTTCTGCGCACCTGGCTGGGTAACCCGGCGACCATGCGTCTGTTCAACCGGGCGATGGCGGTGTTGTTGGTGGCCAGTGCGGTGTATCTGTTGTTGCCTTGAGTGGGGCCGAACGCAAGTGTGATTCAGCCGCGATACTGGCCGGGCGTAGCCGCCAGGTGTTGCTTGAAGGCGCGCTGGAAATGCGCCTGGTCGGCAAACCCGCTGTCCAGCGCCACGTCAGCGATCAGCTTGCCTTCACGCAACTGGCGTCGGGCGAACTGGATCCGGCGGTTGACCAGGAAGGCGTGGGGCGTCATCCCGTAATGGCGCTTGAAGGCTCGGCTCAGGTAAGACGGCGACAGTTGCGCGGCAATGCAGATGTCCTCGAGTTTCAAGGCTTCGCTGCAGTGGTCGTGGATAAACTGTGCCGCACGCATCAGGCCGGGATGGCTGCCCCGGTCTGGGCGGCCGGCAGGGTTGAGCCGTAGTTGCAGGTCAATGAAAAACGCCTCGGCGGCGGCGTGCTTGCTGGTCGCGTCGAGCTGCTCGTCCACCAATTGCTCATACAGCCGTCCCAAGGCGGCAAACAGCTCCACATCGCGACTGTGGGTGGTGGCGAAGCCCTGGAAATCCAGGTTTTCGTCAAAGCCGATACGACGCTGCAGGTCCCGAAGCCACTGGGTGTCGACGTACAGCATCAGGTAGGACCATGGCTGATCGTCGATCGGATTGCACGCATGGACGTCGCCGGGGTTCATCAGCACCACCGTGCCGCTCTCCACCTGGAAATTCGACTGTTCGTGAATGTATGTGCTGCGCCCGGCGGTGATCGCGCCGATGGAAAAATGGTCATGGGAATGGCGCGAATAGCAGACCTTGCGCCCGTCGTCGATGGCCCGGGCTTCGATGAAGGGCAGGGCCGCGTCGCGCCAGAAGCGAGGGGCGGCGTCGTGGGGGGCGTGCTTCATCGGTCGGCGTCCTCGTCTTGAACCTGGGTGGCAGTGTATTAGCCCTGGCCGACAAATGCCCGTTGGATTTAGCCGTTCGATTTGAACGGCAGGGGTCCTGGACTAGACTTCATGAAGTCCCGCCAATGGAGTTCCCGATGCTTGCGCCACGCAAACCGGACGACGAAGCCGCTCGCCTCAAGAATCTGCACTCGCTCAAACTGCTTGATACCGCACCCGAAGAACGGTTTGACCGCCTGACCCGCCTTGCCCGCCGTCTGTTTGACGTGCCTATCGCGCTGGTGTCACTGATAGACGCCAACCGGCAGTGGTTCAAATCCAGCGCCGGCTTGGACATCAGCGAGACCCCACGGGAGATTTCCTTCTGTGGGCATGCGATTCTGCAGGATCGGATCCTGGAGATCTGCGATGCGGAGCAGGACGAGCGCTTCCACGACAACCCACTGGTCACGGACGCGCCTGGCATTCGTTTCTACGCCGGGCATCCGCTCGAGCTGGAGGATGGCAGCAAGCTCGGCACGTTGTGCCTGCTCGACACCCGGCCGCGCAAGCTCAATGATGAGGAACGCGAACTATTGCGCGACCTGGCGCGCATGGCCGAGCAGGAAATGGTCGCGGTGCAGATGGCGAGCATGGACGAACTGACGCTGCTGTCCAATCGGCGCGGCTTCAGGACGTTGGCCCAGCATGCGTTGAATGTGTGTGATCGCTTGTTGCGCCCGGCGACGCTGCTGTACTTCGACCTCAACGACTTCAAGCCGATCAATGACCGTTATGGGCATGCGGAGGGTGACAGCGCGCTGAAAACCTTCGCCGATGTGCTGCGTATCGCGTTTCGCGAGAGTGATGTGATCGGTCGCCTGGGCGGTGATGAGTTCGTGGCGTTGCTCACCGGTTCTTCCCATGTCGAGACCGCGGCAATCATGGCGCGGCTCAAGGAAATCCTCGATGAGCGCAATGCGATGTTGCAGCGTGGATACGACATTCGGTTCAGCGTCGGCCAGATCGAGTACGACGCCCAGCGCCATCGGTCAATCGACAACCTGCTGGCTGACGCCGATGCGGCGATGTATGTGCACAAGCAGGCGCTACGGGAGTAGGACTGCTTGGTACTCAAGCATGGCTTTTTCTATTCTTGGAGGTATAGGTACAGGTTTCGTAAACAATGACATAGGTGGACCAGCGTAACGCTATATATATGTACCGCACGAGGGGGCGGAATGTACGCAGAATGAGACTTTGCATCATTTGATGCAGGCTCATAACTACAGCGTTATGAATGACTAGACTTGACTGGTACTCATATGAATATTGAACTGCCCCCGACATTTGTTTATCCCGATGAATATGGCACTTCGCGTGGAAGAGGAGGTGCGCCAGCTCCTTTCTCAATGGCAATGGTTGGACAAATGATCCAAGAGCGGAACGTGGCTTACGAGCGGGGTCACTGGCCTCAAATGCTACAACGTCATTTACAAGAAATGCGTAACAATCGACCTGTTCGGTACGGACTTGACGGCTTTATTATTGGCGATTTAAAGGTTGCACATGGTGCTGATCTATTAATGCTGAAGAATCCAAACCTCAACACTGCGGATGCTTGGAGGCTCGGGATAAAGGAGGGAGCCAAAATCACCAACACACAAGACATGGCAATTGAGCAGGAGTTCTCCGGCGGCGTCTTTACTCCGTTCAGGGCTTTTGGCCATTGGTTACTTGGCAAGGGCAAGCCTGCCAGCGTTCGGCTCGACAGAGTAGGTATCAGCCCAACACCGAACAAAATTCCCGATTTGATGGCGATTATCAATACTGCGGGAGTGGGGGTAACTACCATCAATCTGAAGGTCCCTTACTCGACGGCCCAGGATTCGAACGTCGCAAGAATTTACCTTGGAAACATTACGCTTCAGATTAAGGGTGAAGTCATTCGGTATACCTCTGGTAATCTCAAATTCGCCGGTACCGTCAAGGCCTACTCAGATCGATATGACGCGAATGCCAGCAGCCATCGTGCAGCGTTTGACGAGGGAGCGACGACTGCCCTGCGTGAAGTAGGAAGAGTTGCCAGAGCGCAGGATTATGAAATTCGAATTACGGGTGAGCTACCCATTAATTTTTCAAGGTGATCAGGGTATGAAACGCAGTGCGCAAGGATTGGGAGTCGCTGTTGTTTGCGTATTAGTGGCGTGTGCAATGTTATTCTTCTTTGCCACAGACGGTGCAGTGGAGAATCCTGAAGATCTCAACGATACCCAAGGTATTTCATCTGTTGCGATGTACCTTGTCATATTAATCATACTGACGGCTACGTCAGTGGCGCTAACAGGATTGGGCAGTGTTATCCAGGTGTTTCTGAACCATCAACCTTTCAGTTTGCGCATGGGGTTGTATGTACTTACGAATACTCCTCTTTCTTTAACGTCACTCATGGGTGCGTTAATCTCGGTGATTTACACTTATGACACCGTCTCTGGGGTAGTCGCGGCGCTGTTGTTTTCGCTTTCCTTTGCTTTGGTGCTGTTAGGCGCTCCCGAAAGGTCGAAATAAAAACGCCGCTTGCCTTTTACCAGGTAGGCGGCGCTTCTTTTTGTCAAAACCGGGCTTGCATTGCTGCCGGGACGCCCCGTGAAGATTACTCTTCGATGTTGCCCATGGCGGTGGTGTTGAAGCCGCCGTCCACGTACATGATTTCACCGCTGATGCCCGATGCCAGGTCCGAGCACAGGAAGGCGCCGGCGTTGCCGACTTCTTCGATGGTGACGTTGCGACGCAGCGGGGTTTGCGCTTCGTTGGCGGCCAGCATCTTGCGGAAGTTCTTGATGCCGGAAGCGGCGAGGGTGCGGATCGGGCCGGCCGATACGGCGTTGACGCGGGTGCCTTCCGGGCCCAGGGAACCGGCCAGGTAACGCACGCCGGCTTCCAGGGAAGCCTTGGCCATGCCCATGACGTTGTAGTTCGGCATGGTGCGCTCGGCGCCCAGGTACGACAGGGTCAGCAGGCTGCCGTTGCGGCCCTTCATCATTTCGCGACCGGCCTTGGCCAGGGCGACGAAGCTGTAGGCGCTGATGTCGTGGGCAATGCGGAAACCTTCGCGGGTGGTGGCTTCGGTGAAGTCGCCGTCCAGTTGGTCGCCCGGGGCGAAGCCCACGGAGTGCACGATGCAGTCCAGGCCGTCCCACTTCTTGCTCAGTTCTTCGAAGACCTTGGCGATTTCTTCATCGCTGGCCACGTCGCACGGGAAGCACAGCTCAGGGCTTGAACCCCAGCCTTGCGCGAACTCTTCGACACGACCTTTCAGTTTGTCGTTCTGATAAGTGAAGGCAAGCTCAGCGCCCTCGCGATGCATGGCGGCGGCGATGCCGGATGCGATGGACAGCTTGCTGGCGACACCGACGATCAGTACGCGCTTACCGGCGAGAAAACCCATGTGTTGCTCCTCTTTCAGGTTATTCGGCAGTCGTTGGGGCCAGGAAGGCGGCCTCCAGCAACTGCTGTGTATAGGGGTGTTGCGGCGCGGCGAATATGCTGCGGGCATCACCTTGTTCGACCACTTGGCCATGCTTGACCACCATCAGTTGGTGGCTCAGCGCTTTGACGACAGCCAGGTCATGGCTGATAAACAGGTACGTCAGGTTGTACTTGGTTTGCAGCGACCGTAACAGCTCCACCACCTGGCGTTGCACGGTACGGTCCAGGGCCGACGTCGGCTCATCCAGCAAAATCAACGCCGGCTTGAGCACCAGGGCCCGGGCAATGGCGATACGCTGGCGCTGCCCTCCGGAAAATTCATGGGGGTAGCGGTTCCGGGTCTCCGGGTCCAGGCCTACCTCCTTCAATGCCGCGATTATCGCTTGTTCCTGTTCGGCTGCGGTGCCGATCTTGTGGATCCGCAGGCCTTCGCCGACGATCTGGCTTACACACATCCGTGGGCTCAGGCTACCGAACGGGTCCTGAAACACCACTTGCATCTCCCGCCGCAGCGGCCGGACCTGTTGCTGCGTCAGGCTATCGAGCTGTTTGCCTTCAAAGCGGATCCCGCCCTGGCTGCCGATCAACCGCAAGATCGCCAGGCCCAGGGTGGACTTGCCGGAGCCGCTTTCGCCGACGATGCCCAGGGTCTGGCCCTGGGGCAGGCTGAAACGGATCCCGTCCACGGCCTTGATGTAGTCTACCGTGCGTTTGAACAGACCTTTCTTGATCGGGAACCAGACTTTCAAGTCCTCGACCTGCAACAGCGGCTGGCCGACCACATTGGTTGCCGGGGTGCCGCTGGGTTCGGCGCCTAGCAGTTCCCGAGTGTACGGATGCTGCGGCGCGCGGAACAACTCTTCGCACGACGCCTGTTCGACGATGCAACCGCGCTGCATGACACATACGCGATGGGCAATTCTGCGCACCAGGTTCAAATCGTGGCTGATCAGTAGCAGCGACATGCCTAGTCGTGCCTGCAGTTCCTTGAGCAATTGGAGGATTTTCAGCTGGACGGTGACGTCCAGGGCGGTAGTCGGCTCGTCGGCGATCAGCAATTCCGGCTCGTTGGCCAGGGCCATGGCGATCATCACCCGCTGGCGCTGGCCACCGGACAATTCATGGGGCAGGGCCTTCAGGCGCTTGTGCGGTTCGGGAATGCCAACCAGCTCCAGCAACTCAAGGGTTCGGCGGGTCGCGACCTTGCCGCTCAAACCCTTGTGGATGCCGAGCACTTCATTGATCTGCTTTTCAATGGAGTGCAGCGGATTGAGGGAGGTCATCGGCTCCTGGAAGATCATCGCAATCCGGTTGCCACGGATGTGGCGAATGGTCTTTTCTTTCAGGCCCAGCAAATCCTGGCCGGCGTACTGGATGGTCCCGGTCGGGTGATGGGCCAGCGGGTAGGGCAGCAAACGCAGGATCGAGTGGGCGGTGACCGATTTGCCCGAGCCGCTTTCGCCCACCAGGGCCAGGGTTTCGCCGCGCTTGATATCGAAGCTGACCGCCTCGACCACTCGCTGGCGGCGTTCGCCGACAATGAACTCCACCGCCAGGTCGCGCACTTCGATCAGATTGTCCTGGTTCATATCACTTCCTCGGATCGAAGGCATCGCGAGCGGACTCGCCGATGAACACCAGCAGGCTCAGCATCAGGGCCAGCACGGCGAACGCGCTGATGCCCAGCCACGGCGCCTGGAGGTTGGATTTGCCCTGGGCCACCAGCTCGCCCAGGGACGGCGCGCCCGGCGGCAGGCCGAAACCGAGGAAATCCAGGGCGGTGAGGGTGCCAATGGCACCGGTGAGGATGAACGGCATGAAGGTCATGGTCGAGACCATGGCATTGGGCAGGATGTGACGGAACATGATGGCGCCGTTCTGCATGCCCAACGCCCGCGCGGCGCGCACGTACTCCAGGTTGCGCCCGCGCAGGAACTCGGCGCGGACCACGTCCACCAGGCTCATCCACGAGAACAGCAGCATGATGCCCAGCAGCCACCAGAAATTCGGCTGGACGAAACTGGCCAGGATGATCAGCAGGTACAGCACCGGCAGCCCGGACCAGATCTCCAGGAAGCGCTGGCCGGCCAAGTCGACCCAGCCGCCATAGAAGCCCTGCAAGGCACCGGCGATCACGCCGATGATCGAGCTGAGCAGTGTCAGGGTCAGGGCGAACAGCACCGAGATGCGGAAGCCATAGATGACCCGGGCCAGGACATCGCGCCCCTGGTCGTCGGTGCCCAGCCAGTTTACGGAGGAGGGTGGTGCCGGGGCCGGGACCTTCAGGTCGTAGTTGATGCTCTGGTAGCTGAACGGAATCGGCGCCCACACTACCCAGGCGTCCTTGGCGGCCAGCAGTTCACGGATATACGGGCTCTTGTAGTTGGCTTCCAGGGGGAATTCGCCGCCGAACGTGGTTTCCGGGTAACGCTTGAGGGCCGGGAAGTACCAGCCGTCGTCGTAATGCACCACCAGTGGCTTGTCGTTGGCGATCAACTCGGCGCCCAGGCTCAGCCCGAACAGGATCAAAAACAGCCACAGCGACCACCAGCCTCGCTTGTTGGCCTTGAACAGTTCGAAACGGCGGCGATTGAGAGGAGACAGGTTCATCTCAATGCTCCCGGCTTTCGAAGTCGATGCGCGGATCGACAAAGGTGTAGGTCAAGTCGCCGATCAGTTTCACCACCAGCCCCAGCAGGGTGAAGATGAACAGGGTGCCGAATACCACCGGGTAGTCGCGGTTGATCGCCGCTTCGAAACTCATCAGGCCCAGGCCGTCGAGGGAGAAGATCACTTCCACCAGCAGCGAACCGGTAAAGAAGATCCCGATGAACGCCGAAGGAAAGCCGGCAATCACCAGCAGCATGGCGTTGCGGAAGACGTGGCCGTAGAGCACCCGATGGCGAGTCAGGCCCTTGGCCTTGGCGGTGATTACATATTGCTTGTTGATTTCGTCGAGGAAGCTGTTCTTGGTCAGCAGGGTCATGGTGGCGAAGTTACCGATCACCAGGGCGGTCACGGGCAGGGCCAGGTGCCAGAAGTAGTCGAGGATCTTGCCGCCCATGCTCAATTCGTCGAAGTTGTTGGAGGTCAGCCCGCGCAACGGGAACCAGTCGAAATAACTGCCGCCGGCAAACACCACGATCAGCAGGATGGCGAACAGGAACGAAGGGATCGCGTAACCGACGATGATCGCCGAACTGGTCCACACGTCGAAATGGCTACCGTGTCGCGTAGCCTTGGCGATCCCCAGCGGGATCGACACCAGGTACATGATTAGCGTGCTCCACAACCCGAGGGAGATGGACACTGGCATCTTTTCCTTGATCAGGTCGATGACCTTGGCATCGCGGAAGAAACTGTCGCCGAAGTCCAGGTGGGCGTAGTTCTTGATCATGATCCACAGGCGTTCGGGCGCCGACTTGTCAAAGCCGTACATGCGCTCGATTTCCTTGACCAGTCCCGGGTCCAGGCCTTGGGCGCCGCGATAGGAGGAACCCGCCACCGAAACTTCGGCGCCGCCGCCGGCAATGCGGCTGGTGGCGCCTTCGAAGCCTTCGAGCTTGGCGATCATCTGTTCCACCGGCCCGCCGGGCGCGGCCTGGATGATGACGAAGTTGATCAACAGGATGCCGAACAGCGTCGGGATGATCAGCAGCAGTCGCCGGAAGATATAAGCCAGCATCGGGTTACTCCACGCTCGCGGGGGCAGCGTTGATCTGTTGTTCCATGACTTGTTTCTCTACTTCGATGGCAGGCTTGGTGTCCGGCTTGACCCACCAGGTCGTGGTGCCGATGTCATAGGTCGGCGTGATTTTCGGGTGACCGATGTGATTCCAGTAGGCCACGCGCCAGGTCTTGATGTGCCAGTTGGGGATCACGTAGTAGCCCCATTGCAGAACCCGGTCCAGTGCCCGGGCGTGGGCCACCAGGCTCTTGCGCGAATCGGCGTTGATCAGTTGTTCCACCAGTTGGTCCACGGCCGGGTCCTTCAGGCCCATGGTGTTGCGACTGCCGGGTTTGTCCGCGGCGGCGGACATCCAGAATTCGCGTTGTTCATTCCCCGGCGAGCTGGATTGCGGGAAGCTGCCCACCACCAGGTCGAAATCCCTGGAGCGTACGCGGTTGATGTACTGGGACACGTCTACCCGACGGATGACCAGTTCGATGCCCAGGTCGCTCAGGTTGCGCTTGAACGGCAGCAGCACCCGCTCGAACTCGGTCTGGGCCAGCAGGAATTCCAGCACCACCGGTTTGCCTTGGGCATCGACCATTTTGTCGTTAACGATGCGCCAGCCGGCTTCTTGCAGCAATTGGTAAGCCTTGCGCTGCTGGTCGCGGAGCATGCCGCTGCCGTCGCACACCGAAGGCTGGAAGGCTTCGGTGAAGACCTGCTCGGGAATCTTGCCGCGCAGGGGGTCGAGAATTTTCAACTCGTCTTCGCCGGGCAGGCCGGTGGCGGCCATTTCCGAATTCTCGAAGTAGCTGCGGGTACGGGCATAGGCGCCGTTGAACAGTTGCTTGTTGGTCCACTCGAAATCCAGCAACAGGCTCAAGGCCTTGCGCACCCGCACATCCTGGAAGATCGGACGGCGCAGGTTGTAGACGAAGCCCTGCATGCCAGTGGGGTTGCCGTTGGGAATCTGTTCCTTGATCAACCGGCCTTCGGTCACGGCCGGGATGTTGTAGGCATTGGCCCAGTTCTTGGCGGTCATTTCCAGCCAGAAATCGAATTGCCCGGCTTTCAAGGCCTCGACCGCGACGGTGTTGTCACGATAGTAGTCGGTGACCAGCACGTCGAAATTGTAGAAGCCGCGATTGACCGGCAAGTCCTTGCCCCAATAGTCCTTCACCCGTTCATAGCGGATCGAGCGACCGGCCTTCACTTCGGTGACCTTGTAGGGACCGCTGCCCAGGGGGATCTCCAGGTTGCCCTTGCTGAAGTCGCGCTCGGCCCACCAGTGTTTCGGCAATACCGGCAGTTGGCCGAGGATCAGCGGCAGTTCGCGGTTATTGGTGTGCTTGAATTTGAACAGCACCTTGAGCGGTTCTTCGGCGATGACTTCGGCGACGTCGTTGTAATAGCCGCGAAACATCGGTGCGCCGTCCTTGGTCAGGGTCTGGAAGCTGAAGACCACGTCTTCGGCGCGCACCGGATGGCCGTCGTTGAAGCGAGCTTCGGGGCGCAGGTAGAAGCGCACCCAGCCATTGTCCGGGGCTTTCTCGATTTTTTCGGCGATCAGGCCATATTCGGTGAACGGTTCGTCCAGGCCCTGCTTGGCCAGGGTGTCGTAGATCAGGCCAATGTCATCGGCGGGCACGCCTTTGCTGATGAACGGGTTGAGGCTGTCGAAGCCACCGAAGCCGCCCTGGCGAAACACGCCGCCCTTGGGTGCGTCCGGGTTGACGTAGTCGAAATGCTTGAAGTCGGCCGGGTATTTCGGTGGCTCGTTGTACAAGGTCACGGCATGCTGTGGCGCGGCACAGGCCAGCCCGGCGAATAACAGGCTGCTGGCCTGCAGGAGCAGGGCGCGCAAAGGCTTCATTGATCTTTCTCCGAAGATTTCAGCCACCATGCGCTCAGGCCCAGGGTGTAGGGCGGCGTGGTGACGAAGGCGAACCGGTTGCGGTACGCCAGGCGATGATAATTGAGATACCAGTTGGGGATGCAGTAATGCTGCCACAGCAGCACGCGATCCAGGGCCTTGCCGGCGGCGACCTGTTCGTCGCGGGTCTGGGCGGCGAGCAGCTTTTCCAGCAGATGGTCGACCACCGGGTTGGCGATCCCGGCGTAATTCTTGCTGCCCTTGACCCCGACCTGGCTGGAGTGGAAGTACTGCCATTGCTCAAGGCCCGGGCTGAGGGTCTGGTTCAAGGTCAGCAGGATCATGTCGAAGTCGAACTGGTCCAGGCGCTGCTTGTACTGGGCGCGGTCCACCGTGCGCAGCCGGGCCTGGATGCCGATACTGGCGAGGTTCTCGACGTAGGGTTGCAGGATGCGCTCCAGGTTCGGGTTCACCAGCAGGATTTCGAAGCTCAGGGGCTGGCTGTCGGCGTTCAGCAGGCGTTGGCCGTTGAGGGTCCAGCCGGCTTCCTTCAATAACCCCAAGGCTTTGCGCAGGGTTTCCCGGGGAATGCCGCGCCCATCGGTCCTGGGCAAGCTGAAGGGTTCGGTGAGCAGTTTGGCCGGCAGTTGTTCCCGGTAGGGCTTGAGCAACAGCCATTCATGGCCCACCGGTAGGCCGGTAGCGGAGAATTCGCTGTTGGGGTAGTAACTGAGGGTGCGCTTGTAGGCGCCGCTGAACAGGGTGCGGTTGGTCCACTCGAAATCGAACATCAGCCCCAGGGCTTCACGCACCTTGACCTCGGCAAACGTAGCGCGCCGAGTGTTCATGAACAGGCCCTGGGTCTGGGTCGGGATCTGGTGGGGAATCTGCGCCTTGATCACGTCGCCACGCTTGATCGCCGGGAAGTCATAGCCGTTGGCCCAGTTTTTGGCCTGGTGTTCGATGTAGATATCGAACTCGCCAGCCTTGAAGGCTTCGAAGGCCACTTCGCTGTCGCGATAGAACTCCACGTCCATGCGGTCGACGTTGTATTTGCCGCGATTGACTGGCAGGTCCTTCCCCCAGTAATCCTTGACCCGTTCGAACACCAGTTGGCGGCCTGGCTGTACTTTGGTGATGCGATAAGGTCCGCTGCCCAGGGGCGGGTCGAAGGTCGTCGCCTTGAAGTCGCGGTCTTTCCAGTAGTGCTGGGGCAACACCGGCAGTTCGCCCAGGCGCAGGATCAGCAACGGATTGCCCGCACGCTTGAAGACAAAGCGGATTTTCAGCGGGTTGAGAATGTCGACCCGCAGCACTTCCTGCAGGTTGGTGCGGTATTGCGGATGGCCTTCCTTGAGCAGCGTCCTGTAGGAGAACGCCACGTCATAGGCGGTGATCGGCACGCCATCGTGAAACCGTGCTTCGGGTCGCAGGTTGAACACCACCCAACTGCGGTCTTCGCTGTATTCCACCGATTGGGCGATCAGGCCATAGCTGGACGTCGGCTCATCGCCGGACGGGGCGTATTGGCCGGTGCCGACCATCAACGGTTCGTTCAGCTCATTGATGCCGTATTGCAGGAAATTGGGCGTGGAAACCGGGCTGCTGCCCTTGAATGTATAGGGGTTGAGCGTATCGAAGGTGCCGAATGCCATGACCCGCAAGACTCCGCCCTTGGGCGCTTGCGGGTTGACCCAGTCGAAGTGGGTGAACCTGGCCGGATACTTGAGCGTGCCGAACTGCGCATAGCCATGGCTTTCGCTGATGGTTGCGCTGGCGGGGAAGCTCAAGGCCAGGCTGATCAGGAGCAGGAGCAGGAGCAGGAGGAGGGGACGTGTCAAATCTGAGATCCGAACCAGGCGGCTTGGGCTTTTATGACCTGTACAGTAACAGCTTGTATCGGCAGGAAAAAGGCGGGGTTTAGAGGGGGGTGCCAGTCGGCTAAGCGGATACCGGCCGAGCGCAGAACCTTTGGTGAGGGGATTTATCCTCTTTGTGGGAGCTTTGACCTGTGGGAGCAAGGCTTGCCCGCGATGAACGATATCGCGGTTCAACTGTTAAACCGCAGTGTGGCCATCGCGGGCAAGCCTTGCTCCCACAGATGAACCCCTCACCACACAAAGCTCCCCGGTCACCTTAGTGCGGGGAGTAGACCGTCAACATCTGCCCAGGCTTGAGTGCCTTGCCCATCCGCGGGTTCCAGCGCTTGAGGTGCTGCATTTCCACGTTGAAGCGCTTGGCTACCACATACAGCGAGTCGCCTTGCTTGACCTTGTACTGGGTCTGCTTCTTCTGGTCCTTGGTATTGGCGGCTACCACGGTGCTGATGCGCTTGCCGGTGGCCTTGGTCGGCTTGGCGTCCTGCATCACCAGGGTCTGGCCGACCTTGAGCTTGTTGCCGCTGAGTTTGTTCCAGCGTTGCAGGTCTTTGGTCTGGACGTTGTTGGCCTTGGCAATCTGGGCCAGGTTCTCGCCGCGCTTGACGCGGTAGGTACGTCTTGCGCCTTCCACTTCGCTGTCGTCGACATTTTCAAAGACTGGTTTGAGCGAGCGCTGGCTGATCAGCTCTTCCGGGCGCATGGTCGAGAGGCTGGCGGTCAGCAACTGAGCCTTGGATGTTGGCACCAGCAGGTGCTGCGGGCCGTCGATGGTGGTGCGCTGCTTGAAGGCCGGGTTGAGCTGGAACAGCTCGTCTTCGTCGATATTGGCCACTGCCGCGACCTTGGAAAGGTCCATGCGCTGGTTGATCTCGACGACCTGGAAATACGGTTCGTTGGCGATCGGGTTGAGGTTCACGCCATAGGCATCGGGCGACAGCACCACCTGGGACAGCGCCAACAGCTTCGGCACATAGGCCTGGGTCTCGCTGGGTAGCGGCAGGTTCCAGTAGTCGGTGGGCAGGCCGAGCTTCTCGTTGCGCTCGATGGCGCGGCTGACCGTGCCTTCGCCGGCGTTGTAGGCCGCCAGCGCCAGCAACCAGTCGCCGTTGAACATGTCATGCAGGCGCGTCAGGTAGTCCATGGCGGCCGTGGTAGAAGCGGTGATATCGCGACGCCCGTCATAGAAGCGGGTCTGGCGCAGGTTGAAGTAACGCCCCGTGGATGGGATGAATTGCCATAGGCCCACTGCGTTGGCCCGGGAATAGGCCATGGGGTTGTAGGCACTCTCGATCACCGGCAGCAGCGCCAGCTCCAGCGGCATGTTGCGCTCTTCGAGGCGTTCGACGATGTAATGGATGTACAGGCTGCCGCGCTCACCGGCGTTTTCCAGGAAGGAGGGGTTGCTGGCGAACCACAGGCGCTGTTGCTCGATACGTGGATTGACCCCGGCGGTTTCCTGCAACTGGAAGCCCTGGCGCATGCGCTCCCAGATGTCCTGGGGTACTTGGGGGCTGGGTTTTTCAGTGAGCCATACCGGCTTCTGTTTGGCGCGGGCGGCGATATTCGGCGTGTGGGCCGCGTCGGTCTGCGGCAGCTGGCTCGTGCTCTGGCAGCCCGCCAAGGTGGCGGACACAGCCACCGCGATGGCTTGAGCCAAGCGGGTCAATGTGTCTGACTGGACGGACCTGCGTATAGATGACGACATTGGCTGGAAGTAAGTTCCGGGCAAAAATGTCGGCCGATTCTAGGAAGCGCACCCCAACAGGTCAACCTTTCAGAATTTTTGTATCAATCGATAGCTGCCTTAGAACGTATCTTTCCAAGCCCTCAAGGCCGCAAAAACCTCACTCGGCGTCTGGTTTCGCTGGCCGCTCCGTTCGTCTGCTTTTTGTTTAACGGATGTTTCAGTCGTGCGCAGGAACGGATTGGTGAGCTTTTCCAAGGCCAGGGTCGAGGGCAGCGTCATGATGCCTTCGCTGCGTTGCCGGCTGACTTTTTCCAGGCGGGCGGCGATGTCCGGGTTGCCTGGCTCCACCGCGGCGGCGAATTTCAGGTTGCCGAGGGTATATTCATGGGTGCAGTAGACCAGCGTATCTTCAGGCAGGGCGGCGAGGCGACTGAGCGAGTGGTGCATTTGCGTCGGCGTACCTTCGAAGAGTCGGCCGCAACCGGCGGCGAACAGGGTGTCGCCACAGAACAGCAGGCCATGGTGGTAGTAGGCGATGTGCCCCAGCGTATGGCCGGGCACGGCGTAGACATCGAAGTCCCAGCCGAGCACGCTGACCGTGTCGTTGTCATTGAGGGCCTGGTCCCGCGCCGGGATGTTTTCGCTGGCCGGGCCATGGACGGTGGCGTTCGTCGCATTTTTCAGCGTCTGGACGCCGCCGACATGGTCATGGTGATGGTGGGTGACCAGGATGTCGCTCAGGACCCAGCCCGGATGGGCTTCGAGCCAGGCCTGCACTGGCGCGGCGTCACCCGGGTCGACCACGGCGCAGCGCTGGGTGGCATGATCCTGTAACAACCAGATGTAGTTATCGGTGAATGCGGGCAGGGCACTGATCTGTATCATCGTGGAATTCGCCAAGCGGAAAACAAAGGCGCATCTTAGAACTTCCTGACGCGTTGGAGAATGCAATGACCGATGAAGCGTTCGCTCAGGCTGATCCTGACTGGCTGGCGTTGATCAGCGCCGCCCGTGAATGGCTGTCCGGCCCTGTCGGGCAATTTTTGCTGGAAGAAGAACGGCGCATGCTCGAAGACGAGTTGGGTCGGTTCTTCGGCGGCTACCTGGTGCATTACGGGCCTTCGGCCCAGACCCCGCCGTCGGCACCGCAGGTCCAGCGTAACGTGCGCCTGGGCGCGCCGTTGCCCGGGGTGGAGATCGTCTGCGAGGAGCAGGCCTGGCCCTTGAGCGAACATGCCGCCGACGTCGTGGTCTTGCAGCACGGCCTGGACTTCTGCCTGTCGCCCCATGGCTTGCTGCGTGAAGCCGCCAGCAGCGTGCGTCCTGGTGGCCATCTGTTGATCGTCGGTATCAATCCCTGGAGCAGTTGGGGGTTGCGTCACGTGTTCGCCCACGACGCCTTGCGCCAGGCCCGCTGCATCTCGGCCTCAAGGGTCGGCGATTGGCTCAACCTGCTGGGCTTCGCGCTGGAGAAACGCCGCTTCGGGTGCTATCGTCCGCCGCTTGCCTCGCCCAAGTGGCAGGCGCGCCTGGCTGGGTGGGAGCGCAAGGCTGGTGACTGGCAACTGTCCGGCGGCGGTTTCTATCTATTGGTGGCGCGCAAGATTGCGGTCGGGCTGCGCCCGGTACGCCAGGCGCGACGCGAGCCGATGGGCAAGCTGATTCCCTTGCCGATGGCCAAGGTCAATCGTCGCCACATCGAGCCGTAACCTTTTCGATGGTTCTTGCCGGCATTGGGCTGCGGGTGTTGTCGGGCCCGATCGGCGGGTCTTCGCATTTTTTTCTGGATAGATTGGCATGAGCGATAGCGTAGAACTCTTCACTGATGGCGCCTGCAAGGGCAACCCCGGTCCGGGTGGCTGGGGCGCGTTGCTGGTGTGCAAGGGCGTGGAGAAGGAGCTCTGGGGCGGCGAAGCCAATACCACCAACAATCGCATGGAACTGATGGGCGCGATCCGTGGCCTGGAAGAACTCAAGCGGCCTTGCGATGTGCTGCTGGTGACCGACTCGCAGTACGTCATGAAAGGCATCAACGAGTGGATGGCCAACTGGAAGAAACGCGGCTGGAAGACGGCGGCGAAGGAGCCGGTGAAAAACGCCGACCTGTGGAAATTGCTGGATGAGCAGGTCAATCGCCACAACGTCACCTGGAAATGGGTGCGCGGCCACATCGGCCACCACGGCAATGAACGGGCTGATCAGTTGGCCAATCGTGGGGTGGATGAGGTGCGGGGTTACAAGCAGGCTTGATTCTCGGTTGCGCCCCTGTGGCCCGGGCACTTGTGTGGGAGCAAAGCTTGCTCGCGACACAGGCGCCCTGGTTTTCCTGAAAGACCGCATGATCTTTATCGCGAGCAAGCTTTGCTCCCACAGTGTTTGCTCTCGTTCATCACTTGCTTCCAGGAGCCTGGCTCCCAGGTAAATCCCCTTGCGACAAGAGCGTGTTAAGATCCGCGCTTTTGCAAGACTGCCCGTTGAGAGCTGAACACTGATGGCCAACAGATCTGTAGTACTGGATACCGAAACCACCGGCATGCCGGTGACCGATGGTCACCGGATTATTGAAATCGGTTGTGTCGAGCTGATCGGTCGGCGCCTGACCGGTCGCCATTTCCACGTTTACCTGCAACCGGATCGTGAAAGTGACGAGGGCGCCATTGGCGTGCACGGCATTACCAACGAATTCCTGGTGGGCAAGCCGCGTTTCGCCGAAGTGGCCGATGAGTTCTTCGAATTCATCCAGGGCGCGCAGTTGATCATCCACAACGCGGCGTTCGACGTTGGGTTCATCAACAACGAATTTGCCCTGATGGGCCAGCACGACCGGGCTGACATTACCCAGCACTGCACCATCCTCGATACCCTGATGATGGCCCGGGAGCGTCACCCGGGGCAGCGCAACAGCCTCGATGCCTTGTGCAAGCGCTACGGTGTCGACAACTCCGGCCGTGAACTGCACGGCGCCTTGCTCGACTCCGAGATCCTGGCCGACGTCTACCTGACCATGACCGGTGGCCAGACCAGCCTGTCCCTGGCCGGCAACGCCTCGGACGGCAATGGTACCGGCGAAGGCTCCGGCAACCAGGCCACGGAAATCCGCCGTTTGCCCGCTGACCGTCAGCCAGCGCGGATCATCCGTGCCAGCGAAAGCGACCTGGCCGAACATGCCGCGCGTCTGGAAGCCATCGCCAAGTCCGCAGGTGCTCCGGCATTGTGGACGCAGTTGGCCGAGGCGCAGGCCGCGGCGAACTGATGAACCCCTGTGGGAGCGGGCTTGCTCGCGAAGGTGTCGGTACGCTCAGCACACATGCAAGCTGACCCACCGCTTTCGTGAGCAAGCCCGCTCCTACTAAAGGATGCCACCAACCAATTGTTCATTTCTCGCCACAATCGCCACGACCTTCTAACCTGAGGTAACGGGCAGGCTATGGATCCCGCTTGATGTGTGAAGACTTGAAAGGCAAGGGCAATGGATGGCAATACGCCGTTGGTTGCCTCAAGGAATGAGGACCTTCCCCAGTATGCAACCGGTCATGAATCCCAAGCACCCGGGGTTGTCGGTGCGCGTTGTCGATGATGGCTTCGCCGCCTATATATGGGGCAGTGATTTCAGTTTCGAAGTCAGCGACTACGGTACGGCGCAGATAGGTCGGCCCGTGAGCCAGTGGCCGGTGACGCCCATCGTTCCCTATCGCAAGTGCTACGGCATCGATCCCGAAGAGTTCAGCAGCTTTCGCGATGCCCCGGACAGCGAGATCTTCATGGCCTATCTCGACGATCAACCGGTGGGGCATCTGGTGGTCAGTACCAACTGGAACGGTTTCGCCCACATCGACGAACTGGCGGTGCATGCTCCGGCCCGTCGCCACGGGGTGGCCAAGGCGCTGCTCGATGTCGCGCACTTCTGGAGCCGCAAGAAAAAACTGCCGGGGATCATGCTGGAAACCCAGAACAACAACCTGGGGGCCTGCCGGCTCTATGAGCGCTGCGGTTATGTGCTCGGCGGCATCGATCACTTGCGCTATCGCGGCATTGACCGACATACCGCTGAAGTGGCGTTGTTCTGGTATCGGCTGTTCGACGATCCGTTGGGCATGTCGATCAGTGGCCCAGCAACGCCTCGGCTTGTTCCGTAACCCGTTCCAGCAGCGATTGAACGGCGGGCGAGGGCGTCGTGCCGTTCAGGCTCAGGGCATAGAGACCAATCGGGATAGCGGGCGACACCGGGCAGACGTCCAGGCCGCCGTCCTTGGCGCCCGAGGCGGTGAAAGGGTCGACGATGGCCAGGCCTTCGCCGGCCTCGACCATGGCGCGCATCATCTGATGGGTCTGTACGCGGATCTGGATCACCGGTGCCGGGCGTAGCGCCGCCAGTTTATGCTCGAACGCCGGGCTTAGCGGGTCATGGCCATCGAGCCCCACCAACGACTGGCCTGCCAGATCCTGTAGCGAAACGTATTTCTGCCGCGGTTGCAGCCAGCCGTGGGGCGCCAGCAATTGCAGTTTGCCCTGGGCGATCATCTGGCAATGGATGTCGGGGTGTTCAGGGTCGTGCAGGCTCAGTCCAAGGTCGGCTTCACGCAATAGCAAGCTGTGGACGATGTCGCGGGTCGGTTGGCTGAGCAGGGTGCAAGGCGCATCCGGATGACGTCGACGCAGGGCGGCGATGCTCTGGGGTAATAATTGTTGGGCCAGCGGCGGGGTGCAGATGATACGCAGAGGGGGTGCCTGATAGTGCTTCAGGCTGCTGGCCAGCCGCAGCACCGGCTCGAGGGTGTCGTACACCCGCGTGATGCTGTCACGCAGCTCAAGGGTTTCCCGGGTGGCCTGCAAGCGCCCGCGCACGCTGGCAAACAGCATGAAGCCCAGTTGGGCCTCGGCGTCGCGCAGGATCGCCTCGACCTCCGTCACCGGCAGTTGCAGCCATTCGGCCGCCGTGCCGAGGTGACCGGTCTGCAGCAGCGCCTGGATCACTTCGATGTGGCGTAAACGCATGCAAGAAGTCCATGTTCGGCGGGTGAGCCATTGAATGGCTGAATCCTAACCCAAGTCCGGGCATGACTTCTGCTCATAACAACCGTTTATAAGGCGATTTGCGTTTCAGTGGGCGTTTGAGCTTGCAGCGGCGTTTCCGGCTCGCGCGTCAGTTCGATTTGCGACTGCACCAGCACGAATTTTCCGTCGTCGAGTTTGTTGACGCGATCACCGATCGCCAACTTATAGGTAGTGACAGGCTCCTTGCCATTTCCGTCGGGCGACGGGGTCGATTCCTGGAACTCATGCACCGAATAGACGCGACCTTCGGCGTCCCGCGCATGAAATTGTCCGACAAGTACTGCTGCCATTGCTTAGAACCTCTGGAAATAGATCACTCGATTTGCGGTTCTGTAGACCCCGGTCAAGCGCGGTAAGTTTTCCTACATGAAAAAAATAGTCCAGCCGGCGGGTTTTCGTCTCTCCACTGGTCCAATTGTGATGCCGATCATCTATAACTACAGGCTCCTTTGAGCCGACAGTCGAGAAGCCTCTCATGAGTAATGTCTACACAGTGGCCGTTTTAGTGGGCAGCCTGCGCAAGGCATCGATCAACCGCAAGGTAGCACTGGCGCTGGCGGAGCTGGCACCGGCCAATCTGAAACTGAACATCGTTGAAATCGGCGAGTTGCCGCTTTATAACGAAGACATTGACGTAACGCCGCCGGCAGCCTACACCACATTCCGTCAACAGGTGGGCGCGGCTGATGCTTTGTTGTTCGTTACGCCTGAGTACAACCGCTCGGTGCCGGCACCGTTGAAAAATGCCATCGACGTCGGTTCGCGTCCCTACGGCCAGAGTTGCCTGAGTGGCAAGCCGGGTGCGGTGATCAGTGCTTCGCCGGGTGCCATCGGCGGTTTCGGTGCCAACCATCATTTGCGCCAGTCGCTGGTATTCCTCGACGTTCCCTGCATGCAGCAGCCGGAAGCCTACCTGAGCGGTGCCGGGACGGCGTTTGACGAGGCGGGCAAGCTGTCGGAGTCGGTACGGCCTTTCCTGCAAACGTTCATCAATGCCTATGGCAAGTGGGTCGAGCAACACAAGAAGGTTTGATGCCCCGAGATTTCAGGTAAACCCTGTGGCGAGGGAGCTGGCTTGTGGCGAGGGAGCTTGCTCCCGCTCGGTTGCGCAGCAACCGCTCCAGGGCCTGCTTCGCAGTCCAGCGGGAGCAAGCTCCCTCGCCACAAGTGCGCCCCCCTTCAATCCGCGCTTTACTGAATATTCGAATCTCCATATATTCGCCCTTCGCTCATCCAGGCTTTCCGTCGCCATGTCCGATTCCCACAACCCCGTCGATGTCTTCAAGGCCCTGGCCGATGACACTCGTACACGCATTGCGCTGCTGTTGGCCCGCGAAGGCGAGTTATGTGTCTGCGAGCTCACCGCCGCGCTGGGCCTGAGCCAGCCGAAGATCTCCCGGCACCTGGCGCAGCTGCGCAGCGCTGGCCTGCTCAGCGATCGGCGCCAAGGGCAATGGGTCTACTACCGTCTGCATCCGCAGTTGCCGTCCTGGGTCAGCACCTTGCTGGAGCAGGCGTTGGCCGCCAACACGGCATGGCTGATGGCCGATGTCGAGCGTTTGGTTGCCATGGTTGATCGTCCGGTGGCGCGTTGCTGCTGATTTCCTCTTTTCAAACCTTCTTTCAAGGCTGTTGCGCATGCTCATCGCGTCGTTGATTTTCCTGCTGACCATTACGCTGGTGATCTGGCAGCCCAGGGGGCTTGGCGTTGGCTGGAGCGCGACGCTCGGCGCGTTGCTGGCCCTGTTGAGCGGGGTGGTGCAGGTCGGTGACATTGCGCTGGTCTGGCAGATTATCTGGAACGCCACCGGGACCTTTGTCGCGCTGATCATCATCAGCCTGCTGCTGGACGAGGCCGGCTTCTTCGCCTGGGCGGCCTTGCATGTGGCCCGTTGGGGGAAGGGCAGTGGGCGCAAGCTGTTTGCGTTCATGGTGCTGCTGGGGGCGCTGGTGTCGGCGCTGTTTGCCAATGACGGAGCGGCGCTGATTCTGACACCCATCGTGATTTCGATGTTGCTGGCGTTGCGTTTTTCCCCGGCGGCGACCCTGGCGTTCGTGATGGGGGCTGGTTTCATTGCCGACACCGCGAGCCTGCCCTTGGTGGTGTCGAACCTGGTGAACATTGTCTCGGCGGATTTCTTCGGCATCGGTTTCAACCGCTACGCGGCGGTCATGGTGCCGGTGAACCTGGTCAGTGTGGCGGCGAGCCTGGCGATACTGCTGTGGCTGTTTCGTCGCGACATCCCGCGTGACTACGATCCGCATCAACTGGACGATCCGGCGACGGCGATCCACGACAAGGCGACGTTTTATGCCGGTTGGGTGGTGTTGGTGATCCTGTTGTTGGGCTGCTTTGCCCTGGAGCCGCTGGGGATTCCCATCAGTGCGATCTCCGCGGTCTGTGCGGCGTTGCTGCTGGCAGTCGCGGCCCGCGGTCACAAGATTTCCACCCGCAAGGCGATGAAGGAAGCGCCCTGGCAGATCGTGATTTTCTCCCTCGGTATGTACCTGGTGGTCTATGGCCTGCGCAACGCCGGGCTGACCGGCTACCTGGCCCACTGGCTCGACGGTTTCGCCGAATATGGCGTGTGGGGTGCGGCGATGGGCACCGGCGTGCTGACGGCGTTGCTCTCGTCGGTGATGAACAATTTGCCGACGGTGCTGATCGGTGCCTTGTCCATCGATGCCAGCCAGGCCACCGGGGTGGTGAAGGAGGCGATGATCTACGCCAACGTCATCGGCAGCGACCTGGGCCCGAAAATCACACCGATTGGCAGCCTGGCGACGTTGCTGTGGCTGCATGTGCTGGAGCGCAAGAATATCCGGATCGGCTGGGGGTATTACTTCAAGGTCGGGATCGTGCTTACGGTGCCGGTGTTGCTGGTGACGTTGGCGGCGTTGGCTTTGCGGTTGTCCATCTGAACCGAGTTGGCTGCATCGCGAGCAGGCTCGCTCCCACAGTGGATTGTGTTGTTTACAGCTTCGATGATCTGCACATAACCCTGTAGGAGCGAGCCTGCTCGCGATGAAGCCCTGAAAGGCGCCACAAAACTCATCCGGTACCCGGCACATCCGGCCAAAGATCGGCCACCAGGAATACCCGCTCGGCTTCCTCCCACTCGCCCTCGGCATTTTCAGTCAGGCGCACCATCAACTGCGCCGGCGCCATGGGCTCTAGGGCCATTCGCCAGGCCTCCAGTTGCGAGGTGTCCCAGGTCTGCTCCGCCGGATAGTGGGCCGGGGCCAGCCAGGCGGCGCGGGGCAGGGGTTGCCAGCGCCCTGGTGGACGTTGGTCGACGAATGCTGGCCAATCACGCTGATGCAGCCAACTGCCCCGTAAATGCCGAGGGTGCGCACCGGTTGGCGGGTCGGCCCGGCCCGGCCAGGGATAAAGCAGGTAGCCGCCGAGCCAGAGCTCGGAGCGAAACGACTCGAGGCCGGCCGGTTCAATGCCCAAGGTCGCCAAGGCCTCACGGCTTTCCGGGCGGGCCGAGATCGGCAATTGGTGTTCGCGCAGATGCGCCAGTTTACGGTCGAGCCGGTCGTGACAGCCCGGCCCGAGCCACTGCGCGGCGTCCCGGCCATTGCCGTCCTGCGGCCCGAGGTACAACTTGATGGCCAGCTCCAGGTGGTGGATGCCGTCGCGATCGCGCAGCAGCAGGTCCAGTTCGCCCAGCGTATGGCCTTCGCGCCGGATCGGCAGATTCGCGGCGATCAATTCGATGCCCGGGGCATGCTGCACGGCAAACTGCCAGAGCCTTTCGTAATACAGGCCCAGGCGTCGTGTCCGCCCTTGGGACAGGCAGTGCAGCAATGGGTAGCTGTCGCGGTCCAATTGCCGCAGCCAGTGTTCCAGTCGATGGGGATCCTGCACCCAGTCACTGCCGGCCAGGGGATGGCGCTGGGGCCAGGGCGTGTCGATGAGCATCGGCGGGGCGATGATCGCCCACGCGAGGTCGCGCACTTCGGGATGGCGTAGGCGGCGGGGCAAGTCCAGCAATTCAGGGAACAGGATCATTTTGCGAGCATAGCCTGTGGCAAGGCTTAAAGAATTTTGTCTATGGAGCGCTTTCGCCCATAATCGTGGTTTTCGCCCGCCGCAGACCCTCGCAGGAGCCTCATGGAGCAATTTCGCAATATCGGCATCATCGGTCGCCTGGGCAGTTCGCAGGTGTTGGACACCGTTCGCCGTCTCAAACGTTTCCTCCTGGAGCGGCACCTGCATGTGATCCTCGAAGATACCATCGCCGAAGTGTTGCCGGGCCATGGCCTGCAGACCTCGTCGCGCAAGATGCTCGGCGAAGTCTGCGACATGGTGATCGTGGTTGGCGGCGACGGCAGCCTGCTGGGGGCCGCCCGGGCCCTGGCGCGGCACAATATCCCGGTGCTGGGGATCAACCGCGGCAGCCTGGGGTTCCTCACCGATATCCGCCCTGACGAGCTGGAGACCAAGGTCGCCGAGGTGCTGGACGGCCATTACCTGGTGGAAAACCGCTTCCTGCTGCAAGCCGAGGTCCGCCGTCACGCCGAGGCCATCGGCCAGGGCGATGCCCTCAATGACGTGGTGCTGCACCCCGGCAAATCCACGCGCATGATCGAATTCGAACTGTACATCGACGGTCAGTTCGTCTGCAGCCAGAAGGCCGACGGCCTGATCGTCGCGACCCCGACCGGTTCCACGGCTTACGCGCTTTCAGCCGGCGGGCCGATCATGCACCCCAAGCTCGACGCTATTGTGATCGTGCCCATGTACCCCCATACCTTGTCTGGGCGACCGATTGTGGTCGATGGCAACAGTGAGCTGAAAATCGTTGTGTCCAAGGATATGCAGATCTACCCGCAAGTGTCCTGTGACGGTCAGAACCATTTCACCTGCGCGCCGGGTGACACCATCACCGTCAGCAAGAAAGCGCAGAAGCTGCGCCTGATCCATCCGCTGGATCACAATTACTACGAAGTCTGCCGGACCAAGCTCGGCTGGGGCAGTCGGTTGGGGGGTGGAGGCGACTGATGCTCGATCCTGCGCGCAGTTACGATTTGATCGGTGACGTGCACGGATGCGCCCTGACCCTGGAACACCTGCTGGACCGACTCGGTTACCACAAGCAGGGCGGGGTCTGGCGGCATCCGTCGCGCATGGCCGTGTTCCTGGGGGACATCATCGACCGTGGCCCGCGGATTCGTGAGGCGCTGCATATCGTCCATGACATGGTCGTGGCCGGTCAGGCGCTGTGCATCATGGGTAACCACGAGTTCAATGCCCTGGGCTGGAGCACACCGGCCTTGCCCGGCAGCGGCCAGCGCTACGTGCGTGAACACACACCGCGTCACGCCCGCTTGCTCCACGAGACCCTGACCCAGTTCGAGCAGCATCCCGGTGATTGGCACGACTTCCTCGAATGGTTCTATGACCTGCCGCTGTTTGTCGATGCCGGTCGGTTCCGGGTGGTGCATGCCTGTTGGGATGCGGGCCTGATCGAACCGTTGCGTGGGCTGTTCCCGGACGGTTGTGTCGACGAGCATTTCCTCCAGGCCTCGGCGCAACCGGGCAGTTTTGCCTGCACGGTGTTCGATCGTTTGCTGCGCGGCACCGATATGCGCCTGCCCCATGGCCTGACGCTGACCGGTGGCGATGGCCTGACCCGTTCGTTTTTCCGCACCAAGTTCTGGGAAGACAACCCGCAGACCTACGGCGACATCGTGTTCCAGCCCGACGCCTTGCCGGAGCCGGTGGCCCGTACGCCGCTGTCGCCGGATGAAAAAAACAACCTGTTGCGCTATGGCGCCCATGAACCCTTGCTGTTCGTCGGCCACTATTGGCGCAGCGGTAAACCCGCGCCGATTCGCCCGAACCTGGCCTGCCTGGATTACAGTGCGGTGCTCTACGGCAAACTGGTTGCTTATCGCCTGGACCAGGAAACCCGTCTGGACCCGCACAAGTTTGTCTGGGTCGATGTCGAGCGGCCGGAGGTGGTGCAGTGAGACTGTCTGTCACGCGAACGCATTTTTTGAGGAAGTGCCATGGATGATTCGACGTTCGACCAACTGGAGGCCGCGCTCCTGGCTGCCCCCGGTAACGTCGCGCTGCTGACACTGTTGCTCGACGCCAGTGTCGAGCGCAGCGAGTACGAGCGCGGGCTTGGGTTGTTGCCTGCCGATCTTGAGCAATGGAGCGATGCCCAGGCCTTGAAAATGGCCGCGGCCAGGTTATGTATCGCCGCGAGCCAGGCGCAACGGGCCCTCGGCCTGATTGAAGGCAACGAGCCTGCCGCGCGGATGCTCAGGGCGCGCGCCTTCGCAGCCCTTGAGCAGATGAAGGAAGCCCAGGTGGAATACCGTGCCGCGGTAGACGCCAACCCGGCCCTGGAAGACATGGCGCTATGGCGTCGCTTGAACGTATCCGTGACCGACTTTTCCGCTGCGCAAGGGCGTCCGCGCTTGCGCGTGATCTCCAATGACAACACCGACCAGACCGAGGTCCGGCGCCTGTTGGTGCCGGAAAAGGAAGCCCTGTCCTTCGATGATATCGGTGGCCTGGACGAGCTGAAGAAAACCATTCACAAGAAAATCATCCTGCCTTACCAGAAGCCCGGCCTGTTCCAGCGCTTTCGCAAGCGGGTCGGCGGGGGCGTGTTGCTCTATGGGCCTCCGGGATGTGGCAAGACCATGCTGGCGCGGGCCACCGCCGGGGAGTGCAAGGCGACGTTCTTCAACGTGGCCATTTCCGATGTCCTGGACATGTACATCGGCGAATCCGAGCGCAAGTTGCACGCGCTGTTCGAACAGGCCCGTGCCCAGGCTCCGGCGGTAATGTTTTTCGATGAAGTCGAGGCCTTGGGTGGCAAGCGTTCCAACACCCGGGACTCGACCTCTTCGAAGCTGGTCAGCCAGTTCCTGTCCGAGATGGACGGTTTTACCAAGGACAACCACGGCGTACTGATCCTCGCCGCGACCAACGTGCCTTGGTCGGTGGACTCGGCCTTCAGGCGCCCGGGGCGTTTTGACCGGGTGTTGTTCGTGCCGCCACCCGACCGGCCAGCCAGGGAAGCCATGCTCAAGCTGATGATGGAAGGTCGTCCGACGGCCGAGGACATCGACTTTGCCTTCCTGGCGAAAAACACCTCGGGCTTTTCCGGTGCGGACCTGGGTGAGTTGGTGGAAACCGCCGCTGACGAAGCGATCGAAGAGTCCATCAGCGGCGCGAGCGAGCAACCGATCTGCGACCGGCATTTCAAGCAGGCGCTCAAGGAAGTGCGGGCAACCACCCTGGAATGGCTGACCACGGCGCGCAACTACGCGCGCTATGCCAATGAAGGCAACCAGTACGACGAAGTGCTGGCCTTCCTCGACAAACACGGGAAGGGTCGCTGATGGCGCAGTACGGTGGTTATCGCATTGAGGACGAGCCACGTCCGGGCGCCCTGGCCAAGTGGGCCGTCTCGCCTTTCTGGCCGCTGCTGGGGCTGATGTTGGGGGGCGCCTGGCTCGGCTTGCCGTGGTTTGTCTTCAACGCCATCGCGGTGGGCAGCCCGACCCGGGTGCGTGAATGGTTGCTGGCCGGCCTTTGCCTGGTGGGCAGCCTGCTCATCGGTTTGGGATTGCTGCAATTGGTAGAGGCGGGGTACATCCAGAGCCAGGCGCAGATTCAGTACGCCTTGTTGACCTTGGTGGTGTGGAAGCTTGCCATCGGCTATCTGCTGTTCATGCAGCAGAACGCGACCATCGAGATCTACCAATACTACGGTGGCGTGCTGAACCGCTTCGGTTTGCCAGTGGTGTTGATTGGCGCGTTCGTGCTCAAGGGCATGGTCATCAAGTGGGTGCCTGCCACTCTCTGGTATCTGGTGGTGAGCTGATGAATACCGATTATCTGCTGCAACTGGCGTATCAACGCTTGCAGGCCGACCATTACGACGGTGCCATCGACGCGCTGCGCCAATTGCTGGCGAGCGATCCGGACTCGGCCGAAGCCCATGCGTTGCTGGCGGTGTGCCTGATCAATCTGCGCCGCGTGCATGCCGCCAGGCGCGAGGTGCAGTTGGCGCTGCTGGCCGATGCACAGTTGCCGCTCGCCCATTACGCTGCCGCCCAGGTTGCCATTGCCTTGCGCAAGTTCAAGCTGGCCCAGGAACACTTGACCCAGTTGCTGGATATGGAACCGCTCAATCCGGTCAACTACCGCACGCTGGCCGACCTTTACCAGTTGACCGGCCGCCTGGAACAAAGCCGCGAACCATTGGAAAAAGCCCTGGAACTGGCCCCCGACGATGCGTCCAACCTGGTGGCCATGGCCCAGTTTTATCGTGCCAGCGGCCAGTGGGGGCAAGCGCATCAGTTCGCCCGCCAGGCCTTGCAGGTCGAGCCAGGGCATACCGGGGCCGTGGTGGTACTCGGGCACTTGCTATTGCGCGAAGGTGACGTCGAGGGCGCGCGCGAGCACGCGATCTGGGCCTTGCAGGAAAACGCCAATGACCGGGCCGCGCTGCACTTGCTGACTGCCGTCAAGGCTCGCAGCAGTCTGTTTCTGGGAACATGGTGGCGATTCAACAGTTGGATGAGCGAGCGCAGCGCCAGTCGCGCCATCGTGGTGTTGTTGCTCATGTTCGTGGTCTATCGGGTGGTGGTCATCACCCTGACGGCCCAGGGCTACCCGCAGGTGGCCCAGGTGATTGATTGGCTATGGCTGGGGTTTGCCGCGTACACCTTTGCCGCGCCACAGATATTCAGGCACTCCCTGGAAAAAGAGCTGGCCCAGGTCAAGCTGTCCAGGGAATTCTAAACAGCGAGTGCCCACACGGCGGTCAGTCGTGCTTTGCCTTGGAACCCGCGACATTATTGGAGATTGCTTAACATGTCGTCTTTTGCAGAAATGATCGAGAACATCACCCCTGACATCTACCAAAGCCTGAAACTGGCGGTGGAAATCGGTAAATGGGCCGATGGCAACAAGCTCACCGCCGAGCAGCGCGAGTTGTCGCTGCAAGCGATGATCGCCTGGGAGATCCAGAACCTGCCCGAAGACGAGCGCACCGGCTACATGGGCCCGCAGGAGTGCCAGTCGAAGTCGACCACCGTCCCGAATATCCTGTTCAAGTCGGACGCCATCCATTGATCGAGATTGGCCGCGGTGCAATCAGCAAGATGTCGGCGCGCCTTGACGGGCCGACTGTTCAATACGCCTTTCGCCTGGGCGATGCCGAGGTGCCGGTCAACCCGTTGATTGGCAGCACGGTGCGCCTGGAGTTTCTCGGTGCGATCCACTGCACCCATTGCGGGCGCCGGACCAAGACCAGCTTCAGCCAGGGTTATTGCTACCCTTGCATGACCAAGCTGGCCCAGTGCGACCTGTGCATCATGAGCCCCGAACGCTGCCATTTCGAGGCGGGCACCTGCCGTGAGCCGGCCTGGGGCGAGCAGTTCTGCATGACCGATCATGTGGTCTACCTGGCGAACTCCTCGGGCGTGAAGGTCGGCATTACCCGTGCCACGCAATTGCCGACCCGCTGGCTGGACCAGGGCGCCAGCCAGGCGCTGCCGATCCTGCGGGTCGCCACGCGTCAGCAATCGGGGTTTGTCGAAGACCTGTTCCGCAGCCAGGTGGCGGACAAGACCAACTGGCGCGCATTGCTCAAGGGCGACGCCGTGGCGGTGGACCTGCCGGCGATCCGTGACTCGCTGTTCGAAAGC
Organism: Pseudomonas bijieensis; assembly: GCF_013347965.1. Classification (NCBI taxonomy): domain Bacteria; kingdom Pseudomonadati; phylum Pseudomonadota; class Gammaproteobacteria; order Pseudomonadales; family Pseudomonadaceae; genus Pseudomonas; species Pseudomonas bijieensis. The sequence goes on along the minus strand of NZ_CP048810.1, from coordinate 1,337,694 downwards.
TGCGCCCAGGGATTGCAGGGTTTGCAGGAACGTTTTGGCTTACAGGCGATCCAGACCATAGCGGACGTCGAGCCTATCGAGATCCGTTATCCGGTGGAGCAATACCCGGCCAAGATCGTCAGTTTCAACCTGGACAAGAACCCGATTGCTGAAGGCACGCTGCTGGGGATCAAGGGCCAGTACCTGATTTTCGACACCGGCGTGATCAATATTCGTAAATACACGGCCTACCAGCTCGCCGTGCATCAGTAGAAGGACTCGACCCATGCGCACCGAACAACCGAAGATGATCTACCTGAAGGACTATCAGGCCCCCGAATACCTGATCGACGAGACGCACCTGACCTTCGAGTTGTTCGAGGACCACAGCCTGGTCCATGCGCAACTGGTGATGCGCCGCAACCCCGAGCGCGGGGCCGGGCTGCCACCGCTGGTGCTCGATGGCCAGCACCTGGAACTGGTTTCGCTCAAGCTCGATGACGCCGACCTGGGGCAGGGCGACTACCAGTTGGACGACAGTCACCTGACCCTGCAGCCCAAGGCCCAGGCCTTCACGGTCGATACTACCGTCAGGATCCACCCGGAAACCAACACCGCCCTGGAAGGCCTGTACAAATCCGGCAGCATGTTCTGCACCCAGTGCGAGGCCGAAGGTTTCCGCAAGATCACCTATTACCTCGACCGCCCGGACGTGATGAGCAAGTTCACCACCACCGTGGTGGCCGAGCAGCACAGTTATCCGGTGCTGCTGTCCAACGGCAACCCGATTGCCAGCGGTCCTGGCGAAGACGGCCGCCATTGGGCGACCTGGGAAGACCCGTTCAAGAAGCCTGCCTACCTGTTTGCCCTGGTGGCCGGTGACTTGTGGTGCGTCGAAGACACCTTCACCACCATGAGCGAGCGCACCGTGGCCCTGCGCATTTATGTCGAGCCGGAAAACATCGACAAATGCCAGCACGCCATGACCAGCCTGAAGAAGTCGATACGCTGGGACGAGGAAGTGTACGGGCGTGAATACGACCTGGACATCTTCATGATCGTTGCGGTCAACGATTTCAACATGGGCGCCATGGAGAACAAGGGCCTCAATATCTTCAACTCCAGCGCTGTGCTGGCCCGCGCCGAAACCGCCACCGATGCCGCGCACCAGCGGGTCGAGGCGATCGTCGCCCACGAATACTTCCACAACTGGTCGGGCAACCGTGTGACCTGCCGCGACTGGTTCCAGCTGTCGCTCAAGGAAGGTTTCACGGTGTTCCGCGATGCCGGGTTCTCGGCCGACATGAACTCCGCCACCGTCAAGCGTATCCAGGACGTGGCCTACCTGCGCACCCACCAGTTCGCCGAGGACGCCGGCCCCATGGCCCACCCGGTGCGTCCAGACAGCTTCATCGAGATCTCCAACTTCTACACCCTGACCGTGTACGAAAAGGGCTCGGAAGTGGTCGGCATGATCCACACCCTGCTAGGGCCTGAGGGTTTCCGCAAGGGCAGTGATCTGTATTTCGAACGCCATGATGGCCAGGCCGTGACCTGCGATGATTTCATCAAGGCCATGGAAGATGCCAATGGCGTCGACTTGACTCAGTTCAAGCGCTGGTACAGCCAGGCCGGTACGCCACGGCTGGCGGTGAGCGAGTCCTACGACGCTACGGCCAAGACTTACAGCCTGACCTTCAGCCAGAGCTGCCCGCCGACCCCGGACAAGCAGGAAAAGCTGCCGTTCGTGATTCCCGTCGAACTGGGCCTGCTCGACAGCAAGGGCGCCGAAATCCCGTTGCGCCTGGCCGGTGAAGCCGCGGCGAGCGGCACGTCCCGGGTGATCTCGGTGACCGAAGCCGAGCAGACCTTCACCTTTGTCGACATCGCCGAACAACCTTTGCCATCGTTGCTGCGTGGTTTCTCGGCACCGGTGAAACTGAGCTTCCCGTACAACCGCGACCAACTGATGTTCCTGATGCAGCACGACAGCGACGGTTTCAACCGCTGGGATGCCGGCCAGCAATTGTCGGTGCAGGTGTTGCAGGAACTGATCGCCCAGCATCAGCAGGGCACCAGCCTGTCGTTGGATCCGCGTCTGGTCAGCGCCTTGCGCACGGTGCTGTCGGACGAATCCCTGGATCAGGCCATGGTCGCGGAAATGCTCTCGCTGCCGAGTGAAGCCTATCTGACGGAAATCAGCGAAGTGGCCGACGTCGAGGCGATCCATGCCGCTCGCGAGTTCGCCCGCCAGCAATTGGCCGATAACCTGTTCGAAGCCCTGTGGCTGCGCTATGAAGCCAACCGCGACCTGTCGAAACGCACGCCATACGTGGCCGAGGCCGAGCATTTCGCCCGTCGCGCATTGCAGAACATCGCATTGTCGTACCTGATGCTTACCGACAAGCCCGAGGTGCTGAGCGCGACCCTGGAGCAGTTCGATACCGCCGATAACATGACCGAGCGTCTGACCGCGCTGGCAGTGCTGGTCAATTCGCCGTTCGAAGCCGAGAAGGCCAAGGCTCTGGAAGTGTTCGCGGAAAACTTCAAGGGCAACCCGCTGGTCATGGACCAATGGTTCAGCGTCCAGGCCGGCAGCCCGCTGCCGGGTGGCCTGGCGCGGGTCAAGGCATTGATGGAGCACTCGGCGTTCAACATCAAGAACCCGAACAAGGTGCGGGCGCTGATTGGTGCATTCGCCGGACAGAACCTGATCAACTTCCACGCCGCCGACGGTTCGGGCTATCGCTTCCTGGCGGACCTGGTGATCCAGCTCAACGGTTTCAACCCGCAGATCGCCTCGCGGCAACTGGCGCCGCTGACCCGCTGGCGCAAATACGACAGTGCCCGCCAGGCGCTGATGAAAGCCGAGCTGGAACGTATCCTGGCGTCCGGCGCGCTCTCCGCCGATGTGTTCGAGGTGGTGAGCAAGAGCCTGGCATAAACAGGCACTGCGTTACCTGTGTGGCGAGGGAGCTTGCTCCCGCTGGCCTGCGAAGCAGGCCTGATCCTGATTCACTTTCGCTGCAAATAGCGGGTGGACCAAGATCAGGGAGTCCTTCGGCCTCCAGCGGGAGCAAGCTCCCTCGCCACATTCATCAGTCTCACGAATGTCTTCCGATTCACCCTTGGCGATATCCTCCTGGTTAACAAAAGATAACGTGGCGTCGATTGTCAGACCTTTCGAAAGCCCGATAGGATAGGTCAGCTTCCGAAGTGGCTCTAGATTGCAGGTTTCAGGACTATGCTCCAAGACTGGCAACGTACCAAGCCATAACAATAATAATGGGGGAAAGGTCTATGAATGAGCCTGTCATGGCTGTGGGCCGCAGCCGGCCGCCGATGCTGCGCAGGGTCGCGTTGCTGGCTTCGGCGCTCTCGCTGCTGGGCTCTGCCGTGTTATCGGCACCGGTGATGGCTGTTGCGGCGTCGACATCCGATGTCATCTATTCCGTCGAATCGGCCAAGGCCAGCAAAACCCTGATGCTCGATGTGGTCCACGCCGGCCAGCGCCTGGTGGCGGTCGGTGATCGGGGCCACATTGTCTATTCGGACGACCAGGGCAAGTCCTGGACCCAGGCCAAGGTGCCGACTCGCCAATTGCTTACCGCGGTATTTTTCGTCGATGACAAACACGGCTGGGCCGTGGGGCACGACGCGCAGATCCTCGCCAGCGATGACGGTGGCAGCACCTGGACCAAGCAATTCGAAGACCTGACCCGTGAAGCGCCGCTACTGGATGTCTGGTTCAAGGATGCCAGTAACGGTTTCGCCGTGGGTGCCTACGGTGCGCTGCTGGAAACCACCGACGGCGGCCAGCACTGGGAAAGTGTCAGCGACCGCCTCGATAACGAAGACCAGTTCCACCTCAATGCCATCGCCGCTGTGAAAGATGCCGGACTGTTCATTGTCGGCGAGGCCGGCAGCATGTTCCGCTCCGCCGACTGGGGGCAGACCTGGGAAAAGGTCGAAGGCCCTTACGAAGGCTCGCTGTTCGGGGTCATCGGCACCGCCCAACCCTCGACGCTGCTGGCCTACGGCTTGCGCGGCAACCTTTATCGCTCCACGGACTTTGGCGGTACCTGGGAACAGGTCGAGCTCAAGGCCGCTCGGGGCGCCCTGGAGTTTGGTCTGTCAGGCGCCACGCTGTTGGCGGACGGTTCCATCGTGATTGTCGGCAACGGCGGCAGCGTGGTGCGCAGCACCGACGACGGCGTGACCTTCAGCGTGTTCAACCGTCCGGACCGGATTTCCGTGGCAGCCGTTACGGCGGCAGGCAACGGCAACCTGATCCTGGCGGGGCAAGGCGGCGTGCGTGCCACCACGTCCACCGGCGCCGAACTGAGCAAATGAGTCAGGCCTGCAAGAAGGGCATAAAAACAAGAAGGCGGAACCCATGAGCAGTCATCACCAAGACAAGGCGACGTTCCTCGAGCGCCTGATTTTCAACAACCGCCCGGCAGTGATCGTCATTTGCCTGTTGGTCAGCATTTTCCTGTTCTGGCAGGCCACGCTGATCCGGCCATCGACCAGCTTCGAAAAAATGATCCCCCTCGAGCACCCCTTCATCCAGAAGATGCTCGAACACCGCAACGACCTGGCGAACCTGGGCAATACGGTGCGCATCTCCGTGGAAGCCACCAATGGCGACATTTTCTCCAAGGAATACATGGAGACCCTGCGCCAGATCCACGACGAGGTCTTCTACATCTCCGGCGTCGACCGTTCCGGGCTCAAGTCATTGTGGAGCCCGAGCGTGCGCTGGACCGAAGTGACGGAGGAGGGCTTCGCCGGTGGCGAGGTGATCCCCCAGAGCTATAACGGCTCGGCCGACAGCCTCGATCTGCTGCGCAACAACGTGCTCAAGTCCGGCCAGGTCGGGCGCCTGGTGGCCAACGATTTCAAGTCGAGCATTATCGACATCCCGCTGCTGGAGTCCTATCCGGATCCGCAGGACCAGGGCAAATTGCTCGCCCTCGACTACCGGAAATTTTCCCACGAGCTTGAAGACAAGATCCGCAACAAGTTCGAGGCCCAGAACCCGAATGTGCAGATCCATATCGTCGGCTTCGCCAAGAAAGTCGGCGACCTGATCGACGGCCTGGTCATGGTGGTGCTGTTCTTCGGCGTGGCGTTCGTCATCACCCTGATCCTGCTGTACTGGTTCACCAACTGCATGCGCAGCACCATTGCGGTATTGACCACTACCCTGGTGGCGGTGGTCTGGCAATTGGGGCTGATGCACGCCGCCGGTTTCGGCCTGGATCCGTACTCGATGCTGGTGCCGTTCCTCATCTTTGCCATCGGCATTTCCCACGGCGTGCAGAAAATCAACGGTATCGCCTTGCAGTCCAGCGAGGCGGACAACGCCCTGACCGCGGCGCGGCGCACTTTCCGGCAGTTGTTCCTGCCGGGGATGATTGCGATCCTGGCGGACGCCGTGGGCTTCATCACCTTGCTGATCATCGACATCGGTGTGATCCGCGAACTGGCCATTGGCGCCTCCATCGGTGTGGCGGTGATTGTGTTCACCAACCTGATCCTGCTGCCGGTGGCGATCTCCTACGCTGGCATCAGCAAGCGCGCGGTCGAGCGCAGCAAGAAAGACGCGACCCGCGAACATCCGTTCTGGCGCATGCTGTCGAACTTCGCCAGCGCCAAGGTCGCGCCAGTGTCCATTGCCCTGGCGGTGATCGCCTTTGGCGGTGGCCTCTGGTACAGCCAGAACCTGAAGATCGGCGACCTCGACCAGGGCGCGCCGGAACTGCGTCCAGACTCGCGCTACAACCAGGACAACAACTTCATCATCAGCAACTATTCCACCAGTTCCGATGTACTGGTGGTGATGGTCAAGACCAAGGCCGAAGGCTGCTCGCGTTATGAAGCCATGGCGCCCATCGACGAGCTGATGTGGAAGATGCAGAACACCGAGGGCGTGCAGTCGGCGATTTCCCTGGTGACCGTGTCCAAGCAGATGATCAAGGGCATGAACGAGGGCAACCTGAAATGGGAAACCCTGTCGCGCAACCCTGACGTGCTGAACAACTCCATCGCCCGGGCCGATGGCCTGTACAACAACAGCTGTTCGTTGGCGCCGGTGCTGGTGTTCCTCAACGACCACAAGGCCGAGACCCTGGATCGCGCGGTGAAGGCCGTGCAGGACTTCGCCAAGGAAAACAACCGTGACGGGTTGGAGTTCATCCTCGCCGCCGGTAACGCCGGCATCGAAGCGGCCACCAACGAAGTGATCAAGGAATCGGAACTGACCATCCTGATCCTGGTGTACATCTGCGTGGCGACCATGTGCATGATCACCTTCCGCTCCTGGGCGGCGACGCTGTGCATCGTGCTGCCGCTGGTACTGACCTCTGTACTGGGCAACGCCCTGATGGCCTTCATGGGCATTGGCGTGAAGGTCGCGACCTTGCCGGTGGTCGCCCTCGGCGTGGGGATTGGCGTGGACTACGGGATCTACATCTACAGCCGCCTGGAGAGCTTCCTGCGCGCCGGATTGCCGTTGCAGGAGGCCTACTACCAGACCCTGAAGTCCACCGGTAAAGCCGTATTGTTCACCGGCCTGTGCCTGGCCATCGGCGTGTGCACCTGGATCTTCTCGGCCATCAAGTTCCAGGCCGACATGGGCTTGATGCTGACGTTCATGTTGCTGTGGAACATGTTCGGTGCGCTGTGGCTGCTGCCGGCGCTGGCACGGTTCCTGATCAAGCCGGAGAAGCTGGCGGGGCAGAAGGGTAATTCGTTGTTTGCACATTGATCGAGGGCGAACCTGTCCAGTACAGCCCTAGTGGCGAACCCATGTGGGAGCGAGCGTGCTCGCGATAGCGGTGTGACAGTCAATGAAGGTGTTGAATGTCCGTCCGCCATCGCGAGCAAGCTCGCTCCCACAGGTTTTCTAGTGACCCACAGACTGATCATTCCAGCCAATCTGAGGTGTGCCACGTCGGGTGGTTGCCAGGGGGGTATCAGGAAGGATCGGCGCCCAGCACCACATTCAGCGCGCTACGGGCGTCGTCCAACTGCACTAGGGTGGCATGGCGGGCGCCGAGGGCATCGCGGTTTTCGATGGCGGTGAGGATCGCCTTGTGCCGCGGCATCGCCAACTCGTGCAGGTTGGGCCGCTGGTTGGAGTGCTTGAGCGCTTCGGCGATGGCCACCGACAACATGTTGCACAGGTTGGCGAGTAGATCGTTGTGGGTGGCGTCGGCGATGCGGCTGTGGAAGTCCAGGTCCGGTTGCAGCACGGCCTCGGGGGTCGGTGCCGCTTCCATGCGCTGGTAGGCTTCGCGGATGGCGGCGATGTCGCTGTCGGTCGCGAATTGCGCAGCGAGGGCGGCAGCGGCCGGCTCGATGATACTGCGCACGCTGGTCAGCAAACCGAAGAATTCGTTTTGCGGGCTGCTCTGCATCAGCCAGTGCAGCACGTCAGGGTCGAGCATGTGCCATTCCCGGCGGGCCTTGACCACCGTGCCCACGCGCGGGCGCGAATACACCAGGCCCTTGGCGACGAGCACCCGTGTGGCTTCGCGCAGCACCGGGCGGCTGACCGCATACTCTTCGCACAACAAGGCTTCGGCGGGCAGTTTGTCATCCGGTTTGAAACGCCCGGAGACGATCTGCATACCCAGTTCCTGGACGATGCGCGCGTGCATGCTTTTGCGGTCGGAGGGTTTACGGTAATCCATGGGGGATGGCGCGATCCTGTGCGAAGGGGGTGCTGCGCATGATAGCAGGCGCGGTGAGGGCGGGTCGCTAGTGCGATTTTTTGAGGTGGATGCAGACCCCATTGTGGGAGCTTATGTGGGGGCTGAGCTTGCTCGCGATGAGGCCCTTCCAGTCAATATCTCTGTTGTCTGGCACACCGCAATCGCGAGCAAGCTCAGCTCCCACAAAAGCTTGCATCCCACAGGGGGATGCCACAAGGGGATGGATGGAGTCAGTGGGAGTGGCGAGGCACCTCGGCGCCACGGCAGCCCACCAGGAAGTCGAAGTCACAACCCTGGTCCGCTTGCAGCACATGGTCGATGTACAGCTGGCGGTAGCCGCCCACCAACAGGTTCTGCGGTGGCGGCAGGTCGGCCAGGCGCGCGGCAAGTTCGGCGTCCGGGATGTCCAGGTGCAGGCGGCCGCTGGCGCAATCGAGCTCGATCCAGTCACCTTCCTTCACCGCGGCCAGAGGTCCGCCAGCAGCGGCTTCCGGTGCCACGTGCAGCACCACGGTGCCGTAGGCAGTGCCGCTCATGCGTGCGTCGGAAATCCGTACCATGTCGGTCACGCCCTGGGCCAGCAGCTTGGCCGGCAGGCCCATGTTGCCGACTTCGGCCATGCCCGGATAACCCTTCGGCCCACAGTTTTTCATCACCAGGATCGAGTTGGCGTCCACGTCCAGTTCCGGGTCGTTGATGCGGGCCTTGTACTCGTCGAAGTTCTCGAACACCACTGCGCGACCGCGATGTTGCATCAGCTCCGGCGTCGCGGCGGACGGCTTGAGCACCGCACCCAGCGGCGCCAGGTTGCCGCGCAGCACGCAGATGCCGCCGTCGGCGCGGATCGGGTTGTCCAGGGTGCGGATGACTTCGTCCTGGCCGTAGATCGGTGCGTCCTTGGTGTTCTCGCCGAGGCTCTTGCCGTTGACGGTCAGGGCGTTCGGATGGGGGATCAGGTTTGCTTCACCGAGACGGCGCAGCACGGCGGGCAGACCGCCGGCATAGTAGAACTCTTCCATCAGGAAGCGTCCGGACGGCTGCAGGTCGACGATGGTCGGCATGCCACGACCGATGCGGGTCCAGTCGTCCAGGTCCAGTTGCACGCCGATGCGCCCGGCAATGGCTTTGAGGTGGATCACCGCGTTGGTCGAGCCACCGATGGCGGCGTTGACGCGGATGGCATTCTCGAAGGCTTCCTTGGTCAGGATCTTCGACAGCTTCAAGTCTTCACGGACCATTTCTACAGCGCGCATGCCGGACATGTGCGCCAGCACGTAACGGCGCGCGTCCACGGCTGGAATGGCCGCGTTGTGGGGCAGGGACGTACCGAGGGCTTCGGCCATGCAGGCCATGGTCGAGGCGGTACCCATGGTGTTACAGGTGCCGGCCGAGCGAGACATGCCGCCCTCGGCCGCGAGGAAATCGTCGATGGTGATGGTGCCGGCCTTGACCTGCTCGCTCAGTTGCCAGACCACCGTGCCCGAACCGATGTCCTGGCCCTTGTGCTTGCCATTGAGCATTGGCCCGCCGGTGACGACGATAGCCGGTACGTCGCAACTGGCGGCGCCCATCAGCAGGGCTGGAGTGGTCTTGTCGCAACCGGTGAGCAACACCACGCCGTCAATCGGGTTGCCGCGAATCGCCTCTTCCACGTCCATGCTCGCCAGGTTGCGGGTCAGCATGGCAGTGGGGCGCAGGTTCGATTCGCCGTTGGAGAACACCGGAAATTCCACCGGGAAGCCCCCGGCCTCGATCACGCCGCGCTTGACGTGCTCGGCGATCTGCCGGAAGTGCGCGTTGCACGGCGTCAGCTCCGACCAGGTGTTACAGATGCCGATGATTGGCTTGCCATGGAACTGATGGTCGGCGATGCCCTGATTTTTCATCCAGCTGCGGTACATGAAGCCGTTTTTGTCGGCGGTGCCAAACCATTGGGCCGAGCGCAGGGAGGGTTTCTTATCAGACATGATCGATTCTCTTATTGTATGACTATATAGTTCGAGCTGAAGCGTAACATAAGCGCAATTTACGCGGTTTGGAAGTGTTGTTGGGTAAATAGTATTACTATATAGTCCGATTCAACGGAGGGATTGTCCTGGCGGTCATTCGCGAGAGAAATCCCCCGAGGTTCCATAACAACAACAATCGGAGACCGGTCCCATGAGCCAGGAATTGCGGCTTATTCGTCGCATCACGCTGAAACTGATTCCCTTCCTGATCCTGCTGTACCTGATCGCCTATGTAGACCGCTCCGCCGTGGGCTTTGCCAAGCTGCACATGGGCGCTGACATCGGTATTGGCGATGCCGCCTACGGCCTGGGCGCAGGGCTGTTTTTCATCGGGTATTTCCTGCTGGAGATCCCCAGCAACCTGATGCTCGAACGCTTCGGAGCCCGGCGCTGGTTCGCCCGGATCATGATCACCTGGGGCGCCATCACCATCGGCATGGCGTTCGTCCAAGGCCCGCATAGCTTCTATGTGATGCGCTTTTTGCTGGGCGCGGCCGAAGCCGGGTTCTTCCCGGGCGTGCTGTACTACATCACCCAATGGTTTCCGGTGCGCCATCGCGGCAAGATCCTGGGCCTGTTCATTCTTTCCCAACCCATCGCGATGATGATCACCGGCCCGGTGTCCGGTGGCTTGCTGGGCATGGACGGCATCCTTGGCCTGCACGGCTGGCAGTGGCTGTTCATCGTCATCGGCCTGCCAGCGGTGCTGTTGACCTGGCCGGTGCTGCGTTACCTGCCGGATGGCCCGCAACAAGTGAAATGGATGGACCAGGCCGAGAAGGACTGGCTGACCGGTGAGCTGAAAAAAGACTTACAGGAATATGGTCAGACTCGCCATGGCAACCCGCTGCACGCCTTGAAAGACAAGCGTGTCTTGCTGCTGGCACTGTTCTATCTGCCGGTGACCTTGAGCATTTACGGCCTGGGCTTGTGGCTGCCAACGCTGATCAAACAGTTCGGCGGCAGTGATTTGGTGACCGGCTTCGTGTCGTCGGTGCCGTACATCTTCGGCATCGTCGGCCTGCTGATCATTCCCCGCAGTTCCGACCGCCTGAACGATCGCTACGGTCACCTGGCCGTGTTGTACGTGCTGGGCGCCATCGGCCTGTTCCTCAGCGCCTGGTTGTCGGTGCCGGTGTTGCAATTGGCGGCGCTGTGCCTGGTGGCGTTCGCGCTGTTTTCCTGCACGGCGGTGTTCTGGACCTTGCCCGGGCGATTCTTTGCCGGCGCCAGTGCGGCGGCGGGTATCGCGCTGATCAACTCGGTGGGCAACCTGGGTGGTTACATCGGGCCGTTCGTGATCGGCGCGTTGAAGGAGTACACCGGCAACCTGGCTTCGGGGCTGTATTTCCTGTCGGGTGTGATGGTCTTTGGCCTGGTGTTGACCGGCGTGGTGTATCGGTTGCTGGAGCGCAAGCATGTGCTGCCGGCGGATCAATTCGCGGCCAGCGCCCGGGGGGCAACGCGTACATAAATTTGCGGGTCGACGCCGATCAAACTGTGGGAGCGAGCCTGCTCGCGATAGCGGTTTTACATTCACCCATGATGTCGACTGTGAGATCGCATCGCGAGCAGGCTCGCTCCCACAGGGGACCGCACCGAATTCAAGTTTTGTTTACAGGGAGAAAATCCATGCGTTTAGTTCAGTTCGAATTGCCTGGCGGCGAGCGCCGTGTCGGTGTGGTCGACGGCCAGCAAGTACGGGAAGTGCAGGGCGCCGGGAGCGTGCGCGACCTGGCGCTGGCGGCCATCAAGGCCGGTGTGAAGCTTGAGCAGCAGGTCAACAGCCTGGGCTTGGGCGCCAGCCATGACTACGCGCGGTTGCTCGCTGAGCTGCGCATCCTGCCTCCACTGGACCACCCGGACCCGGCGCACCTGCTGGTCAGCGGCACCGGCCTGACCCACCTGGGCAGTGCCTCGGCCCGGGACAAGATGCACCAGCAGGCTGGCGACGAAGCGACCATGACCGACACCATGCGCATCTTCAAGTGGGGTGTGGAGGGCGGCAAGCCCGAGGCCGGGCAGGCCGGTGTGCAACCGGAATGGTTCTATAAGGGCGACGGCAGTATTGTGGTCCGTCCGGGCCATCCGTTCCCGCTGCCGCCGTTCGCCGAAGACGCGGGCGAGGAGCCGGAAATCAGTGGCCTGTATGTCATCGGCCATGACGGCAAGCCGTATCGCCTGGGCTTTGCGGTGGGCAACGAGTTTTCCGACCACGTGATGGAGCGCAAGAATTACCTGTACCTGGCCCATTCGAAATTGCGCAGTTGCAGTTTTGGCCCGGAACTTCGCGTGGGTGAATTGCCTCAACATCTGTCCGGGACCAGTCGTATCCTGCGCAACGGCGAAGTGCTGTGGCAGAACGAATTCCTCAGCGGCGAGGCGAACATGTGCCACAGCCTGGAAAACCTGGAATTCCACCATTTCAAGTACAGTCAGTTCCTGCGCCCGGGGGATGTCCACGTTCACTTCTTCGGCACCGCGACCCTGTCGTTCGCCGACGGCATCCGCACGCAGCCGGGGGATGTGTTCGAAATCAGCCAGGCTGAGTTCGGCGCGCCGCTGGTCAACGGCATTGCCCCGGTGGACGCGGTGTTCAACCCGGGTACTATCGGCACACTTTAAAGGAGACTTGCGATGAACCAGATCCTTGGCCACAACTACATCGGCGGGGCGCGCAGTGCGGCCGGCCAGACTCGCCTGCAGAGCGTCGACGCCAGCACCGGCGAAGCCTTGCCCCATGATTTCATCCAGGCCACGGCAGAAGAAGTCGACGCCGCCGCCAAGGCCGCCGCTGCTGCTTATCCGGCCTATCGCAGCCTGAGCGCGGTGCGTCGCGCCGAGTTCCTCGAAGCCATTGCCGATGAACTGGATGCCCTGGGCGATGAGTTCGTCGCCGTAGTCTGCCGTGAAACCGCATTGCCGGCGGCGCGGATCCAGGGCGAGCGCGGTCGCACCAGCGGCCAGATGCGTCTGTTCGCCAAGGTCTTGCGCCGTGGCGATTTCTACGGTGCGCGCATCGACCGGGCCTTGCCGGAGCGCACGCCGTTGCCCCGTCCGGACCTGCGTCAGTACCGCATCGGCCTGGGCCCGGTGGCGGTGTTCGGCGCCAGCAACTTCCCCCTGGCGTTCTCCACGGCCGGTGGCGACACGGCGTCGGCCCTGGCCGCCGGTTGCCCGGTGGTATTCAAGGCCCATAGCGGGCACATGGCGACCGCCGAGTACGTGGCCGATGCAATTATCCGTGCGGCTGAAAAGTCCGCGATGCCGGCCGGTGTGTTCAACATGATCTACGGCGGTGGCGTCGGCGAGTGGCTGGTCAAGCATCCGGCGATCCAGGCCGTGGGCTTCACCGGCTCCCTCAAGGGTGGGCGTGCCTTGTGCGACATGGCGGCCGCGCGGCCACAGCCGATTCCGGTGTTTGCCGAAATGTCGAGCATCAACCCAGTGATCGTGCTGCCGCAAGCGCTGGAGACCCGCGCCGAAAGTATCGCTCGCGACCTGACCGCTTCGGTGGTGCAGGGCTGCGGTCAGTTCTGTACCAACCCGGGCCTGGTGATTGGTATTCGCTCGCCGCAATTCACGGCCTTCACCCAGCAGGTCGCCGCGCTGATCGGCGACCAGGCGCCCCAGACCATGCTCAACGCCGGCACGCTGCAAAGCTACGGCAAGGGCCTGCAAAAACTGCTGGCTCACCCGGGCATCGAACGCCTGGCCGGGCGCGAGCAGCAGGGCAACCAGGCCCAGCCGCAGCTGTTCAAGGCCGACGCCAGTCTGTTGATCAAGGGTGACGAAGCGCTGCAAGAAGAAGTGTTCGGCCCCACCACCGTATTTGTCGAAGTCGCCGACCAGGCGCAACTGACCGCCGCGCTGAACGGCCTGCACGGTCAACTGACCGCAACGATGATCGGCGAACCGGCGGATTTCGAACGCTTCAGCGAATTGACGCCGTTGTTGGAACAGAAGGTCGGTCGCATCCTGCTCAACGGTTATCCGACCGGGGTGGAAGTGTGTGATTCGATGGTTCACGGCGGGCCTTACCCGGCGACCTCCGATGCTCGTGGTACTTCGGTGGGGACTTTGGCGATCGATCGTTTCCTGCGTCCGGTGTGCTTCCAGAACTATCCCGACAGCCTGTTGCCCGAGCCGCTGAAGAATGCCAACCCGTTGGGGATCCTGCGGTTGGTGGATGGGGTGCCGGGGCGCGAGGCGCTCTGACCTTCGCGGTGAGGCAGTTGCATCGGGGTTGAATGAGCTGCAGCTATCGCGAGCAGGCTCGCTTCCACAGGGGATCTCTAGTGAATACAGAGTTTGTGTTCGCTGAAAATCCAAGTGTGGGAGCGAGCCTGCTCGCGATGGCGATCTGGCAGGCGAAAGTGCTTTCGAACCTTATGGCCCAAGGCCCACTCCCACATTGGGTTATCATGGCAACTTTCCCAATGACCGACTGATCACCATGACTGCCGTAACCGCCCCCCTCCTGCTCGCCCTCGAATCCTGCGACATGCTGATTATCGACAGGTTGCACGCGTTCGATTTTTACCTCGACGAGCAGGAGCAATTGCACGTCGAGTGCATGAACGGCCGTACCCTCGAGTACTGGCGTTTCACGCCGACGCAAATGCAGGCCGCGACGTTCGACAAAGCCGAGAATCACTGGATCATCACCAGCGATTCGGGCGACCACCACTTGGAGTGCGTGGAAGCGACCAGCGGCCACGACGATGAGGATGAGGAACATGAAGATGCGTAGTTTCTGGCCGCTGTTGATGGCCGGCAGCTTGGGTGCCATGGGCGTTCAGGCCGATACCAACGAACGTCATCAACTGCTGGTGGGGTCCTACACCGCCGGCCAGAGCCAGGGCATCTACCGCTTGCAATTCGACAGCCGCACCGGCCAGCTCGATGCCAATCCCTTGCAAGTCATCAAGACGGACAACCCTTCGTGGTTGACTCTCTCGCCCGACCTGACGCGGCTGTTCGTGGTCAACGAAAACGGTCCGGGCCAGAGAGACCCGGTGGGCAAGGTCAGCAGTTACACCATCGACCCGAAGACCCACGAACTGAGCCTGATCAACCAGGTGCAGTCCCTGGGCAACGAGCCGACTCATTCCAGCCTCAGCGGCGATGGCCGTCATTTGCTGGTCAGCAACTATTCGGTGGTGGAAGACCCGGGTGGCACCCTGGCGGTGTTGCCGGTGGCCTCTGACGGCAAGTTGTCACCCCCGGTGCAGTTGAGCAGCCATCAGCCGAGCCGGGTCAATCCCGAGCGGCAGATGTCGGCCCATGTGCATGCCGCCGTGTCCTCTCCAGATGGCAAGTACGTATTCGCCAACGACCTGGGGGCGGACAAGGTGTTCATCTACCGCTATGACCCCAAGGCCAATCCCGAACTACCGTTGACCGCCGCCGCCCCTGCCTTCGTGCAGTTACCACCCGGCAGCGGCCCGCGTCACCTGCTGTTCAGCGCCGATGGCAAGCATGCCTGGCTGACCATGGAAATGAGCGCGCAAGTGGCTGTGTTCGATTACCAGGACGGACACCTGACCCAGCGCCAATTGGTGGACCTGGCGGCTGGCAAACCTCAGCCGGGTAGGGCGGCAGCCGCGCTGCATGCTTCCGGGGACGGGAAGTTTCTCTACGTCAGCAATCGTGGCACCACCAATGAAATACTGGTGTTCGCCATCGACCCGGTCGCCGGCACGCTGAAAGAGCTTCAGCGTCGCTCGGTCGAAGGCGATCATCCTCGGGAGTTCAGTCTCGATCCGAGTGGCAAGTTCCTGCTGATCGCCAACCAGAAGAGCAACCAGATCGTGGTGCTCGAGCGCGATTCCAAGACCGGCCTGCTGGGTAAAACCGTGCAGAAATTGCCGGTGGATGCCCCCAGCGACCTGAAGTTCATCGTCCGTCAATAGACCGCAGGCCGCGTTTTTCGTGGCCCGCGCCGTTGTATCAACGAGACTGATATTCGCTAGTACTACAAAGCATTTCAAGACGAGACGCCTCGGCGCGTAAGTTTGCTTCACGGCCCAACCGGGCAAGCCAGCCAACTGAATCCGAGGTCTACCGCCATGAATCTGAATCTCTTCTCTGTAATCGCCGCTTCCGCTATCTCCGCCACCGTGGCGCTGCCAGCCAGTGCCAACATCGAGATCAGCGACAAAAGAAACCGCACCCAGAGCTACACCGAGAAATACCTGCAACAAAGCGCCAACTTCTATGCCGCGTTGGACCACAAGACCCAACACTGAAATATCGCCCAACGACAGAAGCCTGCGATCTTTTCATCTTCCCTGACGTTCAGGTGGAGAGAAAAGATCGCAGGCTTCGCCGTTTCCAGTGAAATCCTACTGTAATATCACTTGGCCATGTGTTTAAATTTGGCGCTGACAAATTGACTCCTTTACCGATAAGGATCGACACCATGGCGATGCGTCTGGCAGTGATGCTGCTGTTTCTCTACTCGACTCCAATTGTTTCAGCCGCTCAGCCGGATTCCGCTGAGTTGGAAGTGGCGCGTGAGCGATTGTTGAGTTTGCTGAGTGACTGAGTGGGTCTGCTTAGAGATTTTGCGAGAGCAAGGCTTGCCCGTAGTGGAGGTTGATTTTCTCTGTGGGAGCAAAGCTTGCTCGCGATGAACGATGACGCGGTTCTTTTCAGGGACTGAGGCGTCTGCATCGCGGGCAAGCCTTGCTCCCACAGAAGTGCCCCTCGCCACAGGGCTGTGTGCGGGCAGTTACTTGGCCATTATCGCCATGAACAGCTCGGACTCCAGAAACCTTTGCAACCAGTCCTGTAGCCGCGGGTAGGGCGCCTGGGCGAACCATTCACGGTCGACATGGGCGAACTGGCGCACGAACGGCATCAGCGCCACATCGGCCAGGCTCTGGTGATCCGCCGCCAGAAACGGCCGGGTTGCAAGCAATGCCTCCAGGCGGCGCAGAAAGTCTTCACCCTCGCGGCGGTAATGTTCCTGCGGATACTCGGGATGGCGTTCGGGGTATTTGTAGCGATTCAAGTGCAGCTTGAACACCTGGTCGTTTTCCTCGATCAACGCTGCCGTCAACGCCTGGCCTTCGAGGTCGCCGAACAATCTCCAATTATCCGGGTCCTGCTGCGCCAAGGCCCAGCGCATGATATCCAGGCTTTCATCGATCACCCGACCATCGACCTGCAGCACCGGCACCGTGCCTTTGCTGGAAAGTGCGAGCATCTCGGCTGGCTTGGCCTTCAGGCTGACCTCGACAATCTCCACCTCGACCGCGCTATAGCGCAATGCCATGCGCGCCCGCATCGCGTAGGGACAGCGCCGGAAGGAATAGAGCGTGGCGTGGCTCATGTCACCTCCACCGTGCTCAAGCCGTTGCCCTGGCGCCGGACCTGGATCTGTACCGGGATCCGCTCGTGCATTTCCTGCACGTGGGAAATCACCGCGACCTTGCGACCTTGGGCCTGCAGTCCGTCGAGGGCGTCCATCGCCAGTTGCAGGGATTCAGGATCGAGGCTGCCAAAACCTTCGTCGATGAACAGCGATTCGATCTTCAGGGTGCTGGACGCCATCGAGGCCAGGCCCAACGCCAGGGCGAGGGAGACCAGGAAAGTCTCGCCGCCGGACAACGAATGCACCGAGCGCAGTTCATCGCCCATTTCCGTGTCCATCACCAGCAGCCCGAGCATGCTGCCGCCGCGCTTGAGCCGATAGCGGCGCACCAATTGCCGCAGTTGGGCGTTGGCGTGGTGCACCAGCAAATCGAGGTTGTAGGCCTGGGCCAGCTTGCGGAAGCGGTCGCCGGTGGCCGAGCCGATCAGCGCATCCAGGCGTGCCCAGCGTTGGTACTCGGTGTAGGCCTGGTCGATCTGCTGGGCCAGGGCCTGGTTGGCATTCTGTCGGCGCTGGTCCTCGGCCTGGTCGGCGCGCAATTCGGCGCAACGCTGTTCGCTGACGGCGAATTGGGCCTGCAAGTCGGCGAGGGCCTGGGCGAGTTGTTCGGGCGCCAGGTTGCCGTTGTGCTGGGCCTGGTGGTTTTGCAGGCGCTGCTCGCGTTCGGTGAGCAGTACGCGGGCCTGTTCGATGGCTTTCTCGCTGTTGAGCAAGCGTTGGCGCAACTGGCTGACGTGCTGTTCGTCGAGGCTGAGCAGGGCCTCGAGGGAGGCGTCGTCCAGTTCGGGATGGGTCGTGCGCCATTGCGCGATGCCCGTTGCCAGGGCCTGGAGTTCGCTGTCCAGGGACTGGGCCTGTTCCTGCCGGGCCTTGAGTTCGGCGGCCAGTTGCACGAGGTTGTTGCGCAATTGCTGCAGCTGTTGATTGGCCGCTGCTTCGCCAAGACGAGCCTGTTCCAGGGCCTGATCGAGTTGTTGCTGCCACTGTTCGGCGCTGGCGTATGAGCCCAGCAGGTGTGTGAGTTTTTCCTGGCAAGCGTGATGTTGTTCGGTCAGGGCCTTGAATTGCTGCTGCGCCGATTCCAATTGCTGCACGCGGGTCTGCTGGCGGTCCTGTTCCTTCTCCAGGGTTTGCTGACGCTGGAGTTGTTCGCCGAATTCGTCACGCTGCTGTTCCAATTGCTCCAGGCGTTGGGCGATTTGCTGATCGAGCTGCATGAAGGTGGCGGCGGGCTCGGTGCGCAAGGCTTGCAACGTGTCTGCTGGCAACAAAGCGCTGAAGTGATGCAATTCATCGTCCAGGCGCTGGCGATCACGGGCCAGTTCCTGCTGCTGATTGCTCAGTTGCTGTGATGCCTGCTGGCTGGCCGTTTCGGCATTGCGCAGTTGCTGCGCCAGGCGCGCGGCGTCCTGTTGCAGGGTCAGCAGGGCGGTTTGCCGTTGTTCGTCCTGGTTGATGTGCTGGTGCAACTGGCTGTTCTGCTGCGCCAGCCAGGCGTCGCGTTTGTTCGAATCCTGGGCCAGCAATTGCGTCGACAGCGGGTGGGCTTCAAGGCTGGGCGCCAGGCTTTGTTGCTGGGCGGCGAGTTGTTCCTGCTGCTGCTTGAGCTCCTTGAGTTGGGCGATGACGCCACTGTATTGGGCCCGCAGGTCGATGACTTTTTCATTGAGCAGGTCGACGACCTTGCGGGCGTTGGCCTCTTCGGTTTCATCGAAGCGCCCGAGGCTTTGCAGCAGGGCTTCGGGCTGATGGTAAGGATGCTCGACGCTGCCGCACACCGGGCACGGTTGCTCGTCCTGCAACTGCGCGCGCAGTTGCTCGACGCTTTCACTGCGGGCCAGGCGCTGACGCTCCAGCAGTTCCCGGGTGACGGTCAGGGTCTGTTCGGCAATGGTCAGTTCGGCCTTGGCTTCGCCGCCTTCACGCACCAGCCGGTCACGTTCCTGCAGCGCTCGTTGCTGGCGCTGCTCAAGCTCGGCCCCGCGTTTGTCCAACTCTTGCTGACTGGCCCACAACCGGGTCAGGTCTTCGAAGGCGCGTAGTTGCTTGCGGTTGTCTTGCAGCAGGTTGCCGAGCAACTGGATCTGTTCGGCCACCGCTTCCGGTTCAGCGCCGGCTTCTTTATAGAGCACTTCGAGGTTTTGTCGCTGGTTTGCCAGCGCCTCGAAGGCGCGCGCGGCGCTTTGTTCCAGGGCGGTGAGTTCGGCCTGGCCCTTGTTCAAGCGATTGCCGATCAGCATCAGTTGTTGGAGGCGATCGCGATAGGCGTTCCAGGCATCGCTCAGCGGTGCCAGGTGCGTGCTTTGTTCAAGTTCGCCGGCGATCCGCTGCAAGCGCTCGGCCACCAGCCTTTGCTGTTCGAGCAGGCTGTCAATCGTGCGTTGGCCTTCGCTGCAAGCTTGTTGCGCCTGTTCCTGGCGCTCGGCGCTCTGGCTGACGTCCCTGGCGAGGCGGGTGAGGGTACTTTGCTCGTCGAAGGCCTGACGCAGCAACGGCGCGCTGTCGCTGCTGTGCTGGCGAGCGGTGGTCAGTGCCAGTTGCGCATTGGCCAGGTCCTTCTCCAGCGTGGTCTGCTGTGCCTGCAAGTCGATCTGCTGCTGGGTGAGTTGCTGGATCTGCACCGCCAACGGTTCGAGCTGGCGGGTCAGTTCCGTCTGACGAATGAACTGATGCCGCTGGGGCGCCAGTTGTTCCAGGCGCGTCAATTTCAGGCGTTCGTCGGCCAGCGCATCCCAATCGACCTGGGCCTGTTGCAGCTGCTCGGCGGCGCTGGTCTGTTCGTCCTGCAACTGGCGCAGGTCCTTGAGCCAGGTGTGTTGCAACTCCAACTGCTTGAGTTGTGCCTGTTGGGCCTTGAGTTGTTGCTGGGCGTCGTTGAAGCGCTGGTCCAGCTCGGCCCGGGCCTCCGGGGCCAGCGGTGTCACGCCGGTAGCCTGGTCCTGCAACTGCTTGTGGGTTTCCTTGGCTTGCTTGGCCTTGTCGAAGGCACGGCGGCCGAGGCGGGTGTACAGGGCGGTGTCGGTGAGTTTTTCCAGCAGTTCGCTGCGATCGTTGTCATCGGCCTTGAGGAACGCGCTGAACTCGCTCTGGGCCAGCAGCACGGCGCGGGTGAACTGTTCGAAATTCAGGCCCAGGGCGGCTTCGAGCTGGGCCTTGTACTCGCCTTTCTGGCTCGCCAGCAGTTGATCGTTGTCCAGGTCCCGCAGGCTCTGGCGGCTGGCTTGCAACTTGCCACCGGCCTTTTCCCGGGCGCGATTGGCTTCCCAGCGGGCCCGATAGCGGCGCCCGTCGATGCCGCGAAAATCCACTTCGGCATAACCATCGCCGGTACCACGGCGCAATAGCGTGCGCGGGTCGCCTGTGGCGATTTCGCCATCGACGTCCGGCACCTTGGCGTCGCGTCCGGTGTTATTGAGACGTGGCACGGCGCCGAACAGCGCCAGGCACAAGGCGTCGAGCAGGGTGCTCTTGCCGGCACCGGTGGGGCCGGTGATGGCGAACAGGCCGGCGCTGGCCAAGGGTTCGGCGGTGAAATCGATTTCAAAAGGCCCGGCCAGGGACGCCAGGTTCTTGAGGCGGATCGCGAGAATCTTCATGGTTGCTCGCTCTCCATCTGCACGTCTTGCAACAGCACGGCAAAATCCTTGAGGGTCTGTTCGTCCACTTCGTTGCCGTAGGTGTCCAGCCAGGCGCGGCTGAACAGCTCCTGCGGGCTGAGCTGATCCAGCTCCACCAGCGCGCCGCCGTCATCGGCACTGCCGGTGCCACCGTTGCCGGCGTATTCGGCAGCGATCCGTACCAGGCGTACGGCCTTGCCTTGCAACGCGGTTTCAACCTGGTGACGCAGGTCGGGTTGCGGTTCGTCGAGGCGCACCCGCACTTCCAGCCAGGGTTGACGATGGATGTCGGCTAGCAGGTCGATGTCGGGCAGGTCCTTGAGCTGCGCCAGGATCTCGGCCAGCGGTGCCGGACCCAGGCGTTGCAGGTTGACGGCCCGGGGAATCAGGCGTGGCTCGACCTTGACCAGGGTGTCGCCGTCCAGGGTGATGTCGAGGATCTGATGCTGATAGCCGATCTCCGAGAATGACAGCGGGATCGGCGAGCCACTGTAGCGGATCCGTTCTTCACCGTTGACCTTCTGCGGCTTGTGCAAGTGGCCGAGGGCGACGTAGCTGATGGTGGGGCCGAACAGGCTGGCGGGCAGGGCCTCGGCGTTGCCGATGATCAGGCTGCGTTCGGAATCCTCGGACACCGAACCGCCGGCCATGTGTGCGTGACTGATGGCGATCAGGGCCTGGCCTTTCTTGCGCTTGCTGTTGGCGGCGGCGATCAGCCATTCATGGACCTGGCCGATACCGCGCAGGTAGTCGTCACCCAGTTGCGCGCCGGTGACTTCGGCGGGCCGCAGGAACGGCAGGGCCAGGCACCACGCCTTGACCTTGCCCTTGGCGTCGGGCAATGGCAGCAGCAGGCGCTCGACATCCAATTGACCGTCGTCCAGCCACAACACCCGGCCCAGGGCGTGGGTGCGCAAGCGGCGCATCAGCGGCGCCGGCAACTCGATCCGCGAGCCGGAGTCATGGTTGCCGGCGATCATCACGATGGTCAGGTTGGCGTTTTGTTCATGGGCGCTGACGATGAAATCGTACAGCCGCTCCTGGGCTTTGACCGGTGGGTTGACGGTGTCGAAGATATCCCCGGCGATCAGCAGTACGTCGGGTTTTTCGTGGGTCAGCTGACGCAGCAGCCAGTCGAGGAAACAGGCGTGTTCGAAATCGCGCTCCTGGCCGTGCAGGTTTTGCCCCAGGTGCCAGTCGGAGGTGTGAAACAGACGCAAGGTAAACTCCAGGAAACAGATGATGGCCGCGGTGAAGAGGAGGGCGGCTAAAAGAAGCAGAGTTTACTGGGAAACTGGGGGGGGAGGACTTGTTCAACTTCGAGGTATCTGCTGCAGCGCAATCCTGTGGCGAGGGAGCTTGCTCCCGCTGGGCTGCGCAGCGGCCCTTGTTTTGCGATTGCTGCGCAATCGAGCGGGAGCAAGCTCCCTCGCCACAAAAGCTCAAAAGCTCAAAAGCTCAAAAGCTCAAAAGCTCGAAAGCTCAAAAGCTCGAAAGCTACAAAAAAGGAGCGGTTTATTTAGGATAAAGCGGCGGCAATCCCGAATCACCGGCCGAATCCAGCGCCCCTTCGGTGGGCGGGATGGTGCGAATGGCCCGCCACAGGTCTTCGCCTTGCCAATGCTGGCCGGTTTCGCTGTAGAGCGCGCCGTTGAGGCCGTCGAGGGCGTCGGACAACGGCACGAACCGCGCGGCCATGTCGGCCAGGGTTTCCGGTTGCTGCCGGGCCCAGGCGTCCAGGGCCTGGCGGGTGGCGTGTGGATCGTTGGCCAGGCAGGCGCGCTTGAGGTCGTCCAGCAGAGTGCGCGGGCTCGGCCCGGCCTGGGTCGAGCGCAGGATGGCCGGTTGCCAACGGGCGCGCCACCACAAGCCAAAGCCGAGCAGTGTCGTGCAAGCCAGGATGAAAGTGCTCAGTTGCCAATACCACAGGGTCTCGCTGTCGACCGTCGTCACGATCTGCGCCGTACCCGCCGGCGTATCCACCATCAGGTTTGGGTTGTTCGCCACTTGCAGGGTCCGCGCCGGCAGGCTGGTGCGGTCCAGGTGGTCTTCCAGGGTGTTCCACCAGACCACTTCCACCGGTGGCAATTCGATGGTGCCGCTGCGGTTGGGCACCAGCGCCTCGCGGTCTTCGCGGCTGCCCACCAGCCCGCGTTCACTGCTGCGGCTGCTGAGTACCGGCTGGTCCGGATAGCGCCGCAAGCCATTGATCTCGGTGGCCGGGAGGGGCGGCAACTGGGCACTGGCCAGGCCTTCGGCTTCCAGGGTCAGGCTGCGGGTCAGGGAATCGCCGACCTGGCTGTGAGTCGGTTCGGGGCTCCAGCTCTCGCTCAAGGACAGACTGCGTGCTGGCAGCCAGGGCACATCGGCTGGGTAGCTGGCGGGCTTGGGGTTGACGGTCAGCCGCAGTTGCTCGGAACTGACGCGCATCAGTTGGCCGGGTTTCGGCCCCGAAGGCACCGCGTCCTGGGCCACCGGCTCGACCAGGGTGGCGCTGAAGGTCTGGGCCGGAATCGTCAGTTCACCGCTGCGCTGCGGGTAGATGCCGTAGCGCAGTTCGATCACGCCGTGGCGCACATCGTTGATGACCTTTTCATAAGTGCGCGATTCGCCCAGTTGTTCGGTGCGAGCATCGGGGATGTGCAACGGCGTCAGGCTGCTGTCGTCGTACAGCGACACCGAATGGTAGATGCGCAGGGTCAGGATCGCCTGGGCCTGCACGTACACGTGGGTCTGGTCGAGACTGGCCTCGATGAACACCGGCGCCAGGGTCCCCGATGCGTTGCGGGTTTCGCTTTCGATCACTTGCAAGGTGATCGGCTGGCTGGTCACCTCGCCCAGTTGCAGCGGGGGAATGATCACGGTGCCGCTCTGGCGTGGCAGCAGGGTAATGATCCAGCGGGTGGTGGCGCGGTTCTCACCGTCGAGGGTCGTCAACTGGTTGACCTGGCGGGTGCCGCGCACGTCGAACAGGGCCTGGAGCGGGCCGAGGTCGGGTTTGCCGAACAACGTGGCATCGTTGGATTCCAGGGTCAGTTCCACCGTTTCCCCGGAGTTCAGGCGGCTGCGATCGACACTGGCAGTCAGCTGTGCAGCCTGGGTTCCAGAGGCCCAGAGCAGCAAGATGAGTAGGTAGGCGGTGAAGCGGGTCATGGGGTTTTTCCCTGGGCCTGATGGCTTTGCTGTTCATACCAGAATTTACGCCTGAGCAGCTCGCCAGGATTGTCCGGGATCTGGCGCAGCCATTGTTCCAGGGCCTGGCGTTGTTCTTCTTCATTGCGCTGGCCGGCGGCGGGGCGCAGCGGCGGGGTGGTGGTCTGCTCGTCCGGTAGCTCGCTGCCCGGTACATCCTGGGCGGTGGGCGGTTGTGCCGTTCGCGGGGGCTGGGATTCGTCCGGCGTCGCGGTTGCCTCGGAGGAGGGCTGCCCCGGTTCGGAAGACTGGCTGGGTGAATCGGCATCCGGCGCTTGCTCGGCGGGGCCCGGTTCCTTGCTTTCGTCGGGCTTGGGTTCTTGCGCCGGCGGTGCCTGCTCGTTCAACAGGCTCTGCACCAGAGCCCTGTTGGTCTGGGCAGGGCGCAGGTCGGGCTGCAACTCCAGGGCTTGCTCATAGGCATCCAGCGCTGCTTCCAGTTCACCGCTGCGGGCCAGGGCGTTGCCACGATTGTAGTGCGCGCGGGCGTCGTTGCCTTCGGCGAAGCGCCGGGCGGCTTCGCTGTATTGGCCAGCTTCGTACAGGGCAACACCTTGCCACTGGCTGTCCTCGAAATGCGCGGCGGCCTCGGCGGGGCGTTTTTGCTTGAGTAAGTGCTGGCCCTGTTGGTCGGCGCGCAACCACAGGTCCTGGAATTCGAAGGCGTGGCCAGTCTGCGGCAACACGAACAGCAACGGCAGGCAGAACAGCCAGCCTCGCCGCCCGGCGCAGGCGGCTAGCAGCAACAGGGGCAGGAGCAGCCAATAGCCCTGGTCGGCCCAGGTGTCCAGGCGCAACGTTTGCCCATCGCTGCGCAGGTGGCGAGGACCGTCCAGCAGGCCCAGGCCACGCAGGTCGCTATCGTCCAGCCGCGCCGGCCGGTAGCGGCCGTCCAACTCGTTGGCGAAGGCCTTGAGGGCCGGGCTGTCCAACCGTGGCACCAGGATCGCACCCTGGGCATCCTTGAGGTAACTGCCATCTTCCTGGGCCACCGGTGCGCCTTCCCGGGTACCGATACCCAGCATCAGCCATTGGGTGGCGGAACCATCCAGTACCTGGCGAATGCCTGCACGTTCCTGCTCGTTCAGCGACGAGCCGATCAGCAGGATCCGGCCGTGGCCGAGCTCACCCTGATCTAGCAGGGCCATGGCCTTGTGGACCGCCAGGTCGGCACGATGACCGCCTTGGGGCATGATCGACGGGGCGAGGGCTTCGAGCAGGTTGGCGCTGGTGGACAGGTCGTCGGACAGCGGCACCAGCGTGTGGGCGCTGCCGGCATAGACGATGATCGCGGTCTGGGCATCGCTGCGGTTGTGCAGCAGGTCCAGGACCTTGCGCCGGGCTTGTTCCAGGCGCGTGGGCGGGACATCGGTGGCGAGCATTTCCGGGGTCAGTTCCAGTACCACCACCAGCGGGTCGGCGGGTTTCTGGCTGGTCTGTTCGACCCGCGCCCAGCTCGGCCCCAGCAACGCCAGCACGATCAACAGCCAACCCAGGCCCAGGGCAATCCATGGCAACCGGCTTTCACGGCCGCTGCCACCGCTGAGCAGCACGGCATGGAAGGCCGGCGGCAGGATCATCTGCCAGCGGCCCACCCGTTTCTGTCGATGCCACAGTTGCCAGAGCAACCAGCCCAGCAACGGCAGCAGCAACACGAACCAGGGGCGCAGCCAGTGTGGCCAGAGGGCGATCATCGACGCCTCCGCAAGCGCAGGCGCTTGAGCCGCTGGCGCCACTCGGTGTGTTGGGCCGGCTGGAACAGCGGCTGGTTGAACAGGCGCTGCAACGGATTGTCCGGCCAGCGCGCCCGGGCCACCAGCAACATGCTCAGCAGCAGGGCCACGGCCAGGGGCCAGTGATACAGCGCCAGGGCCGGGCGGGCCTGGGTCGGTTGCTGGGTCACCGGTTCGAGCTGGTCGAGGGTGGTCTTGATCGCCAACAATTGCTCACCGTCCTGGGCCCGAAAATAGCGGCCGCCGGTAGCCTGGGCAATGTCCTTGAGGGTCGCTTCGTCGAGGTCCAGGCTCGGGTTGACACCGAGAAAGCCTGCCGTGCCGCTTTGTTCCGGGTCGGCACCGATGCCGATCGGGTAGATTTTCACGCCTTCATCGGCGGCCAGACGCGCGGCGGTCAGCGGATCGATTTCGCCGCCGTTGTTGGCACCGTCGGTAACCAGGATCAGTACGCGACTGTGGGCCGGCCGCTGGCGCAGGCGCTTGAGGGCCAGGCCAATGGCGTCGCCGATGGCGGTATTCTTGCCGGCAATGCCGATGCGCGCCTCATCGAGCCAATGGCGCACGGTGCGCCGGTCGAAAGTCAGCGGTGCCTGCAAGTAGGCCTGGCTGCCGAACAGGATCAGGCCGACCCGGTCACCTTCGCGCCCTTCGAGAAAGTCCCCGAGCATATGCTGGACCAGCGCGAGGCGACTGACTTCTTCGTCTTTCCACTGCATGTCGGGAAAGTCCATGGAGCCCGAGACATCCACCGCCACCAACAGATCACGGCCGCTGGCGGCAATGGGCAACGGCTCCCCCAGCCACTGCGGTCGTGCCGCGGCGATCAGCAACAGCAGCCAAAGCAGGATAAAGGGCGCCTGTTGCCGCCAGGTCGGCAGATTGGCCCGGGCTCGACGGCCCACCAGGCCTTCCAGGTCCCCAAGGAAGCTGACCTTGAGCGCCGGCTCGCCACTGTCGGCCGCCGGCAGCACCAGGCGCATCAGCCAGGGCAGCGGCAACAGGGCGAACACCCACGGCCAGGCGAACTCAAACATGTTTGCGGATCCAGATTTCGACCGCCTGGGTCAGGCCGGCGATGGCTTTGTCATCGAGCTTGCATTCGGGCTTGTAGGCGCCTTCCACCAGTACCATCCAGCGCGTCAGGCCGGCGGCCGGGCAACGGTTATCCAGGAAGGCCAGCCATTTACGCCCGTTGAGGGTGTGGCTCTGGCTGTAGGGATAATGGTTGCGACACAGGCGCTTGAGCAGTCCGTTGAGCTGTTGCAGCCAGGCACCGGCCGGTGCGCCGTCGTAGGGCTTGGGCAGCCGGGCGAGTTCGGCCAGGGCGGCCAGGCGCACCGGGTCCAGGGGTTGTTCGCTACGGACGGTGGTGCGCTGGGTCGGAATGAACCGGCGCAATTGCCACAGCCCCAGACCCAGCAACGGCAATACCACCAGCAGCAACCACCAGCCTGGCGCGGGCGGCCAGAAACCAATGGGGGGCGGTGCCATCAGCGGCTGCAATTGATCCAGATTGCTCATCGGCTTTTCCCGGCCCGCTTGGGGTTCAGGTATTCACGCAGTTGTTCGACCATGTCGCCCTGGGTACTCAAGGGCATCATCAGGATCCGCAGTTTCTGCGTCAGCAGTTCCCAGCGCTCCTGGCGCGCCTCGGCCTGGGCGCGATAGGCCTGGCGCAGTTCGAAATTCAGGGTGTCGAGCTCCAACTGTGAACCACGTTGGGCGAAACGCAACAGGCCGGCGGCGGGCAGGGCATGGTCCAGTGGGTCCGACAACGGCAACAGCAGCAGGTCGCAATGGCGAGACAGCAGGCTCAGTTGCTGCTCGGCGCTGTCGGACAACGCACGCTCGTCGCAAATCACGATCACCAGGCTGCCGGGCCGCAGCACTTCCCGGGCCCGGCGCAGGGCGATGCCGAACGAGTCGCGGTCCGGCTCGCCCTCGGTGTGCAGTGACTGATTGACCCGCACCAGCCGGTTGAGCAATTGCAACAGGCTCTGTTTGCTGCGCCGCGGTTTGACCTCGTAATGGGTGTTATTGCCGAACACCAGGCCGCCGACCCGGTCATTGTGTCCCAGCGCGGCCCAGCCGATCAGGCTGGCGGCCTGGGCGGCGAGCACCGATTTGAACATCAGCCCCGAGCCGAAGAACAGCCGGTGGCTTTGCTCGATCATGATGAAGATCGGTCGCTCGCGTTCTTCGTGGAACAGTTTGGTATGCGGCTCCTGGGTCCGGGCGGTGACACGCCAGTCAATGGTGCGCACATCGTCGCCGGCCTGGTAGACCCGTACCTGGTCGAAGTCCACCCCGCGTCCGCGCAGCTTGGAGTGATGCAGGCCGATCAACGGGCTGCGCTGGCCCGGTGTCGAGAACAACTGCACCTCGCGCACGCGATGGCGCATCTCGATCAGCTCCGAAAGGCTGACGCGGATGCCCGGTGCGGGCGTCAGTGGGTTATTCATGACTCATGCTCAAGCGACAGCGACGACGTCGAGAATCCGCTGCACGACCCGGTCCTGGTCGATGCCGGCGGCTTCGGCTTCGAACGACAGGATGATGCGATGGCGCAGCACGTCGAACAGCACGGCCTGGATATCTTCCGGGCTGACAAAGTCGCGTCCGGCCAGCCAGGCATGGGCACGGGCGCAGCGGTCCAGGGCAATGGAGCCCCGCGGGCTGGCGCCGTAGGCGATCCACTCGGCCATTTCCGGATCGAACTTGGCCGGGTTGCGGGTGGCCATGATCAGTTGCACCAGGTACTCCTCCACGGCGTCGGCCATGTACAAACCGAGGATTTCCTTGCGCGCCGAGAAAATCGCCTGCTGGCTCACGCGGCGTTCGGGCTTGGTCTCGCCGTTCAGCGCTTCACCCCGGGCCTGCTGGAGAATGCGGCGTTCCACCGTGGCATCGGGAAAGCCGATCTTGACGTGCATCAGGAACCGGTCGAGCTGGGCTTCGGGCAGCGGGTAGGTGCCTTCCTGCTCGATCGGGTTCTGCGTGGCCATCACCAGGAACAGTGGCGACAGTTCATAGGTACTGCGCCCGACGCTGACCTGGCGCTCGGCCATGGCTTCGAGCAAGGCCGACTGGACCTTGGCCGGGGCGCGGTTGATTTCGTCCGCCAGCACCAGGTTGTGAAAGATCGGCCCTTGCTGGAACACGAAGCTGCCGGTCTCCGGGCGATAGATTTCCGTGCCGGTGATGTCGGCGGGCAGCAGGTCGGGGGTGAACTGGATGCGATGGAATTGCGCTTCGATGCCCTCGGCCAGCTCTTTGATGGCCTTGGTCTTGGCCAGCCCAGGCGCGCCTTCCACCAGCATGTGGCCGTCGGCGAGCAGGGCGATGAGCAGGCGCTCGATGAGTTTTTCCTGGCCGAGAATCTGCGTTGAAAGAAAGGTTCGCAGCGCCAGCAGCGCTTCACGATGTTCCATCGATGACTGTTCCTGGAAAGGGTGGCCCAGGCGTTCGGATAACGCCGGGGCTGGGGGCGTTACTTTAATGCATGGCGGGGGGTGGCGACTAACGGGATTTTGATCGGCCGTGTGAATTGTGATCGGCTTGGAAGCATTGTGGGGGTGAGTTTGCTCCCGCTTGAGTTGCAAAGTACACACAAAATGGGGGGGT
Organism: Pseudomonas bijieensis; assembly: GCF_013347965.1. Taxonomy (NCBI): domain Bacteria; kingdom Pseudomonadati; phylum Pseudomonadota; class Gammaproteobacteria; order Pseudomonadales; family Pseudomonadaceae; genus Pseudomonas; species Pseudomonas bijieensis. The sequence continues at coordinate 1,308,435 of NZ_CP048810.1, read as the reverse complement.
GTTTATCCGGACGTAGGAGTGCTCTGGAACAGGCTACGTGGTCTTGCGCCATTGCCTACAACTGCGCCAGAATCCGCCGGCTTGTGCGCTTGGGGGGCAGGTTCTATCGTTTCCGGGTTGCTGATGAATCAGCGATCGGGTTTGGTAGCCCGGCTCTCCACATGACGCAAGCGTCACTTGTTACAAGTGCATCTCAGCATTTGTATTGATGGTGGCCATGCGTAGGGCGCTCTCGAGCGCGCCGGAGTTCATGTGGGCCGGTCTACCAACCTTCGTATGGCCGCCACCCTCGTTTGGTAGCGAGGTGGTGGTTCTCCTATCCCACATGAGGTTCTATTTATGTTCAAAGCTACCCCCAATCCCCCGGACACCGATCCGGCCTCACCGCGTCCAAAAACCAAGTCCCCAAAACACGACGAAGTCACCGACCGAGTCCTCGACCATTACCTAAACCCCAAACCGGGCAAACCCGAAGCAGAACCTGCCCCCGGCCAACTCTTCACCGTCAACAAAGACATCGACACCGAAAGCTTGCTTGCCAACCTCAGCGAAACCCTGGCTTCGGCCAATGCCCTGGCCAATGATCTGGCTTTCGACCTGGACGGTTCACGCCGGCATTTCCTCCTGGGCATTCAGCAACTGATCGAACTGGGCAGCCTGCTGGCGAACCGTGCACTGGACAACATCGAAACCCGTCAGTCGACATAGCCCCCGTGGCGAGGGAGCTTGCTCCCGCTGGGCTGCGCAGCAGCCCCAAACAGAGCCGGCGCGGTTCCCCATACATACCGCGCCCGCCGGGCCTGCGACTGCTGCCCAGTCGAACGGGAGCAAGCTCCCTCGCCACAAGGGACTTGTGTCATTCCTTAAATACTGGGCAAACCGCAAAACCTTGGGAGCGAGCCTGCTTCGGCGGCGATCCGACGATGACGGCAGCAGATCCAGCACCTTATTTCGCTAGTTCTGCGTCCGAATCTCATCCACCAGAAGCTTGACTGCTGGCCTGTCGACCAGCTCCCGCCATGGACCATCCTCCACAATTGCCCCGTCATGCATCACAATGACTCGGTCAAACCGATGCAGGTGGTCAACGTCATGGGTGACACATATCAACCCCTGCCCGGCAAAAACGTCGAATAACAGGTCCCAAAGAGGCGTGGTCAGCCTGGGTTCGATGGATGCGCTTGGCTCGTCGAACATATTGAATTTTCCGGGCTTGTTGATCAGGCGCAGCAGGGATAGGCGTTTGGCTTCGCCTCCGGAGATATTCGATGCATTCTCGCTGACCTGCCGTGTTGTCACGATCTCATCCAGTTCCAATTGCCGTATGGCTCTAGACAAAATCGGCGATGCGCTGCCTCCGAACAGAACCGATTGTTCAAAAGAGCCTTCCAGAAACCGCGGTTGTTGGGGGCAGTATCTCAAGGCGTCCAAGTGAGCTTGACCGGACAAAAGTGAGACCGGTACCGAGTCGATACTTAGTTGGTCTCGCTTTGAGGCATCAAGCCCGGCGAGAACTTCCAAAAAAGTGGTTTTGCCTGCGCCGCTAGGGCCCGTAACAGCCACTGACTGCCCTTGAGCAAATGCCAGGGAGCGCTTGATCGACAGGCGAAGCGGTCCCGTTCCTGCCACTTCGCAGGGGCCGAGTTCCAGAACCGAGGGCCGCTGGAAATCAACCCAGGCCAGCCGATTGCTGCGATCGAAATCCGGGAGTGATAGCAGGCCCTGAAATTGACGCTGGTCTGCAAGGAACTGATCAAGAACACGATACCCTTCAGTCAAGGTTGAAATACTGAGCAGATAACTCCCCGCGATTGAAAAAATGGCAACCAGCTGTCCGACACTGATACTGGGATGACCCGAAAGTTGGTCCACGACGCCCCAGTAGAGCAATCCCCCAGTGGAAAGGCTTACGAACAGTATCTTGGCGGTGGTCAGTAGGCCGCCAGATGATGCCGTAGTCACCGCAGCGTTGGCATAACGTCCGAACGCCGCGTTCAACGGGCGCAGGGCAGTAGGTATGGCTCTTTCCAGTTTTATGATTTTTCCAGCGTTGAGGGTGTTGTAGAGGTGGGCACTTAACTCATCTTCCTGTTCATTGACTGCATCGATGTACTTTCTCCGCCATTTGATAATTTGATGGGTGGCAGCCAGATAGATAACTCCGAGCGCCGTCATGCTCAAAAAGATTTCACCGCCACCTATATAAATAAAAGCAGTCCCAACAACTATGAATTCCAATAGTACGGGAAGCGCAATGGTCACAAGGAAAGTGAGTAGTTGTTCGTGTGCAGTAATTCCGCGCTCGACCGATTTTATGAAGTGGCCGATTCTCCAAGAGTTGAATAACGAAAACTCTTTGCCTATGAGTTCGGTGATCCACTCAATGGAAGCGTTCATGATAATGCTTTGTACCAACTTAGATAGCGCATGGAGCTGCAGAGGAGTGATGATGGCATGAATGCACCCCGCGACAATCAGACCTGTCGTCAGTGCGAGCAGAGTGTTGGATGCTGGGTTTCTGTTGCCTTGCAGGGTGTCGATGATGGTTCCGAGTAACAGTGGAGGGGCAAGTGTGATGAGTTTGAGTGCAATGATTGTGGCTATAGTCATTGCTAGAAGTCTTGTGTGTGTTTTATAGGCGTTTTTTATCATTGCCCGGATACTATGCATGTACTCGCTCCTGGTTGCTTTGTGTTCGATAATTCAACCGCGTAATACGTACTGTGGCACCACCAAGCGACCGTTTCTAATGATATTGAAGCGCTCAAGTCCTGGAATATAAATTTGAGTGACGATGCTGTTGCTTGAAAAGCGGGCTACGGTTCGGCGGAATATTTTCATTCCAGTGTTTGATAGGTTTTTTTGCAGCGTTTCTAGTTGTGCGGAAACTGTTGTAGAGTTGATGTGTGCAGGGGCGTCAATTGTAGGGAGTGTTGCTGTTGTGACGGGTGCGAAGTCAATCAAGTGTTTCAGGTGTCTTGATTTAGATAGTAGATCAAAGGTTTCTCTATCTATGGATTCTTCAGCGGCATCATATAAGTCCTCGGACTGGAATTGTTCAGTAACTGCCCTTTGGATTGCAGTATGGATTTCAAGCGAGCATCCGGAGCCAATGGGTGAAAGATGGTGAGCTCCAGGGCCCGCTTTGGGAAAAGCCACTGCAAAATAAACTGACAGCACGTCCTTGATAATGATCACTTGCAGTCTGTTCGCTGACGCCAAGGCAGCGGGGTGGCTCCTCAGCGCTGTTTTGAAGCAACGCGGCAGAAGGTGTGTATAGTTCCATTGCCGGACCGAGGCCACAGACAGTCATGTAGAAAAGAGACAGGATATGCCTCTCGATTGTTTCGTGGGCACCATGTAATAGTGCTTCGTTCTCTGTGCAACCAAAAGCAATTCCTGAGTTTGATGAGTAGCGAGATAGAAAGCGCAGTGCGGAATTCGAATCTTTGTGGATGTTTTGCGTCGTTTTAGGGCATAGAAGGACGCACGGCGCGAATAGTTCTTCATTGTTGTTGAGCGAGGTAAGTCGAAAGCATTCGATTAAATTTTCTGTGTGAGGCAGGCTGGTAAAAATTCCATCTTCTGTAACTGCTTTTTGGGTAGCTATTTTGTCGGAACGGTATCGTATAGGAGCACCAGTAAGAGGCTGGAACGTGCTGAAGTGTTCAATGCTTTCTGCCAGTGCGCCTATTAGTGAATCTGGTCCCTTGCCTGCTCCCGACTCAACGAGGTTATCGTTGTCATCAAACAGCTCGGCCGTTGCTACTAGCTTGGATGGTGTCGTATACCGTGTTACTGCACTGAGGCCCAGTGTATGCAGCGTGGACATGATATTGAATAGCGCTTCGGTGGGTGATAGTTCTCGTTCTGACATATGGATCTCCATTAAAGGATGCCGAAAGGAGATCCTTCCGGCATCTGTTCGCCGATAATTAATCGGTCACTGGCTTAGATGGTCAGCGACGTAAAAAAATCGGCCTCTGTTGCGAGGAGGTCTTTAGAAAGGCCTAATGCCTGCGGTAGGCCAAAGAAGGTGTTATTTATTTCAGAGCGTTTCCTACCCATGTCGATTTACTCCAATGTAGTTAATGGGCGTCGCGAGGCGAGCGCCCAACTTGCGTTTGTTCGCAAGTGATTAATTAATAGCATTGGGGTGGGGTGAAGGCTATTGCGCGACTTCCGAGGCTGACGTAGGTTCGTTCTTGCCGTTGAGTAGGAGGGGGGTGTAGGAATGTAACTGTTTTGTTGAAAGTGTGGTTTCTCTCTACTATTCTCGCCGTTTGGGATGTTTATATTATTTTAAGTAAGGATCAAAAAGATAATCTGACAGCGGTGTTTCAAGGCGGGTGTGCTCGGAAAGTTTGTGTTGCGTGCACATTCAAATGAACGCAGTTGCCATCGCGATCTTGCTTGCGATGGCATATTAAAAGGCGGCCTATGTCAGCCCCGCCACGCCCCCGCATTCACCAGATTCACCGGCCGTTCCCCCGCCAACGCCGCCAACAGATTGTCCACCGCACAACGCGCCATCGCTTCCCGGGTCTCGTGGGTGGCCGAGCCCATGTGCGGCGTCGCGACCACGTTGTCCATCTGCAACAGCGGCGAATCCGCACTCAAGGGTTCGCGCTCGAACACATCCAGCCCCGCGCCACGGATCTGCTGGTTGCGCAGGGCCTCGATCAGTGCCGCTTCATCCACCACTTTGCCCCGGGAGATGTTGATGAAGATACTCTCGGGACGCATCTGCGCGAACGCTTGGGCGCCGATCAGCCCGTGGGTCTCGGCTGTGAGCGGCAAGGTCAGGCAGATGAAATCCGCCTGCCGCAACAGCGTTTCGAGGCTGCAATAACGGGCGCCGAACCGCTGCTCGACCGCGGGTTTGGGGGAGTGGCTGTGGTAGAGCACTGGCATGCCGAAGCCGAAGTGCCCGCGCTGGGCCAGGGCTTCGCCGATGCGCCCCATGCCGATGATGCCCAGGGTCTTGCCATGGACATCGGTGCCGAAATGCCGGGGGCCGATGCTCTGTTGCCAGCCACCTTCGCGGACCAGGTTGGCCAGCTCCACCACGCGCCTGGCGGTTGCCAGGATCAATGCGAAACCGGTGTCCGCAGTGGTTTCGGTCAGCACGTCCGGCGTGTTGCTGAGCAGGATCCGGCGTTCGGTGAGGTAGTCGATGTCGTAGTTATCGACCCCCACCGAGACGCTGGCGATGGCTTGCAGGTTTGGCGCCAGGTCGAGCAGCGCCGCATCCAGCCTGAGGCTGGCGCCCAGCAGGCCATGGGCCGTGGGGAGGGTCTCGCGCAGTTGCGCCAGGCCCTGGGCATCGAGGCGTTCGATGTGCGTGACTTGGGCCTGGGCTTGCAGGCGAGCCATCAACTGAGCTGACAGCGTTTTGTACAACACCACGTGCTTTTTCATGGGGCGGGTCTCGATTCAGGAACGGGCGGGCGCCGGGTGTGGCGTCGCGGGGTGGGAGGCGGTCCGGTCGCTGGCGCCGGGCTTGAGGGCGAGGGTCAGCACCACCGAGAGCAACAACGCGCCGCTCATCAGCAGGAAGGACATGCCGGGGGAACCGGTAGTGCCGTTGAGGTAGCCCACCAGGTACGAACCGCCGAACGAGCCCAGCGCGCCCATGCTGTTGATCAACGCCATGGCGCCGCCAGCGACATTGGCCGGGAGGATTTCCGGAACGATGGCGAAGAACGGACCGTACGGCGCATACATGCAAGCACCGGCGACCACCAGCAAGCCATAGGACCACCAGAAGTGCTCGGCCCCCAGCAGGTAGGAGGCGTAGAACGCGATGGCGGCGACCAGCAGCGGCGGCCAGACGAAACGTTTGCGCTTCTGGACCTTGTCCGAGGCCCAGGACACCACCAGCATGGCGATTACCGCCGCCAGGTACGGCAGGGACGACAGCCACCCGGCCTCGACCATGTTCATCTGCAGGCCGGCCTTGAGGATCGACGGCAACCACAGCACAAACCCGTAGACGCCGATGCTCCAGCAGAAAAACTGCAACGCCAGGATGATCACCTTGGGCGAGCGGAAGGCCTCGGCGTAGTTCTTCACTGCCTTGATGCCGACCTGTTCGGCCGCCAGGGCACTTTCCAGATCGTGCTTTTCCTGGTCGCTGAGCCACTTGGCCTGGGCCGGACGGTCATCGGCCAGGCGCCACCAGATAAAGGCCCAGAGCACTGCCGGCAGGCCCTCGATGATGAACATCCAGCGCCAGTCGAACTGCTGCACCAGGTAACCCGAGACCACGGACATCCACAGCATGGTCACCGGGTTGCCGAGGATCAGGAAGGTATTGGCACGCGAGCGTTCGGCCCGGGTGAACCAGTGGCAAAGGTACACCAGCATCGCCGGCATCACCGCGGCCTCGACCACCCCAAGCATGAAGCGGATCACGATTAGCCAGTAGGCATTGGCGACCACGCCCGTCAGGGTCGCCAGCGAGCCCCAGAGGATCAGGCTGACGAAGATCAGCTTCTTCACGCTGTGCTTCTGTGCGTAGATCGCCCCCGGGACCTGGAAGAAAAAGTAGCCGAGGAAAAACAGCGCGCCCAGCAGCGACGAGAGCCCCGGGGTGATCATCAGATCCTCGGCCATGCCCGAGGCGGCGGCGAATCCATAGTTGGCCCGGTCCAGGTAGGCCAGGCTGTAGGTGATGAAGACGATGGGCATGATGTACCACCAGCGGCGGGTGGCGAGGTTGAGCGTTTGCATGTCGTTGACTCCTGAGCTTGTTGTTTTTGTTGCAGCAGGTGTGTGGTGGTTTCCATCGCGAGCAAGCTCGCTCCCACAGGCGTTAACTCAATCCCATGTGGGAGCGAGCTTGCTCGCGATCAGCGGTTTCAAATTCAGCCAATAACTCAAGGCGCGTCGGCAACCCTTCCATATCCCCACGGTTTTGCACCGCGCGGCTGCCTATCCAGTTGGCGCGCCGCACGGCCTCGGTAATGGCGTGGCCTTCGAGCAATGCACTGATCAAGCCGACGGCGAAGCCATCACCGGCGCCGACGGTGTCTACCACCTGGGCCACCGGTACGCCGGGGACGACGCCCTGGTCCAGCGGCGTGCGGTAATAGGCACCGTCCGCGCCGAGCTTGATCACGACGATTTCGGCGCCTTGGTCCAGGTAGAACGCGGCGATGTCGGCCGGGTCGTCGAAGCCGGTCAGCAGCCGGCCTTCGCCGAGCCCCGGCAGGACCCAGTGGGCGAGGGCGGCGAGGCGATTGATTTCAGTGATCATCGTCGACTCGCTGCCCCACAGGCTCGGCCTCAGGTTGGGGTCGAACGACAGGCTGCGACCGGCCTCGCGCATGCGGCTCATCAGTTCAAAGGACATCTCGCGGGCCATGTCCGACAGCGCCGGGACGATGCCGGTGGCGTGCAAGTGACGGGCGTCAAGCAGCGCTGGCGCGATGGCGTCGATCGATAGATGACTGGCCGCCGAACCGCGACGGAAATACTCGACTTGCGGGTCGCTGCCATCGTCGCTACGGGATTTGAACTGGAACCCGGTGGGGTGGGCTGGATCGACCGTCACGTGGCGACAATCCAGGCCTTCGTTTTCCAGCGTCTGCACCACGAAGCGTCCCAGGGAGTCAGCACCGACCCGGCTCAGCCACGCCACTTTGAAGCCCAGTCGCGACAGACCGATGGCCACGTTGCTGTCGGCCCCGGCGATGCGCTTGTGGAACTGCTCGACACTGGCCAGGTCACCGCACTGGTCGGCCACCAGCATCGCCATGGTTTCGCCGAACGACAACACATCGAACTCAGGCATGGGCAGGCTCCCGGCGCGATTGCCCGAGGTGGGCAAGGGTGGCGACATGGCCAGCGGTCAATTGCATCAAGTCATCGCCTTGCAGCGGGTATTCGGCGGCGCGCATTACACCGGCGGGCATGTGTTTGAGCAACTGTTCCCACAGGTGCAGGTCGGTCATGGCTGGAGGCACCGCGACCAGTTTGCCGTCGGCGCGCCTGGCCACGGCCTTGCAATGCACATAAGCGACATACCGTCCGAGCTGTCGGGCGGCCACGGCGGCCGATTGGTCCTGCCATTGCCAGTTGCCGATGTCGAAGGTCATGCCGATGGGCAATGTCTGCTGCTCTACGGCGGTGAAGAAACGTTGCAACGGTTCGATCCGCCCACCTTGCAAGGTCTGGTCGTTTTCCACCAACAACTGCACCGGGCTCGTGGCAAGTACGTGGGCCAGTGCCGACAGGTCATTGGAGTCGGTGAAGTGCCCGAGAGAGACTTTCAGCCACGCCGAGCCGAATGCTTCGCAGCGTTGCAGGGCAACGGCCAGGGCGGGGTTGGGCCTGGACTGGCCGGCGAGCCACAGCTCCAGCGGCGACGAGAAAATACTCTGCAGTCCCTGGGCACGGGCGCGAGCGGCCAGCTCGGCGGGTTGTTCGGTGGTGAGCAATTCTTCGCGCCATTCAATGCGCGAGGCCCCGGCGGCGGCCAGCAGGTCGATGAAGCTGCCTTGGCCGTGTTGCCGTACCATGTCGGCGCCGTAGCTGGAAAGGCTGATGGAGACGGGTGGGTTGTGCATTGTTTTTATACCTCTGAAACCGGTTTCAGTTTTGTCCAAAAAAAAGGTTGTGCCTGAGGGGGCTATCGCGAGCAGGCTCGCTCCCATAGGGGACTTCCAGTGGCGCAGATCCAGTGTGGGAGCGAGCCTGCTCGCGATAGGGGCTCATCACCGACCATTTCCCCGCGTCGACCCACGCTCGATCAGCCGCGCCGCAAAATCCAGGGTTCGCACCGGCCCGTTATCGCCGCGCAAACGCTTGAGCAAACACTCGAACGCGCTGGCGCCGATCTCGGCCGTCGGTTGGGCCAGGGCGGTGATGCCGCTGCCCACCAGTGGGTACCAATCCAGGTCATCGAGGGCGATCAGGCCTACGTCGTCGAACAAGTGGCAACCCAGGTCGCGCAATATCGTCGTGGCGGTCAGCGCGGCAATGCCATTGGCACAGAACAGTGCCTTGGGGCCTTGGCTCGGCTGGTCCAGGAAGGCCTTGATGCGTGCGGTCAATTGGTCGCAGGTTTCCACCACGGCGCCGGTCAGGGCAGGGCGTCGCTCGATGCCGGCCTTGAAACTCTCGACCCGCTCGATTCGCGAACTGGTGCCATCGAACGGCTCGGTCACCAGCAAAAGATCACGGTAGCCCCGTTGTTCGAGGTGATCGAGGGCCATCTCGATGGCGGCCGGGTTGTCGAGGCCGACCAGATCGCTGTCGAGCCGATCGACCTTGCGATCCACCAGCACCAGAGGCATTTCGCTGCGCAGTTCAAACAGTTCGTCGCGGTGATGCCCCAGGGTGTTCACGATCAGCCCTTCGATGTTGTAGGCGCGCAGCAACGCCAGGTGCTGGCGTTCCTGCTCGTCATCGCGGTCGGTGTTGCACACCACCAGGCTGTAGCCATGGCGCCGGCAGGCGGTTTCCACGCCATGCATCACGGCAATCGAATAAGGGTTGCGGATATCGGCCACCAACATGCCGATCAGGCGTGTGCGCCCACGCTTGAGGCCGCGGGCCATCTGGTTGGGGCGGTAGCCCAGCTCGCTGATGGCCTGCTCGATACGCCGGGCAATAGCCTCGGAGAGCAGGGCGCGGTCCTCGCCGATGAAACGCGAGACACTGGCCTTGGAAACCCCGGCACGTTCGGCGACGTCAAGCATGGTTACGCGGCTGCGCTGGGCGGCGGAGAAAGAATTCACGGATTGAAACCTGCTTATTGGATTTATTAGTGGCTCTGAAACCGGTTTCAGGAAACATCAGAATGCGGTCGGTCGTCAAGGGCGACGTGTCAGAGGCACGACCGGCGGTGGTTCGCTTCAGTCGAACAGGGGCGACGATCCATCAGGGCTGGGCCATCCAGGCGATTTGCAGCGGGCCAGGCTGTGTGGTTAGCTGCCTGCCTTCCTCAGCGCCTTGACTGCCGAAATCACTATGAACTTTACCCAGCCTCGTTTGCGATTGCTGTCGATACTGAGTGTGACCTTGTTGGTGGTGGGCTGTGCGTCCTACTACCTGTTTCGCCACAGCGGGGCGCCGGCAGATGAAGGTTTCGCCGCCGAGCAACTGAACGAAGGGGGTATGGAAGACATCGGCACGCTGGCACCGCCCGAGGTGGAAAAACGCCTCAATTACTTGATTCAGGACACCGGTGAAACCCTCAGGTCCCTGGAACTGATCAGTGACGCCCAACTGAGTCTGACCCTGTCGACGACTGAGCCTGCTGACGAGCAGCCATTGCAATACGAGCCGCTGTTTGTCCCATTCACCAGTGCGCAACTGAAAGCTGAACTGGCGACGATCCAGGGCCTGCGTTTTGCCCAGAGGTTATTCGCCGACGGTTCCGAAGTGAGGCTCGACACCAGCAGCCTTGATCCGCTCTGGAAACGCGCCGCTACGCCGGATGAGCCGGCGGCCGAGCAGTACCTGCCGCAGCGCCTGCGGTTTCGCGATGGCAGCGAAAAAACCTTCGCCGATCTCAAGGCGCCGCCCAAGGTCGAGTCCGACGACGTGATCTCGTCCCATGACACTTTCCCGCTCTCGGTCAACAAACCCTTGGCGAGTCTCGGCCTGACGGTCGCTTACCGCAGCTATCCGGCGTTCAAGAAAGTGGTGCTGGACAAGGATCACCCGAAAGTGACCCTGGACGACGGTCAGTCCTTCCAGCTCACTGCCCTGGGTGATGACAGCGCGTCCGTGCGGTTGAGTACACCGAAATTGTCGACCTTCGTGGTTCAGGGGCTGGATGATGCGGGCAGGGCGCTCTACAGCCACGGTAACAACTCCCGGGCGTTTCCCTCCGATGGCGATATCGCGGCGTTGCAGGGTTATTACAACGCGCTGCTCCAGACCAAGGACGATCTCGAGCAGCTCAAGACCGGCCAGGCGGTACAACAGCAACTGGAGCGCCTGACCGAGGCGCTGGCCGCTCAGGTGGGGCCGTTGAAAAACACCGAGGTCGACTATCAATTCGAGGCCACCCCGCAACGTATCGTCATCCATGTGCTCGATCCGATGGAAGACAACTCCGTGGAGTTCACCCAGGTCGACAACGTCCTTGCAGCACAAACGCGTTACATCGCCCTGGACCGGAACGCCGAGCGCTACGGCTTCATCGACCAGGCCGGCCAGTGGTTGATCAAGCCCCGTTGGGTGCAGGTGCAAGATAGCCAGATGGCCGATACCTACACGTTGTTTTCCCCGGAAAAGTCCAGCGACCCGAATTCGGAGTGGCAGGCGTTGCGCAGCCAGCTCGCCTATTTTCCTGCCGGCAGCAACAAGCTCGTGGACCTGCCGTTCGAATACATCACCGAGGCGTTGAGCAATGGCCTGCTGTTGGTGGAGCGGGAAACCAACGGACCTTATGGGCTCTACGATGCCAAGGGGCATCGTTTCATATTGCCGATGAAATTCGTCAACCCCACCGTGACTGGCAACGTATTCATCGCCCGTCTCGGCAAACGAACCGATGTCATGGAAGGCCTCTACGGCGCCTATACCCTGGACGGCAAGGAAATCCTGCCGGCGCAGTTCTCAGGCATCGAGCACAGCGAGGGTTTGCTCTACGCCAGCTCTGCCGACCGGAGTCGTCAGGACGTTTTCGACCTGGACGGTAAACGGATCAACCTGCAGGGTGACAACGTGATAGGCCGGTTTGTCGGGCAACAACCGCTGTTGGTGCAGGACGCTAAAAGCAGGAAATTCGCTTTTATCGACCGCCAGGGTGAGCGGCTACCCATCAAGTTGCCGTATGACGAGGTGACGCCGTTTTCCAATGGCATGGCGGTGGTGGGACGCGAGGGTAGCTACGGAGCCATCGACCTGGCGGGCAGATTGCAGGTCCCGCTGGATTACGTCCAGATCAGCGCGTTCCAGACCCGTTACGCCGCGGCCATCCCGGCCGGTGGTGGTTCCGGGCTGGTCTTGATCAGCCAGGACAACAAGGTGACCAAGGAACTGGGATCCTACACCAGCATGAAGGTGCCGGATAACGGCAATGAGGCCCGTTACTACGTGAGGGATCCGAGTAACAGTGACGAGTATCTGGTCTATGACGCCGATGGCAATCTCGTGCAGAAAGACGAATAAGAGCTGGCGCACTGATCCTGTGGCCAGGGGATTTATCCCCGTTGGGCTGCGAAGCGGCCCTCGAACCGGGCAACTCAGCGTGCCAGGAAGATTGAATTCACTGCTTTAGGGCTGCTGCGCAGCCCAGCGGGGATAAATCCCCTCGCCACAGGGAGCGGTCGCCTTGGGAGTCAGAGCTGGCTTACATAGGTCCCCGTTCCCTTGAGGATGTTCTGCAACGTCAGTTCCACCTCCGCCAAATCCGCCACATCGGTGTTGTGAGTGATCTCCAGCACGTCATCCCCATTCAGCGCATCGGCGTCCGCCGCGGCGATTTCGATCTTCAGCAGGGTCGGGCTCAGCGTCACCTTCACGCCGTCAAGTGTCGAAGGCTCGCCGTCAAGGGCGATTTCCAGTTCGTCTTCATCGGGGTAGCGCGTCATCAGGAACATTTCGCCCTGGGCGCTATGGCAGCAGAGCATGGCCATGTTGTCCTCTTCGTCGTCGCATGGGTTGGCGATCAGAAGGGTGGTGGTCATTTGCATGGTGATGGCTCCTGGCTCGATGAGCCCTGCGGGTACGAAAAAGGGGATTTTGCCAGCCTGGAAGAATTTCTGCTGGGTTACCTGGATCCCGGACGATTTCACGCTGCCAGGTGCCGTTTGTCCCTCGGGCTGCTAGGGTTGTTCGAGGCGTACCGCTAGCCGATGACCGAATATGTCGCAGCGCTGCAAGCAGGCAGGTTGTCGCACTCGTTAAGCTGCGCAACGGATGTGCACCTGCAAAGGCCACCCCAGGGTGTGTTTTGCAGGTGTCCATGACATGAAATTACATGGAAAAGGATGTGACCTGCAGGTCCCGTCCAGCTTCACCCACCTGTCATCCTGTTTCCTCTGCCCGAGAATCAGGAACGGGATGGCCGACAGCCCCGCAGGGGTGGGGTTGCACGCGACGCTTCAATCAATAACAAGCCCAAGCGGAGTACCACAGATGGCGTTCTTCACCGCAGCCAGCAAAGCCGACTTCCAGCACCAACTGCAAGCGGCACTGGCGCAGCACATCAGTGAACAGGCACTGCCACAAGTGGCGCTGTTCGCTGAACAATTCTTCGGCATCATTTCCCTCGATGAACTTACCCAGCGCCGGTTGTCCGACCTTGCCGGCTGCACCCTGTCTGCCTGGCGCCTGCTTGAGCGCTTCGATCACACGCAACCGCAGGTGCGCGTCTACAACCCCGATTACGAACGCCATGGCTGGCAGTCGACCCACACGGCCGTGGAAGTGCTGCACCACGACTTGCCGTTCCTGGTGGACTCGGTCCGCACCGAGTTGAACCGTCGCGGCTACAGCATCCACACCCTGCAAACCACCGTGCTGAGCGTGCGTCGCGGCAGCAAGGGCGAGTTGCTGGAAATCCTGCCAAAAGGCACCCAGGGCGACGGCATCCTGCAAGAGTCGTTGATGTACCTGGAGATCGACCGTTGCGCCAACGCCGCCGAACTCAACGTCCTGAGCAAGGAACTTGAGCAAGTGCTGGGCGAAGTGCGCGTGGCCGTGGCTGACTTCGAACCGATGAAAGCCAAGGTCCAGGAAATCCTCGACAGCCTGGACAGCAGCGCCTACGCCATCGACGCTGAGGAAAAGAGCGAGATCAAGAGCTTCCTGGAATGGCTGGTGGGTAACCACTTCACTTTCCTGGGCTATGAAGAGTTCGTGGTTCGCGACGAGGCCGACGGCGGCCACATCGAGTACAACCCCGATTCGTTCCTGGGCCTGACCAAATTGCTGCGCGCCGGCCTGACTGCCGAAGACCTGCGCATCGAAGACTACGCCGTCAATTACCTGCGCGAACCGACGCTGCTGTCGTTCGCCAAGGCCGCGCACCCGAGCCGCGTGCACCGTCCGGCCTACCCGGACTACGTGTCGATCCGTGAGATCGACGCCGACGGCAAGGTCATCAAGGAATGTCGCTTCATGGGCCTGTACACCTCTTCGGTGTATGGCGAGAGCGTGCGGGTCATCCCGTACATCCGCCGCAAGGTCGCGGAAATCGAGCGTCGTTCGGGCTTCCAGGCCAAGGCGCACCTGGGCAAGGAACTCGCCCAGGTGGTCGAAGTGCTGCCCCGTGACGACCTGTTCCAGACCCCGGTGGACGAGCTGTTCAGCACCGTCATGTCCATCGTGCAGATCCAGGAACGCAACAAGATCCGCGTGTTCCTGCGCAAAGACCCGTATGGCCGTTTCTGCTACTGCCTGGCCTACGTGCCACGTGACATCTATTCCACCGAAGTGCGCCAGAAGATCCAGCAAGTGCTGATGGATCGCCTGAAGGCCTCGGACTGCGAGTTCTGGACCTTCTTCTCCGAGTCCGTGCTGGCCCGCGTGCAGTTGATCCTGCGGGTGGACCCGAAGAACCGCATCGACATCGACCCGTTGCTGCTGGAAAAAGAAGTCGTGCAGGCTTGCCGCAGCTGGAAGGACGACTACGCCAGCCTCGTCGTCGAGAGCTTCGGCGAAGCCCAGGGCACCAACGTGCTGTCGGATTTCCCGAAAGGCTTCCCGGCCGGCTACCGTGAGCGTTTTGCCGCGCACTCGGCCGTGGTCGACATGCAGCACCTGCTGAGCCTGAGCGAAAAAAATCCGCTGGTGATGAGCTTCTACCAGCCGCTGGGCCAGGTATCCGGCCAGCGCGAGCTGCACTGCAAGCTGTATCACGCCGACACGCCACTGGCGTTGTCCGACGTGCTGCCGATCCTGGAAAACCTCGGCCTGCGCGTGCTGGGCGAGTTCCCGTACCGCCTGCGCCACACCAATGGTCGCGAGTTCTGGATTCATGATTTCGCGTTCACCGCCGCCGAAGGCCTGGACCTGGACATCCAGCAACTCAACGACACCTTGCAGGACGCCTTCGTCCACATCGTGCGTGGCGATGCCGAGAACGATGCGTTCAACCGCCTGGTGCTGACCGCCGGCCTGCCATGGCGCGACGTGGCGTTGCTGCGTGCCTACGCCCGTTACCTGAAGCAGATCCGCCTGGGCTTCGACCTGGGTTACATCGCCAGTACCCTGAACAACCACACCGACATCGCTCGCGAATTGACCCGGTTGTTCAAGACCCGCTTCTACCTGGCGCGCAAACTCAGCGGCGACGACCTGGAAGACAAGCAACTGCGCCTGGAACAAGCGATCCTCTCGGCCCTGGACGACGTCCAGGTGCTCAACGAAGACCGCATCCTGCGTCGCTACCTGGACCTGATCAAGGCCACCCTGCGGACCAACTTCTACCAGACCGATGCCAACGGCCAGAACAAGTCCTACTTCAGCTTCAAGTTCAACCCGCACCTGATCCCAGAACTGCCGAAACCGGTGCCCAAGTTCGAGATCTTCGTCTACTCGCCACGGGTCGAAGGCGTGCACCTGCGCTTTGGCAACGTTGCCCGCGGTGGCCTGCGCTGGTCCGACCGTGAAGAGGACTACCGCACCGAAGTGCTGGGCCTGGTAAAAGCCCAGCAAGTGAAGAACTCGGTGATCGTGCCGGTGGGCGCCAAGGGTGGTTTCCTGCCACGTCGCCTGCCGCTGGGCGGCAGCCGGGACGAGATCGCGGCCGAGGGCATCGCCTGCTACCGCATCTTCATCTCGGGCCTGTTGGACATCACCGACAACCTCAAGGACGGCGCACTGGTACCACCGGCCAACGTCGTGCGGCATGACGACGATGACCCGTACCTGGTGGTGGCGGCGGACAAGGGCACTGCGACCTTCTCCGACATCGCCAACGGCATCGCCATCGACTACGGCTTCTGGCTGGGCGATGCGTTCGCCTCCGGCGGTTCGGCCGGCTACGACCACAAGAAAATGGGCATCACCGCCAAGGGCGCGTGGGTGGGCGTGCAACGTCACTTCCGCGAGCGTGGCATCAATGTCCAGGAAGACAGCATCACCGTGGTGGGCGTTGGCGACATGGCCGGCGACGTGTTCGGCAACGGCTTGTTGATGTCCGACAAGCTGCAACTGGTCGCGGCTTTCAACCACCTGCACATCTTCATCGACCCGAACCCGGAGCCGGCCAGCAGCTTCGCCGAGCGCAAGCGCCTGTTCGACCTGCCGCGTTCGGCCTGGACCGACTACGACACCAGCATCATGTCCGAAGGCGGCGGCATCTTCTCGCGCAGCGCGAAAAGCATCGCCATCTCGCCACAGATGAAGGAACGCTTCGACATCCAGGCTGACAAGCTGACTCCGACCGAGCTGCTTAACGCCTTGCTCAAGGCGCCGGTGGACCTGTTGTGGAACGGCGGTATCGGTACCTACGTCAAGGCCAGCACTGAAAGCCACGCCGATGTCGGCGACAAGGCCAACGATGCACTGCGGGTGAACGGCAACGAACTGCGCTGCAAGGTCGTGGGCGAGGGCGGTAACCTGGGCATGACCCAACTGGGTCGCGTCGAATTCGGCCTCAATGGCGGCGGTTCCAACACCGACTTCATCGACAACGCGGGCGGCGTGGACTGCTCCGACCACGAAGTGAACATCAAGATCCTGCTCAACGAAGTGGTGCAGGCCGGTGACATGACCGACAAGCAACGCAACCAGTTGCTGGCGAGCATGACCGACGAAGTCGGTGGCCTGGTGTTGGGCAACAACTACAAGCAGACCCAGGCCCTGTCCCTGGCGGCGCGCCGTGCCTTCGTGCGGATCGCCGAATACAAGCGCCTGATGAACGACCTGGAAGCCCGGGGCAAGCTGGACCGCGCCATCGAGTTCCTGCCGACCGAAGAACAGCTGGCCGAACGTGTCGCGGCGGGCCACGGCCTGACCCGTGCCGAACTGTCGGTGCTGATCTCCTACAGCAAGATCGACCTCAAGGAAGCGCTGCTCAACTCCCTGGTGCCGGACGACGATTACCTGACCCGTGACATGGAGACCGCGTTCCCGCCGACGCTGGTGAGCAAGTTCTCCGAAGCCATGCGTCGCCACCGCCTGAAGCGCGAGATCGTCAGTACCCAGATCGCCAACGACCTGGTCAACCACATGGGCATCACCTTCGTTCAGCGGCTCAAGGAGTCTACGGGCATGAGCCCGGCGAACGTGGCGGGTGCTTATGTGATCGTGCGCGATATCTTCCATCTCCCGCACTGGTTCCGCCAGATCGAAGCCCTGGACCACCAGGTTTCCGCTGATGTGCAACTGGAGCTGATGGACGAGCTGATGCGCCTGGGGCGTCGCGCCACGCGCTGGTTCTTGCGCAGCCGTCGCAACGAGCAGAACGCTGCCCGTGACGTCGCGCACTTCGGTCCGCACCTGGCGGCGTTGGGCCTCAAGCTCGACGAATTGCTGGAAGGCCCGACCCGCGAAGGCTGGCAGACCCGCTACCAGGCCTACGTCGCCGCCGGCGTGCCAGAGTTGCTGGCGCGCATGGTCGCCGGCACCACGCACCTGTACACCTTGCTGCCGATCATCGAGGCGTCCGACGTGACTGGGCAGAACGCCGCCGATGTGGCCAAGGCCTACTTCGCCGTGGGCAGCGCCCTGGACATTACCTGGTACCTGCAACAGATCAGCGCCTTGCCGGTGGAAAACAACTGGCAGGCACTGGCCCGTGAAGCGTTCCGCGATGACGTCGACTGGCAGCAACGGGCGATCACCATCTCGGTCCTGCAAGAGGGGGATGGCGCCCAGGACGTGGAAACCCGCCTGGCGCTGTGGCTCGAGCAGCATCACGACATGGTCGAGCGCTGGCGTGCCATGCTGGTGGACATCCGTGCCGCCAGCGCCACTGACTACGCCATGTACGCGGTCGCCAACCGCGAACTGCTGGACGTTGCGATGAGTGGTCAGGCGGTCTTGACGGCCAACTGATCCGGTGTTGAATGAAAAAGCCCCGCATTGAGAGATGCGGGGTTTTTTTATTGGTGCGGTTGCTCCTTAGGTAAAAATACTCTGTGGGAGCAAAGCTTGCTCGCGATAGCGTTGGATCAACAGTATTGATGTAACTGACCGACTGCTATCGCGAGCAAGCTTTGCTCCCACAGAGGCGCAGCGGTGTGGCTGGTTAGTTTTTCAGCGGAATCAACACCGCTTCATCCTCACCCATCACCATGAACACCAGCAGCTTCGCCGGTTGGCTCGCGCTGGCATTCTTCGAAACCAGGTGCTCGGACCCCGCCGCTTCGTACCAGAACTCCCCGGCCTTGTAGGTCGTCGCCGACTCGCCCTTGACCTGGGAGGTGATAGCGCCTTCGAGCACATAGGCCATGGCCGTGCCTTCATGTTTGTGGGCGATGGACGCCTGGCCGGGGGCATAGTTGACGGTCAGCATCATGGCTTTTTTACCGGGAACGTTTTTCAGCATCTGCTCCTGCAACACCTGGACCTTCTCCGAAGGCGCCGCTTCGTGGGCGTAGGTCTGGGTAATGGGCAGCAGGCTGAGGATGGCGATCAGACAAAGTGTTTTCATGAAGGTACGACCTGTGTGGTTTCGAGTGATTTCGCGCTGTCGCGGCGATGGATTCACCCTAAGCCCAGAGGTGGGGCGAGCAAACGTCCAATCTTTCGGAAGGTGGGTAGACCAATTGGCTGGGCTACAAATGGATGTGAGCAGGCGAGCTTTTTGTGGCGAGGGGGGATTTATCCCCGTTCGAGTGCGCAGCACTCGCCAGATCCGTCGCCGATAGGAAGATTTTGGGGCTGCTGCGCAGCCCAGCGGGGATAAATCCCCCTCGCCACAACTTGGCTAGGCAGGAATGAAGTTGTGAGTCTCAGACAACCGGAAAACTATTGAAATCCACGCTTCGGGCCAGGCGATTGTCGATCAGGCTGATGAAGCCTTGCACTTCCGGGCAGTTGAAATGGGCCTGCATGGCCGCTTCCGATTGCCAGCGGGCGCTGACGTTCCAGCGGTCGCCATCGTCCGGGCAACGGTCGACCATGTACGCATCGCACCCCGGCTGTGCACGCAGGGTTTCGACGATTTGCTGCAACTGCCGGCCCAGTTCTTCCGAGCGACCGGCGGCGGCTTGCACCTGTACGGTATTGATCACTTGGCGAGACATTGTTCAGGCTCCTGAATCAAGTCGGAGGGGTTTGCTCAACATCAATCACACCCGTGCAGGATAGGCCCGGTGGCGCACGGCTCAAACAGCCAATGGGCGGATAAATGCCCAGTCCAATCCTCAGGCCACCTGCTGCAGAATGTCGCGCAAGCGGTCCAGGGCGATGTCGATGTCCAGGGTTTCGATAGCGCCGAAGCCGAAGAACAGGCCCGGTCGCACGGGCGCTTCATTGAAAAAACCAGCGAGGCTGTAGAGCCCGACTTCGGCTTTTTTCGCCAGCTCGATCACCAGCGCCAGGTCCACCGGGACCTTGCACAACACCGCCATGTGAAAGCCCGCTGTGGTGGGCACGGCGTCGAACCAGGGCGACAAGTCCCCGGCCATGCGTGCCAGGATTCGCTCGCGGCGGCCAGCGTACAGGGTGTGGCAGCGGCGAATGTGCTTGAGCAGGCACCCCTCGGCGATGAACTTCGCCAGTGCCCACTGGGGCAGGGTGGAGGTGTGCTGGTCGGTGAGGCGCTTGGCCAGGATCACCGCTTCAAGGATCGCTGGCGGCAGGATCGCATAGCCGAGCCGCAGTTCCGGCAACAAGGTCTTGGAGAAAGTGCCGACGTACGCGACGATCCCGCGTTCATCCATGCTCTGCAACGAATCGGCGGGTCGGCCTTCGTAGCGAAACTCGCTGTCGTAGTCGTCTTCGATGATGATCGCCCCCAGCTCATAGGCCCGCGCCAGCAAAGCCTCGCGGCGGGCCTGGCTCATGGGCATGCCCAAGGGAAACTGGTGCGAGGGTGTTACATAAATCAGCCGCGTGCCATCGGGGATCAGGTCCACGCGCAGGCCTTGCTCGTCCACCGGCACCCCGACCACCGTGGCGCCCTGGGAGCCGAACAGCAACCGTGCCGGCGGATAGCCCGGATCTTCCATGGCTACCAGGCTGCCGGGACGGGTCAACACCCGCGAGATCAGGTCCAGGGCCTGTTGCGCGCCGTTGCACACCACCACGTCGTCGTCCTGGCAATTGACCCCGCGAGAAAATGCGATGTGCCGGGCAATGGCATTGCGCAGCGACGGCAGGCCTTCGGGCTGGCTATAGAAGCCTTTGGCACTGGCAATCTGGCGCAGCGCGTGGGCGGTGCAGCGCCGCCAGTCGTCCAGCGGAAACTGACCCTTGCCGGTGGCGCCACCGATGAAATCGTAGCGCAATGCACCTTCGAGGGTGGGATGGCGCATCAGGTCCGGCATGGTGCGCCAGGCTTCGACAACGTCGGCACCGGCCAGCTCGCGGTGGCTCTGTTTGCGCACGATCCTGGCCGGTCGCGCATTGACGTAAGTGCCTTTGCCGATGATGCCGGTGAGGAAGTTTTCGTAGGTCAGTTGGGCGTAGGTGTCGGAGACGGTCTTGCGCGAGACACCCAGTTGCTCGGCGAGCAAGCGGCTGGGTGGCAGTTGTGTGCCGGCCGCCAGGCGACCGCTCTCGATGGCGCTGCGCAATTGTTGATACAACTGGCCCGAGAGGTCCTTGCGGCCGTTGATGACAACATGAAGTTCCATACCCGCGAGCTCCTGGGCGATTGTTGGCGGCCAGCGTCAAAGGCGCAAGGTTACCCGCATTGTGCGACTGCGTAGAAGTTGCGTGGGGAAAATCCCGCCCATTGGACTTGTCCCCGGTTTTTTCGGCGAATTGGACCTGTCATTGATCGGTCCCGGGGCCTACCGTGAAGGTCTCGAATGCCACGGAGCCCGCCATGAGCCCGCGTCTGGATTACTACACTGCGTCCCCTGGGGCGATGAGAGCCATGATCGGCCTGGAAGCCCTGACCAGTCGCCTGACTATCGAACCGGGGCTGTTGCACCTGATCAAGATCCGCGCTTCGCAACTCAATGGCTGCGCCTTCTGCACCGACATGCACTCGGTGGAGGCGCGCCGCCAGGGCGAGACCGAGCGGCGGCTCTACGCGGTGGCGGTATGGCGTGACAGTGGCTTTTTCACGGCCCGCGAACGCGCTGCCCTGGCCTGGACCGAGGCGGTGACGCTGTTGGCTGAAAGCCAGGTGCCCGATGACGTCTATGCCCAGGCCCGGGCCTGTTTCAGCGAGGAGGAACTGGTGGACCTAACCCTGGCGATCAGCACCATCAACAGCTGGAATCGACTGGCGGTGAGTTTTCGCCAGAGTCCGGGTGGTTGATCCGCGAGAGCCAACTGTGGGAGCAAGGCTTGCCCGCGATGAACGATGATGAGGTGAGTCTGGCGGACCGTTTCGCCTGGATCGCGAGCAAGCTTTGCTCCCACAGAGCAGGTCTGTCGTTTGCCTCTATTTATTTCCATTGGGCAACGGCGAGTTGTTAGCCGGAACCGGCGGCCGCTGGGGTTTGACCGAGGTACCAAAGGTATTGCCCATGCGCACCCCCGTGGCCGCCGGGGTGGCCAGGCCGATGCTGTTCGGCGCGCGTTCATTGACCGGCACGTTCATGGCCTCCTGGGCCTGTTGCGCCGCCTTCGCGGCCTGGGGGTCGTTGCCCATCTGTCGGCTCAGGCAGTTGTAGTCGGGGGTCTTGTAGCCACCGACAGTCACCTCGATACACGCCGGGGCCTCTTCACCCTGGGCCCAGGGCAGGGCCATGAGCAGGCCGAGGCCTGCCGTCATCGTCATCCACTGTTTCATCATCGACCTCCTGGCCGCCGCAGCGGACGGTTCGTTGTCTGGGCATCAGTCTAGTGCGGCCTTGAGGATTTGTATCAGTTGTCATACGACATTCATAAACACCCCTCAGGATGACGGTTTTCAACGGATACGTCAGTCGTGCAGCAGGGCAGAGCCGGGGGCGGACGCGGGCGTGGATTGACCAGGGCGCCCTTGCGCTGGCTGATGGTGTTGTTGTGTCTGTTGGCCGCGCCGATCCAGGCGGTCGGCCTGGTGGACCTGGACATCGCGCCCCAGGAACTGACCACGGCGCTGGAGCAGTTCAGCCGTGCGACGGGCATGGCGGTGCTGGTGGACCACCAGTTGTCGAGCCAGCGTCATACGCTGGGCGTCCAGGGGCAGTTCACACCCTCGGAAGGGTTGCGGGTGTTGCTCAGCGGCACTGGGCTGGCGGCGCACTATGCCCGGGCGGATGCGTTCACGTTGCAGCCGGTGCGGGTCCGTGAGGTGCCGCTGCCTCCCGGTGTTACTCCGGGCTTGAGTGACAGCAACTACGCGGCAGCCATCCAGGCGGTCATCCAGCGCAACTTGTGTCGTTCACCGTTGACCCGCCCGGGCAGTTTTCGGGCGGTGCTGCAAGTGTGGATCGGCCGGGACGGTGTGGTCCAGCACAGCCGCCTGGTCAGTTCCACGGGCGATCTGATGCGGGACAAGGCCTTGGTCAACAGTTTGCAAAACCTCAGGATCGACCGCCCGGCGCCCAGTTCGTTGCGCCAGCCGGTGACCCTGCTTTTGTTACCCGACTCATCAGGAAGAAGCATGGAATGCACAGCAGGGGAAGGGGTGTCCGGGCGATGAAAGACTCCGGTCGCAGCCCGTTGGTGAAGTTGTTTCTCACCTCTTATGAGGATTTCAAGGTGCGCCTGCGCAGGCGTCTGGGCTCCGAAGAGCTGGCCAACGATGTGTTGCATGAAACCTATCTGCGGGTCGATCGCATGGTCGATACGCAGGAGATCGCCCAGCCCAACGCCTATTTGTATCGCATGGCCCTGAACATCGCCGCCGACCGTCGACAGGCCGACGCGCGCCTGCTCACGGGCGATGAAATCGAGGAGCTGCTGCAGGTCTCTGATGAAGCGCTGGACCCGGCCCGGGTGGTGGGTGGGCAGAAGGAGTTGCAGATCCTGCTCAAGGCCTTGTACGAACTGCCGGCGCGCCGTCGCAGGATCTTTATCGCCGCCCGCCTGGAAGAGGCGCCGCACCTGGAAATCTCCCAGCGCTTTGGTATCTCCACCCGCATGGTGGAGAAAGAAATCAAGGCTGCGCTGGGGCACTGCGCCCTGCGCCTGGAAAGAAAAGTCATTCAGCGGTTCGGTCCCGGCGCGGGAAAACCGTCTTGAGAGTAGAGACCCGACCCTTTCGTGAGTGTGTGTGCGCTTGAACATCTTCAGCATCGCTTCCCCTGACGCCACGCCCCAGGCCCGATTGGCCAGCGAGGCCCGAGACTGGCTGATCCTGCTGACCTCGGGACGCGCCACAGTGGCCGATGCCCGGGCCTTGCGCCTGTGGTGCGGGCAAAGTCCCGAACACGCGCAGGCTTTCGAACAGGCCAAGGCGCTGTGGCATGGGCTGCAACCCGCCGCAGCGGCATTGCAGGCACCCCGGCATTTCGGGCGGCGGGCGTTGCTGGGCGGCGCAATCGCGGCGTCGGCCGGTTTCCTGTTGATCCGCGCCACGGTGCCCGGCGGTGTTTCCGGGCTGGGGGCCGATTACATCACTGAGGTGGGTGAGCAGCGCCGGGTAGAGTTGGCCGAGGGCGTCAGCCTGGAACTCAACACCCAGACCCGCCTCAGCCGTCGCCCGCTGGCCGATGGCGGACAAGGGTTGCAATTGTTCAGTGGTGAGATTGAAGTGCAGGGACGCAGTGCGCAGGTGGTCAGCGTCCAGGCCGGCACCGGTTGGATCAGCGCCGCCCGGGCACGCTTCAACATTCGCTACACCGACCAGAGTGTTTGCGCCACCTGCCTGGAGGGCGTGGTGCAGGTTGAAGTGCAAGGCCAGCGGTTTCGCCTGGAGCCGGGCATGCAACTGACTTACGACCCTGGCCGGGTGGGCGCTCCCAAGCGTGCCGATGTGTCGGCGGCCGTCGCCTGGCGCGAACAGGTGCTGGTGTTCAACGACGCGACCCTGGCCAGCGTCATCGATGAAATCAATCGCTATCGGCCCGGTATGTTGTTGCTGCTCAATCGCGAACTGGGCCAGCGCAAGGTCCAGGCGCGGTTTCGCCTCGACCAGCTGGCGGGCGTGGCGCTGTTGATCCGCGATGCCTACGGCGCCAAATGCACGGAATTGCCAGGTGGGGTGGTGGTGCTGAGCTGAGGCCGGCGGCGCCTGGGCGGGCCTCATCGCGAGCAGGCTCGCTCCCACAGAGGGCCTGTGTTGTGCCGAAATATTGAGGTCATCCAATAACCCTGTGGGAGCGAGCCTGCTCGCGATGGGGCCGGCACATCCGAGATCACCTCTAACAGACCCACCGCTATCCCGAGCAAGCTCGCTCCCACAGAGGGCCTGTGTTGTGCCGAAATATTGAGGTCATCCAATAACCCTGTGGGAGCGAGCCTGCTCGCGATGGGGCCGGCACATTCGACATCACCTCCAGCAGACCCACCGCTATCGCGAGCAGGCTCGCTCCCACAGAGGGCCTGTGTTGTGCCGAAATATTGAGGTCATCCAATAACCCTGTGGGAGCGAGCCTGCTCGCGATGGGGCCGGCACATCCGAGATCACCTCTAACAGACCCACCGCTATCCCGAGCAAGCTCGCTCCCACAAGGGACTGTGTTGTTTGGCTTATTCCAGTGGCCCTAGTACTTGCCGATATTCCTCGACGCCTTGAGGTGTCTGGCGGGTCAGGCTGACCTCGATGCCCATCGGGTTTTCCTGACGGTTGCCGCTGAGCTTGCGCCAACCTTTTTCCGTGTCCCAGAACCGTAGCCCGGCGTCGCTGACGTCACTGAGCACGGCCACGCCCGGGCCGGGTGCTGGCAATGGGTAGCGATCGCGAGCCTGGCCCTGGGCGCGGTAAAGCGTGTCGCCTTTGAGCCACCAGCGCACTCGCTGCAACTCGCCTTCCCGGGCCGCCGCCACGCGGATCACATCCAGGCGAAACCCCCGGCCTTCAGTGCTGCGCACGGTGAGGGCGGGCGGGGCGGTCGAGGGCTGGTCGTCGACGTCGGGTTTTACCGGTTCACTCAGTTCGATGCTGGCGCGCAAGGCGACGTCGCGTTCCAGTTGGTTCAACACCCGCAGTAAGGCTTCAGTCTGTTCGGTACTGGCCTGCAAGTGGCTGTCGGCACGGGTCACGCTGTCCAGCCCGCGCCAGGCGATCAGGCTGACCACCGCCATCAGCAGGATCGCCACCATCACTTCCAGCAAGGTGAAACCCGTCTGCCGCGTGCTCATTGGAGTTGCACCCGCCCGGCGGCACTGCGTTGCACAGTGAGACTGTTCTGGCCGTCCGACAGACGGATCTGCAAGGGTTCGCCGATCCATTCGGCATTCAACACCACCCGTTGCCTGGGCTCCACGCGAACCTCCATCGATGGGCTCTGCCAGCGCCGTGGATGCAGTTGCGGGTCGTCCTTGAAGCGATCCAACCCGGCGCCTTGATCGGAGCGGCGACTGAAGCCAAAGCCCTTGGCGTCCCAGCGCCAGGTAATCGGCCGCCCGTCGGTGCGCGCTTCGGTCTGGGCCAGTTGCAACAGCTGCACCAGCCGTTCGCCATCCTGACGCAGCAACTTCAACGGATCCGGCTTGATACTCAGGCTCACAGCGGCGCTGGCGATGCCGATGATCACCAGCACCACCATCAGTTCGATCAGGGTGAAACCGCGTTGCTTGCCGAGGTTCATGGGCGCTCCTTTGCGTGAGAGTCATCCTGCACGGTGAAGATGATAGGGATGTGAAATAAAACGGAGAGAATTGGCGCGTACGCTGCAGGCTGGAATCAAAAAGGAGATTCAGGCCATGGCGTTCATCGAGCGTGTGTCCCCGGCGCAAATCGTTCAGGCGGTGGGCCTGTTGGCGGCGTTGGCCGGGGTGGCGACCTGGTCTTCGCTGCTGCTGACATCGGCCGAGTCGCGCACGCCGGATGTCGCCCCGCAACGCCTGGCCGAGCGTTCCGATAACCCGGCGCTGCAATGGTTCTCCAACCAGCCGGCACCGGTGGACATCAAGGTCAGCGGCGTGATGGCCGGCACTCGCGCACCCGTGGCGATCCTCAGCCTCAACGACGGACCGCCGCGCAGTTTCCTGGTCGGTGAACGCGTGGCCCAAGGGGTACGGTTGGTGGCGATCGAGGCACAGGCGGTGGTGATCGAGCGGGGTAACGAGCAGACCCGGCTGGTCCTCGCCCGGTTGCCGGACTCAGTGAGTTTGCCTTCCCTGTGGGAGCAAGGTTTGCCCGCGATGAAGACGACGCAGTCTCCGAAGAAATGAGGCGCCTGTATCGCGGGCAAGCCTTGCTCCCACACAAGCCTTGCTCCCACAGATAAACCTCTCGCCACAGAGGATGTGTTAGCCCACACCGCTCAAGGTTTCTCTCGGCTGACCAACGTCTCCAATCGCGCCAACGGTGGTGCTTCGCGACTGCGGTCCGACACGGTCAGCTCAACCCGCAACATCCGACCATTTTCCGCCGGGCGCAGGTTCTGTTCGCAACGCAGCAACAGTCGCCCCTGGTCACACTCGAACACTTTCGAACCCTGGGCAAACCGTCCTTCCAAGCGCAACTGTGCCAGTTGGCTGCGGGCGGCCAACAAGGCGATGGATTTGTCGCGCAGCAGGCCGTTGCTCTGGGTCATCACTGCGGCCACGCGCACAGCGGCCGACATGGCCACGGCGATGATCGCCAGGGCCACCAGCACTTCGATCAGGGTGAAGCCGGCTTGTAGCGCAGGGCGTGGCATGGCGCGGGCTCGATGGGCGAAGGCAGCCCTCAAGGCTAGTCCACGTTCATGACCGATTGACGACGCAAGCTCCTGAGCAATTTCAATATCACTGACATATTTTCTTGCAACACTGCGCCTCGAATCGAATCCAGCGAAGGACCGTCGAGATGCAGATCGCCCGTTACAACGCCCGTTCCCAAGGCCCTCGCGGGCAACTGGGGTTCACCCTGATCGAAATCATGGTCGTGGTGGTGATTCTCGGCATTCTGGCGGCGATGGTGGTGCCCAAGGTCCTCGATCGTCCCGACCAGGCCCGGGCAACGGCGGCGAAACAGGACATTGGCGGCCTGATGCAAGCCTTGAAGCTGTATCGCCTGGACCACGGCAGTTACCCGAGCATGAACCAGGGCCTCAAGGTGCTGGTGGAAAAGCCGGCCGATGCGAAAAACAGCACCTGGCGCTCTTATCTGGAGCGCTTGCCCAACGACCCATGGGGCCGTCCTTATAACTACCTCAACCCCGGCGCCAACGGCGAAGTCGACATCTTTTCCCTGGGGGCCGACGGCCAGCCTGACGGCGACGGCGTGAATGCCGACATTGGCTCCTGGCAGTTGTAAGGGCCGTGATGCGAACGGATTCGCCCCTCGCGGCGAAGCAGCGCGGCATGGCGGTCATCAGTGCCTTGCTGATTGCCGCTGTGGTAGCGGTCATCGCTGGCGGCATGCTGACCCGCCAGACCCTGTTCACCCGCAGCCTGGAGGCCGAGCAGTTGCGCGTCCAGGGTACAGCGCGGTTGCAGGGCGGCCTGCAACTGAGTCGCCAGTTGCTCTGGGACGCCCGTCAGCGCGATCCACTGACGCGCTTCGGCCAACCCTGGGCGAAACCTATCGTGATGCCGGAATCAGGCCAGATCGACACGCCGTTCGAAGGCCAGCTGGAAGATGAGCAAGGCAAGTTCAACCTGCGCAACCTCGTCGCCAATGAACAGGTGGATGAGGAACAAGTGCGCGCCTTCGAACGCTTGTGCGAGCAGCTTGGGGTTGCTGCGACGGTCCGCAGGCGCATCGTCGAAAGGGTCGTCGAGGCTTATCCGCGCCTGTTGAATCCGCAGCGGGTGGAACAAGCGCCAAAGGGCAATACCTTCGACAGCGGCCGGGACACCTCGCCCCAGGCCGCCAACAGGGCGCTGGCGCCGACGCGCCCGATGCTGCGCACCTTGCAAGACCTGCGCAGCGTCAAGGGCGTCACGGCGCGGTTGCTGGAAACACTGGCGCCTTACGTGACGATCCTGCCGACCAACACTTGGCTCAATGGCAACACCGCCAGTGCTCCGGTGCTGGCCGCCTACGTGCCGGGGTTGTCGCTGCAACGGGCCGAGGCGCTGGTCCGGGAGCGCGACGGCGGTCACTGGTTTATCAATCGCGGCGATTTCGTCAATCGCCTGCGCATGCCGGAACTGGACACTGCCAGCGTCAAGGTCGGCATCACCAGCGACTGGTTCCGCCTGCGCGGCCAGGCGCGCAGCGGTCAGCGGCGGGTTGAACTGGAAGCTTTGCTGCAACGTACCGAGGACCGCTTGCCCCAGGTAATTTGGTCAAGGGTGGGCGTATGACGCGCTTGCGCATCGCCCTGGCACCGCTGGGCAGCCTGGATCTCGACAGCGAGATGGCCTTCGCCTGGCTGGATCGTCAGGGCCAGGTCCGCGAACAGGGCCGCGGCAGCCTGCGAGCATTGGGCCAAGGCGCCAAGAATATTTCGGTGGAATGCTTCCTTCATCCCCGCGACAGTTTGCTGACCCGCCTGGAGTTGCCACTGTTGCCAGCGGCCAGGATCACCGCAGCGGTGACGTGCGCGGCCCAGGCCCTGATGCTCGGTGCCAGCGAGCAGATGCAAGTGGCGCATAGTCCGCGTGGGACCGACGGGCAGGTACAAATCGCCTGGCTGGACCGTGAGTCGCTCGCCCACCTGGGCCGGCTTGCGCACCAGGCCGGCATGAAGCTGCGCGGCCTCTATCCGGCGGCCTACGCCTTGCCGGTGCTGTCGGGGCCGGTGGCCTGTATCGAGGACGGCCACCTGCTGGTGCGCCATGATCTTCAGTACGCTGTGGTGCAACCGTTGCAGGAAGAGGCGCTGGATGAATGGCTGCTGGAAATTGGGGCCGGGTTGCATTGGGTCGCAGAGGCGCCGCCGCAACCGTCGATCAGTACCTTGGCCGACACCCAGCGCTGGACTGGTCCGGCGCCGGGCTGGGGCTTGCATGCCGGTCTTTCACGCAATGCAGTCGAGCGCGGCGGTTGGGGCCGGGCGGCGGCAATCTGCGCGACAGCGCTGGCGGTCTGGGTGGTCGGGCTGAACCTCTACGCCGCCCGCGAAGCGGCCCAGGGCCAACGGCTCAAGGTGCAGATGAGCCAACGGGTGAAGCAGGCGTTTCCCGAGCTGCCGGTGATCCTCAACCCGTTGCAACAGGCGCGCCAGCAAATCGCTGCGCGCCAGAGCGGTGCGGCGAGCGACCCGGCCCAACGCTTCTCCAGCCTGGTGCAACAGGCGGGCAGCGCCATGCCTTTCATGAGCGGCAATGTCCAGGCACTGGTGTTCGAGAACGGTGAATTGCGCCTGAATGTCGTGGCCGAGGCGCAGAAAACCACCGCCGAAGAGGATTGGAAAATTCCCCTGGCCCAGGCTGGCATCGACGTCGTTGCCATCGACCAGGGCTGGACCCTGCGAGCGGCAACGGTCGGCCAGGACAGTCAGGACGCCCCCGACGAGAATCCGGACGCCGATGATGAATAAGCACTCCCTGGCGCTGGCGTGGGGGCGCTGGCAAACCGTTCGCACGCGATTGCGCACGTTCTGGCAGGGACTTGCCGTGCGCGAACAAGCCGCCGTGGCCCTGGCTGCGTTGGTGTTGGGCGGTTGCCTGGTCTGGCTCGCCCTGATCCAGCCGCCGCTCAAGACCATCGCCTATTGGCAAGCCGAAACCCCGAAGCTGCGTTCACAGGCCGAAGCCCTCGAAGTGCTGTTGCGTGACGTCGCTGGGCCTGCACCAGGCCAGCCCCTCGAAGCCGCCTTGCGCCAGAGCCTGGACGCCAGTGGCTTGAGCCAGCACTACCAACTGCAAACGCTCGGCACCGAGCTCCCCAATGCCTGGCAGCTCACGTTCGACAAGGCCCCCGCCGAGGCTGTGATCAGCTGGCTGTTGGGCAACCCGCGGCAATTCTCCCTGGAAGTGATCGAGGCCCGCTTGCAGCGTACCCCGACCGATTCCGACCACCTCGCTAACCCCGACAACACCGCCGGCACACTGTCCGGAACCGTTCGCATGGATCAGGCGCAAGGCGCTAAGGAAGCTTCATGAAAGGGGCCAGATACCCACGTCATTGGCGCAAGGCTGCACCGTTGTTGTTGCTGGCGTTGGGTGCGTGCAACAGCGCGCCGCCCGCGTCGCAGCCATCGTTGCTGGTGGACAGCGAACTGGGCATTCCGCTGGGCAGTACCCAACGCAGTGGCGATGCACTGCTGGATCGCCAGCGGGCCCAGGACCTGCGTGAACGCAAGCCAGCGGTGCGGCATCAGGTCGATCTCACCGCCCGTGCCCGAGAGCCACGCAGCAGTGCGCCGGTACGCACGCCCCTGGGTGACCAACCGGTGACGCTGAATTTCGTCGAGGCGGATATCCAGGCAGTGGTGCGGGCCTTGTCCCGCTCCACCGGCCAGCAGTTCCTGGTGGACCCGCGGGTCAAGGGCAACCTGACGCTGGTTTCCGAAGGCCAGGTCCCGGCTCACCAGGCCTACGACATGCTGTTGGCGGCGTTGCGCATGCAAGGCTTCAGCGTGGTGGATGTCGGCGGCGTCGCCCAAGTGGTGCCAGAGGCCGACGCCAAGCTGCTGGGCGGGCCGATCTACAGCGCCGACAAACCGGCCGGCAACGGCATGCTGACCCGCACCTTCCGCCTGCAATACGAAAACGCGGTGAACCTGATCCCGGTGCTGCGCCCGATCGTGTCGCCGAACAACCCGATCAATGCCTACCCGGGCAACAACACCATTGTCGTCACCGACTACGCCGAGAACCTGTCACGGGTGGCGCAGCTCATCGAAGGCATCGACACCCCGAGTGCCATCGACACCGACGTGGTACCGGTCCACAACGGCATCGCCGTCGACATCGCGCAAATGGTCTCTGACCTGCTGGAGACCCAAGGCGGTGACCAGACCCAGAAGATCAACGTGATCGGCGACCCGCGCTCCAATTCCATCATCATTCGCGCGGGGAGCCCCGAGCGTACGGAACTGGCGCGCAACCTGATCTACAAGCTCGATAACGCCCAGAACAACCCGAGCAACCTGCATGTGGTGTACCTGCGCAACGCCCAGGCCGGCAAACTGGCCCAGGCCCTGCGCGGCTTGCTCACCGGGGAAAGCGAAGGCGAGGGCAACGACAACTCGCGCTCGGTGCTCAGTGGCATGGGTGGCAACACCAATGGCCAGAGCGGGCAGGGCAGCAGTGGCGATGGCACCAGTAGCACCACCACCAGCGGCAGTGCATCATCCAGCGGCAACGGTTACACCCAGGGCAGCAACGGTTCCACCACCACTTCGACGAATAACGAACAGGGCACCGCCTTCAGCGCTGGCGGCGTGACCATTCAGGCCGATGCCACCACCAACACCTTGCTGATCTCGGCGCCGGACCCGCTGTACCGCAACCTGCGGGAAGTCATCGACCTGCTGGACCAGCGCCGCGCCCAGGTGGTGATCGAGAGCCTGATCGTCGAGGTTGGCGAGGACGACGCCAGCGAATTCGGCGTGCAATGGCAGACCGGCAACCTCGGTGGCAGCGGGGTGATCGGCGGGGTCAACCTTGGTGGTACCGGGCTCAACCTCAACGGCAAGACCAGCATCGACGTGTTGCCCCAGGGCCTGAACCTTGGTGTGGTGAATGGCACGGTGGACATTCCCGGCATCGGCAAGATCCTCGACCTCAAGGTCCTGGCCCGGGCGCTGAAGAGCAAGGGCGGCACCAACGTGCTGTCGACGCCAAACCTGCTGACCCTGGACAACGAAGCGGCGAGCATTTTTGTCGGCCAGACCATTCCCTTCGTCAGCGGCAGCTACGTCACCGGTGGCGGTGGTACCAGCAACAACCCGTTCCAGACCGTGACCCGCGAGGAGGTGGGCTTGAAGCTCAATGTCCGGCCGCAGATTTCCGAGGGCGGTACGGTCAAGCTCGATATCTATCAGGAAGTCAGTAGCGTCGACAACCGCGCCTCGAGCACCACGGGGATTGTCACCAACAAGCGTGCCATCGACACCAGCATCCTGTTGGACGAC
The DNA here is from genome assembly GCF_013347965.1 of Pseudomonas bijieensis. NCBI lineage: Bacteria > Pseudomonadati > Pseudomonadota > Gammaproteobacteria > Pseudomonadales > Pseudomonadaceae > Pseudomonas > Pseudomonas bijieensis. The sequence goes on along the minus strand of NZ_CP048810.1, from coordinate 1,276,348 downwards.
GGGCAGATCATGGTCCTTGGCGGGTTGCTGCAGGATGGCTACAGCCAGAGCAACGACGCGGTGCCGTGGCTGTCGACCATCCCCGGTATCGGTGCGCTGTTTCGCAATGAGCGGCGACAGATCACCAAGACCAACCTGATGGTGTTCCTGCGGCCTTACATCATCCGCGACACGGCGGCGGGCCGTGGCATCACCCTCAACCGCTACGACTTCATGCGCCGCGCCCAGGGCCTGCTGCAACCGGATCGCAGCTGGGCGTTGCCGGACATGCAGGCGCCGCAACTGCCAGCCTCGGCCCGGGCGATCCCGGGGGGCGGCGCCCGTGAGTCTGCAAGCGCCCAGGTCGGTGATCAAGGCGGTGCCGGCAACGGAGCCGGTTGGACAATGAGTACCGTGGCGAGGGAGCTTGCTCCCGCTGGGCTGCGCAGCAGACCCGAAACCTGGCGCCTCGGTGCGTCAGGCAGATCGTATTCAACCTGTTTGGGGTCGCTGCGCAACCCAGCGGGAGCAAGCTCCCTCGCCACGGGGTGCATGTCAGTCATAGAGGAGGCGTCGGCATGAACACCCCTCCCATACGCCTGGGCCAAGGCCCAGCGCCTGGTGCTGCGTCAGTCCGCCGAAGGCGCGGTGCTAATGGTATGTCCCTCCACTCCGGGCTGGTCCATCAGTGAAGTGCGTCGCCAGTTTGGCGAGGTGCGGCTGGAGCGGGTGCGCGACGAGGAGCTCGACGGACTGCTCAACAGCGCCTACGCCGACACCGGCAGTGCCGCCGCCGTGGTGGGCGCGGCGGAAAACGAAGTCGATCTCGACCGGCTGATGCAGGACATCCCGGAAATCACCGACCTGCTGGACACCCAGGACGGCGCGCCAGTGATCCGCATGATCAACGCCTTGCTGACCCAGGCCGCACGGGACGAGGCCAGCGACATTCACATCGAACCCTACGAAAGCCATTCGGTGGTGCGCTATCGGGTCGACGGCACCCTGCGCGACGTGGTTTCGCCACGCAAGGCCCTGCACGGCGCGCTGGTGTCGCGGATCAAGATCATGGCCCAGCTCGACATCGCCGAAAAACGCCTGCCCCAGGACGGCCGCATTGCCTTGCGCGTGGCCGGACGTCCGATCGACATCCGGGTTTCGACGGTGCCCACCGGCCATGGCGAACGGGTGGTGATGCGCCTGCTGGACAAGCAGGCCGGGCGCCTGCAACTGGAAACCCTGGGCATGGACCCGGACGTGCTGGGCAAGCTCGACCACCTGATCCGCCAGCCCCACGGCATCGTGCTGGTCACCGGCCCCACCGGCAGTGGCAAGACCACCAGCCTCTACGCCGCCCTGGCCCGGCTGGACGCCAGCGTGCACAACATCCTCACCGTGGAAGACCCGGTGGAGTACGACCTGCCGGGTATCAGCCAGATCCAGGTCAACGCCAAGATCGACATGACTTTCGCCCTGGCCCTGCGCGCGATCCTGCGCCAGGACCCGGACATCATCATGATCGGTGAAATCCGCGACCTGGAGACCGCGCAAATCGCCGTGCAGGCGTCCCTCACCGGTCACTTGGTGCTGGCCACGCTGCACACTAACGATGCGGTGTCGGCCATCAACCGCCTGATCGACATGGGCGTCGAGCCGTTCCTGCTGGCCTCGTCGATGCTCGGCGTACTGGCCCAGCGCCTGGTCCGCAGGCTCTGCCCGCAGTGCAAACAGCCCGATCCGGCCACGCCTGGCACGTGGCGTCCGGTGGGCTGCCCGAGCTGCAACCAGACCGGCTACAGCGGGCGCACCGGCATCCACGAACTGTTCTGCATCGACGACGACATCCGCACGCTGATCCACCAGGGGGCAGGGGAGCAGGCCCTGCGCGCCGCCGCTCGCCAGGCCGGCATGTTCAGCATGCGCGAGGACGGTGAGCGCTGGGTGCGCAGCGGCGCCACCGCCCCTGAAGAAATCCTGCGCGTGACACGGGACGCCTGATGAATCGCTACCGTTTCGAGGCCGCCGACGCCCAGGGCAAGATCGAATCCGGACACTTGGAAGCCGACAGCCAGGGAGCCGCTTTCAACCTGTTACGCAGTCGCGGATTGACCGCGTTGCAGGTGCAGTTGGAGCGCAACACGACGCAGGCCAATGGCGGTGGACTATTCAGCGCCAAGCTATCGGACAACGACCTGGCCTGGGCCACCCGGCAACTGGCGAGCCTGCTGGGGGCGAGCCTGCCGTTGGAGGCGGCGTTGAGCGCCACGGTGGAGCAGGCCGAGCGCAAGCACATCGCCCAGACCCTCAGCGCAGTGCGCGCCGATGTGCGCAGCGGCATGCGTCTGGCCGAAGCCTTGGCTGCGCGGCCACGGGATTTTCCGGAAATCTACCGGGCGTTGATTGCCGCCGGAGAGGAGTCCGGCGACCTGGCCCAGGTCATGGAGCGATTGGCGGATTACATCGAGGAGCGCAACAACCTGCGGGGCAAGATCCTCACGGCGTTCATCTATCCGGGTGTAGTGGGGTTGGTGTCGATCGCCATTGTGATTTTCCTCCTCAGCTACGTCGTGCCGCAGGTGGTCAGCGCGTTTTCCCAGGCTCGGCAGGACCTGCCCGGATTGACCGTGGCGATGCTGACCGCCAGTGACTTCATCCGTGCCTGGGGCTGGCTGTGTTTCGGCATTTTGGCCGGTGGGTTCTGGGGTTGGCGGATGTATTTGCGCAACCCGCAGGCACGCTTGAGCTGGCACGCAAGGGTGTTGCGCCTGCCGCTGATCGGGCGTTTCGTGCTGGGCCTCAACACCGCGCGCTTTGCCTCGACCCTGGCGATTCTTGGCGGCGCCGGGGTGCCGTTGCTGCGGGCCCTGGAGGCGGCGCGCCAGACGCTGTCCAACGACCGCCTGAGCCTGAGTGTCAGCGATGCCACGGCCAAGGTCCGCGAAGGGGTCAACCTGGCCGCAGCGTTGCGGGTGGAAAAAGTCTTCCCGCCGGTGCTGATCCACCTGATCGCCAGTGGCGAGAAAACCGGCTGCCTGCCACCGATGCTCGAACGCGCCGCGCAAACCCTGTCCCGAGACATCGAACGCCGGGCCATGGGCATGACCGCGCTGCTGGAGCCGTTGATGATTGTGGTCATGGGCGGCGTGGTGCTGGTGATCGTCATGGCGGTGTTGTTGCCGATTATCGAGATCAACCAGTTGGTGCAATAGCCGCCGCGCAAAAACCGTGGCGAGGGAGCTTGCTCCCGCTGGGCTGCGCAGCAGCCCCAAAACCTGACACCTCGGTACATCAGGCGAAGCGCGTTCGACCTGTTTGGGGTCGCTTCGCAACCCAGCGGGAGCAAGCTCCCTCGCCACAAAAAGCAGCCAGTTATTTTGCAGGGATGCAACACCTCCCGAGCCTTCCCGTTGCCAAACTCGGGTTCCTCGTTCTGTCATCTTCCGCCGCCCGCCAACCGTCCGCCGCCACCTCCACGACCAGCCCTTGCCATCCCCTCGAAAAATCCGCCTGAACCCACGGTCCAGAGCCCTCGAACACCCGAGGAAAAAACCCGAAAAACAGCCCTCAGCTCCCGAGGTTTTTTCCTTTATCTGTCACCGGAAACTGCGAATTTCTAACCCATGGCCTCACCCCATCGCCATCGGCACAGGACCGAGCGCCATGACGGCAAGCACGCGTCACCCAACCTACGTACGAACACGATGAAAGGAGATTCTTCATGTTTAAGCGCAACGTTCTCGCGGTATCCCTGACCCTCGCCGGCCTCTGCGCCGCTCAGGCCGCCATGGCTGATGTCAATGGCGGTGGTGCTACCTTGCCTCAGCCGCTGTACCAGACTGCTGGTGTACTCACCACCGGTTTTGCCCCTTACATCGGTGTGGGCAGCGGTAACGGCAAACTGGCTTTCCTGAACAACGACTACACCAAGTTGGTGCCTGGCGACACCAGCGGCAAGAAAGTGCACTGGGCAGGCAGCGATTCGAAGCTCAGCCAGGCTGAATTGGATGGCTACGTTGCCAATCATGGTACTGCCTGGGGTCCGTTGATCCAGGTGCCTTCGGTCGCCACTTCGGTTGCCGTTCCTTTCAACAAGACCGGCACTGCTAACGTCAACTTGAGCGTTGATCAGTTGTGTGGCGTGTTCTCCGGCCGTCTGAACGACTGGAGCCAGATCACCGGTTCGGGCCGTACTGGCGCAATTACCGTGGTTTATCGTGCTGAGAGCAGCGGTACCACTGAGCTGTTCACTCGTTTCCTGAACGCCAAGTGCGCTGAACCTAACAACGCTAAGTTCGCAATCACCACCAACTTCGCGTCCAGTTTCAGCGGCGGGCTGCCCTCCGGTGCCGTTTCCGCCACTGGCAGCCAGGCTGTGATGACTGCTGTGAACGCTGCTCAGGGTCGTATCACCTACATGAGCCCGGACTACGCCGCCACCACCTTGGCCGGCTTGGACGACGCCACTAAGGTCGCCCGTGTTGCCGGTGTTTCCCCAGCCCCAGCTAACGTTTCGACTGCCATCGCTGCTGTTCCAGTACCAGCCGCCGCCAACCGCGCCAACCCGAACGCCTGGGTGCCGGTGTTCGCTGCAACCACCAACCCTAACGATCCGAGCGTCGTGGCTTACCCAACCACCGGCTATCCGATCCTGGGCTTCACCAACGTGATCTTCAGCCAGTGCTATGCCAACGCTGCCCAATCCACGCAGGTGCGTGACTTCTTCACCCGTCACTACAACGCCACTGCGGCCAGCAGCAACGATGCGGCTATCACCGCTAACCGCTTTGTACCACTGCCAGGTGCTTGGAAATCCGCCATCCGTGGCAGCTTCCTGACCACTTCCAGCGCGCAAAGCATCGGTAACACAAACGTCTGCAACGGTATCGGTCGTCCGCTGTAACACACCACGCCTGAGCGACACGCAATACCAATCAGCAACGGCGCAAGCCGTTGCTGATTTCCTCGTAGTTAATGGTGCTCGTTTCGCCCCTTTCAGCTGCGCTACAGCCCGAACGACTCGGATAGGGCGCAGCATTTCAAGACAGGAGTCTTGTCATGCCCAAGCATTTTTTCCGAACGGTTGCAGTGTTGTGCAGCGGCCTATGCGCGCCGTTGGCAATGGCGGATATCAATGGCGGTGGAACGACCTTGCCTCAGCCGCTTTACCAGACAGCCGGAGTGTTGACCGCTGGTTTCGCTCCCTACATCGGTGTGGGCAGCGGTGCGGGCAAGATCGCTTTTCTGAATAACGATTACAGCAAGTTCGTGGGTGGGATTACCACCAAGAACGTGCATTGGGTCGCCAGTGACTCAAAGCTCAGACCCGTCGAGTTGGACACTTATGCCTTCGCTCATGGCGCGGCCTGGGGTCCATTGATCCAGGTGCCTTCGGCTGCCACTTCAATCGCCATTCCGTTCAACAAGGCCGGCGCGGCAGGCATCGACTTGAGTGTCAACCAGTTGTGCGGTGTATTCTCCGGTCGTCTGATCGATTGGAGCCAGATCACCGGCTCTGGCCGTAAAGGTCCAATCACTGTGGTTTACCGTGCCGAGAGCAGCGGAACCACGGAGCTATTCACCCGCTTCCTGAACGCCAAGTGCGCGGAAACAGGCACCTTCTCCGTCACCACCAACTTTGCCTCCAGTTACAGCGGTGGGCCGCCGGCCGGTGCTCTATCGGCCGTTCATAGTGAAGGAGCCATGTATGCAGTGAGCGCGACTCAAGGTGCTATCACTTACATGAGCCCGGCGTATGCGGCATCGACCTTGGCTGGCCTGGATGACGCCACAAAAGTGGCCCGGGTTGCCGGTGTTTCTCCTGCGCCAGCGAATATTTCGGCAGCTATAGCCGCAATCGCTGTTCCTGCCACCGCTAATCGCTCGAATCCAAACGCCTGGGTGCCGGTATTCTCCGCGACTACCAGCCCAAATGACCCAAGCGTGGTGCCTTTCCCAATCACCGGCTACCCCATTCTTGGCTTCACCAACGTGATCTTTAGCCAGTGCTATGCCGACGTCGCCCAGAGCACACAGGTGCGTAACTTCTTTACCCGTCACTACAACGCTTTCCTTACCATCAATAACGACGCGGCTATCACCGCCAACCGTCTGGTGCCGTTACCAGCCGCCTGGAAAACCGCAATCCGCACCACTTTCCTGACGGCTGCCAACCCCTTAAGCATCGGTAACCCTAACGTATGCAATGGCATAGGTCGTCCGCTGTAAAACCATGCTGGGAGCAACTCAAAACATCGATCAGCAACGGCGCAAGTCGTTGCGATCTTTGCCTGACATCCGTACCGACACAGCCACATGAAATTTTCATGACAAGCGTTCGGTCCCGCCCCTCTGTAACCGCCTATCCCCTATAACCAACGCTGGCAGCTTGATGGCACTGCGTTGCGCCCCTTAGAGCGAACCCGAAAGGATGAGTAGGATGCTGCGCTGCAAACCCCAGACGAACCTGAATGCTCCACGTCGCGATGACCAGTTGTCGATGTTGCGGCTCAAACCGCTGGCCCAGGCCATTGCCCTGCTGATGGTGGCCGGCAATGCCCACGCGGCCACGGCGTTCAGTTCGGCCTGGTTTGCCGCCAAGGGGGCGTCCCAGGCCGGTGGCGCGGGGCGGCCCACGACGGCGCAGCCAGGCATGCCGCCGCCCCTGGCGCAGCAGCAACGGGCCAATGCGCAGTTGCAGCGGTCGTTGACCAATCTCAACAACACCGTGGCCGCCATCGCGGCCCAGCAGGCGGCCCAGGCCGCGGGACGCCAAGCGGCGTTCGGGCAGGTGCAGACCGTGCCGGACGGCTTGGGCGAGGGAGGGCTCAAGGTCGACAACAGCCTGACCCAGGGTTGGCACAACGCCAAGGGACCGCAGCAGACCCAGGCCGGCGGCAAGACCACGGTGACCATCGAGCAGACCGCCGACAAGGCGATTCTCAACTGGGAAACCTTCAACGTCGGGCGCAATACCACGGTGGATTTCCAGCAGCAATCGGACTGGGCCGTGCTCAACCGGGTCAACGACCCCCAGGCCCGGCCAAGCCAGATCCAGGGCCAGATCAAAGGCAACGGTACGGTGATGCTGGTCAACCGCAACGGCATCATTTTCAGCGGCAGCAGCCAGGTCAACGTGCGCAACCTGGCGGCGGTGGCGGCCAATGTCAGCGATGAGCAATTCAGCAAGCGTGGCTTGTACGTCGATGCCACCGGCAGCCAACCGACCTTCACCGACGCCGCCGGCAAGGTCGAAGTGCAGCAGGGCGCACTGATCGAAACCCATCGTGCCGCCACCTCCACGGCCGGGGGCGGCTATGCCTTGCTGCTGGGTAGCGAAGTGGAGAACGCCGGCTCCATCATCACCTCCAAGGGCCAGACCACCCTGGCGGCGGGTGACAGTTTTTATATCCGGCGCGGCCAGGGCACCAGCGGCAACCTGCGTTCTACTACCCGTGGCAACGAGGTCGCGACATCTCTCAAGCCCGGCAGCAGCGCCGGCACGGTGATCAACAGCGGCCTGATCCAGGCCAGCACCGGCGACATCACCCTCACCGGGCACCGGGTCGAGCAGAACGGCGTGGTTGTCGCCACCAGCTCAGTAGACACCCGTGGCACCGTGCATCTACTCAATGCCTTCAACGACAGCACCGGCAGCGTGACCCTGGGGCGGGGCAGCGCCACGGCGGTGCTGCTCGATACCACGGGCGGCAGCGCCCTGGACAGCCAGCGCAATGCCGGACCGGCCGGCCTGGATGGCACGCCGAACAACCTGATCACCGGTCAGTTCAACAACCTCAGCAGCGTGGTGGACCGCACCGATCAGTCGCGGGTCGAGATCGTCAGCGGCGGCAGCGTCGACTTCCAGAACGGCTCCATCACCCTGGCCACTGGCGGACAGGTCGCGGTCAGCGCCGCCGGTCGCAGCCTGGTGCGCGATGGCGCGGTGATCGATGTGTCCGGCGCCATCGGCGTCAAGGTAGCGATGGAGTCCAACTCCATCAAGGTCAACGTCCAGGGCAACGAGCAGCGCGACGCACCGGTGAACCGCGACGGCGGCAAACTGACCAACAACGATGTCTGGGTCGACGTGCGTGACTTGATCTACGTGCCGGCGGGCACCAACGGCTACGCCACTGACCGTTGGTACACGGCGGGTGGGTTGCTGGAGGTCGGCGGTTACCTGGGCACTCGGGGCCACAGTGTCGGCGAATGGGCGGCACAAGGCGGTACGCTGACCTTCACCGGCAACGACGTGGTGACCCAGCAGGCAGCGCAACTGAACCTGTCCGGTGGCACCTTGGATGTGCAGAGCGGCTACGTGCGCCAGTCCTGGCTCAAGGGCGCCGACGGGCGTTTGTATGAATTGTCCAAGGCGCCGGGGGACATGCTCTATACCGGCATCTACAAAGGCTACGAAGACCACAGCCAACGTTGGGGCCAGACCGATTACTACTACAACCCGCTGATCGCCCCGCGCGAGCGCTTCGAGGCCGGCTACACCGTTGGCCGCGATGCAGGCAAGCTGGTGGTGTCGACCCGCAACGCGGTGCTGGAAGGCCAGATTGTCGGCGAGGTCTATCAGGGCGAACGCCAGACCCAGGCGCCGAATCTCAACCTCGACGGCTACCAGCAATCACAAAACGCCGTGGCCCGCCGGGCGCAGTTGTGGGTGGGCAGCTACACGCCGATCTATGACAAGACCAGCGGCGTGATCAACAGTGGCTTGAACCCCACCTTCGATCAGGTCACCGTCGGCAAGGTCACCGAGAAGATTGCCGCAGGCCTGGACCTGACCTCGGCGGTCGGCAGCGACCGGCAAGGCAAGTTGGTGCTGGATAACGAACTGCTCAATGGCTTCCAGCTCGGCGCGGTCAAGGTGGCAGCGGCGCAAGGCATCAAAGTCGATGGCACGCTCAAGGTGGCCGATGGCGGGGATATCACGCTTTATGCGCCGCAGGTGGAAGTGAACGCCGACCTGACCGCCCGTGGTGGGCGTATTGCCTTGGGGAACGTGCTTAAACAGGTCAGAGCCGATAACTTCCAGATGGGAGACGTCGTGCTTTCGCCTGTCACCGGTCAGCGTGCTGTGGTCACGTTGGGCGAGGGCGTGACGTTGAACACCGCTGGCCGGTGGAGCAACCTGCTACTCGACGGCAACGATCGCCAGGGCCTGCCGTTCCTCAATGGCGGCACTGTATCCGTGCGCAGCAGCGGCGACATCGATGTGCGCCAGGGCAGCCTGATCGACGTCAGCTCCGGTGCTGCGGTCATGGCCGATGGCAAGACCCGCGGTGGCAAGGGCGGTGACCTGACCCTGACCGCCAGTACCGGTACATTCTCCGGTAACGGCGCCTTGAACCTTGACGGTGAACTGCGCGGCACCGGCGTGAATGGCGGCGGGACCTTGACGCTGGCGGCCAGTAAAGTGCTGATCGGCAACAGCGGCTCGCCGCTTGAACCGGGTACCCTGCAACTGGGCGGTGATTTCTTCGACAAGGGTTTCTCCGCCTATGACATTACCGGTAACCAAGGCCTGACCGTGGCCGACGGAACCCAGGTCGATGTGACGATGCCGGTGTACCGTTTTGGCGAGCAGGCGTTGAGCACCGGCAGCGATGCAGAACCGGTCGAGGCTTTGCAGCGCTGGACGCCGGAGCTGTATCAGGAAGATGCGATCAAAGGCGTCCTGACCCAGCGTCGCGGCGCGAGCCTGAGCCTCACTGCCGGTTCCGCGAACGCCAGCGCCGCCGACATGGCCAGCACGGTGTTGAACCTGGGCAAGGGCAGCGTGATCAGCGTCGATCCGGGGCAGGGCATCGACGTGCGCAGCATCGGTCAATTGACTGCCAACGGTACCCTTAATGCGTGGGGTGGGCGGGTCAGCCTCACCGGGTTGAGCGTTATTGGTGCGGACGGCGAAGGGGCCAATGCCCAGGGCCACGGTCGTTCCATTTGGCTCGGCGAACAGGCGCTGATCGACGTCTCCAGTCGCGCCGTGACCGCCCAGGATATGCGCGGCCAGACGTACGGCCTGGTGCGCGACGGCGGGCAGATTGTCATCGGCGGCCAGATCGATGCCGCGAAGGGTTCGGCTTCCGCATCCGAACTGTTTGTCGTGGTGCGCGAGGGTGCGCGTCTGCAAGCGGATGGAAGCCAGGCCGTGCTGGATATCGCCGGCCAGGGCCGCACGGCGGTGGCGAGCAATGGCGGCAGTATTTCCCTGGCATCGGCCAATGGTTTGTACCTGGATGGCGATTTCAGCGCTCGTTCGGGTGGGGCAGGGGCGGCGGGCGGCAAGTTGTCGGTGGCACTGGAAACACCTTACTACGTGAAAAATGCAGCCAGCGACCGAGTGATGAAAGTGCGTGAGCTGGTGCTGGGACAAACCGCGCCTGCGAGCTTGCTGGAAGGTAATGCCGAGACGGCGGCGGACTCGTTGGTCTACGGTTACGGGCGATTGGGCGTTGATCAGGTCCAGTCGGGTGGCTTCGACAGCCTGGCGCTGTTGAGCAACGGGCTGCTGAGCATCGAGGGTGACGTGTCGCTGTCCCTTGGCCAAAGCTTGAGCCTGTATGCCCGCAGTTTTGTAACGAGTGCAGACGCGCCAAATGCCCGGGCTCAACTCAATGCTTCCCATGTACTGCTGTCGGGCCCCGCGGCCAACCTTCTAAACAGGGACAACTATGTCCGGCCGGTGGTCGATGGCGGCGTATCGTTGCAAATGAACAAGGCCGTGTGTTCTGTCAACGCAGACCTGCTGGATGTGCAGGGTAACGTGACCTTCAGTAGCAAGGGGGCCGTGCGGCAGGCCGACGGCAGCACCGTCGAGTTGGAGCGCGCCGGTTTTGACCGGGTTCAGTTAAGCAGTCGGGGGGATGTGCGATTCCTGGCCGGGTTCTCGGGCGAAGGGTTGCCCGAAGGTTTCACCACTCAACTGGTGACGTCTGCGGACATGATCTTGCAGGCGGCCCAACTGTACCCAGCGACCGGTGTAGGCGCTCGTGTTTTGGCCGGGTATGGCTGGGGGCGCGATCCTGTTAGCAACATCCCCCTGTACGATCCGACGCGCAGCTTGGTGATCAGCCGTACCACCCAGGTCGTCCCCCAGGTACCTTATTCGGTGTTCGGTCGCTTGCAATTGGGCAGCGCGAAGATCGAACAAGGTGGGGTCGTACGTGCGCCGTTGGGGTTGCTTGAAGTCGGTACCAACAACAGCTTGGCGGGTGTGTCCGCCCGGGTGGACTTGCTGCCGGGCAGCTTGACGTCGGTCAGTGGCCAGGGTCTGGTCCTGCCTTATGGCGGCACGGTCGATGGCCAGAGTTATCAGTACGCTGGCAAGAAGGTTGTGTTGCTGGGGCAAGGCGCGGTGCCTTCCACCACTGGCGACCTTAACATCGGCGTGATTCTGGGCGGTAAGTCGGTGGCGGCCCAGGAAGGTTCGGTCCTTGACCTTTCGGGAGGCGGTGAACTGCTCGGCGCCGGTTTCATCTCTGGCCGTGGCGGTTCCACCGATGCGCGTTTCAACCCGTTGGTCCAGATTGGCGCCAACGGCGGCTTCACCCTGCCGGGACTGTCCACCAATCCGGTCTACGCCATCGTGCCAGGCAACCAGAGTGCTTATGCGCCCGTCGCCCCGGAAGGCGGTGCGGTGGATCCGCGGGTGGGCCAGCAGATCACCATCAGTGCCGGTGTTCCCGGGTTGGCGGCGGGTACCTATACCTTGATGCCTTCCACTTATGCTTTGCTGCCGGGGGCATTCCGAGTCGAGGTCAATGGCTTGGCGGGGCAAGGCTCCACAACGGGCGCGCAGCAGATGCGCAACGGCTCCTGGACCACCGCCGGGGTGCTGTCGGTCGCCAATACCGGGCAGCGTAACAGTTTGTCCAGCCAGGTCATCCTGACGTCGGGAGAGGTGCTGCGTCGTTACTCGCAATACAACGAAACCAGCTACGCACAATTCGCCATGGCCGACGCAGCACGCCTGGGCGTGCCTCGGGCGATGTTGCCGATAGACGCCAAGACCCTGAAGTTGAGTCTGTCCGCCGGGGCCGGAGACCAGGCGTTCTCCTTCAAGGGTATCGGTAAGTTCGCGCCCCAGAAAGGGGGCTACGGCGGTATCGTCGCAGTGGTTGGGAGCACCGGCAGCGCACTGGAGGTGGTTGCTGATGGACGAGGGGCCACGGCCGGTTTCGAGGGCGTGACCCTCAATGCCGAAAGCCTCAATGCGCTGAACGCTTCGCGTCAGGTGATCGGTGGGCTATTTTCGATTAGTTACGGCCAGAGCGGAAACTATGTCATCCCCCAGTTTGATATGTCGCGCAATGTGATTTTGCGGGAAGGGGCGACGCTGGCGGCGCCGGAGGTTTTCCTGCTTGCCAGTGGCGGTGAGGTGTTGGTGGAACAAGGCGCCGCCATCAATACCATTGGTCGTGGAGCAGCTGCTTACGATGCCCGTGATGGCTTTATTTATAGCTTGCTTAAAGACTTCAACATGCTGGCAGCCTCCAATGGCTTGCTCAATGTGTTGGCACCTCCGTCGGGTAGCAGCGGCTCTGTCAACATAGGCGGCTGTAGCCTGACGTCGTGCAGTGGCGTCACGCGGATTCACTCCGAAGGCAGCATTGTCGCCGCCACCGGCGGCGGTCTGCAGTTGAACGACCAAGTGCGCTACGGTACCCGCCACCTGACCCTGGCCCTGAGCAACATCAACGTCGGCACTGCCCAGGCACTCAGCGACGCGGCGACGCGCCAGGTCTTGCCGGCAGGTCTGACCCTGAGCCAGACCGTGCTCGATCGCCTGTTGCGCGGGGATATCCAATACGGTGCCCCGGCACTGGAAACCCTGGAACTGTCGGCCCGTGAGGCGCTGAATTTCTACGGCACCGTCAGTCTCGACACCTATGACCCGACAACAGGCAAGTCGCGCCTGAATAACCTGATGCTCAGCACTCCGGCCATTTATGGCGCTGGCAGTGCCAATGACGTGGCGACCATTCGCACCGCCAACCTGATCTGGAACGGCGCTGTCGGCGCGCCGGGGTCGGTGATTGCCGGTGGGGCCGGCACCGGCGCCGGTCGCCTGGACATCCAGGCCCAGCGGATCGAATTCGGCTATGGTGACTTTGCCCAGCCCAGCTCGGTCACCACCCTGAACCGCCTTGCCCTGGGATTCGCCAACGTCAACCTCAGCGCCAGCGAACGCCTGACGGCCAACCACAAAGGCAGCTTGGCGGTGTATCAAAGCCAGGGGGCCTATGACGCGAAAACAGGCTACGCCTACAACGGCGGCAACCTGAATATCCTCACCCCATTGCTGACTGGTGAAGCCGGCTCGGTCAACCGCATCACCGCGGGCGGCACGCTTAACGTGACGGGTGCGAGCGCTACGCCGAGCACCGTCTCCGGGCTTGGAGGCGAGTTGTCCCTCAAGGGGGCGAGCCTCAACCTGGCCAGTGCGGTGGTACTGCCCAGCGGCAAGCTGACCCTCAGCGCGACGGATGATCTGACCCTGGCCGATGAGGCGCTGATCGACGTGGCAGGCCGCACGGTCACCTTCAACGATGTGACACGCTACAGCGCCGGTGGCGAAGTGATCCTGCAAAGCCAGAACGGCAACATCCGCCAGGCGGATGGCTCAAGCATCGACCTTTCGGCCCGTAACAATCAGGCTGGCCGGCTCAGCGCCGTGGCCCTGGACGAGGCCGCCGGGATCGTTGATTTGCAGGGGCGGATTCTCGGCAGCAGCACGGGCGAATATGACGCCGGCGGCACCGCCATGCCGTACCTGGCCGGCGGAGTGGAGATCCAGGCCCAGCGCCTGGGCGGCAGCGGTAGCCTCAGTGAGCAGTTCGCGGCGTTGAACCAACGGCTGAACGACGGGCAGGTATTCGGTTCCCGTGGTTTTCAACTCAAGCAAGGCGACCTGGTGATCGGCAACGAACTCAAGGCCTCCACCCTCAGCGTGTCGCTGGACAATGGCAGCCTGCTGGTCAACGGCAAGGTCGACGCCAGCGGTGAGCGGGTCGGCAGTATTTATTTGGCCGCCCAAAATGCCCTGACTTTGGGCAGCGGCGCGGTGCTCGACGCCCATGGTCGACGCCTGCGGGTGGACAGCTACGGCAAGATCATCGAATCGCCGAACCGTGCCATTGTCGACTTGACCGCTCGGGAAGGCCTCCTGAGCTTGGGTAACGGCGCCCGCATCGACCTGCGTCACGGTACCGAGGTCGCGCTAGGCGGTGCGCCCGGCATGAATGACGGTCGTGCTCGCGGCACGTTGCAGCTCAGTGCACCACGATTGGGTGGCGTGTCGGGTGGCGACGTGGCAGTCGATGCCAGTGGCGCCCTGGATATTCAAGGTGCCCGCTCGATCTCGCTGGTTGCCATGTGGCAATACAGCGACGCGCCGCTGATTGACGTGCCGGCGGCCAGCGGCAAGCCTTATCAGGTCATCAATCAAGCGTGGCTGGATGATGTGCATGACGACAACGCTGTTTTTATCACTAACGCCCTCGACAACGATGATCTGTTGCAGCGCAAACTCGTCGGGTTGAACAACAGCCGCTATCGCGACGTGTTGCATCTGCGCCCCGGTGTGGAGGTGGTGAGTGCGACGGCCGACGGTGACCTGGTGGTCCAGGGTGACCTGGACCTGTCGCGCTATCGTTATGAGAGCCTCAATCCGCATAGTGTCCTGAGCGGAGTCTACGGCTCTGGCGAATCCGGCAGCCTGACACTGCGGGCCGGGGGTGACCTGAACATCTACGGCAGCATCACCGACGGGTTCGCCCAGCCGCCCGGCACCAACGACGACAAGGGCTGGGTGCTGTTGCCGGGCATTGATTTCGCGGCGGGCGATATTGTCGTGCCCGGTACCGGTGTGACCCTGGCGGATGACACGGCGTTTCCGGCCGGCTCCGTGCTCAACTTCGACGTGCCGCTCAAGGGCGCCACCCTGGCGGCGGGAACACGTCTGCCTGTAGCCGCGACGCTGGATCAGCCCTTGGTGCTGCCGGCGGGCACTGTGCTGGCGGCGGCGGTACATGACGCCTCGGGTAACCTGTTGTTCGCGGCCGGCACGTTATTGGCTTCGACTCAAACCCTTGAAGCGGGCACAGTATTGGGGGCGGGCAGTTTGCTGGGTAGCAGTGCAACCATTGGCAGCCTGATCTGGCCCAAAGGTGTTGCCTTGCCAGGCATTGCGGACGCGAGCAATGGCTTGACCAATGTCCTGCGGCTCAACGGTACCCTGGCGTTGAGTGTGGGGTCGAAAATCCCGTCGGGTACCGACATCAAGTTGCCGGCCGGAGTGGAGTCGGTGCAGTTGCGCCCGGAAGTGGCGGGGAGCAACTGGGCCATCGCGCCGATGCTGGCCGAAGGTTCGCAGTCTTGGTCACTGCGACTGGTGGCCGGTGCCGATACGCGGGCGGCGGACAGTCGGGTCGTGCAGCCTGTGTTGGCGGGTGGTGATCTTCATTTGGCCGATAGTCACTACGGCATGTTTGGCAAGGCCGGGGCTGGGGGGTTGGTGTGGACCGAAGAAGGGGCGGAAAACTTCGGAGACCCGAGCCTGGCAGGCAAATTCATTGATTTTGAGAACGTTGCTTACCCGGGAATGTGTGAAGACAGCCCGTCATTTTGCAAGGCCAGTAGCGGTTTTGTCTGGACGGAGGAGGGGGCGGAAAACTTCCTGGGGGATCCGAGTTACGCGGGTCAGCCGATTGATTTTGAGAACGTTGCCTATCCGGGAATGTGTGATGAAACGCCATCGTTCTGCAAAGCTGTAGGGCAAACAGAATATAAGCCTGGCAGCCAACGTTGGAGTGTCATCCGTACCGGCGCGGCAGACCTTGAGCTGCTGTCGGCAGGTGATCTGAAAATGGATTCGCTGTACGGCGTTTATACCGCCGGTAGTTCAGCCAGCGAGACTTATGCCAACGACCCGTACAATCAGCCCAAGGCGCTGGGGGCGGCGGGTAAGGTGCTCAATGATGCGCTGGGTGAAAACGAGCAGTTTGTGGATGGCGGTACCAACAGTCTTTATCGTGCCTGGTACCCGGACTTCGGCGGCAACCTGACTTTGAATGTCGGCGGTAGTCTGACCGGCAATACAATGGATGTGCTGACTGGCAGCGGTAACACACGACCTAATCCCGGTGACTTGGGGTATGACACAGCCAGTGTCGGAAATTGGCTGTGGCGCCAAGGCAATGGTTCAGTCTCCACCGGTACCCAGGCACAACCCGCTGCCTGGTGGATCAATTTCGGGAGCTATACCGCAGCACAGAATGGCAAGGCTGACTTGATGGTCGGATTTACGGGGTTTGGTACCTTGGGCGGCGGTAACCTGAATGTTCAGGTCGCGGGCGATGCCGGGGTGCTTGAAAAAATGGCAGGGAGTCTCCTCGACCCGCGCAGCAACAGCCGCAGCCAAGGATTGGTGTTTGCCGTGGGCAGCACTGGTCGCGTGGGCACAGATGGCAGCCTGCAATTGACCGGCGGTGGTGATCTCAATCTGCGTGTAAGTGGCGCCTTGAACCCCAATAGCGTGTTCGCGACCGGGCACCTCAATGGCGCGGTCATCAATTTGCGAGGACACGCCCAAATCGATAGTGGCGCCATTGGTCGTATCGACCTGCTCTACGGCAACAGGGCCCCTGTGCAATCTCCTGGAGAAACGCGGGCCTACGACTCCTTCAAGTCCACACGAGGATCTGCAACCGGTGGACTGACCCTCATGCCAGGTGATGCTACCTTCGATCTGCGTACGTTGGGCGACCTGGTCGTGATGGACGTTGCCGACCCGGGCCGGGCGCCGATGATGAGCGTCTCACCCTTCAAAAGTGGTGCGACGAACGGATCGGGTACGAGTTGGTTTACTTTGTGGACCGCCAATACGGCGATTGATTTGTGGTCATCCGGAGGCAATCTGACCCCTTTGGTGTCAGAAATCGAGACGGACCTGGCGGTGGTTTATCCGTCGATCCTGCGAGCTGTAGCAGCCAGCGGCAGTCTTTATTATGGCGAGGCCATGCGTCTGGACAGGGGGAACTATGACGGCAGCAATCGCCCTGCGTTGTTGCTCGCACCCGGCATCAATAGTGAACTGCAGTTCCTCGCCGGCGATTCCATCTATGGCGGCGACCTGACGGTCAGTCGCTCCGGCGCCTCGTCTACAGCCATGGCCACACCGCTGCGACCAGCCTTTATGGGACGCGTCAATGGCAGCGTGGTGGTCAGCAATCTCTCCGCCGATGCTAATCGTGTTCCTCCAGACGCAAGTACGTTGCCCTTGTTTGCCTTTGACAGCAGCAGCGCCTCCAGCGAATGGGCCCTCAACTCCGATCCAGCTCGTTTCTACGCGATCAAGGGCGACTTGCTGGCCGTCAATAGCGGGCGGGCGATGACGTTTACCACCACGAACGACAGCCGACTCGGACAGACTTATTACGAAGGCACAGGCTCTGTGCGAATGATGGCCGGACGAGACATCGTCAGCAGCGGTACACCGCTGAGTGGTGGTAAAGGAGGTCTTCCCGACGTAGGGGCCTACACCAGCACCGGCAACCTCTTCATCCACAACAACGCCACCGACATCTCCATCGTCTCCGCCGGGCGCGACATCCTCTACAGCAACTTCAACGTCGCCGGCCCCGGCCTGCTGGAGATCACTGCCGGGCGCAATATCCTGATGGACGACAAAGTCAGCATCACCAGTATCGGCGCGGTGGTGCCAGGGGATTCGCGCTCGGGCGCGAGCCTGGTGCTGCAAGCCGGCGCGGGCCTCAACGGCGCGGATTACCAGCGCTTCGTCAAGGCTTACCTGGACCCGGCCAACCAGGCCTTGGCCGGTGTGCCCCTGGCGAACCAGGACGGCAAGGTCGCCAAGACCTACGAGGCCGAGT
The DNA here is from genome assembly GCF_013347965.1 of Pseudomonas bijieensis. Classification (NCBI taxonomy): domain Bacteria; kingdom Pseudomonadati; phylum Pseudomonadota; class Gammaproteobacteria; order Pseudomonadales; family Pseudomonadaceae; genus Pseudomonas; species Pseudomonas bijieensis. The sequence goes on along the minus strand of NZ_CP048810.1, from coordinate 1,258,466 downwards.
TGGTGGACTGGCTAGAGAAACGCTTCGGCTTCAGCGGTGACACCGAGCAGGCCCGCAGCTTCTTCGCGGCGTTGCCGGCCGAGCAGCAGCGGGTGTTTGCCCGCGATGTGTACTTTGCCGAACTCAAGGCCGCTGGCCGTGAGTACAACGAAGCCGGCGGTGTGCGCCAGGGCAGCTACTTGCGCGGGCGGGAGGCCATCGACTTGTTGTTCCCGAGCAAGGATGTGGCGGGTAACGCGATTACCTATAAAGGCGATATCACGATGTTCGGCGGAGCGGGTGTGCATACCGATTTCGGTGGCAGTATCCAGATGCTCACCCCGGGTGGCGGGCAAACCTTCGGCATCGAGGGCAACGCGCCGCCGTCCACCGCCGGGGTCATCACCCAGGGCGAGGGCGATATCCAGTTGTATGCGCATGACAGCATCCTGCTGGGGCAGAGCCGGATCATGACCACCTTCGGCGGTTCGATCCTCGGCTGGTCGGCCCAGGGCGACATCAACGCCGGCCGTGGTTCGAAGACCACCGTGGTGTACACGCCGCCCAAGCGCTTGTACGACACCTGGGGCAACGTGACCCTGTCGCCATCGGTGCCGAGTACCGGCGCGGGTATCGCCACCCTCAACCCGATTGCCGAAGTGGCACCGGGGGATATAGACCTGATCGCGCCGTTGGGCACCATCGACGCGGGCGAGGCGGGGATTCGGGTGTCGGGCAACGTCAACATTGCGGCGTTGACCGTGGTGAACGCGGCGAACATTCAGACCCAGGGCAAATCCACCGGCGTGCCGCTGGCGGCCTCGGTGAACACCGGGGCCATTACCTCGGCCAGTTCAGCGGCGTCTTCGGCGACGCAGGCGGCTGAAGACGTGGCCCGCCAGCAGCAGAACGCGGCGCGGCAGAACCAGGCGTCGGTGTTCACCGTGCAGGTGGTGAGTTTCGGCTCCGAGCAACTGGCCCCGTCCCGCGACGGCGCCAGCCGCGAGGCGCCTCGGGCCTACGACCCGGCCAGCCCGGTACAGGTATTGGGCGCAGGGCCGTTGGACGAGCAGAACCGCCAGCGGTTGACGGAGGAGGAGCGGGGGCGGTTGAGCTTGTAAGGGGATTTGAGCTTGCAGCGAGGGTGGCTGTGCCGGCGTCATCGCGAGCAGGCTCGCTCCCACGGGGTACTTGAGGTGTTCATGAGTTTTGCATGCACCACAAGGTCCATTGTGGGAGCGGGCTTGCTCGCGAAGACGTTGGCACAGCCAACCTATATGCCAGCAGGTCCATTGCCTTCGCGAGCAAGCCCGCTCCCACAGGGTCATTGGGTGACCTCAGGTTTTGGGTCCGATACAGGCCCATTGTGGGAGCGAGCCTGCTCGCGATAGCGGTGGGGAGGTGAGTTACAGCCACCGCGGCGTGGTGAAGAACAAGGCCATTTCCGAGCGGGCCAGTGCCGCGCCGAAGTAGGGGCCCTGGACATGGTCGCAGGCTACGTTGCGCAGTTGGCTGAATTGCCGGGCGTTTTCGATGCCTTCGGCGGTGACCATGAGCCCTACGCTGCGGCTCAACCGGATCATCGCCAGGACGCCTTCCTTGTCGTCCTCCAGGCCCAGCTGCGACAGGATGTTGCGATCGAAACGGATGCCATCGAACGGCTGGTCCAGTACCTCGCGAAGGGAGGCGATGCTGGTGCCGAATTTGTCGATGTTGATCCGCACGCCGAGGTCCTTGAGCGCATGGAGGGTGCTGGCGACGGTCTTGTGGTCGGCCAGCAGGACCCCTTCGGCCACTTCCAGGGTCAGCCGGTGAGGCTCCAGGCCACTCGCTTCGAGGGCCTCTTGCACCTGGTTGAGCAGGAAGCTGCTGTTGAACCAGCGGGGTGAAACCGCGATGGAGACATTGACGGCGCTCGGCCAGGTGGCGGCCTCTTCACAGACGTTGATCAACATCCAGGTGCCCAGTTCTTCGAGCTGGCCCGAGGTTTCGGCCACCGGTATGAAGTCGGCCCCACCCAGTTCACCTTTCTCGGGATGGTGCCAGAAGGTCTGGGCTTCGAAACCGTGCAGTTGCTCGGCGCTCACGTCGAAGCGCGGCAAGTAGCGCAGTTCCAGTTGGTCCCGTTGCATGGCATCGCGCAGTTGCTGTTCGTACCGCCGGCGGTCGCGGGCCAGGTTGCCCATCGCTTCAACATACACGCGCCAGGTATTGCGGCCGGCTGCCTTGGCCGCATACAAGGCGATATCGGCGCGGCGCAACAGTTCATCGGCACGTTCGTCACCGGGCTGTGACCAGGCGACACCGATGCTCACTCCCAGGTACAGCGTATTGCCGTCCAGGTGCATGGGCCGTTGCATGCAATCGATCAGTCGTTCACAGAGTTGATCGAGAGCGTCGGCATCGCCCGGATCGGGCATGATAATGACAAATTCATCACCGCCCAGGCGCGCTACCAGATCAGTGCCGCGCACGTTTTGCTGGAGGATATGCGCCACTTCCTTGAGCACTTTATCGCCCACGGCATGACCCAGGGAGTCGTTGACCGGCTTGAATCGGTCCATGTCCAGGTTCAGCAGCGCCAGGGGCGGGTGATCGGGGTGGCCCAGGTGTTCGCGCAGGCAATCGAACAGACGGTTTCGGTTCGCCAGCCCGGTCAGTGGATCATGCAGGGAAAGATGCTTGATCTGGGCCAGCGCCCGCAACTCATCGGTGATGTCGGTGGCGGTGCCGCGAAAGCCCAGGGTGCCGGCTTCGATGGCCCGTACCGAGAGTTTGCAGGTGCGGACGCGCTGGTTGCGCGCGATGTACTCGCACAGCAGCGGCGCCGAAGAGAGGCTGTTGGCACCGCCGAGCAGCCATTGGGCAATCGAGATCGAGCCGCCATGGGGGTGGAGCAGCCGGTGCAGCGGTTTGCCCAGCCATTCCGTGGGGCTGAACCCGGTCACTTGTTCAAAACGTTCCGACAGGTAAGTCAGCGTTCCGGTCGAATCGACTTCCCATAACCAGTCAGAGGACACTTCGGCAATGTCGCGGAAACGCTCTTCACTGCGTTCCAATGCCTTGCGGTGGGCCAGCAGGCTGGCGTACTGGCGCTCCTGGGCGCGGAGCATGGCCAGGGCATGGCGTAGAACGGCCAGCGCCAGAATCCCCAGCACCAATAACGCCAGGGCCAGCAAGGGCAAGAGGATCTTGCGCAAATCCTGGCCCGGGGTTTGCGGTCGCCAGGCCAGGGCTTCCAGGGTCAGGTTGTCGAGCAGCAGTTGGGCGGTATCGGCCGGGCCCGGGGTCCTGGCGATATGGGCATCGGGCAGGGCGAAGTCCCGAGCCAGGATTTCCAGGGCGCCGGGGTCCAAAACCTTGACGAAGAGCATCAGGCTGGGCGGGCCGGGAATTTGCGCCACGCTGTTGTCCGTGCCGGTGGTGATGGCGGACACGGCGACGAACGCCGGGGCGTCCTGGTGGTGCAGCATCTCGACGACCACTTCGTCGTGATTTTCCGCAGTGCTGGCTTTGTTCCACAGGGCGCGCAGGTCGCCGGTCAGCCAGGTGTCGGCATCGACATCGCTCATCTGGCCATCGATCACCGAATAGACGGTCTTGCCGGTCGGAGAAATGACAAACACCGCCTGGTAACCGTAGAGCGAATACACGCTGCTACCGACGTTTTCCTGGTCATAGGCCCATTCCTTGTCGACCTCGACATGCAGGTGCCGGTAGGCGTCGCTCCACTTGGAATAGTCGCTCAGGTCCCGGCCGATGCCGGTGCGGATCCCGTCGATGGCCCGCTGGGCGAAAAACAGGCTCTGTTCACGGGCGCGCCGGTCCTGGGCGCCGGTGATGTTGAGCAGCACGGCGATCGCCAGTGCAGACATGACAAACAGCAGGAGCATGATGGCCGGGAACGTGCGACGGGTGAAGCTTCGGGTTGGCGAGCCCGGGGAAAGGACAGTCGAGTCATTGCCAGTATTTTCAATCATAAAGATAAGTCATCAGCCAAAAAGCGATTTCACCCGCACCTGTCTTATATCGGCGGGTAGGCTGAATTACTTAGTCGTGTTAACGAAGGGGCCGACAGGCTGTGTTGTCTTCGTCATGTGCGGGCCTTGAAGCGTGAGGCCCACTCGAGGGCGAGATCCCGTTGACGCAGGTAATTGACCCCGGCGGCGGCCAGTAGGGCGATGAATGCGGCAAGCGCGGCCAAGGCCATGTCCTTTTGCGAGTCCCACGGGTCTTGTTGGGCGCCGACAAAGGCCTTGGCGGTGTCGCCGCCGATATAGGCACCGCCCAACCACTCGATGATCTCGTAAATGGCCGACGACGCGAGGATCAGGCTCCAGGCCAGGAAATAGCCCCTGAACCCCGTTGCTGGCGCAACCCGCAGCAAAACCTCGCGCAGCGGATAGGCCAGCAGCAGGCCGTAGCTGAAATGCACCAGCCGATCGAATTGGTTGCGCTGGAAACCCATGAGTTGGTCCAGCGACTGGCCCCCGGTCAGGGCCTGCCACCATTGGTTGTAAGGCACCTTGGCATAGGTGTAGTGGGCGCCGACTTCATGGATGCAGAGGAACACGAACAGCAGTGTGGCGGACAGCCGGGAAAAGCTGAATCGCCGATGAACACTCACCAGGACGATCAATAACGCAATGACCAGCAGGTTCTCCGCCAGCCAGTCGCTGCGTTTCAGCGGCGCGATGGCCAACCATCCCCACAGCACGCAGAACACCAGCAGCAGGGACCGTTCATAGCGACGATGCAGCTCAACGGTTGGCATCGCGTCACGCCTCACTTTTTCTCCGTGGGATGGCCCGGCAGCAGGCTGCTCAATACCTGCTTGGCGGTCTCGACCACGATGCCTCGCTCGTTCGGGTCGCCCTGGAGCAGGGTCGAGGCAAACTTCTTCGCCTGTTCCAGCTTGATGTGCGGCGGCAGCGGTGGCACGTCGGGATCGGTGCGAAACTCGATCAACACCGGACGGTCCGCCGCCAGCGCGGTTTCCCAGGCCGTGGCCACGTCGTCCTCATGCAGCACCAGGATGCCCTTCAAGCCAATGGATTCGGCGAACAGGTGGTAGGGCACGTCGGGGATGTCCTGGGAGGCGGCGAATTTCGGATCGCCCTCCATGACCCGCTGTTCCCAGGTGACCTGGTTCAAATCCCGATTGTTGAACACCGCGCAGATCCAAGTGCCGTTGGCCCAGGTGCGCCAGTATTTGGCGACGGTGATCAGCTCGGCCATGTTGTTCATCTGCATGGCGCCATCGCCCACCAAGGCGATCACCGGTCGCTCCGGATGACAGAACTTCGCCGCGATGGCATACGGCACGGCCGCCCCCATCGACGCCAGGCCACCGGACAGTGAACACATCATGCCGCGGCGGATCTTCAGGTCGCGGGCGAACCAGTTGGCGCAGGAGCCGGAATCACAGGTGATGACGGCGTGCTCCGGCAACCGTGGCGACAGTTCGAAGGTGACCCGTTGCGGGTTGATCGGCTTGGCGGATACCCGGGCGCGTTTTTCCAGGGTCCGGTCCCAGCGTTCCCGCCAATGTTCGATTTTCTTGCGCCAGCTGCGGTCGGTTTTTTCCTCGATCAACGGCAGCAGGGCGCGCAAGGTATCGACGCTGTCGCCGTGCAGGTTGACCTCCATGGGATAGCGCAGGCTGAGCATGTCCGCCTGAATGTCGATCTGCACACCCCGGGCCTGGCCTTCAGGGGGCAGGAATTCGGCGTAGGGGAAGCCGGAGCCGATCATCAGCAGCGTGTCGCAGCCGGCCATCAGGTTGTCGCTGGGTTCGGTGCCGAGCAGGCCGATGGTGCCGGTGACCCAGGGCAGGTCATCCGGTAGGGCAGCCTTGCCCAACAGCGCCTTGGCCACGCCGGCGCCAAGCTTTTCGGCGATGGTAATCACTTCGTCGGTGGCATGCAGCGCTCCGGCACCGACCAGGATGGCGACTTTCTTGCCGGCATTGAGGACCTCGGCGGCTTTGCGCAGGTCCTCTTCGTAGGGGACGATGCTGGGTTTGCGATAGCCGACGCCGGAGTGAACCGTCCCATGCTTGTGAGGTGGCGGGGTGTATGCCATGTCCTGGAGGTCGTTCGGCAGGATCAGCGCCGTGACCCGGCGCTCGCCCACCGCCGTGCGTACGGCGCGGTCCACCAAGTGACGCACCTGGGCGGGCACGCTGGCTTGCTGTACGAACGCCCCGGCCACGTCCTTGAACAGGCTGACCAGGTCCAGTTCCTGCTGGTAATGCCCGCCCAGCGCGGCGCGGGCCTGCTGGCCGCAGATGGCGAGCACGGGCATGTGGTCCATCCGCGCGTCGTAGAGGCCGGTCACCAAGTGGGGCGCGCCGGGACCGGAGGTGGCGATGCAGACCCCCAGCTCGCCGGTGAACTTGGCGTGGGCACAGGCCATGAACGCGGCCATTTCCTCGTGGCGAGCCTGAATGAAGCGGATTTTTCCCTGGGCGCGGTTCAAGGCGCCAAAGACGCCGTTGATGCCATCGCCCGGATAGCCATAGATACGGCGAACCCCCCATTCATAAAGACGTTCCACCAGAAAATCACCGACGGTCATGCTCATGTCTGTCCCTCGTTTCGGGCCTCAGTCGCTTGGCGCGACCTGCAGCGGTTGACGTTCATACAGGACTTGACCGGTGCAGGTCTGCCAAGGTTTCGATTTTTTCAACGTCAAGGACCTGAGGCCGGGCAGGCGTGTATCGCAGTGTGTACCGCGCGGGCCCGGATACATCGGCTTGAGGAAGACCCGGAGCGGCGACACAGGCCGGATACACATCGGCGATTAACTACGCCAGCCAGCCGGCACCGAGCCTCGGTGCGGGTGACTGGCGTATTGATCGTTCGAGGACTACCCCATGCTCAACTTCTCCCGAAATTCGTCCCTTGCACTCGGCCTGGCCCTGGTCGGCGGCCTTGGTCTTTCCACGGCGGCTTCGGCCTTGACCATGAACGACCTGGCCCAGGGCTACACCCTGGCGGCAGCCGATACCGTGAAGAAACCCGCCGAAGGCAAGTGTGGCGAGGATAAGTTCGCCAAGACCGATACCAACCACGATGGCAAGGTCTCGCGCGACGAGTTCATCGCCGCGGCACCGGAGCGCGCCGCTGAATTCGACAAGATCGACGCCAACCACGACGGCGGTATCTCGTTGCCGGAAGCCAAGCAATACCTGTCGGCCCAGGCGAAGACTGCGGAAGGCAAATGCGGCGAAGGCAAGTGTGGGGCGGCTATCGAGTCCTGATTCGCCCGGTGGTGAGCCTGATGAGCTGATGCCAGCCCACTGATGCGGCATCGGACAAAGGACCCGTGGCGAGGGAGCTTGCTCCCGCTGGACTGCGCAGCAGGCCCAAAAAACCGGGGCCGCCGCGCGACCCAGCGGGAGCAAGCTCCCTCGCCACGGGTGTTCGGTTTCCATCGAGTGGTGGGGGATCGCTCCATGAGGCTCTCCACATCTCGTTTCCCAGGAGATGTGTCATGTTGAATTTACCTCAACCCTCTGCAGGCCTTGGCCTGCGCCGGGCCTTGCTCGCTGAACTGCGCCAGGCGCCGGCCGGGGGATTTCGACTTTCTCGAAGTGGCCCCGGAAAACTGGATCGGAATCGGCGGCGCCCATGGCGCCGCCTTGCATTCGCTGGCCGAACGTTATCCGTTGACGTGCCATGGCCTGTCATTGTCCCTGGGTGGACCGGCACCGCTGGACCTGGCGTTTCTCGGCCAGGTGCGTGCTTTCCTCGAACGTTTCAACGTGCCGTTGTACAGCGAGCACTTGAGCTACTGCGGCGATGAAGGGCATTTGTACGACCTGCTGCCGCTGCCTTTTACCGAGGAAGCGGTGCATCACGTGGCGGCGCGGATCCGTCAGGCCCAGGATGTACTGGAGCGGCGCCTGGCGGTGGAAAACGTCTCCTATTACGCCGCCCCCCAACACGACATGAGCGAGCTGGAATTCACCCGGGCGGTGTTGCGCGAAGCCGATTGCGACCTGTTGCTGGACGTCAACAACGTCTATGTCAACTCGATCAATCACGGTTTCGATCCCCGGGCGTTCCTGCAGGGCCTTGAACCGGGGCGCGTGGTGGCGATGCATGTGGCCGGGCACTACGACGAGTCCGACACATTGAAGATCGACAGCCATGGCGCGCCGGTCAAACCGGTGGTCTGGGCACTGCTGGAGCAGGCCTATGCCCGTTTCGGCGCGCAGCCGACCTTGCTTGAACGGGATTTCAACTTCCCGCCCTATGCCGCGCTGGTGGCTGAGTTGCAGACGATTCGCCAGTTGCAACACCAGGCCGTCACCCGGCAAGCGGTGACCCATGACTGAAGTCCGGCAGACGCTACACCAACAGCAACAGGCGTTGACCCGTTACCTGCGCGATCCTGAACAGTGCCCGGCTCCGGCCGGCATGGATGTGGCGCAGGCGCAGGTGTACCGCGACCTGATCTTCGAAAACATGCGCTCGTTGCTCAGTGGCACTTTCCCGGTACTGGTGAGCGTGCTGGGGCAGGAAAAGTGGCGTGCCTGCGTGCGGCGTTTCTTGCGCGAGCACCGCTGCGTCACGCCCAGGTTCGGTGAAATCGCCGAAGAGTTCGTGGGCTACCTCGCGGCCCACCCGTCGCCGGACTGGCCGTTGTTCGTGGCGGAGCTGGCGCACTATGAGTGGGTCGAGATGGTGCTGTTGCAAGCCGAGGCCGAGCCGCTGTCGAGCCATGACGAGGCCTCCTTGCTCGACTCACCGCTGCGTGTCTCGCCCCTGGCCTGGCCGCTGGCGTACCAGTGGCCTGTGCATCGCCTGGCGCCGAACTACCAGCCCTCGACGCCACCGGCCGAGCCGACGCTGTTGCTGGTGCGGCGCACGCCTGGGTTTGAGGTGCGCTTTTCCGAACTCAGCCTGTTGGCCTGGCGGCTTCTGCAGCGCATCGAGGAGTATCCCGGGTTGGCGGGGCGAGAGCAGTTGCGGGCGTTGGCGCAGGAGGCGGGGGTGAGTGGATTCGATTTCATGGACAACGCCGTGGCGCTGTTGCGGCGGATGCAGGAAGAAGGGGTTGTCGGGGCAAAACCGTAATAATCGAAATCCTTGTGGGAGCGAGCCTGCTCGCGATGGCGGTGGATCAGCAATGTTGCATTGACTGGAACTCCGCTATCGCGAGCAGGCTCGCTCCCACAGCGATGGGCATGATGTCTTATCTGCGGCGCAGCCCAGTCATGAGCACAGCATCCACACTCAACTTCCCGGCCCCCTGCAACACCAACGGCAACAACGCCACCAGGTAAATCAACGGCAGCTTGAAGTTGCCATGGCCTTTATTGGTAATCGCATAGCCCTGGGCCAGTTCGCTCAAGCTCGACCAGTCCGCCGGCCAATGCACGGCAGCAGTCGCCACCACGGTGACGATGATCAACACCAGCGCCGACAGGCGCGTGCCCAGGCCGATCAACAGGGCGATGGCACAGACCAGTTCGGCCCACATCGACAGTTCCCAGTTCCAATGGGCCGGTACATGGTTGAAGGGGAAAGGGAAGGCGGACTGGATTTCGGCGAACCAGTTCGTGCCGTTCCATTTCTCCAGGCCGGACTCGAAGAACTCCCAGGCCAGGAACAAGCGCAGGCCCAACGGCGCGAGCCATGCTCCGGCGTGATCGAGCTGGATGGGCAGGGTTTTCAAGATTCTTGCAGACATGATGATCTCCCAGGGCTCAGGCCGCACGTTGCGGGGTGTGGAGGCGCTTGTTGGCCTGGGCCAGCTTGCCCACCAGGCGGATGGCGGTGGCGGCGCAGATCAGGCCGAAGGGCATCACATACCAGGCGCTCATGGGGATGCGTTTGAAATTGGAATAGGCAAAGATCGCCGCCAGCACCCACATACCGGTGACATGCAGGCGTTTCCAGGCCTTGAAACCGATCAGGCGCGTGGTGGTTTTGAATGAGGTCAGGGCCAGCAACAGGATGAACACGTAGCCCACGGTGCCGGGCACGTTGCCGAGGATGGTGCGGCCGGGCCAGAACTCGGGATTGAGCTGGCCGTAGCTGTAGATCAGCACGGCATGGACTAGATGGGAGAAGGCAAAGGCCAGCCCGATGAAGCGTCGTTCACGCACCAGCGACCGGCTCAGGGGCGCGGGAACCAGTACCGCGAAGGCCGAGGCGGTGAAGGCCAGCAGGAACAAGGCGAAGGACGAGCGAGCCGTGGCGCGAATGGCACTGCGTACGCCTTCGGCCAGGTCCGGATTGAGGACCAGGATCAACCCGGTCATCAGCAGCACCAGGGCGGCGAGCAGGCTGAACAGCGACCAACCTTGGTAACGAAAGGGGGATGCAGTTGCGGTAGACATGTAAAAGGCTCCTTGGATGTCGAGGCCCGGTCGTGATAGTCGCCGGGGATACGAGGGGAGTCTTTCAAGCCGGTGTAAGTGGGGTGTGTCCGCAATGCAGGACTGTGCAAGTTTGTGTATGCCGATTAGCCGCAGACACACTGGCATACAAACCCGCATCCAATTAAATACCCAACCCCTGTGGGAGCGAGCCTGCTCGCGATGGCGTCAGGTCAGTCGAACAGGTATTGGCTGACACACCGTTATCGCGAGCAGGCTCGCTCCCACAGGGGGAATGGGTAAGGCATCAATATTTGTAGCGCCTCGGAACATTGTGGGAGCGGGCTTGCTCGCGAAGACGGCTGCATATTCAACATTGATACTGCCAGACACACCGCTTTCGCGAGCAAGCCCGCTCCCACACTTGGACCTACGCCTGGGAGAGACCGTCGCGGTTCAGGCGCAACTCGGCGCACAGGCCGCCGCCGTCGCGGTTGCTCAGGGTCAGTGAGCCGCCCATGGCGATCGCCAATTGCTGGGCGATGGCCAAGCCCAGGCCGGTGCCGCCGGTTTCCCGGTTGCGCGAGCTCTCTCCACCCGGTAGAACGGCTTGAGCACCTCGGCCAGCTCCTGCTCGCTGATGCCGGGGCCATGGTCCAGCACCTGGATCGCCAGTTGCCCGTTGTCGGTCTGTTGCACCTGGATCTGCGCTGCGCCGCCGAATTTCAAGGCGTTGTCCACCAGGTTGACCAGCACCCGGCGCAAGGCATGGGGGCGGGTGTCGATCACGGCAGCGTTTTTCCCGGACAGTTGCACGTCCTTGCCGGTGTCCTGGTAGTCGAACACCAGGCTGTCGAGAAATGCATCCAGGCTGATCCGGCAACTGGCCTCGGTGGCGCCGTGAATGCTACGGGCATAGGCCACGCCTTCACGCACCAGATGTTCCATTTCGCTCAAGTCGCTCCACAATTTGTCCCGTTCGATCCCTTCGTCCATGAATTCGGCGCGCAATTTCATGCGCGTGATGGGCGTCTGCAAGTCATGGGAAATCGCTGCCAGCAACTGCATGCGCTCCTTGAGGTAGGCTGCGATGCGGTCCTGCATGGCATTGAACGCCTTGGCCGCGTGCACCACTTCGGTCGGGCCTTTTTCGTCCAGGCGCACGCTATGGGCGTTCGGGTCGAGGGTTTCCACCGCCTGGGCCAGCCGGGTCAGGGGACCGACGGCGATGCGCACGGCCAGCCAGGTGCAGCCGATCAGCAGCGCCAACTGCCCCAGCAACACCATCGGCAGCCAGGGAGAGAGGGGTGTCATCGCCGGGCGTACGTCGATGGTCAGCGGGCTGCCGTCCCTCAGGCGCAAATGCGCCTGATAGTGCATTTGCGGCCCGGGGATCTGTTGGAAGGTCAGGCCATAGGCCTGGCCGATGGCTTCCTGGATCGAACTGACCGAGATCGGCGCGTCGGCCAGGTCCATCGGTTGGCCGGGCTGGCCTTCACCGAGCAGGTAGCCGTAGTTGCGCCGGGCGAGTTTTGGCAGCCAGGCCGGGCGCTCGGCGGCAGGCAGGCGGTCGAGAATGGCGACGGAGGTCGAGACGTCGGTTTCCAGGTTGCCGAGCATGGTCGACCTGGCGCTCTGGTAGCGCTCGTAGTACTGGACGCCGAAGGACAGGCCCTGGGCCAGGATCAGGCCGATCAGGAAGATCAGCGACAGCCTGGAGGCGAGCGTCCGCGGCCAGCGCAGCGACAGGCTCATACCGATGCCTCGAGGATCTCCACCGGCAGCGAGAACACGTAGCCTTCGCTGCGCACGGTCTTGATGTAGGCCGGCTCCCGGGCATCGTCCAACAGACGCTGGCGCAGGCGGCTGACCAGCAGGTCGATGGAACGATCGAACAGGTCGGCGTCCCGGCCCTGGGTCAGGTTAAGCAATTGGTCGCGGTTGAGCACCCGTTGCGGATGGTCGAGAAATACCCGCAATAAACGATACTCGGCACCACTCAAGGCCACCATGGTGCCGTCGGTGTCCAGCAGGTGACGGGCGGTGGTGTCCAGGCGCCAGCGCCCGAACGCCAGCAAGCGACCGCTTTCGGTGACCACCAGGTTGGGCGGCAGCATGCGGGTGCGGCGCAGCACGGCATTGATGCGCGCCAGCAGCTCGCGGGCGGCGAAGGGCTTGACCAGGTAATCGTCGGCGCCCATCTCCAGGCCGATGATGCGGTCGGTCTCGTCGTTGCGGGCGGTGAGCATCAGCACCGGCGTGGCCTTGTGCTTGCCGGCACGCAGTTCCCGACACAGCACCAGGCCATCATCGCCGGGCATCATGATGTCCAGCACGATCAGGTCCACCGGGGTGGTTTCCAGGAAGGCGCGCATCTGCCGGCCATCGGCAACCACGGTGGTGCGCAGGCCGTTCTTTTTCAGGTAATTGCCAACCAGCTCTCTGATCTCGCGATCGTCATCCACTATCAACACGTGATCGACATGATCCATGGTGTTCAGCCCCCTCGGCGTTTCGTTGTGATCAGTCTACAGACGCCGGCCGGCCCGGCTCGCGACGGTTTGTATTGCAGTGTATCTGTCGCGCGGTGGATACACAGCGATGCAAAAGGCCCCCTGGCTCGATACAGGCGCGATACCTGCGCGGCATTCAATGGCACCCATCGAGGCGACACAACAGGCCTCGGCAGATAAACACCCATTGAATCGAGGAATCGCCATGAACACCAAAGCCATCTACGCCGCCTGCCTCTTCGCTGCACTGAATATTTGCACGCTGTCGGCTCGGGCCGAAAGCAACGTGCCGGCGCAAACCTACACCTACGGCACCCACCTGGACATCCAGAAAGTGCTCTCCCTTAGCGAAGACGCCCAGCCGACCTGCGGTGTGGTCAACGCCCACATGACCTATCTGGACTCCACGGGCCACAAGCAAGCGCTGAACTATCGCAAGCTTTCCGATAACTGCAGCAACCAGAACTGACCTGTTTTTGTGGCGAGGGAGGGAGCTTGCTCCCGCTGGGGCGCGAAGCGGCCCCCTGTATGGGTCTGACACACCGTGTTGTCAGTCACTTTCGGGGCCGCTTCGCAGCCCAGCGGGAGCAAGCTCCCTCGCCACAGGGTTTGCGTCGGCCTTTTATAGTGAGGTATTGCCATGCTTCTGATCGCTTTTCTCGGCGGGATCCTGACGATCCTCAGCCCCTGTATTCTTCCGGTGGTGCCGTTTCTGTTCGCCCGGGCCGATCGCTCTCGCGGCTCGGTGCTGCTGACCCTCGGCGGCATGGTGCTGACGTTTGCCCTGGTCTCCAGCCTGGCGGTGGTCAGCAGCGAGTGGGTGGTGCGCGCCAGCAGCGTCGGCCGGCAAGTCGCCTTGGCGGTGATGGTGGTGTTCGCCTTGTCGCTGATCTTCAGCCGGGTCGGAACCTGGCTGGCGCGGCCGCTGGTCAGCTTGGGCAATCGCCTGGACGCCGGTGCCGGGCGCATGGCCGGACCCGTGGCGTCAGTGCTGATCGGGGTGGCCACCGGGCTGCTCTGGGCTCCGTGCGCCGGACCGATACTCGGAGTGATCCTGACCGGCGCCATGTTGCAAGGCGCCAGCACACAAACCAGCCTGCTGTTGCTCGCCTACGGCCTGGGCAGTGCCTTGTCCCTGGGGACGTTGATCCTGGCAGGGCGGGGACTGGTCGGTCGCCTGAAACTCTCGCTGCCGATCACCACCTGGCTGCGCCGGGGAACGGGAGTGGTGGTGTTGCTGGCGGCCGTGGCGATTGGCACCGGGACGGATGACCGGTTGTTGGCGGCGACTTCATCTCAACAGTCGACCACCTTGGAAAAAAGCTTGCTGGAAAACGTGCCCAAGGCCATCGACTATGTGGTGAGCAAGGCCGGGGCGAGTTCCATGCCGACCCTCGAATCCCAGGGCACCATGCCCGCGTTGGACGGTGCGGTGCAGTGGTTGAACTCGCCGCCGCTGAGCAGCGAGTCACTGCGGGGCAAGGTGGTGCTGGTGGATTTCTGGACCTATGACTGCATCAACTGCCAACACACCTTGCCCTATGTGAACGGTTGGGCGAAGAAGTATGAAAAGGACGGGCTGGTGGTGATCGGCGTCCATACCCCGGAATACGGCTACGAGAAGATCATCGACAACGTGCGCGAGCAGGTGCGCAAGCTGGACATCCACTACCCGGTGGCGATCGACAATCAGTATGCGATCTGGCGTGCCTTCAACAACCAGTATTGGCCAGCCCATTACTTCATCGATGCCAAGGGGCAGGTGCGCTACAGCCACTTTGGCGAGGGACGTTATGACGAGCAGGAGCAGGTGATCCAGCAACTGCTGCAGGAAGCGAAGGCGGGCTGATGAACCGTGGCGAGGGAGGTTGTCCGCTGCTTATCTGACATATCGAGTTGTCAGTGCTTTCTTGGGGGCTGCTTCGCAGCCCAGCGGGAGCAAGCTCCCTCGCCACAGGATAGGTATTTTTCATTAAAGTTGTTTTATTTCAATTGGTTAGTAATTTGATCTCTACCATTTTCTAGATTTTCGCGTCACTAGGGTAGGTAGTTGGAGTTCAAGTTAAATTTGTTTATTTTCAATAAGTTAATCTAATAACCTCTACCTGTTTGTAGGATGGCTATCGCCTGGGCAGCCATTGCAGTGGATGAAGGCAAGCCAATACCCGTGGCGAGGGAGCTTGTTCCCGCTGGGCTGCGAAGCGGCCTCAGGAACGCAACGCCAACGCGGCGTGCCAGGCAGACAGGGGGCCTGTTCAAATGCTGGCCCCTTGCTCATTTGTATACGGTCAAACTTCTTTCCTTTCAGAAAGTTGGGCGACAAACCTATGCGTATTTCTATGTGGGTCGTAACGACGTTTCTCCTGGCCGCCGTCTCGCTTGAGGCCCAGGCCAGGGCGCTGACGCAGAACCAGCAATCGGTGTGCCGCTGGGGTTCGGACATTGCGGCGGGCGCGCAGGCGTCGAAGCTGTCTGGCGTCAGCCTGTACGGCGCGCGGAAGAAGCTGCAAGTGCGCAAGTTTCCCCGGCCCTGGATGCGCATGACCGCCCTGGGCATTATCGAACAGACCTACAACAGCGCGTCGCGTCTCAAACCCGCGGCGGTCAAGCAGACCTACTACGAGCAATGCGTCCGCCATGAGCTGGCGCGCCGGTAGGCCCTCAAGCCGGGCTGCGGCCAGGCATTTCGATGCCATGCTGGTGCACCCGTCGATACAGGGTCGCCCGGGAAATGCCCAGGGCCCGGGCGGCGGCGGTGGGTTTCCAGCGATGACGCACCAACGCATCGAGCAACGCCTGGCGTTCCGGGCTGGCACTTGGCTCCGGCCCGTGATCGGTGGAGTCTGTCCCGTGCATTGACTCGGGCAGGTGGCTGAGTTGGATCACGCTGGCTTCGCACACCGCGCAGGCATAGCGCAGCACATGGCGCAACTGGCGGACATTGCCCGGCCAGTGGTAACCGAGCAGACATTCCAGGGCTGCGCCGCTCAATTGCACCGTTTCTCCGCACAGCGCTGACTCCTCGACAAGAATCCGATTGATCAGCGCCAACCGATCGCTGCGTTCGCGCAACGGTGGCAGTTGGAAGCGTGCGCCACCCAGGCGGAAATACAGGTCCTCGCGAAACTCGCCGGCGGCCACCAGTGTTTCCAGGTCGCGGTGGGTGGCGCAGATCACCTGGATGTCCACGGCCTTGCGGCGCGATGCCCCCAGCGGCGCCACTTCACCCTCGGCCAGTACCCGCAGCAGGCGGGTCTGCAAGGCCAGCGGCATGTCACCGATTTCATCCAGGAACAAGGTACCGCCATCGGCCTGTTGCAACAGGCCCTGCATGCCTTTGGCCGAGGCGCCGGTGAAAGCGCCGGCGACGTAGCCGAACAATTCGCTCTCGATCAGGCTTTCGGGAATGGCGGCGCAGTTCAACGCCACGAATGGACGATCACGACGCTGGCTGGCCTGGTGCAACTGGCGGGCGAAGACTTCCTTGCCGGAACCGGTTTCGCCCTGGATCAGCACCGGCAGGTTGCGATCCTTGACCCGCACCGCCAGACGCAGGCTGTCGGCCAGGCGCGGGTCGATCTCGGACGGGTTCAGCGCAACCCGCGGACGCGTACTGGCCCGATGGCGTGGCGCGCTCAAGCGGCCATGCATGGCGTGGTCGAGCGGGCAGAGGCTTTCGTCCCGGGCACGGTGCAGCAGTTGCTGGTCGAACACCTGGCCGATGTGTTGCGGCAACTGCCCGTAATGTTGCAGCAGGTACTGGCGGGCGGCGGGGTTCAGGGCTTGCAGGCAGCCGTCGTCGTCCCAAGCGAACAGGAAGTCCGGCTGGCTGTCGACGTAGCCGGGGTTGCGATGGGCCCGCAGCACCCAGTAGCCCTGGGCGCTGCTCATGAAAAACGCCTGTTCGATCTCTCGGGCGCTCTGTACCACCATTTGCCGTATCAGGTGCTGCGAGCGTCGATCGTCCGGCGAGCGCACCGCCGAGACGTCCAATACCCCGAGCAATTCACCCTGGGGGTCGAACACCGGCGCGGCGGAGCAGGTCAGGCCAATGAACGCCGCGCGGAAATGGTCGCGCTTGTGCACCGTCACCGGGGCCTTGGCCGTGAGCACCGCCGCCACGCCACAGGTGCCTTCTTCGCCCTCCGACCAACAGGTGCCCAGGTACAAGCCGGCCTTGCGGCAGTCGTTGCGGATCGTGGTTTCCACTCGATAGTCGATGGTCTGGCCCTGGGCATCGGTCAGTAGCACGCAGTAGTCGGCATCGCGCACTCGGCCATGCAGGCGGGCGACTTCTTCGCTGGCGATATTGAGGAACAGCTCGGAGCGTTCGCGGCATTGCTTGAGCACGTCCTGGGAGAGGATGCGCGGGCCCTGCAACGAACCGGGGTCCAGGTGATGTTGCTCCAGGGACCGGCGCCAGGAATCGAGGATCAGGTCCGGGACGGGCAGCTGTGGCAATTGGTTCGCGTTTTTCACCACGCGACTGACGCAATCCACGTGCGCCCGGGAGTGAGCGGAAAGCATAGGGGCCTCCGATTCAGCTTCTTATCGTTGTGCGCACATTAAGCGCCGTTCGCCGGGTACAGACAAGCTCGACCGGTTGTTCGGCCCGTGTGAGACGCCACGTCTCAGGGTCTCGCCGAAGCCTCGTGCAACCTGACATGGAGCGTCTCACCAGAGCTCGCTCCGCTGCATTGAACAAACCGATGGGACCGCTCTGGTCAGGGCTTTTCGAAGACTTTTTTCGTTACTGGCACTGCCCTTGCTCTACCTCTGCAACCCGCTCGACGGGGCATCCAATAATAACAACGAGGTGCCTATGTTTTCTTGCCCAGGGTCTGGCTGCCCAGACCGTTCGCCTATCCCCGCCACGGTGGCGCCATGAGTCGCCGGCCACTGACCGTGGGCATCATCGCCAACCCCGCATCGGGCCGTGACGTGCGGCGCCTGACCGCCAACGCCGGGCTGTTTTCCAGTACCGACAAGGTCTCGGTGATCCAGCGCCTGCTGGCCGCGTTCGGCGCCACCGGCATCGAGCAGGTGCTGATGCCCACCGACATGATCGGCATGGCCGCCGCCGTACTGAAGAACAGTCACAGTCGTCAGGCCCGCAGCAGCCATTGGCCGGCCCTGGAGTTCCTCGACCTGACCCTGCGCCAGACCGTCGAAGACACTCGTCGGGCCGCGCGGCTGATGGCCGAACGCGAGGTGGCGCTGATCGCCGTGCTCGGCGGCGATGGCACTCACAAGGCGGTGGCCGCCGAAGTGGGAGACATCCCGTTGCTGACTCTGTCCACCGGCACCAATAACGCCTTTCCTGAATTGCGCGAGGCCACCAGTGCCGGACTGGCCGGCGGGTTGTACGCCAGCGGACGGATACCGACGCAGATCGGTCTGCGACGTAACAAGCGCCTGCTGGTCTGCGATGCCGGCCGTGGCTTGCGCGAAGTCGCCTTGGTGGACGTGGCCGTGTCGCCGCTGCGCTTTGTCGGCGCCCGGGCCATCAGCCGGGCACAGGACCTGGCCGAAGTGTTCGTGACCTTCGCCGAACCGCAATCCATCGGCCTGTCGGCGCTGTGCGGGTTGTGGTTCCCGGTGTCACGCCAGGCACCGGGTGGTGCCTGGATGCGCCTGGACCCGCAATCGCCCGAAGCGCTGTTGGTGCCACTGGCTCCCGGCCTGTTGCAAGGCTGTGGCGTGCTCGCCGCCGGCCCCTTGGAACCCGGCGTCGCCCACGGCCTGTCGCTCTCCAGCGGCACACTGGCCCTGGATGGCGAGCGGGAAATCGAATTCAACGTCCATGACCGGCCCACGGTCACCCTCGATGCCGGCGGCCCGCTGAGCATCGATGTCAATGCGGTACTGGCCTACGCCGCGCAACAGCGTTTGTTGGCCATTGGCCGTGAACACCCGCAACACCCTCTGAATCTTCAAGAAGACACCTCGGGAGAATAAAAATGTCGACACCGCTCACCCACGATCAATTGCTGCACGCCTACCAGGTGATGCGCACCATCCGCGCTTTCGAAGAGCGCTTGCACGTGGAGTTCGCCACCGGCGAGATTCCCGGTTTCGTCCACTTGTATGCCGGCGAAGAAGCGTCGGCCGCCGGCGTCATGGCCCACCTGGGCGATGACGATTGCATCGCGTCCAACCACCGTGGCCACGGCCATTGCATCGCCAAGGGCGTGGATGTCTACGGGATGATGGCCGAGATCTACGGCAAGAAAACCGGCGTCTGCCAAGGCAAGGGCGGCTCGATGCACATCGCCGATTTCGAGAAAGGCATGCTCGGTGCCAACGGCATCGTCGGTGCCGGCGCGCCTCTGGTGGTCGGCGCTGCCCTGGCGGCCCGGCTCAAGGGCACCGACAGCGTCGCTGTGGTGTTCTTCGGTGACGGCGGCTCCAACGAGGGCGCGGTGTTCGAAGCCATGAACATGGCCTCGGTGTGGAACCTGCCGTGCCTGTTCATCGCCGAGAACAACGGCTACGCCGAAGCCACCGCCTCCAATTGGTCGGTGGCCTGCGATCACATCGCCGACCGCGCCGCCGGGTTCGGCATGCCTGGGGTGACGGTGGATGGCTTTGACTTCTTCGCCGTCCACGAAGCCGCCGGGGCTGCTGTCGAACGCGCTCGTGCCGGGGAAGGGCCGTCGCTGATCGAGGTCAAGCTGACGCGCTACTACGGCCACTTCGAGGGCGACGCCCAGACTTACCGGGCCCCCGATGAGGTCAAGCATTTCCGCGAGAACCAGGACTGCCTGATGCAGTTCCGTGAGCGCACCACCCGGGCCGGGCTGCTGTCGGCCGAGCAGTTGGACCAGATCGATAAGGAAGTGGAGCAACTGATCGAAAACGCCGTGTACAAGGCCAAGTCCGATCCCAAGCCCACCGCGGCGGACCTGCTCACTGACGTCTACGTCTCCTATCCCTGAACGCCCTTTATAAAACAAGAATAGAGAATCCCATCATGGCGAGAAAAATCAGCTATCAGCAGGCAATCAACGAGGCCCTGGCCCAGGAAATGCGCCGCGACTCCAGCGTCTTCATCATGGGCGAGGACGTGGCTGGCGGTGCCGGCGCGCCTGGTGAAAACGACGCCTGGGGCGGTGTGCTTGGTGTCACCAAGGGCCTTTACGACCAGTTCCCCGGCCGCGTGCTCGACACGCCGCTGTCGGAAATCGGTTACGTCGGCGCGGCTGTGGGAGCCGCCACCTGCGGCGTGCGTCCGGTGTGCGAACTGATGTTCGTCGACTTCGCCGGGTGCTGCCTGGACCAGATCCTCAACCAGGCGGCGAAGTTTCGCTACATGTTCGGCGGCAAGGCCTCCACGCCCCTGGTGATCCGCACCATGGTCGGTGCCGGCCTGCGCGCCGCCGCCCAGCACTCGCAGATGCTCACGTCCTTGTGGACGCACATTCCGGGGCTGAAAGTGGTGTGCCCGTCATCGCCTTACGATGCCAAGGGCTTGCTGATCCAGGCGATCCGCGACAACGACCCGGTGATCTTCTGCGAGCACAAGTTGCTCTACGGCATGCAGGGCGAGGTGCCGGAAGAGCTCTACACCATTCCCTTCGGCGAGGCCAATTTCCTGCGCGACGGCAAGGACGTGACCCTGGTGTCGTACGGGCGCATGGTCAACACCGCCATGGACGCCGCGCGCAGCCTGGCTGGGCGTGGCATCGACTGTGAAGTCATCGACTTGCGCACCACCAGCCCGATGGACGAGGACAGCATCCTCGAAAGCGTCGAGAAGACCGGGCGCCTGGTCGTGATCGACGAGGCCAACCCACGCTGTTCCATGGCCACCGATGTTTCGGCCCTGGTGGCGCAAAAAGCCTTTGGCGCGCTCAAGGCCCCGATTGAGATGGTCACCGCACCGCATACCCCGGTGCCGTTCTCCGATTCGCTGGAAGACCTGTATATCCCCGACGCGGCGAAGATCGAGCAAGCCGTGCTCAACGTGATCGAGTGGAGCAAGCGCTGATGAGCCAGATTCATACCCTGACCATGCCCAAGTGGGGCCTGTCGATGACCGAGGGCCGGGTCGATACCTGGCTCAAGGAGGAGGGCCAGGCCATCACCAAGGGTGATGAAGTGATGGACGTGGAAACCGACAAGATTTCCAGCAGTGTCGAAGCGCCGTTTTCCGGAATCCTGCGCCGGCAGATTGCCCGGCAGGACGAAACCCTGGCGGTCGGCGCCTTGCTCGGGATTGTCGTTGAGGGCGAAGCCAGTGACGCCGAGATCGATGCGGTTATCGAGCAGTTCCAATCAACTTTTGTCCCCGGTGACGCGGCCGATGAAGACAGCGGACCGAAACCGCAGAAAGTCGAGTTGGACGGGCGGGTCATCCGTTATTTCGAGCGTGGCGAGGGCGGCACGCCGCTGTTGCTGGTACATGGTTTCGGTGGCGACCTGAACGGTTGGTTATTCAACCATGAAGCACTGGCAGCCGGGCGTCGGGTCATTGCCCTGGACCTGCCGGGCCATGGCGAGTCCTCGAAAACCCTGCAACGGGGTGATCTGGACGAGCTGAGCGGCGTGGTGCTGGGCCTGCTCGATCACCTCGACATCAACGCTGTGCATCTGGTGGGGCATTCCATGGGTGGGGCGGTGTCGCTGAACGCCGCGCGCCTGATGCCCCAGCGAGTCCGCTCGCTGACCTTGATCGGCAGCGCCGGGCTGGGCGCGCAGATCAATGGCAGCTACCTGGAAGGTTTCGTCGAAGCCGCCAACCGCAACGCCCTCAAGCCGGCACTGGTGCAACTGTTCTCCAATGCCGAACTGGTCAACCGCCAGATGCTCGACGACATGCTCAAGTACAAGCGCCTGGAGGGGGTGGACGCTGCGCTGCGGCAACTGTCAGCGACGCTCTTCAAGGACGGTCACCAGCAGGTGGACCTGCGCGAGGTCGTGCAGGCCGGCCACGTACCGACGCTGGTGATCTGGGGCAGCGACGACGCAATCATCCCGGTGGCCCACAGCGAAGGGTTGAGTGCCCAGGTCGAAGTGCTTTCCGGCCAGGGCCACATGGTGCAAATGGAAGCAGCCGAGCAGGTCAACCGGCTGATCCTCGGGTTCATCGAACAGCGCTGATCAAGCGGGCGGCGAGGTGGTTCGTCGCCCCGACAAACTTCTGGAGGCAACGTCATGAACGTTTCAATCAAGCCTACCCGCAGCATGCGCGCCGCCGTCTGGCATGGCCGCAACGACATCCGCGTCGAAGACGTGCCACTGCCGGTTTCGCCGCCCGCCGGTTGGGTGCAGATCCGTGTGCAATGGTGCGGTATCTGCGGCTCCGACCTGCATGAATACGTGGCCGGGCCGGTGTTCATTCCGGTGGACGCGCCGCACCCGCTGACCGGGATCAAGGGCCAGTGCATCCTCGGTCATGAGTTCTGCGGCGAGATCGTCGAACTGGGGGCCGGCGTCGAAGGCTTCAGTGTCGGTGAGCCGGTGGCGGCTGATGCGTGCCAGCACTGCGGCACCTGCTATTACTGCACCCACGGGCTGTACAACATCTGCGAGAACCTGGCCTTCACCGGGCTGATGAACAACGGTGCATTTGCCGAACTGGTCAACGTACCGGCCAATTTGCTCTACAAGTTGCCTGCTGATTTTCCGGCCGAGGCCGGTGCGTTGATCGAGCCGTTGGCGGTGGGGATGCACGCGGTGAAGAAGGCCGGCAGCCTGTTGGGCCAGAACGTGGTCGTGGTTGGTGCCGGTACGATCGGCCTGTGCACCATCATGTGCGCCAAGGCCGCCGGCGCGGCCCAGGTGATCGCCCTGGAAATGTCCGGCGCGCGCAAAGCCAAGGCCCTGGAGGTCGGGGCCAGCCATGTGATCGATCCGAAGGAGTGCGACGCCCTGGCCGAAGTTCGTCGTCTGACCGGCGGCCTGGGGGCCGATGTCAGTTTCGAATGCATCGGCAACAAGCACACCGCGAAACTGGCCATCGACCTGATCCGCAAGGCCGGCAAATGTGTATTGGTGGGGATCTTCGAGGAGCCCAGCGAATTCAATTTCTTCGAGCTGGTGTCCACTGAGAAGCAGGTGCTCGGCGCGTTGGCCTACAACGGCGAGTTTGCCGATGTGATCGCTTTCATCGCCGATGGGCGCCTGGACATCTCGCCACTGGTGACCGGCCGCATCCAGCTGGAGCAGATTGTCGGCCAGGGCTTTGAGGAACTGGTCAACAACAAGGAGCACAACGTGAAAATCATCGTGTCTCCCGCACGGATCTGAGAGCGCCCGGGTGGGCGATTTGGCGATGGTCGGCAGCGGCCATCGCATTTTTTCACACGGAGTATCGATTCAGTCAGGTAGATAGTCCCGCCAGACATGCCCTTCGTTGAGCCGCAGTTGTCGTTCTTCCTGTTGCCGGAACGGGCGGTCGCAATCGAGGAAAAACTCATCGAGCTGCGGCGGCTTGATGCCGGTGCCACTGAGCATCCCGTGGACTTGGCCACGGTGGTGGATCTGGTGTTCGAACAGGTGCAGCAACAGCCGGTCGATCCGCTCACGCACCACGCCGTCCACGCGTACCAGCTCAACGCAGCGGGCGAGGTCTCTTTCTCGCAGGCTTTCGCACAATGCCAGCAGTTGCCGGTCGGCTCGGGTTTGGCTTTCCTTCAGTTGGGCAAACGCCAAGGTTTCGGAAAAGTCCTTGATCTGGCCGTCCCGGTCACCTTCCAGAGCGGTCAGGTAATAGCGGTCCACTTCCAGAATATGGCAGAGCGTGCCTTGTATGGATGGGAAGAACCCCCGTGCGCGGCGCCGCGTATTCGGCTTCGCTCAACTGCGCGCAGGCAGTGAGCAGTCGGTGATTGGCCCACTGATTGTTCAGGGCCTGGGCCAGGAAATAGTTCATGGGACACCTTGAATCCCTGTGGGAGCGAGCGTGCTCGCGATGATGGCGGCACATCCAGCATAGTCGATTCAGACAGACCGCTATCGCGAGCAGGCTCGCTCCCACAGTTTTATTGCGTGTGTTCACGATTCGGTATTCACCACCAATCCTGTGGGAGCGGGCTTGCTCGCGAAGACGGCGGCACATGCAGCATAGTCATATCAGACAGACCGCTTTCGCGAGCAAGCCCGCTCCCACACAGGGTGCCCTTGCTTCAGGGGGAAGTCCTAAAGCCCCACATCCGGCAACATCGGCCGATTCGCCAAAGCCTTGGCCATGATCTGCTCCACAAACAGCCGGTCCGCTTCCGGCAGGGCCAGGCGCGGCGGGCGGGTGAGGGGCGCTGCCGCGGCCGGCGATGGCTTCGCACAGCTTGATGCATTGCACCAGGTCGGCGCGGGCGTCCAGGTGCAGGATCGGCATCAGCCATTCGTAGATCGGCATCGCTTCGGCAAAGCGCCCGGCGCGGGCCAGGCGGAAAATGGTCTCGCCTTCTTTCGGAAATACGTTGGACATGCCCGAGACCCAACCTTCGGCGCCCACGGCAAGGCTTTCCAGGACCACGTCGTCGAGACCTGCAAACAACACAAAACGGTCGCCGACTTCATTGCGTACGTCGATGAAGCGCCGGGTGTCGCCGGAGGAGTCCTTGAAACACACGACGTTGTCGCAATCGGCCAGGGAGATCAGGATGTCCGGGGTCACGTCGTTCTTATAGATCGGCGGGTTGTTGTAGACCATCAACGGCACGTCGGCATGCCGAGCGACGTAGCGGAAATGCTCGGCGGTCTCGAACGGCTTGGAGCCGTAGACCAGCGCCGGCATCAGCATTACTCCGTCGACCCCCACCTTGCGCACCGCGTTGGCGACCTTGGCCGCCTGCACGCTGGTGAACTCGGCCACGCCGCAAATCACCGGTACGCGGCCACGGGAGGCGTCCACCGCGACTTCGGTCACGGCGATCTTTTCCTCGGCGCTCAGGGAAGTGTTTTCCCCCACCGACCCGCAGACCACCAGGCCGGAAACGCCATCACGAATGACGTTGGAAATCACTTGGTGGGTTTTTTCCAGGTTGATGGAAAAATCATCGTTGAATTGGGTGGTGACGGCAGGGAAGACGCCGCTCCAGTTGATGCGTTTGCTCATGGTTGTCTCCGGTTGTTAGAGGTTTGTGGCGAGGGGATTTGTGGGAGCAAAGCTTGCTCGCGAAACGGGCGCCTCGGTTCCACCGAAGACCGCGTTATCTTCATCGCGGGCAAGCCTTGCTCCCACAGCAGGTGTGCAAATATGGAAATCACGCGCCCGGCCAGGTATCCGAAAGCCGATAGCCCTGCGGCCACGGATCGGCCGGGTCGAGCAACAGCTGATGGGTGCCGGTGATCCACGCGCGCCCGGCGATGCACGGATAAATCGCCGGGCGTCCGGCCACGTCGGTCAGCGAATCGATGCGGCAGTGGAATTCGGAGCCGATGATCGAGCGGCCGATAAAGCGTTCGCCGACTTGCATCAAACCTTTGGCGTGCAGTACCGCCATGCGCGCCGAGCAGCCGGTGCCGGTGGGGGAGCGGTCGATCTTGCCCGGCTGGATCACCACGGCATTGGCGCCAGTGGCGATGCCGTTTTCCTGGACGATGGGCGCGGCGATCTGGCAGAACGAGATGTGCGACCAGTCGGGGTTCAACGGATGGACAAAGCCCAGTTGTTCATTGGCGGCCCGGGTGATTTTCAAGCCCACGGCCACCAGCTCGGCGGCCTCGTCCGGGCGGATGGTGAAGCCCAGGCGCTGGGCGTCGACAATCACAAAACTGTCGCCGCCATAGGCTGTGTCCACCTGCAACGAGCCCAGGCCCTCGACTTCGATCCAGGCATCGAGGCGATCGGCGAAGGAGGGCACGTTCTTGATCTCGACCCGCTGCACCTTGCCGTCGCGGCAGTCGGCCACCGCTTCGATCAGGCCGCCCGGCGCTTCCAGCACCAAGCGGGTCTGGGGTTCGGTCATGGGCAGGATGCCGCTGTCCAGCAACACGGTGGCGACGCACAACGAGTTGGAACCGGACATTGGCGGGGTATCGGCCGGCTCCATGATGATCCAGGCCATTTGCGCCCGTGGGTCCTTGGCCGGCACCAGCAGGTTGACGTGGTGGAACACGCCGCCCCGGGGCTCGTTGAGGACGAAGTTGCGCAGGGTCTGGTCCCGGGCGATCCAGCGTGACTGCTCCCATACCGTGGCGCCGGGCGGTGGGGCAACGCCGCCGACGATCACATCACCGACTTCGCCTTCGGCGTGGCAGCTCACTACATGGATGATTTTCGATGAGCGCATGAGTCAAATCCTTGTGTTGTCTGTTCGGGCCTCATCGCGGGCAAGCCTTGCTCCCACAGGGTTCTGTGGCGTACACAAAAACAGTGTGGGAGCGAGCCTGCTCGCGATGAGGCCATTCGCTATTTCACCGATTTAAGGAAAGCCGCCGTCTCCGGCTGCATCGGATTGCCAATCACCTGGTCCGGCGGCCCGATCTCATGGACCCGGCCGTTGCAGAAGAACGCCACGCGGTCGGACACGTCCCGGGCGAAGCGGATCTCGTGGGTCACCAGCACCATGGTCATGCCGTCTTCGGCGAGCATGCGCATGGTGTCCAGCACTTCGCCCACCAGCTGCGGATCCAGGGCCGAGGTGGCTTCGTCGAACAGCATGTAGTCCGGCGACATCGCCAGGGCCCGGGCGATGGCCATGCGTTGTTGCTGGCCGCCGGAAAGCTTGCCGGGGAAGGCCTTGAGCTTGTCCCCCAGGCCCACATGCTCAAGCTGCTTCACCGCCAGCGCCTCGGCGTCCTGTCGGCTCTTGCCCAGCACCTTGCGCGGCGCCAGCATCACGTTTTCCAGCACGGTCAGGTGGGGGAAGGCGTTCCATTGCTGGAACACGATGCCGATCTTCTGCCGCAGGCGATTGAGGTCGGTGGCGTGGTCATGGACCTCGATGCCGTCCACGCGGATGCTGCCTTTCTGGATCGGCTCCAGGCCGTTGATGCACATCAGCAGGGTCGACTTGCCCGAGCCGGAACCGCCGATAATCGACACCACTTCACCTTTGTCCACCGTCAGGCTCACACCCTTGACCACTTCCAGGTCACCGAAGGACTTGTGCACGTTTTCGATCTCAATCATTTTCCTGCCACCTTCTTTCCAGACGTGCGCCGAGGCGGGCGACCACCAGGCTCATGACGTAGTAAATGAGGCCCGCGATGCACAGCACCAGCAGGGGTTCCTGAATGCGCGTGACGATGGTTTGCGAAGCACGCAGCAATTCGACGATGCCGATCCACATCACCAGCGCGGTGTCTTTCATCACGCCCAGTACCAGGTTCAGCCAGCCGGGAAAGGCCACCCGCGTGGCAATCGGCAGGACGATGAAACGCAGGTCCTGCACATAGCTCAGACCCAGTGACCGACTGGCCCGGCGGGTGCTCAACGGCACCGCCAGCACCCCACCGCGGACGATTTCGGTGAAGTACGCGGCGGCGTAGACCCCGAGGACGATGCAGCCCACCGCGAAGGCGCTGAGGTTCAGGCCGGCGATGCTCTTGAGGGAGTTGAACAGCACGAACTGGATCAGCAGCGGCACGCTGCGAAACGCGTCCAACACCCAGGCCAACGGCAGGCTGGCTCGCGGCAACAGGGCCCGCAACAGGCCGAACAGTAATCCGGCCAGGGTGCCCAGCAGGATCGACCAGGCGGTCAGTTGCAACGTGACCCAGGCCCCGTCCAGCAAGAACAATAGGTCGTTAACGGTGAGGCTTGTAGAGAACATGACCAACCCTCCTCAGTAACGAAACAGCCGCCAGGACAACAGCCGGGCCAGTCCGACGATCAGCTTGGCGATCAGGTAATACAGCACCGCCGCGAGGGCAAAGTATTCGAAGGTGCGGAAGGTCTTGACGTTGTATTCCTGGGTGACGCCAGTGAGGTCGTTGTTCAGGCCGACGACTACGCCCAGGGACGTCATCAGCACCGCCCAGACCATCTGGTTGGTCAACGGATAGAAGACGATGCGCAACAGTTGCGGGACGATGATCATCCGGTAGGCCTGGAAAGCGCTCATCCCCAGGGAGCGGGCGGCGCGCATTTGCGTACTCGGCACGGCCTTGAGGCCGCCACGGAAGTTTTCCGCCAGGTAACCGGCGTTGTTGAAGGTGATCCCGGCCAGCAGGGCCAGCCAGGAACTGACGTGCAGCCCGAGGGAGCCGAGGCCGAAGTAGAGGATGTAGATCTGGAACAGCGAGGGCGTGTTGCGGGCGATGGACACCCAGCCATTGCCCACGCCTCGCAGCAAGCGATTCGGGGCCTGGCGCATCACCGTCAGCACCAGGGCGATCAGCACGCCGAAGATCATCGACAGCGCAGCGGTCTCGAAGGTCACCCAGGCTCCGGCGAGCATGTCGGGCAGGGCGCGCAAGGCCGGACGCCATTGGAAGCTGTAGTCATCAAACATGGGTCGGGCTCCCCCTGCGGGCAGTGGGTTGCAGCCACATCGGCGGCTGGCCGGAGGTTGCGGCGGTGCAGGCGGCCTCGACGCATTCGGCAAGCGCGGCAAAGTGCACGCCGCGACCGACCAGGCCGGGTGCGTAGTGAGCGTATTTGCCGGAGTTGGTCATCAGCGTGGTGGCTTGGGGCGGGATCACCGGTTCGCCCAACATGCACCAGCAGGTGTCGGTCACCAGCACCGCGCCGAAGGCCTCGATGGCCACCAGGTATCCGGCCTTGCGCGCCTGTTCCAATACCGTTCGCCCGCAGGTGATTGCCAGCACTACATACGGATGCTTGACCCGGCCCGAGCATAATGTCGCGAGGGTGGCGAATTCGCTGAGGGAGAAATGCGGATTGCCCAGGGACACCACGTCCACCCAGTTGTCCCGGGCGCTGTTGAGCTCGCGCCAACTGGCGAGCAGGCCAGCGACATTGACGCTTTCCTGCGGCAAGGTGGCGTCGTTCTCCATGACATTGGCAGGGTCGAGGGCTTCCGGCGTCACCCCGGCGATGTGGAACAACGGCGCGGCGCTGGTGGTGGCGAATGCGGCGCCGAAGGCCTTGAGGTCGTCCAGGCTCGGGGCGGCATGTTCCAGGCCGCGTATCAGCGGGATGCGCCGGCCCGCCAAAGCGCCGATGTGATAACCCAGCAGCGGATAGAAACTGTCATCGACGTTGCCCAGCGCCGGTACGTCGATGATCAGCCCGGCCTTGCGCCGGTCGTCGAGATGACAGCCAGTCAACGGCGCCCGTCCGCACAGGGCAATGCAGATGTCGAGGAAGTCCGGGTACTTCTGCGTGCGCGCTCCCAGCACGCTGTTGGCATAGACCACCGCGTTGGATTCGGCCCAGACGATTTGTTCGCCGGCCTTGGGCGCGGTGTCCAGCAGGTAGGGCGCGCAGGTGAAACTCAGTTGCGCGCCCATCGCCATGTAGGCATCGCCCAGGGCACTGGCCGGCTCGCCCAGGGCCGGATCGACACCCAGTTCGCGCCAGCGACGCTGGTCCACGGAGATGGAATTGAGGGTGGTGGGCACGCGGACTTTCGCGCCCCACCGCACCAGTTGTTCGGCAAAGCGCAGGCTCGCCGGGCCGGTGTAGATGCAGCCGTCGATGTGGGCCTGGGTCACGTTTAGCAGTTGCGTGGCGCCCTGGATCTCGGCCATGCGCAACACAATCTGCATCGCCACTTGGGCCGCCTTGCCGTGAGTGCCGTCGAGCAACGCTTGGTCCTGTTCGGTCAGGTCCAGGGTCGAGGGAGTGGGCGGCTGCCGGCAGACGTCCGAACCCTGCCAGCCGTCGTTGGGGCGGCGGCCAGACAGCGTCAGGACGTCGCCCTCGAGGCGGACAAAGCCCTGGCCGCGCAACCTGTTGAAAGCCTCGTGCCCCACGCACAATACCGGCAACGAGCGTTGGAAAATCACCTGGGCCACCAGCACGCCCAGGGTCAGGATTTCATCGGCTTCGGCCAGCACCAGGGCCGCAGGTGCATGGCCGTTGCTGATCAGTTCCATCAAGACGCTGCTGCCGGTGCATGAGCCGCGTCCGCTGGGAATCGCCAGTACGCGCCCGGCCAGGCGTTCACCGCTCAACGGGTGATGCCGATCGATGACCTCGCCGCTGGCCGGATCGACCCCGCCCCAGAAACTCAGGCCGACTTCGGCGAACAGCAGGGCGCCCTCGGCGGCGCCCCCCACCAGGCTGCGGCCTTTCACACGGACAGGCGTGCTTGGCATGCGCCGATCCTCAATAGTAGACCTGGGGAACGGTCAGGTTGGCCGGCGGGATGTCGGTGCCGACCCATTTGACGAACAACTCCTTGTACCGCCCAGTGCGCACTTGCTGATTGACGAACAGGTTGAGGTAGTTGAGCAGGCCGTACTCGTTGCGCTTGGCGCCCAGGGACACGTAGTCGATGACATAGGGCGCATCGCCGGCGATCTTCAGGCCCTTGTACTTGCCCGACTTGATGGTCGCGGCGGCCACGGTGTTGGTCACCACGGTCGCGTCAATGTGCCCTTGGGCGACCGCCAGCAGGGTGTCGTTCTGCGACTGATAGGCGCGGAAACTGCCGCTGCCCCAGCTCTTCTGGTCCTTCTCCAGGGCGATGGCTTCGTAGGTACTGCTGGTGTTGCCCAGGTTCTTGCCCTTGAGGTCGGCGTAGCTGTTGATGCCGGTGTTGTCGCGGGTCAGCACGACCATTTGGAAAGCGAAGTAGGGCACGGTCAGGCCGACGGTCTTGGCCCGTTCCAAGGTGTCAGATGTGGAGGCGACGATCACATCGGCGCGGCCAGACAGCAGCGCGGGGATTCGGTCGGAGAACGGGGTTTCCACCACTTCGGCGTCCACACCGAGGACTTTCGCCAGATCGTGGCAATAGTCCACGTCGAATCCCGCCGGCTTATTGCTTTCATCGCGAAAGCCCATGGGTGGGAAGTCCAGGGTCACGGCGCAACGCAGCTTGCCCGAGCCGATGATGTCGTCGAGTTTGTCGGCGTGGGCGGGGGCAATGAGAAGCGGGGTGAGGACAATGCTGAGGGCTACGGCCAATGCAGGGTTTTTCATAAATGCCTCGCTGTCGAATAAATGCGGTGAGATATCGTATTGAGGATTTCGTATACGATATTAGATAAGCAATCGGCATGCCTGTTTGCGGTCGCGTCGCGGTAATGCCACTGGAAGGCTGATCTAGAGGCTTTCAGGCCGCGCGGTACCACGTTGGGCAGGGGGCCGCGCTGGGGCTGTGTGTTACAGATGGGAGCAGCCATGGGGGGCGACGCCCCATCGGGGAACAGGCGTCAGTGCTGACTCTCGCGATACTGGCTGGGCGACAGGCTGGTCAGGGCACGGAACTGGCGGCTGAAGGCGCTGTGGTCGGTGTAGCCGCAGCGCAGGGCGATTTCGGTGATCGGCAGGTCTTTGTCGAGTAACAGCCGCGAGGCTTCTTCCAGGCGTGCCTTGTGAATCATCTGCCGCGGTGTGAGTTGGAAGATGCGTTTGCAGTGCCGCTCCAGTTGCGCCACCGACAATTGGGCAATGGCGGTCAGTTCGGCCAGGCTGATGGGGCGGGCGAAGTGGCTTTTGATATGAGCATCCACCGCCGCCAGTTTCTGGAAGGCTGGGTGGCTCGACTGGGGCAATTGCAGGTCACGGGAAATGCCGGCCAGGCCGACGACCTGGCCGTTTGGGTCATGCAGGGCGAGCTTGTGGGTCAGGCACCACACGGGTTGGTTGCCGTAATACAGATGCAGTTCGAGCTGGTCGGCCAACTCCCGGCCGCTGGCCAACACCCGGCGATCCTGTTCGGTGTACAGCGGGCCGAAGCGTTCGGGGAACACCTGTTCGGCAGTGAGGCCCAGCAGATCCGTGCTGTGTTTGAAACCGCAGCGCCGGGCCAGGGTCTGGTTGACGAAGGTGTAGCGGGCCTGCTTGTCCTTGATGAAAAACACCACGTCCGCGAGGGTGTCCAGCAGTGGGGCGATGGGTTGCAGGCTGCGCAGCAGGGTGTCCAGGTCACAGGGCGCGAGGGAAGTGAGCGAGGGATACATGGCCGGCGTCGTCTTTTTTGTGGAAGCGATGGCGCAGTGTCAATCGAAAATGCGCTGCCTGTCACGCCGCTATCGCGAGCAGGCTCGCTCCCACATGGGGTCCTGCGGTGCCGCAAAGTTGAAGTTCACCTCAAATCCCTGTGGGAGTTTGTGGTGAGTACAGGTCTGAGTGGGATGTGTGTCGGGTTCAGGTGGGTGGGGTTTGTTCCAGATGCAGCAAGGTATCGATCCGCGCCGGGCTGAACGGCGGGCGCGGGGTGGGCGGTGTCCAGCCGAACAGGTGTTCCAAGGCGGCGCCGCACACTCGGCCCTGGCACGCGCCCATGCCGCAGCGGCTGGCCAGTTTCGCTTCGCGCCAGTTTTCATGGTCGACCAGTTCGCCATAGGGCACGTCTTCGCAGCGGCAAACCAGGGTGTCAGCCGTGGCCAGGGTCTTGAGCCGTGGATCGAGGGTGAAGGCTTTGTTCAATGCCTGGGCGAAACCCTGCCAGCGTGTGCGTTGGGGCCACAGACGCTGGGCCGCCGCAGTATTGCCGACGGCGGCGTGGCCGGCGATGGCACCTTCCACCAACGCCAGTTCGCTGCCGCCAAAACCGGTGCATTCTCCGGCGGCGTAATGTTCGACGCGGGTGGTGGCTTGCCAGGCGTCAACGGCCAGGGCCTGGTGTTCAACCGCGCAGCCCAGGGCCTGGCCGAGCTGGGTGTTGGGAATCAGCCCGAAGCCACAGGCCAGCCGATCGCAAGCCAGTTCGATCGTCTTGCCTTGTTGCAGCAGGCGCACGCCCTCGAGTCGCTCCCGCCCGAGTGCTTCCACCACATAAGTACCGGTGCGGTAGTGTCGGTCGAACAAACCGAACGACTGGAAAAACTTGCCCGGCCAGCGGGGCAATTGTGCAGCGAAACCGGCGACGGCGGTGCGACTGGCTTGCTCGGCGATGCGCACCAGCTGCGCACCTTGATGTTTCGCCGTGGCGGCGCTGGCCATTAGCAAGGGGCCGCTGCCAGCGATCACCAGCCGTTCGCCGCGCACCGGCAGGCCACCCTTGATCAGTGCCTGCAAGCCGCCAGCTCCGGTCACTCCGGGCAACGTCCAGCCGGGGAAGGGCAGCAGCAATTCCCGGGCGCCAGTGCAGAGGATCAAGCGCTCGTAAGTGATCTGCCAGCCGCGCTCGGCATCCTCCACCAACAGGGTTTTGTCTCCTGCACAGGCGATTACCCGCGCGCCAGCGTGACAGCGGACGTTAGTGCAGGCATGCAACCGGTCTCGCAGACGGCGTGCCTGGGTCGGCAGGTTGGCCTGGGGACCGTCGCGCCAGATCTGCCCGCCCGGTAGCGGATTGTCATCCAGCAGCACAATGCGCGCGCCGCTGCTTGCCGCGGCGAGGGCGGCGGCCATGCCGGCGGGGCCGGCGCCGATGATCAGCAGATCGGTGGTTTCGTTCATGGTCGGGTCTGCACGTGCATGCCGTCGTGGCAAAGGGTTTGGCAGGCCAGGCGTCGACGGCCGTCGATCAGCACCCGGCATTCCTGGCAGATGCCCATGCCGCACAAAGGCGCCCGGCGCTGGCCGCTGACCGAGGTACGACTACAGCCGTCCGCCCCCAAGGCCAATGCCGCCGCGACGCTGGTGCCATCAGCGACTGACAGGGGGCGACCGTCCAGGAATAAGTCAGGCATGGGCCGGTTCTCCGAGAAAGCGCTGTGGCAGGTAAGCTTGAGGGGCAAGCGGCGAGGTTTCGTTGAACAGTTGGGCGACCAGCAAATCGGCCGTTGCGGGCGCCGTCGTGACGCCCAGGCCTTCGTGACCGACTGCCAGCCACAGGCCCTTGCGCTGCGGATGCTGGCCCACCAACGGCAAGCCGTCGGGGCTTGCTGCGCGAAAACCGGTCCAGGCACGAATGCCGTTGAGCTGCGCCAGCCCTGGCAGGTATTCGACGGCGCGCTTGAGCATCTTCGCCAGCATCCAACCTTCCACCTGTGGGTCGATGGTGCCGAACTGCCGCGAGGCGCCGATGAACAATTGCCCGGTCGGACGCGGCTGGATATTGCACGCCACCGACGGCCCGCTGGCGTTGTGGGCACTGGTGACATAGCCCAGTTCCACCAACGTGTGGGTGACGGTGGCGGGGTAGCGATCAGTGATCAGCAGGTGACCTTTTTTCGCTTCGATAGGCAGCTCCGGGCACAGCTCGGTGGCCTGGATGCCATTGGCCAGGACCACCGCGTCGGCGCTCAGCCAGCGACCATCGTCAAGGCGCACGCGCTGGCCGTCGACTTCGCTGACGCGGGCGCGCTGCTGGCGAATGTTGGGCGCGTCGAGCATCCAGCGCGCGGCAGCCGGGGCGTAGAGAATGCCGTCACCCTTGATCAGTAGCCCGCCTTCCAAACCTTCGCGCAATTGGGGTTCACGCTGATGCAGGGCGGCGCGGCCAATCAGTTCGCAGGCTTCGCCATGGGCCAGCAGGTTCAGGTATTTACTGTGGGCCACCGCCATTTCCTCGGCATTGGCCGCCAGCCACAGGGTGCCGTTGTTGCGCCAGGCGCAGGCCTCGGGCAGGGCCGGGGCCAGTTCGCGCCAGCGTTGCAGGGAATATTGACTGAGGGCCAGTTCCGCCGGGTTGTCATCCAGCACCAGCAGGTGGCCCATGCCGGCCGCCGTCGCGCCGTGCCAACCAGCGTCGAGCACCAGGACTTTCAAGCCGCGTTGGGCCAATGTTCGAGCGCAGGCAGCGCCGATGATGCCGGCACCGATGATGATCACGTCGGCGACCTGGCCCTCGCTCACGGACGAATGCCCCAGGCGAACGGGTCATCCGCTTCGATGACCAGCGTGGTCTCGGCACTGATGTAGGCACGGCCGCGAATGGTCGGCACGATGCGTTCGCCCGAGCGTTCATAGGAACCCTCGAACTCGCTGCCAATGACACTGGCCTGGCGCCAGATCTGGCCGGGTTGCAGTTTTCCATCGGCGGCCAGGCACGCCAGTTTGGCGCTGGTGCCGGTGCCGCACGGGGAGCGGTCATAGGCCTTGCCCGGGCAGAGCACGAAGTTGCGGCTGTCGGCTTGCGGGTCGTCGGCGAACAGTTCGATGTGGTCGATCAGGCCGCCGTCCTCTCCGCGAAAACCCTGCTGCTCCAAGGCTTGCTGCACGGCGTAGGTATAGGCGGTCAACACGTCGAGATTATCGCCGGCCACGCGCTGGCCATGCTCGGCGATCAGGAAAAACCAGTTGCCACCCCAGGCCACATCGCCCACCACCGGGCCGATGCCGGGCACCTCCAGGGCCAGTGCCTTGCGGTAACGGTAGGCCGGCACGTTGCGCACGCTGACCGAACGGTCCTCATGCAAGGTTGCTTGCACCGTGCCCACCGGGGTTTCGATGCTGTGCACACCGGGGCCGATCCTGCCCAGATGGGCCAGTGACACCACCAGGCCGATGGTGCCGTGGCCGCACATGCCCAGATAGCCGCTGTTGTTGAAGAAGATCACTCCGGCACAGGCGCTCGGGTCCACCGGCTCGCAGAGCAGCGCCCCCACCAGCACATCACTGCCTCGCGGTTCCAGCACGCAGGCGGTGCGCCAGGCATCGTGCTGCTCGGCCAGACGCTGCCTGCGCTCGGCCATGCTGCCCTGGCCCAGGTCAGGAAAACCGTCGGTGACCAGTCGGGTCGGTTCGCCGCCGGTATGGGAATCGATCACGGTGATGCGTTTCATGGGGGGCCACGTCCGTTCAGATGAGTGAACGCAAGCGTGGCCCGCGCCGGGGGGCGACGGCTTGATGGATTTATCTGCCGCTGATGACGAAATCGGCACAGTACGGCAGCAGCCAGGTGAGCCTGATCAGGCGTTCCTGTCTTGCCATCGCCATTCGATATGCTCGGTATTGATCCCCAAGGCCTCGAACTTCTCGGCCACATACCGCAGGCAGGCGCCGCCGTCGGGCCTGTAATGCCCGGAAGCATCGTTGACCATGGCGATCACATGGTCCATACGATGTTCGGTGACCTTGAGCTCCCCGGCACACATGACCGGCCTGCCACTGCCAAGCTGGCTATGCCTGACGTAGTTGGCCCGGTCGCTATGCTCCCAGCGCTTATAGATAATGGCGTGTTCGGGTGTATAGACCCATGTGTAACTATTGGACTGGTCGTTGGGGGCGAGCAGTTCACTGGTGTGTGTCTTCAGTTGATTGCCGATCAACTGACCGTCCCACATTCCGATCAACTGACCCACGCCGTCTATTTTCGATGGGTCATAACAGCGCCAATGCATCAGGTCGCCGATAAAGGGCATCCACCTGATCGGATAGGTCTGGGCGCTGAGATCGATGGATCTATGGTCGGAATTCTTCCAGTCGGAAAAGTGAACATGACCTGACCATACGAATTGCAAGTGCGCGGATGAGTTTCTGAGCCATGTGTCGATCCGTTTGAATGAGGTATTGGCATAGATGTCATTGGCTTTGATCAGCACCGATTCCAGCGCCCAGTCATCAGAAGCGATCGGGTGTGCGACGGGCACCTGGTAGAGGGCCAGTCCGTCAATTTCCCCGAGCGAGATACGTGCTCGACCGAACATCCGGGCAATGTCGATATCCACGTGGATGACTTGCCCCACTCTGGGGGCTTCGCAGAACAATTGCATCTGGCCCAGGGGGCCCATCGAGATATAGATGCTGTCGTCCGTGCCCGCCCAGTTTTGATTCTTTATGGAAGCTGTAACAGAAAGGCTGTCGATGAAGGTGTCGAATGGAGGTGTCATGGTTGAAAGCAAGTGTCTGTTTCAGATAACGAAGGCACCTGATTCTAGGGCGGCGTCGGACAGTCGCTGCGGTACATATGTATAGGACCTCAAGAATACCGGGTCGATCATCGACTCTGTATTTCGGGCGGGCTCAATGGTTCGAAGGCAGGAACTCGAACAGCGTCTTGCAGACCCCGGCGATGTGTTCGTCCAACAGCTTCACCGCCCGTTCGACATCACCGGCACGGCAGGCGTCGAGGATTTCCCGGTGCTCGTGGTCGGCGCGCTCCTTGCCGGCGGAGAGGCTCATTTGCATGCGCAGATAGCGCTCCAACTTGTCGTGGACCGAACGGATCAAGCTCACCAGGAAGGGCCGTTGGGCCGGTTCGTAGAGACAGGCATGCAGCTGCCAGTTCAGTTCGGCCCAACGACCCACGTCGTCTTCACCGATGAATTCACGGCAGATGCTCTCGGCCCGGGCGAAGGTCTCTTCGGTCATATTGGGAATCGCCAGGCGCAACGCCTTGTCCTCCAGCAGCATCCGCACCTCGAACATCTGCGCCAGCTCCGCCTCGGAAATGCGCGTCACCATCGCTCCGCGATTACGCTGGAACATCACCAGGCCCTCGGCCTCCAGACGCTTGAGGGCTTCGCGTACGGGGATCTTGCTGACGTTGAACTGGCGGGCGATGTCGTCCTGGCGAATCGGCTCGTCCTCGGCAAAGTGCCCAGCCACGATGGCATCGCGCAGGTGGCGGGTAATGATTTCCGAAGTGGAGGGGGGTGTTGCCCAGGTCGGGCAGGTTGAATTTGGATAAAGTCACGGCGGAGAGTCGTTCGGCTTAGATGGGGATATGGTATACGACTTTGCCGGGGTGGTCCTTGAAGCAGGCGATGAAGCAGCCAAGGGTACGAAACTGTGGCGAGGGGATTTATCCCCGCTGGGCTGCGCAGCAGCCCTAAAACCTGACATTGCGGTGTGTCAGGCAGATAGGAACCGCTCATCTTGGGGCTGCTGCGCAGCCCAACGGGGATAAATCCCCCTCGCCACAAGGTTTTGTGTTCAGCAGTGGGACAGGCGAGTCACATAAGCTTCTGTCCGGACGATACGCCATCCAGTGACAGACGCCCCAGCCAGCAGCGCCAGGCCGAACACGATCAACGCCACGTCAGCGCCAAAAACGTCAGCCAGCAGCCCGGTCACCACCACCGGGATGCTGAACCCGACATAGGCGAACAGGAAGAATCCGGCGCTGACCCGGGCCTTTTCCACGCCGGCCATGGCGGTGACGGCTGACAGCCCGCCCAGGTACAGGAAGCCATAGCACGCACTGCTGGCACCCAGCGCACCAAGCAATACGGCGGCCAAGGAACCGACACTTGCACCCCAGGCCAGCAACGCGTAGCTCAACGGCAGGATCAACAATCCCAAGCCCGTAGCCCTGGCCGGTTGCATGCGCCGAACCCAGGGCTGGAACAGCAAGCCGCAACTGATGACCGTGAAGGTCGACAAGCCAGACCAACGCTGCAAATCGTGAGTCGCCAGCACCGAGGGCAATATGGCGATGACCAGGCCCGAGGTCGCCCAGGCCAACAGCATGGAAAAGCTGTAGGGCAGGCTGCCGGCGGGAAACAACGGCAGGCGCAGCAGCGGTGCGTCTTTGATTTTCCGCGCCGGGTCCGGTAGCCGCCAGACCACGCCGATCGCTATGGCCGCCAACATCAGTTGCAACCAGAAGCTGCCGGGCGTGGCGCTGTGGTGGACGAACAGGAAAAGACTGGTCAACGCCGCGCCCAGGCCAAACCCCAGGGAAGTGCTGGCGGTGACCCGGTTGGCCGGTGAGCGGGGGTCGCCGGTTGCCATGAGCTCGGCCATATAGGCGGTCGATGTGGCCGAAGCCAGCCCTGTGCCGATTCCCATCATCAGGCGTGCCACGCCCAGGGCCTCCAGGCTTGGCCAGAGCAGTGTCACCAGCGTCGCCAGCATCGACAACCCGAGCGCGACCAGGATCAACGGCTTGCGCCCCACCCGGTCGGCGAGCCCGCCGAATGCCAGCAAGACGGGCAGGACGCCCAGCACATAACCGGAAAACGCCACCGCCGTGGCGCCGGCCCCATAGCCGGACAACTGCGCATAGGTGGTGTACAGCGGCGCCTGCAAGTTGACCGCGAGGGTGATCAGGCAAAGGCCGAAAGCCAGTCCCCAGGAGTGTCGATGCTGTGGGTTCAAGGGTATTCCTTAAAGGGTGTGCATGAGGTCCCGGGGACTATCACTGCCGGGCACACCGCAAACAAGGAACAGACGCCGGCCATTTGTGTTTAACTGTTTTCTGAAAAATCGAGAACACTTAGTCAAGAGTGCCCGCCGTGGATCTGAAGATTGATCGCAAC
This sequence comes from Pseudomonas bijieensis, assembly GCF_013347965.1. Classification (NCBI taxonomy): domain Bacteria; kingdom Pseudomonadati; phylum Pseudomonadota; class Gammaproteobacteria; order Pseudomonadales; family Pseudomonadaceae; genus Pseudomonas; species Pseudomonas bijieensis. The sequence goes on along the minus strand of NZ_CP048810.1, from coordinate 1,219,520 downwards.
GTTGCCGAGCCCGTGATCCGGCAGCTCGTGACGCACCTCATGGGCTGGATCAATGCCCATGGCATTCGTCCTGGCACACGGATGCCGTCCATTCGCCAACTGGCCCGGGAAAATGGCCTGAGCCTGTCGAGCGTGATCAAGGCCTATGATCAACTGGTCGCCAGCGGGGTGCTGGAGTCCCGGCATGGCGCGGGTTTTTTTGTCGCGCAGCGGTTGGCCCGGCCGGTAGCGCCGGCACCTGAAGCGGATAACGCACCGTGGCGGTTGTTCGACAATGAATCGACGCAGCTCAAGCTGGGGTGTGGCTGGCTGCCCGACGCCTGGCGCGACGACACCGACCTGGGCCAGGCGATCCGCCAGGTGGTGCGCAGCGACAACCACGCGTTGTTCAACTACAGCACCCCGTTAGGCTCGCCGCATCTGCGCCTGCACATTCAAAAGCGCCTGGGTCTGATCGACATTCACGTCGACCCGGCGCAGATCATCACCACCCAAGGCGCCAGCCAAGGCCTCGACCTGCTGGTGCGAACCCTGCTCAAGCCCGGTGACCTGGTGCTGGTGGAAAGCCCCGGCTACTACAACCTGTTCAATCTGCTGAAGCTGCATGGGGTCAAGACCCTGGCGGTGCCAAGAACCGCGCAAGGCCCGGACATCGTTCGCCTGGAACAGCTTCTCGGCGAGCATAAGCCCTCGTACTTCTTCATCAACAGCATGTACCAGAACCCCACCGGAACCAGCCTGGCGCCGAGCGTGGCCTATCGTTTGCTGCAACTGGCAACGGCCCATGACTTTCGCCTCATCGAGGACGACATTTACGCCGATTTCCAGAATGGCCCGACGTCACGCCTGGCCTCCCTGGATGCCCTGGACCGGGTGATCTACCTGGCGAGCTTTTCCAAGACGCTGTCCAGTTCGCTGCGCATCGGCTACGTGGTCGCCCATCCCGACATCATCCAGCGTCTGGCCGAAGTCAAGATGATTACCGGCATCGGTTGTTCGTTGCTGGCGGAAAACGTGGTGGCGACGTTGCTCGCCAACGGCGCCTATCGCAAGTTGATCCAGCGCTTGCGCCAGCGCCTGAACAAGCAGATGGCAAGTACGCTGCGCCAACTGAACCCGGCCCACTGGGAGGTATTTGCCGAGCCGATGGGGGGCATGTTCGTCTGGGCCAGGCCGCAGGGCCTGGCGGCACAACGGGTGCAGCAGATCGCCCGGGAACTGCAAATCCAATTGTCCCAGGGCTCGACGTTCCTGCCTCAGGGTGAGGACTGCGACTGGTTGCGGTTGAATGTGGCTTATACCCAGGATCATCGTGCGCAGGTGTTCTTCCAGCGGGTGGAGCAGGAGTCGATTGCGGCGGGCCAATAGGGTATGGGGGGATTGTTCTGGCGCTATCGCGAGCAAGCTTTGCTCCCACAGGGGCGAGCAGGGGCAATCACAAGACTTGTACCGCTGTAGATCCCTGTGGGAGCAAAGCTTGCTCGCGATGGCGGACTGGTCAGTCACAAAAAATACCAGTGTTAATGGGAATAGATATCAAACGACAATGAGTTACTGTATCTTTCGCGACACATTTTTGTCAGCCTCCCGATGTGGGTGGCTTGTTTCCATTAGGATTGTGCATCGATGCGTCGGATTCTCGTTTCACTGTGTGTGCTCCAGGCTTATTCCGTTTCCACCTGGGCTGAAGAGCCAACCCCTGCCAACCCCGCGACCCTCGAGCTGCAAGCCACGGACATCGTCGGCGCTGCAGACTATGAGTCAGCACAGGGCCCGGTGAAGGGCTATCACGCCACCCGCTCAGCCAGTGCCACCCGTACCGACACGGCGATCCATGAAACCCCGCAATCCATTTCCGTCGTGTCCCGCGATGTGGTCGAAGACCTCAGTGCCACGCGCCTGCAAGACGCCCTCGATTACGCCGGCGGGGTAGGCCGGGCCAACAACTTCGGTGGCCAGGGCCTGACCACCTTCACCGTACGCGGTTTCACTACCGGGGAGTTCTACCGTAACGGCTTCCCGATCAACCGTGGCTACCCGAACATGCCGGACGCCAATACCATCGAGCGGTTGGAGGTCCTGCGCGGCCCAGCCACCATGCTCTATGGCCGTGGCGACCCGGGCGGTACCTTCAACGTGGTGTCCAAACAACCGTTGGCTGAGCGCAAGGTGACCCTGGGCAGCCAGGTCAGCGACCAGGGGATGCGTCGCGGTACGCTCGATGCGTCCGGTCCATTGGACGAAGAAGGGCGCCTGGCTTATCGCCTGAACGTGATCGGCGAGGGCGGTGATACGTTCCGTGATCACGTCGAGACCGAGCGCTACGGTGTTGCGCCAGTGGTGACCTGGCAGGTCAACGACACCACGCGCCTGACCTTCGAAGGCGATTTCATGCGTAACAATGCGCCGTTGGACCGTGGCTTGACTCATTACGCCGGCCAGCGCGGCACCGCGTCGCGCGATACGTTCTTCGGCGAAAAAGACGCCGGCAAGCTGCACAACGACAACAACATGTTGCAGGTGCGTTTCGAGCACATGCTCAACGACGACTGGACCCTGGCCGGCGGTACCCAATGGCTCGACGGCACCTTGCAGGGTAATGCCGTGGAAGGCAACGGCATTGCCGCCGATGGGCGTACCCTGGGTCGCAACTTCAACTACCGCAAGCTGGAATGGACCGACCGCGACACCCAACTCAACCTCACCGGGCATTTCTCCACCGGCGGGTTCGAGCACACGCTGTTGACGGGCATCGAGTATGAAGACTACGACTACCAGTCCATCATCCAGCGCTCCGCCGCGGGCACCGGTGCCTACCCGATCGATATCTTCGACCCGGTGTATGGCCAGCCGCGTCCGGCACTGACGCGTACGCCCACCGATGACCAGGAAAATCTCAAGACGTTTGGCGTATTCGTGCAGGATCAGGTGGCGTTGACTGAGCGCCTGAAGGTGTTGGCTGGGGCGCGGTTTGAGCGATTCGAGCATGAGTACGAATCCTTCGTCCCTCAGGCTCGGCCCGGTAGCCGTAACTGGGACAAGACTGAAAATGCTGTCACCCCACGCCTGGGGGTGATCTACGATCTGACCGATACCGTTGCGCTCTACGCCAACACCGCGCGCTCGTTCAAACCCAACACCGGAGCCAGTCGCCAGGGGCAGGGTGAGGGGTTTAAGCCGGAAGAGGGCAAGTCCTACGAAATGGGCGTCAAGTGGGAAGCGCTGGATCGTCAGTTGAGCGTTGATGCGGCGATCTACCAGATTGAAAAGCGCAACGTACTCACGCCCGATCCGCTGGATTCCACCTTCAACGTGGCTGCCGGGGAAGTGCGCAGCCGTGGTTTCGATTTGAATGTGGCGGGCAATTTAACGCCAGAATGGCGCGTGATCGGTGGCTACGCGTATGTAGATGCCGAAGTGACCAAGGACATCAATATCCCAACCGGCACCCGCTTGCTCAACGTGCCCAAGAACTCCTTCAGCCTGTTGAACGTCTACGAGTTCCAGGACGGTGGCCTCAAGGGGCTCGGCCTGGGCCTGGGCGCCAAGTACGTCGATGAGCGCGCCGGCAATACGGCGGCCAACACCTTTAACATGGACAGCTACACCGTCGTCGACCTGCTCGGCTACTACAAGGTCAACGAGCGGATCCGCTTCAACCTGGACCTGAAGAACCTGTTCGACGCCGACTACGAAGAGGGTGCATTCGGTGGCGTCTATGCCTACCCAGGCGCACCGCGGACCGTGCAGGCCGGCATCTCCTACACGCTCTGAATCCAGTGCGTCATGAAAACCCCGAAGGTCCTGCCTCCGGGGTTTTTCTTTTTACCACTTGCCGCTGCTCATGCCGCCGTCCACCGGCAGTATCGCGCCGGTCGTGAAATCAGCGCCCGCCAGATACAACACGGCTTCGGCAATTTCCTCGATGGTGCCCACGCGACCGGCCGGGGCCAGGTTGTCGAGGAAGTCGCGGTGCGCCGGGTCGTGCATGGGCGTGTCGATGATGCCGGGGGCGACCGCGTTGACCTTGATGTTGTGGGGCGACAGTTCCAGGGCCAGGGCGCGGGTCATCTGGTTGACGCCGCCCTTGATCAACACCGGCAGGGCTGCCGGTACCTGGATGTTCGGTTGCAAGGCCACGGCAGCCGAAATGTTGATGATGAAGCCTTGCCGGCGCCCGATCATGTGTGCGGCAGCGGCCTGGCTGGCATAGACGAGCCCCTTGAGGTTGGTGTCCAGCAGCGCGTCCAGGTCCTGGGGGCTGTATTCGACGAAGGGTTTTGGCAGGAAGAACCCGGCGTTGTTCACCAGCCCGTCAACGGCACCAAACGCCTCGACGGCTTGGGCGATGAGGGCGGCTGAAGTGGCCGGGTCAGCGATGTCGCCGGCCACGCCGATGAAACCGGCCGGGTGACCGAGCTGGGCAGCGGCAGCGTCCAGGCCGGACGGGGAGCGGGCATTGCCCACCACGTTATACCCCCTGGGCCAGGAACGCCTTGACCAAACCCAGGCCGATCCCGCTGGAAGCGCCGGTGATGATGACGGTTTTGTTGAGGCTCATGATTGACTCCTGATCACATTGAGTTGAACCGGTGCGCCTGTATGGCGGTGGTTGAGCTCAGGGTATTGATGCCTCAGAGTTTGATAAATAAGGATTCTGGTACTTGAGTTGATACGTCATGTAATCAATGACTGAATCAACACAAGCCACTGTGGGAGCGAGCCTGCTCGCGATAGCGGTACATCAGCCGACTCAAATGTTGACTGACGCACCGCTATCGCGAGCAGGCTCGCTCGCTCCCACAGAGTTATTGGGGTGATAGACATAGAAAGCCCGGTCAATCGGACCGGGCTCGAAAGGGCAGAGCGTTATTCCTTCGGAAGACTTCGATACTCCGTCGTGGTCATTCCCGCATATCCCCAGTTATCCGTGTCCACTTCCTCTATCACGATATGAGTCAAGTGTGGGTCCTTGCCCAGCACGCGCTGGAGGGTTTCGGTGATTTCGGAAATCACCTGGGCTTTCTGTTCCCGGGTCACGCCGTCACGGGTAATTCGCACGTTTACGAAAGGCATGTTGCACTCCTGCTGCTGAGAAAATGCGCAGGAGTATTCCCGCGCCATTGAAGGACCACTGTATTTATACGCCGCAGGCTGATAAACAGGCTTTTGGCAACTTCAGTTGATACGCGGTGTAATCAATCATGAAACGTCATTTCGAAGATCTGCAGTTGGGCAGCATAGAACTGTTCTGCCTGGCGGCGGAGGCGGGCAGTTTCACGGCAGCGGCGCAGTTGGCGGGGGTTACTCCGGCAGCGGTGAGCCGCTCGATCTTTCGTCTGGAAGAGCGCCTGGGTTCACGACTTTTCGTGCGCACCACCCGCAGCATCCGCTTGACCGAAGCCGGCAGGACCTATTTCGAGCAATGCCGCCAGGCGTTGACGCAACTGGTGGAGGCGCAACAGGAAATGATGGGGGCGCAATCGGTGCCGTCCGGGCAACTGCGTATCAGCCTGCCCACCACGTACGGTCATCACCGCATCCTGCCCTTGCTGCCGGCCTTTAGGGCGCTGTACCCGCAAGTGACTGTAGACCTGCACCTGAGCAATCGAAACATCGATTTCGTCGCCGAGGGGTATGACCTCGCCATTCGGGTACGGGCCCAACCCGACTCGTCGATGATCGCCCGACTGCTGGAAGACGCGAAACTGGTGGTGGTCGCGTCCCCGGATTATCTGCGCAAGGCCGGCACGCCCCAGGCCCTTGAAGACCTGGACGATCACGAGTGCATCCAGTTCGAATTGCCCAGTAGCGGGCGACGGATTTCCTGGTTGTTCAATGTCGAAGGCAAGGAAAAGGAGGTATTCGGCGAAGGGGGGTACTGTTGTTCGGACGATGTGCTTGGTGGCGTGACGCTGGCCAAACATGGCGCCGGTTTGTTCCAGACCTACAAGTTCATCGTGGAGCAGGAACTGGCCAACGGGCAATTGGTGGAGGTGCTTGCGCCTTTCGCGGGTCGCTCACGTCCGTTTACCTTGCTGTATCCCCACGGCCGGTACGTGCCGCAGCGGGTGCGCGCTTTTGTGGATTTTCTGCTGCAGTACCGGGAGCAGTGGGCCGCGATATGAGGGGAAAACACAACGGGCGAGAAGAGCAAACCGTGGCGAGGGGAGCTTGCTCCCGCTGGGCTGCGTAGCGGCCCCAGGATTTTGCGGTTGCTGCGCAACCGAGCGGGAGCAAGCTCCCCTCGCCACAATGGATCACCATAAACTCAAATAATGCACTAATTACCCGGCCTAGCTCGTTATCAGAACCGAAACGCCTGACGACCGATCAGCAGCCACTTGCCATTCTTCTGCTTCTGCCAGATCTGGAAATTCTCGATTTCCGTCGGCACCACCTCTGTGCCCTTGAGCGCCTGCGCCGAGAAGTGATTGCGCACCAGCGCCACGTCACCTGACAAGGTGATTTTCTGGTTCTGCATCTCCAGGGTCTTGAACGCGCTCTTGCCGGTTTCGATATCGGCGATGAAGGCTTTCTTGTCCTGGATGTTACCGCTGGAGTGCCCGTAGGTGAGGTTTTCGGCGGCCAGGGCCTGAAGTTGTGGGATGTCTTTGTGCAGCATGGCTTGGGTCAAATGATCGACCGCCTGAGCTACTTCTTGCTCGGGCGATGTAGCGGCTGCTGCTGCATAGCCGCTGAACAGGCACAGCAAGCTGATGACCAATGTGGCTTTTTTCATGGGGATTTCCTTATTTTTGTAGGTATCGGGAACGCGAGCGATTCGACGCTCATCGGTCATCGTACAACTTGTCGAGAAGAACTGGAATAGGGCGCTGGCAAACCCATCAGACACATGGCTCAAGGGCGCTGGTCATATGGCGAGGGAGCAAGCTCCCTCGCCACGGGTTTCACATGCCACAGTTTTTGTGTATCGCTTAAAGTCCCTCCCGAACCGCCCCCCGAATCCCCTCCAGCAACATGGTGAACGCCGGGTTGTCGTTGTCCTCGCGCCACACCAGGTGCAACTCGCTTTGCACTCCTTCGCCCAGGTCGATCTCGCGAAACACCACCTGCTTGAACACCACGCTGGTGGCGCAACGCGGTACCAGGGCCAGGCCCATGCCGGCGTTGACCAGCGCCAGGATCGTCAGCGACGACCCCAGCCATTGCACGAATTGCGGCGCGACCCGGGCCGAGCGCAGCATGCCGGTAAGCAGTTCGTTGAAGGGCGGGTAGGCGGTGTGGGAGTACATCAGGAACGGCTGTCCATCCAGGTCCTGGACGCTGACGGATTCGGCGCTGGCCAGCGGATGCCCGGCAGGCACCGCCAGCACGAAGGGCTCACGCACCAGGCATTCGGTGGCGTAGCCGGTTTCCAGCAGCGGCGAGCGGACGATGCCCAGGTCGATGCGCCGGGCGCGCAAGGCTTCGTGTTGTTGGTAGGTGTTCATTTCCGCCAGGACGATCTTCACTTGGGGCTGTTTCAGCCGCGCCTCGGCAATCACCTTGGGCAAGAACTCATACACCGCACTGCCGACGAAGCTGATGGTCACCGAGCCAATGTCGCCTTGGGCAAAACGTTTGGCGGCTACGGCAGCTTGTTGCGCCTGTTCCAACAGGTTTTGCGCCTCGATGAAAAACGCCCGGCCGGCGGCGGTAAGCGCCACGCTGCGGGTACTGCGGGTGAACAGCTCGACGCCCAGGTGATGTTCCAGCAATTGGATCTGCCGGCTCAGCGGTGGCTGGGTCATGTTCAGGCGTTCGGCGGCGCGACGGAAGTTGAGTTCGGTCGCCACGGTGGTGAAGCAGCGCAACTGGGCCAGTTCAAACATTGATTCAATCCAGGTATCAATCAAGTGCCAAGTTAGATTAGACGGGAACAATCCACCGCGTCCATCATCGTCCCGTTCCCCACAAAAACAATGATCGGGAGGCACCCCTTGAATAACGTAACGGACTCCACCCATGACAGCACCCTGGCGCTCGCGACGGCCAAGGTCAAACGTCATGTCCTGCCGCTGGTGGTGGTGATGTTCATCGTCAACTACATCGACCGGGTCAACATCGGCTTCGTGCGCAGTCACCTGGAAACCGACCTGGGCATCGGTGCCGCGGCCTACGGGCTCGGCGCCGGGCTGTTCTTCATCGGCTACGCGCTGTTCGAAGTGCCGTCCAACATGCTGCTGCAACGCTACGGCGCGCGGGCCTGGCTGACGCGCATCATGTTCACCTGGGGCGCGGCGGCCATGGCCATGGCCTTTGTGCGCGGCGAGACCAGTTTTTATGTGCTGCGCTTCATCCTCGGCGCGGCGGAGGCGGGGTTCTTTCCCGGCATCATCTACTACTTCACCCAATGGCTACCCGCCAATGAGCGCGGCAAGGCGATGGCGATCTTCCTGAGCGGCTCGGCCATCGCCTCGGTGATTTCCGGCCCGGTGTCCGGCGCCTTGCTGCACATCAGCGGGATGGGCCTGCATGGCTGGCAGTGGATGTTCCTGATCGAAGGTTTCGCCTCCATTGTGCTGTGCGGGTTCGTCTGGTTCTGGCTGCAATCGCACCCGAGCCAGGCCAAATGGCTGACGACTGAAGAAAAAACCGTATTGATCGCCGCCATCGCCGAAGAGCAACGGGCCCGGGAAGCGGCGCAAGTGATCAAGCCGTCGATGTTCAAGTTGCTGGCCGACCGACAGATCGCGCTGTTCTGTTTCATCTACTTTTCCATCGCCCTGACCATCTACGGCGCCACGTTCTGGCTGCCGAGCATGATCAAGAAAATGGGCAACCTGGGGGACTTCCAGGTCGGTTTGCTCAACTCTATCCCGTGGATCATTTCCATCGTTGCCATGTACGGCTTTGCCGCCCTGGCCGGCAAATGGAAGTTCCAGCAGGCCTGGGTTGCGGTGACGCTGGTGGTGGCTGCGTTCGGCATGTTCATGTCCACCACGGGTGGGCCGATCTTTGCCTTCGTGGCGATCTGTTTTGCGGCGATCGGTTTCAAGGCCGCGTCGGCGTTGTTCTGGCCGATTCCTCAGGGCTACCTGGATGCGCGCATCGCCGCGGCGGTGATCGCCCTGATCAACTCCATCGGCAACCTCGGCGGCTTCGTGGCGCCGACGGCCTTCGGTTTCCTGGAGCAAACCACCGGGTCCATCGAGGGCGGTCTGTATGGGCTGGCGATAACCTCGCTCGTCGCCGCCGTGGTGATCTTTTTCGCCCGCACCGCGCCCAAGCGCGACACCCCGGATGCCGGTCGACCTGGAACCGTTGCCGATGCCGACCAGCCGGAAAAAAACCAAGCCTTGAACCCTGGCCCATCGGGAGCCGCTGTATGAAGATCAAACGCGTCACTGTCACCCCCATCGCCTTTCGCGACCCACCTTTGCTCAACGCCAGCGGCATCCATGAGCCGTTCGCGCTGCGCTCGATCATCGAGATCGAGAGCGACAACGGTTACATCGGCCTGGGGGAGAGCTACGGCGATGCGCCGGCCCTGGCGATCCAGCAGCAGTTGCAGAGCCAGTTGATTGGCCTGGATCCGTTCAATCTCAACCAGTTGCGAGCCATCGTCCAGGCGACCGTCGCCGCACAGAAACCGCCGAGCCTGGCCGGTGCCGAACTGGCGCCGGGTTCCCATGCGAGCAAGGCAGTGAGCAATGCCTATTCGGCGTTCGAAGTGGCCTGCCTGGACCTGCAGGCCCACTACCTGAACGTGCCGCTGGTGGACCTGTTGGGTGGTGCGATTCGCGACGAGATTCCGTTCAGCGCCTATCTGTTTTTCAAGTATGCCGAGCACATCGATTCGCCGTATCCGCCAGACAGTTGGGGCGAGGCGCTCGACGAGCAGCAGATCGTTGCCCAGGCCCGGCGGATGATCCAGGACTATGGCTTCAAGAGCATCAAGCTCAAGGCCGGCGCCCTCGATCCAGAGCATGAAGTCGCCTGCATCAAGGCGTTGAAACAAGCGTTTCCCGGCTATCCGCTGCGCATCGATCCCAATGCCAACTGGTCGCTGGAAACCTCGATTCGCATGGCCGAGCTGCTGGGCGATGACTTGCAGTACTACGAAGACCCGACGCCGGGGCTGGAAGGCATGGCCGAGCTGCACAAGCGCACGGGACTGGCGCTGGCGACCAATATGGTGGTCACCGATTTCGACGAGTTTCGCCGTAGCGTAGCGTTGAACAGCGTGCAGATCGTATTGGCTGACCACCATTACTGGGGCGGCCTGCGGGACACCCAGGCCTTGGCGAAAATGTGCAGCACCTTCGGCCTGGGCGTGTCGATGCATTCGAACTCGCACCTGGGCATCAGCCTCATGGCCATGGCCCATGTGGCGGCGGCGGTGCCGAATCTGGACTATGCCTGCGACACCCATTACCCGTGGCAGGAACCGGATGAGGAAGTGGTCAAGGGCGGCAAGCTGCCGATTGTCGACGGCTGCGTGAAGATCACCCGGGCGCCTGGCCTTGGTCTGGAGTTGGACCGGGATCAACTGGGCAAGCTGCATGACCAGTTTCTCGGTTGCGGCATCCGCCAGCGCGATGATGTGCGGCAGATGCAGCGCTATCGACCGGACTGGAAAACCGTCAAGCCGCGGTTCTGAGGCGAAGGTGAGGGGCCTGCTGCGCAGGCCAGCGGGGGCAAGCTCCTGTGGCGAGGGGATTTATCTGTGGGAGCAAGGCTTGCCCGCGATAACCGCGCCGCGGTCGAACAGTTGAAGCGCGTTATCGTTCATCGCGGGCAAGCCTTGCTCCCACAGATCCCCCTCGCCACAGGTCGGTGGTATTGATCCCCCCTACATTCCCCGGCCATCCTGCGGCCCCCACCCAAAGTACCGCACCCGCCTGCATCGGGGTCTTACACCCAAACTGCCGCACCCGCCAACCTCGCCGTCTTACACCCAAACTGCCGCGCCAGGCCGGCGCTTCCAAAGCATTCGCCAATTGCCTCCAAGGCAGCGTATGACGCGCCCCGGCGCCTTTCGATAATCGCCTCCGACATCCCGTCCCCTGTTGCGGAGCGCGCCATGCACAACAATAAAAATACCCGCCAACGTTTTTTGCCTGCAGTCCTCGCCGGTGTTTCGAGCCTGGGCCTGATGCCTTGGGCCAACGCCGAAATCATGCTGTACGACAAGGACCAGACCACCTTTTCCACCGACGGCTACATCAACGCCTTTTACGTCAACAGCGACGTGGACCGCGCCGGTGAGCAGTACGACCGTCGGCAGGCGCGGGTCAAGATGGGCTTCTTGCCCAACTACCTGGGCTTCAACATGGGCAAGCAGGTCGATGACCTCAAGCTCGGTGCCCGGGCCTCGTTCTGGGTGACCATCAACGACAGCGAAACCAACGGCACCGACACCGCCATCGACGTGCGCCAGTTCTACGGCACCGTGGCCAACCCGGAGTGGGGCGAGGTGCTGATCGGCAAAGACTTCGGTCTGTTTGCCCGCTCCAACATCCTGCTGGACGAACTGCTGGCCGGTTACGGTCAGGTCAGCGACACCCTGGGGCTGGTAGACGGCGGTGGCGTCTCGTTCGGCAACATCGGCAGTGGTTATCCGTACCCGTTCCCGACCTCGCAGATCACCTACCGCACGCCGGTGATGGATGGCTTGCGAGTGGCGGTGGGAATCATGGACCCGGTGGACACCAACGACAACAGCGCCACCGGCAAGGCCTACCAGGAGAACCCGCGTACCGAGAGCGAGATCACCTACCAGTTCGACCTGGGCGGGGCGAAGATCTACAGCTGGCTCAACGGCAGCTACCAGACCTCGGACAATACCGACTCCACCGTCGAATCGGTCACTTCCAAGGGCCTGGGGTATGGCGTGCAGGCCAAGATGGGCGGGTTGTCGCTCACCGGTTCGGGGTTCCAGGCCAAGGGCATCAACCCGTTCTTCACCAACAACGCCGGTGAAGCCACCCTGCGCAATGTCGACAGCAAGGGCTACCTGTTGCAGGGCTCCTACAAGCTGGGCAAGAACCGCCTGGCGCTGTCCTACGGCAAGACCGATGACGACGGCAATGGCGTGGTGGGCAGTGGCGCCGATTACGAAACCCGTGGCGTCGCGTTGTTCCACGACATCAATGACAACCTCAAGCTCGTGGCCGAGTACAACCAGTTCGAAATCAACGGCCACGATACCAGTGCCCAGAACGAAGACACCGACACCTTTGCGGTGGGGGCGGTGCTCACCTGGTAAGGGGGACGACGCTGTCTGTGGGAGCAAGGCTTGCCCGCGATAGCCACGCCGCGGTCAAACAGTGGAACCGCGTTATCGTTCATCGCGGGCAAGCCTTGCTCCCACAGGCCTTTGCTATTGGGGCTGCGCATCAGCCCCCTTTTTTCAATGAGACGTCCCCTCGGCGAACTCGATCTTGTTGCCGACGTTGTACTTGCCCGAAGGTTTGTTCATGGGCAGGCGCTTGATCTCCTTGAGGGTGTTGCTGTCGTAGACGATCAGCGCGCCATCGGTATCCCAGATGCTCACTAGCAGGTAGCGGCCATCGCGGGTGAACTCGACGTGGGCGGCGGTTTTGCCGGGCACGGGTCGCAGGGTGTGGGCGATTTCCAGGGTCTGTTTGTCGATCAGGTGGATGGCATCGTTGTCGGGGCCGAAGAACACATCGGTCCAGGCGTAGCGCGAGTTGGCGTGGCTGCGCAGGAAGAAACCCGGCCCCAGCGTGGGGATCTGCTTGATGACTTTCCAGGTGTCGAAGTCGATCACCGAAATCAGCCCCTTGCTGATGTTGGGCGTGGCGAACACCCAATGCCCATCGCGCTTCCAATAGGTCCCCGAGCCCAGGTGGGGCATGCCCGGCAAGGCGATGTCAGTGACGACCCGGCCGGTGTCGAGATCGATCACCTGTCCGCCCTGAGCCTTGCGCGAGGTGGCGAGCAATTGCCGGTAATCGGGCGAGAAGGAAAAATCGTCCAGGTAATCCTCGGCCTCGATACGCCTGGGCACAAAGTCCGGGTTCGGCCCGGTGGACAGTTCCCAGACCTCTTTGACGTCTTTCAAAGCCACGATGAAGCTGTTGCGCGGCGGCGCGGTATAGACCGCACTGACTCGCGACGCCTGGCCGTCCAGCCCCACCGTTGCAAGGGTCTTGACCGGTGACAGGTCGCGGGCATCGAGCACTACCAGATTGCCGGGCAGGGTATTGCCCACCAGCACCCAGCGACCGTCCTTGCTCACCGCCAGGTTGCGGGTATTGAGCCCGGCCCGTACCTCGGCGATGAGCTTGAGGTTATGCAGGTCATACAGGCTGATCCAGCCGTCCCGGGAGGCGAAATAGACGAAGCGCCCGTCGGGGGAAAATTTGGGGCCGCCATGCACCGCAAAATGTGAGGCGAAGCGCGCCAGGACTTCGAAGCGATCGCCGTCGACGATATTGACGTGATGATCGCCAGCTTCCACCACCACGAACAGGTTCAGCGGGTCGGCGTGGTGCTGGGGTTTATCGGGCAGGGTAGCGACATCCGCCAGCAGGTGATGACTGCGACGAGTGTCGTCCTCGCTCCAGGTCGGTTCGACGGCGGGCGGACGCTGGAGATAGTGGGTCAGGCCATCGATCTGCGCAGGCTCCAGCACCGCACCGAAGGCCGCCATCTGGCTGGCCGGGCGTCCATTCTCGATCACCTGGCGGATCTCGTCGGGCTTGATCCGGCTTAGGCTCTGGGGCAACAGCGCCGGCCCGGCGGCGCCGATGCGATTCACCCCGTGGCACTGCTGGCAGTGTTGCTGGTAGGTCTGTTCGGCCAAGGCCAGGTCCGGTTCAGCCGCCGTAGCGCCCGGGACGACACCGATCCACAACAACGGGGCAAGCCAACCGATTCTCATGATGCCACCCTCGCGATACCAGGCTGGAGCGGTATGGCCGGGTGCAGGCGGGCCGGATGCTCCAGTAGCTGATGGGCGAACAAACCGACCACCTTGCCGATCACCGTCAAGGTCGGCAGGCCTTCGGCGCATGCCAGGGCCATCTCCGGCAATTGCTGGAGGGTGCCGCGCAGGACCTGCTGGTCGGGGCGCGTGCCGTTGCTGATCAGCGCCGCCGGGGTATCGGCCGCCAGACCTGCCGCGATCAGCCGCGCGGCGATGGTGCCCAGGTTCGACAAGCCCATGTAGAACACCAGGGTCTGGCTGTCATCCGCCAGGCTTTGCCAAGGCAGGTTCAAATCCCCTTCGCGTTGCAGGTGGCCGGTGATGAACCGGCAGGAATTGACCAGGTCGCGATGGGTCAAGGGAATGCCGGCATAAGTGCTGCAACCGGCCGCGGCGGTGATGCCCGGCACGACTTGGCAATCGATACCCCGGGCCAGCAGATACTCCAGTTCCTCGGCGCCGCGACCGAAGATGAACGGATCGCCGCCCTTGAGTCGCACCACCCGTTGTCCCTGGTCGGCCAGGTCAGCCAGCAGTTCGTTGATCTGCGGTTGGGGCAGGCTGTGGCAACCGGCGGCCTTGCCGACGTAATGCCGGGCGCAGGTCAGTGGGATCAGGCTGAGCAATTGCGGGCTGATCAAACGGTCGTAGACCACCGCGTCGGCCTGCATCAACAGACTCCAGGCGCGCAGAGTCAGCAGGCCCGGGTCACCGGGACCGGCGCCGACCAGGGCGACTTCACCCGGTCTGAAGGGCGATTGCAGGGCAGCGGGCAAAACGATGGAGGCAGGCATGGGACTTCCTTGGTTCGATATCAGGTTCGCCGTCGGTCATCAGGCGCAGGGCGTCGCAACGCTGGGGATCGCGTGCAAGCCGATTTCTTCGTCGCTGAGGTGGCAGCCGGGGTCCTGGCCCCAGAGGTCGCCGTCGGCCCAGGCGCGGGTGCGGGTATTGCCGTTGCAGATCGCCAGCCAGCGGCATTGCCCACAGCGGCCACCCACGGCCCGCGGGTGTTCGCGCAGCTTGAGCAGCAGGGCATCGGGGCGCTCTGACCAGAGTCTCTTGAATGGGGTCTGGCGGACATTGCCCACCGAGTGCTGCCACCAGTACGTGTCGGGGTGGACCTCGCCGGTATTGTCGATGTTGGCGATGCCGCTACCCGACGCGTTGCCGCCCCAGGCCCGCAGCATCCGTTCCAGTGCGGTGTAGTGTTGCGGTAGTCGGCGGGATACCCATTGCAGCAACAGGATCGCATCGGCGTCGTTGTTGCCGCTGACGAAGTCACTGTCGCGGCCCTGTTCGATGTCGTGCCAGGCCCGCTCGAAGATCAAGGTCATGGCCTCGCGGCTCATCTGCTGGTGGGCATCGAGCTTGCGACTGCGCTTGCCGCGTCCGCTGTAGTTCAGATGCGACAGATAGAATTTCTGCACATCGTATTCGTTCATCAGGTCCAGCAACCGGGGCAGTTGAGCATGGTTCTGCTGGGTGAGGGTGGTGCGCAACCCGACCCGGATCCCTTGTTCGCGGCAGAGCCGGATGGCCGCCATGGAGCGGGCGAAACTGCCCTTGAGCTGGCGGAATTCATCGTGGATCGCTTCCAGGCCGTCGATGCTGATGCCGACGTAATCGAAGTGTGCCTCGCTGATGTGCTGGATATTGCTCGCGTCGATCAGTGTGCCGTTGGTGGACAGGGCGAGGAAAAGGCCCTTGCCGCGGGCATAGGCGCTGAGCTGGAAGAGGTCGTCGCGCAGCAAGGGTTCGCCGCCGGACAGGATCAGCACGCGAACCCCGGCATCATGCAGGTCATCGATGACCTGGAGCGCCGCCGCGGTGTCCAGTTCATCGCGAAACACGCTGTCGGCCGAGGTCGCATAGCAGTGTTTGCAGGTCAGGTTGCAGCGCCTGAGCAGGTTCCAGATCACCACCGGCGGGCGCTGGCTGCCCGGTGGCGCGACCCGTGGAGGGGGGCATTGCCCGGCCAGGGCTCGCAGGTAGTGGCTGATCCTCAACATAAAGCGTTCCTTCATTGTGGGAGCAAGGCTTGGTGGGAGCAAGGCTTGCCCGCGATGAAGCCGATGCGGTCCTTCATAAAACCGACGCACCTGTTTCGCGAGCAAGCTTTGCTCCCACAGGCGACAGGCGCAGGCCGGTTTTTTTCAGGATGCGGCTGCTCACCAGCATGTCGTCGGCGGCACAGGCGTCCCCCAGCAGGTAGCGCAGGTGTTCGCGGTAGCTGTCGATTTCTTCGCGGCTACGGCCATGGACCATGGCGAACAGGTTGTAGCGCCAGCCGGGCCGGCGCGGGCGCCGGTAGCAATGGCTGACGAAGGGCTGCGCGCCCAGCAGCGCGCCGAGGCGTGAGATGTCGGTGTCGGCCACGTCCCAGACCGTCATGCCGTTGTGGCGATAGCCCAGGCGATAGTGATTGGGCACGGCAGCGATGCGGCGGATCGCGCCTTCGGCCTGCAAGCGCTTGAGCAGGTCGAGGGTGGATTCCACACTCAGGCCCAGTTGCTCGGCCAGCCAGGCCCAGGGGTCTTCGAGCAAGGGCAGGCCGGCCTGGGTCAGTTCCACCAGCCGCAGGGCCAGGGGCGTTTCATCCGGCCGTGGTGGCACTTGCCACAAAGACTCAGACGGGGAAATACAGGCCGACATGGTAGGTCTCCTCTTTGGGCAGGTTCAGCGGCACCAGGCCGGTCAGATGTTCGATGCGCAGCAGGGTGTCGTTGATTGCCTGTTCGCTGGGGCAGGCGAGCACGAACCACATGTTCCAGGCGTGCTCGCGGCGGTAGTTGTGGGCGACCTCGGGCATGTCCGCGAGCAGCTCGGCGATGGCCTCGAAGCGCGGCTCGGGCACCGCCAGCGCCGCCAGGGTGAACGCACCGCCCAGGCGATCGATGTCGAACATCGGGCCGAAGCGGGTGAGCACGCCGTCGTTGAGCAGCTCATGCAGGCGGTCGAGCAATTCGCTAGCGCTGCTGTCCAGTTCATGGGCCAGGGCCTGCCAAGGATGACGGACCAGCGGCAGTCCCAGTTGCAGGCGATTGATCAGGCGGCGGTCCAGGTCATCCATCGCAGCGGGCTCCGGCCGGCGCGGCGAAACGTCCGCCGCATTGCTTGAACAGGTGCGTGCTGAACAGCAACTGGTGGGGCAGGTCGTCCAGCAGATGCTCTTCCAGCAGCGCCTGGACCTGGGCTTCGACACGGTCACGCTGGCGACCGTGGATCATGCAGAACAGGTTGTATTGCCACTGGGGCAGACGCCGGGGGCGTTGGTAGCAAAGGCTGATGCCCGGCGCCTGGCCGAGGCGACGGCCGACTTCATCGACCAAGGCGTCGGGCACGTCCAGCACCAGCATGGCGTTGGCGGCAAATCCCAAGGCGCGATGGTTGACCACCAGGCCTACGCGCCGGAACAGACCCTGTCCATGCCAGCGCTGCATCTGCTCGAGCACTTGTTGCTCGCTGGCCTCGATCTGCTCGGCCAGGGCCTGGAAGGGCCGCGATGTCAGGGGCAGGCCGGTCTCCAGCAGACGGCGCAGTTCCAGTGACTGTTGCTCACTCAGGGCGTTTTTCATGGGGTGGCCTCCAGGGCAAAGCCCAGGTCGATGCGATAGGCGGTCAGCATGGGCAGGTCCAGCGGGGTGAGACCAGTGTCGTGTTCCAGTTCCTGGAGGATGTTTTCCAGGTGGGCACGGGTGGGGCCGGTCAGTACGAACCACAGGTTGTAGCGATGTTCCCGGGCATAGTTGTGATTGACTTCCGGGTATTGGCTGATGCGTGCCGCCACCTGGTGCAAGCGGTCTTCGGGCACAGCCAGGGCGGCCAGGGTGCTGGCGCCGGCCCGGGTGTGTTCGAACACCGGGCCGACCCGCGACAAGGTCCCGGCCACTTGCAGGTGTTGCAGGCAGTCGATGACCTGGGCTTCGCTGCAGCTCAAGGTCTCGGCCATGGCTCGATAGGGCTCGGCGCACAACGGCAGGCCATGCTGGAATTGATCGATCAGGCGCCGGGCCAGTGAGCTGGATGTCATGGTCAATACCCCGGCTTGTGCGCGCGGCTGCTGAAGAAAATACCGCTGGGGCTCAGGGCCGGCAGGCTGCCCAGGCGTTCGAGCCGATACGGGTTCCAGACCTGTACCTCGCCACCGTCCCGGGCGGACAGCCACAGCTGGTCACCTCGTGCGGTGAACTCCATGTGCAACACGGCCGGTCCCGGTCGCAGGTCTGCGACGACGGCGTGAGTCTGGGTGTCGATGACCTGGACGCGGTCGTTGTCCGGGTAGGCGAAGTTGACCCACAGTTGCCGGCCGTCCGGTCGCGCGGTGACGAACACCGGTTGGCCGGCCACGGCGATGGCGTCGGTCTGCTGCCAGTCCCGGGCATTCATCACCAGTACCTGGTGATGCCCGACGGCAGGCACGAAGGCTTGCTGGTCGGCCAGGGCCCAGCCTTCCAGATGCGGCATCTTGTACACCGGGAGCCGATCCTGGCCGCGCCCGTAATGCCCCAGCACCCGTTTTACGCCGTGTTCCGGATGCCACAGGTCGAGTTGGGCCATGCCGTCTTCACCGAACAGCCCGGCCATGTAGTAACGCCCATCCGGGGTGATCAGTGCGTCGTAGGGTTGTTGGCCGATGGCGGTGAAACGCTCGATGCTCGGGGTGAGACCCTGGCTGAAGTCGGCGGTCCAGATCTCGCCGGTGTCGAACAGGCTGAACACGAAGCGTTGTCCCGGGGCGTCCACCAGACCCACCACTCGCGAACGTTTCTTGCCGTCAGGCAAGGGTGTGGCCGGAATGTCGGCGACCTGTTCCAGGGTCTGGGCATCGAACACCTTGACCCCGCCGGGTTCGTAGTTGGAGACGGCGATCAGCTTGCCGTCCTGGCTGATCGCGCCGCCGATGCTGTTGCCGCCCTGGATGATCCGGCGGTCGATGCGCGCGCTCAGCAGGTCGACTTTGCTCAGGCCACCATCGCGGCCGAACACATAGGCGTAGCGCTGGTCGCGGGAGAACACCACCGAGGCGTGGGAGAGGTCGCCCAGGCCTTCAACGCGGGCGAGGGCGGTGCGGGTATCGCTTTCGATGATTTGCAGGCTGCCGTTGGCACGCTCCACCACTACGCCCAGATCGCCGGTGCCGCGCAGCGGTGTCTGGGTGCAACCGCAGAGCAGCAGGGCGATGGCCGTGAAGGACAGGAAAGAACGGATCATGAGGCGGGTTTTCCTTGAAGGAGCCGGTCCACCAGCCAGCGAATGTCGTCGGGCGCAAGCAGCGGTGCCCAACCGGGCATGGCGCTGCCGGGCCGTCCGAGGGTGACGGTGGCGATGAGGCTGTCGCGGGATTTTCCGGCCAGGGCTTCGAGGGTCAGGGGTGGGCCGAGGCCGCCGGTCATGTACAGGCCGTGGCAGGCGCCACAATCCTGGTCCAGCAGGTGTTGCAGTTGGGCCTGGCGCTGGCTGTCGGGAGCGGCCAGCACGCAGGAGGAAAAAAATAAAGAGGAGGGTGGTCATCGAGGTGGTAAAGCGGTGTCGTTCCATGACGTCCTCCGAGATTGAGTTGCATCGCTTTTGTGGCGAGGGAGCTTGCTCCCGCTGGCTGCGCAGCAGCCCCTTGGGT